>NZ_JARXWF010000004.1 GCF_029892605.1 Parabacteroides sp. PM6-13
TTCATAATATGCATCTCCACCTTCCCCCAGTGGTTGGGATGCGGAAAGTTAAACACCACCACATCGTTATGCCGTATCCGTCGTATGCCCGGCAGACGGTAGATCTCCACCTGTTCCTCATTGAGTGTGTCGAAGATATTAAACAACCGTGCCCCGGGAATCCCTTTCCATACCAACACATTATCCCCCGCCTCCAATGCCGGCTCCATCGAATCGCTCGGTATCTTAAACGAGGTAAACACAAACACCTGCAAAAAGAGCCAGCCAAGCCCCGCCATCATCAACCAGAAGACCACGTCGACCAGGATATGCGCCGCTTTACGAAGGATGGGTTTGAGTGTTTTCATTGTTTTATTGTTTACTTTGTATGCCTTTATGTCACTTGGTGGTTCAACATAAAACCGCAATTATTCTCTTTTCTTTAAACCACGAAGCATCTCTAAGGCGCACGAAGTTTATTTTTTTATCTTCAGCAAAATCAAAACAGGGTTTTCTTCCTCTGGTTTTTCAATTCTGTTGAAATAAGAGGTAAGTGGCTCGTTTAGGAATTGATGCCCCAATTCCAATTCTTCAACAAGTTGGTCAACTGCAATATATGTAACAAAACAATCGTCAGAAATACACTTGTTTACATTATTTAATAAAACAAATGGAGACAAGGAACCAATGTCACTTTTTGTTTTATCAGAAATAATCCAACTGTTATTTTTCACATTGTCTGCAATGTAAACTGAAAAACCATCGCTGTTGCTACCTATAGAGAACAAAAGATAATCAGAGTACATGGATACGCCCCCTAACAACCTGGTTTGTGGAAGTTTTTCATAATAGTCATAGCCGTGTCTATCCCTCATTCTCTTGTCGTCAGACATATTTATCACGTTCATTTCAACAGGAATCAGACATTGTTCATTAAACGAATTTCGCGTTTTATCATAAATCATAAATGTATTTGTAAATTCATACTGATATATAAAGCCTTGCTTTGGCAAATAGTTGAATGCAATGTTTTTCCCCATAGAAGTCTTACCTTTGTTATAAAGATCTTTAGACAATACATGGCCTTGGGTATCGATTGCATATAATAAGTAATCTTCACCGGAAGCACAGACAAGCATTCTGTCTTTGTCTAAAATAGATAAATTAAAACCGGTTATATCTATGTCAAATGAAGCGATCATATTGCCCGAAGGATCATATTTGATTATTTTTGAAGAATTTAATACGACAATATCTCCTTCCTCCGTCACATCAAAGTCCGATAGATTCGTGTATTCCCCGGGGCCTCCCCCTTGTTTGTTTATTTGAAATAGGTATTTACCGGCATGGTCGAAGACAAGTATGTATTTACGATCACAAGATATATAGAACTGACCATTCTTCTTTACGACTTTCCCAACCGAACGCCCCAATAATGATTCATCTAATGTCTCTAACGGAATAAACTCAACATCAAATAAATCCGCTAAATTCGTACACGCTTTGCTGTTTTGAATCGCATCGGAGTGTATGATATGATCCGATTCTACTTTTTCACTACAACTATTCAATAATAAGCATATAAACACAAAAACTAATATCATATCGCATTTTTTAATTAAGAATGAAGGCATCAACGCCATTTTAAGACGTTGATGCCCATTGTTTGGATTAACAATCTCTACTTACATATCCACAAGGACAAGTATTTCCATCTCCATCTGTGAGACATACTTCTCGACTACCAGAAAAAAAACCACAACTTACATGCTTCCATTTACATGGATTTTGATTATTATTTGATGATTCGCCTGCGGCTAATGCGTCAACGTTAGCTTGCCCTATGTCAGATAGAGAGATTTTGCTCTCATTCTGATACACATTCCATCCTGCAGCAACCGCTATCGCTGCAAACATTACAAATCCTATGATTTTCTTTTTCATATTTTTATATGTCTAATTTTTTATTTATATTGTTAATTCTTTTTCTCTCTACAAGCCACCTACTCTTCTTCTGCAGATTGTATATAATATTTACTTATCTTTGCCTGACACCTCCTTCCTTTGGGAGGACAAGTCCGGGGAGAAACATCATTCGCTGCTCAAACAGCAATACTTCCGCGTATTATGAAATGTTTCTCCCCTTTCTTTGCCTCTTGTTATTATATATCTCTTCTTTTTCTCTATTTCTTTACTTTGTGCGCCTTTGTGTCACTTCGTGGTGAAAACCTCCTTAAGATATATATATTTTTTAGCCACCAAGTAACACGAAGGCGCACCAAGTTTTTTTATCTGTTATTATGCTCGCTAAACGATCTTCAATTAACAATTAATAATTAATAATTAACCACTCTCTTCTTCCCCGTAAACACCTGCTCCTCTCCATCCATATAGAACACCTGTTCCTCTTTTCCTCGCGTATGGTTTTGAAGCCATAACAGGGCATTGGTAGGCACATTGTCGTATATGAGACCTTTCCATGCTGTTGCCTGTTGGCGCCCCAAGCTTTTCCACCCTTCTATTCCTGCCTGGTAATGCAGCTCATACACATCACCGGGACGAATAAAATTATCATCCGTTCGTGGCAGGATATCTATGTGGGTAAGCGAAGCGGCTTCCCCCAGATCAAACACCACCGTGGCCGACGTATCCGCCGAAGCATAATAGGTGAGCGGATCCCCGTCGCTTATATTCTGTAATAACCCGTTCTTATAGATATTCAGGGAGGGGCCTCCCGAAAGAGCAATCTTCGCGGGTGGAATCTGTCCCTCCGGCGTAAAGAAGGAGACCTCTGCCAGGTCGATACGCCGGTTATAAGGAGAGGAGAAACGGACGTAGCGGGTCTTTTCTGCCGGGTTGGGAAAATAACTTTTTACAATCTCGTTTCTGATCGAGTCTTGCAGTTGGTAGTAGAATGTTTGGTTCTGAAAATGTTTATCGACAGCCCCTTCTATTGTTCCATCGATCATGTAATTCATATACCTGTAGAGCCAATCCGCCAGGAAATACTTACGGTAGAGGTGAAGCGTTTGCCTCCGGGTCGTATCGGGCACAAACACGCGGGTGGAGTCCTCCCCGAAGAGAACCGGATAACCCGCTACGGATAACTGCTCCCCCTCGGCTGCCAACAGTTGGTAGACCAGTCCTTTCTCCACATCTTCAAATACAGCCTTTCTTCCCCGAACTTTTGCCATGGCAATAGGCATCGTACGCCATGAGGTATGTACACCCAGATAGATATATTCATGTCCTTTTTCCGCCACCTCCACTTCGAGGCGGTTCTTTCCGCTATAACTTTCCGTCACATCGCGGAGGAACGGTGAGCGGAAGAAGGAGGGAATCCGGGGATCGGTTATAATATCTTGTGAGAGGGGTTGCAAACCATGGCATTTGCGGTAGACTTTTCCTTTTTGATAATCCGCAGGCAGACTGCGGCTCACTTCAAGGCCGGGGCTGCGGAAAGCCACGTCCCGTCCTGTCGTATCACGGATCACCACCCAGGTATGCATGCCGTTTCCTTCCGTAGGCGAAATGCGGAAGAAGTCAGCCATTGCCGGAATACCTATTGCCCGGAGAATATAGATTGAGGCATCTCTCAGATCAAGACAGCTTCCGCTGATACAATCCAAGTAGAAGAGCGGACCGGGATTGATATATTGCACATCAGAGTTAAAGGTGATTTTCTCCGTCTGCCCGAGATAAAGGCTTAGTAGATTGGCTGCCTCGATGGGATCCGTTCCCTGATAGAGTGAGTCCAATGCCGTGGCGTACTTCTCCCGGTAGGGTTCCATCCACTCCTCCAAGGGTTCCAGACCAACGCGGTAAGGCAATAGCCACTCGGCGAACTCCTCGAAGGAGAGATGGCGGTTCCAGGGGCGTTCCTGCCAATTGCGAAAGCATTGGTCGATATGGCGGATCAGGTAATCCGCCGTGATCACCTGGGCATCATATACTTTGCGGAGGCTTTGGGTAGAGAAATCGTTTGCTGCCCGGATAATGCTGTCGGGAATATGTTCATTATCCTTTTTCATCCACCGCATAGCCTCTTTGATCTTCTCCAGATCCTCCCCGCTATAGCTGAAGTAATAGGGCATATTCTCGATCAGGAAAACCGCAGCCCGCAGCTTGAGGCTATCGGAAGGGGAAGCAGAGTAATGATCCAAGACCTTCTCCAGTTCGGGGCGATTGGAACCGGCGGATTGGAGGGCGAGGTCTAAATTTGCTTTTTGAGAGCAAGATACTAACAAAATGAAAAAGAAGGGATAAATGTATTTCATTATAAACAACTTACAGGGTTTTTTACGTTGTTAATTCTAAAAAAGACATTCTGAAGTTTTTAAATCATATCAATTGTTTATTTCACCTTCAAATATAACAGAATAAGGCTCTTGCTCATCTTCCAGATAAAAAGAGAATCCTCTGTTTATGTACCCTTTTGTTTCAAACACAAGCGATACGATGAAAGAGTCGACATTGTGAGGATCGATTTTATCTATATTCTTAACTACTGATACACACTCACAGGACGTTTCTACTTTTTTGACAAATAATGTGTCAGAGGTTAAGTTTTCAAGTTTTATCGCATATTCAAAGTATGTATTATGCGAGAACGCACCAATATCAACAAATTCGTCAAAAATGGTGATACGCCTTTGATTTTTGTTTTTTTTGATGCATGCTGTAATAGACAGTAATACGATGATTAATACTATTTTAAGAAAGCCTTTACGATGACTGGATTTGACTCTGTAGTTATATATTTCTTTATCCCGTTCTTTGTGTTTACCCATACTGTGTCCTGATTGTAATAATTAGTCATGTCTGATGATTCTCTTATATAATAAGCATGATCTCCGATCACTTTATCGGGCATCAACAAATAGAGTGTGTTATCGATGTCGTTTTCAACAAATTGAGCATTCGTAACTTTATCATCTTTAACAAATAACAACCTTACTCTATTTTTATAGGTATAATTAATAAAACAATACTCACCCGCTGAACGAACACCTATAATAGTAGCATACTTTGATGCGGCGAAGTAAGTGTTATTATTATCCGTTGTCATATTTTCCACGGGCAGCCTCTTGTCACCGAAGTTGATAAAAAACTTATCAACAATTCCTTTCGTATCGAATTGGTAGATAGTGTCATAAACAGCATAGTTAAAAAGAACCTCTTTGAAATCGACATCCACGTCGAACACTTTCCCAAAGAGAAAGTCATCCGTTGCCTCATTATAGGCGAAATACATCTCTTCAACCTGACAGGTACTATCCGTTAAAAAAAGGTTATATCCATACTCTTTTTTCATAGTGTGATAGTCAATCCCCCGTGTGTAGAAAAGATATTTATCCCCTATGGCAGCTATTTGAGTCCCTGTCATGTCAATTTTATAGCTTGTCCTATAATGACCGTTATGATCATAGATTAGAATCTTCTTTCCGCTTCTGTCCAATACAATCAATTCGCCTTTTTCGTTCAGGCAAAAGTCGTCTATCGCTATATATTCTCCAGGAGCTCCACCTACGTTGCCAATCGTTCTTAGAAAAGCGCCGTTCTCGTGGAAGCATAGGATTTTTTTCATTTCCTTGTCCAATATGAAGAGTAAGGAGTCCGCGATTTCAAGTTTTGTTATCTCTTGTATCATAGAGGATTCATCGTAGTCTTCTAATACGATATATTGCAGACTATCAACAAATTCCGACAGATTTACGCTTTCATTGCCATTGAATGAAACATTGATGGTTTTTACCTCATTGTTGTGAACTGGTTTGCTATTGCAAGAGGCAAAGAAACATAAGCAAAAAATCAAAATAAAGGATATCATACTAACTGTTATTTATTATGAAAATAAACTATATAAGTAGGAGAAGCAGCTCATATTTCAGTTTCGTTTTCTAAAAAACGACTGCTTCTCCCAATGCTTATTTTGTCGATTCTCTGTTTGAGGGTGAACTAGCTATTTGCTTTTCTCCCTTGACACATTCCAGGATAGTTATCGTCGAAATCACATGCATCCAATATATATGATGATCCTGATGTATTTACGCATGTCATCTTAACAGCTCTTCCTCTCTTGAATTCTACTGCACTTTCGCAGTTTGCCAACGCTTCCACATTCGCTAAGGCCAAATCAGAGAGTCCTATTTCTTTCTCATTCTGATACACATTCCACCCTGCCGTAATAGCTATCGCAACAACCATTACAAATCCTATGATTTTCTTTTTCATAATCTTAATTATTAAGATGTTATTAATTTATTTCCTATCCACAACCTCACCTACTTTCCTTCCGCGGATTATGGGTTACGTCGTAAACACATGTCTTACTTACTTTTAGAAAGTGTACAAGGTTTGTGTATAGGACGCCTGACTTTTGTCCTTTCAGCATTTCTAAGTATCTTTGCTCATAATGAGCGACCTCCTTTGCTTTACGCTTCGCTAAGCGACCGTTGGTTCTTATTAAATGGTTAGGAGGGGCAAGTGGGGGAGGCTGCTTCTATCATATCAACTCTTAGAGCAGTTGCTTCTGTTCCTTCGGGAAGCGAACGTTGTTTCTCCCTTTTGCTTTTTTTAGCATCTGTCCCCTAATTTTACTTTAATTCATTCACTCTATACTTTGTGTGTCTTTGTATTACTTCGTGGTTAATAATGCTACAATGAGTTTTTTACCACAAAGTATCTCTAAGTCACACTAAGTTTCTTTTGCATTAACGTTCTTCCGGTCTCTTTTCTTCTTTGTGCGCCTTTGCGTTACTTTGTGGTTAATAATGCTACAACGAGTTTTTTACCACCAAGTATCTCTAAGTCACACTAAGTTTCTTTTGCATTAACGTTCTTTTCCGGTCTCTTTTCTTCTTTGTGTGCCTTTGTATTACTTCGTGGTGAATAATACCACAATGAGTTTTTACCACCAAGTAACACGAAGGCGCACCAAGTTTCTTTTGCGTTAAAACACTTCTCCACTTATCGTTAGCTTTATCCATTTCTCCGTATTACACTTAACAGTAATGGTTTCGCTAAAGAAGCCCGTATCCTTGGGGGTATAAACCACCTTTACCTGCAATGTCTCTCCGGGTTGTGCCGGATGTTTTTGCTTTACGCTTCGCTAAGCGATTTTCAATTCAAAACTCGGTGAGGCACAGCCACAGGTGGCGGCTGTATCCAGAATTACCAATGGCTTCTCTCCGGTATTCCGTAGGGGAAGCCGTTGAGTTTATTCATTTGGTCTTCCCTGTCTACACAAACCGGATAATCAAAGTTATCTCGTTTCATAATAACATTGTTTTTTTATTCTCCGGTAAATGAAAAGAACATACATGTAAATTCCAAAAATATTTACTGAGATTTTACTGAGAAATGATCTTCTCAGCAAAATCTCAGTAAAAAAGATTATTTTTTCCATTGAAACAAGGTGGTGCGACGTGTGAAAATGTATCAGAAGGTAGGTATTCCTATTATTATTCTTTCTCTAATCTGCGGAATAAGTATGCTCTTTTTATATGGAAGAGCGCTACAACATGGGGATACTTCCCTTTTTATCAAGAGAAAATACAGCAATTATTTGAAAAAGCTATTCAAGACGACTTGGAGGAACGGGCAAAGGGTTTTCCTCGTCTCTTTGTAGCTCAGCCTGGCAACTCTTCATTCAAAGAGATTACTATCATCAAAGAGGATACGGTTATTACCTGTCTTCAGATATTGGAATATGTGAAGGAGAAAGGAGAAAGGAGAAAGGGGCGTCTTCAGATATTGTAAGAATTGAAGGTTTTTGAAGGAGCGCTGCAAGCGCGATTCAACCCAGCCCATGGGTGACCGCAGGGAACCCTGGGTGGTTTAGGTTAAAGTAAATGGAACTCTGAATCGAAGATCGGCCTTAGCCAAAGAGTGACTATTAGGTATTTGTGTATATAGTCGTTCTTTCAGAACTCCATTATTATTATACTCTGATACCCAGGGTTCCCTGCGGTCACCCATGGGCTGGGTTGAATCGCGCTTACAGCGCTCCTTCATAAATCTTCACATTCCCTCCTATTTGAAAAAACACCTATCTCTTCGGCGCAATCACTAACCACTAACCACTATATCCCCTTTTCCTTTGCACCTTTGATTACAACCCTGGTAGGTGAAACTGAATGATGACTGCAGGAGTATTTGTTGGCTGAGCATGGTCGACCAACTGGCTGAGCATGGTGAGCCAATTGGTTGAGCATGGTGAGCCAAATGACCGAGCATGCTCAGCCAACAGAGAGCCCTACGTGCAGCCTTTCAATCAACATAGTCAGGATGGCGGCGCAGCCAGACGACGGCATACGAGCAGGTGGCTTGGCATCGCATATCGTTTGCGCGCGCATAGTCATAAGCCTGTTTCACCAAGGCGGCGGCAATTCCTTGTCCTTCGATGGCTCTGGGTACAACGGTATGCAAAATATCTAACGCTTCGTTTGCAATCCGGTAGTTTACGAATGCCGTAAACCCATCTACGGTGGTTTCAAAACGGTTCTTTTCCGGTAGGTGTTTGATCTCTAACTCCATATCTTTCTTGTGTTAGGGGTATTCCATGACATATTCCTGTTCGCCCGACTGCCTTTCGGTGCGCTCTTCCGTGATCCGAAAGCCCTGCTTTTCGTAAAAAGAGATCGCCTGGTGGTTTTTGGCATAGACATGAAGCGACAGATGCGCATGGGTTCGTTTCACATAATCCAATAATTGTTTTCCGATCCCGCGCTTTTGCATACTGGGAGCCACAAACAGGGCAGGAATAAAGCCGTCGTTTACGGAAATAAATCCTGCAACTTCGCCGGTTATATTTTCTATATAGACATAATTGACACAGGAAGGCAGGTAGATATTTTGCATATCACTTTCTTTGCCTTCCCAGAACGAGCGGGGAATAAAATCGTGGGCCAACAAGGAGGCCTCCAGCCAGATGCTGCTCATGCGGCTGATATCGGATGGGATGTAGGGGCGGATCATTTTTAATTATGAATTATGAATGAAGAATTATGAATGAAGAATTTTAAAAAATATCAATTATCAATTATGACTTATCTCTTTTCTGTCAGGTACTTCCAAAAGCGGACTGGCATAAAGGAGCGCTGCAATTTAGGATTTTTTCTCTCTTGTATCGCTATGGAGGTATGATATTGTTTCCACATCTGCTGGAATAACTTCTCGTCTTTGTCCATCATCTCTTCGCTGAGGAAGCCGGAGAGCAGGTGTTCCTCCTTCTTTTCGAAGCGCACTTCGATCACCTCCTGCAGGTCGTAATAGTAGCCATATTCCCGCTTCAGGTCGTAGACCAGCCAGCGTTGATCGGCATACCGATCCTTTAGGAAAGGGATGGCGAGGGGTAATACATTGTATAGTGGCTCCATCGCAGCGAAGTAGGTGCCATCGGCCGCTTTCTGGAAACGGAGGAATTGCACCAAGCGTGACTTTTCCTGGCCCACCTTCTTCCATATCTTGGATAGGGCCAATACGTCCGGATCGCCAAAATTCATCTCAACCGACTGCGGTGCATCGATGTTTTTTCGGATATACCGAAAGATCAAGGGGCCCACTTCGGGCAGTTCCGACAGCCAGCTGACGGTGATCTCCGACAACGCCACCTTCGATAATTTCTTCTCAAGCGCCTTCCATACCCGGTCGGCCTTGGCGGTATCGGTGATCACTCGGTATAGTTCGTCGTAGAAGAGCGGCAACGCTTCTTCCTCTCCCTGCAAAATGTCGGGGAATGTTTTTCGGGAGTAGGCATCGAAGACAGCGGTCAACAATCCCTCCAGGCTGTTATCGTAGATGAAAATAATCATGCGTCGGAATGTTCTTCAAAAGGAAGGATCAGTTGGTTCTCATCCTGTCGGCGTTTCCTGCCGCCTGCTTTTTGTGTTAAAATAAGGCGCACATTCTCGGGACGCAACTCGTTGATGGTATGCATGGACAGTTCGTGGCAGGTAATGAAATACTGCGCTTTCTTCATGACGATGCCCATTTTCTTGAGCTGTTCCGCTCCGAGTCGGTTATGGCGGCGCGAGACAACGATCAGTTTAGCCGATTTCACCCCGATGCCGGGCACACGCAGGATCATCTCGTAGTCCGCTTTGTTGATATCTACCGGGAAACATTCCGGATGGCGCAAGGCCCAGGCCAGTTTGGGATCGACCTCCAAATCAAGGTCGGGATAGGCATCGTCGACAATCTCATCTACCTTGAACTGATAGAAGCGAAGCAGCCAGTCGGCCTGATACAAACGGTTCTCGCGCACCAGCGGAGGCTGTTTCAGGGCGGGCAGGCGGTTGTCATATGAATTAACAGGCACAAAACCGGAATAATAGACCCGTTTCATGCTCGGGCGTTGATAAAGAGCCGACGATACACGCAGAATATCTTTATCCGTGTCGGGCGTGGCACCGACAATCATCTGGGTGCTCTGTCCGGCCGGCACGAAGCGAGGCGCATGGCGAAAGCGTTTCCGTTCGTCGGCACTCTGCAACATCCCCTGCTGAATGTAGCGCATGGGTGTGAACACACTCTGAAATGTCTTCTCCGGAGCCAAGCTTTGCAGGTTGGCTTCGTTCGGGATCTCGATATTCACACTCATACGATCGGCGTAAAGCCCGGCTTCGCGCACCAATTCTTCGCTGGCTCCCGGAATGCTTTTCATATGAATATAGCCGTTGAACTTATGCACCAGGCGCAGATCCTTTACGATACGCACCAGGCGCTCCATCGTATAGTCGGCATTGCGCACGACACCGGAGCTGAGAAACAAGCCTTCGATATAATTTCGACGATAAAATTCGATGGTGATACTGACCAGTTCGGAAACGGAAAGCGTAGCGCGGCGGATGTCGTTGCTTCGGCGGTTGATGCAGTAGGCGCAATCGTATATACAGTAGTTGGTCAACATGATTTTCAATAGCGAAATGCATCGGCCATCTTCGGCAAAACTATGGCAGATGCCCCATCCGGCCGCACTGCCGATCGTTCCTTTTTTGTTGGAACGCGTCGTGCCGCTCGACGAGCAGGAGACATCATAGCGGGCTGATTCCGCCAATACCTTTAGTTTTTCTAATACGCCTTCATCCATGACTCACTATTATAGGTAGGACAAAAATAGCGAAAGCCGAACGCAGAGCCAAGCTTGCTTGAGCTATGCTAGGGCGCATCCTATTTTCTACAAAAATAGCGAAAATAAGAGAGGACGCCCGATTGCTTAGTGGAAAGTTATGAACAGGTGAAAACAAAAAAAACCGTCCCATTCTCACGAATAAGACGGATCTACCTAATTAAACCTAATTCTAATACCATGAAAAACACTTTATACTAATAACAAGCTACAATATAAATTGTTCACAAATTGTTCCTTTTTTTCCAATAAAACGATTATTCTTTCAATTCTCCCTGATTTTGCATGTGGGAAGCGTCGCAAAATGGCTTGTTTTTGGATTTGCCACAACGACATAAAGTAACGCGCTGACGAATCGGATAAAAACGTCCGTTCGCGTCTTCAATCGGAATACCACCCTTCACCCAGATCGGTCCATGCGCCTCGGCAGGGATATCTTCGAGCATACTTATTTCCTGTGGCAATTCCTCTTCCTGAATTTCGCCCTCTTTCGTGACCATCGTCAAACGACCACTCGGACAATTCGCACATTGTTGTTTGATTATTTCTACACTCTTCGGATCGTTGTTTTCCGCTACCAGGTTCCAGGTGGAGCCATAGGTATCACAAAAGCGAGCTACCGCGCATAGTTCTTCAGCATCCAAGAGATCTACCTGAACACCTTCTATCTTCTCCGCCATCTGGTCATAACTCTTATGCCCGGAGGTCTCTGTTCCATTGAATGGCTCACCCTTCAGATGAGAATCGTCACAAAACGGATAGTTGTTGGATCTGCCACAGCGACACAGGTAATAGGTTTCATCTACCTTGTATTGCTGAATTTCTTTATAAGCGCTTGAAGCGCCTTTTTTATCGGCGACAAAGCGTAATTGATTAAAAGGGATATGGCCTGTAACCTGATAAGGTCCATCCTTGGTAATTTTAATTTTCTTTTTGTTTGATTGGTTCATATGGCAATATAATTATGAAAACTCTCTTATATGAAAGTAACAAATAACTATATTATTTGTTTGAATTGCCTGGCAAAAAACCGTTATTATTTATGTAGAAGGAGATAGGCTTATGCCTCTTTCTTACGTTTGACGTTCCAGAGGATAAACCAACAAAGGGTGATCAGCGCTATGCCTACTCCAATGATTTGCGAAAGTGCGGTACTTAACCCGAACCCTTCAGGAGCGACAAAGATATAGGTCGTACATACGGCAGTCATAAACAAAGCGGGGATCAGGGTGATGATGTATAATTTTTTCTCTTTCGTCAGATAGACAGTCAATGCCCATAAGGTAAAAATGGCCAGTGTTTGATTGGTCCAGGCAAAATAGCGCCAGATCATATCGAAGCCATCCTTATCTTTCATACTATAAAGCAGAATTGCAATACCCGCCAGGAAGAGGGGGATACTGATCGCCAATCGTTTCCAGAGTGTTTTCTGTTCCCAATGAAGGAAATCGGCCACGATCAGGCGGGCGGATCGGAAGGCGGTGTCGCCGGTGGTGATAGGTGCCGCGATCACCCCCAGAATAGCCAGGACAGCGCCGGCGGTTCCCAGCCAGTTCTTCGTGATACTGTCAACAATAACAGCCGCGTTGCTTTCCGCCATGCCATGATTATGATAGAAATAGGTAGCGGCAGCAGCCCAGATCAGCGCTACGATGCCTTCGGTAATCATAGAGCCGTAGAATACCGGACGGGCATATTTCTCGCTTTTTATGGTTCGCGCCATCAGGGGACTTTGCGTGGCATGGAAGCCGGAGATAGCTCCACAGGCAATACTCACGAACATTATAGGGAAAATTGGTAGCTGATTGGGGTGTGTATTATATAATCCATCCGTAATCTCCGGAATAGGAGGATGATGCACGAACAGCATCACCAATATGCCAACTGCCATAAACAACAAGGCGGCAGCAAAAATGGGGTATATACGCCCGATCAATTTATCGACCGGTAATACCGCCGCTATCATATAATAGATAAAGATCACAATGATCCAAAAGGTAAGATCCAGGTGCTCTGCGGTCAGATTTGCCAACAGACCCGCCGGACCCGCCACAAACACAGCGCCCACCAACACCATCAAGACAATGGTAAATACGCGCATAAACTGTTTGAAGCGGCTTCCCAGGTAACGCCCTACCATTTCCGGCAGGCTCTCTCCGTCATGGCGCAAAGAGAGCATAGCGGCCAGGAAGTCATGCGTCGCACCGGCAAAGACCGTGCCTAATACGATCCACAGGAAGGAGGACATACCGAACTTCGCTCCCATGATTGCGCCAAAGATAGGTCCCAGTCCCGCGATATTCAGAAATTGGATCATAAAAACCTTCCAGGTAGGCATAGGCAGAAAGTCTACACCATCGCGTTGGGCGTAAGCAGGAGTCTGACGATCGGGATCTACCCCGAATATCTTCTCCACGAAACGGCCATACACGAAATAGCCTATTATCAGGAAAAATAGACAACAGGTAAAAGTGATCATCTATTCCGGCAAATTAAGACAAAAGCCGCTTAACCGTTTCGGAGATCGCTTTGCCCTCCGCCTTACCAGCCAACGCTTTGGTAGCCGTACCCATAACTTTACCCATATCCTGAGGGCCGGCAGCCCCTACCTCAGCAATGATGGCTTTCAAGGCCGCTTCCAACTCCTCCGCGGACATCTGTTTCGGCAGATACACTTCGATATAAGAGACCTCTTCCAATTCCGGAGCGGCCAGGTCGTCACGTCCTTGTTCTTTATAAATGGCGGCACTGTCTTTGCGTTGTTTCACCATCTTCTGAAGAATCTTCACGGCGGCTTCGTCAGTCAACTCGCCATCTCCACCTTTCGCTGTCTTAGCTTCCAGAAATTCTTTCTTTATTCCACGCAGCGCCTGCAGGCGTACCTTCTCTTTTGCCAACATGGCCGCTTTAATGTCTTCACTGATTTGATCAAACAGGTTCATTGTTCTATTGTTTTAAGATTATTGATTCATTATTCGTTAAAAAACGAGATGACAGCCGAATCACCTCCTGTCTTTTCTTCGTTTTCTTTTTGAGGTTCGGAGAGCGTTGCGGTTGCCTCTTCCGGTTTGGTTTTCGAGCGCAATCGAGCCACCAGCTTCGCATCCCGGTTATAGGGTGGATTCTCTTCTAATAAGGCGATCATCGCTTCGTCATCCAGCTCATGATTAGCCAGCACAACCGTATGAGCACGCTGTTTCAGTCTTCCTCCACGCGTCCCTTCTCCATAATATTTCGCAATAAGATCACTCTCTTCACGCTCCTTTTCCTGTTGTTTTTCCAAGTCTTCCTGTCCTTCCGATTCGCGCAGTCGTTTCTCGGCAATTTGCGGAATATCCTCGGTCGTAAACCCGGTAGCCAAAATGGTGATTTTGACTTTCTCCCCCAGCGTATTGTCAAGGGCTGTTCCCCAAATAACCTCTACATACCGATTGGCTTCAGCCATAAACTCATGGATGTAGGTCATCTCTTCCATCAATAGTTCGGAATCCTGACTGAAACAAACATTCAGAAGCACACGTTTCGCGTTCTTCACATTTTTGTTTCCAAGCAACGGTGAATTAAGCGCATCTTCCAACGCCTGGCGAACACGTCCTTCACCTTCCCCGTAGCCATTACTCATCAATGCCACACCACCATCTTTCATGGTAGTTTCCACATCGGCAAAGTCCAAATTAATCAGACCCGGCATTGTGATAATCTCAGCGATACTCTTGGCTGCCGTAGTCAGCGTATCATCTGCCCGACGGAAAGCATTCATCACCGTTAGGTCGGAATATATATCGCGCAGCTTCTCATTGTTGATCACCAACAAGGCATCCACGCTTTTCGCTATCTCTTCTACCCCATTCAATGCCTGGAGTATCTTCTTCTCACCTTCAAAAAGGAAAGGGATCGTAACGATACCTACCGTTAACAGTCCCATATCACGGGCTATCTTCGCGATAACAGGAGCCGCCCCTGTTCCGGTGCCTCCACCCATACCCGCCGTGATAAACACCATCTTGGTGCCATCCGACAGCATTTCACGCAACTCCTCCGCGCTTTCTTCAGCTGCCTGACGGGCTTTCTCCGGTTTGTTTCCCGCGCCCAGTCCCTGCGTGATCATTCTTCCTAATATGATCTTCTCTGGCACACTGGAACGATCCAACGCCTGACGGTCGGTATTACACAAAACAAACGACACATCTTGTATCCCCTCCTCGTACATATGGCTCACAGCATTACCGCCACCTCCTCCTACTCCAATAACCTTTATGATAGTAGGATTCCCTGTTTCGAAATCAAATTCCAATAATGTATCTTTGTCCATAGCTTATACACTTTCTATTATTATTAATCCAATCCCTCAAACAAGTCATTAATCTTACCAGCACTTTTCGCAATAAACTTCTTAAAACCTTTTTGAGTGGGGTTATTCGTTTTTCCCTGCTGTCTTTTTCTTTCCTGCTCTTCTTCTTTGCGTTTACGCTCTTCTTCTTTTTCTTTCGCAATTCTCTCTGATTCTGCACTATCTTCCGTTCCCGAGAAAATTTCCTGTTGAGTAGGAGTAGGCGAAACAGGAGCCGGCGGAACATAGGCACAATTTACCGTTCCCTGCGACAAGAGACCTAAAGCAACATAGTATTCCGGCACAGAGACCGCCATATTTTCTTTTTGCAAACCGGAACGTAAAGAGGCCCAACGAATATCCATCTTCAACTGCTTATGCATTGCCTCCATAAGACCACGCAGGTCAGCTCCTCCTCCGGTGATCACCACGCCGGCACCCAGTCCTCTCAGACTATCCTCCGCGCCGAGTTGCGCAAATACATTCTCCAGAATCTCCTTCACGCGAGATTCGATCACATAATGGACATCCGCCAGTTTGAGCTCACGAATACCTACACCATCAACTGAATTTACCCGAATAGCCTCCTCTGTTTCCAGATCAGCCACCGCATTCCCGTATTCCAATTTAATACGTTCGGCTTCCGACTCCACCAAGTGAAGCGTGGTCAGGTCTTTCGTTATCAGATCATTGCCTAAAGGTATCACAGCCAACTTATCCAGTTTGCCTCCTTTCATCACCGTCACCGAAGTGACACCGGCACCAAAATCAACCAGAGCACACCCCAGTTTCTTTTCGTCTTCACTAAAGACCACATCCGAAAGCGCTAAAGGAGAGATAAGAATGCCCGCCAGTTCAAGGCCTACGCGCTCGATCGTATTCTCTATATGCCGACGGATAGCCGGACGCCCTACGATCAACTTATAATGCGCCTCTATCTTACTATAAGGAACACCTACCGGATTCTGCTCCAATTTGTCATTGATGTAGTAGGTGGGCGAAACAATGTCATAGACAACCAATCCCTTCGGTTGGAAAGTACGGCAGTCTTCCAAAAGAAATGCCTTAATCTCCTCCGTCATGACAGCCTCTTCAGCCACCTCCTTCACAACAGAATAATCCATCGAATGAAGCGATTGGCCTCCGATACCCACATAGACTTTTACAATTTTCCCACCTTTCAGCTTGGCTTCGAGCTTAGCGACCAAACGTTTGATTCTTTCCGCAGTCTTCTCAATATTGAAGATGATCCCGCGGCGAATCGCATGATCCGTTTCTTCTTCGTCGAAAGCCAGAACACTGATAACACCTGTGGCGCTATCTTTCTGTCCGACCATACCGATCAGACGCGATGTGCCCAGGTCGATTACTGCTATAAAGTCTCTGTATGCCATATCCTTTATTTTTTCGTACATACTATCTGATTCTTATACGTAAGATTGATCACACTATATTTATTCCAACCCATTTTAGGGATGGCTTGTTTATAAAACAACTGCAAATTAGCCAATTTTTCTTCGTAGTTATCGATACTACCTAAGAGAATACGATGGTTCCCTACGCGTGGCACAAGCTCAATCTCATGCTTCGAAGTGACATTAATCTGCTCTATCTGGTTGTTCCAGAATTCATTCTTATGCAAAAATAAGGCAAATTTGTATAATTCATTCATGGCAAACGCTTTTTCGATATGCCCGGTGGCAATCGGCACATGGGCGACATAGCGTTGGCTCAGCGGCATACTACTACCCGCGTTATCAATATAATAACTTCCATGAATGCTCATTACCCGAAGGAGTGGCATCTTTTGGCTTACCTCCAGTTTGACTTTCCCGGAAGGTGTTTTATAGACCTCCACACGGGAGATCATCTGATTCTTCATCAATTCCTCTTCGATCCGCTCCGTATTGACAGCATACATCGGCTTGTCGATAGGAGAAAGATCGGCTCGTTTCAATAAAGAGATCACATCCTGTTCGCTGACAAAATGCTTATCCAGGCTGTCGCGCACGATTATTTCCAGGCCTTCACATGTTTTGGCGACCGACCGATCTTTCAGAAAGACAGAGGCCAACACAATATAAAAGCCAAGCAACAGGGCTATCAATATGGAGAACAGACGAACCATCACATTTTATCTCTCTTTTTTTCCAATATTTCTTTGACCGGTTTAACCAAGCGGTCGATATCTCCGGCACCCAACATTAATACAATATCAAAAGCATGTCCCTCGACCCAATCCAACAGATCCTCTTTCCGGCACAACCTCTTGTCCGACAACGTCACCTTGTCCAGGATCAGCTGCGAAGTAACGCCCGGAATAGGCAATTCCCGAGCCGGATAGATATCCAACAGGATCAGTTCATCCAACAAAGAGAGGCTTTCCGCAAAACCATCCACAAAGTCCCTGGTACGGGAATAGAGATGAGGCTGGAAAATACCCGTCACCTTCCGGTCGGGATAAAGCGCTTTGACCGATCGGATACTGGCTTCCAGTTCCATCGGATGATGGGCATAATCATCAATCAATACAATATCCTCCTCTTTCAATTGGAAGTCGAAACGACGCTCCGGACCGGCAAAGCTGGCTATTCCCCGTGTTAGTTCCTCTTCCGTCACCCCGTTGAGCCAGGCTACCGCCATAGCGGCTACGGCATTTTCGATATTCACCTGAACAGGCACGCCCAGGGAGACATCTCTGACAGCCACATCCGGCCCAATGAAATCAAAAAAGATATCTCCGTTGCCAATGCGTATGTTTTCCGCATAGAAATCACCACCCTCCTCCGCCGAATAGGTAAACAGGCGGACACCCGGTTGCAACCGTGGAGTCACCGCTATATCTTTTCGCATAATCAAGCAGCCTTCCGGACGTATCAGGGAGGTAAAATGTTCGAAGCTATCCCGGTAGCTTTGGGCATCGCCATAGATATCGAGGTGATCCGGATCGGCGGAGGTGATCACCGCCATATAAGGTGTCAACTGATGAAACGAACGATCGTACTCATCCGCCTCAATCACCGTCAAGTCACTCTTGTCCGACAGCATCAGGTTCGACCCCCAGTTTTTTAATATGCCACCCAGAAAGGCATTGCAATCCACATGCGACTGTTTCAACACATGAGCGGTCATCGAAGAGGTAGTTGTCTTGCCATGTGTTCCGGCAACACAAAGTCCCCGGGCAGAGCGGGTGATCTCCCCTAATATTTGTGCCCGCTTCATCACCGTGAAGCCATGTTCACGAAACCAGACCAGTTCCGTATGATCGTTGGGCACGGCCGGCGTATATACGACCAACGTATCCGCCGGATTTTTACACCAGGCAGGTATCAACGCCACATTATCCTCATAATGAATATCAGCGCCTTCGGCATTCAACTTCTCCGTCAGAACAGAAGAGACCCTGTCGTAGCCCGCCACCTTTTTCCCTTTCGAAAGAAAGTAGCGCACCAGGGCACTCATGCCAATTCCACCGGCACCCACAAAATAGAGAGATTGTATATCGTTTAAATGCATTATCGTACTTCTATTACTTTCATTATTTCATCTACGATCCGTTCCGCGCTCCGGCGCTCGGCCATAGCAGAGATATGTCGACTCAGGCTCGCCAAACGCTTCTCGTCGGCAACCACTTCCAAGGACAAAGGTATTAACTTTTCCACAGCCTCCCTATCCGGAACGAATAATGCAGCCTCTTTTTCTACCAAAGCCATCGCATTTTTGGTTTGATGATCTTCCGCCACATTGGGCGAAGGAACCAGTATCACCGGTTTCCCCAACAAGCAGAGTTCGGAGATAGAGCTGGCTCCGGCACGGGAGATAACCAGGTCGGCCGCTTCATAGGCATAATCCATACGCGTAATGAACTCAGAACACCAGATAGCAGGCGACTTATAAGGTGCCAGTTTATTTTGCGCCTCTTGAAAGTAATAGCGACCCGTTTGCCAGATAAACTGCACCCCGGAACCGGCTATCGCCTCCAGATGTTCCTGAACACTTCGGTTAACCGTACCGGCACCCAGGCTTCCTCCCACAATCAATATGGTTTTCTTTTCCGGCGAAAGACCAAAAAAGGCCAATGCCTCTTCCCGTTTTCCTTTCGCCTGTTCCAGGTCTTTGCGCACCGGGTTACCCGTCAGGACAATTCGATCCTTCGGAAAAAATTTCTCCATGCCTTCATAGGCCACACATATCTTATCGGCTCTTTTGGCTAACAATTTATTGGTGACTCCGGCATACGAATTTTGCTCCTGCAACAGAATAGGCACCCTGGCCGATGAAGCCATCCACAACGTCGGGCCACTGGCATATCCGCCCACCCCAATAGCCATATCGGGCTTGAAATCCTTAATCGTTTTCTTGGCAAGACGCAGGCTTTTCAGCAAACGGGCTATCACCTTGAAGTTATTCAGCGGATGCGCCCGATCCAATCCACTCACAGGCAATCCCACAATGGAATAACCGGCAGCCGGCACCTTCTCCATCTCCATCCGGTTCTCAGCACCAACAAAAAGTATCTCCGCGTCCGGAAAGCGTTCCCGGAAGCAATTAGCGATCGAGATGGCCGGAAAGATATGTCCGCCTGTGCCACCACCACTGATAATCAATCTATAAGGTTTCATACGTTTGCTTCTTCTAAGGTCTCCACCTCTATGGAGGCGAGCACCGATTCTATCTCTTGCTCATTCATATCTGTATGTAATACATTGTCCTCTTCCGGCTCATCCTCTTCATCGCCCATGCCGGCACCAAAACGACTAATGCTCAATATAATACCAAAATAGACACAGGTAATCAAGGTCGACGTCCCCCCGCGGCTGATCAGTGGCAAAGGCTGTCCCGTCACCGGAATAAGATCGACAGCCACCGCCATATTGGCCAATGCCTGTACAACAATCATCAGGCCACAGCCCAACACAAGAAACCTCGGAAAGGGTTTTTCACAACGCCGGGCAATAATTCCGACACGAAACAACAGGGTGAGATATAACAAAAGCACCACAATCCCTCCGGCAAATCCTAATTCCTCAATGATAATAGCATAGATAAAGTCAGAATAGGCCTGAGGCAGGAAATCGCGTTGTTGTCCGTGTCCGGGCATCCTTCCGATCACACCTCCCCGGGCAATCGCAATCTTAGCATGAATCTCCTGACGGTGATCGTCTGTAATCTTCACCACCCCATTGGCATCCACCAGTTCTTCGGCCGGATGAACAGTCCGTTCGATACGCCCTTTACCGGTCAGAAGGCGCCCCCTCAACCAATCAGGCATTTTTCGTATATGCTCAACCGGAGTGATATAGAGCAACACCAGAAAAACAACCAATCCGACAAAAAGAATGGCTCCCAAGCGGAGCATTCGCTTCAGAGGAAGCTGACCAATGAACATCATCAGATAGCAGACACCAAAAAGCATAACTGCCGTAGAGATATTATCGCCAAAAATAATTCCACAGGTGATCCCCGCGGCAATCAATATCGTTTTATAAATCTGCTTGTCCGTATACCGGTTTCGCAGGCTAAGCATAAAAGCGGTGAAAACAATCAAAGAGAGTTTGGCTAACTCCGAGGGTTGAAACTGTATACCAAAAAGCCTGATCCATCGGGTGGTCCCGTTGATATCCTCCCCGATATAGGGGGCAAGCAACAATAAGACAATGGAGACAGGTAAAAGCAGGACTAACAGCGAGAACACCTTACAGGGAAAATTGTGAATCACCAGAATCAACACAAACCCGCCTACCAGAAAAGAGGCATGACGAGCGATGGGCACCCAATGGTTGGCATGTTTATAAGCCAACGTACTGGTTGCGCTAAACACCTCCACCAACGAAACCAGGCAAAAGAACATGAAGAGAATCCATATCACCCGGTCGCCCTTAAATAGTTTACTTGCTAAATCCACCTTTTCCTTTTTTATAAGTTTTTTACCGCTTCCTTAAACTGCTCACCCCGATCTTCGTAGTTCTTAAACAAATCGAAGCTGGCGCAACAGGGAGAGAGCAATACCGTATCCCCTTTCTGAGCCAGGCGATAGGCGATCGCTACAGCCTCGGGCATAGAGCGGGCATCTTCAATCTGCTCTATCTTACCATCAAAGAAGGCATGCAACTTTGTATTGTCAACACCCAGAAAGATCAACGCGCGCACCTTGTTTTTGACAAGCTCCTCGATCTCGGTATAGTCGTTCCCTTTATCGGTTCCTCCGAGAATCAACACCACTTTGGTCTGCATACTCTCCAGGGCATACCAGCAGGAGTTCACATTCGTCGCCTTCGAATCGTTGATATAATCGACTCCACGCACACGAGCCACCTTCTCCAATCGGTGTTCCACGCCTTTGAAGTCGCTCAGCGAGGCACGGATCTTTTCGTCCTGAATATCGAGTACCTTCGCCGCAATGCCCGAAGCCATCGAGTTATACAGGTTATGCGTTCCCGTCAACGCCAACAGGTCTTCTTCCATCGTAAACTTACCATGGGTTGTTTCTATCGCCAGATGACTGTCTTCCAGATAAGCCTTTACCCCTTGTTTGTGTTCCAAGGCAAAAGGATAAAGAGTTGCCTGAGGATGCAGCTTCTCCAGTTCGCGGGAGATCACCGGATCGTCGTTCCAGAAAATAAAGGCATCCTCCTCCGTCTGGTTACGCAGGATACGGAACTTGGCATCCACATAATTCTGCATTTGATAATCATACCGATCCTGGTGATCGGGTGTTATATTCAACAAGACGGCAATATCCGCCTTGAAATCATACATATTGTCCAATTGGAAACTGCTCAATTCAATAATATACACCTCATGCGGATCTTCCGCCACCTGAAGCGCCAGGCTGTTGCCTACATTGCCCGCCAGACCGACATCGAGTCCCGCCTCTTTCAGGATGTGATAGATCAGCATCGTAGTAGTTGTCTTCCCGTTGCTACCGGTGATACAGACCATCCGGGCATGCGTATACCGACCGGCAAATTCTATTTCCGAGATAATAGGGATGCCTTTCTCTTTCAGCTTCTTGATGATAGGAGCCTTATCCGATATACCCGGGCTTTTCACCACCTCATCGGCGTTGAGGATCAGCTCTTCCGTATGCTTTCCCTCTTCCCAGGCAATACCACGCGCGTTCAACATCTCTTGGTAGACAGGGGCTATCGTCGAGAAATCCGACAGAAAGACATCCATGCCTTTCGCCTTCGCCAGAGCAGCCGCTCCGGTTCCGCTTTCACCGCCACCTAATACGACAATCCGCTTCATTTTATCTCATCTTAAGTGTTACAATCGTGATCACCGCCAGGATAATGCCGATCAGCCAAAAGCGAATCACAATCTTGGATTCCGGTATCACATGATATGGTTTCTGGATGATAGCCTGTATACCTGCATTGCCCGGCTTCTGGAAGTGATGATGCAATGGGGTCATCTTAAAGACCCGCATCCCTTCTCCTTGTTTCTTTTTGGTGTATTTGAAATAGAAACGCTGAATAATCACCGAGACAACCTCCACCAGGAAGATACCGCATAGGATCGGAATTAATAATTCTTTCCGGATGACGATTGCAAATACGGCAATGATACCTCCGATGGTCAAGCTACCCGTATCGCCCATAAACACCTGCGCCGGATAGGCATTATACCAAAGAAAACCAACCGTTGCCCCGATAAACGCCGCGGAAAAGATTACCAGTTCCTCCGCTCCGGGTATATACATGATGTTCAGGAAGGAGGCAAAATTGACGTGCGACGACATATAGGCCAGGATCCCGAGGGCGACCCCGATAATCCCGGAGCTTCCCGCCGCCAAGCCGTCTAAGCCATCGGTCAGATTCGCACCGTTGGATACCGCCGTGACAATAAAGATTACCACCAACACAAAAACGATCCAGGCCAGCGGCTGTTTGTATTTGCCTGCCCAGCCGACAAGCATCTGGTAGTCGAAATTGTTATTCTTCAGAAAAGGAATAGTCGTTTTGGTCGATTTGGTTTCATCCGCATGAAAACGCACCTCTTCGATCTGGTTCTCTCCGTTATAGACCTCCATATTCTCCCGGATCACCACATCGGGACTCAGATACAGCACCAAACCGACAATCAAGCCAAGACCTACCTGGCCAATCACCTTGAATTGCCCGCGCAACCCCTCTTTGTCTTTCTTGAATACCTTGATATAGTCGTCGGTCATCCCGATCGCCCCCAACCAAAGGGTGGTAATGATCATCAGGAGAATATATATATTGTCCAATCGGCAACAAAGGAGCGTAGGGATCAGGATAGCAATAATGATAATGATACCGCCCATAGTCGGCGTTCCTTTCTTGCTGTAGAGTCCTTCCAAGCCCAGGTCGCGCACGGTCTCGCCTATCTGCATACGGCGCAGTTTATCTATAATCAGACGCCCGATAGCGGTCGTAATAAACAGGGAGAGGATCAGAGCCAGCCCCGAACGGAAAGAGATATACCGGAACATCCCTGCTCCCGGCAGATCGATCCATTCATCCAGAAAATTAAACAGATAATATAACATGCGTTATGTTTATTTTGATTGTTGTTGTGCAAATATGTCTCTCAGCTTTTCCCGGTCGTCAAAATGGTGTTTCACACCCTTTATCTCCTGATAATCCTCATGGCCTTTGCCGGCCACCAGAATGACATCACCCTTTTTCGCCAGCATCGTTGCCGTGCGTATAGCCTGGGTACGATCGGTAATACAAAGCGTGCGACTCATTTCGTCAGCATTCAGTCCGGCCACCATATCCTGGATAATCTCGTCCGGCTCCTCGAAACGAGGGTTGTCGGATGTAAGAATCACCTGGTCGCTGTATTTGATCGCCTCTTTTGCCATCAGCGGACGTTTGCCTTTATCACGGTTTCCGCCGGCACCCACCACGGTGATCACCCGGCCGCGGCCGTCCAACACCTCACCGATGGCGTTCAACACATTGGTCAAAGCATCCGGTGTATGCGCGTAATCGACAATCGCCGTATACCCCAGCGGTGAGAGAACCGTTTCGAACCGACCGGAGACAGGCAATAAGGCACTGAGCACCAGGAGAACCTCTTCCGGCTTGCGCCCCAAGGCCACCGCCGTGCCGTAGACAGCCAACAGATTATAGGCATTGAAGCGCCCCACGAAATGCACCATCACCTCTTGCCCATTGATCTGCAAAGCCGTTCCTTCAAAGTGTGATTCCAGTATTTTGGCTTTGAAATCGGCCAGCGTCCGCAGGGAATAAGAGAGTTTTTGTGCCTTTGTATTTTGCAGCATGACCGGCCCGGCCTTATCATCTATATTGGTCAAGGCAAAAGCCTCTTTCGGCAAATCGTCGAAAAAACGTTTCTTGGCATGCAGGTAATTCTCTACCGTCAGGTGATAATCCATGTGATCGCGCGAAAGATTGGTAAAGATGCCTCCCTTAAAGGTCAATCCACTGATCCGTCGCTGATCGACCGCGTGCGAACTCACCTCCATAAACGCATAGGAACATCCGGCTTTTACCATCCGGTCAAACAACGCCTGCAATGTAGGTGCGTCGGGCGTTGTATGCGTAGCCGGCACGACCTCATCGTCTATGTAATTACAAACGGTCGATATCAGTCCCACCTTGTATCCCATCATACGAAACATCTCATACAGGAGTGTAGCGATGGTCGTCTTCCCGTTTGTTCCGGTTACGCCTACCAACGTGAGCTTAGCCGACGGATGGTCATACCAGGCCGAAAGCAACACACCTAAAGCCTCCGCCGAATCGCCTACACAAATATAGGTTGCGGCAGCAGACACCTCCTCGGGCATTTTTTCGCACACGATAGCGACCGCTCCTTTTTCGATAGCACTCGTTATATAGTCATGACCGTCGACAGAAACGCCTTTCACCGCGACAAACAGCGTACCCGCCTCTACCTTCCGCGAGTCGGACTCTATGCGCAGGATATCGATATCCAAAGTTCCGCGTATATCCGGCTTGTCTAATGCCTTTATTAAATCCTTTAGTTTCATATCTTGTTATCTCAATTGTAACGTTACCGTTTGACCTCTCACGGCCTGTTGTCCCGGCTGAATGCTCTGGCTGATTACCTTGCCCACGCCCGAGAGATGCACCTGTAGCCCCGCCTGTTCCAGCAGGTAAATGGCATCTTTGGCACCCATCCCGATCACACGCGGCACTTTGCCATTCGATACGGCAAGATCTTTCAACACCACCTCTTCTTTCTCACCTTCCGCGACAGCCACCACCCAGTCGGTTTCCGGTTCGCCGGTCTCCGCTTTCACATCCAGCCGACGAAGCACCTGCTC
Organism: Parabacteroides sp. PM6-13; assembly: GCF_029892605.1. GTDB lineage: Bacteria > Bacteroidota > Bacteroidia > Bacteroidales > Tannerellaceae > QVMG01. The sequence goes on from NZ_JARXWF010000004.1 coordinate 25,729, forward strand.
CACCGCTTTGCGATCGCCCCCTTTCACATGGGGCGTCATCACCGCCATCGAGTCACGATCGATCTTACGCAGATCGAACGACATCTGGTGGGCATATATTCTTTCCGCGATATTTTTCACCACGACGCCCGACATTGTTCCCCCCGACGGATAACCAATACGCGGTTGACGAATCACCACAATACAGGAATACTGCGGATCGTCTGCCGGGAAATAGCCACAGAAAGAGACCTGGTGACCCGCCGTGCGATAGACACCGCCCGAGGCGATCTGCGCCGTACCGGTCTTCCCGGCTATCCGGATCATATTCGATCTCACGTCCGTCCCCGTTCCATTCTCCACCACACCCAATAACATATCCTGTACAATCGCCAGGGTCTTCTTCGAACAAATGGAGGGGATCAATACAGTCGGTGAAAATTTCTCCACCACCTTCCCTTGGTTCGTAATCTCCCGGGTGAAATAAGGGCGCATCATCTTGCCGCCATTGGCAATGGCATTATAGAACGTCAGTGTTTGTATCGGAAGAATTTGTGTTTCATAGCCAATCGACATCCAGGGCAGTGCCGTCTTCGACCAATTGCTTCTGTCGACATTCGGCATTCGGATCTTAGACTTTCCCGAACCGGGGATCTCCAAATCCAGGTCGGCATTCATACCGATACGATAAAGCCCCTCTACAAATTTTTCCGGTTTATCAGCGTATCCATCCAGAATTGTTTTTGAAACCCCGATATTGGAGGATACCCAAATAGCCTTCTCCACAGTGATCGTTTGATATCCTCCTCTGTTGAGATTGTGGTCGGTCATACGTTGGCCGGCTATCATATAGAGTCCGTTACCCGTATCAACCGAATCGCCCGGCTGACAGACGCCATCTTCCAACGCCACCATAATAGAGGCCACCTTAAAGGTCGATCCGGGCTCTGTTTCGTCGGCCACGGCATGGTTCTTCGTCTCGCCATACACACCCTCGCGGATACGTCCCATATTGGTAATGGCTTTGATCTCGCCCGTGGCCACTTCCATCACCACAGCCGTACCCGATTCGGCATCGATCTCTTTCAGTTTGTCAACCAACGCTTTCTCCGTAAAGTCTTGAATATCGATATCGATGGTAGTCCACACATCCATCCCGTCAATCGGTTCGATCTCCGTCACATTGGTCCAGCTCCCCCCTACTCTGCGTACCGAGCTCAGGCCTGCCTCTCCACGCAACAGCGAATCATATTTCAGCTCCAGGCCATTCTTTCCTTTCGAAACACCCGTGGCCTCCAGTTCCCCGTAGATATCACCTATGGTACGCGAAGCCAGTGTACCAAACGGTTTCTCGCGCTGCACCATCTCTTTGGTATAAAAACCACTGACATTACGATTCAAGCGAAGGAAAGGATAGGTTTTGATCTCTTTCAGATCGGCATACGACACCCGCTGGCGACAAATCGGGAACTGGCGACTTTTGCCTTTCAGCCCATTTTGCAAATGAGTTTTATAACCGGCGGCCGTTTTGTCTTTCAATTTGTTGGCAAGATAATACGACAACGAATCGAGCGATTGCTGAAAAACCTCCGGTTTGAATCCATCCGCTCTGAAATCGATATATAGATTATAACGAGGCACGCTGGTGGCCATTAGCTTTCCCTCCGCCGAATAGATATTGCCTCGCCCGGGCAATACCAGGCGATCCGGACGCTTCTGGCTTTCACCCACAGCGATCCATTTGTCTTTTTCCACAAAGGCTGTTTTGAAAGCACAGAAAACGATAGCCGATGCCACCCCCAGCAGCAACACAACAACAAGGAAATAATAGACAAAAATCTTATTATCCTGACGCGTTTTCTCTTGTAATTCCTTCTCTTCCGACATAGTTATTTATACAATTCATAAGCAGGTGTCTTGGCGCTTTTCAAGTCCAATCCCTGCTCTTCCACCAACGATTCGATCTGCGACTGACGACTATGCCCCGTTAGGGTTGACGAGATCGACAAGGCTTCAAAACGCACATCCTGCAACTGCTGTTGCAACCGATCGATCTCTTTTAGTTTCTGCATACAGGTATAACGGTTTCCGATAAAAAAGAAAAGAAGCACAACGACCAACACAATCATCTTGGTGTGCTTCACGATGAAGTCCTCCTTCAAAATGCCTCCCCCTAAGATATAGAGCAGTGAGAAGCGTTTTTCTTTTTTCTTTTTCCTGTTCGGTTGTGCCATGGGTTATATCTCTTTTTCTTTTTTTGTTATCCTATCAACTCCGCCACGCGCAGCTTGGCTGAACGCGACCGTGGGTTTCGCTCCACCTCTTCGTCGGAGGCGACAACCAGCTTCTCAACGATCCGAAATGGAGTCAATACATTGCCATAAAAGTCCTGCTCGCTCTTCCCGTCAAAACGACCACTCTTCAAAAAGTTCTTCACCAGCCTGTCTTCCAATGAATGATAGGTGATCACCACCAACCGCCCACCGGGCTTCAACACGCGAAGCGTTTGCTCCAGCATCTCCTTCAGGGCGCTCATCTCGTCGTTCACCTCGATGCGCAACGCCTGAAAAGCCTGCGCCAGATACTTCTTCTCTTTATTCTTTCCGCCTAAGGGCTTGACAAGATCAATAAACTGAGCAATGGTTTGTATAGGCTGTTGTTGACGGCTACGCACCAGCACAGACGCCAGCTTACGCGACTGCTTCAGCTCGCCATAATAATAAAACAGGTCGGCCAACTGCTCTTCGGTGTATTGATTGACAATATCGGCAGCCGTACGCCCCGAACGGCAGTTCATCCGCATATCCAACGGCCCGTCAAAACGAAACGAGAAACCCCGCTCCTCCTCATCGAAATGATGAGACGAAACGCCCAGATCGGCCAACAGCCCATCCACCGCGCCTACCTGATCATGATAACGCATGAAATTGTAGAGATAACGGAAGTTACTCCGCACAAACACAAAATGAGGATCTTCGGGAATATTCTGTTCGGCGTCGGCATCCTGGTCGAAACCATACAAACGCCCGTCACCACGGAGCTGTTTCAATATCTCACGGGAATGTCCGCCACCACCGAAAGTTACATCCACATATACACCGGCAGGCTTCACAGCCAACCCATCCAGGCTCTCTTTTAATAAAACGGGAGTATGATAAGAAACTTCAGCCACTTTTCGGACACTATTACATTAAACCATTCCTTAAACTAAACCCACCTAATCACCTAAAAAGCAGACGGGTTATCATTTTCATCGTAAAGTTACAACATTCTTTCTATAACTTCCAAACAATAAAAAGAAAAAGTAGCCAAAAAGTTTTCAACAGGTCACCCTAAAACCATATATAATCCGTAGGTTTGCAACATTCACTACAAAAACAAATAACAAAGATGAATTCGACAGATATCCTGGGGATCCGCCTGTACAATCAGCTATTGGCCGAAAACCGACTAAAAGAGCCCGAAGAGGTGGTCTCCTATATGGGCGCCATGCAATCGCAAGCATCGGAAATGGCCAAATGGGGCATCGGGAACCGGTTGGAAGACGCCAGCCATCAACGAGTAACAGAGGCGCTCGACGCGGGACGCATCATTCGCACACATATCCTACGTCCAACCTGGCACTTTGTTTCCGCCGAAGATATTCACTGGATGATCCCACTATCCACATCGCGTTTGAAACCCGTATTCCTCTCGTATGCTAAGATGATAGGGATTGACGAAGCAAGTATGCCCCGCAGAAGCGTTCAGGTGATCAACACCTTAGAAAAACAGGGACACCTCACCAAGCAGGAGATCGACGAACAGCTAAAAAACGAGGGGATAGAGATCGACGAACGGGAGCTGAGTATTATCTTGTCACAGGCTGAAATAGAAGGGATCGTATGCAACGGAGTCGCCAAAGGCATCAAACACACCTACGCCCTCTTAGAGGAGCGCGTGCCCAAGACTCGCTCTTTCGACAAAGAGGAGGCATTGGCTACGCTGGCCTATAAATTCTTTTCCAGTCACGGCCCGGCGACACTGCAAGATTTCATCTGGTGGTCCGGATTGCTTATCACCGAAGCCCGAAGTGCCCTGGAGATGGTGAAAGAGCAGTTTGTCTCGGAGACGTTGAACGGCAGAGAGTTCTGGATGAAAAATGATATCCGGATACCGGAAAAGGGAAAAGACTCCGCCTTATTGCTTCCTCCTTTCGATGAGTTCGTGGTCAGCTACAAGGATCGTTCGGAGCTGATCGAAGACGAGCACTACGGAAAGGTAATGACGAAAAACGGATTGTTCAGTCCTACCGTTATGTTGAATGGGCGTATCATCGGCTCGTGGAAGAAGGTAACGAAGAAGAAAATGCCGGAAGTGGAGATCTCTTTTTTCAAAAAAACATCCCAAAAAACAGAGCGTTTGGTGCAAGCCGCCATCCAAGAGTATCTCCGTTTTCTATAAATTCATTACCTTTATCAGCCATTTATAACTATTACGAAGATGCAAACAAAAGAAATATTCGACTTTTTAAGAGAGTTGCAAAGCAACAACAACCGCACCTGGTTTCAAGAGAACAAAGCGAAATACCAGGTAGCCCGAAAGCAATTCGAAGCCTTGGTGGACGATATGATCGTCGGCATTGCCAAGTTTGACCCCGAAGCCGCCGCCACGACAACAAAAGATTCGATCTTCCGTATCTACCGAGACACACGCTTCGCGGCGGATAAGACGCCCTACAAGACCCATTTCGGTGCCTTTATCACCCAAGGGGGCAAGCTGAATCAACGAGGCGGCTATTACATTCATTTAGAGCCCGGAGGCTCCCTGTTTGCCGGCGGCGTCTGGCACCTCGACCCTCCCCTGTTGAAAGCGCTCCGGCAGGACATATACGACAATATGGAAGAGTTCGTTTCGATTGTGGAGGATCCGGCTTTCACGCGCCACTATAAGATGGACGACACATATAAACTAAAACGCATGCCGGCTCCCTTTCCTGCCGATGCGGAGGGCGGCGAATGGCTGAAACATAAAAACTACACCTGTTCGAACTTTGTAGAAGATGATTTCTTTGACGCGGAGGACGCGCTTACGGAAAGCCTGAAACGCCTGGAGTTGATTTATCCGTTGAACAGGTTTATCAACTACACCATCGACGAAACCATGCATGGATAACTTATTTTTCACTTTAATACCTTTTTAGTATGCAAAAACGAATTTATCTTTTGATCCTTTTCTGTTTGGCGTATACGATGGGACAGTATCTGTCGGCACAAAACAGAAACCAACGGGAAGTAAGGAAAAACATCCCGTTAGACTCTATCCGCCTGAGCGACCCTTGTATCCTCGCGGATAAAGAAACGAATATGTATTACATGACCGGCACCGGAGGTCTTTTGTGGAAGAGCCCGGATCTGAAACTATGGGAAGGTCCCTATCATGTCGCCAAGACCGATCCCGACTCCTGGATGGGTCCTAATCCGATGATCTGGGCAGCTGAGTTGCATGCCTACAAAGACAAGTATTACTACTTTGCCACCTTCACAAACAACGCGATCATGGTCGACACGGTCAACGGAAGACCATTGGAACGCCGGGCAAGCCATGTATTGGTGAGCGATCGCCCGGAGGGTCCCTACCTGCCGATGGCCGACGAGACCTATCTGCCGGCGAAGATGCTGACCCTCGACGGCACCTTCTGGGTTGAAGACGGGACGCCCTATATGATCTATTGCCACGAATGGTTGCAGAACGGCAACGGAACGATGGAGAAGATCGAATTAAAGCCCGACCTCAGCGGATCCGTTGGAGAAGGAAAGATCCTGTTTCGCGCCAAAGATTCGCCCTGGAACCGCGAAGAGGTAGACGGCAAGATCGTTCCTCATAAGGTAACCGATGGTCCTTACCTCTTCCGTACCGGCACAGGACGTTTAGGTATGATATGGACAAGCTGGATCCATGATGTGTATACGCAAGGCGTGGTGTATTCGGAAAGCGGCACTATCGACGGCCCCTGGATCCAGGAGAAGGACCCGATCACGCCTCCGAACTTCGGACACGGCATGCTGTTTCAGACCCTTGAGGGCAAATGGCTGATGTCGGTGCATAGCCATAAAGACGTAAACGGACGATATATCCGTATTCCCAATCTCTTCGAGGTCGACCTGTCGGGTGATAAATTGGTGGTTGGTAAAATTGTTAAGTAGTTAGCCTTATAGGCCCATGTTTGGATGAACGTGTTTGTATGGCTAAAGGCCACAGCAGGCCTGCAAGGCCAAGTCCCAGCGGGACGAAGACTTAGCCCAGGGTAAGCAGGCCGAAGGTCTGCGCCACCCTGGGACTCTATGGATATGTAAAAATGAGTTCTGCAAGAACGAAAGAAGAAATCCAATCTCCATACATCCTATCACCTCATATCTATCGTTCCTTCAGAACTCCACTCATTGTATTGTCGTGATACCCAGGGTTGCGCAGACTTTCAGTCTGCTTACCCGTGGGCTAAGTCTTCGTCCCTCCGGGACTCGGCCCTTCAGGCCCGGATGGCCTTCAGTCATACAAACACGTTCATCCAAACATGGGCACCTATAAGGCTAAATATCATTCAGCGTAGTTAGCGTTAGTTGTGATCTTTTTGCGACTCTGACTACTCTAACTACTTTGACTACTTTTAACTACTAAGTGCAAAACGATCACCACTTCCACTAAAAAAGAGAGCGGAGATTCCCTTGAGGAACCTCCGCTCTTTTTTATCTATTCATATCAATATCTCTTACCAGAAATAGAAATAGAAAGCAGCTGTGATACCTAAGATAATGCAGGAATGGATCACATCCCACTTATTCCAGCTGGCACGTGTTTCGGCTTTCTGTTCCGGTGTTGCCGTACCAAATACCAAACCTTGAATCTTTTCAGCAGAAGGCGCTTTGGTAAACAAGCTGACAACCACTACCACAAGGATACAGAACAGGAACATCCATCCGCAGAAGAACAACCAGTTTACATCATAGAAGACAGTCTTGAACAGGTTCTGAGCCGCATCCGGGAAGTTGCTGTAATACACATTGGCACCCAGACGAGTCAAACCAATCACCATACCGGCGATCAAGCCCCACATACCACCTTTCTCGCTGGTACGTTTCCAGGTGATACCCAAGAGGAAGGCAGCCGCGATACCCGGTGCCAGTACCGATTGAACGTCTTGCAGGTAGGTATAAAGCACATCGCCCACACTACGCATGATCGGAATCCAGAGGATACCTAAGATCACGATAACCACCGTAGCACCCTGACCGATAGCCACCAGTTTCTTTTCCGGTGTATTCGGTTTGAAACGCTTATAGAAGTCGATCGTAAACAACATAGCCGACGAGTTGAACAGCGAAGCCAACGAGCTCATCAGAGCCGCCAAGATACCGCAAACAACCAATCCTTTCACACCGGCCGGAAGCAGTTTCGCTACCAGAGTCGGGAAGGCCGCGTCAGCGTTATGTACACCCGCCGCGTCAACAGGCAGGAAAGCACCGGTTTTTATATGAAGCGCGTAAGCGATCATACCGGGAATCAGGAACAGGAATACCGGAAGCAACTTCAGGTAAGCACCGAAGATCGTACCGCGACGCGCTTGTTTCTGGTCTTTACCGGAAAGTACGCGTTGCACGATAAACTGGTCGGTACACCAATACCAGAAACCGATAATAGCCGAACCGATCAAAGCACCCAGCCAAGGAAAGTCAGGGTCGCCATTGTTACGGATCAGGTTAATCATCGTATCACCATATTCATTCACAGGTGTAGCACCCGCAATACTCATCATCTCTTCCCAGCCGCCCAGCTCTTTCAATCCGAGCACCAGGATAATCAGCGAGCCTAACAAGAGAATAGGCGTCTGCAATACCGAGGTGTATAATACCGATTTCATACCTCCGAAGATGGTATAGAGCGCGGTGATAAGCACCAGCCCGATTGCCGCGATCCAGAAGAAGTCAATACCCCACAGCTCTTCGATACCAAATACCTGTTGGAACACCAAACCACCGGCGTAAACCGTCACGGCCACTTTGGTCAATACATAACTGATCAACGAGATAACCGACAGAATCGTTCTCGATTGCGAGTTATAACGCCGCTCGAGGAACTCCGGCATGGTGTACACCATAGAACGAGAGTAGAACGGAACGAACACCCAACCTAAGATAAGAATCATCCAACCCTGGATTTCCCAGTGAGCCATAGCCATACCGCTTGACGCACCGGCACCCGCCAATCCGATCAAGTGTTCGGAACCAATATTCGACGCAAAGATAGAAGCACCGATCGCAATCCATGTCGCGTCGCGTCCTCCCAAGAAATAGTCTGCCGAGTCATTTTGCTTTTGCTTCATTACCCACACGATAATACCGATGAGCACGAGCGCAAATACTCCAATTACAATCCAATCTAATGCTAACATAATAGTAATTTAAATTATTAGTTCGTGTTTAATATCTTTCTTACAGTGACCTATATTTTATATTTAACGGCTGTCTCCTCAATAGGAAGGGCCTTTTTATAGTTCTCTATATAAATATTGAATCCCTCAACATCCTCGGCTGAAGGTGAGATCTCCATACCTGCCTCACCACCAAACACATGTTGATGAAGAAACTCGGCTAACGGTTGTTGCTTTTCGTTATTCACTAAATAAGAGGCCAACAAAGCAATACCCCAGGCACCACCCTCACCGGCTGTTTCCATCACGGAGATAGGCGAGTTGAGTGCCGCAGCAAGAATGCGTTGGCCAACTGTTTTCGTTTTGAAAAGACCTCCATGAGCGGTAATACGATCAACCTTGACTTTCTCTTCGTTGAAGAGGATATCGTTACCAATCTTCAATACCCCTACAGAGGCTTGTAAATGAGCACGCATGAAGTTAGCCAGATTGAAGTTATCGCCTGAAGAGCGTACAAATAAAGGTCTACCTTCTGAAAGTCCTGTGATAGGCTCTCCTGAAACATAGTTGAAAGCGACTAAACCGCCACAATCCGTATCGCCCGTAAGCGCGTGATTGTATAGCTTCTCATACACCACATCCATATCTACCGGAACACCCAATAATTCTTGATACTCTCTGAAGAGATTAACCCAGGCATTCAGGTCAGTAGTACAGTTATTACAGTGTACCATAGCCACTAAGCTACCATCAGGCGTAGTAACCATATCTATCTCCTCATGCGGCTTAGAAAGGTCTTTTTCCAATACGATCATAGAGAAAGAGGAGGTTCCTGCCGACACATTACCGGTTCTTTGCTCTACCGCGTTCGTAGCAACCATACCTGTGCCCGCATCTCCTTCCGGAGGACAAAGAGGAATACCCGGCTTCAGGTTACCCGACGGGTCAAGTTTATAAGCACCCTCTTCCGTCAGACGTCCTGCATCCTCACCGGCCGATAACACCTCAGGAAGAATATCAAGCAGCTTCCAGGCGTATCCTTTATCGGCAATCAAAGCGTCGAACTTATCTACCATGTGACCATAATAGCTCTTCGTGTCAGGGTCTATAGGCAGCATACCGGAAGCATCCCCTATGCCTAATACCTTCTTGCCAGTCAGTTGCCAGTGGATATATCCTGCCAGGGTAGTCAGGAAGCTGATCTCCCCAACATGCTCCTCTCCGTTAAGAATAGCCTGATAGATATGCGAGATACTCCAACGCAACGGAATGTTATAGACAAAAAGTTCAGACAGGGCGGCCGCAGCCTGCCCTGTATTTGTATTTCTCCAAGTGCGGAAAGGCACCAGGATCTCTTCTTTGTCATTAAAAGGCATATAGCCGTGCATCATCGCACTTACGCCAATAGACGCCAGGTTCTCCAATTCTACCTGGTAACGAGTCTGCACGTTGGCTCTAAGATCCGCATAGCAATCTTGCAAGCCTTTCCATATATCCTCTATACTATATGTCCATAGACCATCCACCAATTGGTTCTCCCAACTGTGGCTACCTTGCGCGATCGGTCTATTTTCTTCATCAATCAAAACAGCTTTTATTCTGGTTGAGCCAAGCTCTATACCCAGAATAGCCTTGCCTGATTCGATGGTTTGTTTTGCATCTGCAATATTCATCATGATAGAGCATTATTTGTTGAGCAAATAATATACCTCATTCATGCGAAGCTCTTTCTTGAACTCCGACATATTGGTGTTCTCATCAATAACAACAAGCTCTATACCTGCTATCTCTGCGTAGTCTTCCATATACTCAACCGTAAGGTCGTACGAGAAGCTGGTATGGTGAGTACCTCCCGCCATAATCCAAGCACCTGCGCCTACTTCAAGGTTAGGACGCGGAATCCATAAAGCAGAAGCTACCGGCAGCTTAGGAAGCGGTTTGCTCTTGATACAATCCACTTTGTTTACAATCATACGGAAGCGATTGCCTAAGTCAATGATCGTTGCGGCAATACCTTCACCCTCTTTCGCAGTAAATACCAAACGAGCTGTTTCGCTGTCGATACCAATGCTCAAGCGGTGTACTTCCAGTTTCGGTTTCTCGGCAGAGATAAGCGGACAGATCTCCAACATATGAGCTTGCAGGATCGCACTTTTCTCGCCATCGAAATGCAAGGTGTAGTCTTCCAAGAAAGAGCAACCTTTCGGCATACCCTGGCTCATAAACCACATCGTACGATAAAGAGCCGCCGTTTTCCAGTCGCCTTCACCACCGAAACCATAACCTGCCTCCATCAAACGTTGGCTGGCAAGTCCGGGTATCTGGTCCATAAGACCTAAGTCGTTGAAGTTCGTAGTGAAACCTTTCGCGCCCATATCTTCGAGAATACGACGGATAGCAATCTCCGCTTTCGCAGAGTTATAGACCTTCGTATAGGCTTCTGTACTTTCATCTTCTAATTCAGCCGCGTGGTCGTATTGAGCGAAGTACTCAGCAACAAGCGCTTTTACATCCGCATCCGATACAGCCGTATAATAGGTCATCAGGTCGTTCACCGGTACATAGTCCACGTGATAGCCTAATTTCATTTCAGCTTCCACCTTGTCACCATCTGTTACGGCTACGTTATTCATTTGATCTCCGAAACGGATAATCAACATATCTTGTGCATCAGCCCAAGCAGCGGCCACACGCATCCATACAGCCAGTTTTTCTTGCGCGGCTGCATCTTGCCAGTGACCTACAACGATTTTGCGCGGTTTGCGCAAGCGTGCTGTAATATGTCCGTACTCACGGTCGCCATGTGCCGACTGATTCAGGTTCATAAAATCCATATTCATCGTATCCCAAGGGATCTCTTTATTGAACTGTGTATGGAAATGACACAGCGGTTTGTTTAAGGCTTGCAAACCATGTATCCACATCTTAGCCGGAGAGAAGGTATGCATCCAGGTGATCACGCCAATACATTTCTCATCGTTGTTTGCTGCTTTCATAACGGCAGTAACCTCTTTCGATGAATTGGCTGTTCCTTTATAAACCACTTTAATAGGAAGGTTACCGGAATCATTCAATCCTTTGACCATCTCATTAGAATGTGCATCAACGGCAATCACCGCATCACCACCGTAAAGCAACTGTGCTCCGGTGATAAACCATACTTCATAATTTTCAAAACTCATGGCATATCAGTTTTAATAAGTTAATAATATATTTTTTTAGTTGTTTGTTTACCATCATTGTCCGTAATAGGCACCCGGACCATGTTTGCGGAAAAAATGTTTTTTAATCAGTTCCTGGTTCATTTTCAGCTCCGGATTCACCCCGTAAGCGATATAGGCCATCTTGGCTACCTGCTCCAGAACCACCGCGTTATGCACCGCATTATGCGCGTCCTTTCCCCAGGCAAACGGCCCGTGGTTGTTGACCAATACGCCCGGCGTATATTCGGCATTCAAGTCTTTGAAGCGCTCTATAATCACGTTGCCCGTTTCCAGTTCATACGCACCGTTGATCTCCTCTACGGTCATCTGACGGGTACAGGGCACATCATCCTTGAAATAGTCCGCATGCGTCGTTCCGATATTCGGAATATCACAGCCGGCCTGCGCCCAAGAGGTCGCGTAGGTAGAATGGGTATGCACAATACCCCCTATTTCCGGGAAGGCCTTGTACAAGGCAAGATGAGTCGGCGTATCCGAAGAGGGTTTCATACGGCCCTCCACAATCTTTCCTTCCAGATCGACAACGACCATATCCTCCGCCTTCATCGTTTCATACGAAACGCCTGACGGTTTAATCACCACCAAGCCAGTCTCTTTATCTATCGCGCTTACATTTCCCCAGGTGAAAATCACCAATCCATGTTTTACTAAATCGAGGTTCGCTACGAAAACCTCTTCTTTTAATTTTTCAAGCATTTCCTGTTCGTATTGCTGTATTAAATAATAAGTGTTGCATTTACACTTGCAATATTAGTGATAAGTATCCAATAAAAGCCGTACATTTTTTATATTCTACAACATGTTTTTCAAATAAAACGCCGAAAACCGCCCGAAAGCCCTTAAAATCACAAAAATAAGAAAGTATTTGAGATAGCCTCCACCCTCGCCCCATTTCGATCAACAGAAAAACAAACCCCCGTCGGCATAAGTCATAAGAATATCGATTTTTCAGCCCAACCCACGGCTTCCCCAAAAGCAAAATGTTAAAATACAAAATGTAAGCAAAACAACCATTTTGCTGTACAATATGATACGTTAAAAAGTGTTTCTCGCCTGACTAATTTTAAATACCCCTACGTTTTTGGAAAAATACTCCCGCGTTTTTGACAAAATGACAAAGCGCATTTTCGGCAGAATACATCGATTTAACATTCGTTAAGACAACCTCTGTTTCGCTTCTACCCTTTGTTTATTCCTCTTTATGCCCGGAATATGAATCTGAAGTCGTAATTTTTTTCTATACAGCCATCCTGAATTAAATTCATATATTTTGAACATAATTCCATTTATTTCATAGGTTGAATGCTGTTTCTTTGCGGCAAAAAGTAGAACTATACATAGGAATTCTATTTATACAAGAACGAATAATATGAGAAAATTATCCTTCCTCCTGCTGCTCTTGCTGTTTTGTGGCGGAGCTTATGCACAGTATGCAGATGAAATTAATGCACTCCCGGGCGAATACTGGTGGGGCGGCGTGGTGGCCTATGGCGAGCGTATGCCTTATATCGAGCCGTTAGATGAGTATAATCTGGAGACACAAAACAATAATAATCAGGTGGTGCCTCTGTTGTTGTCGAACAAAGGGCGGTATGTGTGGAGTGAGAAGCCGTTCCGTTTTTCCGTTTCGGAGAATAGGCTTTCGATCACTTCGGATTATGAAGAGATAACGGTAACCCATGCCGGCAATAGCTTGCGGGAGGCCTATATGGCTGCCTGCGAGAAACATTTCAAGCCGAGCGGTGTGTTGCCCGATGAGCTTTTCTTCGCCATGCCGCAGTATAACACCTGGATTGAGTTGATGTACAACCAGAATCAGGAAGATATCCTGCGTTATGCGAGAGGCATTATTGACAACGGCTTTCCTCCCGGTGTGTTGATGATCGACGATAACTGGCAACGCTATTACGGGAATTTTGACTTCCGGGCGGAGAAGTTCCCTGATCCGAAAGCGATGGTGGAGGAACTACATCGCATGGGTTTCAAAGTGATGCTTTGGATCTGCCCATTCGTATCGGCCGACACGCAGGAATACAGAGAACTGGCTACTAAAGGTTATCTGTTGAAAAACAAAAACACAGGCAAACCGGCAATCATCTCCTGGTGGAACGGGCAAAGCGCTTGCTACGACATGACCAACCCCGAAGCCTTTGCGCATTATGTCGCCTTGTTGAAAAACATGCAAGAAGAGTATGGTATCGACGGTTTCAAACTGGATGCGGGCGACAACAATTTTTATACGAATAAAGAGTTGATAGCTTATAAAAAAGACGCCATATCTGTAGATCATACCGAAGCCTGGATGAAGATCGGATTGGAATTTCCTGTCAATGAATACCGGGCAGGCTGGAAAATGGGCGGGCAGGCGCTGGTGCAGCGTCTGGGTGACAAAAACTATTCATGGAATGCGGTGCAGTCGCTTATTCCTCAGATGATAGCCGCCGGTTTACTGGGCTATGCCTACACCTGTCCGGATATGATTGGAGGCGGGCAAATCAAGAATTTCATTAACCTGGAAGCGGACAAGTTCGATCAGACGCTAATCGTTCGCTCGGCACAGGTGCACGCGTTGATGCCGATGATGCAGTTTTCGGTAGCCCCCTGGCGGGTATTGAATGTAGAAAATCTGGAAACGGTAGTACAGATGGCACGCCTGCATGAGCGGATGGGCGCCTATATCCTCGCATCGGCACGCGCATCGGCCATCAGCGGGGAGCCAATTGTCAGACATATGGAATATGCCTTCCCCAACGAAGGGTTTGCCGAATGTAAAGACCAATTCATGCTGGGAGAGAAATATATGGTAGCTCCGGTGGTCACTCCGGACAACAAACGCACCGTCAAATTGCCCAAAGGACGCTGGAAAGATGACTTAGGCAAGACATACAAAGGGGAGCGCAGCATCGAAATAGAGGTGCCTTTAAGTAGGTTGCCCTATTTTGAACGGGTTAAATAGAAACAACTATAAATCATCAATCTATAGAACATGAAATTAAAACACAAAGTAGGCTGCCTGAGTCTGCTCTTACTGGCGACAGCGCTTCAAGCCCAAACGATTCAGTATGACCCATTATTGGATCCGGCTGTCAGTATCCAGGAAAGTTTCCAAGGGAATCAGTGCGAATACCTTTGGTATCCGGGACAACTCAGTGCCCACCTGCAACAGAAAAGGGTAGAAGAATCGGCGGAGCGTTGCGTCAATGTCGGGTATCCCGGCAATTTTTATGCGCCTGCCTATAGCACTTCGTTCCGAAAAACAGTCCACTTTGCTGCGGAGACCACCCTGGCATGGACATCGACAGGCAAAGCGAAGCTCTATATAAACGGCAAACTATCCGGGACTAACGACAACTCCATCCGGCTACCCAAAGGCAAACACAGCCTATTGTTCGAGGTAGAGGCAGAAAACAACTTGCCGGCCATCAAAGTATCTTTGGATGGGAAGCCGTCGGTCGATGGCTGGGAGGCAAGCCTGGACAAAACGACCTGGAATAGGGGCGAAACATCTCCGGTATTCGGCACAGCCGGCCGTATGCCGTTGGATGATCCGGAGACACTTGTAACTATCCATCCCAGCTCTGTATTGCCAATCCGAAACGCATCGATCGACAACGACAAAATCATGCTCCAGAAAAACGGCTATGTGTTGATCGACTTCTTCCACCTGGAGGTAGGCAAGGTCTCTTTTTCCGTAAAAGGGAAAGGCAAACTGACAGCACTCGTAGGAGAAAGCCCCGAAGAGACACTGAATGAAGACACGACCCTTTTCGAACAACGTCCTATCGAGCCGTATACGCTGTCGGCCACTGAAACACGGATTACACTACCCGAAAGGGGACTGCGCTATGTCAAGCTTTTCAGTGAGGAGGGTTGCGAGATAACGGATGTTACATTTACGGTGAAGATGTGGCCTGTCGATTTCCAAATGACTTTCGAATGTGATGATGAACGGATAAATAATATCTGGAATGCATCGGTGGCATCCCTCCACACAAGCACCCATGGCTTTTACCTGGACGGCATCAAGCGCGACTACCTGCCCTGGTCCATGGATGCGGTATTAAGCACCTTCGGCGGCGATTATGTCTTCTGCGACAAGCAGGTGTCCCTGAATAGCTTATCGGTAGCCCTATTGCCGCTAAACCCCACCACATCCGACCTGGGCATACCCGATTATCCATTACATGCGCTTATAGGCTTCCAACAACATTACAAAAGATATGGAGATTTCCGAACCATCCTCTCGTATCGCGACCGGATGGAACAACTATTGGGACTTTACGAAACATTGCAGGATGAAAAGGGATTTATCTCCGCCAATGTAGGGGTGAGCTGGGGATTTGTTCCCGGATGGGCAACACGACAGGGACCGGACCGAAAAGGCACACCCACCTACGCCCAGATCATGCTTTATTACAATTATAAGATCGGTGCTGATTTCTGCACGAAATGGGGAGACCGAAAGGCCGCCAGGCATTATCGTGCAAAAGCGGAAGCATTGAAGAAAGCTATCTTCACCTATTTCTGGAACGAAGAGAAAGGCTTGTTTATGAATGGATATACCAAGCAAGGTGAATTAGACGAGGGTATTTCCCATCATGCGCAATACTGGGCTATCCTTGCGGGCATTTTCCCGGAGAGCCATTACGACAAGCTGTTTGAAACATTACCAACTATCCCCTATTACAAAGAGTATGTGAGCTATGAGAAAGGCTATGAGTTTATGGCCTATGCCAAAGCCCGCCGGGTAAGAGAGATGTGGAATTTCCTGTTTACCGTCTTCGGCGACTGGCTGGAACAGGGACATACACGTTTCCCGGAGAACTTCTCCTACACGAAAACAAAGAAAGAACAGCTTGTCTTCTACAACCGCCCTTACGGATTAAGCCTTTGTCACGGTGCCAACGGTGTCCCGGGTATTGTAGCGGTATTGAATGGCATTGCCGGCTTCAGGCAATCCGATACGAAGCTAAACCATTATACCCTGCAACCCGATCTGATGGATTTGGAATGGGCCAATATCGAATTCCCGGTAAAAGAGGGAAAGATAAAACTAAGACTATCGAAAGATGGAAATCATAAGATAGAGGCACCTGCCGGATGTACGGTGGAGGTCGTTGGGAAATAAAGAATGAGGAATGAAGAATGAAGAATTGGTACTAAGCGATCTTCAATTCTTCATTCTTCATTCCTCATTTTTCATTCCATCAGATGGAAAAGTAAGATCCCTTTTCCAGTAGCTGATCGTATTTCTCTTTATTAAATTTGTAGTAGAAAGCACCTCTTTTGGAGCTTGATTTATCTTTGTCTTCCTGCTTTTCCAGGATATCCATTTCTAACATCTTCTTGCGGAAATTCCGTTTGTCGAAAGCTGTCTGATAAATGGCTTCATAAAGCGATTGCAGTTGCGGCAACGTGAACTTCTCCGGCAGCATATTGAACCCAATAGGTTGCGTAGCGGCTTTTCTGCGCAACAGATCGATCGTATCTTCTAGGATCAGATTGTGGTCAAAGATCAGTCGACCAACCTCCTCCAATTCTTTCCAACGGGCATCATGAATCTTGCAACGCTCTTCGTCGAACATCTCCAGATCGATCAGGGCATAATAACCGACCGAGATAACCCGTTCACCCTCGTCACGCCCCATCTCTCCATAAGCACCCACCTGTTCCATATACACATCTTCAATGCCTGTGTATTCATAAACAACGCGGGATACTGTTTCCGAAAGGCTTTCGTGCTCGCGCAAGAATCCCCCCATCAGGGTATCCTGCCCTTTGAGTGGTTCGAATTTACGTTTTGAGATCAACAGATATAATTTTCCATTCTTAAAACCCAGGATAATACAGTCGACTGCTACAAGAAATTTATGCTGCTCTTTATAAAATGCTGCTGTCATTATTGTTTTTATTTTTCCAACAACCTTACTTCCACGATCTTAGTTGAAGGTGCGTTTTTTTCCGCCACAAATTTAACAGTTAAAATTTTATTTTCACGCAGATTTTCGGGAATTGTATAAGTCGCTGTCCAAATGGAACCTGCCTTTTTATCTTCCGAAATGACAGAGGCTATCGCCTCATCGTTCAGATAGATATCCACCTGACGGGGACGCGTATCTTCCAGGAAGCTCACATACAACTGCTCGGCTTTTCCCTCTTCGTTTTTCAACTGATAGCTAAACCATCCTCCCCGGGTCTGACGCCAATGCACCTCATCGCTAAAGCCTGTGTTGGAGTTCTCCGACTGAATAAAATGGTCGGATTCGGGCTGTTGCTGTCCGGTTTTCACGCCATCGATCGTGACAGCATCCAATGCCGCGCGGTCTTTTTCCTCCTGCTCGATCTTGCGCTTCAAGGCATCCAATCCATCTTTGGTTGTCTGTGGCCAGTAGATGATATAACGGCTATCGTGCAAACGGAAGAAAGGAATCAATTCCATCTGCTCCGGATATTTCTCAGAATAGAGGTTCGACAAGGTAAAACGAAGCCCTTCTCCCGGTTGTTTGCGCACGGCATCGACAACACGCTCGGTGTCACTGACAATAATCGGCATATCTTTCAAAGGAAGAGGCGTACCGTGAGCAATATGTCCTCCGCGGCTGTCGTCGGCATAGAGACCGGTCATATTTTCCGTTCCCGTCTTAGCAGCCAACACCAAGGGACCGTACATAAAAGAATAATAGTTCGATTTATCAGGCAGTTGCTCTACGGTCAGGCGCATCGGCATCTCCATCTCGACCACATCGTTCTTCTTCCATTTGCGATTCACCGCCAGGAAACCCTTCGCGTCGGGGGCGACAGCCACCGCTTTTCCATTCACCTTCACCGTGAGTTCCGCCGGATTCACCCAGGCAGGACAACGCAGGTTCAACGTGAAAGCGGTTGTTTTTTTCGGCTGAATAGTCAGTCGTGTCGTTGCTTCATCGGGGAAACGTGTCTCCTGAACGATCGTTACATTCTTTTCTTTCCAGGTGAGCTGGGAAGGGATAAAGAGATTAACATAGAGATTATTGCCACTATGCGCATAGATCATCTCGCCATATTTCGAATGGTTCTCGATACCGGATCCCACACAACACCACATACTGGTATGCGGTTGCGAGTAGACACGGTAATGTCCCGGACGCATCTGGGTGAAATAGACCAAACCGCCGCCCTCGGGATGCTGCGATCCCAGGATATGATTATAGATCGCTCGCTCGTAGTAGTCGAGGTAGCGTTTGTCCATCGAAGTACGATAGAGCATACGGCTCAGGCGAAGCATATTGTAGGTGTTGCAGGTTTCCGGGCCTTCGATACTGCGAATCAGTTCCGAAAAGTCGTCTGTCGGATTGAAATGCTCATGCACACTGTTTCCTCCGATGCTAACCGAACGGTTGGCCACCACCGTTTCCCAAAAGAAACGCGTTGCTTCCGACCACTCTTCATTGCCTTCTAGGTCGGCGATACGTTTATACCCCAACACTTTCGGTATTTGTGTATTCGCATGCACACCGGTCAGAGTATCCTCTTCGCGCATCAGGGGCACAAGCAAGTGCTGATGTGAAAAACGACGTGCCAGTTGCAGGTATTTCTGATCACCGGTGATCGCTGCCACATCGGCAAAGGTCTCGTTCAAGCCTCCGTGTTCGCTGCGCAACATATATTGCACCTGCTCATCCGACAGATCCGATATCAGCGCGATCGCCCAGTCGGCCATCTTGATAAGCATATCCTTCGCCATGTCGCTTCCGCCATGCAGGTAGGCATCACGCAATCCGGCATAGGTTTTATGGATATTATACAGCGGTACCCATTTGCCATTCAGGTCGAAACCACCGGGACGGATATTACCCTTTGCCACATCGGCCCACATGGCGTTACCACCCGGTACACCGCCGATATAACCATTACCGTTGGCATCCTGGCAACGCTTCCATTCCGACAGCATATAATCCAATCGCTCTTTGATCTGCTTATCGCCCGTAGAGGCATACATAAGCGAAAGAGCCGACACATAATGCCCACCGATATGTCCGTCCAACCCGGTATTCTCCCAGTTCGTATAGCTTTCCTTCTTAGGAGTCAGGCCAGCTTCACGCAAGAAAGGAGCCAACAGGCGGTCGGCATCCATCTCCAACAGATACTGTTTGTCCAGCTCTTCTGCATTTTTAAATGGACTATCCAATAGTCTTACATCCTGCAGATTAAAATAATTCACTTGGGGAGCTATCTGGGCATTCCCAAGGAATGCCACAGATAGTAGTCCAACAATCAATAGGTTTTTACTCATTTTACTCATTTTTTATCGTTTAATCTTATAGATATTGAAAGATTGGCTCTGTGCGTTCAACTTCAACACATTGCCTTCTAAAGAAGCGGTGGTTTTCTTCGGTGTAATCAGAGACGGTTCGTCTAAGGTATTGAATTTCTTCAGGTCATTTTCCTGCATCATAATGCAGTCACCCAAAGACAAAGCGGTGTTTTTCTTCAGGCCGGTCAAGGTGATCTGCACCTCTTTCGCTGAAGTAGCCGTATTCACCACCTTCACGATATAACAGCTTTCGTTCTTATCCCATACCGCAGAAGCATACAAACCATCCTGTCCGGTGAGCGGTGTCTTGCCTTGCAACAGCTTCAGTACGTTTGTACCTGTGTTCTGTGCATAGATCTGTTGCACATAATAGTTCGGTGTTTTCATCACGCGCAGGTTGTCGAACCAGATCAGGTCAGGGTTCCACTGCCAGCCATCGATATGAGCAAACAACGGTGCATAGGTACACATGTGAACAATGTCAGCATTTCTTTCCAGACCGGTCATGAAAGCTGCTTCGGCAAGCGCCGAGTTGAAGTTGTTCTGCTTGCCTGTCGGGTGGTCGTGAGCTGCGTATTCTCCGGCAAAAACAGCCGGTCCTTTGCGGTCGTATCCGTCATAACGTGCTGCATTATCCAGGAACCATTTTGGTTCTTTGTAGTAGTGTTCGTCTACCAGATCCACTTTCAGACGTTTCATTTCCGGCCAGAGATAATCGAATTGCTTACCATCAGCTGAAGGACCTGAGCTACCTATAATCTTAATATCCGGATATTTCGCACGGATTGCTTTAATAAACGGCGGCAAACGGTCTACATATTCCGATCCCCATTGTTCGTTACCGATTCCTACATATTTCAGGTTGAATGGTTCCGGATGTCCCATCTCAGCACGCAATTTACCCCAAGTTGAAGTAACCGGGCCATTAGCAAACTCAATCAGGTCGAGCGCATCCTGGATATAACAATCCAAACCGTCTACCGGCACATGCGCATGTTCGTCGTCGTTCTGATACTGACAAGCCAGCCCACAGTTGAGTACTGGAAGCGGCTCAGCACCTATATCTTCCGACAACAGGAAAAATTCATAGAATCCTAAGCCATAGCTCTGGAAATAGTCGGGGAAGAAACGGTGAGGGAAGGTATAATGCCAACGGTTTTCATTCACCGGACGATTTTCTACCTGTCCAACACTCTTTTTCCAGTCATAACGTGTTTCCAGATCAGTTCCTTCCACGATACATCCACCGGGGAAACGGAATACGCCCGGATTCAGATCAGCCAAGGCCTGAGCCAGGTCGGCACGCAGTCCGTTCTCACGTCCTTTGTAG
Source organism: Parabacteroides sp. PM6-13 (assembly GCF_029892605.1). Lineage (GTDB taxonomy): Bacteria > Bacteroidota > Bacteroidia > Bacteroidales > Tannerellaceae > QVMG01. Next base: position 46,962 of record NZ_JARXWF010000004.1, read on the forward strand.
GTATCTACCGGGAAAAGCGACACATGCTCCAGCGCCACCGATCCTTCGGATGCCAGGAAGATACGCAGACGTCCCTTGTCGACCGTCTTATTCGGAGCGATCTTTATCTCATACTTTTTCCAATCGTTTGAAGTAATCTCCAACTCTTTGTTGCCGATGATATTATTCTTGTCATCCAACAAATTGATGCGAATCTTCTGATTGCCTGTCGCATTCACCTTCTTAGCCCATACCGAAAAACGATAGTCGGCATTTGCTTTGAAGCCCATACCACGGAAACCTTCGTTTTCAATTCCGGTATGCTTGTGTCCATGTCCTGAGTTGGAAAGGATCACATAGTTCGGGTTGTTCGCAAACGGAGCATTCTCCTTACTAAGTTCCACCTTCCCGAAGGTGTACCATCCCATCAGGTTCTGCGGGAAGTCAAACGAACGGTTCTTCACCATCTCCGCATACAAACCACCGTCTGCCGCAAAGTTGATGTCTTCAAAAAACAAACCGTACATGGTTGATTTAATCTCTGCGCCTACCTTTTTGGTATCCAGCGTCAATTCATAGGTCTGTTGCGCCGACAAACCGGTGCTACCGGCCAGCAAGGCACCCAGACAAAATGCTTTCAATAATTTTTTCTTCATGCTATCAATGTTTAGTTATATATAAATAGGTATAATTTCTTTCTCGCTATGCCATTTTCACCCGGATTTCAACACCTCCAGCTTTAGCTTTGCAAGTATATTTATTTTTTAGTGTAGAATCAACACTTTACGAAGCAAATCGTGCACACCCTGTTTTATAACATATTTCCAACAGCTGTTTTATATGCACGATTCTTGATCGGAAGGAGGGGATTCTCACAGCTTTTTTGAGTCATAAAAAAAATTCTCACCCGCGTGAGAAAAAATTCTCATGCGGGTGAGAATAAAAATTCCCCTCTTTTGAGCTATTTGAGCTACCGGTTTTTATTTTATTTTTCAGACTTTTGCATGATCAATCCAAAAGCAACCATATCATGAACCTAAAATCGACGATTCTATTGATACTTCTTTGCCTTGTTCCAACCTCTCCCAAGGCACAACAGATCATTCCGGTGACGGAAGGGTGGGCGAATAATTCGGTTAACACCACCATCTTTCGGAAAAACTCTCTTGTCACCTTTCAGGATACTCAGTTTATCGCTTTCTATAACCAGGAGGGCTATATGGTCCTGGGGAAACGCAAGCTGGGGGAAACCACGTGGGGGTTGCAACCATCGCCCTACCAAGGGAATGTGAACGATGCGCATAATGTGATCTCGATTATGGTTGACGGTGAAGGCTTCCTGCATGTCTCCTGGGATCATCATGGTCACGCGTTACGCTATGCCAAAGGAATTGCCCCCTACTCGCTTACCCTGGGGGAGAAAGAGGCGATGACCGGTGAGACCGAAGAGAATGTCACCTACCCGGAATTTTTCCGTATGCCCGACGGTGATTTGCTCTTTATGTACCGCGACGGCAGCTCGGGACGTGGCAACCTGGTGATGAACCGTTACTCGACAGAGACCCAAAAGTGGACACGTGTGCAAACCAACCTCATCGATGGGGAGAATAAACGAAACGCTTACTGGCAAGCCTGTGTCGATGCCCATGGGGTGATCCATGTCTCCTGGGTATGGCGCGAGTCCTGGCTGGTAGAGACCAACCATGACCTTTGTTATGCCCAATCCACCGATGGAGGAGTAACATGGACCGACTCACAAGGCACCCCCTACCCTCTTCCCATCCGGCAAGAGAGCGCGGAGATCGTTTGTCACATTCCCCAGGAGAGCGAACTGATCAACCAGACATCGATGACCACCGATGCCTATGGCAACCCATATATCGCCACCTATTGGCGGGAGGCGAACGACACGGTTCCTCAATACCATATCGTCTACCAAAACGACAAGAAGTGGCACAGCCTGAACCTCGGCTTTCGCTCTACCCCCTTCACCTTAAAAGGAGGAGGCACTAAAATGATCCCAATCTCACGTCCTCAGTTGGTGGTAGGGAAAGGTCAGCCTGCCTCGCTCTACCTCTTTTTCCGGGACGAGGAGCGCGACACGAAGGTATCGATGGCCACTTGCCGACGGGTAGAGAAAAACGAATGGCAGATTGAGGATCTCTCCAGCTTTCCGGTAAATGCCTGGGAACCCAGCTTTGACACCACCCTTTGGCAGGAACAGGGCAAATGCCACCTGTTTGTACAAAACACGATCCAGATCGATGGCGAAGGGAAAGCGGATATTGCCCCACAGATGATTTATGTATTCGAATTGGAAGAGGCCGTAAAATAGCCTCTTCAAGCGGGTTTTCATCAACGAAAAACAGGGGTTGAAAGATCTGTGCCCCTTATTTGCATGATTTGTTAACTCTAAATGATTGTTATTTCTACACTTATTCCAAAATAAATATATATTTTAGTCCCCGAAAAACAAATTGTAGAAATATCATGAAAAAAAGAATGGTTAGCCTGGCGACTTTCCTTTTGGTCGCGTTAGGCGCAACAGCGCAACAAAAGGATGTACAAATCAGAATTTACCCCGAGAAGGGTGAGCGTGTAATCAGCAAACACATTTACGGACATTTTGCCGAGCATCTTGGCAACTGTATCTATGGCGGCTTATGGGTAGGCGAGGATTCTCCTATTCCCAATACCAAGGGATACCGCACGGATGTACTGGAGGCATTAAAGAAACTGGAGATTCCCAACCTGCGTTGGCCGGGAGGATGTTTTGCCGATGAATACCACTGGATGGATGGTATCGGTCCGCGTGAGAACCGCCCTAAGATGGTGAACAACAACTGGGGAGGCGTTGTAGAAGACAACAGCTTCGGTACCCATGAGTTCCTGAACCTCTGCGAATTGTTGGAGTGTGAGCCTTACATCAGCGGCAACGTAGGTAGCGGCACGGTAGAAGAATTGGCTAAGTGGGTAGAATATATGACCTCCGACGGTGACAGCCCGATGGCAAACCTGCGTCGTCAGAATGGTCGCGACAAAGCCTGGAAGGTAAAATACCTGGGTATTGGTAATGAAAGCTGGGGATGTGGTGGCGATATGCTTCCCGAATACTATGCTGACCTGTACAGACGCTATGCGGTGTATTGCCGTAACTTCGATGGCAACCGCCTGTATAAGATCGGTAGTGGCGCCAGCGATTACGATTATAACTGGACAGATGTCTTGATGAACAAAGCAGGCAGCAAAATGAACGGTGTCTCTTTACATTATTATACTGTCACCGGCTGGAATGGCAGCAAAGGATCGGCAACGGTATTCACACCGGACGATTATTACTGGATCATCGGCAAGAGCCTGGAGATTGAAGAGGTGCTTCTGAAGCATATGGAGATCATGGATAAATATGATAAAGAGAAACGGGTAGGCCTGATGGTGGACGAATGGGGTACCTGGTTTGATGTAGAGCCCGGCACGAACCCCGGTTTCCTTTTCCAGCAGAGCACGATGCGCGACGCTTTTGTTGCAGCCTTGACATTCGGCGTATTCCATAAATATACAGACCGTATACAGATGGCCAATATCGCACAGATCGTGAATGTATTGCAGTCGATGATCCTGACGAAGGACGACAAGATGGTGTTGACCCCTTCTTACCATGTGTTCGATATGTATAAGGTACACCAGGAAGCGACTTACCTGCCGTTGGATATCATCACCGAGACCAAAGAGATTCGTGGCAGACAGGTGAAAGTGGTTGACGCTACCGCTTCTCAGAAAAATGGCGTAACCAATATCTCGCTGACCAATATCGATTTGGAGAAGAGCTATGATGTGACGATCGATGTATCGGGCATGAATCCGAAAAATGTTACGGCACGTATCCTTACCTCTGCGAAGGCAAACGATCACAACACATTTGAGAAACCTGACCTGATCAAACCGCAAGCCTTCACCGGCGCGAAGATCAAGAACGGTAAGCTGGAGATGAAGGTGCCGGCGATGTCGATCATTCAACTGGAGGTAAAATAAGATAACCACTCATTAAGCATAACAACATGACATTCAAAAAGATTTTTTCCAGACTATTACTCATTATTGGAATTATCAGTTACTCCTCCACGCAATTTACAATCCGCGCCAACGAACCGGACTCGGCCTATATCTTTGCTTACACAAGCGAAGCGATGAAGGGCAGTGGCGGATTGTTTTTTGCCTGGAGCATCGACCGGGAAGCCTGGCATCCCATTGGGCCGGAACATAGTTTTGTAAAAAGCGACTACAGCGCCTGGGGATCGGAAAAACGGATGTATGAACCGGTATTGTTTCATTCGCCCGATGATTCCTGGCAGTGTGTATGGGAACTGAACGACCGGGATGCTGCCTTTGCACATGCCTCGTCGCCGGATCTGGTTTACTGGGGACCTCAGTCCTACCCGATCATTATGCCCGAAGGGAATTGCCTGAAACCCGACATCACCTACGATGCAGGGAAAAAGGAATACATCGTAACCTGGGAAAGTAACAAACCGGGTAAGGTTGGCCTCTACAGCAGTACGACAAAGGACTTCAAGACATACAGTCCGATTCAAAAGATCAATTCGCGTCAGAGCCAGAAGACCGAATTGGTCATTGACGGCGCGAAAGAGACAGGCACCCTCCACCGGGTGGCCTGGTCGGTGATCGACAAGATGCAGAAGGCACAACAGTTGGCAGCTTATGCCGGCATACTCCGGAACGAACGCGTAGCGATGGATCCGGCGGTGATACGCACACCGGTAATGGCGACCATCTCGCTTCAACCGGAGAAGAGAAAGCCAATCAGCGACCTGTTGATGGGTATCTTTTTTGAAGATATCAACTACGCAGCAGATGGTGGCTTGTATGCCGAACTGGTTCAAAACCGCGATTTCGAATACCAACCTCATGAGAACAGAAGAGATCCGGAGTGGAACAGCAAAAAAGCCTGGTCGACAAAAGGCGGAGAGATGGATTTCCATATTGCTACCTCCTCGCCTATCCATGAGAACAACAGCCATTACGCGGCATTGACCATCAATCAGGCCGGAGCGGCGCTGGTGAACGAAGGATTCGACGGCATCGTCCTGAAAGCAGGTGACAAATATGACTTTTCTGTTTTCGCCCGTAGCCCGGAAGCCAAAAGAGGGAAATTGCTTATTCGCCTGACCGGTAAAAACGGTGAGGTGTATGCAGAGGCTTCGACCTCTTCGGTACCGAAGGAGTGGAAAAAGCTGCAGGTGGTGATCACCGCCAAACAGACGGTGGATGATGCCCGTTTGGAAGTGATCCCGCAACAGACGGGACGCGTTGACCTGGATATGATCTCTCTCTTCCCACAAAAGACATTCAAAGGAAGAAAGAACGGACTTCGCGCCGACCTGGCTCAGGTGATTGCCGATATGAAACCACGTTTCGTACGCTTCCCCGGAGGCTGTGTGGCACACGGTAACGGCATTGAGAACATCTATCGTTGGGAAAACACCATCGGTAAATTGGAAGAGCGCAAGCCACAGTTTAATATTTGGAACTATCACCAGAGCGCCGGATTGGGTTACTTCGAGTATTTCCAGTTCTGTGAAGACTTAGGAGCCGAGCCGCTGCCGGTGGTTGCTGCCGGTGTGCCCTGTCAGAACTCTGCCAAGCACAACCATCCGATCGGTGGCCAACAGGGAGGTATCCCTATGTGCGAGATGGACGACTATGTACAGAGCATCCTGAACCTGATCGAATATGCCAATGGCGATATCAAATCGGAATGGGGACGCAAGCGCGCGGCTGCCGGACATCCGAAACCGTTTAACCTGAAATACCTCGGTGTCGGCAACGAAGACCTGATCACCGATGTGTTTGAAGAGCGGTTCATGATGATCAACGATGCCATCAAAGCGAAATATCCGGAGATTGTTGTGATCGGTACGGTGGGTCCCTTCTTCGAAGGCACCGACTATGTGGAGGGCTGGAAGCTGGCATCCAAGATCGATCTGCCTATGGTCGATGAGCATTACTACCAGTCACCGGGATGGTATATCAACAACCAGGATTATTACGACCGCTACGACCGTAGTAAGCCACAGGTGTACCTGGGTGAATACGCAGCGCATGTGCCCAGCCGTTATAACAACCTGGAAGCAGCCCTTTGCGAAGCCCTGCACCTGATCAACGTAGAACGCAACGCCGACATCGTGGCAATGACCTCCTATGCTCCGCTGTTGGGGAAAGAGGGACATACACAGTGGAACCCGGACCTGATCTATTTCACCAATACGGAGATCAAACCGACAGTAGGCTATTTCGTGCAGAAACTCTTTGGCGAGCATAGCGGAAATGAATACCTGACCAGTCATGTGAAGATGTCGAACAACCGTCCGGACATCCGCAAGCGCGTGGCGACCTCGTTTGTGATCGACCAGGCCACCAACGACCTGATCATTAAAGTGATCAACCTATTGCCGGTGGCTGTTCCGTCGACGATCGACCTGGCGGGCATGGAACCGGCCGGCAACCAGGCATCTGTCTATGTGCTTCAGGGAGACCCGGAAGACCGCGATGCCAGACCTCAAGAATCGACTATCGAAGTAGCCTCACAGCTCACGTATGAACTGCCGGCTTATTCATTCTCTGTTATACGTCTGAAATTAAAATAAGAAACGATGAAGAAAAACATAAGGACAATCCTTGTATCCCTCCTGTTATTCGGCACCACGCTGAGCTACGGGCAGGCATATAAATCCGGTCCGGAAGAGAAGGACTTTGCCGGTTATCTGTTTGCCTATTTCTTAGGCAATAAGGTGGAACAGGAGGCGGTTTGTTATGCGATCAGCCGCGATGGCTACAACTACCTCGCACTCAACAACAACCAGCCCGTACTCGACTCGAAGCAGATCAGCTCGACCGGAGGTGTTCGTGACCCGCATATCCTGCGGTCGGCAGATGGTAAGACATTCTATATGGTGGTGACCGATATGACCTCCTCCAAGGGATGGGACTCTAACCGGGCGATGGTATTACTGAAGTCCAACGACCTGATCAACTGGACATCAAGCATAATTAATATCCAGCAGAAGTATCCGAACCAGGAGAACCTCAAACGTGTCTGGGCACCGCAAACCATTTTCGACCCGAATGTCGGAAAGTATATGGTTTACTGGTCGATGAAACATGGCGATGGGCCGGATATCATCTATTATGCCTATGCCAACGAAGACTTCACCGACCTGGAGGGCGAGCCGAAGGTGTTCTTTACGCCTAAGAATGGCAAATCCTGTATCGATGGCGATGTGGTCTATAAAAACGGGCTCTATTATATGTTCTACAAGACGGAAGGACATGGCAACGGTATTCGCCTGGCGATCACCGACGAACTGGGCACCGACAAATGGATCGAGCAGCCGGGGTATAAGCAACAAACACGCGATGCGGTAGAGGGATCGAGCCTGTTCAAACTGATCAACTCCGACACCTACATCCTGATGTATGATGTCTATACGAAGGGTAAGTATCAGTTCTGCGAAAGCAAAGACCTGGATGTGTTCAAAGTGATCGATAAAGAGATCTCAATGAATTTCCACCCGCGTCATGGCTCTATCATCCCGCTGACGCGCCGCGAACTGAAAGCCATCACCGACCGTTGGGGCGTGCCCGAAGGGTTTGAGATGCCAACGGATGTGAATCCGATCATCGAGGGCTATTACGCCGACCCGGAAGTGATGTATTCCAAGAAAACCGGTAAATACTACATCTATCCGACCAGCGACGGCTTTGAAGGATGGGGCGGCTATTACTTCAAGACATTCTCTTCGCCCGACTTGAAAGAGTGGACAGAGGAGGGGATTATCCTGAATCACCGCACCGATGTGTCGTGGGCCGACGGCAATGCCTGGGCACCCTGTATCATCGAAAAAGAGGTAGGCAAGAACAAATACAAATATTATTACTACTTCAGCGGAGGCAAACCGGGCGAACCGAAAAAGATCGGTGTCGCCGTGGCCGACGATCCGACAGGTCCCTTTGTGGACTCCGGCAAGCCGTTGATCGACTTCAAGCCGGAAGGCATCAACCGGGGACAGGAGATCGATCCGGATGTATTCTTCGACCCGATAGGGAAAAAGTATTATCTCTATTGGGGTAATGGCTACCTGGGGGCGGCTCAGCTCAACAAAGACATGGTGTCGATCAATAAGAAAACGATGAAAGTCATGACTCCGGATAAGACATTCCGGGAAGCGGTTTATGTTTTCTATCGGAACGGATTGTATTATTTCTTATGGTCGGAAGACGATACGGGCAGTCCGAACTACAAAGTGCGTTACGCGACCGCCAAATCGCCGTTGGGTCCGTTGACGATTCCCGAGAACAATGTCGTGATCACCCTGGATCCCTCCAGAGGCATCTATGGCACGGGGCATAACTCCGTATTGCAGGTGCCGGGAACCGACGAGTGGTATATTGTCTATCATCGCATCTCGCGCCCGAACGGCATCACCATGCCTTATCCGGGAATCTACCGCGAAGTATGTATGGACAAAATGGAATTCAACGAAGACGGCAGTATCAAACAAGTGACTCCTTCGTTATGATATAAGATATGCGTGAGGCCCTCCTCACGCATATTTTTATTCGTTTGATTCAGAATTCACCCTTTTTGAATCATTTCTCCTACTACAATCTCTGTTTTTATTAGGAATTTTGCCAACAGTTTAATGACGCACACAACATGAAAAGAAACATTTTATTCTTATTCTGTCTATTATGTGTCTTGGCCGGATGCTCCCCCAAGACAGGAACCTTTGAGATCGGGGAAAACACCTTCCTGTTGAATGGTGAGCCTTATGTTATAAAAGCGGCGGAGATTCATTATCCCCGTATACCGAAAGAATACTGGGAACATCGCATACAGATGTCGAAAGCGCTTGGCATGAATACCGTTTGTCTCTATATTTTCTGGAACTATCACGAACCGGAAGAGGGTCAATATGACTTCACCGGACAAAAAGATATCGCGGCCTTCTGCCGTCTGGCACAGCAATACGGGCTCAACGTCATCGTACGTCCCGGTCCATACGTATGTGCTGAATGGGAAATGGGCGGACTCCCCTGGTGGTTGCTCAAGAAAAAAGATATCAAACTGCGCGAGGCGGATCCTTACTTCATGGAACGCACCCGTCTGTTCATGAATGAGGTGGGCAAACAACTGGCCGACCAGCAGATCACACGTGGTGGTAATATCATCATGGTACAGGTAGAAAACGAATATGGCTCATTCGGTGTCGACAAGCCCTATATCACGCAGATACGTGATATCGTACGAGAAGCGGGTTTTACTGATGTGCCTCTTTTCCAATGCGACTGGAACTCTAATTTCGAAAACAACGCGTTGGAAGATCTTGTCTGGACGATCAATTTCGGTACAGGCGCCAATATCGATCAACAATTCGAACGCCTGAAAGAGCTGCGTCCCACGACTCCGCTGATGTGTAGTGAGTTCTGGTCGGGATGGTTCGACCATTGGGGAGCGCAACACGAGACCCGTAGCGCCGAAGCCCTGGTGAACGGCATGAAAGAGATGCTCGATAAAAATATTTCCTTCAGTCTCTATATGACCCATGGGGGAACCAGCTTCGGCCATTGGGCGGGAGCCAACTTCCCGAACTTCTCGCCGACCTGTACCTCGTACGACTACGACGCGCCGATCAACGAATCAGGTAATGTAACGCCTAAATTCTTCGAAGTGCGCCAACTGCTCGAACAATACCTGCCGGAAGGGGAGAAACTGAGTAAGATTCCCGATTCGATTCCGACCATCGCCATTCCGGAATTCGAACTCACGGAGGTAGCGTCTTTGTTCGACAACCTGCCCGAGGCCAAATTGAGCGAACAGATTCAATCCATGGAATTCTTCGATCAGGGATGGGGAAGCATTCTCTATCGCACCACGCTTACCGCCTGCGACAAGCCGCAGTCATTGATTATCACCGAGGCACACGACTGGACACAGGTGTTCCTCGACGGAAAGAAGATCGCCACCCTCAGCCGCATGAAAGGCGAAGGCATGGTGAACCTGCCGGCAGTCAACGAGGGAGCCGTGTTGGATATCCTGGTGGAACCGATGGGACGTATGAATTTCGGGAAAGGCATCTACGACTGGAAAGGCATCACCGAGAAGGTGGAGCTCGCCAATGGCCAAGAGACTACTGAGCTGAAGAACTGGCAGGTGTATAACATCCCGGTCGACTACTCATTCATTCAGAAGAAAAACTACCAGAAGGGCGCTGTTGTCAAAGATATGCCAGGCTACTACAAAGGCACCTTCACCCTGGACAAGGTGGGCGATACCTTTATCGATATGCGCAACTGGAGCAAAGGCATGGTATGGATCAACGGCTACGCTATCGGACGCTACTGGGAGATCGGCCCGCAACAGACACTCTATATGCCGGGCTGCTGGCTGAAAAAGGGAGAAAACGAAATCATCATCTTCGACCTGGCCTCGCCTGAGAAAGCCACCGTTGCCGGGCTGCGCCAGCCGATCCTCGATATGTTGCGCGGCAATGGCGCCTATACCCACCGCAAGCTGGGCGAGAACCTGGATCTGTCGGGCGAGAAGGTATCCTACCAGGGAAGCTTCCGACCGGGTCACGGATGGCAGCATGTGAAATTCGGTAAAGCGGAGAAGATACGTTATTTTGCGCTCGAAGCGCTCAACGCACATGGAGGCGACAACTATGCCGCCATGGCCGAACTGGAACTGCTCGGTGAAGATGGCAAACCGGTATCGCGCCAGCACTGGAAGGTGTATTATGCCGACAGCGAAGAGACCAACGAGGCGAATAACATTGCCACCAATGTGTTCGACCTACAGGAATCGACCTTCTGGCATACCGATTATTCCAATACAAAGGCTCCCTATCCGCACCAACTGGTGATCGACCTGGGCGAAGAGAAAACCATCACCGGTTTCTCTTATCTGCCACGCGCCGAAGCCAATGCGACAGGGATGATCAAGGACTATCGGATATATTTGAAAATGAAACCTTTTCTGAAATAAACAATTACTCTAAAATCAGTCCGACAAATACGGATCGGGCTTCAGTCTCTTAACCCGCACGGATTATTCCCCGTGCGGGTTTTTTATGGGTTTACTTAGGGTTCTACCGGCTCACCGAAAAGGGTTGCCGACGAGGCATGGGTGATGCGAACAGGCACCTCCTGTCCCACCCGATAGTTTCTCTTATCGAAGATAACCACCTTGTTTTGTTGCGTACGACCGAAAAGCTGTTCACGCGAGCGTTTGGAAAAGCCTTCAATCAGTACGTCAAAGGTCTTACCGATATCACGCTGATTGCTTTCGTCGGAGAGTTTGTTTTGCAGGTCGATCATGCCTTGCAGGCGACGTATCTTCACCTCTTCCGGCACATTGTCTTCCAAATGCTTGGAGGCATAGGTGCCCGGACGTTCGGAGTATTTGAATAGGAAGGCAGAGTCGTAGCCCACCTCACGCATCAACGACAGGGTCTCTTCATACTCCTCTTCCGTTTCAGAATGGAACCCGCAAAAGAGGTCGGTAGAGATGGCGCAGTCGGGGATAATACGTTTGATGGCGGCGATACGCTCCAGGTACCATGCGCGGGTGTATTTGCGGTTCATCACATCCAGGACACGCGAGCTACCCGATTGGGCAGGCAGGTGGATGTGTTTGCATATATTCGGATTACGGGCGATCACATGCAAGGTGTCGTCGCTCATATCCTTGGGATGGGAAGTAGTGAAACGAACGCGCATCGCGGGAGCCTCCCGGGCAACCAGTTCGAGCAGCTTCGGAAAGGTAATCTCTTCGCCCTCTCGCTCGAAAAGGTAGGAGTTCACATTCTGCCCCAAAAGCGTCACCTCCTTGAAGTTCTTATCACGCATATCGCGCACCTCGTTGAGAATGCTCTCTACATCGCGACTACGTTCCCGTCCACGGGTGTAGGGCACAATGCAATAGGTACAGAAATTATTGCACCCACGCATAATAGAGATAAAACCGGAGATACGCACCCCACTCACCTTCAAGGGGATCACGTCCCGGTAGGTTTCCTGTGTAGAGAGCTCCACGTTGATCGCTTTCTCGCCTTTCTCCACCGCCCCAACCAGATTGGGCAGGTCCAGGTAAGAGTCGGGACCCACCACTAGGTCGACACCGTGTTCATCGATCAGTTGCTCTTTGACCCGCTCGGCCATACATCCCAAGACACCTACTATCAGGCCCTTTTTCTTACGTTTCAACGATTGGAAGTATTGAAGGCGCCCATACACCCGCTGCTCCGCATTGTCGCGTACCGAGCAGGTATTGACAAAAATGGCATCCGCCTCTTCCAGTTTTTCAGTTAGCTGATAGCCGTCCATAGACATCACAGAGGCAACCACCTCACTATCGGCCACATTCATCTGACACCCGTAGGTTTCGATGAACAATTTTCGTTCTTTGTTTCCGGCAGCTGATTTTAAGTCAGCCCCAGCCTCTTGTTTTTCCATCTAAATTTATTAATAAATTATAAAACTTTCACTTTTGGAACGTTTTCGCACACAGAAATTTGCAAATGCTAAAACGTTTAAATATATTTGCATACGAAAAACGTAAATTTTTTCATAGTTAAGGTTTTGGTTAAATCGAATAAGGGTGGCTGTGAAGTTACCCTTATTTTCTTTTATATATATCCATCCGCTTGGTTTCGTTTCATTTTTATGTTTATCTTTGTAACGATGCATCCGTTTTCAGACTGCAAAAATAATCAAAGTTATGGAGAATATTGGTGATTGGCTTTACTTAATCCTTATCGGCGTAGCCGGTGTGATCAGCGTTATCAATTCCGGCAAGAAGAGAAAAGCGGAAGAAGAGGCGAAGAACGCACAGCCTCCCCGTGACATTGTCACGCCGGAGACAGCCTCCGACCGTAGCTTCTGGGAGATCATTTTAAGCCCCGAGGAAGAGGTACAACCCAAACCCCAACCGGTAAAAGTCAAGAAAACCGTTCAACCATCACCCAAAACAAAGACCCCTCCTACCCGAACCGAGCAACCGTTCCTGACAGGAGAGACCGAGATCGAACGGATGATCCGCCTGCAGGGAGAGAACGATTCACCCATTTTCACAGAAGAGATCTACACCCCTTTGGTTACTTCCGAAGAGCTTCACGAACCGGAAGCGCTGCGAAAAGCCGTTATCTACGCTGAAATACTGAATCGCAAGTATTAGAGTTGCTTTTTTTAACCAATCTTTTGCACAGATAAGATGTTCTTTTTTCTTACCTTTGCGCCTTAAATGCGTAAGGAAATTATTACCTATTAAATAACTATATATCATGGCGTTAAAATTTATGACAGCGGAAGAGGCTGCCTTACTCGTTAATCACGATGACAATGTGGGATTTGGCGGTTTCACACCGGCCGGATGCCCGAAAGTAGTACCTGCGGCAATTGCCAAAAGAGCAGAAGAAGAACACGCGAAAGGCAATCCTTTTCAGATCGGTATGTTCACCGGAGCATCTACCGGGGACTCCTTAGACGGTACGTTAGCACGTGCTAATGCAATCAAATTCCGTACTCCTTATCAATCAAACAAAGACTTACGCGCACTATTGAATGCCCGTAACACACAATATTACGACCTGCACCTGTCGGAATTGGCACAGATGCTTCGTTATGGCTTCCTGGGAAAAGTAGACGTTGCCATCGTTGAAGCAGCCGATGTGACAGAAGAGGGTGAGATCATTCCTACCTGTGGTGTGGGTATTGCCCCGACAGTTTGTAACATGGCCAAGGTGGTGATCGTAGAGCTCAACAAGAAGCATCCGAAAGAAATCCGCGGTATGCACGATATCTATGAGCCGGCCGACCCTCCTTACCGTAAAGAGATTCCTGTTTACACGCCTTCTGATCGCGTGGGAACCCCCTATATCAAAGTAGACCCCGCGAAGATCGTGGTGGTGGAAACCGACCAGCCGAACGAAGGCAGTCCGTTTGCTCCGATCGACGACGTAACGATGGCTATCGGACGCAACGTAGCTAACTTCCTGGTAGAAGAGATGAAAGCCGGACGTTTGCCCGAAGGATTTGTTCCCTTGCAGAGTGGTGTAGGCAACGTAGCGAATGCGGTGTTGGCTTGCATGGGCGACAACAAAGACATTCCTGCCTTCAATGTGTACACAGAGGTGATCCAGGATGCGGTGATCAAACTAATGAAAGAGGGTCGTGTTAAGTTTGCCAGCGGTTGTTCACTCAGCGTTAGCAACGAAGTGATCGAAGAGATTTACAATAACCTCGACTTCTTCAAAGACAAACTGTTGCTTCGTCCGCAAGAGATCTCCAACAACCCGGAAGTGGCTCGCCGCCTGGGCTTGGTAACGATCAACACGGCGTTGGAAGCCGACATCTTCGGAAACATCAACTCAACGCACGTATCGGGCACCCGTATGATGAACGGTATCGGTGGTTCAGGCGACTTCACCCGCGCCGGTATGCTGTCGATCTTCACCACTCCTTCCACCGCGAAAGAGGGCAAGATCAGCGCCTTTGTACCGATGGTATCCCACATGGACCACAGCGAACACTCCGTAAAGATCATTATTACCGAGTATGGCGTAGCCGACCTGCGTGGCAAATCGCCAATCCAACGCGCCAATGCCATCATCGACAACTGTGTACATCCCGACTACAAACCCTTATTGCGTGAATACCTGGAGATGGGCATCAAGGGACATACGCCTCAGAACCTCCACTGCTGCTTCGCTTTCCACGAAGAACTGGCTAAGAGCGGCGATATGCACAACGTAGACTGGAGCGTTTATAACAAATAAACCGACAGGACTCACCCCATTGGTGAGGCAAACATAAAGCGGGGCTCTCTGTTGATTCAGAGAGCCCCGCTTCTTTTATCGATATACGCATGTAGGATTATTACCCCTCTTCGATATGCATCCCTACCTCTTTTACCTTGCGGAAGAGGTCGGAGGCAAAGATAAAGTCATTAAGCGCTTTGTTCCGGGAGGTCATCACATCATCTTTGGTGCCCTGCCACTCTTTTTCACCCTCCTGAATAAAGATGATATTGTCGCCGATATTGATCACCGAGTTCATATCATGCGTATTAATAACGGTGGTCATATTGTATTCGGTCGTAATATCATGGATCAGTTCATCAATCAATAGCGAGGTTTTCGGGTCGAGTCCCGAGTTGGGTTCGTCACAGAAGAGATACTCCGGCTGTAGGGCAATGGCGCGGGCAATAGCCACACGTTTCATCATGCCCCCACTGATCTCCGAAGGATAGAGATCCTCCGCGTCACGCAGGTTCACCCGTTCGAGGCAAAATATCGCCCGGTTGCGCCGCTCTTTCAAGGAGTCGTTGGAGAACATATTGAGCGGGAACATCACGTTTTCGAGTACCGACATACTATCGAACAGGGCCGATCCCTGGAAAAGCATGCCCATTTCACGGCGCAAATGGTTGAGCTCTTTCTTTGACATGGTCGTCAGATCGCGTCCATCGTATAGGATCCCACCCGAATCCGGACGCATCAATCCGATGATATTCTTCATCAACACCGTTTTCCCCGATCCGCTTCGGCCGATGATCAGGTTTGTCTTTCCGTTTTCAAACAGGGCATTGATATTGTTCAATACCGTACGTCCCTCGAATGATTTCACCAAATGTTTTACTTCAACCATACTATGTCAACAATAATTGGGTTAATATAACGTCGGCCAACAGGATCATCACACTACTTATCACCACCGCATTGGTACTTGCCTTCCCTACTTCCAACGCGCCACCCTTCACATAATAGCCGAAATAGGAGGAGATCGAAGCAATGATAAAGGCGTACACAATGGATTTGATAATCGAGTACCAGACATAGAAGGGCACATACCAGTATTGCAGTCCATACTCGAAGTCGGTAAGCGACATCCCATCGATCAGGCTACTGGCGGCCACACCGCCCAGGATACCGGTAAACATACTAAAGATCACAAGTACCGGGATAAACACCATCAGTCCGACAATCTTAGGCAATATCATATAGTTCGCCGAATTGACGCCCATAATCTCCATGGCATCCACCTGCTCGGTCACCCGCATGGTGCCGATCTCCGAGGCGATATTACTACCCACCTTGCCGGCGAGGATCAGACACATAATAGAAGAGGAGAACTCCAACAGGATAATCTCACGGGTCATATAGCCGATGGTGAATCGCGGAATCAGCGGCGAGTCGATATTCAGGGATATCTGGATGGCGATTACACTACCGATAAACACGGAGATAATAATCACAATCCAGAGCGAGTCGACTCCGAGCTTATAGATTTCCTTGATTAATTGTTTGAAAAACATACTCCATCTGTCCGGAATCGTAATACTCTTCCGCATCAACAGCGCATATTCGCCCAACTGGTGCAATGCTTTATTCATTCTCTTTTTACCTTAAATAATAAACAAATGAAGGGACAAAGATAACAAATTAACGGTTAACGGTTTCGCAATGGGCTTTATTTGTTAAACAGGCATGATTCGTTGGATGCTATTTTTTTTTGTTTTAGATTTGCAGTGATTTTAGAGTTAATAAAATAAGTTGTTTGCTACCTAA
The DNA here is from genome assembly GCF_029892605.1 of Parabacteroides sp. PM6-13. GTDB lineage: Bacteria > Bacteroidota > Bacteroidia > Bacteroidales > Tannerellaceae > QVMG01. Next base: position 63,587 of record NZ_JARXWF010000004.1, read on the forward strand.
GCTTTAGGTAGACAATGCATTTTCCGTACGGGAAGATATGTGAATATCTTTCCGTACGCTTTTTATAGGGAAATCTGCTTTTTTTCTCACCTTTTTTCTCCCTCTGAGAATTTTTTCTCACGCCTTAAAAAACCGTGAGAAAAAATTCTCACCGGCATGAGAAAAAATTCTCACCCGGGTGAGAAAAAAATCTCAGGGTGTGAAATATTGTGAGAAAAAAGCGAAAGTGTGCTAATAGTTGTTGTTCTTCTCAAATCAATACGTTACATTTGTGAAATATCACGACGGTGATAATTACCGTTGTGATATTTAACAAAAGATTGATATGAAGTTTTATAATCGTGAAGCAGAACTGGAAACGTTAAGCGAAATGCGAAATTTGTCCTTCCATGTACATTCTCAAATGACTGTACTGACAGGGCGTAGGCGTATAGGCAAAACCAGTCTGATACTAGAAAGTTGTAAAGGAACAGACACAATCTACTTATTTGTGAATCGTGGAAACGAGGCGGCTCTTTGCAAAAGCTTTGCGGAAACGATAGCACGTGAGTTTGATATATTCGTACCTGAAGAGAGAAGCTTTGCTCGTCTGTTTACTTTTTTGATGGAACTGGGAGAACGAAAGAAATATAATTTAATCATAGATGAATTCCAAGAGTTCTTTCATATCAACCAGGTTGTTTACAGCCAAATACAGGATATTTGGGACAGATACAGAAAAAAGACCCATGTAAACCTGATTGTAAGTGGTTCCGTTTACACTTTGATGAATCGTATTTTTAAAGAATACAAAGAACCTTTATATGGTCGTGCGGATTGTGTTATGAAGTTGTCCCCTTTTTCCACAAATGCGATAAAAGATATTCTTAAAGATTATAAATCTGATTATTCGAACGACGACCTGCTGGCCTTGTATACCTTTACCGGTGGTGTTCCAAAATACATTGAACTATTCATGAATCAAGGGGTAACCGATATAGAAGCGATTGTTGATTTTATGATACGCCCTGAATCTCCATTTTTAAGCGAAGGGTATATTTTGCTTATCCAAGAGTTTGGACGCAAATACGGAAACTATTTTTCTATTCTTACCGCTATTGCTAACGGAAAGAACACGATCCCGGAAATAGAAGAGGCCTTAGGAGGCGTGAGTGTCACAGGGCATTTGAAGCGCCTGGAAGAAGATTATGAATTGATCAAGAAGAAACGCCCAATATTTGCAAAAGAAGGTACTCAAACGGTGCGTTATGAGATATCCGATATGTTCTTGCGTTTTTGGTTTAGGTATTTCATCAAGTACAATGATTTGATAGAGTCACATAATTTACCCTTATTAGCGGATATTATAAAGAAAGATTATCCAACCTATTCGGGCTTAACACTTGAAATCTATTTTCGCCAAAAGATGATGGAAAGTCACGAGTTTCGTAGCCTTGGCTCATGGTGGGAGGGAAAGAAAAGCGTGGAACAAAACGAAATAGATATTGTTGGTATCTATGCGGATGATAAACGAGCTTTAGTTGGTGAGGTGAAACGGCAGCGTAAAAATTTTAAGCCTGAATTGTTCAATGCTAAAGTAGAAACGATTAGAAAAAAAGTGCTTTTCAAATATGAAATTGAAAGAAAGTGCTTAACGTTGGATGATATGTAAAACCTTCGTATTTTCTCAAATTCATAGGTCAATTCCAGCCACTTTCGTCATCCCATGTTGCCACGGAAGGTTAATTATTACTAATCGAATAGGGCAATTCATAAATTATTTGTTCTTTTGCAGGGAAATTGGGAGAAGTGTGCCTATGCGACATGTTCTCCTTTTCTCTTAACTTCTAAACAGTAGGTATTGTCTAATGGCTGAATATAGAAAAGTAAGTTCTGTTTCGTTCTTTAATTCCCGGCTGACCTCTATTATAAGCATCGCATTGGTTCTGTTTCTCTTAGGATTGATCGTGCTTATGGGATTATTAGGGAACCAGCTCTCTGCCTACGTCAAAGAAAACATCTCTTTCTCCATCGTGCTCAAAGACAACCTGCGGGAAGCCGATATCCGCAGCATGCAAAAAAGCCTTGAAGCCAAGCCATTTATCAAATCGACCGAATATATTTCCAAAGAACTGGCGGCCAAAGAACTGGAAGAAGAGCTGGGTGAAAACCCGGAGACATTCCTGGGCTTCAATCCGCTGCAAGCATCGATCGAGGTGAAGCTTCATTCGGAATATGCCAACCCCGACAGCCTGAAAACGATTGAGCGGGAGATTATGTCGTATACCTCCGCCTCCGATCTGCTCTACCGAAAAGATATGATGGAGATGGTACATACCAATATAACAAAGATCGGCTTTGGGTTATTACTGTTGGCCATCGTATTGATGGTTATCTCCTTTGTGCTTATCAGCAATACGATCCGTTTGTTGATCTATTCCAAACGCTTCCTGATCAACACCATGAAACTGGTTGGAGCCACGGCCGGTTTTATCCGTCGTCCTTTTGTGGGCTACAATGTGGTCAGTGGTATTTTTGCTGCCATACTGGCAATAATCATGTTGACCGGAGCGTTATATTATGTACAAGGCGAACTAAGCGGTTTTATACAAATCATAGATCTCCCAACCCTGTTAATGGTGTACCTGACGGTTTTCGCCTTGGGTATCCTGTTGTCGGTGGTGGCCACTTACCTGGCTGTCAATCGCTATTTGCGGATGCGGAGCGATGAGATGTACTACATATAATGATGAATTGTTAATTATTAATTATGGATAAGAAAGATTTTGCTTTTGGGAAACAGAATTTCCTATTGATCGGGGCCGCGGTTGTCGTGATCATCCTTGGATTTGTGTTGATGAGTGGTGGAGGATCCACCGATGGGGTGACCTTTAACCCGGAGATATTCAGTACGCGCCGCATCATTGTGGCACCGATTGTCACCTTTTTAGGGTTTGCCCTGATGGTGGTTGGCATCCTGAAGAATAGCAAATCTAAAAAAGAGGCCGAATGAGTTGGTTAGAGGCGCTCATTTTAGGTATCGTACAAGGGCTGACGGAGTTTCTCCCCGTCAGTAGCAGCGGCCACCTCACGATTGGCAGCGCCTTGTTTGGCATGAGTGGAGAGGAAAACCTCACGTTCGCCATCGCCGTACATACGGCCACCGTGCTCAGTACGATCGTCGTACTTTGGAGCGAAGTATCCGGTTTGTTCAAAGGCTTCTTTCGTTTCAAATGGAATGAGGAGACACAAATGGTTTGTAAGATTCTGCTCTCGATGATTCCGGTGGGCATTGTCGGAGTCTTCTTTAAGGATTATGTCGAAGGATTCTTCGGAAGCGGTATATTACTAGTTGGCTGCATGCTGCTGGTAACGGCCACTCTACTAGCCTTCTCCTATTACGCCAAGCCACGTCAAAAGGAAGAGATATCCTTCAAAGACGCTTTTATCATCGGACTGGGTCAGGCCGTTGCCGTGTTGCCGGGTCTTTCACGCTCGGGCACAACCATTGCCACCGGGCTTTTATTGGGAAACAAAAAAGAGCAGGTTGCTAAGTTCTCTTTCCTCATGGTGCTTATTCCCATTTTGGGAGAGGCTTTCCTGGATCTGATGAAAGGGGGATTCTCACCCGCCGCCTCGGGCATTTCCTATACGGCATTGATCGTTGGGTTCCTGGCGGCATTTATAACCGGTACGATCGCCTGTAAATGGATGATCAACCTGGTGAAGAAAGGCAAACTGATCTATTTCGCTTATTATTGCGCGGTGGTAGGTGCGATAGCGATTATCTATTCATTGATTAACTAAACGCATTAAATGGATTTCATAACTGGGGAGGTAATTTTTTTGAATAAACCCTATGGGTGGACTTCTTTTGATTTGGTTAATAAATTTCGCTATAAGCTTTCGCGAAAATTAAATATTAAGAAAATAAAGGTCGGACATGCCGGCACATTGGATCCGCTGGCGACAGGTGTGATGATCGTATGTACCGGAAGGGCGACTAAGCGTATTGATGAATTTCAATACCAGACCAAAGAATATGTAGCCACGGTAAAGCTGGGAGCGACAACCCCCTCCTTCGACCTGGAGACGGAGGTCGATGCCGAATACCCGACCGAACATATCACCCGCGAAAAGATAGAGGAGGTGCTTCAGTCGTTTGTGGGCACGATCCAGCAGGTGCCACCGGTGTATTCCGCCTGTAAGGTCGATGGCAAGCGTGCCTATAAACTGGCGCGGAAGGGACGCGAGGTGGAACTGAAAGCCAAGACGCTGGTGATCGACGAGATCGAACTGTTGGCCTGTGAACTGCCGATGATTACGATCCGTATCGTGTGCAGCAAAGGCACATACATCCGGGCGTTGGCACGCGACATTGGCGAGGCACTTCAATCGGGGGCACACCTGATCGGCCTGGAACGCACACGCATAGGGGAGGTAACCCTGGCTGACTGTATGCCGGTAGAGGAGATCGACGCCTACCTGGACGAACATGTATCTGTTGAAGAGAAAACGGGCATACCCGATACGGAATGATAAAAATAAAAGTAACTAAAATAGAATGGTATGAAACTTTCAAAATTCAAATTTGACCTGCCGCAAGAACTGATCGCTTTGCATCCGACCAAAAACAGAGACGAAGCGCGTATGATGGTGGTTCATCGTAAAAACGGGGAGTTTGAGCACCTCAACTTCAAAGATATGCTTGCCTACTTTGATGCCGGTGATGTGTTTATCTTCAACAACACCAAAGTGTTTCCTGCCCGCCTCTACGGCAATAAAGAAAAGACAGGGGCGCGCATCGAAGTATTCCTGTTGCGCGAGCTCAATCCGGAACTTCGCTTATGGGATGTATTGGTCGATCCGGCACGTAAGATACGCATCGGCAACAAGCTCTATTTCGGCGAAGACGACTCCATGGTAGCGGAAGTGATCGACAACACCACTTCGCGCGGACGTACCTTGCGCTTTTTGTATGACGGGAATCACGATGATTTCAAAAACTCACTCTACGCACTGGGCGAGACGCCACTGCCTAAATACATCGAGCGTGCTGTCGAGCCGGAAGATGAAGAGCGTTACCAGAATATTTTTGCTACGGAAGAGGGCGCTGTGGTCGCTCCGGCTGCCGGTCTGCATTTCAGCCGCGAACTGATGAAGCGCCTGGAGATCAAAGACTGTAAGTTCGCTTTCCTAACGGTTCACTCCGGACTGGGCAACTTCCGCGATATCGATGTGGAAGATCTGACCAAGCATAAAATGGATTCCGAGCAAATGAATATCAACAGCGAGGTGGTTGATGTCGTAAACAAAGGCATTGATGGCGGACACCGTATCTGCGCCGTAGGCACTTCTGTTATGCGTGCCATCGAAACAGCCGTCAGCACCGATGGTCACCTGAAAGAGTTTGAAGGATGGACCAATAAGTTTATTTTCCCGCCTTACGACTTCAAGGTAGCAAACTGCATGATCACCAATTTCCACCTGCCATTATCTACCCTGTTGATGATGACTGCCTCTTTCGGAGGATACGACCTGATTATGCAAGCCTATAAAGAGGCTATCAAAGAGAAATATCGTTTTGGCGCTTATGGCGACGCCATGCTGATTGTTGACTAACACGATGGCCATTGCCTTTCTAAGCATAGGAACCAATATAGGAAATAAACGCGGGAACCTAACTGAGGCAACCGGTTTATTGGCCGAAAGGGCGGGAGATATTCTCGCCCTTTCGTCTATGTATGAGACCGAACCCTGGGGGTTCGAGTCGGACAACTCCTTCCTAAACGCGGCGTTGATAGTGGTCACCAAGCTTACGCCCGAGGAATTGCTCAACGCCACCCGCCTGATCGAGATCGAAATGGGACGCATCGAGAAGAGCCACGGCACCTACCACGACCGCATCATCGATATCGACATCCTGATGTATGACGACCTTATCATGCAAACCGACACATTGACCATCCCCCACCCGCATATGCACAAACGCCTTTTCGTTATGCAGCCCCTGGCAGAGATCGCCCCCGAAGCCATACACCCCATCCTGCACAAAACCATGGAGGAGATAATGGCGGATTGCAGAGGGGTATAATCCAGGGGAACCAAACAAAAGAAATTGCTTTTTAATAAAAAATATCTATTTTTACCAACATAATTCAATAATAAAATATTGAAAAGGCTAAAAACCATCACGAATTTATACATTAACAAATAAAACCTGTTTTAATATGAAACCAGTTAAGTCAATCTGTTTGATAGCCTTGTTGATCACAACAGCGTTTCAGCTATCCTCTTGTTTGGGAGATCATGAGCCGGAAGAGATAGGATACAATCTATTCTTTAACTTCATCGATTCTTCGGGAAATGATTTTATAGTAAAAAACACTCCTTTGAATGATGGCTCCATATACGAATTGGATATTATTATTTCAGCGCCATGTAACAATTGGAATAATGACATCTATAACTTTTCAGGGAGTGATGTCAATCAGCCCGTATTTCGTTCCACATGGATTGATGGCCATGCTTATTTTACCTCCTATTTTTATCTTCCCGCGGATGATTGCCCGGAAATGAAAACACTTACTTACAAATTGAAATATCCGGGGTTATTTGGCGATGAAGAGGTACATGAAATTGTTTCTTACTGGGAGATCCCCAAAAAGAAACAAGAACCGGCTTGTTCTTATGCCATCTGTAAGCGCATAGAGTTTGAAGGGAAAGAGATATCCTCGATTGCGCCGGTCGAAACAAAAGGATATGCAACCCATTCCCTGGTTACGATCGTTTTGGATGAGAATGGCATACAATAAAATTCAAAACAACTTCTAAATCTTCTTTAAATCCCTCTTCTTTTTACGAGTTTACGCAGAAAACCATACCTTTGTATAGGATGGGGATTAGGTGATGAGAGCCGGATACAGATTCGGCTTTCTGATTCCTGTCTGATTATAAAAGCGTGAAACCTCGTATGGATGAATAATTCGTTTATTGCGCCATTTGCCAGACCTGTGTATGTGATGGTTAAGCCGGTTGGTTCTGTCTGTAACCTGGCTTGCGACTATTGCTACTACCTGGAAAAGGGCAGGTTGTATCCGGACATCAAGAATCACATCATGTCGGAACAGCTCCTGGAGAAGTTCGTCCGGGAGTATCTGGCGTGCCAGACCGTGCCGCAGGTTCTGTTCACCTGGCATGGTGGGGAGCCGCTCATGCGCCCCATCAGCTTTTACCGCAAAGCACTCGAACTACAGAAAAAATATGGCGGTGGCCGCCAGATCGATAACTGTATTCAGACCAATGGAACCTTGCTCACTGACGAGTGGTGCCGTTTTTTCAAAGAAAATAATTTCCTGGTAGGCATCTCGATCGACGGGCCGCAGGAGTTTCACGACGAATACCGCCGCAACCGGCAGGGGCTTCCCTCTTACTTCAAGGTGAGGAAAGGGATCGATCTGTTGAAAAAACATGGGGTGGAATACAACGCGATGGCGGTGGTCAACGATTACAATGTCGATTATCCGTTGGAGTTCTACCACTTCTTCAAAGAGATGGATTGCCGGTATATCCAGTTCGCCCCGATCGTGGAGCGCGTGGCCTTGCACCATGACGGCACTCACCTGACGACGCCCGAAGAGCAAGACGCGGCGATACGATTGGCTCCTTTTAGCGTCGACAGCGAGAAATGGGGCGCTTTTCTCTGTGCACTGTTCGACGAATGGGTGAAAGAAGATGTTGGCACCTATTTTGTACAGTTATTCGATGCGACCCTGGCCAACTGGGTGGGCGAAGAGCCGGGCGTATGCACGATGGCTCAGCGATGCGGACATGCCGGAGTGATGGAATTCAATGGCGATCTGTATGCCTGCGACCATTATGTATTCCCGGAATACAAATTGGGGAATATCCATACGCATAGCTTGACTGAGATGATGTACAGCCCTCGGCAGATCGCTTTCGGCGACAACAAACAGGCGACGCTTCCCGGAGAATGTCGGGCATGCGACTATCTGTTCGCCTGTAATGGAGAGTGTCCGAAGAATCGTTTCCTGCACACGGCAGCGGGTGAACCGGGATTGAACTATCTTTGTAAAGGATATAAAAAGTTTTTTGCCCATGTGGCTCCCTATATGGATTTCATGAAGAGAGAGATACTGGCAGGGAGGCCTCCGGCGAATGTGATGCTAATTGATAATTGATAATTGATAATTGATAATTGATAACAATAAGATAATGAGAAGACGTGAATTTATTAAAACAGGAGGAATGGTGATGCTTGGATCATTAGCCGCACCCTCGCTATTGGGTGAGACCCTTTCGTCGGGTGCCATCAATCAGGCGGTGAGTATTCCTTATGCCCTGGCGCATTTTGGAGTAACAGAGAGTGATTTGCGAAAAGTATTAACGGCTGCACTGGAAAAGGGAGGCGATTACGCGGATCTTTTCTTTGAGCATTCGTTCAGTAATAATATCAGTTTGCAGGATGGCGCGGTCAACTCCGCCCATTCCAATATCGACTTCGGCATGGGGGTACGCGTATTAGCCGGTGATCAGACCGGATATGCCTATGTCGAAAATGTCACGCTGGAGGAGATGCTGACGGCGGCTCGCACGGCTGCCCGTATCGCGACGGGCACGATCAGCGCCAAAGCGCCAGCCGATCTGACGGAGAAGGCTATTGCCCATAATTATTATCAGGTAAAAACAGCCTGGGACGAGATCGCTATCCAGGAGAAAATGCCCTATCTGCAGAAGCTGAATGATAAGGTCTTTGCCTTAGACAATCGGGTGATCAAGGTGCGTGCCTCCTTCGGCGATAGCACCTCACATATTCTGTTCTGCAACTCGGAAGGATTGATGTATTACGATTACCGTCCGATGGTGACGATGATGGCGATGTGTGTCATGCAGGAGGGCGAGAAGGTGGAAAACTCATACGCCACGCGTGCCTTCCGCATGGGCAGAGAGTTTCTGACCGATGAGCTGATCGACACCATGGCGCAAGAGGCGGTGGAAAAGACCTCTATCCTGTTCCAGGCCATCAAGCCGAAGGGAGGCGAGATGCCGGTGGTGATGGGTGCCGGAGGATCGGGTATCCTGTTGCATGAAGCGATCGGGCATGCCTTCGAGGCCGACTTCAACCGCAAGAACACCTCTATATTCTCCAGCCAGTTGAATAAGAAAATATGCAATGCGAACATCAATGTGGTCGATGATGGTACGATTCCGTTCAATCGCGGTTCGGTGAATATCGACGACGAAGGGGTTGACGGACAAAAGACCTATATCGTACACGAAGGGGTATTGACCAGCTACCTGCACGACCGCATCAGCGCGAAACATTACGGCATTGCCTCGACGGGTAACGGTCGCCGGGAGTCGTTCCGCCACATGCCGATACCGCGTATGCGCGCCACCTATATGGAGGCGGGTAATGTATCGGAAGAGGAGATTATCTCGACGGTGAAAAACGGTATCTACGCCGCCAACTTCACCAACGGACAGGTACAGATCGGTGCCGGCGACTTCACCTTCTTTGTGAAAGACGGTTACCTGATCGAAGACGGCAAATTGACACAGCCGATCAAAGATATCAATATCATCGGTAACGGACCGAAAGCGTTGGCCGACATGACGATGGTAGGCAATAACTATAAGATGGACAACGGCACCTGGAGCTGCGGCAAGGACGGACAAAGCTGTCCGGTGACCTGCGGTATGCCATCGGCCCTTGTAAGTAAACTAACGGTAGGAGGAGAAAGCTAATATGATAACGGAAGAAAATAAGAAATTGGCACAATGGGCGATGGAATATGCCCTGAAGAACGGATGTCAGGCCTCGCGCATCAGTATTTATTATGGATCGAACTCCTCGTTCGAGGTGCGCGACCGGAAGATCGACCGCCTGCAACAGGCATCGGAAAACAGTATGAGTATCCAGTTGTTTGTCGACGGACGTTATGGGAGCTACTCCACCAATCGCCTGGACAAGAAAGAACTGGAAACATTTATCAAAGGGGGCATCGAGGCCACCCGCTTCCTGGCGGAAGACAAAGCGCGCACCCTGCCCGATCCTTCGCGTTATTACAAAGGGGGAGAGCCGGATCTTCAATTGTTTGATGCCCGGTTCGACTCGATAGACCCCGACAGCAAAGTGGAGCTGGCGATGAAGGCCTGTGATGAGATCATGGGAAAGGATTCGCGTATCATCTCCGTCAATACCTCATATGGAGATGGGAAAGAGGCCTCTTACCGGGTAGCCAGCAATGGTTTTGAAGGGGAGAACTCCTCTTCTTACTACCACCTGTCGGCCGGTGTCAGCATCCACGGAGAAGGAGAAGCCCGTCCCGAATCCTATTGGTCGGACTCTTCGCTCTATTTCGACACCCTGCAAAAGCAAGGGATAGGAACCACCGCCTTAGAGCGCGTATTGCAAAAGCTGGGACAACGTAAGGTGGCGTCGGGCAAATACGCGATGCTTGTCGATAACCTCAATATCAGCCGATTGATCTCTCCGCTTATCAGCGCTATGTCTGGCTCTGCTATCCAACAGAAGAATTCATTCCTATTGGATAAGCTCCAACAAAAAGTGGCCGGGGAAAACCTCACCCTCTTAGACGAGCCGCATCAGATGCGTGCCTTCGGTGCTCGCTATTTCGATGGGGAAGGCATTGCCACCCGACGTATGCCGATCATTGAAAACGGGGTGTTGAAAACCTATTTCATCGATACCTATAACGCCAATAAGATGGGAGTCGATCCGACCATATCGGGTCCCTCGATCATCACCATGCCTTTAGGCACGAAAGACAAAGAGGGAATCATCCGAAATATGGACAAAGGGGTTCTGGTGACCGGCTTCAATGGCGGCAACAGCAATAGTTCGACCGGCGATTTCTCGTATGGGATCGAAGGCTTCCTGATCGAAAACGGAAAAATAGCGCAACCGGTTTCCGAAATGAATATCACCGGAAATATCCTGACCTTGTGCAATAATATCCTGGAGATAGGAAATGACCCGCGACACAATACAAGCTGGAAAATTCCGTCTATATTATTTAAGGATGTGGATTTTAGTGGATTGTAGCAAACAATCCACTATCTTTGTCCGCAACACGTAGTATTGTTAAGTAACTATTGCCGTGAGCGACGACCTTCGGTTCAGTCAAAGTCCGGAAGGACTTTCATTTGGATAACCCCGGGGGTCAACCCGGGGGAGTAGATAGCTCCTCTCGCTGAACCCCGAAGTGGGTTCAACCCGCTACGGGGTTGTTGTGAGACCGGTAGTACCCCGAGCTGCGCCTAACGGCTTGCACGGGGTTATCCACATAGAAGTCCTTGCGGACTTTGATTGGGAGTGGCTATTGACTGAAAATTGTTATTGACAGAAAGTTACTATTGTTAGGTATTAGTACAAAAAAGCTTAAGCAGTGATGAGAAAATTACTTATTCCATTATGCCTGATCCTGGCCTCCCATGGGGCCATCGGGCAGCGAACCTATCAGTTCGAATCACCCAATCGTTTGTTTATTGAAGGGAAAGAGTTGTTTGAGTTGAAAAACTACGCGGGAGCGATCGATAAGCTTCAGGCTTTCAAGCAGCAACCTATCGACACCGACAGCCGTCAGGAGGCTGACTACATGATCGCCTCTGCCTTTTTTCAGCAAGGACGTGGAGAGGCCGATCTGGTATTAAAGGATTTTCTGGACACCTATCCCGACACGCGCCATGCGGATGAGATCAATTTCATGATCGGTTCGGTTCACTTTGGGAAAGAAGAGTATCAGAAAGCGCTTTTCTGGCTGCGCGAATCGAATATCGATATGCTCAGCGCGAAACAGCAAGAGGCCTATTCGTTCCGCTTAGCCTACTCCTTATTGCAAACAGGCGACAGAGGCACCGCGAAGGGTTACTTCAACCGCATCCGGCAGATAGGGTCTACCTACCGGGAGGCAGCAGCCTATTACGTGGCCTATATCGACTATGCCGAAGGTAATTACGACAATGCCTTGCAGGAATTTGCCCGCTTACGCAATTTCAAAGCCTACGAGGAGCAATCGCTTTACTATATCACCCAAATCAATTTTATCCAGAATAAATATGAACGGGTCATACAGGAAGGCGAAGAGATGCTCTCTTTATATCCCGGCAATGAGAACAATGCCGAGGTGTATCGCATGCTGGGTAACTCCTATTACAACACAGGCAATGAAGAGAAAGCCATCGATCGTTTGAGTAAATATGTAGCGGCGGCGACCTCTCCCAAGCGGGGCGATCTGTATATCCTGGGTGTCTGCTACTTTAACAAAGGAGATCAGAACCAGGCTGTCCGTTCTTTAGGACGGGTAGTGAGCGAAAACGACGAACTGACCCAGAATGCCTACCTCTATCTCGGGCAGGCCTATCTGAAACAAAAGGATAAGAACAATGCCCGTATGGCGTTCGAAGCGGCGGCTACCGCCCCGTTCAACGAGCAGATCCGCGAAGTAGCCCTCTACAATTACGCCCTGCTTATTCACGAAACCAACTTCACCGGGTTTGGCGAATCGGTTAGTATATTCGAAGATTTTCTGAATGATTTCCCCAATTCGCGTTATGCTGATAAGGTAAACGACTACTTAGTGGAGGTTTATCTGACCACCAAGAACTACGAAGCGGCCTTGACCTCGATCGAGAAGATCAAGCAACCGAGCAGTAAGATACTGGAAGCCAAACAGGATATCCTGTTGCAACTCGGCACACAGGCCTTTACAAACGTAAAAACAGAAGAGGCGATCCGCTACTTCACGCGGGCCATCGATATGGGGAACCAGAACCCTGAAGCACGTAACGAGGCCTATTTCTGGCGCGGAGAATCCTATTATCGCTTGGAACGCTACCAGCAATCCATCACGGACTACCGCACGTATACCAATAACAGCCGCCAACGCAATACGGAGATGTATGCCCTGGCTCATTATAATATGGCCTACGGCTACTTCAAACAAAAGAATTATCACGAAGCATTGGCAACCTTCCGCCAATATACACAACTGGAAAGCAACCAGCAGGCGGCCACCTATGCCGATGCCTTCAACCGGATCGGCGACTGTCTGTTCCAGAACCGCCAGTTTGCTGAAGCGGAAGCCAACTACAACCGGGCGGCTCAGGCATTGCCTTCAGCCGGTGATTATTCGGTTTATCAGAAGGGATATGTGTTGGGATTGCAGAAAGACTACCGCGGAAAGATACGCGAAATGGATCGTATCATCCGTGAATTCCCGGAATCCCAGTATGTCGACGATGCTTTATACGAAAAGGGACGCTCGTATGTCTTATTGAATGAACACAGCCAGGCGGTCGCTTCCTTCGAATCTTTGATGAATCAATTCCCCAACAGTAGCTTGTCGCGCAAGGCAGGCGTGCAACTGGGCTTGATCCATTTCAATACAGACCAACCGCAAAAGGCTGCCGATGCCTACAAAAAGGTGATCAGCCGTTACCCGGGAAGCGAAGAGGCCCGCGTGGCGTTGAACGACCTGCGTTCGGTTTATATCGAACTGAACGATATCAATGCCTATACACAATATGTAAATTCGCTGGGCGGAAGCGTCCGCATCGAAGTAAGCGAGCAGGATTCACTCACCTACCTGGCTGCCGAACGCCTCTTTATGCGTAACGATTACGACGGAGCACGCCGCAGCCTGACCAACTATCTGCAAACATTCCCGGGTGGAGCCTTCAGTTCCAATGCCAACTACTACCTGGGAAATATCGCTTTCAGAAATAAAGAATACAACGAAGCACACAGCTATTTTACCCGTGTGTTGGATAGCGGCGATACCAATTTCCGCGAAGAATCGCTTGCCCGCAAGGCAGAGATCGAGTATATCGGTGAACGCTATGGCGATGCCCTGGAAACATTCAAGCAACTGCAACTCTTTGCCGAGAATCCGGTCAATAAAGAGGCTGCCAAGGTGGGTGTGATGCGCTCGGCCTATTACACCAACCAATCGCAGGATGCCCTGATTGCCGCCAGCGAACTGTTGAAAGAGGCTAAGCTCTCGCCCGAACTGATTGCCGAGGCGCGCTATATTCGTGCCAAAGCCAATCTGAAAGCAGGCAAAGCGACAGCCGCGATGGACGACCTCCGTGAGGTAAGCCGCGACACCCGCACCGCCTACGGAGCAGAAGCCAAATACCTGTTGGCACAGCTCTATTACGACACCAACGAAGACGCGAAAGCCATCGAACTGTTGGATGATTTCGCCACGAACGGCACCCCGCACCAATACTGGCTGGCACGCGGCTTTATCCTTTGGGCAGACATCTATATCCGCCAGGGCGATAACGTACAGGCACGGGTCTACCTGAACAGCTTAAATAACAATTACAAAGGCAATGACGATATTGCCGGCATGATAGAAGATCGTTTACAAAAAATCAAAGAGTAAGAAGAGGATGAAAACAACGAAGTATATAAAAGCCATTTGTGCCATCACATTTGTATTGGCTTCTTTCCATGCGAACGCCCAGGAAGAGGCAAACCTCAACCGGGAGATGACACTCGAGCGCGAATATGACCCAACGGTGCAGGACGCCAATAAGGTGAATAGCCTGCCTAAGGTGAAAGAACCGGAAATACGGAAGATCCCTATCGATTATTCGGCTACGACCATTCCCGGCTTTCCCGCCAAAGAGGTGACACTGCTCCCCTCCGGAAACGTTGCCACCGCGATGGAATACAACAAACGTCGCGGCTACCTCAACTTCGGTGCAGGCAATTATACCAACCTGAGTGGCGATGTGGGTTATCATATCCTGAGTACCCCCAAGGATCAGTTGAATATATTCTTCTCACATCGTTCGTCGAACGGGAAGATCAAGTATGTGCAGGAGTGGATGGATGATGAAAAGATCAAAGCCAAACTGAACGATAACCTGGGAGGCATTAACTTCCGCCATGTGTTCGATCGCCATACCCTGACTTTGGGTGGGCATTACGGATACAGCGCTTTCAATTACTTCGGCATCTATCCTTCCCCTATTGTAAGCGGGGATGAGCATGAGGGTGATGATTTGGTGTCGCCCTACGGTGATCGCGAAACCAACCAGACGCACCAGAGTTTTGGTGCCAACCTCGGTTTGGCTACCAATCCCGGAGCTACTAATTTAGGCTATAAGATAGACCTGAGTTATACCAACTTCTCCCAGAAGTATGCCTATCAGAAAGCCATTGACGGCGTCACCGAAAACAGCCTACAGGGAACGGTCGACTTCTTTGCCCCCGTCGCCACCTCCCAGCAGGTGGGTGTACGGGCGAATATGAACTATTTTTTCTATAGCTCACCGCTCGACTCGGCTTATAATAATTACCTGGTCGGCACCATCTCCCCCTATTATCAGGTGGAAGGAGGCCGCTGGCATTTATTGTTGGGTGCTCATATCATGTTCAACACCGGCGATTTCGACATGATCCGTGTCGCTCCCAATGTAGCTTTCGATGTGGAGATAGGCGATAAGACCCAGTTCTATGCCAAAGCCGGTGGACACGTGCGCAACAACAGCCTGTTTGAACTCTCACGGGTCAACCGCTATGCCAACCCCTGGAGCACCGGACCAAAGTCCTACAATCTATTGGATGCCATGGTGGGTATCAAAAGTGGCGTAGCCCCGGGCTTCTGGTTTGATGTGTTCGGCGGATACCAGATCACCGACTACAACTGCTTCTTTATCCCGACCGGACTCTACGGCAGAGACTTCGGCCAGGCGATGACGCTGTTTATGCCGGATGCTAAGCACTTCCTGTTTGGTGCCTCTCTGAAATATGCTTATCAGAACCTGTTCGAGGTGGGCTTGAAAGGGGTGTATAACAACTGGAAGGTCACCACAGAAGATGCCGAAGGAAATGAAGTGGAACACAAAGCGTACGGCGCTCCCGGCTTTGAATTCGCAGCCAACTTCACACTTCGCCCGATAGAGAAGCTGACCCTGGCGTTGGATTATAACCTACAGACAGGACGTTACATCGGTCCCGCATTTGGCGATGAGAAGATGAAGAACCTGAACGATCTCAACTTCACCGGCACCTACGCGATCAATGATACCTTTGGACTGTACGTAAAGCTCAACAACCTCTTATTTCAGAAGTATGAGCTCTATGCCGGTTATCCCATGCAGGGATTCAACCTGATGGGTGGGTTTAATATCAATTTCTAATGATTATACATATCCTTATTGTAGAAATTAAGGATATCGATTAGCATATTATGCGCCTGCACAGCCGGGCTATCCGGATTCAGTTCCATAGCCCGCAGGTAACTGTTCAATGCCTGCCGCGAGTCTCCCAACTTGCGGTAGGCATTGCCTCTTAGATACCATGCCTCATCCGAGGTTTCGTTCGTTTCCAGGTAGCGGTCGAGCTGTTCGATTGCCTCTGCTACCCGACCGGTATATATTAATTGTTTGATCTCTTCCATCATCTCTTTTGACTATTTACTGCATAAAACTACGAAATAATTACGAAAGTAGGCTTCTGTTTTTCTATTACGCTATCTGCGTATTGGCTTCATATGCCGTTAAGTAAATATTGTTTTTCGGATGAATTACACTGATTTCCGTTGAATGTCCGTATATTTATCGCGGAAAATAGAAACACCTAACACAAAACACAGATTAAGATCATGAAGAAAACATTTCTTACCTTCACATTTATTTTGTCTGCATGCCTCGCTTTCGGACAGGGTTATCAGTTCACAGACATCGTGCGTTTGCCGGCCACACCGGTGAAAAATCAGGCAGCTACCGGTACCTGCTGGTGCTTTGCTACAGTCTCTTTCCTGGAAGCGGAACTGCTCCGCATGGGAAAAGGAGAATACGACCTCTCGGAGATGTACCTGGTTCGCCAGAAGTATATGAATCAGTTGGAAGACAACTACCTGCGCCGCGGCCATGGCAATATCAGCCAGGGAAGCCTTGCCCATACGGCGCTCCGTGCTTTCCGTCAGGTAGGCATTGTGCCGGAAGAGGTATATCGCGGACTAAACTACGGCAGTGAGTTGCATAACCATAGCGAAATGGTTCGTTTCATGGAGGCCATTGCCAAACCGGCGATCGATATGAAAAAGCGGAGTCCGGAATATTATAAACTGGTGAATCACCTGTTTGATACCTACCTGGGTGAAAAGCCCGAAAAGTTTACATACAAAGGAAAAGAGTATACGCCGCAATCGTTTACCGCTTCGCTGGGATTGAATCTCGACGATTATGTAGAGATTGGCAGCTATACGCATCATCCCTATTATGCTCATTTCGAAATCGAAGTGCCCGATAACTGGGAACATGAACGGATCTACAACGTACCGTTGGATGAACTGATCGAGATCATGAACTACTCATTGAAACAGGGTTATACGATTGGTTGGGATGGCGATGTAAGCGAAAAGGGATTCTCTCATGTCAACGGCGTAGCGATCAATCCGGACATCATGCAGGTAGACAACTACGCAGGAACCGACCGTGCCCGCTTCGAACAGATGAACCCGGGTCAACGCCAGGAGGAGGCTTATAAGTTTGAAAGCCCCTGCCCCGAGGTGAAGGTGACGCCGGAGATCCGTCAACAAGGCTATGAGTCGTTTGTGACTACCGACGACCACCTGATGCATATCACCGGTCTGGTGAAAGACCAGAACGGCACACCTTATTATATCACCAAGAACTCCTGGGGAACAGAGCGCAACCGCTTCGGTGGTTACCTGAATATGTCGGAAAGCTTCGTACGCGCCAAAACCATTTTCATCCTGGTACATAAGGATGCGATTCCCAAGCAGATCAAAGCGAAATTACATTTATAAATACATAACAAAATGAAAATGAAACGCAGTTATTTATTACTTGCTGTTGCCGCAACCCTTTTAGCTGGTTGTACACAAACGCCCAAATCGTATGAGGTAAAAGGCACATTACCCGATGCTTCGTTCGACGGGAAAATGATTTATATCCGTTCTTACGACGAAAGCACCAACGTAGACTCAACGACTATTGAGGGGCAGAACTTTGTCTTTACAGGAACTATCGACCAGCCGATCATGGCACGCATCGACGTGGAACGTACCAACTATGTTAATTTCATCCTCGAAAACGGAACGATTGATCTGGATTTCGAAACACATCTGGGTTCACCCACGACACCGCTTAATACGAAGTTCAACGCAATGACGGAAGAGATCAATACGATGATCAAGAGCTATCAGGCAAAGGTAGCGGAGATCCGCGAAGAGGTGGCTGACCAGAAAGAGCAGCAAGAACGCATACAGGCCTATTTCCAGGATGAGTTCCGCGCGGTCTACTTAGGCAAAATCAAAGATTATTTCTTAGCCAATAGCGACAACCCGGTAGGTTACCGAGCCTTTATTGAATATTCCAATATGGCTGAACCCGCGGAGTTGGAAGAATTGATCCCGCAGGTTGGTCCCTGGTTGGCAGAAACAAAAGCAATCAAGCGGGTCATCACGCAGAATGAGGCATTAAAGAAAACCGCCGAAGGCATGCCTTTCGTGGACTTCACCATCGAAACGGAAGAGGGCGGTAAGGTTTCCCTGTCGGACTATGTAGGCAAGGGCAAGTATGTATTGGTTGATTTCTGGGCAAGCTGGTGTGGTCCCTGTATTCAGGAAACGCCGATCATCGCCGAGGTATATAATAAGTATAAAGGTGATAAGTTTGAAGTGCTTGGCGTAGCCGTATGGGACGAATTGGAAAAGACCAAAGAGGCGATTCCCAAGCATGACATCACCTGGCCACAGATCCTCAACGCGCAAAGCATCCCGACAGACCTGTATGGCGTCAGCGGCATCCCGCATATCATCCTGTTCGGCCCCGACGGCAAGATCGTGAAGCGTAACCTTCGCGGCGAAGCCCTGAAAAACGCAGTCGCCGAAGCAATGGAAGGAAAATAAGAGAGAGAGAGAGGAGAACCCCCTCAAAGAAAAGTCCCTACAGTCTTTGATGACTTTAGGGACTTTTTTATTTTTAGGGACTTTAAAGACTCTAAGAACCTTAAAGACGTATTACTTCGCCAGTGTCAGCTCTTCAATCAGGCGGGAATCCAAAAGAAACCTTCTTTAATAATGATACCAAGGAACAGGGCAATTCCAAAACTTAATAATGTACCGATCAATACATATTCGGTTTTGCCTGTTTTACTATCGTTATACCTCAGGATCGATTTTGCAGCAATAATAAACCCGATTGCGGTGTATTGTTGCAAGATAATTAAAACCATCGTGATTAGGCGTTCTAAGGTTCCTATCCATCGTCCGGCTCTTTCGAGATCATTGCCTCCTTTCTCCGGGTCGTAAAATCCTAATGATGAGAGACAGGTTCTTATCAATACGTTGGCGGGTTTCATACACAAAAGCACTCCTGCCAACAAGGATAGCTGCCTCATCGTCACCAACTCCAAATAAGCAGGTATTGATGGGTTTATTGTCCAAAAAAGAAAAACCACACCGATTATAACTAATAAATGTAGCACTTGATCTGCCACGAATAGATAATAATTATTCAGACTTTCAAATCGCCGCTGAATGATGTACTTCAGTCCGTCAATAAAAAAATGACTTACGCTGATAACAACAGCATACCAGATAAAGCTTCCGGAAAAGGTCATTCCGAAAGAGAGAGTAAAAACAATTAAAACATGGACATAAGCATGCCATGAAGCGAAATAATTGAGCTGCTTCTTACGACAAAACCATTCGGGTTGAGCAAAAAAGTCAGCTATAATATGAGCAATAAGTTGGGCTAATAAGATTTTTTCCATTGTACGCGGGTTTTGGGGTTGAAATACAAATATAACTCCTTTTTTCTCTACCGGAAATCAAATGTCGAAAACAAAACAAGAGCCTCTTCAATCGAAGTCCATCCTGCATTTTTTGAGTGCTGGTTGACAGAAGATTGAGACACTTCAAACTTATTCGCTATCGCCTGTTCAGAATATCCCAACAGTTTCCATAATATAATCTCACTCTGTTTGCGTGTCATTTTAGAAAAAATCGTATCAAGGAGTGATAATACGGGTTGGAATATGTTGTTTTGATAGTCGTTGTTAGAACCAAAGAAGAGTGTATTCTTTATGGTTACTCTTTCTTTATTCGATGTCTTTTGTTCAGAGATGTATCGTCCGGAAATAGTAATTGCTTCACCCTTCAAAATATTCTTATCAGCAAGTTCGATATCCATATTCCCCATACCGATAGCAACACGCACGCCGTATGTTTCAAACAGTTTCCGATATTTATCCGTTTGCAAATCATAATTTAACACTTCCTCTGTCGGGAACGACTTTATACCGCTCTTAAGTATTAAGGCTACCCGTAACGCATCATTGGGGTTAAATAAAAGGCACTCTATAAGATCGCCGGCAACCAGGCGCATCCTTATATCTCCTTTGTTATTCTCCTTCTGATAATGCTGTATTTCCTCAAAAATACTGTGTATATGTTGAGTTAGTAGTTCTAATTCTCTTGCTGATAGAGACGACGAAGCTATTATGTCTGCTGATATGGTTGCCCTTTTCATAGTGATTCCCTTTTTTATACAAATATAAGCTCTCAAGCTTATATATACAAATTATAAGCCCATTAGCTTATATAAACAATTTATAAGCTAATGGGCTTATGTGGACGTAGGGTGCACCCCCTGTCTTGAAAACGCTTACTTCGCCAGCGTCAGCTCTTCAATCAGGCGGGAGCATTTGCCCCATTTGTCGATCATATAGAGCACGTAGCGGATGTCTACGGCGATGCAGCGTTGCAGGTCGGGTTCGAAGGCAATATCGCCACTCATGGCTTCCCAGTTGCCATCGAAGGCCAAACCGATCACGCGGCCGTTCTTGTCGAATACGGGGCTGCCGGAGTTACCGCCGGTAATGTCATTATTTGAAAGGAAGCAAAGAGGCAGATCGCCATTTTCATTGGCATACGCACCGTAGTCGCCGCCACGAATCAGGTCGAGAATCTCCGGTTGTACCCAGAACTCATCGCTGGTCGGATCCTCCTTTTCCAGGATACCACGCTGGGTAGAATAGTAATCATACCAGGCAGCATCGTACGGACGATAGCCCAGGATGGAGCCATAGCTCAAGCGCATGGTGAAGTTGGCATCCGAAGAGAGCGCCTTTTCGGGATACATCTCTTTTAATCCGGCAAAATAAAGGCGTTCGCCCTTCTCCATATCGTAGTAGTTTTGTCCCATCATCTGTTGCAATTCAAAGATACTCATCAGAGAAGAGAGGCTTAATTCGGCCGCCGGGTCTTTCTGCAGTTTCTTATATTCCTTCGGATCGCTCACCAAGGTTCTGATATAATCGGGCGAAAGCAATTTGGTTTTCTTGAACACATCGGCGGCATATTTCTTGTAATCCCCTTTGTATTTCTTATCTACTTTCGGGAAAATATCAGGCAGATACTGCGGTTCCACATTCTCTTTCACCACCTGCATCATGGCAGCCAATACATCCTGATCCATTGTCGGTTCGTAGTCCTTGAAGAAAGGCAGGATACGGTCTTCCATAAAAATCTCCACCTCTTCGGCAGTAGAGCCTTTCACGTCGAAGCTCTGAACCATACGTGCCAAGCGAACGATCTCAACACCGCTCATATAAGCTTCCGACAGGAAGGTGGCATTGCGTGTATAGTCGTCGGTTCCGGTATACCCATTCTTCAACAGGTCGAGCACTTCACCATATTTCGCCTGACGGCCGGCATCGGCAGCTACCCATTTAGCGAAAGCAGCCTCTTCTTCCTGCTTGCGTTCAATCACGTTCAGGTTCTTCAACTGACGGTTCATGCCGATAGAGTTCTTCCAATAGTTAGAGCTTCCGGCAAACTTAGAGGCATATTTAATGCGAACAGCATCACTGGCCAACATCGCTTCTTTCCAGATGCCCTGTTTTACTTCGCGCACTTTGATACGAGGCTCGTTCGAGTCTTCCATCCGTTGCTTCACACCCCAGGACGAGAGATAGCGGCTGGTGCTTCCCGGGAAACCGATTGTCATGGCATAATCATGCTCCTGATAACCCTGCATAGATACTTCTGCCACATATCTCGGACGGTAAGGCTTGTTGGCCGGGTCATATTCTGCCGCTTCGTTGTTGCCATTTGCGTACACACGGAACACAGAGAAGTCGCCGGTATGGCGTGGCCACATCCAGTTATCGGTGTCGCCACCGAATTTTCCTACCGAGCTGGGCGGTGCAAACACCATGCGCACGTCGCGGAAAACTTCGTATACCACTAAGAAATACTTATTATTGGCATAGAAAGGAACCACATCGGCCGAAAGGAATTGGTTCCGACCTACCTCGTCGCAGATAACGCGTCCGATGGAATCAGCCATATTCAGGCGTCTGAATTCGGTATCCGCGCTTTCAATCTGGCCTATGACGCGATCGCTCACGTCGACGATCTCTTTCAGATAAAGCACACTCAGTCCGGGAACCGGCAACTCATCTTCCAGACGTTGAGAAACAAAACCGTCTTTCAGGTAATCGTGTTCCACGCTACTCAGCTGCTGGATAGAACCGTAACCGCAATGATGATTGGTGAACAACAGCCCCTGTTCGGAAACCGTAATACCGGTACAGCCACCACCAAAGATAACAACTGCATTGCTCAACGACGGGTCTGTTTCGTTATACAGCTCCTCATACGGAAGCGTAAAGCCCAGTTCCGCCATACGTGCCAGATTCACTTTGTTCAATTCTTTCAGAACCCACATGCCTTCATCCGCATAGGCCTTGCCTAACGTCATGACAGCCAATAACAGGATCACTCCTAATCTCTTCATAACTTTCATTTTATTTCCCTTTTTAATTGATTGATTTGACATTTATTTTTTGTTTAGCGTTTAAAGTATTTTCCGATAAAAGGCATATCGCGCAAGGCGATATCCCGGCGAACAGCGATGCCTATATAGACAAATAACAAGAGCGTCCGCAGCCCCAACCGAAGCCAGATCGATTCGCATTGGATAGCCATACCTGCCGCGAACAATAGAATCCCGATCCCTATATATAACGCTGCCGAACGCAGATCGTACGCAATCGGGTATTTCTTCTGCCCGACGAAGTAAGAGATCAGCATCATCAACAGATTGCAACAGAACGAAGCCCAGGCACAAGCCATAAAACCGTAGGCAGGAGCAAACCCGACAATGATCAATACCGTAGCGACGCATCCCGCCAACGAGAACCAGGCGCCCCAATGGGTCTGGTCGGTCAGTTTATACCAGAGCGAGAGGTTGAAATAGATCCCAAAGAAAAACTCGCCCGCCATCACAATGGGTACGACCTTCAATCCGGGATAATAGTCGGGGGTCAGGAACAATAGTTTGACAATATCCAGGTAATACATCACCCCCAGGAAGATAAAAACCCCGAAGATGATAAAGTATTTCATGGCTTCGCTGTAGACCCGCAGGTTGCCTTTCTCTTTGTTTTTAGCAAATATAAAAGGCTCGTAGGCATAACGGAATGCCTGTATAAACATGACCATAATCACCGCGATCTTGAAACAGGCGCTGTAGATACCCAGTTGTTCGTCGGCATATTGTGTATCATCGAACAGAAAGCGGAAAACGATCTTATCCGCCGTCTGATTGAATACCCCGGCAATACCCAGGATCAGGATCGGGAACGAGTAACGCAACATCTGCCGCAACAAAGGAAAACTGGGTTTGCTTTTGAATGCCGGACGCATGGAGGGGATAAGCAATAACAGGGTAACGACAGAAGTAATCACATTGGCCACAAAGGCATAACCTACGCCATAATCGGGGCGGTAGAACCAACTGATCGCCTCCGGCATACTCTTCCAGATAACCGGGCAAAGAAGAAAGAAAAACAGGTTAAGCCCGATGTTGAGCCCGATATTTGTCAGGCGGATTGCCATAAAGCGTACCGGCCGACTCTGATAGCGCAGAAAAGCAAAAGGAATCGAACAGAAAGCATCCAACCCGACAATCAGAAACAACATCTTCAGGTAATCGGGATAGGCTTCGTATTGCAATAGGCGACTGATCGGGTCTATGAAGATATAGGTAATCACAACGAAAAGAGCAGAGGTAATCGCCAGGCTGAACAAGGTGGTGGCATACACCCGCATCGGCTCTTTCTCCTCTTTTTTATTGATGAAGCGGAAGAAGCCCGTCTCCATGCCATAGGTAAGAATAACCAGTAAGATAGCCACCCAGGCAAAGGCATTGGAGTAGATCCCGAACTCGCCCGTTCCATCGAATACCCGCACATACATCGGCACCAATAGCCAGTTGAGCATCTTTCCCAAGATACTGCTTACTCCATAGATGGCCGTGTCTTTGGCCAGACTTTTCATTCCTCCGGCCATTGCTTAGTCGAATAAGAATCCTTGGGAAGAGGCCCGCTTGCGCCCCAGGTGGGTATAGGCCAATTCCGTCACTTCGCGGCCGCGCGGCGTACGTTTGATAAATCCCTCTTTGATCAGGAAAGGCTCATAGACCTCCTCCAATGTGCCGGGATCTTCGCCCAAAGCCGTCGCGATCGTGGTCAGGCCAACCGGCCCTCCGTTGAATTTATCGATAATGGTGGTCAATAAGCGGTTGTCTATCTGGTCTAAGCCATAGCGGTCGATATTGAGCGCTTCGAGGGAATAGCAGGCTATGGCTTTGTCGATATCGCCATTGCCTTTCACCTGGGCAAAGTCGCGCACGCGGCGCAATAAGGCATTGGCAATACGCGGCGTGCCGCGGCTGCGCGAAGCAATCTCGAGAGCCGCATTGGCTTCGCATCGCACCTGCAGAATATCAGCGCTACGTTGTACGATCTTCGTCAGCGTCTCCACATCGTAATACTCCAGGTGCATATTGATCCCGAAGCGGGCACGGAGCGGACTGGTCAAAAGACCACTGCGTGTCGTAGCCCCCACCAATGTAAAAGGAGACAGATCGATTTGGATCGAACGGGCACTCGGTCCCTTGTCGATCATGATATCAATACGGTAGTCCTCCATCGCCGAATAGAGATATTCCTCCACGACCGGACTGAGTCGGTGGATCTCATCGATAAAGAGTACATCATTCTTTTCCAGGGAGGTCAATACGCCGGCCAGGTCGCCCGGCTTATCCAATACCGGTCCGGAGGTGACCTTAAAGCCTACCCCCAGTTCGTTGGCAATAATATTGGAAAGGGTGGTCTTCCCCAGTCCGGGAGGACCGTGAAGCAAGACATGATCCAAAGCTTCCCGACGCATGCGCGCCGCCATCACAAAGATCTTCAGGTTCTCAACTACCTTGGCCTGTCCACTGAAGTCATGGAAAGACAAAGGGCGCAGGGCGTTTTCAAATTCCCGTTCATTTTCAGGTATCCTACCCTCGCGTATATCGAATTCGTCTTCCATGTGTGTGTCTTCCTGTTTTAGCGACAAAGGTAATAATATGTTTGTTAATTATGAATTATGAATTATGAATTTAAGAGTCCTACGGGTTTACGCCGCTAAAACAATTCCGCTTCCAGTCTTGTTTTCTATATATAAACAATTAAAAATTGAATTATGAAAGCATTGTATACAGCCGTAGCTACCAACACAGGTGGCAGAGCCGGAAGAGTAACATCGTCAGATGGAGTGATTAATCTTGATTTGCGTCCCCCCAAGGAAATGGGAGGTCCGGGTGGCGATTACACCAATCCCGAGCAATTGTTTGCCGCCGGTTATTCCGCTTGTTATTCAGGCGCCTACATGAAGATGGCCCTTGATAGAGGGGTGCGCATCCGCCCGGAAGTGACGTTGAAGGTGACGTTAAACGAAGTAAGCGACGGATTTAAGCTATCCGCCGTCATTGTGGTGAAAACAACCGGTATATCCCCTGAACAGGCGAAAGAACTGGCCGAAGCAGCTCATGCTTTTTGCCCCTATTCACGCGCCACACGAGGAAACATAGAGGTAGAATTACAGACAGTAACAGAATAAAGGTTTTTTAATCAGGCAGTGATGCCTTGTTTTGCATAACCTAATGGGACAGGCTGCGGATCGTTTGATCGCAGCCTGTTTTCTTTTTGGGGGAGCGAGGAAGTTCTCCTAATTGATTGAGACGCGGTTGCTCCCAGCGGCTTAAAAACAACATGAAAAGAGCGAACAAATTCCGATTTCATTTGTTTTATCCATTATAATAACGAATCAAAAATAATACCCTTATGAAACTCTACAATGAAGATTATGTCATAAGCTATGCGCGAAAGCATTCACCATTCTACAGCGAGTTATACAAAAATCTACCGGAGCATATCTCCTCCGTAGCGGAACTACCGATTTTGGATCAGACATTGTTCTGGGATGCCAACACATCGGACGAGAGCAACACCCTATTGACCGGCGTCATGCAGGGTGGTGTCGCATTTAAAAGCGGCGGCACGACGAGCGCACCCAAGTTTTCCATCTACACAAAAGAGGAATGGGGTACTCTTAGTCGGTTAAGCGGACTTGCTTTGATGTATAATGGTATCAAGACAGGGGATAAAATAGCTAATCTTTTCTATGGCGGCCAATTGTATGGAAGCTTTTTGTTTTCTCACAGCAATATGCTGGATTGTCCGATAGAGGTGACGGAATACCCGATTATGGGATCGACACCCATAGCGGACATGGTGCATTATATACTTCAGTTTCGTATCAATGTATTGGCCGGTGTGCCAACCACATTCATGTCCATCTATCAATATGCCAAGGAACACAGTATCGACCTTTCGTTTGTCGATAAAATTTATTTTGGCGGAGAAACCTTCTTCCCCGATCAGCGGGAATTTGTCGCATCAATCAGTCCGGGAGTTCAAATACGTTCCTATTGCTATGCCTTGGTGGATGGCGGATTGGGCGGCTTTTGTGATGACTCTTGCGGATTCAACGAGCACCGTTCGTTTGATCATGCCATTATTCTGGAAATTATCGACGAAGATACCGGCGAAGTCATCCGCGAAGCCAACCGCGAGGGCAAATTGGTCGTTACCTCCCTGTATCGCCTATTGCAACCCATGATCCGCTATCCGTTGGGAGATAGAGGAGTATGGCTGGAACCGGAAGGAACCTTCAACCGAAAGTTCAAACTCCTGGGGCGTTCGGAAGAGGGGGCTCGTATTGGACCGATCTCGATTTATTACGATGATATACGGGGCATTCTGGCGCAAGTGAAAGAAGTAAATGTCTTGAATTATCAATTGATAGTTAGTCATATTAATGGAAAAGACAAGCTTACCCTCCGCATTGCCACCGATGATCCGGAGCATGCCTGTCGCTATAGTTCCGACTACCTGCGCATTTTATTCGAAGAACGTCATTCGTTTGTTGAAGAAATGGAAGCCGGACATATTCATGCCCCGGAATTTATTTTCGGAACGATTGAAGATTTGCAATACAATGAACGCACCGGTAAGATAAAACGTATCATCGATAATAGGATCAAACGCTAAAAAGAGAAACAGCCATGTTAGAACACGCAGATTTTTTATGTAATAGTTCGGATGCCTATAATCATTCTCCGGAAATGAACCGGCTTTTTGTGGAAGGGATGAAGGAGATTACTCGTTTTCATCAACAAAACAATGCCTTCTACGCCCGTTTGTTGGAGAAGAAACAGTTCGATATCGATTCGCTCATGACAGTCGACGATTGTGCGAATATACCCTTTTTGTATGCTGACTTTTTCAAAACGCACGTAGTGAAAAGCATCCCGGATGAAATGGTAGCGGAGCATTTTACCTCTTCGGGCACCACCGGTCAGATGAGCCAGATGTTTTTTGATGCCCGCTCACTCGGATTAGGTATTCAGATGGTTGATTTTGAGATGGAATACCTGGGGTTTGTTGCACCGGAACAGGTCTGTAATTACATCTTATATTCGTATGAAATCCCGAAAGATTCAACCTTAGGGACAGCGAACACCGATAAGCGACTGCTGAAATATACGAAAGTCAACGAAGTGGAATATGCCCTGAAACAAAACGGTCGCGGAGGATACGAATTTGATGTGTTTGGCATCATTCGCGCTTTTCAACGCTTTGCCGCACAAGGTTTGCCTGTCCGGATTCTGGGATTTCCCTCGTTCTTTTATTTCACATTAGAGCAGATGCGTGATCTGAAGATGCCTCCGGTGAAGTTGCATCCTGACTCTTGCACCATTTTCGGAGGTGGCTGGAAAGGATATGCCGGTAAACAAATATCGAAATTAGCATTATATCAATTAGGCGAGGAGATATTGGGTATCCCCAATCATCGTTTTTGCGACGGGTTTGGTTCGGTCGAACATTCCATCCCTTACCTGGAATGTAAACACCATCATTTTCATGTGCCGACCTGGTCGCGTGTGTTTATTCGCGATATGAAAACGCTTGAGGTCTTGCCGATGGGCGAACCGGGTTTTCTTCAGTTTGTTTCTCCTTATATTTCGTCAGCGCCAGCCCATAGTATTGTTATGGGTGACAAAGCGGTTCTCTATCCTGCCGAGCAATGCGGTTGCGGATTAGAAACGCCTTACTTTGAAATCCTGGGCCGCGCAGGAACATCTAAGAACAAGAGTTGTGCCATTGCCGCATCGGAATTTTTGAAAAAATAAGTTGATTATGGAAAAGATACATCTATTGAATGGCGAAATACAGGACTCTTATCAGATTGAACAAATCGAACAATCGATACTTCAAACGATAGGAAAACCTCTTGCAACACAGGCATTACTGAATGCCGGAGAAATTCTATCTTCCCGATTGGCAAAAGGCGATGCGGAATTGGAAGCGATCTTGATCCGCTCCGGCATGGAGGCAGAGGAGGCCAAAGCGACAGTCTGCGGATTGGCTACGGCCTTCAGCAAGTCATATATGACGGAGAAAATTTGTCATGAATTGGGGCGAATCGATCCTTTTGTATTCCGTCGTTTTAATATGGAAGAAAACATATTGGAATGTTACAAACCGCTGGGCGTGCTTTGTCACGTTGCTGCGGGCAATGCGCCCGGGTTAGGCGCACTGAGTGTGCTGGAAGGGCTGATGACAGGCAACATCAACATCGTTAAGTTGAGCAGCAAAGAGAATGGTTTTTCAGCCCTCTTGCTTTATCGCCTGATCCAATCGGATGCCACCGGCACATTGAAAGATTATATCTATGCCCTGGATATTTCGTCGTCGGAAAAAGAGACCTTGAAGCGTTTGTTCGATTTTGCCTCTTCTATTGTGGCCTGGGGCGGAACGGAAGCGATAGAAAGTGTTCGCTCGATGACACAAACGCCGGTTATTGCCTGGGGGCATCATCTTAGCTTTGGCTACCTCACCCCAAAAGGGTTGACCGATGAAAACCTGTTGGGCATTGCCCGTGATATATGCGATGGAAACCAGCAGGCTTGTTCCAGTCCGCAATGCTTATATTATGAAGGTGCGTATGAAGAGCTGCCGGCGGTAGCCGAACGGCTGAAGAAAGCCCTGGAGACAGTCTCCCCACAAATACCACTGATGCCGATGGGGAGCGCCGAACAGGCACAAATCACCTCTTCCAACCTGATGGTGACACTGGGAAGTTGTATGGACGAAGGCGAACTGATAGAAGCCGACGACCAGACGTTCCGGATCTACATCAATCGTTCTCCCGGGCTGACCCCTTCTCCGCTTTTCCGCACGATTTGGTTGAAGCCGATGAAACGAGAGGAGATGGTCAGCTATTTCCTGCCGATGAGCCGGTTTCTGCAAACAGTCTCGCTGGGTTGTGGGTTGGACGAATTATATGAGTTATCAGAACTGTTTACTGTTTGTGGAGCAACCCGGATCGTGGAATGTGGCAGTGTATTCGCCTCCTACCCCGGCGAACCTCACGATGGCGTTTCTGCGCTTTCTTGTTATTGTAAGCGTGTTTCGGTTATTTCGTCACAGTTGGAAAAAATCGCCTCTTTCGATCAGCTAAAACCATACGAACCGGTTACCACCCAAACGCCGATCATGGATAAAGAGGCTTTCATGGCTTTGCCGGTTCGGGAAGAAAGCGGCAAACTGTATGTGAAAAGCGGTGGCTCGAGCGGGAAAACAATTTTGTCGCCTTACTCTTACCGCGATTATCATTTTGAGATGCGGTGTATTGCGGAAGCACTGATTGCCATCGGTCTGCAACCGAAAACAGATAAAGTAATGAATCTCTTCAGTGTAGGACATTTGTATGGCGGATTTATCAGTTTCGGATGCATCCTGGAACTGGCGAATGCGAAACATTATCCGATGTCGGAAGTATCCGACACAAAAGAGGTCGTCGATTATATCGTTGAACTAGGCATTAACACATTGGTAGGAATGCCCTCGTATCTATTAAAATTATTCCGGGAACATAAGGCAGCACTTCAACAATACGGCGGAGTGAAGAAACTCTATTACGGCGGAGAGTTCATGACTCCGGCTGACAAAGAGATGCTGAAAAAAACATTTGGTGTGGAAATCATCTCGTCTGTCAGCTATGGCTCCAACGATGTGGGACCGATCGGTTATACCTGTGAATACTGCGAAGGAGGAATCCATCATTTAGCCACCGGCATCATGGATATGGAAATTCTTCGGATGGATAGCGATGAGCCGGTAGAAAAAGGAGAAACGGGACGTATCATACTTTCGCCTAAATTCAGAGAAGGACATGACGTGAGCCGTTATGAGATCGGCGACCTGGGGCGATGGATCGAAGATGATTGTCCATGTGGACGGAAAAATCCGCGTTTTGAGCTGCAAGGAAGGTATGGAGACATTTTCCGGGTCGGAGGTTGCTTCCTGAATTATATGAAACTGTCGGGAATTATAAACAACTACCTCGAACCCACTCAACTACAATTATTCATAGAAGACGGTGAAGTGGAGAGACTTATTTTCCGTACCGGATTGGTTCATTTCTCCAGAGAAGAGCTTATCGCTGCCTTGCGCGAACAGGATAGCGCATTCGAAGAGGCCTTGGATTACGGTTATTTAGATGTTGAGTTGTCAAAAATGAAAGAGGCTGATATGGAGTATATCGGTCATAGCGGCAAGTTAAAACACATCATTGATAAGAGAACGTTAAAATGAAATTAAGATTAGAACTTACCAACAATCTTTTGTGCATTTCTCCGGCGTTGAGTTTTGTCGAAGCTTTATGCAGGGAAAGAGGACTTTCGGAGAAAGAAAACAAACAATTTCAACTGGCGCTGGAAGAGGTCCTTTCCAACGTCGTTCAATATGCGTTCGATAACAACGAAGAATACTTTTTTGATGTATTTATCACAGATACCTCGTCGTATATTGAAATCAAAATACGCGAGTTAGGCATTCCTTTTATCTGGGAAAACGCGCAACAGTTCGACCCGACACAGATCCATAGTGTAGACGATGCCGTCAACCAAAAAGGATTGGGCACCTATATCATTTCCCGGATGGTCGATAAGTTGGAATACAGATATCTGGGCGTTGAGGGGAAAGAAACCATTCTGATAAAGCATATCAATAACCCACAGGTCACCGAATATAAACACGAAACAAAACCGGCTGTTCATTACACACCGGAAGACATTCGTGTTCATCTGTTTGAAGAAAAAGAAGCCTTGAATGTAGCTCGTTGTCTGTACACGGCTTATGGCTATTCTTACCTGAAATTTGCGTTGTACGACCCCAGGTATCTGTGCGAAGAGGCTATGCGGGATGATACGATCATTATGACAGCGGTTGCTTCAGACAATGAAGTGGCAGGAGTTGTCATCGGAAAAGAAGAGGAAGCAACCAAAGGAATTATGGAAATGGGCTCGTTAGTGGTCTCTCCGGTATTCCGGGGACTTCATCTTGCCGAATCACTTGCTCTGGCTCTTCGGGATGAAATAGCTCGCTCCGGTCGGAATGGCGTCTTTACCGAATGTGTGACAATTCATTTAGCCAGTCAGCGCGTGTCGTTGAATGCCGGGTTGAAGCCTTGTGGAGCCTTGATCAATTATATCCCTAATAGCGTAAATTTCAAAAAATTTGATAAGCAGAGGTCTGAACGGCAAACTTTTATCCTATACTATAAGAGTATAACCGATCGAAAAAGCCTGATATACCTGCCTTCACGTCATGCCGATAAAATAAAACGCATTTACGAGCGCATCCATGTTGCATACGAAGTATTGACAGCGATGAGCGACCTTCCTGCGGCATGTGACATAGCTCTTCAACGCAACGATACGTTTGAGTTGGGTATTGTCTTTGTGAAACAGATAGGCGCCGATTTAAGCCCGTTCTTAAGTCGTATGTTAAAGCTCTCCGAATTTAAGAAGACAAAAACCTGGTGTCTCTATCTCTATATGAACGATCCGCACCTGGAATATGCCATTGAGGAGGCTGAGAAGTCCAATTTCATATTCACCGGCATACTTCCGGGCACAGAGAAAGGTGATTTGTTGATCATGCAACATACCACCGATGTGGCATGGATACGAGAAGAGACCCTGTTGGCCGATCCGGAGAAAGACAGCTGGATGCTCGACTTTATTGAAGAGAGATATAAAGAAATAAACGAAAATGGCACAAAATAGTATATTGGGTATTTGTATTTATTCCGAAGATAAAAGGAGAGTACGTGATTTAATCTTATATTTGCTTTCTAACGATTGAAATCAACAAATCAGACATGAAGTGGATAAAAAAGATACAGTATTCGTTTTCCGCCAAGCTTAGTTTCTATGTCTTATTGAGCACGATAACGATCTTTCTGATCTCTTTTTTATTCTTTTCGGTCTTTACCGGTCGTACGATTCGCGACTCGGCGCATGGCAAAGCCAAAAACCTGCTGGCCATCACGCAATATAAGATTGAGAATGTATTTACCTCCATCAAAACAGTACATAATAACTTCCAATGGGCGATCATCGACCGGGGCATCGAGGCGGACTCACTGTTCAGTCTGACACGCGATATCCTCGAGAGCAACCCCTATATCTTTGGCTGCGCGGTGGCTTTCGAGCCCCATTATTTTGAGGAGAAGGGATATTACTTCTCCCCCTTTTCCAGTCGTCAGGGAGAAGAAATCGAGACCATTCAGTTGGGAACAGAGCAGTATGATTACTTCTCCATGGAATGGTATGCGGCGCCTAAACGGCTGAACAGTCCATATTGGACAGATCCATACTACGACGAAGGCGGAGGACAGATGTTGATGACCACCTTTTCCACCCCGCTCTACGACCGGGAAGGCGCCTTTATCGGCGTGTTAACGGCGGATGTCTCGCTCGACTGGCTAACCGATCTGGTCAACGAAGTGAAACCCTATCCATCGAGCTACTCGGTCTTGCTTGCCCATAACGGCACCTATATCATCCATCCCCGCAAAGAATACATCATGCACGAATCGATATTCAGCGTGGCGGAAAGGTTTGGAATCGATGCTCTGAAGGAGGCGGGAACACGTATGACCAATGGAGAGTCGGGCATGGCCGAACTGGAAAACACCTCCGTCGACGATTATATCAAGTCGTATATCTATTACACAGCGCTTCCTTCCAATGGTTGGTCGCTGGGCATGGTGACCCATAAGAAGGAGATCTTCTGGGAGCTTCGTAAAACAAGAATCATCACCCTCCTTTTCTTTCTTATCGGATTACTGTTCCTATATGTCCTGTGCCGGGGTATCGTGCATAAACTAAGCAAACCGCTCTCAGACTTCTCCCATTCGGCCAGAGAGATTGCCCGGGGAAATTTCCACGCCGAGTTGCCACATATCAAGTCGAAAGATGAAATGATGGAGTTGAAGAATTCATTCTCTTTTATGCAGCAAGAGCTGGTCAACTACACCCGTGAATTGAAAGAGACCACCTCGAAAAAAGAACGTATCGAAAGCGAACTGCACATTGCCCGTGAGATACAGATGGGCATGATTCCCAAGATATTTCCGCCTTTCCCCGACAGAAACGATCTGGATCTGTTTGCCCTGTTGCGCCCTGCCAAAGAGGTAGGAGGTGACCTGTATGACTTTTTCATCGACAACGATCGATTATACTTCGCCATCGGAGATGTATCCGACAAAGGAGTGCCTGCCTCTTTGTTTATGGCGGTAACTCGTAGCCTGTTTCGTTCGGTGGCCACGCACTATGACGATCCCGCTCAGATTGTCTTGTCGATGAACAACTCCATAGCCGAAACAAACGATGCGAATATGTTTGTTACCCTGTTTATCGGCATACTGAATCTTTCAACCGGCACACTCTCTTATTGCAATGCTGGGCATAATCCGCCTGTATTGATCACGCCCGAAGGTAAGGTCTCTTTTATGAAGGTAAAACCCAATATGGCGGTAGGTTTGTTCGACGGTTTCCCTTACCAATTCGAAACGATGACCATAGAGAAAGGATCCACCCTGTTCCTCTACACCGACGGACTGACAGAGGCGGAGAACCGGGAACAGGCCTTATATCACGAGACACGGCTGATACAGGAATTGGAAAACGCCGCTTCGCAATCGCCCAGAGAGCTTATTCACACCATCGTGGAATCGGTCAACCGGCATGTGAACGGAGCGGAACAAAGCGATGACTTAACAATTTTAGCAATCCACTATATTAAATAAAGGAGACTTTACGATGAAAATTAAAATCAACGAAGAAGCAGGAATCACTCACGTCAGCATCGAAGGGCGTCTGGATACACTTAGCTCACATGATTTCGAAAAACAAATACTCCCATTAGCCACCCCGCAAGCGAATATCCTACTCGACTGCAGCGCGTTTGAATACATCAGCAGCTCGGGACTCCGCCAATTCCTCCTGCTTCAGAAAGCAGTCATAGCCAGTGAGGGTCAACTGACCATCCGCGACTTAAAACCGGAGATCAGGGAGGTATTCGACATGACCGGATTCTCCGCCCTGTTTACGTTCGAATCCTCAAAAACGAAACCGCCCCACCGTTCAGTCGAACGATAGGGCGGCTATCTGATCTTTTCTTTTCTCCTTATAGCTTCACCTTCACCACCACCTTGCGGATCGTGCCCTCGCCGATGCCCGGCGCGTGTCCGTCTTCCGGGAAATAGATCGCGAACTCACCCGGATGGATCGTCGTGTACGAGGTGGGCTTGTCGCCAAAGAAGGTGATGTCCTTTTCCTCATTATAGGACTTGGTCGTGTCCTGCAAATCGCTACCTGCCTTCCAACCAATCGTTTCCACACCCGAAAGCGGCATTTGTATATCGATATATTTATCATGCGTCTCCATCGCTGCCGTCTCTGTGGTCTTCGCTTCGATGGTGTTGATATTCATCCACATATCCGCGCCTTCTAGTTCATAACGTCCATCCGACAGACTGTTCAGGTCTGTGGAATGAATATAATCAAAAGCCTTCTTAAACAACGGGTGTAAAGCCTCTACCCACGCTGTGTTTTGTAATGAATCATGTATCATATTCTTTCTCTTTAATGATTTTCCGCATAAAACTACAAAATAATAACTAATTGCTCTATTTTTGCAGTAACAAAGAGTATAAACCATCTAAAGACTCCCACATGAAACCTATCTATTGTTGCATCATACCCTTGATGTTTCTTTTTCTGTCATCCTGCACGTCTGATCCGGGGAAGATTGTATCGCCCAATGGGAAAATTGCCCTGACTGTGCAAGTAGAAGATACCCAGGAGAGCGGTTACGGTAAAGCCCTTTTTTATATTGACTACCTGGCAGGAAGCCAAACGAAACGCCTCCTTTCCGATGTGGTGTTAGGCGTGGAAACCGAACAATATAAGTTCGATCACCTCAAGCTGATGGCCGTCTCCGATGCTCTGCCGATCAACGAGGACTATCGTATGATAACCGGAAAGAAAAGCCATTGCACCAATCAGGGCACAGAACGTACCTTCCGCTTTGAGAACGAACAGCAACAAACAATCGAGATAGTTTTCCGGGTGTATAACGACGGAGTGGCTTTCCGGTATGTGGTAGAAACGACTAACCCCGAAGGCGACTACCTGACAAAGGAGCTCACCACCTATCCCATTCCCGAAGGAACCAACCGATGGATGCAACAATATGCCATCGATTACGAAGGCTTTTTCCCCTTGGCCACCAACGGGGAGTCGAAAGGGAGACGTCCTTCGCCACTTTGGGGTTACCCGGCGTTGGTTGAACCGCAGGATTCTCTTTTTGTATTGATCACCGAAGCAGGTATTCGGAAGGGCAACAGCGCTTCTCGCTTATACAATGGCGATCACTCCGACCAATACCAGGTGTGCAGCCCGGATGAGAAGATCGCTTTCAACAAGAACTACACCTCTCCCTGGCGCGTCCTGATCGTCGGAACGCTGGCCGATATTATCGAATCCACCCTGGTGACCGATGTGTCGGATCCCAACAAAGTGGCCGACACCAGTTGGATTCTGCCGGGTGCTGCCGCCTGGATCTACTGGGGGCATAACCATGGCTCGCGAGATTTCCAATTGGTGAAAGAATATATCGACCTGGCAGCCGATATGGGCTGGCCTTACAACCTGATCGACTGGGAATGGGATGTGATGACCAACGGCGGAACCATACAGGATGCCCTGCAATATGCCCGGGAGAAAGGGGTTAAACCGCTGTTGTGGTATAACTCGGGAACGAGCTGGATTGGGCCGGGTGCTCCCGGGCCGTTGGATCGCCTGAACAATAAGGAGAACCGGGAAAAAGAATACGCGCAACTTCACGAAATGGGCGTTTCAGGCATCAAGATCGATTTCTTTGCCATCGATGGCGCAAAGATGATGGACTATTATATCGATCTGCTGGAGGATGCCTCCAAATATCAATTGATGATCAATTTCCACGGTGCCACCATTCCCCGTGGCTGGCAACGAACCTATCCGCACCTGATGACTGTGGAGGCGGTGTATGGCGCCGAATGGTATAACAACCTACCGATATTAACCGAGCGGGCGGCTGCACACAACGCGACCCTACCGTTCACCCGTAACGTGATCGGTTCGATGGACTATACACCCGGCACCTTCTCTGACTCGCAACATCCGCACATCACCTCACACGGACACGAGTTGGCGCTTCCGGTTGTGTTCGAATCGGCCTTGCAGCATATGCCCGACCGTCCGGAGAGCTACTCCGCCCTGCCCGATGAGGTGAAGAGATTCCTGTCGGGACTACCCACTGCCTGGGATGAGACGAAATTGTTGGCCGGCTATCCGGGTGAAGAGGTTGTCATAGCCCGTCGCAAAGGGGAAGTATGGTATATCGGTGGCCTCAACGGTACAAACGAACGCAGAACACTGACTTTTGCCACCCACTTCCTGACAGATTCCCCTAAAACAATCACCCTGATCAAAGACGGACAGGAGGAAAGAAGCTTTCGCATAGAGGCTCCCACGCAAATCACCAACAAAGAAAGTATAGCTGTCGACTGTCTCCCCCGTGGTGGATTTGTGGCAGTCATACGGTAGGGGAAAGGGAGTGTTGAAGGAGAAAGGAGAAAGGAGAAAGGAGAAAGGAGAAAGGAGAAAGGGGGGGCTTTAGATTAAGTAAGGTGGAAATATATATTCATGGCTGAAGGCCACAGAGGGCCTGAAGGGCCGAGTCCCAGCGGGACGAAGACTTAGCCCACGGGTAAGCAGGCCAGAGGTCTGCGCCACCCTGGGATTCCATGGATACATAAAAATGAGTTCTGTAAGAACGAAAGAAGAAATCCACTATTTACAGGCGCTATCGCCATATATCCCATCATATTATCTATCGTTCCTTCAGAACTCAATTTCTTGTATTGTCGTGATACCCAGGGTGGCGCAGGCCTTCAGCCTGCTTACCCGTTGGGACTCGGCCTTCCAGGCCACTGTAACCTTCAGCCATATAAAGAAAATCTTCCAATTTTGTAAGGTTGGAATATACTGAAGTCCGGAAGGACTTATACTTGGATAACCCCGTGCAAGCCGTTAAGGCGCAGCTCGGGGGACGAGAGTATAATAAAAAACGAGCTCCGTAGGGGCTCAACAGTTGACCTCCTACGGAGCTCATTATATAGACCTTACTTCAACCCCGAGCTGTACCTACGGTTTGCACGGGGTTATCCAAGTTGAAGCCCTTTCGGGCTTTCTAAAACCTTCACATCCCCTCTCATTTGAATCCCAGCAGCCTGAGGCAACTGGCTACAGAGCGGGGCAATCTATGATTGCTTACCTTTAACTTCTCTGACTTCTCTAACTTCTCCTAACTTCTCTACCCCCTCTATGTTGCATAATGGTATCGATATGCTCTTGCGCCCAATCGATCAATGCCTGCAAGTGGCACTAAGAATTAGTTGAAAGATGGAGTTCACAGAGGGAGAAGGCGCCAATAGCGCTTCTCTGTGCCCTCTGTATTCCACTTTTTTCCGTGCCTTTGTGTTGAGTATTTATCAATACATTTTTGGGTCAACCTCTCCCCCCACCCCACCCCCGCCGATACCTCCTTTTTTCACCCCGCCAAACACCTTAAATTATGTTAATTTAGCCCACTTCGCCGAAAACCCCCAACTTACGATTTAAAACTTCCGCCCGATTTTTCGCGCAAAAACGTAGGGCTATTTTAAATTAGTCCCGCGAGTAACACTTTTTAACGTATGGATTTATTACAAAAAAGGCCTTTTTGCTTAAAAATTATTTTTTAACATTTCGAAAAAAAAGGAGAAAGGAGAAAAGGAGAAAGGAGAAAGGGAGTGATTAGTGGTTAGTGATTAGTGAAGGAGAAGGGGGAGAAAGGAGAAAGGGGGGGGCAATTGTTAATGGTTAATGATTAAACAACGTTCGCTTAGCGGAGCGCAGAGCAATTCTTATAGCAATCGTAGATTGCCCCGCTCTGTAGCCAGTTGCCTCAGGCTGCTGGGATTGGAAGGGAGAAGGGAGAAAGGAGAAGGGAGCTCTGTAGCCAGTTGCCTCAGGCTGCTGGGGGGGATCGGAGGGGATGGGAAGATTTTCATATAAATCCCGCAGGGATTTCCTATTCGTAACCGCGGGTGTAGCGAAGCAAACCCGTGGTAGGTAGGCAGATAGACAAGACCTACTCTACAAGCAACCCCGAAGTGGGTTGAACCCATTCCGGGTTCGTTAGTTATTATTAGCGGAATACCCCCGGTCGTTCGCTTCGCTCTCTTACCGAGGGTTACGAATAGGAAATCCCTGCGGGATTTAACTCCTACCGACATTATCTTTCTCCCCTTCTCCTTTCTCCTTTCTCCAAAAAAAAATCCCATTTTTTTTTGAACACCCCTTGAACAATTCCACACCCTGGTTTGTTATTTCGCTGAGGGGGCAAAATAAAATAATGCTTCTACTATTTTTTTGGGATGATTAGATTTACCGTGAAATAGATTATTATTTTACCGTTTTATCTTTTACACGTTGATTATTAAAGTAATTTTGTCGTCAGATTTGACTTGAGGGGGTCTTCCCGGTATGGGACTGACGGGA
Organism: Parabacteroides sp. PM6-13; assembly: GCF_029892605.1. Classification (GTDB taxonomy): domain Bacteria; phylum Bacteroidota; class Bacteroidia; order Bacteroidales; family Tannerellaceae; genus QVMG01. The sequence goes on from NZ_JARXWF010000004.1 coordinate 103,001, forward strand.
CATGGATGTATAAATCTGGTTAGTATGGAATGGTTATTTGTGTTGATAACGTTTTGTTTATCAGTCGTTTTGACTTCAGCTTTTCTGCCGGGAATCTTAAAGGTCAGTCATAAAAAAAGACTCTATGACGAGGCAGACGAACGGAAAGTTCACGCGGGGAATATTCCTCGTTTAGGGGGACTCTCTTTTTTACCGGTTGTATTATTTGCCTGTCTTTTATGTATCGGCATTTATTTATTATCCGGTTTTGATTTATCCATTGGTTTTCGAAAGGTGATGTCACAAATAGCTTTTTTTGTTTGTGGATCATTATTATTATATCTGATCGGCGTGCGCGACGACCTGGTAGGCCTGCGTTATCGTACGAAGTTCTACGTGCAATTCCTCGTCGCCTCCTTCCTGCCCCTCTCCGGGCTCTGGCTGAAAAACCTGAACGGACTCTTTGGCATCTATGAGATAGCCCCCTGGCTGGGTATTCCTTTTACCATCTTGTTGGTGGTGCTGATTATCAATGCCATGAATTTTATTGACGGGGTCGACGGACTCGCCGCCGGCATCAGTGTCGTTTCCCTGATTATCCTGAGCACCCTGTTTGTCGTGAGCCAGATGTGGGGCTATGCCCTGATCAGCGTGACCACCATCGGCGTATTGCTCCCCTTTATCTATTATAATCTGTATGGTAAGGCAGAGCAACGCAAGAAGCTCTTTATGGGCGACACCGGTAGCCTGACCTTAGGTTATCTATTGGCCTACCTCTGCCTGAGCCTCTCCACCAATATCTCCATCGTGGCGCCCCACCTATCGAGAGTACCTCTTTATATGGTCGCCTTCTCCACCCTGTTTATCCCGATGTTCGATGTGGTGCGTGTGATGATCGTGCGTATCGCTCACCACCAGAGCCCTTTCCTGCCCGACAGAAACCATATCCACCATGTGTTATTGGCAAAAGGCTTCAGCACGCGACAAACGGCAGGCACCATCATCCTGATCACCTACCTATACGGTATCTTCAATATCTTCTGCCTCTCCAAAGGCTTCGATATCAACCTCATTTTTTTGGCCAACCTCCTCTCATGGATCGCCTTAAACATCTGGCTGATGAAAGGTCATAAGGCACAGGCAGCATCACAGGCTCAGCCCGCCGTCGCCACCCAAGAGGTGACGCCTCCCACCCCCAAATCCCAAGTGGACATACACCGGAAGGAGAAGAGAGCGTGAGTAATTATTAATTATTAATGATTAATTATTAATTAGTCCCCTTCGTGCGCCTTCGCGCCCCTTCGTGGTAAAAAAACTAACCACCAAGGTTCACCAAGTCGCACCAAGTAATAGCAGAATAAACCTTCGTGCGCCTTCGCGCCCCTTCGTGGTAAAAAAACTAACCACCAAGGTTCACCAAGTCGCACCAAGTAATAGCAGAATAACCCTTCGTGCACCTTCGCGCCCCTTCGTGGTAAAAAATCTAACCACCAAGGTTCACCAAGTCGCACTAAGTAATAGCAGAATAACCCTTCGTGCACCTTCGCGCCCCTTCGTGGTAAAAAAACTAACCACCAAGTACACACCAAGTCGCACCAAGTAATAGCAGAATAAACCTTCGTGCACCTTCGCGTCCCTTCGTGGTAAAAAACTAACCACCAAGGTTCACCAAGTCGCACTAAGTAATAGCAGAATAAACCTTCGTGCGCCTTCGCGCCCCTTTGTGGTAAAAAAACTAACCACCAAGTACACACCAAGTCGCACCAAGTAATAGCAGAATAAACCTTCGTGCGCCTTCGCGCTACTTCGTGGTAAAAAACTAACCACCAAGGTTCACCAAGTCGCACCAAGTAATAGCAGAATAAACCTTCGTGCACCTTCGCGTCCCTTCGTGGTAAAAAACTAACCACCAAGTACACCAAGTCGCACCAAGTAATAGCAGAATAAACCTTCGTGCGCCTTCGCGCCCCTTCGTGGTAAAAAACTAACCACCAAGTAACACCAAGTCGCACTAAGTAATAGCAGAATAAACCTTCGTGCGCCTTCGCGCTACTTCGTGGTAAAAAACTAACCACCAAGGTTCACCAAGTCGCACCAAGTAATAGCAGAATAAACCTTCGTGCACCTTCGCGTCCCTTCGTGGTAAAAAACTAACCACCAAGTACACCAAGTCGCACCAAGTAATAGCAGAATAAACCTTCGTGCGCCTTCGCGCCCCTTTGTGGTAAAAAAACTAACCACCAAGGTTCACCAAGTCGCACTAAGTAATAGCAGAATAACCCTTCGTGCGCCTTCGCGTCCCTTCGTGGTAAAAAACTAACCACCAAGTACACCTAGTCGCGCCAAGTAATAGCAGAATAAACCTTCGTGCGCCTTCGCGTCCCTTCGTGGTAAAAAACTAACCCCAAGGTTCACCAAGTCGCACTAAGTAATAGCAGAATAAACCTTCGTGCACCTTCGCGCCCCTTTGTGGTAAAAAAACTAACCACCAAGGTTCACCAAGTCGCACTAAGTAATAGCAGAATAACCCTTCGTGCGCCTTCGCGTCCCTTCGTGGTAAAAAACTAACCACCAAGTACACCTAGTCGCGCCAAGTAATAGCAGAATAAACCTTCGTGCGCCTTCGCGTCCCTTCGTGGTAAAAAACTAACCCCAAGGTTCACCAAGTCGCACTAAGTAATAGCAGAATAAACCTTCGTGCACCTTCGCGCCCCTTCGTGGTAAAAAACTAACCACCAAGTACACCAAGTCGCACCAAGTAATAGCAGAATAAACCTTCGTGCGCCTTCGCGTCCCTTCGTGGTAAAAAAACTAACCCCAAGGTTCACCAAGTCGCACTAAGGAAAGAAACAAACAATATAAACCTTCGCGTTACTTCGTTGTTCAAAAACCATTATCTTTGTGAGTAAACAATCAAAACAAGACTATGGTAACAACAGAACAGGAACGAATCGCAACAATAGTACTAAATTGTGCCTTTGAGGTTCACACAGAATTAGGACCAGGATTATTAGAAAATGCTTATCAAAAGTGCCTTGCATACGAACTACGAAAAGCCGGTTTGTTTGTTGAAGAAGAGAAAGAAATGCCTTTAGTCTATAAAGGAGAATTAATCGATTGCGGTTACAGGGTTGATATCCTGGTAGAAAGAGATCAGTTGATTATAGAGAACAAAGCTGTAAAAGCATTTACCGATATCCATTTTGCACAAACAATAAACTACATGAAGTTGTCTGAGATAACATTAGGTTTTTTGTTTAACTTTAACGTAAGGCATCTAAAAGAAGGCATCAAAAGAATAGTATTATAACCTTCGTGCGCCTTCGCGCCCCTTCGTGGTAAAAAAATCTAACCACCAAGGTTCACCAAGTCGCACTAAGGAAAGAAACAAACAAAAACTAAATGAGCCTACAACGCAGAGACCCTCAAGTATTAAACGAATTATTTAATCGGTTTTTTAAAATAATATAACCCCTTCGTGCGCCTTCGCGCCCCTTCGTGGTAAAAAAAACTAACCACCAAGGTTCACCAAGTCGCACTAAGGAAAGAAACAAACAAAAACTAAATGAGCCTACAACGCAGAGACCCTCAAGTATTAAACGAATTATTTAATCGGTTTTTTAAAATAATATAACCCCTTCGTGCGCCTTCGCGCCCTTCGTGGTAAAAAAAACTAACCACCAAGGTTCACCAAGTCGCACCAAGGAAAGAAACAAACAAAAACTCTGTGGTTCTAAAAGAATTTCACTATCTTTGAATAAAACGAGAGGGAGGTGATTATGACAAAGAAGCAAATGAAATCTTATCGCTTAACAGGTATGGAAGAACCTACCGATGAACATCTTGCTCAGTTGATGACTGAAGTAGCAAAAGTGGCAAAGAATAAAAACCAATTAGTTCACAAAAAACTATTTCAAGACATTCAGGATGCGGTAGTACAGCACAAACAAGTGTGGTTAGAAAAGTATAACATTAGTATATAAAATAGCAATCGCCCTATCTCTTGCCGTCGGTTTAACCGACGGTAAAGAAAAAAACACCCCTTCGTGCGCCTTCGCGCCCCTTCGTGGTAAAAAAACTAACCACCAAGGTTCACCAAGTCGCACCAAGTAAAGAAATTAACACAAAGTATAAAGATATAACGTCTTCCAGATAGACCCCAAGCTGATCATAGAGTATGCCTAAAGGGAATCTAACCCCTTCGTGCGCCTTCGCGCCCTTCGTGGTAAAAAATCTAACCACCAAGGTTCACCAAGTCGCACTAAGTAAGAGAAGTAGTGAATGAAATGAACGGGCATCGCCCTATTCCTTACCATCGGTTTCAACCGACGGACAACCAAGGAAAGAAACAAACAAAAACTCTGTGGTTCTAAAAGAATTTTACTATCTTTGAATAAAACAGACTACTATGACTTTACTGGAATTGAAAGCAAAAAAGGCCGAGTTAGTGCAACTCATCTTGAACGATATAGATAGTGAAGAGGTGTTGAATGAGGTATCACAAATGGTAAAGAAGCTGACTCGCCCCAAATACCCTTGTATGTATTCAGTAGAAGAAATCCAGTCTTCTGCCGATGAAGCCATGCAAGCCTACAACGAGGGATATGACAGCCATTTCACGACTCAGGAAGAGATGCGAAAAAGGCATACCTTATGAATATTATTTGGTATGATACAGCAAGGGAAGACCTGGATAACATATATGAATTCTATTTCCCGAAGGGGGTGCATATTGCTACAAGAATTTATAATTTAATCCTGGATGAAATAGAAATATTACGTACTCATCCTTATATGGCAGCTGTTGAGCCTTACTTGAAAGGGAGAGAATACATATTTCGATCTTTAATTATAAAAGATGGTATCTTCAAGGTGGTCTATTTTGTAGATGGTAATAATATTGTTATAACCCGTATTTGGTGCTGTCGTGCCAACCCCCGGGACTTGGCGTAAAACACCCCCTTCGTGCGCCTTCGCGCCCCTTTGTGGTAAAAAAACTAACCACCAAGTAACACCAAGTCGCACCAAGGAAGAGAAGTAGTGAATGAAATGAACGGGCATCGCCCTATCTCTTGCCGTCGGTTTAACCGACGGTAAAGAAAAAAACACCCCTTCGTGCGCCTTCGCGCCCTTTGTGGTAAAAAATCTAACCACCAAGGTTCACCAAGTCGCACCAAGTAAAGAAATGAAAACAAAGTATAAAGATATAACGTCTTCCAGATAGACCCCAAGCTGATCATAGAATATGCCTAAAGGGAATCTAACCCCTTCGTGCGCCTTCGCGCCCCTTCGTGGTAAAAAACTAACCACCAAGGTTCACCAAGTCGCACTAAGGAAAGAAACACCCCCACAGTTTATCAATTATCCATTAAAATAGTATCTTTACAACTTCAACTAATATAATTATGGCTTTTTCTGCGAATCTGTTTTGGGATGTAGATCCTGCCGATATAGATATGGACAAACACGCGGCATTTATTGTCGGACGGGTGTTAGACTATGGCCTTATGGAAGACTGGCTTTTTATCCGCGATTATTACGGCATAGAGCGGCTAAAAGAGATCGCTTTAGGGATAAGGAGTTTAGAACGTAAATCTTTAGCTTTCATTGCTACAATAACCCAAGTGCCCCAAACACAATTTAGATGTTACGAACAGTTACAGTCGAAGAATCGACACTGGTACTTCTAAAAGCAGATTGGAACACGGTGAAATCCACCATACAAGAAAGTATTCGAAGCTTTAAATAATAAATAACCCCTTCGTGCGCCTTCGCGCCCCTTCGTGGTAAAAAAATCTAACCACCAAGGTTCACCAAGTCGCACCAAGTAAGAGAAGTAGTGAATGAAATGAACGGGCATCGCCCTATCGATTGCCGTCGGTTTTAACCGACGGACAACCAAGGAAAAGAAACAACCCCTTCGTGCGCCTTCGCGCCCCTTTGTGGTAAAAAAACTAACCACCAAGTACACCAAGTCGCACGAAGTAAGAAAACGAACTAAAGCTCCTTAAAGTGGGGTGGTGGAAATATATAAAGTGAATCAAATGAATGGGCATCGCCCTTGAAAAATGGCTTTAGCCAAATAAAGCCAACAAACCTACATGACTGATATATCTGCAAACAATAAAAGAATTGCGAAGAATACAGGCTATCTGTATATGCGCATGTTGCTTTTAATGTTCATATCACTCTACACCTCTCGTATAGTTCTGAAGGTATTGGGTGTGGAGGATTTTGGTATCTATAATGTAGTAGGCGGGGTGGTCGCGATGCTGTCTTTCTTGAATAGTTCATTGAGTACAGCAACGCAACGTTATTTGAATTATGAAATGGGCAAAGGCAATAGAGAAGCGCTTCAAGATGTCTTTTCTATGTCTTTTATCGCCTATTGCATCCTATCAATAATCGCTGTGATTTTAGCCGAGACGGTTGGTCTTTGGTTTGTCTGTAATAAACTGGTTATCCCCGCTGAGAGGTTTGATGCCGCCATTTGGATTTATCATTTTTCAGTATTAACATTTGTAGTAAATTTACTGACAGTCTCTTATAACGCAACGATTATCGCTCATGAACGCATGTCTATTTATGCATATATCTCTATTGGTGATGCGGTACTGAGATTAGTATTAATATTTTTACTTCAAATCATCAACGTGGATAAGCTATGGCTTTATGGACTACTAATGCTTCTTGTCTCTTGCATGGTCTGTTTTGCTTATCGGATCGTTTGCGTACGATCTTTCCAAGAGTGTCGCGTGCGATGGATTTGGGATAAAAATCTATTGAAAGGATTATTCTCTTTTTCTGGCTGGATGCTTTCAGGCACTATTACCAACCTATTAAGCACCCAAGGGGTTAATATCCTTATTAATATGTTTTTTGGACCTACATTAAATGCCGCTCGGGCAGTTGCTATGCAGGTTAACGCTGCCGTTAATTCATTCGTTGCAAATTTTATGACGGCCACACGTCCTCAAATCATAAAATCGTATGCCGAAGGCAACACTACATACATGTATAGACTGGTGTTTACCTCATCCAAGGCCTCCTTTTTTTTACTATTTATCTTAGCCATTCCAATCTTGTTTAATACGGAATATATCTTAGGCCTTTGGTTGAAAACTGTTCCTGAGTATGCGGTGTTTTTTACGCAATTAGTATTAATAGACTTGCTAATACAAGCAACATACTCTCCAATAGCTTATGTTTCACAAGCCTCCGGAAAGATCCGTAATTATCAGTTAGTTATTTCTGTAGGGTTTGTTCTGATAGCGGCATTAACCTGGATTGCGTACAAATTAGGCTATCCGGTATATACTACATTTTACATAGCAGTTGTTATCGACTTTATTGGGCTCTTTATGCGGTTGGCCGTCTTGTATAAGACAGTCTCTTTCCCGGTTGCTGCCTATTTTCGGGTAGTAATATACCCTGTCTCACTGATTTTAATATTTTCCTTATCTGCCTCATACATCCCTAAGCTATTTTTTGGCAATATAGCCAATTTCCTATCTGTAGGTTTGTATGCTTTATGGTGTGTTGGTGTTACCGGATTGTTTATATGGCTTTGGGGATTAGATAAAGGAGAAAAGGGGCTTTTGCTTCAAGGAATACAAAAAATATTTAAACGATAATATGATAAAAATAGGAAAGCCAAGAATTGAACCGAATGGTAACTCTTTGACTCGTTTAGTTTCAGACATATTTGTTGACGGCGAGAAGAAAACCGTTTGGGCTGAAGTGGATAATCGATATAAAGACTACTTGTGTGATGAACGTTCGGATGCTTTTGTAATTGGAATATTACATTATGCCATGAAAAACAATCATGACATCATTTGTGAAGCTCCTATGGGTGAGTCTCTCTACTATCAGATCACCACTTATTTAATCGATTCTTTCTCTAAAGCAAATCCTCGTATGTATGCCATTCGCCTTGAGGCGGATGTAGATGAAGAAGAGCTGCCTTGTGGCAGCGGAGTAGGAACGGGGATCTCTTGTGGTATAGACTCATTGCATGTTTTAGCTTCGCATACCAATACGAAGATGAAGAAACACAACATAACACATCTTACATTCTTTAATGTGGGTTCGCATGGAGAAGGAGAACGAGCTACGCAGCTATTTGAAGCAAGGAAACAACAGGCAAAGGCATTTTCACAAGAATATGGATTTGACTTTGTTGAAGTGAATTCAAATATTATGGATATGTTTCAACAAGAACATTTTGTTACACATACCTTTACCAGTATGTTTGCTGTTTTTGTTCTTCAAAAATTATATGCAACTTATTATTATGCATCATCGCATTCCTTTTTTGAATTTTCAGTACGCAACATGAGCACAATCTCTCCAGGGTATGGGGAGCTTCTCGTTTTGGATATGTTTTCAACAGAAAACCTAAGGCTTTACTCAGAAGGAGGCACTTTGTCGCGCTTAGAAAAAACACAAGAAGTATCTAAATATGCACCATCTTATAAGTACTTAAATGTATGTACAATGACTGCAACGAATTGTGGTCGATGTGAAAAATGCACGCGAACACTCTTGGCGTTAGATATCTTAGGACGGTTGGATTACTATAATGCGATGTTTGATATCGACTACTACAAAAGACACAAACAGCAATATCTGAAAACTTTGGTAGCAAAATGCATTACTCATAACGATACCTATTTGGAAATGTATCCTTATCTGAAAAAACAAATAACCTTATTTACATATATAAGTAGTATTCCTGTTGTTTTTAAGGAATGGGCCATTCTCCATATCCCTTCGGGTGGTTTTAAGGATTTTTTAAAGAAAATGTATCAGGTAGGGAAAAGAAAAGTGTAATTAAGACAAACCGTAGATGTTTCAACTAAAAAACAGACTCCAAGAAAAAGTTAATCCCAAACGGGAGACTTATTTTGATTTTTTGCGTGGTATAGCCATTACATTGGTGGTTTTTATTCACACAACACCCTCTATCGATCTATCTGAATTTAATGTATATGAGGAATTTAATTTGGCTTTTCGGCAGTTGTTAAATGTGGCTGTTCCTTTATTTCTCGCGATTTCCGGATACTTTATAGGAAAAAAAGAGATGAAGGTAGATGAGAAAAAACTTTTTCTGAAGAAGCAACTTAAGAAAATTTATTACCCTTGTTTGTTGTGGTCTATACCCTATTTTGTGATGGATCTTTATGGAGGAAAGAATCCCTTGATGGCTCTTTCTCTTCTCTTTTTATGTGGCTATTCTGTCTATTATTTTATAGCGCTTATTTTCCAATATTACTGTATTTCGAATATTTTAACAAAGCTCAAACTGAGAGGAGTGATTTATAGCGGTATAATAACGATGATCTCGATTGTGTTGATTACCTATTTACTACATATCAAAGGAGTAAGTATCCCTTTACTGATATATGCAGGTTTGTTCCCTGTTTGGATGCTGTTTTTTGCCATAGGGCTTTACTTGGGGAAGAATGCAAAACGTGATTATAAGCTATTACCCTATTTGATCCTATTTTTTTTGGGCTGGCTATTATCTATTGCTGAAAGTCATTTCTTCTATTCATATCACCAAAAAGGATTTGGTATCAAGTTGTCGGCTTTTGTATATGCTTTTGGATGTATCATGGTGTTGTTTTCTTCTTATACAGAATCTGTTATATATAATGTAAAGAATCTCTTATGTCAGCTCTTTGTCTATATTGGCAATCAATCTTTTGGTATTTATCTTTGCCATTGCTTTTTTATTTCTGCTATCGGCTTGCTTCCTGTTACACTGCCCTGGTTTATAAAAGCATTCATGGTACTTTTGTGTTCATCTTTGTTTATTGCGACTTCTAAGAGGTATTTCTCTCGAATTGCCGGATATTTAGGATTCTAATGATACGAATTACAGAAAAAGCAAACTGTTGCGGTTGCTCTGCCTGTGTGCAGAGTTGTCCCAAACACTGTATTTCTATCTCTGAGGATAAGGAAGGTTTTCTTTATCCGAAGGTAGATATTGGGATATGCATTGATTGCGGTTTGTGTGAAAAGGTATGTCCTGTACTCCATCAAGGGGCTCCCCGTACTCCCATACATGTGTATGCTGCCAAAAACAAGAATGAAGAGATCCGCCGACAAAGCTCTTCGGGAGGCGTGTTTACATTATTGGCCGAGCAAGTGATCGAGGCGGGTGGTGTTGTTTTTGGTGCTCGCTTTGACGAGAATTGGGAGGTGAAACATGACTATACGGAAACAAAAGAGGGACTGGCAGCCTTTCGTGGCTCGAAATATGTGCAAAGCAGAATAGAGAATACCTACCAGGAAGCCAAACAGTTTTTAGGCTCCGGACGCCTTGTCTTGTTTTCCGGCACACCTTGTCAGATTGCCGGCTTAAAGATCTTTCTGCGTAAGGAATATGACAACTTACTGCTTGTGGATTTTATCTGCCATGGCGTGCCTTCCCCGAAGGTCTGGCGTATGTATTTAGACGAAACAGCCGGAAATAGAGAGTCAATACAATATATCAACTTCCGGGATAAAACCTATGGTTGGAAAAAATATGCTTTTGCACTGAATCATACTGCCACCAAAGAGGAGGCGAAGATTTTGGAGCTCTCAAGCAGAAACACATACATAAAAGGATTCCTTTCTGATCTCTATTTACGCCCTTCTTGTTATATTTGTCCAAGTAAAGAACTAAAAAGCGGAAGTGATCTGACTATCGCTGATTTCTGGGGCATACAACGTGTTATGCCTAAGATAGATGATAATAAAGGTTTAAGTGTAGTGATAGAAAATACCACGAAAGTGGCCAACTTTATAAACACACAAGATCTTTCCTGTTGGGAGGCTAACTACGAAGATGTACTAACGTATAACCCTTCGATTGCCATCTCATCGAAGAAACATAGAAACAGAGAGCGGTTCTTTGAAGAGATTCAATACAGGGAGTCGGTCTATCGTTTGATATTAAAATATAATAAACACCCTTTTCTTACGCGCTTAACCCGAAAAGCCAAATCGCTTATGCTGAAAGCCTTAGGCGGAAGTGGCATAAGAGTGGTCAAAGGGATTATATATAAAAGATAGTTAAATGAAAATAGGTATCCTAACATTCCATTATGCGAAAAACTATGGTGCGGTATTGCAAACCTATGCGTTATTGTCTAAAATAAGAGAGCTTGGACATGATGTTTGGATTATCAATCGCATCCCTGATTATACGAATCTGTTACGCTGGTTATACCATCATTTGTCGTACAAACATATATGGGGTTGGCTGCGTTTTAAGCAATTTTCCCGGCAATATCTTTTGCCTAAAACAAAGTTGTATCAAACACAATCATCCATAATCAAAGGATTTCCCGAGGAAAATTTTGATGCCGTGGTGGTAGGGAGTGATCAGGTATGGCGATGGAATTGGCGAATGGTAGGGCTTAATTATTTCTTGGACTTTATTCCGCAGGAAGGTGTAAAAAAAATCTCTTATGCGGCCTCTTTTGGACTCTCTGAGTGGAATGATACACCACAGAACACCGCCTTAATCAAACAATTACTTCAGTCATTTGCAAAAGTCTCGGTTCGGGAAAATACAGGTGTGGAGATCTGTAAAAACTATTTTGATAGAGAGGCGGAATTGGTAGTCGATCCCACATTGCTTTTTGCGCGTGATTTTTATGAATCAACTCTTCTAAAGGAATATCCCTTACAGGAAAACAATCGAATTGTTTCTATTATGCTTAGCAAGCCCAAGCAATCTATCGAACTCTCTCGTTGGGCAAAAGAGAGAGGGATGGAGCATAATGAACTCTCTTGTACATATGTTGAAGAGCCCGGCTTATTTTGGGATACCATAAGGCATCTACAACATATCACTGTTCAGGAGTGGTTAAATGAAATTAGAAATGCGAAATATGTTGTAACCAACTCTTTCCATGCTACTGTATTTGCTCTTTTATTTGAAAAGCCATTTGTGGTTGTTGATTTGCCAAGAGGAGGAAGCAATCGGATAGAGACCTTGTTGGAGTATGTGGGATTAGAAAACCATTTGGTGAAAGATGTTAGGGATATAGATAATGTATTGGAGCAAAAGATTGACTATCCGTCAATTTATGCAAAACTGGATGAGATACGAAAATTATCAATTGGTTTCTTGAAATCCTGTTTTTAAAAAGAGTATGATACTATTGTTCTTATTACTTTTTTTATTGAACCCCTTAGTGGGAATAGTTTCTTATGCCATGTATTGCTGGAAGAAAGAAACTAAAAGTGCAGACCTTCTTATTTTAGGGTTGTTCATGTCTTCTTATTTAGGCTTATTGAATACTACAAAAGAAATGGCTGGTGATATCGCCGCCTATCAAGACTACTTTTTTAGTGTTCCAAATTTCAAAAATATTCTAACCTTTTTGTTGTCTTTTGGTAAAGAACCGCTTTACTATGGATATACTTATGTGTCATATTATATCTTTGGAGGTAGTTGGAAATTGTTTGTTTTTAGTATTACTGTTATTAATTACATGTTGCTCTCGTATGGGATAGTAACAACGGCGAAAGTCATCAAGGCCGATGCAAGAAATACGATTACGACATTGTTTTTTATGTTTTTGTTTTTTCAGGAATTTGCAAGTAGTGGGCATATGATTCGACAATGTTTAGCACAATCCATAGTTATTGTTTTCTTTGTGTTATGGTTTATAAAAGGTAAAAAATCTTGGTGGATCGCATTAGCGGCATTGGCTACACATACTTCTTCATTGCCGGTATTGGCTGTCGGCTTGATACCAATCATAAAAAAGCGATTGAGCTTAAAGCAGGCTTTGTGGTTAGTCGGTTGTATTATTCTCTTCGCCGGATTGTTTTACTATCTTTCCCCTATGTTACAAAATATACCTTACTTTGGTTATGCTGTTGGACGATTCAATAATCTTAATTTAGGAGCAGACGGCTGGCAAGAACAGATTGGATTAACGGGGGCTATGAAAGTCTTATTAGGTGTTAATGTATTCTTGATAGGATATATCTACAAAGTGATTTACAAAGCAAAAGAGGATGTAGATAGCACAGTTCAACATATAATTCCCTATGTGAATATTTATGCAATTCTCACTGTCTTTGTTATAGTATGTAACATGATTGGAGCCTACTATTTACTTATGCGATATTTCTTTTATCTTTACGCTCTTCAAAATGTATTGTTATTGTTAACTTTACACTATTCTAAAGCACGTTTGAAGTATATTTTCCAAGTGCAGGGTGTTGTTTTATTATTTGTCTATTTTGGTTACTATCTGTCGAATGGTTTTTTTTCCTATCTTCCAATTAGTGATGCTATTCTTTATCCTGCTCCAATTTATTTTATGAATTAATAAACGCTTAAACAACTTGTTCTATTAAAACTGGAAATCTATATAATTGCATTAAATATGAAACTCCTTATCTTCCACCGTACCATAGCCCCTTACCGGATTGACTTTTTTAATGATTTGTTTAAGTCGTTCGACACACGTATATGTCTGCAATACAGAAATCTGATCACTCAGAAATTTGATTATGATAAGATTGAAGCGCAGTTTATTTTTACTCCAGTTTACTTAAAGGAGCTATTTCGTTTGAAAGGGCGCATTTTTAACCATGGCTATTGGAAGCAGTTAGATGAGTTCTCTCCGGATTTAGTTATTGTTGGCGAATTTGGGTGGGATGCTATCTTGGTCTTGTTGCATCGCTTTCTGAAACGTAAAAAATACAAGGTGGTGTCTATTTGCGACGATAGTTATAATATGGTTGCGGAAGGGAATGACTTTTCTCGCTTACATCGTTTTCTTAGGAGTTATATTGTGCCTAAATTAGATGAATTGATTTTGGTAGAGACAAAGGTCACTCAATGGTACCAAGAGCATTATGGAAAAGGCTTCTTTTTCCCTATTATCAAAAACGATGATAAGGCCCGGGAAGAATATGCAATTCTACTCCCGCGCAGCCGGGAAACGGCTATAAAATATGGATTAACAGGGAAAACTGTTTTCCTCTTTGTCGGCCGGTTGGTTGCTATAAAAAATGTAGATACGGTATTGAAAGCCTTTGCCAACCTAAAGCGATCTGATAAGGCTTTGGTGATTGTTGGTGATGGTCCGGAAAAGGAAAAATTGGAGCAATTAGCCAATAATCTTGAGGTAGATGTACTCTTTACCGGCAGATTGGAAGGTGAAGAACTTTTACAATGGTATAATATCGCCACTTGTTTTGTGTTGGCAAGTTATCAGGAGCCTTTTGGGGCGGTAACTAACGAAGCCCTATTGGCAGGTTGTCACTGTTTGATCTCTTCACGTGCCGGAAGTGCCTGTTTGATAGAGGAGGGTGTTAATGGATGGACGTTTGAGCCGCAAGATGTGGAAGATCTAAAAGAGAAAATGGAAAAAGTTATGGGTGAGTGTAAATATACATTAGAAGATCAAACAAATATAAGGGAGAGTAAAATGCCATATCGCTATGAGGATATTTTTAGAAATTTATTGCAAGAAATAACAGGTGATGATAACAGATAAAGAGAAGTTTCTAACAATACTGTTCCGCGAGTTGAACAGCAGTGGGCTAAGATATGCGGTATTACGTAATTATGAACTATTACCGGTATCTACAGGAGATAGCGATTTGGATATATGGATAAAGAGTGAGGATTATCCTCTTTTTAACAAGATAGTGAAAGAAACGGCTACTAATCTTGGTGCTAAACGAATCTCCCAAATATCAGACAAGCAGTGTCCTAAAATAGCATTAATGGCTATATTATGGGGGATTCAAATTGATGTATATATTGGAGGAGCATATCATCGTGGGGTTCCCTATTTGTCAGAACAGATTATTGCAGCTAATGTGGAGAAATATAACGATATTTATGTGTTGAATGCTACAATAGATGGATTGATGTGTTTCTTAAAAGAGACTCTGAACAATAAAAAATGTAGGGAAGATTATTGCATAAAGGCTCAACAGGTGGCTGAAAAACTGACAGTAGAGCAGTTGTCAGACTATCTGCAAGCTTTTTCCTTGCCTATACGCAAACGTATTGATACAGTTTTGCGAGAGGGTCTATTTTCCGCATCTTCGATTCAAAAAATAGGGATAGAAGGGTCTAAGGATTTATTGTCTTTTATTGCGAGACTTCGTTATCAATGCATACAAATAAGCAAGTTGCATAGGCTGACAAGGCAACCGGGATATACCATCGCATTTTTAGGGACAGACGGTGCCGGTAAAAGCACCCTGATTGATAAGATGAGGCCTATTCTGAATGAGGCCTTTCATAACGGTGTGCGGTATGAACATTTACGCCCAAACTACATACCTTCATTGGCTGTTTTTATGGGGAAAAAAAGCAAAGAAGAAGTTCCCGAGATATGCACAGATCCACATGGGGCAAAACCATCCGGTGTAATAGGTTCTTTGATAAGATTGAATTATTATTTGTTAGATTACACCTGGGGGTATTTTCGTAAAGTTTTCTGTGATAAGTCTGTGAAGACGCATCTTTGGATATTTGATCGTTATTTTTATGATTATATTAATGATCCCCTTCGGGCAAGGATTTCATTGCCCAAATGGTTATTAAATTTTTATGATCTTTTTGTACCTACCCCGGATTTAATTGTGTGTGTTGGTACTCAAGCCGAGATTATCCATGCTCGTAAACCCGAATTACCCCTGGAAGAGGTACAGAAGCAGGTGGAAACATTAAAATTATTCGCGGAAAAAAATCCTAAAGCAGTGTGGGTAGATACAGGATGTCGTATAGAAGAAAGTGTTACGGCTGCTATGGATGCAATATTAAAAATGATGGATAAACGGTTTGGATATGAGAGTCTTAATTAATTGTTATGCTTGTTCTCCCTACAAAGGCTCGGAACCAGGGATGGGTTGGAATTTTGTTTGGGGCTTATCGCAGAAACATGAGCTACATATTTTAACAGAATGTAAATTCCAACAGGATATTGAGCGTTTTATGAAAGATGTTCCTGAAGCATCTAAGTTTTTACATTTCTATTATATAAAGAAAAAGAGACATAAACTGCTTCGTAAACTTTGGCCTCCTTCCTACTATTGGTTTTATAGGGACTGGCAAAAAAAAGCTTTTCAGAAAGCGATAGAGTTAGACAAGGAATTAAACTTCGATATCGTTCATCAACTAAATATGGTGGGATATAGAGAGCCTGGTTATTTATGGAGAATGGAAAAACCTTTCGTTTGGGGACCTATAGGTGGTTTCAATATCACTCCTTGGCGGATGTTGACTTCAATGGGTTTTTATGGTGCTCTCTTTTACGCATTTAGAAATGTCATTAATCTAAAACAAATGTACACGATGAGGCGGGTAAAGTCAGCTATGAAGCGGGCGGATGCATTAATTGCCGCCACCCAAAATGAAGCGGAGACCATTCTGCGCTTGTATAAGCGCAAAAGTATTGTTATTCCAGAGGTTGGCTGGCAGAAAGCAGAACTTAAACAATTCTCTCCCCATAAAAGGGAGACCACCTTGAAAATCTGTTGGAGTGGTCAACATACTCCCGGAAAATCGTTGAATCTTTTGATAGAAGCTTTGTCTTTGGTTCGATGTAAGGTTGAATTACATGTTTTAGGTAGTGGCAGATGTACAGAAAAATGGAAGAAGCAATCAGCTAAGATTGAACATATTCGTTTCTTTTGGTATGGATGGGTTGAGCGTTCAAAAAGTATTGAGATTATGAAAACTTGTGATTTGTTCTGTATTACGAGTCTTTCCGATTTAACATCTACAGTACTGCTTGAGGCTTTGTCGTACGGGTTGCCGGTTATTGCTTTAGATCATTGTGGTTTTTCCAATGTTTTAACCGAACAATGTGGTATAAAAATTCCTATACATACAAAAGCTCAGGTTGTTAGTGCCATTGCAAAAGCGATAGAACAAATAGATGCAGACGAAGAACTTAGACAAATGATGTCTGTGGCTGCTTATGAACGGGCTCAACAGTATAATTGGGATGATAAAATAGAAACTATTTCTGGGATCTATAATGAGGTGGCAAAATGAGATTCTATCGCTTTAAGACTTTTCGGACGAGTTATTATTTTCCTAAAATAACAAAAGAAACGAGGTTTCTATATGGGCTGTACAATCCGTACGGAAATGTACTCATAAGAATATACTGGACATTATTTAAGAACGTTGGTATTTTCAGATTGTTAGCTTCACTTCGAGTCAAAAAAATAAATGAGCCGGTTATTGAGAAAATTTTAAGATTGTCTCCCCCCAATAGCATTGTATCGATCAATATGGGAACACCAGGGGAAGAACAAAAAGTCTCCATCCTGGGATATAGACCAGATGCTAAAGAGTCTTTTTTTGCTAAATATGCAGAGAAAAAAGAGGCTAGACGGTTAGCTCATAATGAGATAAAAATACTAAAGAAATTGGAAGGGAAAGGAATCGCTCCTCAACTGATGTCTGCTGTAGAAGAAGATGATTTTGTCTTTTTTATCACATCAAGGGTGAATGGCACTCTCTATAAGAGCAATTCTATTTCTAACCGAGTAATAGAACTCGCCGCATCGATCTCAAAAATTGACATTTCTGATAGAACACAGAACAAATCTTTAAAAGAAAGTTTCTCCCATGGCGACTTCTGTCCATGGAATATAATGGTAGAGAATGGAGAGTTGAGACTGATTGATTGGGAAATGGCTGCTATTCGTCCATTAGGTTATGATTTGTTTTTGTTTATCATTCATGCCAATTTTGTAATGGGGGCTACGTGTGAATATGTTACAAAGGTGTTGAGAGAGAACCAACAGGCTATTACATTTTATTTCCAACAATTTGACATCAAAGATTATCGACCTTATTTGAAACACTTTGTTTTAGATCGCATTTTTGTTGAATCTGGCAAAAGGCACATACAAATGGTTGAGAAATATGAGCAGATAGCGGAGACTTTCTCTTTGAAAACTAAAATATGAAGAATAAAATCCTTTTCATAACCCCTCTACCTCCTCCTGTGCATGGCTCCTCTATGATGAGCCAATATATTAAGGAGAGCAAGCTGATCAATGACACCTTTGATTGTGACTTTATCAACCTGTCTACTTCCCGTAAGATGGATGAGATCGGGAAGATGAGTTTGGCGAAGGTATGGCGTTTTTGTTCTTCTTATTTTCTGCTTATTGGAAAGTTATTGTTTCGAAGGTATGATCTTTGCTATTTGGCGATAACCTGCCATGGTATCGGTTTTCTGAAGGATGCACCTTTTGTTTTGATCTGTAAATTATTCCGAAAAAAGGTGGTGATTCATCAGCATAATAAAGGCATGTCCGGGTATGTTGATAAGCCTTTTTATAAATGGTTACTCCCTTTTGTCTACCGAAAAACTCATGTGATATTGCTCTCCTGGAAATTGTATCCGGATATTGAAAGGGTGGTTTCTAAAGAACAGGTGTTGATTTGTCCGAATGGAATACCTGAAGTATGGGATGAAAAGCCATTATTTAATCGAAATAATAATATCCCCAAACTATTGTTCTTGTCTAATTTAATAGAGAGTAAAGGTGTATTGGTTTTATTGGATGCTTGCCATATACTGAAGGAGAAGTCTTGTTTGTTTACCTGTGAATTCGTTGGCGGAGAAACCAAAGAAATTAATAAAGAAGATATGCAAAGGGAAATAGACAAAAGAGGATTGAATGAAATTGTTAGCTACGTAGGGAGTAAATACAAGGAAGAGAAAAGAGAAGTATTAAAAAGAGCAGACATATTTATTTTTCCAACATTCTATATTAATGAAACTTTTGGACTTGTCAATTTAGAAGCCATGCAATACGGCCTACCCATTATCTCCACAGATGTAGGTGGAATCACCGATATTGTTATTGATGGTGAAACCGGTTTGATATGCAAAACACGGGATGCGGAAGATTTAGCCAATAAGATAAAACTATTATTAGATAATCCGTCACTTAGGCAGCAATATGGGCAAGCGGGGTATGATCGGTTTGTAGCCAACTACACACTTGAGCGATTTGAAGCCTGTATGAGTGCTTGTTTATCTATCATCGCTTAACTTTTTATTATGGAGACTTATTTTAATATTCGATATGAATTTGACAAGAAGCAGGTTCATACAGCCATAGAGGAGCGCCTCCGACAGGAGGGAGCTGACTATATCTGTGTGGCTGATGGGGTTATATTAAACATTGCCAATCGCAAACCGGACTATTTGCAGGTTGTAAATGGAGGTATGTTCTCGATATGCGATAGCGGTTATGTTCCTCTATACATTCAATGGCTTTATGATAGGCGGTTTGAGCAGTATTGCGGTAGTCAGATCTTTATGGATATCATTCAATCTCGCAGGTATCGAATGATTTTTATGGGCACATCACAGGCAACACTCGACGGGTTGAAAGAGAATCTTACACAGTGGAATCCCGAGGTGGAGGCTATGACATTCTATGAACTGCCTTTCAGGAGTGTGGAGGAGTTCGACTATCCGGCGATTGCGAATATGATTGAGACCGATGGAGCCGAGATTATCTGGGTTGCCCTGGGTGCTCCCAAGCAGGAGATCTTTATGAACAGGCTCAAGCCTCATCTGCAACGAGGGGTGATGATTGCTGTGGGGGCTGCTTTTAAGTTTTTTAGTGGAACTGAGGTTAAGCGGGCACCGGAGTGGATGATAAAGGCGCGTCTTGAGTTTTTATATCGTATCTTTAGCGAGCCTAAGAAACAGTTGAAACGATGTGCTTGGATTGTCATCACATTGCCACGGATTCTGTTTATTGAATGGAAGCGTAAACAAAATAAATAAGATAATAACATATGAAAAAAGTAGCATTAATCACCGGGATCACCGGGCAGGACGGGTCGTTTCTGGCTGAGTTTCTGATTGAGAAGGGGTATGAGATACATGGGGTGTTGCGTCGTTCTTCCTCTTTTAATACGGGGCGCATCGAACATCTGTATTTGGATGAGTGGGTGCGCGATATGAAGCAGTCGCGGGCGGTCAACCTGCATTATGGCGATATGACCGATTCGAGCTCGCTGATTCGTATCATTCAACAGATCCAGCCGGATGAGATCTATAACCTGGCGGCACAGAGCCATGTGAAGGTGAGCTTCGACACCCCGGAGTATACGGCGGAGACCGATGCGGTGGGTACGTTGCGCCTGTTGGAGGCGGTGCGCATCCTGGGGCTGGAGAAGAAGACACGCATATACCAGGCCTCTACCTCCGAGCTTTTCGGCCTGGTGCAGGAGGTGCCTCAGAAGGAGACGACGCCTTTTTATCCCCGTAGCCCCTATGGGGTGGCTAAGCAGTATGGCTTCTGGATCACGAAGAATTACCGGGAGGCGTATGGTATGTTTGCGGTGAATGGTATCTTGTTTAACCATGAGAGTGAGCGACGGGGCGAGACCTTCGTGACCCGTAAGATCACGCTGGCGGTGAGCCGCATCGCACAGGGGCTGCAGGACAAGCTCTATATGGGGAACCTGGACTCGTTGCGCGACTGGGGCTATGCGAAAGACTATGTGGAGTGTATGTGGCTGATGCTGCAACACGACACGCCGGAGGATTTTGTGATTGCTACCGGCGAGATGCATTCGGTGCGGGAGTTCTGTACCAAAGCATTCGGGGAGGTCGGTATCGAGATCGACTGGCAAGGCGAAGGGGTCGACGAGAAGGGCATCGACCGCAAGAGCGGCAAGGTATTGGTAGAGGTAGACCCGAAATATTTCCGTCCGGCGGAGGTGGAGCAGCTGATGGGTGATCCGACCAAGGCAAAGACGCTATTGGGTTGGAACCCGCGGAAGACCTCTTTTGAGGAACTGGTGACCATTATGATGACGCATGATATGGCGTTTGTGAAGAAAACAGAACGGGAGGCATAAGACGGCGATGAAGAAGACGGCAAAGATATATGTGGCGGGGCATCGCGGTCTGGTGGGCTCGGCCATTTGGCAGAACCTGATAGCGAAAGGCTATACCAACCTGATCGGGCGAACCCATCAGGAGTTGGATCTCCTGGATGGGATGGCGGTGAAGGCGTTCTTCGACCGGGAGCAGCCGGAGTATGTGATACTGGCAGCCGCCCGCGTGGGGGGCATTATGGCGAATAACACCTACCGGGCGGATTTTATTTATGAGAATCTGCAGATCCAACAGCATGTGATCGGGGAGAGCTTCCGCCACAATGTGAAGAAACTGTTGTTCCTGGGTAGCACCTGTATCTATCCGCGGGAGGCGGAGCAGCCGATGCGGGAGACGGCGCTGTTGACCGCGCCCCTGGAATATACTAATGAGCCGTATGCGATTGCTAAGATCGCGGGCTTGAAGCTGTGTGAGAGCTTTAATCTGCAATATGGTACGAACTATATCGCGGTGATGCCGACCAATCTGTATGGACCGAATGATAACTTCGATCTGGAGAAGAGCCATGTGTTGCCGGCGATGATGCGGAAGATACATCTGGCGAAGTGTTTGTATGAGGATGACTGGGAGGCGATACGCCGGGACTTGCAGGCGCGTCCGGTGAAAGGGGTGGATGAGAAGAGCTCGGAGGAGGCGATACTAGCTGTCCTGGCGGATTATGGGATCGGGAAGGAGCAGGTGGAGCTTTGGGGCACGGGCACACCGCTGCGTGAGTTCCTCTGGAGCGAGGAGATGGCGGATGCCTGTGTGTATATCATGGAACAGGTGGATTTCAAGGATACCTATGAAGTGGGAGCGAAAGAGATTCGTAACTGCCATATCAATATCGGCACGGGGAAGGAGATCAGCATTGCCGGGTTGGCGGAGTTGATCGTACAGGAGACGGGCTATCGGGGCCGGGTGGTCTTCAACCGGGATAAGCCGGATGGCACGATGCGCAAACTGACGGATACGACGAAGCTGCATCGATTGGGCTGGCAGCATCGGGTGGAGATTGATGAAGGGGTGCGTAGGATGTATGGGTGGTACTTAGCTAATTGTTAATGGTTAATTGTTAATGGTTAATTATTAATGGTTAGTGGGGAGTGAAAGGAGAAAGGAGAAAGGAGAGGGATTAATGGTTAGTGATTAGTGGTTAGTGAGGGGTGGGGAGAAAGGAGAAAGGGAGAAGGGAGATTGGAAGATTTTCATATAAATCCCGCAGGGATTTCCTATTCGTAACCGCGGGTGTAGCGAAGCAAACCCGTGGTAGGTAGGCAGATAGACAAGACCTACTCTACAAGCAACCCCGAAGCGGGTTGAACCCATTCCGGGTTCGTTAGTTATTATTAGCGGAATACCCCCGGTCGTTCGCTTCGCTCTCTTACCGAGGGTTACGAATAGGAAATCCCTGCGGGATTTAACTCATTTCAGTGTACCTTGCCACCTTCACATATTCCAAGATTGGAAGATTCCCCATGGAGCGCTGTAAGCGCGATTCAACCCAGCCCATGGGTGACCGTAGGGAACCCTGGGTATCAGTATGCGACAACAAAGGAGTTCTGAAGGAACGACTGTGTATATACACAAACACTCAATAGTCACTCCTTCAGAGTTCCATTTATTATAACCCAAACGACCCAGGGTTCCCCTACGGTCACCCATGGGCTGGGTTGAATCGCGCTGGCAGCGCTCCTTGGGAATCAAATCGGAGAAAACCTTCACTGCTTCACCAGCAGCCTGAGGCAACTGGCTACAGAGCGGGGCAATCTATGATTGCTATAACCACTAATCATTAATCATTAACAATTAACAATTGCTCCTCCCTTTCTCCTATTTCCTTTCTCCTTCACTCCCCACTAACAACTCCCCACTAACAACTAATCATTAAAAATCCTATCTTTGCTACTCTAATTGGGGGGAAGGATGAACTATTAGGCTATTTAGCTGTTATATTATTCGAAAGAAGTAGTCGCTGTGGGATACAGAGGTGGCCACTTGGGTAGTAATCAAGTAAAAATTCAAATAACAACGAAACAATGAAACAGTTTTATAAACAGGGTGTCTTACTCGTCTTGACCGTGTTGTTGAGCGCGTGTGGGAGTACGAAGGATGTGCTTTATCTGCAGGATGTGGATCCCTATAAGATGGTGCCGATCGAGCATAACTACGAGGTGATTATTCGCAATGATGACCTGTTGGCGATTATGGTGAACAGCCGGAACCCGGAGTTGGCCATGCCGTTTAATATGCCGATGGTGACCTATCAGTTGGGTACCGTAGGGCAGAACGTCGGACAGCAGCGGGTACTGGGTTACCTGGTGGATCCGAGTGGGGAGATCGACTTCCCGATCCTGGGTAGCCTGAAGGTGGAGGGGTTGACGCGTAACGAGTTGACGGAATTGATCAAAAATAAACTGATCGAGGAGGATCTGATCAAAGACCCGATCGTCACGGTGCAGTTCTTGAACTATAAGATATCGGTGATGGGCGAGGTGGCTCGTCCGGGTAGCTTTAGCATATCGGGTGACCGTATCACGCTGTTGGAGGCGTTGAGTATGGCGGGTGACCTGACGATCTACGGGAAGCGTGACCGGGTGGCGGTGATCCGTGAGAAGGATGGCAAGCGTTCGATCCTGTATCACGACCTGCGTTCGTCGGATATATTCACCTCTCCCTGTTATTACCTGCAACAGAATGATATTGTCTATGTGGAGCCCAACAAACGGAAGGCGGAGCAGAGCGATATCAACCAAAACAATACGATCGGGGTCTGGGTGTCTGTGCTCTCGCTCCTGACGACGGTGGCTGTATTGATTTTCAAATAAGAAATAGAAAGAGATATGGAAGAAAGAAAAGAGGAAGAACAGTTTATCAGCCTGGTCGATATTATTCATATTGTTATTGGGAAATGGTATTGGTTTGCCTTGTCGATCGTGGTCTGTTGCGCGGTGGCTTTTCTCTATCTGCGGATGACACCGAAAGAGTACACCCGTACGGCTTCGGTCTTGATCAAGGATGATGCCAAAGGGGGTGCGCTGAGTGAGACGGCGGCTTTTGAGGATTTGTCGATGTTCAACGTGAAGCGGAATGTGGACAACGAGGTGTTGGTGTTTAAGTCGCGTCGGTTGATGCGGGAGACGGCACGGAAGCTGAACCTCGATGTGAGCTATACGGTGAAGCAGGGGCTTCGCACGCAGGAGCTCTATACCCGCGCTCCGATCTCTGCCTCTTTCCCGGAGGTGGATGAGATGGAGAGCTTCTCGTTTGTGGCTACCCCGACATCGGACACGGAGGTGAGCCTGACGGATTTCCGGATTATCAGCGCCTCGGGTGACGAGCAGTTGTTGACGGAGACCTATACGGCTTTGTTGAACGATACCTTACAAACGACGATTGGTGCGTTGGTGGTGACCCCGACATTGTATTATAATGATTCCTACCTGCAAGTGCCGGTGACGATCACGAAGCGGAACCTGGAGAGTGTGGTGACGCAATACCAGAGCGCTTTGCAGGTGTCGCTGGCCAGTAAGACGGCAACGATCATCAACCTGACATTGCAGGATGTCTCTATCCGCCGGGCGGAGGATGTGATCAATACCTTGATTGATGTATATAACGCGGACGTGGTGAGCGACAAGAACCAGATCATGGTGAGTACCTCGGAGTTTATCAATGAGCGTCTGATTATTATAGAGAAGGAGTTGGGATCGGTCGATTCGGATATCGAGTCGTTTAAGCGGACGCATCAGTTGACCGATATCCAATCGGAATCGGGCATGTATCTGCAGACCACCAGCCAGCTTAGTCAGGAAGAGCTGGCGTTGCAGAACCAGTTGTCGCTGGCGAAATATATCCGGGAGTACCTGACGGATCCGAGTCGTAGCTCCGACCTCATCCCTTCGAATACGGGACTGTCGGATATGAATATCGAGGGACAGATTGCGGCCTACAATGAGCTGTTGTTGAAACGTGATAAATTGATTGGTAACAGTAGTAGCAAGAACCCGGTGGTGATGGATCTGAATAACTCGCTCAGCGCGATGAAGCAGACGATTATCCGGGCGATTGACAACCTGATCGTGGGATTGAACCTGCAGATTGGTAATGTGAAGCAGCGTGAGGTGCAGACAGCACGTCGTATCTCTGCCGTACCTTCTCAGCAGAAGGAGGTATTATCGATCGAACGACAGCAGAAGATCAAAGAGGCGTTGTATCTCTACCTGTTGAACAAACGGGAGGAGAACGCCCTCTCGCAGGCGATGACGGAGAGCAATGCGCGTATCGTGGATGCCGCTTCGGGCAGCAACGCGCCGGTGGCTCCGAAGTCGATGATTATCCTGTTGGCGGCGTTTGTCCTGGGGTGTATCATTCCGGGCGGTGTGCTCTGGATGCAAAACACGTTGGACACCAAGGTGAAAGGACGCAAAGACCTGGAAGATGCCACGACGATACCTCTCTTGGGTGAGATCCCTCACCGCGATAGGAAAGGGAAAGAGGAGCATGATGTGGTGGTGCGCAAGGATAGCCGTGACGCGGTGTCGGAGGCCTTCCGTATTATCCGTACCAATATGGAATTTATGCGGGTGAAAGCCAACGATATGAAGGTGATTATGCTTACCTCCTCTTCGCCGGGTGCCGGGAAGACCTTTATCTCTACCAACCTGGCGGTGAGCCTGGCGTTGATGCAGAAAAAGGTGATTCTGGTCGACCTGGATATCCGCAAAGGAACCTTGAGCGACCGGGCGGGAGCGACCGGTAAGGGGATAAGCAACTTCCTGTCGGGCAGGATCGATCGGATAGACGATATGATACAGACAGGATATATTGATAACTGCCTGGATGTGATCCATGTGGGGCCCGTGCCTCCTAACCCGGCAGAGCTCCTGTTGAGCGATCGCCTGGATTACCTGATCGAGGAGCTGAAGAAGAGATATGATTATATTATCCTGGATACGGTGCCGGCAGGTATTGTGGCGGATGCTTCGATCATTAACCGCGTGGCGGATGTGACGGTATATGTGGTGCGTGCCGGGTTGTTGGATCGCCGTCAACTGCCGGATATCGAGCGCCTGTACCGGGAGGAACGCTATAAGAATATGTGTACGATCCTGAATGATATCCGTTTTGACAAGGCGGGCTATGGGTATGGCTACGGCTATGGATATGGCTACGGGTACGGTTACGGCTATTCGAAAGACGATAAATAGACGATGTTCTCTTTTTTCAGTCGCAAAGAGCGTTTGTCCGCTACCGGCCTGTTGAATGGGCTGGTCGATATACATGCGCATCTATTGCCGGGCGTAGACGATGGGGTGGCGACGATGGAGGAGTCTGTGCGAACCCTCTCGGCTCTGGCCGGGATGGGGATCCGAAGGATGTATCTGACTTCGCATGTGATGGATACGACCGATGCCGGGTATAAGGCATACTACCGGGAGCAGTTTGAGGCGTTGAAAGCGGTCTGTCCCGAAGGGGTTGAGATACGTCTGGCGGCCGAGTATATGCTGGACATGGGGTTTGCCGCCCGCCGTGAGGAGGGGCTGTTGGCGATGAGCGGAGGACATGTGTTGGTTGAGACCTCTTATATGGCACCGCCACCTGACTTTATTGAGCTGTTGTATGAGGTGGTGCTCGATGGGTATCATCCGATTGTGGCGCATCCGGAGCGTTATATGTATATGGGTGACCGGGATTACCGGGAGCTGAAAGAGAAAGGGTGCAGGTTACAACTCAATATATTATCCCTTTCGGGGCTTTATGGGCGACGGGCCGAGGAGGTGGCGCGCCGGCTACTGAAGGAGGGCTACTACGATCATGTCGGCACGGATATTCACCAGCTGGAGAAATTCCAAAAAGCCCTGGAGACTATCACGCTCCACAAGACAGAGCGACAAGAACTGGAGCGACTGGTCCGGAATAATGATGGGCTGTGGTGAGGGGGGCTTCAGGTTTGGGAAGATGTGGAGGTGATAAAGTCCGGAAGGACTTAGACGTGGATAACCCCGTGCAAGCCGTCAGGCGCAGCTCGGGGGACGAGAGTATAATAAAAACGAGCTCCGTAGGGGCTCAACAGTTGACCTCCTACGGAGCTCATTATATAGATATTACTTCTACCCCGAGCTGCACCTACGGTTTGCACGGGGTTATCTAGGTTGAAGCCCTT
This sequence comes from Parabacteroides sp. PM6-13, assembly GCF_029892605.1. GTDB lineage: Bacteria > Bacteroidota > Bacteroidia > Bacteroidales > Tannerellaceae > QVMG01. The sequence goes on from NZ_JARXWF010000004.1 coordinate 130,058, forward strand.
TCGGGCTTTCTACCTTCCCATCCTCTCCGATTTGAATACCAGCAGCCTGAGGCAACTGGCTACAGAGCAGAGCAATCTATGATTGCTATAAGAATTGCTCCCCCCTTCGCTAAGCGAACGTTGTTTAACAATTAACCATTAATAATTAACAATTGCTCCTCCCTTCTCCTTTCTCCTTTCTCCTTTCTCCCCCCACTCCCCACTAATCACTAATCATTAACCACTCCTTCCCCCCTTCTTGCTTAACTAATCATTAAAAACCCTATCTTTGCACTTTAATTAAGAGAAGGAAAAAGGAAAGGGACTATGGCATTTACAAATAATGTGATGATTGTACGCCACGAGCTATTAGCACGGCTGGTTGAACTATGGAAAAACAATCTTTTATTGACGGGTATCGATCGTTTGCCAATCGAATTGACGCCTCGCCGCGCCAAGGTGCAGGGGCGTTGTTGTGTGCATAAGGAACGTGCCGTATGGAAATACAAGGCTCTCCCGCTTATGGGCTTCGACATGACCGATGAGGAGGATGAGTTGACACCGCTTTCGGAATATGCCAAGCGGGCTTTATTGCGGACGGAGAATAAGAAAGAGAATCTGTTGTGCGTGATTGATGAGGCCTGTTCGTCGTGTGTATCGGTCAACTATGAGGTGACGAATCTCTGTCGAGGCTGTGTGGCGCGTAGTTGTTATTTTAACTGTCCGAAGGAGGCGATTCACTTCCAGAAAAACGGACAGGCGAAGATCGACCACGAGACCTGTATCAGCTGTGGCAAATGCCAGCAGAATTGTCCCTATCATGCCATTGTCTATATCCCGATCCCTTGCGAAGAGGTCTGCCCGGTGAAGGCGATCAGCAAAGACAAGTACGGGGTGGAGCATATCGATGAATCGAAATGTATCTATTGCGGCAAATGCATCAATGCCTGTCCTTTCGGGGCTATCTTTGAGATCTCCCAGGTGTTCGACATACTCCAGAGCCTGCGTAACAAAGAGCAGATGGTTGCCATCGTGGCACCCGCCATCCTGGGGCAGTTCAGTGTGCCGGTCGAGAATGTGTACGGTGCCATACGCGCGTTGGGATTTGCCGATATCGTGGAGGTGGCGCAAGGGGCGATGGAGACCACCCGTCATGAGGCGGAAGAGTTTGCGGAGAAGATGAAAGAGGGGCAGCCCTTTATGACTACCAGCTGTTGTCCTTCCTATACCCAGTTGGCGGAGAAGCATATCCCGGACCTGAAGAAATATATTTCCGACACCCCTTCACCGATGTATTATACGGCGAAGATGGTGAAAGAGCAGTATCCCGACGCGAAGATTGTGTTTATCGGGCCGTGTGTCGCCAAGCGCAAAGAGGTGAAGATGAACAAAGATATCGATTATACTATGACCTTCGAGGAGGTCGCTTCGGTGTTGAAGGGTATGGATATCCGGGTGGAGGAGACCGAAGGGCTTAGCCTGGTGTCGACTGCTTCCCGCGAGGCGTATGGCTTTGCCCAGTCGGGCGGGGTGATCAATGCCGTGAAGACCTACCTGCGCGATGAGAGTGTGAATGCCGTACAGATCGCTAACCTGACCAAAAAGAATGTGGCCCTGTTACGCGCTTATGCCAAAACGGGGAAAACACCGGCACAATTCATCGAGGTGATGGCTTGCGAAGGAGGCTGCGTGACCGGTCCTTGTACCTTTGCCGATAAGATGTCGGGACAAAAGCAACTGGTGAAAGAATTGACTCGATTCTAATAATTATAACTTATAAACGCCACCAAGTATGGAAACAATTTTGCCTTATGCTCTTTTATGTTTCACCTCTTTCTTTACGTTGACCAATCCATTGGGCACCATGCCTGTCTTCCTGACAATGACCAGCGGCATGGACGAGCAGGAGCGGCAGCGTATTGTGAAGCGGGCGACGATTGCCTCGTTTATCACCCTGATGGTTTTCACCTTCTCGGGACAGCTCTTGTTTAAGTTCTTTGGGATCTCTACCGACGGGTTCCGCATTGCCGGCGGGATTATCATTTTCGCGATCGGCTACGATATGCTGCAGGCGAAGTATGCCAGCGCGAAGCTCAAGAAGGAGGAGATCAAGACCTATGTGAACGATATCTCCATTACGCCATTGGCTATTCCTATGATGTGCGGGCCGGGTGCGATTGCCCAGGGCATTATCCTGATGGAGGATGCTCATACCTATGCCATGAAAGGGACATTGATCGCGATGATTGCAGTGGTCTATTTCATTACCTACCTGATACTACGTGCCTCGACACGCCTGGTGAAGGTATTGGGCGAGACGGGCAACAACGTGATGATGCGTCTGATGGGGTTGATCCTGATGGTGATTGCCGTGGAATGTTTCGTCGGAGGGGCGCGGCCTATCTTGATTGATATATTGCGGCAAGCAGCGAATTGACCAACTCTTTCTCCATAATGGTCTGACCTTTCATGGGGAAGCTGTCAGCCACCGACAGGGCTTTCTCGCAGCAAGCGGCCGCTTCTTCTTTGTCTTCATGGAGATAATAGGCTACGTATGCTTTGATACGGTGGCCACTCATATCGTTCTCTTTCTCTAACCGCTGTTTCACCTGGTCGTAAAACGCTTGTGCCTTGTCTGTTTCTCCTAAGAGGCAATAGACACAGAGAAACTCCATCTTCATTGGAATGTCGACGGCCGAAGGGATGGTGTCGATATGTTTCTCCATCAACCGGCAGCAGTGTGTTACCTTCTCCAGATCTCCCCGGTCGAGGGCGTTGAACAGGTGGTAGATAATGCGGTAGATAAAGAACTGGTTGGGGTCGTTTTCCTCTTCCAATGGCTGGTTTAACAAAGCAATATCGCCGGGGCGCATGCCGACTACCATCTGTTGCATAACCCTGTTCAAGAAGGTCATGTCTTTGGCCAATTCTTCTTTGCGCAAGATGCTGAAGATGATCTTGCCATCGGTAGGGTTGTTTTGTTCGATGCGTGGCCATAGATTCGTTGCCCCCAGAATAATAGAAACGAGGCCGAAGATCCATAAAGCCATCGTCAGGAGAGGGTGCCAGGCGGGAAACAGGCAGGCGAGGAGTATGGCTATCGCTCCGGTCAGTATATTGGTGGTCACCCCTCCCGCGTAATAGAGGATATGTCGGCTATCCCGCAGCTCTCCTTCGGGTGGTACCATCATGCAGAGGCCTGCATATCCGACCGCCTTCTCGAATGTAAATTTATATTTCCCGTTCTCATATTTGTAACAGAGCGGCCCGAATTTGAGCATTAATAGTCTGTATCCCGAGAGTTTTCCAAACAGGAAATGCCCGATCTCATGCAGTTGTATTGCCAGGATAAACGAGAGAAAGACACAAGCGATCAATAGGAGAATGCCGATGGCGCCCATCTCTTTCATGTGTTTGGCTACATAGAGACCAAAAAGGGCGCCGATTCCCACACATATCAGGAAGAAAAGCGTGAGAGTCAGTATCCTGGAAGTTTTCTTTTTCATTAGTAGTCGTTGTCGGTAAGGAATTGTATCATTCGCTCGATGGCCCGGCTACAGGCAGGGCAGAAGGGGGCATAATCACGCATCATGCAATGGTCTACCGGGCGATAGATGCCTTTTGCCAGGTAGCCTCCGCCTTCAAACACACCCAGGTTGTTGCGATGGGCATCGTCGAGCGGTGTCGGAATCGGTGTGCCGGCCGGCAAGATGTTTTTCCATTTATGGTCGAAATCGACCAAGGTGGTGATATTAGGCTCCCATGGCTCTATGTTCAGGGGATAGAAATCATCGCTATAGGCCACTTCCGACGAGAAATATTCGTCGGCCAGCCCGGCAAAGCTATGTCCGAACTCATGCACAAACACGACAGAGGTACGCTCGTTGTCGGCTGTTCCCATGGCGTAGAAGTTATACATCCCGCCACCGCCGTAGGTATCGGTGTTGACCAAGATGAAGATGGCATCGCAGGGAACGTTCCATACCGCGTCGCGAATCGGTTTCATATCCTGCGTGGTCAGGTAACGATCGACGCCGAAGGTGTAATAGCCGGAGTTGAGGGCGGTATTGCGAAACACCCCTTTGCCGCTGATATCCGTGCCGGCCTCTTCCGAAACCAGGTGAACACCCCATACATTAAAGGCATCCCGGTGTTTGTCGAACGGCGGAGTCTGAAACAACGACTCGGTAAAACGACGAGCATCGGCGGCAAACTTCTCCTGATCGGCAGCCGTATACCCTTCTGCCAAGAAGACCAGGTCGATCTTTTCATGGGAGTCGCCGTTGCGTTGTATCTGGGTTATTCTGTTTTCATTGAGTGGGCTGCGGTCGATAAAGATACTGGTCGGATCCACTTCCAGGCGCATTAGTGGGGAAAAGAGGCTGGTAGCCCGGTTGCGCGCGGTGATTTCAATGGTGACAGGCGCTTTGGGGTAGGGGATTTGTAATCCGTTGTTCCATGATTGTGTCTCTGTTTTGGCCTGTTCCGTTGTCAGCCACTCTTCGAAAAGGGTATTGAAGCCGCGGGAATAGATCAGGGTTTCGGTGGCTTTATCATATACATTGATGTAGTAGCCGCCATAGCCGAACTGGTCGATCAGGTTGGTTTTCGGGCCTGCCCAGATGGGTTCTTCGCGCAGCTGCTGCAGGGCGGCCGCCTGAAACTCGCTATTGCCACTCAGGGCAAAGTCGATACGCAGGCTTTTGTCTTCAAAATATTTCTCGAAAGATGTTTGTGCCAATAGATTACAAAGGGAGGCGACGGTGCAGATTGCAATAAGGATAACTCTTTTCATGCGATTATTATTTGTGAATTGTGTAGCAGCAAAGATACATAAATCCTGTTATATTTGCATAATATAGGATGCGTCTTAGCATAGCTCAAACAAGTTTGGCTCTGCGTTCGACTTTCACTATATTTGTCAAAACTATCGTTTAGAGTAAACCGCTTTTGAATCAATTTAAAATTATTTATTATGAGAACAGTAAGTAAAGCATTGTGTATTGCTTTTGTTGTAATGGGAACCATGAACCTGCAAGCGCAGGGATTCCCTAATCCGCAGGATATTCCTGCTGCCCAATCTATCTCTTCCAAAGTGATTCCCCTCGACCTTTCCGGCGAAGTGGATAAGAATCAAGAACCGACTGTAGAGGTGGAGGTCAAAAAAGATATTGTCTACGCGCATCGCGATGGGATGGATCTGCATCTGTATGTCTACGCTCCGAAGGGTGTGACTGCTCCGCTGCCCTGCATTGTGTATGTGCCGGGGTCAGCTTGGATGAAGCAGAATCTGGATATGGCAACGCCTAACCTTATACGGCTGGCTGCCCGGGGATATGTGGTGGCCAACGTGGAGTATCGCCCCTCGTCCGTCGGGAAATTCCCGGCACAGGTGCAAGATGCTAAAAGTGCTATTCGTTTTATGCGCAAAAACGCCGCTACCTATCAGGTGGATGTGGATAATGTGTTTGGCTGGGGCGATTCTTCGGGAGGACATACATCGCTTTTCATGGGCTTTACACAGAATCATCCGGAGCTGGATACCGACCTTTACGGTGAATATTCAAACAAGGTGAATGCGGTTGTGAACTTCTTTGGTCCTTCTGAACTGGTCAGAATACCGGAGTTCCAAACGATGAAGTTCCCCGGCGCCTCACCCGAAGAACAGCTTATTGGGGCGAATATTGCCGAAAATCAGGACCTGGCGCGTAAGGCAAGCCCGATCTATTATGCTACGCCCGACGATGCTCCTGTGTTTATGGCGCATGGCGACCGCGATACCCTCGTGCCTCTCCATCAAAGCGATTTAGTAGCTGAAGCATTGGATAAGGCGGGCATACCGTATGAATACTACTGTGTGCTTGGTGCAGGACATGGCGGCCGGGAGTTCTGGTCGGATGCCATGTTGGATAAGATAGAGGTGTTTCTGAAGAGGTATATGGTTGGGGAGTGAAGAAAGGAGAAAGGGCGTCTTCAGGTTTTGTAAGATGTGAAGGCTCTTGTATCATAAGAATAGTATCAAAATTTCTCCTCCTTTGCTAAGGAGGAGAAATTTTGTCACTACTTTTATACCACTTTTGAGATCTTAAAATCTTCACATTCCCTCCGATTTGAATATCCGTAATATGTGAAGATGGGCAAGGTGCACTGAAATGAGTTAAATCCCGCAGGGATTTCCTATTCGTAACCCTCGGTAAGAGGGCGAAGCGAACGACCGGGGGTATTCCGCTAATAATAACTAACGAACCCGGAATGGGTTCAACCCGCTTCGGGGTTGCTTGGAGAGTAGGTCTTGTCTATCTGCCTACCTACCACGGGTTTGCTTCGCTACACCCGCGGTTACGAATAGGAAATCCCTGCGGGATTTATATGAAAATCTTCCAATCTCCTTTCTCCCTTCTCCTTTCTCCTTTCTCCCCCACCCCTCACTAACCACTAATCACTAACCATTAATCCCTCTCCTTTCTCCTTTCTCCTTTCTCCCTTTCTCCTATCTCCCCTTTTCCCCTTTCCCCCTTCCATCCTTACCAAATCTAAAGAGACGCCCCCTACCCTGCTGTTTTCAAAAAAACTGTAACTTAAACCGCCATATTACTAACACATTGTTTTTATTTATATCTTTGCAGTTGCAATTTATTCATACAAATCCACAAAACATGAACGAACAGATTAAACAGATAGCAGAACGTCTGACCGGGCTTCGAGAGGCATTGGAGCTGACGCCCGAAGAGATGGCAGATGCCGCGAATCTTTCTATTGAAGAATATCTTCGCCTGGAAAGCGGATCGGTTGATATTTCCGTTAGTATACTGCATCAGATCTCACAGGCCTTTGGCGTTGAACTGACCACCCTGATGTTTGGCGACGAACCTAAGATGAGCTCTTATTTCATTACCCGCCGGGGAAAAGGTATTGCGGTCGAAAGAACGAAGGCTTATAAATATCAGTCGTTGGCAGCCGGTTTTGCCGGACGCAAAGCGGATCCGTTTATGGTCACCGTGCATCCGAAACCCGAAGAGGAACCGATCTACCTGAACTCCCATCCTGGACAGGAATATAATATGATTATCAACGGGCGCTTGCAATTGCAGATCGGAACGAAAACCCTGATCCTCGAAGCGGGCGATAGCATCTATTTCAATTCGGAACTGCCTCACGGCATGAAAGCATTGGATGGAACAGAGGTTAATTTTTTAGCAATAATACTTTAATATAGTTGATAATGGATAATTGATAGTTGATAATTATTTTGACACTCTTATCAATGCTCCATTTTCAATTCTCAATTAAACAAATCATGTTAGATAAGTTTTTAGCACAAGTAAAATATACGTCGCAGGAGGATTTTATTCAGAACTACAAAGTGAACATACCGGAGGATTTCAACTACGGCTATGATGTGGTCGACGCCTGGGCAGAAAAAGAACCGGAAAAGAGAGCGATCTGCTGGACCAATGACAAAAAAGAACATATCGATTTCACTTTTGCGGATATCAAACGGGAAAGCGATCGGACGGCCTCCTATTTCCAATCCCTCGGCATCGGCAAGGGAGATATGGTGATGCTGGTATTGAAACGTCGCTATGAGTTTTGGTTTTCCATCATTGCCTTGCATAAGTTGGGCGCGGTGGTTATCCCGGCTACGCATCTGTTGACCAAGAAGGATTTTGTGTATCGCAACAATGCGGCGGATATCAAAATGATTGTCTGCGTAGGCGAAGAAAATGTGACCCGCCAGGTGCAAGAGGCCATGCCGGAATCGCCCAGCGTGAAACATATTGTATCTGTTGGCCCGCTCGTGCCCGAAGGGTTTGACAATTTCCATAAAGGGATTGAAGCGGCAGCTCCTTTTGTTCGTCCGGAAAAGGTGAACAAGAACGAAGATATCTCCATCATGTATTTCACCTCCGGCACAACCGGAAATCCGAAGATGGTGGCACACGACTTCACCTATCCGCTGGCACATATCTCAACCGGCAAATACTGGCACAACCTGCATGAAAAGAGCCTGCATCTGACCATTGCCGATACGGGATGGGGAAAAGCGGTTTGGGGAAAGCTCTACGGACAATGGCTTTCGGGAGCTACCGTGTTTGTCTACGATCATGAGAAGTTCAATCCGGCCGATATGTTGCAGATGATTCAGGATTATGGCATCACGTCGCTTTGCGCTCCCCCTACGATCTTCCGTTTCCTGATCCGCGAGGATATCAGCCAATACGACCTCTCGTCGTTGGAATATTGTACGATTGCCGGTGAGGCGTTGAATCCCGCCGTGTTCGAATCGTTCAAGAAATTGACAGGCATCAAACTGATGGAGGGATTCGGGCAGACCGAAACGACCCTGACCGTTTGCACCTTCCCCTGGACAGAACCGAAACCCGGCTCTATGGGCAAGGCTAACCCGCAATACGATGTAGACCTGTTGCGTCCCGACGGCAGTCCGGCAGAGGATGGAGAGCAGGGCGAGATCGTTGTGCGCTATGCCGACCGCTGGCCATTGGGTTTGTTTAAAGAATATTACCGCGATCCGGAATTGACGGAGAACACCTGTTTTGACGGTATTTATCACACGGGCGACGTGGCCTGGCGCGATGAAGACGGCTATTATTGGTTTGTTGGACGTACGGATGATGTGATCAAAAGCTCGGGTTACCGCATTGGCCCGTTCGAGGTGGAAAGTGCGTTGATGACGCATCCTGCCGTGGTGGAATGTGCTATCACCGGGGTGCCGGATGAGATTCGCGGACAAATCGTGAAAGCGACCATTATCCTCGCCAAAGAATATAAAGACAAAGCAGGCGAAGAGCTAAAAAAAGAGCTTCAGAACCATGTCAAAAAAGTAACGGCTCCCTATAAATATCCCCGCGTGATCGAATTTGTGGACGAACTTCCGAAGACCATTAGCGGCAAGATACGAAGGGTAGAGATTAGAGATAAGGACAAGAAATAATTATGAATTGTGAATTATGAATTATGAGAAGAGAATATCAAATCATAATTCAAAATTCATAATTCAAAATTCATAATTGCTTTGAGGCGTATTGCAGTAAAAATAGGTAGCAACGTATTAACCCGGGCGGATGGGACGTTGGATATTACCCGTATGTCGGCTTTGGTCGATCAGGTGGCGGAGTTGCATCATAAAGGGATCGAAGTGGTGTTGATCTCTTCCGGTGCGGTGGCTTCGGGACGCTCGGAGATAAAGGCGGGGAAAAAGCTGGATCCGGTATCGGCACGGCAACTCTATTCGGCGGTAGGACAGGCGAAACTGATCAACCGCTATTATGAGCTTTTCCGGGAGCATGGGATGTGTTGCGGGCAGGTGTTGACTACGAAAGAGAATTTCAGCAGCCGTACGCACTACCTCAACCAGAAGCATTGCATGGAGGTGATGTTGGCAAACAAGGTGATCCCGATTGTCAACGAGAACGATACGATATCGGTAACGGAATTGATGTTTACCGACAACGACGAACTCTCCGGCCTGGTGGCTACCATGCTGGGAGCTGATGGATTGATTATCCTGAGCAATATCGACGGTATATACAATGGAAACCCCAACGATCCGGCCTGTACGGTGATCCGTGAGATCGGCTCCGGTGGCGAAGACCTGTCGGAGTATGTGCAGACAAGCCGCTCCTCTTTCGGACGTGGCGGTATGTTGACCAAATGCCGCATAGCCCGCAAGGTGGCCGACGAGGGCATCACGGTGATCATTGCCAATGGCAAGCGTGATCAGATTCTTCCGAAACTCCTGTCAAAGAAAAGCGAGGAGGTATGTACCCGCTTTATTCCTTCGCCCAAACCGGTCAGCAGTGTGAAGAAATGGATTGCCCATTCGGAGGGATTTGCCAAAGGGGAGATCCATATAAACGAAGGCGCCTCTACGGCTTTGCTCTGTCCGAAGGCAATCAGCGTGTTGCTGGTGGGCGTTACGCGGATTGTTGGTGACTTTGAAAAAGGGGATATTGTGCGTATATTTGATGATAAAGGGCAACAGATCGGTGTCGGTTGTGCCGACTACAACAGTAAAGAGGCCGTTCCTTTGATCGGACAACGCGATCTGAAGCCGTTGGTGCATTACGATTATTTATGTTTAACTGCTGAATAAGAGAGTATGGTACGCGAAATAATACAACAGACAGCCGCCGCATCCCGGTCGCTGATTGCCTTAAGTGATGAAACGATCGGGGCTATTCTGCGGGATACGGCGAAGGCCTTGATGGAGGCGCAGGCATCGGTCTTGGAGGCCAACGCAAAAGACCTGGCGCGGATGGAACCGGAGAATCCGAAATATGACAGGCTGAAGCTGACTCCCGAACGGTTGCAAGGGATTGCAGATGATATGATAAGCGTGGCTTCCCTCCCCTCTCCTCTCGGAAAAGAGTTGGATGCCTGGGAGCGTCCGAACGGAATGATGATCCGGAAAGTGACGGTTCCTTTCGGTGTGATCGGCATTATCTATGAAGCGCGGCCGAATGTCACCTTCGATGTGTTCTCGCTCTGCCTGAAAAGCGGCAATGCCTGTGTCTTGAAAGGCGGATCCGATGCGGACAACTCCAATAAAGCATTGATCAGCATTATCCATCAGGTGTTGGAGGGCCGGGGTGTCAATCCGGCCGTCTGCACCCTATTGCCGCCCGACAGGGAGGCTACGACCGAGCTGTTATATGCCGTAGGACTGGTCGATCTGATCATTCCACGGGGAAGCAGTTCATTGATTAACTATGTGCGCGAGCATTCGCGTGTGCCGGTGATCGAAACAGGCGCCGGTGTTTGCCATACCTATTTTGACCAGGCGGGTGATCTGGCCAAAGGACAAGCGATTATTACCAATGCGAAAACCCGGCGGGTAAGCGTTTGTAATGCGCTTGATTGCCTGTTGATCCATCCCGATCGTTTGAAAGACCTGCCCGGATTATGTGAAAAATTGGCTGATAAGCAGGTTACGATCTATGCCGATCCGCAGGGCTACGAATCGCTGTCGGGACATTATCCGGAAGATATGCTTCAGAAGGCCACCGAAGAAAGCTTCGGAACAGAATTCTTAGACTATAAAATGAGCATCCGGACAGTGGCTTCTCTCGACGAAGCCTTGGATCATATCGCCCGATACGGCTCCAAACATAGCGAATGTATCGTGAGCGAATCGGCGGATGCTGTCCGTTTTTTCCAGCAAAGAGTAGATGCTGCCTGTGTTTATGCCAATGTGTCCACCGCCTTTACCGACGGCGCACAATTTGGCTTTGGTGCTGAAATAGGCATCAGCACGCAGAAACTCCACGCTCGCGGTCCGATGGCGCTGCCGGAGCTTACCACCTATAAATATATGATTAGTGGCGATGGGCAGGTGAGGGAATGAAGAATTAATTGTTAATGATTAATGATTCATTAAGAGCTGAGAGACAGCGCCTTTCCCTACTGTGGCTCCGGGCCTAACTTTTGGGTCAACCCCAGCCAAGGGTGCGGGTATCGCTATTTTATGTACCTTCGGTTTCGAATAAGAGCAATTGATATGATACTGATAGCAGATAGTGGTTCGACGAAGATCGAATGGTGTGTGGTGGAGGGCAGCCGGATCGAGAAGCAGTTTGAGACGGCGGGTGCCAATCCGTATATGCAGACGGCGGATGAGTTGTCTGCCGAATGGGAGGTCTCTCTGTTTCCGCTGATCGAGCGCTACCGCATACGGGCGGTCTATTATTACGGGGCGGGATGTGCCTTCCCGGAGAAACGACAACTGATTGCCAGCATCTTAGGGCCTCGATTACAAGCGGAGATCGAGGTATTCAGTGACCTGATGGGGGCGGCTCGCGCCCTCTGCGGACGGTTGCCGGGCATTGCCTGCATACTGGGCACGGGGGCTAACTCATGCCGCTATGACGGGGTGGAGATCATTGAGCGTACGCCGACACTGGGCTTTATCCTCGGCGACGAGGGGAGTGGCGCCTACCTGGGGAAACGCCTGGTGAGCGACTGCCTGAAAAAGCAGCTCCCCCACACGATCACGGAGAAGTTCCTACACACCTACCAGCTCACGGAGGAGACGGTCCTGGAACGTGTCTACCGACAGCCGTTTCCCAATCGCTACCTGGCCTCACTCTCGCGTTTCCTACTCGATCATATCGAAGAAGAGGCGATCCACGCCTTGGTTCTGGACAGCTTTACCCTGTTTCTGGAACGTAATGTACGCGCCTATGCCGGGGCCACTGACTATCCGATCCATTTCCTGGGATCGATCGCCTACTATTATCAATCGGTCTTGCGGGAGGCCACACATGCCGCCGGGCTCCATCCCGGGATCATTACGCTCTCGCCTTTAGCGGGGTTGGTGGGGTATCATGGTAATGGGTAATGGGTAATTGTTAATAAAGCAAATAGCAATCGTAGATTGCCCCGCTCTGTAGCCAGTTGCCTCAGGCTGCTGGTCTTCAAATGGGAGGGAAATTGAAGGGAGAAGGGAGAAAGGAAAAAGGAGAAGGGAGAAGATGGGAAGATTTTTATATAAATCCCGCAGGGATTTCCTATTCGTAACCGCGGGTGTAGCGAAGCAAACCCGTGGTAGGGAGGCAGGTAGGTAGGGAGGCAGATAGACAAGGCCTACTCTACAAGCAACCCCGAAGAGGGTTGAACCCATTCCGGGTTCGTTAGTTATTATTAGCGGAATACCCCCGGTCGTTCGCTTCGCTCTCTTACCGAGGGTTACGAATAGGAAATCCCTGCGGGATTTAACTCATTTCAGTGCACCTTGCCCACCTTCCCATCTTACTTAATCTGAAAACGCCCCTTTCTCCTTTCTCCTTCACATATTCCCAAATTTGAATACCCCTCCTATCTCCTACCCTCTCCAAACAGATAATCGTTGAAGACTACAAAATCCCTAATAGGAGATTTTGCAGGATATAGACAGCGGCGCCGGCGAGGTAGCCCAGGGCGGCCATCCAGGAGATGCGTTTGAGATACCAGCCGAAGGGGATTCCTTCCAGCCCCATCACGACAACACCGGCTGCGGAACCAATAATCAGCATACTACCCCCCACGCCCGCACAATAGGCGAGGAACTGCCAGAACACACCGTCCTGCATGAAATAGGCCATATAAGTGGGATCGACAGCTGCTGCTACCATCGCCTCATTGGCCACCGGATACATACCAATCGCTCCGGCCACCAGCGGCACGTTATCGACAATCGAGGAGAGGGCACCGATGATCAGGTTCACAGCATAGACATTGCCGATATGCACATCGAGCCAGGTAGAGAAATTATCTAATATACCAACGCCACGCAAGGCATCGACCGCCAAGAGAATACCCATAAAAAACAGGAGCGTAGCGCCATCGACGCGGTGTACCACCTTGGAGAGGCGCAGTTTCAGGTCCTCCTCGATCGGATGGCGACGATACATCAGCTCAGTGAAGATCCACAAGATAGAGACCCCTAAGAGAATACCCATAAAGGGCGGCAGGTGGGTGATGGTCTTGAAGATCGGCACAGAAACCAAGCAAAGCACGCCAATCACCAGGATAGAGAGTTTCTCTTTGGTACGCAATTCCTTGAGCAGGGCTTTGTTCTCTTCGTCGGAGATAGCCAGGGGCGGCGTCACCTGTCCATGCAGGAGGGGAAGCGCCAATAAGACAGGCACCATGGCCGAGATAAGGCTGGGCAGGAAAAGATGCGGAATGGTTGCCGCGGTCGAGATATTGCCCCGCACCCAAAGCATAATGGTCGTGACGTCACCGATGGGCGACCAGGCACCCCCACTATTGGCGGCGATAATCACGATACTGGCATAGACCCAGCGCTCTTTGTAATTGCCCACGATTTTGCGAATCAACATAATCATCACAATCGCGGTGGTCAGGTTGTCGAGTACAGCCGACATAAAAAAGGTCATGATGGCAAGCATAATAAGCAGTTTACGCTTATCGCGGGTGGTCACCCGGTTGGTGATAAACATAAACCCGCCGTGGGTATCGATCAGTTCCACCGTAATCATTGCTCCAATCAGAAAGATCAGAGTCTCAGCAATCTCACCAATGGAATGAAGCACCTGATGTTCTACCACAAAGCGAACACACTGTTCGGCGAAGGGCAATTCCAACAGATAAGGATTGGCCTGCAGGAATCGTTCCAAGTCCTCAGCTGAGACAAGCGGAACGAACTGCTCCGCGTGCATAGCGTAAATCACCCATAATAAGGCTCCGGTCAATAAGGCAATACCGGCTTTGTTAATCTTTGTTGTATGTTCCAGGGCAATAAACAGGTAGCCAACCAGGAACAACACAATCATCATAGTCCACATAGTCACATGTTTTTAATTAATATATATTCTATAACGCAAATTTCCAAAACGATAAACGGGGGCAAAAGTACGACTAATATCTCAACTTTGTTGGTTTATTTCCTACCTTTGCAGGTCTAAACAAGGGATAATCCAAAAATATGGCCAGCTACCTGCAAATAGACAAACTTACCAAATCATTCGGTGACCACCTTTTATTCAGTGATATTACTTTCGGCATTGCCCAGGGGCAGAAGATCGGGTTGATTGCGCCCAACGGATTCGGGAAGACCACCCTGATGAATATCATTGCCGGAAAAGAGGGATACGACAGTGGATCGGTGGTGTTTCGCAACGACCTGCGGGTGGGCTACCTGGAGCAGTTGCCGGTCTATCCGGCGGGACTGACGGTGTTACAGGCCTGTTTCTACTCGTCGAATGCCACGGTACGCCTGATTGCCGAATACGAAGAGGCGGTGGCCAAGAACGATACGACACGACTGGAGGACATCCTGCTCCGCATGGACAATGAGAAGGCGTGGGACTACGAACAGAAGGCAAAGCAGATATTGAGCCAGCTGAAGATATACGATTTCGACCAGAAGGTGGAGACCTTGTCGGGTGGACAGATCAAACGAATCGCCCTGGCGAATGTATTGATCGACGAGCCGGAATTGCTCCTGTTGGACGAGCCGACCAACCACCTCGACCTGGAGATGACCGAATGGCTGGAAGATTACCTCAGTCGCTCGCGCATCAGCCTGTTGATGGTCACCCACGACCGCTATTTCCTCGACCGGGTATGTAATGAGATTATGGAGATCGATCGCCAGCAGGTATATCAATACAAAGGCAACTACAGCTATTACCTGGAGAAGCGGGAGGAGCGTGTGGAGGCGATCCATGCCGATATCGAACGCGCCAATAATCTGTTGCGCACCGAGCTGGACTGGATGCGTCGTCAGCCACAAGCACGTGCCACCAAAGCGAAATACCGGATCGATGCCTTTTACGAACTGGAGAAACGTGCCAAGCAACAACGGGAGAACCGACAGGTGAACCTCGATGTGAAAGCCGCCTATATCGGATCGAAGATCTTTGAGGCCATCCATGTCTCCAAGCGTTTTGGCGAGGTGCGTATTGTGGAGGATTTCAATTATACCTTTGCCCGCTACGAAAAGATGGGCATTGTCGGCAATAACGGTACCGGCAAATCCACCTTTATCAAGATGCTGATTGGGGAGATGGCGCCCGACAGCGGCCATTTCGATATCGGAGAGACGGTGCGTTTCGGTTATTACAGCCAGGAGGGCTTGCAGTTCGACGAAACGATGAAAGTGATCGATGTGGTGCAGGAGATTGCCGAATATGTCGATCTGGGCAACGGGCAGAAACTGACGGTCTCGCAGTTCCTGAATTACTTTCTCTTTACACCCGATCGTCAGCACAGCTATGTACACAAACTAAGTGGTGGTGAGAAGCGCCGGTTGTATCTCTGTACGGTATTGATGCGCAATCCGAACTTTCTGGTGCTCGACGAGCCCACCAACGACCTGGATATCATCACCCTGAATGTACTGGAAGAATACCTGCGCCACTTCAAAGGGTGTGTGATTGTGGTATCCCACGACCGTTATTTTATGGATAAGGTGGTCGATCATCTGTTGGTGTTCCGGGGCCAGGCCGATATCAAAGATTTCCCGGGCAGCTACTCACAATACCGCGATTGGAAAGAGGAACAGGATCGGTTGGAGCGCGAAGCCGAAGCCGCCCGTCAGACGCAAACTAAACCCATACAAGAGAAAAACAATCGCCCGGAGAAAGAGGCGAAAAAGAAACTCACCTACAAAGAGCAAAAAGAGTTTGAAGCCCTGGAAGCCGAGATCCCTGCCCTGGAAGCGGAGAAAGAGGCGTTGGAAACAGCCATGAGCAGCGGTACATTATCGAACGAAGCGCTTATGGAGAAGTCGGCACGCATCGCGGAGGTGATCGAAGCGATCGACGAAAAGACCATGCGATGGCTCGAGTTGAGTGAGTTTGTTTAAAATACCCTATCTTTGAGGCATTAGGAATGAAATATCCATTATATCTATGCCGGTAAAAATGCTTAAACAGGATCCGCAGGGACAGGCGCATCCGTTTACACAATTGCTTGTTTTTCTGTTTATCACAGTCGTTTGTGCTTTTGTCTTTTCCCTATTGGGGGCTATCCCGCTCTATATCATAGGGGGATGGGATGCCGATATGACGGAATCGCCGGATATACTTCGTTGGGCACAACTCATCTCTTCCATCGGGCTCTTTCTGGTACCGGCCCTTTTTTATGCCTGGCTGACAGGCGATGATATCCGGGATTTTCTTTCCATCCGGGAACGACCGAAGATACCGTTCCTCTTTTGGGCATTGATCGGCCTGTTCCTATTGGCTCCGTCTATCGCTCTGGCGGAGTATCTCAACCGGCAGATGACGTTTCCTGAGATACTGGCACCGGTAGAAACATGGATGCGCGCGCAGGAAGACAAGGCGGAGCAGATGACATTGTTATTATTAGAGCAGAAAGGAGTGGTTACGCTTTTGTTTAATCTGTTGGTCATCGCAGTGGGCGCCGGCATAACAGAAGAATTTTATTTCCGGGGTGCTCTTCAACGGATCATTGCACGATGGAGCGGGAATCCGCACGTGGTGATCTGGGTCACCGCCATTATCTTCAGCGCGTTCCATCTACAATTCTACGGTTTTCTCCCGCGTATGTTATTGGGTGCCTATTTCGGTTATCTACTGCTCTGGACGGGAAGCCTCTGGGTGCCTGTCTTCGCCCATTTTGCCAATAATGCCATCTCGGTGATCGGCATGTCGAACCAATCGATTAGCGAAAATCCCTATTTCACCTCCGAACTGCCCACCACCGCTCTCTATTTCTATATCCCAATGGCGCTACTCGGCCTCTTCTTTTTGTGGAGAACACGAAAAAAGATGCAAAACAACCATTTCCGAGAGGGTTCCGACACGGTAGGGAGGCCCGGCGATGCCGATGCCTGAGGAGACATAAAACTGGGTGTTGCCTTTGCGGCTATAGCCGTATGGGTTTTCATAGACAACGTTCATCAGTAAAGGATAGGGCCAGATCTGTCCGTAATGGGTATGTCCATATAGGCCGAGGTCTACGCCATTCATCGCCGATTCGGCTAACGACCAGGGTTGGTGGTCTAACAGGATGATTGGCTTCGTGTGATCGAGCTCTTTGGTAAGCGCCCGGAGTGGCTTTCGTTCTTTGTTGATATAATCGTCGCGTCCGATCAGGTAGAAAGCCGAATCGGGCATCACGACCGAATCGACCAAGAGGGTGGCGCCTGTCTTTTGCAGCCAACGGGTTTTGGCATGACGGTTGGCACGGTATTCATGGTTACCATAGACCACATAGGTGCCTAATGGCGCCTGCAATTGTTGCAGATCCTCTTCGATACGCACCTTTTCGGCAAAGCGCGACTCATAATCCATGATATCGCCCACCAAGACCACCATATCGGGCTGTTGCTGATTGCTCATAGCGACAAAACGCTGCACCTGCTTTTTGCCGATCACCTCGCCAATATGCAGGTCGCTCATCATCACGATGGTCAGGCTGTCGCGCCCGGCGATCGGCTTGTCGAGATGGATGTTGACATGTGTGACCGTAGGATACATCACCCGATGGTAGGCATGGATCATTAAGAGGGTGACACCTACGGTAATACAAACAAAACAGATTGTTTTGATGCGCCTCCACTGTTTCGCTACCCAGGCGGGATACCAGGGCCACAGCCGGTGGGTAAACCGGATAAGTTCCAGGAGAAGAATCGCCATGGTGATATAGACCGATGCGATATACCAGGTACTACATATCAGCATAATGGTGATAAACACCCGGTCGGGCAAGAGGGAATGGAAGAAAAAGCCGGTGAAAAACACCAATAACTCCAACAGAAAAAAGAGCGTATACGGAATTCGCCAGCTCTTTTTGGGTGGAATAGCCTGATACCCCCTCCAACAGATGAAGGGGGTAAGTATCAGTTGTGCAATGATTGACTGCAGAAATACTTTCACGGGTTCTGGTTTTGTCAGGGGGTTACTTCGGGTAACCCACCGGGTTATTCAACATAAGCACCTGCGTATCGGAAAGTTTCAACAGCGTTCTGAGTTTCTCTTTGTCCATAAAGGCGCGTGGAACGGTCACCAGGCCACATCCCGCGCAGAAGAGCGATATATTCTGCGAAACGATACCCACGTCGAGCGCACCGAATTCTCTCTTCACATCATTCCCTACATTCACATCGAAGCGGGCCAGGTCGGACACCATCAATAGGATCGCCGGTGCTTTATTGATGGTCGGTTGTCGGTCACCGATCAACGGACGATGGTCACCGGCTACTACCGGAGCGAGCGAATGGTTCTTGACATCGTATAGATAGACCCCTTCAGCTAAGAAGACATAGAGATCCACATCCTGCTTGTTCATCGCCGTAGGCGAGGTGCGCTTCCCCTCCGCCGGACGGTTGATGCCACAAGCCGCCCAGATCACATCGGAAAGATCTTGGTCGCTTAGTTTCTTTTCTGAAAACTCACGCACCGACTGGCGGTTGGCAAGCGATTGCATGATCGAAGCCCCCCGCTCTTTGCTGGGCGTGACCAGCTTGATCGGCTTCAGCGATTGCGCACTGACCGTGGCGGCCAGTAAGATGGCAGAGGCCATCAGACATATCTTTTTCATATTCCTATTCGTTTGAATGATTCGGTTCTTTCTTCTTATTTCGGATAACCCACCGGATTGTTCATCAACAGTAGTTGCGTCTCTTTCAGTTTAAGCGCTTTTGCAAGTGCTTCATGATCCATCGATCCGCGGGGAACGGTTGCCAGGCCAAGGCCGGCACAAGCCATA
Source organism: Parabacteroides sp. PM6-13 (assembly GCF_029892605.1). Classification (GTDB taxonomy): domain Bacteria; phylum Bacteroidota; class Bacteroidia; order Bacteroidales; family Tannerellaceae; genus QVMG01. The sequence continues at coordinate 149,237 of NZ_JARXWF010000004.1, forward strand.
TTGATGTTCTGACAAACGATACCAACATCGACAGCACCCATGAGTTTCGTATGCTCCGCCTGGGCATTTCCCAAGCGCGAGAGGTCGGACACCAACACCAGGCTCAGCGGAGCCGCTTTCACAAAGTCCTGCCCTCCGGCTACGGCTGCCCGGTGATCACCCGGTGCCACGGGATTGAGGGCATGCGCCTTCGCATCGTAGAGGTAAGCGCCTCCCTTCATCACAACATAGATATCGACATCCTGCACATTGCGTGCCGAAGGAGCGGTACGTTTTCCATCCGGACGATTCACGCCATTGGCCGCCCATAACAGATCGGAGAGATCCTGCGGAGAGAGGTCTTTGGCGGCATACTCACGAATCGACTGGCGTTCGTTGAACACTTTCATAACGGCATCCCCTTTCGTTTTGTTGGGGGCATTCAGCTTAATCACTTTCATTTCCTGTGCTTGCATTGAAAATCCCATAGCAAATGCGACTAATAAAACAATAATTTTCTTCATCTCTTTCTATAATTGGTATAACGCAAATGTACATGATTTTTAGGAATTGACCATAACCCTATCCTTTGCCTTCGGTTGAATCCGATGGTTCACAGGACATATAAAAATGGCTTTTGATGGAAATAATAATAAAAAGAAGAGAAAGGATTCTATTTTGAATCAAAAAAGCTTTTCTTTTGCAGTACGAATTGTGAACTTAGCGAAGTTTTTACAATCAGAGAAACAGGACTACTAAAGACAACATAAATTTAAAGATATGCGTAACTTCACTTGTGTGCAAGATATTGGCGACCTGAAGCAGGCGGTCAATGATGCTTTTGAGATTAAGAGAGACCGGTTCCAGTTTTCAACGTTGGGAAAGAACAAAACATTGATGATGATCTTCTTCAATTCAAGCCTTCGTACCCGTTTGAGTACGCAGAAGGCGGCTATGAATCTGGGGATGAACACCATTGTGTTGGACATCAACCAGGGCGCCTGGCAGCTGGAAACGGAACGGGGGGTTATCATGGACGGCGACAAGCCGGAGCATATCCTGGAGGCTATCCCGGTGATGGGCGCCTATTGTGATGTGATCGGCGTGCGTTCTTTTGCCCGTTTTGAAAGTAAAGAAGATGATTATAACGAGAAGATCCTGAACCAGTTTATTCAATATTCCGGTCGTCCGGTGTTCAGTATGGAGGCAGCTACGCGCCATCCGTTGCAGAGTTATGCCGATCTGATCACCATCGAAGAGTATAAAAAGACGGAACGCCCGAAAGTGGTATTGACCTGGGCGCCGCATCCGCGTGCCCTTCCCCAGGCTGTTCCCAATAGTTTTGCAGAATGGATGAATGCAACCGATTATGAGTTTGTGATCACGCACCCGGAAGGCTACGAACTGGATCCGCAGTTTGTGGGTGCTGCCCGCGTGGAATACGATCAGAAAAAGGCTTTCGAAGGCGCTGATTTTATCTATGCCAAGAACTGGGCCGCCTTTGCCGACCCGCATTATGGAGAGATATTGAGCAGGGATCGCAATTGGACAGTAGATGCCGAAAAGATGGCTTTGACCAACAATGCCTATTTTATGCATTGTCTACCGGTGCGCCGCAATATGATTGTCACCGACGATGTGATAGAAAGCCCGCAGAGCATCGTGATTCCCGAAGCTGCCAACCGGGAAATCTCCGCACAGGCGGTATTGGCGAAGATACTACGGTCGATTTAATTGTTAATTGTTAATTGTTAATTGTTAATTGTTAATTATGAATTATGAATTGGGAAAAAGGACTAAATTGCTTTACACTTCGCTAAGCGATTTACAATTTCCGCTTCGCTCCAATTCATAATTCATAATTCTCTTTTCACGCTTCCCCTTTCACCCCACCCAACGGCGGCAGGAACTCACCTCCGTCAGCTCCTTTGTGTAGTTGTGTTTCGAACTTGGAGATATTGTCTTCCAACGCGTGCAATAAACGTTTGGCATTGTCGGGCGTCAGGATAATCCGACTCTTCACCTTAGCTTTGGGCACACCGGGAACGATACGCACAAAGTCGAGGATAAATTCTGATGAGGAGTGCGAAATGATCGCCAGATTCGCATAGGTGCCCTGCGCTATCTCTTCGGATAGCTCCACCTGTATCTCGTTAGCTGCTTTCTTTTCCATTTTTATCATTTCTTTTGATTTGGAAACAAACTTACGAAATATAACGTTAAAACCAACGCTATCCCACAACCATTTGAGGGGTTTACTTGTATTACTAATAAGGACTTCTCAATGTCCGGAAATAATATGTTTAACCAAAATAATAGAAAACATGAAATCTTTAGAAGGTAAAGTAGCCATTGTAACCGGAGCCGGCTCCGGCATGGGAGAGGCCATCGTTCGGTTGTTTGCCAAGAAAGGCGCCAAGGTGGTTGTCTCGGATCTCAATCAGGCATCGATGGATCGTGTCGTAAACGATATTAAATGCAAACAATGTCCGATCATCGGCGTTTTGTCGGATGTATCGAAACTGGAGGATCTGGAACGATTGGTTGCCGAGACGCTGAACGCATTCGGCACCATCGATATCTTAGTCAACAACGCCGGTGTCCTCGATAATTTTATGACGGTGGACGCGTTGGATGTGAAGCGTTGGGAAAAGGTCATGGATGTCAATGTGAAGGGACCGACCATTCTGTCGCAATTAGTTATCAAACACCTGTTGGAAAAGAAGAAACCGGGCGTGATCATCAATACCGCATCGGTGGGTGGTATGTTTGGCGCACGAGGTGGGGTGAGCTATGTCACCAGTAAGCATGCGGTGATCGGTCTGACCAAGAATATCGCCTCTGTCTACCGCGAAGATGGTATACGCTCGGTGGCGATTGCTCCGGGTGATATCAAAACAAATATTGGGAACAGTCTGAAAGCGCCCAATGAAAAAGGGATACACGCCTTGATGCAATATGTAGCCACCGGTCCCACCGGCGAGGCCGAAGATGTCGCCCAGGTGGTTGCTTTCTTAGCCAGCGATGCTGCCAAGTTCATCAACGGCACCGTTATTACGGTGGACGGCGGATGGACGGGAGCGTAAGGTGATTAATTGAAAATTAAAAATGGAGAATTGAAAATGGGGAGGAATCTACACTCTCCATTTTCAATTCTCCATTTTCAATTTTCAATTTTCAATTAGCTTAAGGAGTATATACCCCACTATACGGATTCTGGTCGCCAGCCGGCCAGATATCGTCAACTAAGGCGTCGTTGTTCTTTAATTCGCTGTTCGGGATCTGGAAGATAAAGCGCCAGGAACGAGCCGGGAATTGATGGCTGCCACCATACGACTCATGATTGCCTTCGCGCAACAGCGGCTGTTGCGTGCGGATCATATCGAACAGGGCATGACCTTCACCATACATCTCTTTGCGGCGCTCCAACCAGATGGCTTTCAACAGCTCTTCACCCGATGCCTCTGTGCGTTGGGCGTTACGCATCTCCTGAAGCTTCCAGAGGAGCTCTTTGGCTTCGCTCTCTTTGCCCTGATAGGCACAGGCCTCGGCAGCAGTGAGCAGCATCTCTTCCGTACGCATAAAGACAATAGAACCCCGACACTCATCGTTGTCGCGGAATTTATAAGAAGCCCAGAGCACATCCCACCAGCGTTCGAACTGAAATCGAATATCATTCTGGTCAAACAACTCCACAAACTTATCGGCAGAGTACCAACCTACGAAGGAGAAACATTTACGCGTACCGTTAGCCCACATCGCATAGGGTGAATAGTCGCCCATATTCTGCTCTTCGCTCTGGCGCATACCCCAGATCCAAGAGGGAACCGTCTCATCGCTGAAGCCTCCTAAGTATTGTTCGTTGGTGGTGAGCGGATACTTATTTAACAGCTTCCTGGCATATTCTTCACATTTGGACCAGTTATGCATCACCTGATACACCTGCGCCAAAACGCCTTGAACCACCGATTGATCGAAGTTATTGATACGGTTTCCGCGATCGAATCCGGCCAGCATGGTTTCGGCAGCCGTCAGGTCGGCCAGTATCTGTTTGTAGGTCTCTTCCAGTGTGCCACGTGGTTTGCCTTCGGTCTGATCGGTTGTCGGTTCCAGATAAATAGGAACACCGGGCATATCTTTGGCAATGATATAGGTCTGTTGGAACAGGCGCGCCAGGTTGAAATAGGCCCAACCGCGGATAGCATGCGCTTGTCCTTTGATATATTGTTTTTCCATGTCAGAACCCGAGCAGTCGTCGGTATAGGCTAAAATGGAGTTGACATTGTTGATCAGCTGATAGTGGAATTGCCACAACTGACCTGAACGGAAGATGTCGCCACGGGTTTCACCCCAATAGTTGTAGTTGTATATATACCATCCGCCTCGCATGATGATATCTTCGCCGCAAGCATCTGAGATCATCTGAATGGAGGGGATCCCCCAGTCGTCATAGGAATTGATGCCTCCGCTACCGAAAGCGCGCATATGATAGTAGGAACCGTTTAATGCCGCTTGTGCACCGGCAATCGTGTTGAATACGTCGGTATCGGCCACCGAAGTAGAGGGCGAAACATTAAGGAAATCGCTACATGAGGTGACCATAAGCGCTATGAGCGCTACGAGGCCGGTAAGGCGAATTGAATTTATTATCTTTTTCATATCTTAATATGCTAATAGGAATGAATGTCTTATAGATTTAACTGTATACCGAAGGAGATCGACTTGGTGGTCGGGAATCGGTTGCTTGTTGTTCCGGAAACGGATTGTTCCGGGTCGGTTCCGCGCTTCTGTGCATTTCCTAACGTCAGCAGATTATCACCTTGTACGAACAGGCGTAGGGAATTGATGTCGAAACGTGAAGTCAACGATTTAGGTAGGGTGTAGCCTACGGTCAGGTTGCGCAAGCGTAAGAAGCTGTTGTCGTACAGGAACTTGGTGGTGTACGATCCCATATAGCTGGAATAATAGGTGGAAATGCGCGGAAGCGAAGCGTTGGTATTGCCTTCACTCCAACCTTTGAGCATATCGGGATGCATGCTGTAACCGGTACGATAGGCCATCATCTGTGCGTAGTCGCCATCGTATAGTTTGCCGCCGATGCTGTAATAAAGCATAAACGACAGGTCGATACCTTTGTAATACAGGTTGTTTGTCAATCCGCCGAAGAGCTTGGGAATGGCATCGCCCAGGTATTTCTTATGTTTGTCGCTGGTTACCGCGTTGTAGTCTTCTGTTTTCTCGCGTCCGGTCACTACCTGCTCATCTCCCTGGGTTTCATAAATGTTTTTCCAGTATTGGTCGCGTCCGGTTTCCGGATTCACACCGGCATATTCGATGCCCCAGAAGTTGTAGCGCGATTCGCCTTCCCGCCATTTGAAATAACCGGAATTGATCTCGTCCTGTGGCAGTTTGGTGATCTTGTTCTTATAGTGTGTGCCATTGAAATCGATGCTCCAGCGGAAGTCTTTGGAGTGGAACGGCGTATAGCTCAACTGGAATTCGATACCCTGGTTCTGCACGTCGCCAATGTTACGGTCGATACTGCTGAAACCGGTGGATGGAGCCATCGGCATACCGAAGAGCAGGTCTTTGGATTTGCGCTTGAACCATTCCACTTCACCGCTCAATTTATTGAACAGTGCAAATTCAAGACCGACATTAAGTTGCAGGTTGGTTTCCCATTTCAGGTCCTTATTCGCCAGGCGGCTGATGCGTACACCGGCTTCATTATAGTCGTTGTTACCGGTAGCATAGAGTCCCTGATAAGCATAATAGGTGTTTAACTGGTCATTCCCCACGGCTCCGTAGCTGGCTTTCAATTTCAGGTTATCGAGCCAATCATACGATGACATAAATTCTTCGTTGGAGATACGCCAGGAGGCACCCAACGACCAGAACTTTCCCCAACGGCTATCGGGGTGGAAGCGCGAAGAGCCGTCGGTACGGAAACTACCCGACACATAATAACGGTCTTTGTATTCGTATTCCACGCGGCTCAGCCAGCTCAACAAGCGGTATTTGTTGGAGTATGAACTCATGGAGTTCATTTCGGAAGCCGAATCGATCTCTGTCAGTCCCAGGAAGGGAAGTCCTCTTTTGGCTGCTTGCAGGTATTTGTAATGCAAGGCATAGGCTTCCTGTCCCAATAATACATTCACGCGATGATCGCCGAAGGTTTTGTCGTAAGTCAACAGGTTATTGATCGTATACGAAATATTTTGTCTTATTTCTTTATACACTTCTCCGCCATACCCGGAGGCAAAGCCATACTCGGGGTTGGTGTATCCGTCGTAGGTTCGGCTGTAATGATCCACGCTGAAGTTGGTACGGAATTTCAGTTCCGGCAGGAAGGTGATCTCGATATAATTACGTGTAGATATATTGTTAGTCGTTTCCGGCGAAGGGTTATAAGCCGCGTCGGCCAATGGGTTCCAGGCAGTCCATGCCGCACGGTCGTCTCCGTAATCAAAGATCTTGTTGCCATTGCCATCACGTTGGTAATCACCTGTAGTCGGATCCCATACATAGACCGGATAGGTCGGAGAAATCGTGCGAAGGAACCAGATGGTCTTTTCATCCAGCCATACTTCCCGTATAGAGTGCGAGAGAGAGGTGTTGGTTCCTACCTTAAGCCAGTTTTTGACCTGGTAGTTCAGGTTCGAACGAAGTGAAAAACGTTCGAATTTCTGTGCGGCAAAGATACCTTTATCGTTTACGTAACCGCCCGAAAAGTAGTAGTCGGCCTTATCGTTCTTTCCGCTGAAGTCCAGGTTGTATTCCTGACGCAGACGCGATTTCAGGATCTCATCCCGCCAGTCTCCCCAGAACAGCAACTGAGCGTTCGGATCCATCTCGCCATTCAGTCCTACCGGTTGATCGATACTGAACGGGTTGATCTTGAGCTCGTTCTTTAAGTAGTTGGTGGCGTATTGATTAGACTCGTCGGCAGTATAGCCTTGGTCCTGGCGTCCATTGCGCATAGCCCACCAGGTCAGGGTCGTAAACTCCTGCGGTGTCAAGGCGCGTGGCAGATCGACAGCCAGATTGGAATAGCCCCAGGTAGAGCGGAAATTAACCTGGCCTTTGTCGGAAGAACCCTTTTTGGTCGTGATCATAATCACCCCGTTTGCTGCGCGCGATCCGTAGAGTGCGGTGGCCGATGCATCTTTCAATACCGTCATCGACTCGACATCCGCCGGATTGATCGCATTCATGATTCCATCGTAAGCCACCCCGTCGACCACATAGAGCGGCGAGCTGGAGGCATTCATCGAACCGATACCACGGATCAGGATCGCACCGCTATCGCCCGGTTGGCCGCTGCTGTTGATGACCTGCACCCCGCTGCTCTGTCCCTGGAGCGCTTGCGTGATGTTGGAGGTGGTGATCTTCTCCAGGGCTTCGCTTTTCACAACGGTAGCCGAGCCGGTGAAGGTTGACTTCTTGCCGGTACCGTAGGCCACGACCATCACTTCGTCGATCGCAACAAAATCCGGATCCATGACAACCGTCATGCTGTTTCCTGTAATAGGTACTTCTATGGTTTTGTACCCGACGTAAGAGAATTGGAGGCTTTTGGTCCGTTCGTCTATCCGGATCGAAAATTCTCCGTCTGCATTTGTGGCGACACCACGCATGCTTTGTTTGTCCATTACTGCAACACCTATCATCGGAAGTCCATCTTCCGAGGATGTTACTTTCCCTGTGATTTGTCTTTCCTGTGCCAGCATACCTTGTAGCGACAACACAAGAATAACCAGAAGAACACTCAGTTTTCTCATATACATATTTAAATTATTAAAGGTGAGATTATTCCAATAAAATGGTTCGTGTATATATGTCAGTACATACTACACCTCCTATCCGAGTAGGAAATTTACCCGCGAACATGATAGAAGAAACAACTCCCAACCCATAGGCAGGAGGATGTGGCTATTTCTTAGCGAAACGCTAAAGAAGCACTCATAATAGAAGATGGATGATGATAGTTGTGTTTTGCATGACTTTGAGTTTTTGTTCGTAAGTATTTAGATTATCGATCCACACACACGTTCTGTATAGATGTTTTGTCAGATTAAGTTGGCCAAATGTAGTGTTTATTTTAACAAATTCAAGTTTTTCTCAGAAAAAAGTAACAATTAGTCATGAAATGTCTGTTTTAATCTATGAAAAGTAAGGCCTCGCGATTTTCCTATAAATGCTGGATTCATCCGGGGTCGACGCTATAAGTCACATCCGCAAGCCCGAAAGGGCTTCCACTTGGATAACCCCGATGCAAGCCGTTAAGGCGCAGCTCGGGGTAGACACTATATCTATACAACGAACTCCGTAAGGAGGTCTACTGTTGAGCCCCTACGGAGCTCGTTCCTCTATCACTACCCACCCCGAGCTGCGCCTTCGGCTGGCATCGGGGTTATCCAAGTGGAAGTCCTTCCGGACTTCAGAAATCAAACCTATATATATGTTAATAAATACAAATCGCTCCCCTTTTCACTGAAACCCCAACTATCATTTTGACAAAAACGGGCGAGTATTTTTCCAAAAACGTAGGGGTATTTAAAATTACCCGCAGGAGTAACACTTTTTAACGTATCATATTGTAATGCAAAATCCACTTTTTGCTTACAATTTGTTTTTTAACATTTCGGGTGAGGACCTGCCAAATAATATTTGCTTAGAATGCATAGAAACAGGCTATAATCGTGGATAAAAGTTAAAACCATGTTATACAACATAAATCATGCCGGGCAATGCGTGTGATTAGTCTGTACTTTTACAGGCAATTTGTAGAATTAAACTGAAATTTACATGAAAAACGAAAAGACTCTATCCGGCTTGGATATTGCGGACTTCAGCAAGCAAGTGGATGGAAAAGAGACGGCTCTTTGTGTATTAACAAATAAGACCGGTGCAGAATTAACTATTACAAACTACGGTGCAAAAATTGTCTCTCTCATGGTTCCCGACCGATCGGGCAAACTGGTCGATGTGGTGACAGGCCATAAGAATATCGATGACTATATGACCAGCGAAGAGCCCTATTTCGGGGCGGTTTGCGGACGTTATGGCAACCGTATTGCGAAAGGTACTTTCACGTTGGATGGTGTTGTTTATGACAAACTGCCCATCAATAACGGACCCAATAGTTTGCATGGCGGTTTAAAAGGCTTTAATGCCGTGGTGTGGGATATGGTGCAGAACGACGACCAGACGGTGACCTTGACCTATACCGCTGCCGATGGCGAAGAGGGCTATCCGGGCGAGTTGAAAACGACCATCGTTTATCAGTTGACCGACACCAACGAGGTGATTATCTCTTACGAGGCAACGACCGATAAACCGACCGTATTGAACCTAACCAACCACTCCTATTTCAACCTCTCCGGAGCAGGCGACCCGTATGTAGGCGATCATCTATTAGAGATCAATGCCGACACCTATCTGCCGACCGACGATACGGCGATTCCTTACGGACCGGCTGAAAAGGTAGAGGGGACTCCGATGGACTTCCGCACACCGTTCGAGATCGGCGCTCGTATTGAGGATGATTTCCAACAGTTGGTTTTCGGTAACGGATACGATCATACCTATGTATTAAATAAAGAGGGGAACGAATTATCATTCTGTGCCCGTTGCTCTTCGCCCAAGACCGGTATTGTGATGGAGACCTATACCACAGAGCCGGGCGTACAGCTCTATACCAGCAATTGGACGACCGGTAATTTTGAAGGCAAACCGGGACAGTATTACCCGAAACGCTCTGCTTTATGTCTGGAAACGCAGCATTTCCCCAATAGCCCGAATATGCCGGACTATCCTTCGACGGTGCTTCGTCCCGGCGAGACATTCCAGAGCAAAACGGTATATGCCTTTACGATTGAAAAATAATCTATTTAAATAACTCAAAAAAGCACTTTTATGACACAAAAAAATCAACAAAATGGTCGGACTATCGCGATTGTCACGATGATCGTTATCTTCGCGATGATTTCTTTCGTTACCAACCTGGCGGCCCCGATCGGGGTGATCTGGAAAGGCCAACCGGGCATTGAGGGATCGAACTTCCTGGGCATGATGGGTAACATGATGAACTTCCTGGCCTATCTCTTTATGGGTATTCCGGCCGGTAAGATGCTTGTTAAGTTCGGTTACAAGAAAACCGCTTTGGCAGCTATCGCAGTCGGTTTCTTAGGCGTATTTATTCAGTTTCTTTCCGGCATCGTAGGTGTAGGGGCTACCCTATTCTCTCTCCCGTTGAACTTCTTCGTTTATCTGCTGGGAGCCTTCGTTGCAGGTTTCTCTGTATGTATGCTCAACACGGTGGTGAACCCGATGCTGAACCTCTTAGGAGGTGGCGGTAACAAAGGGAACCAGCTGATTCAGATCGGTGGTACATTCAACTCTCTTTCCGGCACGCTGACTCCGATGTTCGTAGGTGCGTTGGTAGGTACCGTTACGGCACAGACCGCTATCACGGATGTGAACCCGGTTCTTTTCGTAGCGATGGGCGTATTTGCCGTAGCATTTATCATCCTGTCGTTTATTCCCATTGCTGACCCGGACGCTGACAAAAAAGCGGGAAAAGAGGTTGTGTACGAAAGAAGCCCGTGGGCTTTCCGTCACTTTGTGTTGGGAACGATTGCTATCTTCGTATATGTAGGTGTTGAAATCGGTATACCGGGAACCTTGAACTTCTTCCTGTCGGATGTGGATCCGAGTAAAGGTGCCGGATTGGATCCTGCTTCAGCCGCAACGATTGGTGGTTTCGTGGCAGGTACTTATTGGTTCCTGATGATGATCGGACGTTTCCTGGGAAGTCTTGTCGGTGCTAAGGTGTCGAGCAAAACGATGTTGACCTTTGCTTCCGGATTAGGTGCTTTGTTGGTTTTACTGGCTATCTATCTGCCGAAGACCATATTGGTTTCTATGCCTGTATTTACCGGTTCTGCTTTTGATATGGTTCAAGTGCCTATCGCGGCTTTACTGCTTGTGCTCTGCGGTCTTTGCACTTCGATCATGTGGGGAGGTATCTTCAACCTGGCCACCGAAGGATTAGGAAAATATACCGCTGCCGGATCAGGTATCTTTATGATGATGGTTGTTGGTGGTGGTGTTCTTCCGCTGATACAGAACTGGGTAGCCGACCTTTCAGGCTATATGACCAGCTACTGGGTGATTATCGCCGGTATGGTTTATATGCTCTATTATGCCTTGATCGGAAGCAAGAATGTAAACAAAGATATTCCTGTTGACTAAACAAAACTATTACCATTTTATATGTAGGAGATTAAAATTATGATGAAACAAATTAGAGAGAAATTCCAAGAAAAATTTCAGACAGAAGGAAATGTATTTGCCTCTCCGGGCCGTATTAACCTGATTGGCGAACACACCGATTATAATGGCGGATTCGTATTCCCCGGCGCGATTGACAAAGGCATGATTGCCGAGATCAAACCCAACGGAACAGGCAAGGTACGTGCTTACTCGGTCGACCTGGATGATTACGCAGAATTTGGCTTGAACGAAGATGATCTGCCAAAAGCTGGTTGGGCAAAATATATCTTTGGCGTATGCCGCGAGATTATCAAACGTGGCGGACAGATCCAAGGGTTTGACACGGTGTTTGCCGGCGATGTGCCACTGGGCGCGGGTATGTCTTCTTCGGCTGCCTTGGAAAGTACATACGCGTTTGCGTTGAATGAACTATTCAGCTTAGGCATTGATAAGTTTGAACTGGCAAAGATCGGGCAGATGACTGAGCACCACTATGTGGGTGTGAACTGCGGTATCATGGACCAGTTTGCCTCTATCTTCGGAAAAGAGGGAAGCCTGATCCGCTTGGATTGCCGTTCATTGGAGTATAAATACTTCCCGTTCCATCCGAAAGGCTACAAATTGGTATTGCTGGATACGCTGGCTAAGCATGAGTTGGTGGATTCTCCTTACAACAAACGCCGTCAGTCGTGCGAAAATGTGGTGGCAACGATGCGTCGCAACCATCCGCATGTAGAGTTCCTGCGTGATGCCAATATGGATATGCTCAACGAGGTGAAAGCCGATATTAGCGCGGAAGATTATATGCGTGCCGAATATGTGATTGGAGAAATCCAACGCGTATTGGATGTGTGTGACGCGTTGGAACGCGACGATTACGAAACGGTAGGCCAGAAAATGTACGAAACTCATTATGGCATGAGCAAACTGTATGAGGTAAGCTGTGAAGAGCTTGACTTCTTGAACGACATTGCGAAAGAATGTGGTGTAACAGGCTCACGCGTGATGGGTGGCGGCTTTGGTGGCTGTACGATCAATCTGGTGAAGGATGAATTGTATGACGCCTTTATCGCGAAAGCGTTCAGTGCTTACAAAGAGAAATTCGGCTTCGAACCGAAGGTATATCCTGTGGTGATTAGCGACGGAGCTCGTAAGCTGGCATAAGAACTGATTTTCAATTTATATACAAAGAAGGCGTTGTCGGTAGCGATAACGCCTTTTTTGTATTATAAATATGTTAGGGGCATTCGGTTTTATAATGAGAATAGTTATCTTTGCATGAAATTAAATTCCACATAAAGATGAATGATATTCAATTAATGAACAAAGCGGCGGATAATATTCGTATTCTGGCCGCATCGATGGTTGAGAAAGCCAACTCAGGACACCCGGGAGGCGCTATGGGAGGTGCCGATTTTGTTAATGTTTTGTTCTCAGAATTTTTAGTGTACGACCCTAAAAATCCAACCTGGGAAGGCCGTGATCGCTTCTTCCTTGATCCGGGACATATGTCACCTATGCTTTATGCGGTATTGTCTCTTTGCGGTAAATATACCATGGATGAACTGGCTGCTTTCCGTCAGTGGGAGAGCCCGACGCCGGGACATCCCGAACGCGATATCATGCGTGGCGTAGAGAACACGTCAGGTCCGTTGGGACAAGGCCATACGATGGCTGTTGGAGCGGCTATCGCTGCTAAATTCCTGAAAGCACGCCTGGGCGATCAGATGAATCAGACTATTTATGCCTTTATCTCAGACGGAGGTGTTCAGGAAGAGATCTCTCAGGGGGCAGGGCGTATTGCCGGTAACCTGGGGTTGGACAACCTGATCATGTTCTATGACTCTAACAATATTCAGCTCTCTACCAAAGTAGAAGAGGTAACGATAGAGAATGTTGCGCAAAAATACGAAGCGTGGGGCTGGAAAGTGATCACGATCAACGGTAATGACGCGGCAGCTATTCGCCAGGCCTTGACAGAAGCCAAAGCAGTGAATGATCGTCCGACATTGATTATTGGTAACACCATTATGGGTAAAGGGGCTGTGAAAGAGGACAAGAGCAGCTTCGAAGATATGGTTTCTACCCATGGACAACCGCTTTCTGCTGCCGGAGCTTCTTACGCAGAGACGGTGCGCAACTTGGGTGGTGACGCGGAGAAACCGTTTGTTATCTTCCCGGAAGTGGCCGAATTGTATGCCAAGAGAGCTGAAGAGCTGGCCGGCATCGTAGCCGAACGCTATGCTGCCGAAGAGGCATGGGCAAAAGCCAATCCGGAAATGGCAGCGAATAAGAAAAGATGGTTTGCCGGTGAACTGCCGCAAATCGACTGGGCAGGCATCGAACAAAAGGCAGGTCAGGCAACGCGTGCTGCTTCGGCTACCGTATTAAGCGCTTTGGCTGTACAGGTTGACAATATGATTTGTGCCTCTGCCGACCTCTCTAACTCAGATAAGACCGATGGATTCCTGAAGAAGACATATGCCTTCAAACGCGATGACTTCAGTGGATCTTTCTTCCAGGCTGGGGTAGCAGAGCTGACCATGGCTTCTATCTGTCTAGGTATGTCGCTCCATGGGGGTGTGATACCGGCTTGCGGAACCTTCTTTGTGTTCTCTGATTATATGAAACCGGTGGTACGTATGGCTGCCTTGATGGAACAACAGATTATCTTTATCTGGACACACGATGCGTTCCGCGTAGGAGAAGACGGACCAACACATGAGCCTGTTGAACAGGAAGCACAGATCCGTTTGATGGAAAAACTGAAGAACCACCATGGAAAGAACTCTATGTTGGTGCTTCGTCCGGCTGATGTGAACGAAACGACTGTGGCCTGGAAGATGGCGATGGAAAACAAAACTCCGACAGGACTTATCCTTTCTCGTCAGAATATCACCAATCTGCCGAATAGCAGCTACCAGGAAGCTTTGAAAGCTGAAAAGGGTGCTTACGTGGTGGAAGATGATGCAAACGCAGATGTGACCCTGTTGGCTTCCGGTTCGGAAGTGGCCACATTAGTAGAAGGTGCTGCACTATTGCGTGCCGACGGTATCAAGGTGCGTATCGTTTCTGTTCCTTCGGAAGGACTTTTCCGTTCACAATCGAAAGACTATCAAGATGCGGTGATTACGCCGGGAAGCAAGATCTTCGGTATGACAGCCGGTCTGCCTGTTACCTTGCAGGGATTGGTTGGCGACCAGGGCAAAGTATGGGGACTGGAATCGTTTGGTTTCTCTGCTCCTTACAAAGTGCTTGACGAAAAATTGGGCTTCACAGCTAATAACGTGTACAAACAGGTAAAAGAATATCTGGGAAAATGATAGGCATATGCAGTGACCATGCCGGTTACGAACTGAAAGAGTATATCAAGACATTATTGTCGGATATGGGATTGGAGTACCGGGATTTCGGTGCCTACTCTTCGGAGAGTTCCGATTATCCTGACTTCGCGCATCCGTTGGCAGAAGCTATTGAAGCCGGAGAAGTTTATCCGGGTATCGCCGTGTGCGGTTCCGGAATCGGGATCAGCATCACGCTCAACAAACACCAGGGTGTACGGGCGGCTTTGTGCTGGAACCATGAGATAGCCTCCCTTTCCCGCCATCATAATGACGCCAATGTACTTGTCCTTCCCGGACGTTTTATCGAACGGGAAGAGGCGGCAAAAGCAGTGGATACTTTTCTAAACACCTCCTTTGACGGTGGGCGTCATCAGACGCGGATCGACAAAATACCGGTAAGAAAATAGTAGGTGTAGCCAATAGCTCTCTACCAAGAAAACGTAAAAGACTTTAAGGTCCTCAAGGACTTTAAAGTCTTTTTTTTATAAATAGTCTCTCCTTTGACAACAAATTCAAGCCTATTACTGTTCCCTATATAGGAAACATGAAAAGAATTATTTATCCAATAAATTTATAGGTTATGATCAAGAGAGACAAAAGCATTGAATTATTAAACAAGGCAGTAGCCGAAGAGATGACTGCCGTAAACCAGTACATGTATTTCCATATTCTGCTCGAAGATATGGGCTATGACTACCTGGCTGCCTATTTTAAGCGCACCTCCATCAAAGAGATGATTCATGTGGAGAAATTTGCCGAACGCATCCTCTATCTGAAAGGGGAACTGGAATTGCGTGCCTCCAAAGGGGTTCAGAAAATCCATGATGTGAAACAGATGCTGGAACTGGCCAACAAAATGGAGTTGGACACCATCCAGAACTATAACGAATGGGCTAAGATCTGTGCGGACGAATCCGACGCCGCCTCCAAGAAATTGTTTGAAGCCATCCTATTGGAAGAGGAAGAGCACCAGGATCAGTTCGACACCGAATTGGACAATATGAATAATTTTGGTGATAACTATCTGGCACTTCAATCGATTGCCCACAGCAAAAGCGCTGCCAAAGAATAATTGTATCTTACATAGATAGATCATGTGTGTTAAAGGCCGTTCTGATTTTTTCAGGATGGCCTTTTGCTATTTTGTCCGCAAACGTTTTCAGGGAGCATCTCTTTTTTTATGGGGCGAGGATTCGATATTCGTTGATAATTCTGTAAGTTTGTGTGTTGATCCATTAAATACGAATACATGAAAGCAAAACCCTTCCTGAGTGTTTGGCAAATCCTGAATATGACCTTTGGCTTCTTAGGTATTCAGTTTGGATTTGCGTTGCAAAATGCCAATTCGAGCCGTATCCTTCAGATCTACGGGGCCGATGTCGAACATCTTTCCCTGTTTTGGCTGGCTGCTCCGTTGACCGGCATGATCGTACAGCCCCTGATTGGACACTATTCCGACCGTACCTGGAACCGCCTGGGACGGCGACGCCCGTTCTTTCTGGTGGGTGCCATATTGACGACGATCGCCTTGATCCTGATGCCGAACGCCGGGCTTTTTATATCGCCTGAGACCACCCATGCTATTCTTTCGCCGGTACTCATAGGTGCCGGTATGTTGATGATAATGGATGCTTCCATCAATGTCACTATGGAGCCTTTCCGTGCTCTGGTGGGCGATATGCTTCCTGCCGAGCAGCATACGGTTGGTTTCTCGATCCAGACATTCCTGATCGGGATCGGTGCGGTGGTGGGTTCGCTCATGCCGAGCCTGATGAACCGCTTCTTCGGTTTTTCGAACATGGCGGAACCGGGCGAGGTGGCTGATAATGTGAAATATGCTTTCTATGTCGGAGCTGCCGTTCTCTTTGTCTGTGTCCTGTGGACCATCGTGACAACCAAAGAGTACTCACCGAAAGAGCTGGCGGAGTTCAGCGGAGAGGAGGCTGATAAGCCGAAGGAGAAACACCGGAACGGATTGATGGAGATCATATATGATATCGCGCATATGCCTAAGGTGATGTGGCAACTCGGCATATGTCAGTTCTTTGCCTGGTTTGCTCTCTATTCCATGTGGGTCTATTCCACTCCGGCGATAGCCGAGCATGTCTATCATTCGCCCGATCCCTCTTCAGCCGGATATGCCGCCGCGGGCGATAAGGTGGGCGAGTTGTTTAGCGTCTATAACTTTGTTGCCATGCTTTTTGCCCTTTTATTGATTCCGATCGCCAAGAAATGGGGACGCAAATCGACCCATGCGATCTGCCTTACCCTGGGGGGCTTGGGATTGATGTCGCTCTATTTCCTGACTGACACGAACGTGATGATCGTCTCAATGATTGGAGTGGGCATTGCCTGGGCGAGCATCCTGGCTATGCCTTATGCCATCCTTTCCGACAGTCTTCCGGCGGAAAAAATGGGCACCTATATGGGGATCTTCAATTTCTTTATCACCCTGCCGCAGATCACCAACGGCATTATCCACGGTTGGATCGTGCGCAATGTGTACGGAGGACATCCGATGTATGCACTGTTGACAGGCGGTATCTTCCTGTTGTTTGCCGCGATCGCCGTGGTGTTTGTGAAGACGAAGACAGCCCATTCGCGTTGAGAACCGACAAATATTTGTTCACCATTGCCGCGCGACGGAGATCACCAAATTCCTATATCTTTATTATCTTTGCCCCTAAGGAACAAAAAACAAAAACGGCATGTACTTCAAAGATATCATAGGACAGCAAGAGGTGAAAAACAGGTTGATGCAATCGGCCCGATCGGGGATTGTCCCTCACGCGCAACTGTTTACCGAAAACGGGGGGGCAGGTGCTTTCCCGTTGGCATTGGCGTATGCCCGTTACCTGAACTGCCAGGCACGCGGTGCGGAGGATGCTTGTGGAAAATGTCCATCTTGTTTGAAATTCAACGAACTGGCACACCCCGACTTGCATTTTGTCTTTCCCATCATCTCCAAAAAAGAGAAAAAGAAAGAGGTATGTGACGATTATATCACCGAATGGCGTGAGTTCCTGTCGGGCAGACCCTACTTCTCGCTCGACGACTGGTTGAATGAGATGGATGCCGGTAACTCGCAGGCGCTTATCTATTCCAAAGAGAGTGATGAGATTGTCCGCAAGCTTAGCCTCAAGATTTACGAGGCGGATTACCGTATCCTCTTCGTTTGGTTGCCGGAAAAACTGCATCCGACCTGTGCCAATAAGCTACTGAAGATTATAGAGGAGCCACCCACGAACACGGTGATTCTGATGATCTCTGAAACACCGGATCTGATCCTGGGCACCATCCTCTCCCGTGCGCAACGAATCCATGTGCGCCCTATCCGGACAGAGGCAATAGCTCAGGCGCTGGAACAACTCTACCACCTGGAGTCACAAGATGCAACGCAGATTGCTCACTTGGCCGACGGCAATTTCCTGCAGGCGATCGAGGCGATCAGTATGGGAGAAGAAAACCAATTCTTCCTGGAGCAGTTCAAAGGCATGATGCGCAACTCCTGGTCGCGCAATGTAAAAGGGATGAAGGAGATGGCGGATGTGATGGCCGGCATTGGGCGTGAACGACAGAAGAACTACCTCGCCTACTGTCAGCATCTGATACGGGAGAACTTCGTCTACCGCTTCCAAGCACCCGAGATGAACTATATGAATAAGGAGGAGAGTCAGTTTTCGGTTAATTTTTCTCCTTTTGTCAACGAACGAAACGTATTCGACCTAATGGACGAACTGGCCAAGGCCGAACGTCATATTACTCAAAATGTCAATAGCAAAATGGTCTTCTTTGATTTGGGACTGCGCATTACGGTCTTGATTAAGAAATGATTTTTCCTTTTTCCTTTTAATTATTATAAAAACTTTTTTCATGAAACAAACAGTATTACTCCTTCTGTTTATTACAGTAGTATGCGGTTGCAAACAGCAACCCAAAGAACAGGACACAGCTCCTGAAGGTTACACCTTAGTATGGTCAGACGAGTTCGACCAGGACGGCAGACCGGACGCTGCCAATTGGACCTATGAGAACGGATTCGTTCGCAACCGAGAACACCAATGGTATCAGCCGGAGAATGCCTATGTAAAAGATGGACGTCTTGTTATTGAAGCGAAGCGGGAATCAAGACCTAATCCGCTTTATGAAGAGGGCAGCCAGGATTGGCGGAAAGAACGCGAATTGGTGGAGTACACCTCGGCTTGTGTAAAAACCGTTGGGCTGCACGACTGGCTGTATGGTGTGTTTGAGGTAAAAGCCAAGATTCCGGCCTACAAAGGATCCTGGCCGGCCATCTGGTTTCTGGGTAACCGGGATGTAGGTCCCTGGCCGCTTTGCGGAGAGATCGACCTGATGGAATACTACCGGGTGAAAGACGAAGCCACAATTCTGGCTAATGCCTGCTGGGCCAACGGCACCTGGGACACGACACACTGGCCTATGACGCATTTTGAGGAAAGAGATCCCACGTGGGCCGATAAGTTCCATATCTGGAAGATGGACTGGGACAAAGATTTTATCCGCCTCTACCTGGATGATGAGCTGTTGAACGAAGTCGACCTGGCTGAAACGCTCAATCCGGACGGAACGAATCCTTTCCATCACCCGCAATATATCCTACTCAACCTGGCCATCGGCGGCATCAATGGTGGCGACCCATCGGAAACAGCCTTCCCACTTTTCTATGAAATCGACCATGTGAGGGTTTATCAGAAGAAAGAATAAAAGATTTCCATAAAAAAACTCCTATCCGCAAAAGCAGATAGGAGTTTTTTAATTAGCAAAAAGTGTTCTTTTTAGATACCTAATTTCGTACGGATTGCCTTTGGCAGGGCGTCTTTGTGTACGATGATATCCATTGTTTTGTATTTGGCGAATGTTTCAGATACATACCAAACACCATTGTACTTGCTGTCGGTTCCCCATGAATTCTTTACCATATAGAATTTCTTTCCGGTCTGGTCTTTGGCGATACCGAAGATCTGCATACCGTGGTCGTCGGTCGTTTGGTAGTTATCATACGCCTTCTGACGCATTTCCTGGGTAACAGTCACTTCTTTTACGCCCGGTTTCTCAACCATTTTACGCAGTTCCGCATTCTTTTCCGCTGCACTCAATCCAACCCATTTGTCCTGATCGGAACCGGAGGTTTCAATCGCTTCTACATCCGGAGCTACGCCGATACCGTTGCGGGTAAAGCCAATTTCGCTCACGTCGGAAGCCCAAGCAATCGTGTAACCGGTATTGATAGCATTGTCGAACACCTGCATCAGTTCGTCAATCGGCAGGTTATAGGAAGCAGACCAACGCCAGTTGTCGGGCACCTCAATGGGGAATGCCTTATAGAACGGTTCGTGCGAAAAAGAGGTCAATGACACATAGTCATCCATATTCAAGCCTAACTCTTTCGCATAGCTCTGCGGGGTATATTCTTTTCCGTTATAGGTAAATTTCTCCGGCAACTTACCCAGGTAGGTATCCACCACTGCGTTGAATCCATCCTGCCAAACAGGAGAGAGCTTTCCGTTACGGTTCTTGATCACTGCATCCACATATCCTCTCAGGATACCAACCAATTCGGAATGAACATGTATGTCTTCGCCATATTCTTTGCCATCCATCACCGCTTCGGGCACGATACCGTAATGCTTGATCGCATACAACACATCGTCAAAAGCACCGCCTTCGGCAAATTCCATCGTGCCATGCATGCGCACATACTTCTCTGCCTTGTCGCGATAGGTATGATTCACCACAAACATTTCAGACAGGTTATGTTCACCTTTCCCCATGCGGATCAGTTCGGACTCAATAAATCCCAGGGTGGAGAAACACCAGCAGGTACCTGTACGGCTTTGGTTTTGAACCGGTGTGATTTTTAGTTCTTTGACGGGAGTGAAAACATAGTCGTTTGTTTCCTGTGCTTCCACAGCGGTAAGCGCGCACGCCGACAAGAGGGCTGCTACAAAAATCTTCTTCATATACTTGTATTTTAAGTTTAAACTATGGAGGCAAATATACGACAATGAGGCAGATATTCAATAATTTTGTCTACATTTGTCGCCTCTTTTGATGAATAATTAACACATGAAACAATGAAAATAGCCATTATCGGAACAGGAAATATTGGAGGTGCCATCGCGCGAGGATTAGTAAACGGCACCATTATTAACCCTTCAGACGTGACCTGTACCGCGCATCCTGAGTATGATTCTTTAGACAAGCTAAGAAAGATTCACCCCGATATACATGTGACATACGACAACCAGGAAGCTGTCAGCCAATCGGATATCATTATCATTTCGGTTAAGCCTTGGCGCGTAGAATCGGTCATTGACGAGATCAAACCGGTATTGGATTTCGACAGACATATGATATTGTCGGTAGCGGCTGGTATCACCTTCGACCTGTTGAACAGCTACCTGACCAAGAATATGGATTCCAAGATATCACCCACCATCTTCCGTATCATGCCCAATACGGCTATCGCCGTGATGAGCAGCATGACCTTCGTCTCTGCGCGGAATGCTTCGAAGGAGCAGACCACGCAGGTATTGAATATCTTCAAGGAGATGGGAGATGCCATGTTGATCGAAGAGCGCCTGATGTCGGCCGGTACCGCCCTGGCATCCAGTGGCATCGCCTTTGCCATGCGTTACATACGCGCTTCTATCGAAGGTGGTGTGGAACTGGGCTTTTACCCACAGGAGGCACAGGAGATCGTGTTACAGACAGTCAAAGGAGCGGTCGACCTGCTTCAGCATAACCGAAGCAATCCCGAAGCGGAGATCGACAAGGTGACTACGCCCGGTGGTATCACCATCAAAGGGTTGAACGAGATGGAACTTTCCGGCTTTACCTCATCCGTTATTCGCGGCTTGAAAGCCAGCAAGTAAGCGATCCCAATCGTTTGCCAGACTTTTCATGTCAGGATATAAGAGACCGGCTCCGGCATCTAACAGTACGGAGTCGGACAGCGGTCCCGTATTGACAGCAATCGTAAAGATACCGGCTGCTACGGCGGCCTCTACGCCCATGGGAGCATTCTCCACCACAATCGCCTCGTGCGCTTTGACGCCCGCCTTCTCCAGGCCCATCAGATAGGGCTCCGGATGGGGTTTTCCATACTTCACATCATAGGCGGTCACCATTTTTTCAAGGGTAAATATGCCCGGGAAATGCCCATTCAACTTGTCAATCAGACTATGTTGTCCCGAACCGGTCACCAAAATGGCCTGCATCCCGGCCTCTTTCACCTTCTGAAGCATTTCCGAAGCACCCGGCATGACAGCCTCTTCATTGTAACTATTGAAGAGAGCCGCCTTCTCTTCGTATATCGATTGCTTCTGTTCCTCCGTCGCACCATGTCCGAAGGTGCGGTGAAACAACGCGTCAATTGTTGCACCTCCCGTACGTCCCTCCATCAGGAAGAAGTCTTCGGGTGAAGAGATCAGGTTATATCTGTCTGCCGTCTCTTTCCAGGCACGGGCATGATACGGCATGGAGTCGTACAGTACACCGTCCATATCAAACAGGACCGCTTTGAGATCAATCGCTTTCAGGTTGTTTTTCTGCAAATAGCTTTGCACAGCATCTTTTATCATCATCTTTGTTTTACTATTTCTTTATTCTGCCTCATCGGCTCTTTCGGTCAATTTCTCTGCGGCATCCAACACGCGCATGCCGGTCGACAGCCACAGATCGATATCCGCCGGATAGTGCTGGGCAGTTTTCTCTTCACTCCGTTTCTTTCCTAAGCGCACAATCACCGCATTCTTCTCGGGTATGGCAAACACATATTGTCCCAATATGCCACGCATATAGATCACACGCATACCTTCAAAGGCAAGGTTCCAGAACTGGAATCCATACACCGTGTTGGGGGTATTATATTCTTTGTAGATAAGTGAACGATCGGGCGTCGTCGCCTCTTTCATATACTCGGCAGAGACCAGTTGCCACCTACCCCAACGTCCTTCGTTGAGTATGAGCTGTCCGAAACGGGCAAAATCACGGGCGTTGCTATTGAAACAGCAGTAGGCTTTCTCTATGCCATCTTTCTTATCCAGGCTCCACACGGCAGTCTCCTCTGCTCCCATAAACGACCAAAGCCGACGCGAGACATAGTCGCTGATCGGTTCGCCGGTCGCCATCTCCACAATAAAGGTGAGCAACTGAGTGACACCGCTCTGATACACAAAATTGACTCCCGGCTCTTCGATCATTTTCATATCGAAGGTCACCTTCTGAAGGTCATTCCCGTAATAGAGTTTTGTCGTAGGCGAAAAGGGCGAGGTGTAGGCCTCCTGGAAATCGACCCCGGCACTCATAGTCAACAGGTGACGAATGGTCAGTGTCTTCCCGTTATATTCTGCAAACTCGGGATAGAAATCCTGCACCGGCTGATCGACACTTTCGATAAAACCATCATCGATCGCGCATCCAACAGCCAGCGAAACAATGCTCTTTGCCATCGAGAAGGAATTGCTATGCGAGCGTTCGGAATAACCATCCCAGTATTCTTCAAATAACAATTTGCCATCCTGAATAACCACATACGCCACCGTCTCCAACTCTTCAAACTCAGGCAACACATCCTCCGGCAAGGACAATCGATTATACCCCTCCGCCACCGGCCAGGGAACAGGATCAGCCGCAACGACCACCCGGTTGTCAAAGATCGGAAACTGATCGATTTTCGGATGCAGATGAATCAACGCCTGCCGCAGATAATAATTCGATGGCAAAGCCAAAAAACCTGCCACCAACACAATTACCACCCCTATTATTATAAATACCTTCTTCATTGCTTACACTTCGTTCCAATTCTTCATTCTTCATTCCTCATTCTTCATTCTCCTTGTACCACGACGAATACATATGGTAATTCTTCGCAATCTTCTGGTTGATCTCTTTCGATTGTTCGGGATCGACCTTCTTCACAAACTTAGCGGGCACACCGGCATAGATGCTACCCGGTTCCACGATCGTATTGCTCAACACCACCGAGCCGGCGGCCACAATCGCCCCCTCTCCTATCACAGCATGATCCAATACCACCGACCCCATGCCAACCAAAGCACCGTCGCATATTGTTGCGCCGTGAATGGTCACATTGTGCCCGATAGAGACGTTATCACCGATCTCAATCGTCGATTTCTCATACAAGGTATGCAAAACCGAACCATCCTGGATATTCACCCCATCGCCAATACGGATCGAGTTCACATCGCCACGCAGGATCGCACCAAACCAGATGCTGCATCCTTTGCCAATCACCACATCGCCGATAATAGTCGCATTATCGGCCAGGTAAGTATCTTCTCCTATCTCGGGCGTAAAGCCACGAACTGATTTTAGTAAAGCCATCTTTTCTTTAATTATGAATTGTGAATTATGAATTATAAGAATATAAGAAGAGTCTCCCCTTCATAATTCATAATTCATAATTCGAGATATAGGCAAGCCTATATCTCGCTTGTTTTTTCTTTTAACCACGCTTTCTCTTCTTCGTTCAGCTGGGGGCTGAGCAAATCGTACACCATCTGATGGTATTTGTTGAGCCAGGCAAGCTCACGTACCGACAACATAGAAGGAATCACCAGGCGGGTGTCGATATGACATAGGGTAAGCGTTTCGAAGGTGAGGAATTTGCCCCATTCCGTTTCGCTGTCTTCCCGCACCAGGATCATATTCTCCGTGCGTATGCCATACTCACCGGTGCGATACATCGCCGGTTCGTCGCTCATCACCATACCCGGTTTCAATATAACCGGATTCTCCTCCATACGGATGCTCTGCGGTCCTTCGTGCACATTCAGGCAGTGGCCAATACCGTGACAGGTGCCGTGCAAGTATTGAATCCCGGCATCCCACAAAGCCTTCCGGGCAAACACATCGATCAGACATCCCCGTATGCCGGCGGGAAACTTACATTTGGCAATCCCGATCATGCCCTTCAGCGTGCGGGTAAAATCCTTTTTCATCTGTTCGGTCGGCTCACCCAGAGGGATTGTACGGGTAATATCGGTTGTTCCGTCCATATATTGCGCACCTGAGTCCAAGAGATACAATCCTTCGGGCAACAGCGTCGCGTCGGTTTCGGGTGAAGGGGTGTAGTGGACAATCGCGCCATGCGCGCCATAGCTGCTGATCGCCGCAAAGCTATCCATCAGGTAGAGGGGCTGCTCAGCACGCAACGAAGAGAGCTTCGCGGCTGCGCTCAACTCCGTTACCTTTTCTCCGGCGGCCATCTGTTTCTCCAGCCAGATATAGAACTTCGTCATGGCAAGACCATCTTTCACCAGCGCGTTGCGGAATCCTTTGATTTCCGTTTCGTTCTTGATGCTCTTCATGTGGTTGGCCGGTGTGATATCATCGATAATACGACAGGCCTCCGGAATCGCTTTATAGAGGGCATAATTGGTTCTCGCTTTATCGATAAACACCGTATAATCATGCGGTAAGCGCGATACATAGGTATATATCCGGGAATAATCCGCCAGGATCACTCCCTCTTTTTGCAGATTCTCGGCAATCTCTTTCGATACCTTTTGCGGATCGACAAAAAGAACAGTTTCTTTTTCCGAAACGAACCCGTAGGAAACAACCACCGGGTTATAGGTCACATCTGTGCCCCGGATATTAAAGGTCCAGGCTATCTCATCCAAAGCGCCCAGAATCAGGCAGTCCGCTCCCTGCTGGTGCAGTTGATCGTTGATCACATTCAATTTATCGGAAACCGACTGACCGGATAATTCCACCGGCATCTCAAAGATCTGGTTCTTCGGTATAGCCGGGCGGTCTTCCCAGAGATCCCCCACCAAATCGTAGGATGCCTCCAGGGATATAT
Source organism: Parabacteroides sp. PM6-13 (assembly GCF_029892605.1). Lineage (GTDB taxonomy): Bacteria > Bacteroidota > Bacteroidia > Bacteroidales > Tannerellaceae > QVMG01. Next base: position 174,689 of record NZ_JARXWF010000004.1, read on the forward strand.
TTTTCTTAGCGAGCTTAGCCTGCAGGTTCAAGGCTTCGGAGGCCCCATAGGTCTGGCCGTCGAAACCAACGGTTTGCCCCTCTTGCAAGGCTGTTAATAGAAATTCAGGAATCGTCGGCGTTTCCGGAAGCGAGGCTTTATACAGTTCTATTCCTGTATCGGCCAGTTGAATATCCGCCTGCAGAAAATAACGGGAGTCGGTCCACAGCCCCGCCTTATCGGCTGTCACGACAATCGTTCCGGCCGATCCGGTAAAACCTGATATCCAAACACGCGCCTTCCAACAATCGGCAGGATATTCACTCAGATGTGGATCCGAACTGGGAATGATATAGGCATCCACCTTCTTCTCTTTCATCGCCCGACGAAGGGCTTCGATACGTTCAGGAATACTTTTCAACATGGCATTTTCGTTTTTTGTTTTATCCACAAAGATAACGCCAATCAACCGATTTTACCAATCATCGTTGAATAAATATATCCCGAGTCCCATTACGGAAGGCACTCCATCATAAATCCATATGCATACGCTTTGTTGCCATCGATCGTGTACTTCTCCATGGTGCGGGCTCCCCAGCCATCATCGCCCCCTACCCCATGAATCGTCAGGTCGATGTTTAGGTTGATAAAATCGCGATGGGGCAGTTCATGCGTATGTTCTGCCACCTCCACATCCTCCTCGCCATAAGGCCAAGCGCGGAAGCAGAGAGGTTGTAGTCCGGTGATTTTTATCTTCCGACCGTTATCGTTGCTGAGCGAGAACCAACGCACATCGCTTCGATTGGCATTATCCTGCGGAACGATATAGTGGGTGATAAAACTGTCTAACGGCAATCGATAGAGACCCAACAGGGCAGCCGTTTTGCGGTCGGGATAGTTCTCGAACTCGCCGCGCCCATACCATTCCACCTCGTCCATGTCTGAAGCGAGACGCATCCGCATACCGAATTTGGGCATCAGGGGAATCTCTTCTTTCTCCGGCTGGTAAGAAGCCTCCACTTGTATGCGTCCAACGCCGTTCACGGTATAACGCAGCTGATAAGCGGCCCCGATGGTCGGCAAAGAGAGGTCGAGATCGACGATAACCAAGCCCTCTTTCGCAGTGACCCGGCAGGCGTTGACTATGCGCTTCTCACCCGCCTCTTTCCAGGCACCCAGGCGTTTGTTATAGTTATTGCGCTTCTGGACATCATTGGCGGGCTTCCAGAAATAGGGTTCCAATGGGGCTTGCAAGAGTTCGGCTCCATTCACCTGCCAAGCGGTCAGGGCACCGGAAGCCTTTTCGATGCGGAACAACGCGCTTCCGGCCGTAATGTCAATAGCATCGGGCGTCTCTTTATAGACAGCCTTCCCTCCTTCGTTTGTTAGTTTGGGTGTCTCGAAACGACTGTATGCAAATTGCTCTTTGGCAATAGTAAACCCTTTGTTGGCCCACAGGGTGGATTCTTTCAGGGTGGCATATACGTTTAAGAACAATTCGCCTTCGACATCCGGTTTTGCCGGAACGTCTATCAGATCATCACGCAGGCGGAGAATGCCGCTGCCGACTTTCTTGCCATCGCAAATCCACTCATAACTGTAATCGAACTCATCCAACGCCGTGAAATCATATCTGTTGATCAATTTGATACGCGTCTCTCCCTCTTTCTGAAACCGGATATATTGATACACTTTCTGCACTTCGTAGTAATGCGGATGGGGTACGCGGTCAGGCGATATCAGTCCGTTAATGCCGGTGGGGCCATCGTTCGGATGGTCGCCGAAGTCTCCGCCGTACGCCCAGAACTCGCCGGGCATCAGCTTTAACGACGAAGGATTTTCGGGATAACGTAGCGGTGACCCATCCAGTCTCTTAGGAATCCCCTGATCCACCCAACACCAGATAGCTGCACCGATGATGCTCGGATCACCCTCGATCACATCAAGGTATTCTTTGAAATTGCCGATAGAGTTGCCCATAGCGTAGGCATATTCGCGCAGAAACACAGGACGGTCGGTGATACGTTCACCCAAGGTTTTCAAGGCTTCAGTACTTAAGTAGCCCTCATCATAGACATCCGACACCGACCGGTCTGTATCGTTGTAGACCGGGCGAGTGGGGTCTAACGCCCGAACCGTGTCAGCCATCGCTTGCAGGTTTAGGCCGCTTCCGCCTTCGTTGCCGAGTGACCAGAAAATAATGCTCGGATGGTTTTTATCCCTTTCCAACATCGACACCGCCCGGTCTACATGAGCCAGCGTCCAGCGTGGATTATCGCCCAATGTCTTACTTCCCAATCCGTAGGCATGGCTTTCGTGGTTGGCTTCGTCCATAACGTAGAGGCCATACCTGTCACATAGTTCGTACAACAAAGGCAGATGCGGATAATGTGATGTGCGTATCATATTGATATTGGCCTGCTTCATTAGTTGAATATCCTTTTCCATCGTCTCCGGATCCACATAGAATCCCATTCGGGGGTGGTAGTCGTGACGATTCACCCCTTTCAATTTAATGGGTTTGTCGTTGACTTTGAATATATCGCCTATAATTTCAATTTTACGGACGCCCCAGTGGTAGTCGAAGGATTCGAGTATCTCTTTTTTATTACGAAGCGTGATGTTCACCTGATAAAGATAGGGCTTTTCGGCTGACCACAGACGGGGATTTTCCAACAGATCAGATAGTTCTACCTGCACTTCGGCAAGGGGCTGAACTGTTTTCAGATCATGGATCTTGGTTGAATGGAATATTGCTCCATCAGCATCCTCACCGGTGATATGGACAATAACCTGCAGGTCTTTCGCCTTCTTGCGATGTAGGTTTCTCACCCATACTTTTGTGCGGAACGTAGCCGAGGTCATATCGTCCGAAAGATCGGTCGCCAGCGCATAATCCCGGATGTGCGTCTCAGGGCGTACCCACAGTTCCACCGGTCGGAATATCCCGCTTAGCCGCCACATATCCTGGTCTTCGAGATAACTCCCGTCCGACCACCGGTAGACCTCTACTGCCAGGCGGTTTGTTCCTGGCTTCACATAGTTGGTCACATCGAATTCGGCAGGCGACATGGAGTTCTGGCTATAGCCTACCTTCTCGCCATTCACCCAAATATACATAGCTGACTTTACCCCCTCGAAGTGAAGAAACAAGCGTTTGTCTTTCATCTGGGGCGCGACCTCGAAGGTGGTCACATACGAGCCGATGGGATTTCTGTTTTCGTAGCTATAATAATGCGCAGGCGGTTCGCTGGTCACTCGCGGTTCGTCTTTCTGGAAAGGATAAGGAATGTTGGTATAAATGGGTTTGCCATACCCCTGCAATTGCCACGAACCGGGCACGGCAATCAGATCCCAACCGCTGGTATCGTACTCATTTTTATAGAAATCGATCGGACGGCTATCGGGATCGGGCGACCAGCGGAACCGCCAGTTGCCATTGAGTGAGATGATCTCACTGCAGGCCGCCTTCCGGGATGGCAAGGTGAGGGTCGCATGATATCGTTCTTTGTTGATGCCTATCACCTGGGGATTTTCCCAATCGGGCACAAGCTGGGCATTGACATAAACAGTCCCCAGAAGCAAGAGAGTAATTAGTTTGCTTTTCATGATTTGAATGTGGTTTACTCGTAAGATTATATTACTCCGCAAAGATAATAGAGACAAGGAGAATACAAAGAATAAGACAAAGGTATCTCACACAAAACAAACACATTGAATTAGTAGGGTATTTATTACGCCTTCGACGTCGGAGACTGCCCCGGAAGCAGAGATTCCTTAAGGAGTTTTTTATAGCCGAAGCGCATCGGCAAGCCTGCCCATGCGCTTCGACAATTTTGCTGAAGCGCTTCGACAGTTTTGCCGATGCGCTTCGGCTATAAAATTCCGGGAGGGCTATGCCACAGTGACTCGTAACAGGATAAAAAAATGAGCCTTTCGATTGTACTCTAAAAAGAAAGGGCTAACTTTGCGCCTCAAATAGAAACAGACTTAATCATGCTCGATAAAATCAATGCGCTCCGTCAGGAGGTAGAGAAAATTAAAGCGACAACCGCTGAGGAATTGGAAGTATTGCGCATTAAATATGCAAGCAAAAAAGGCGCTATTTCCTCGTTGATGGATGAATTCAGAACCGTTCCGGCGGAACAGAAACGGGAAGTGGGCCAACAATTGAATGCGCTGAAAGAGGCTCTGCAAAACCGTTTAAACGAATTGAAAGAGGGCTTTTCCAACAACCAGACTTCTCACGATGATATCGACCTGACACGCACGGCTTATCCGATCGAGGCCGGAACACGCCACCCCCTTTCGATTGTTAAAAAGGAGGTATGCGATATTTTCGCCACCTTAGGCTTTACCATTGCCGAAGGACCGGAGATTGAAGACGACTGGCATGTGTTTACTTCGCTCAACTTTGCCGAAGATCATCCGGCACGTGATATGCAGGACACCTTCTTTATCGGACATCATCCGGATGTGTTGCTGCGCACGCACACCTCATCGGTGCAGACCCGCGTGATGGAACAGCAACAGCCGCCTATCCGCATTATCTGCCCGGGACGTGTTTACCGCAATGAGGCTATTTCTTACCGCGCGCATTGTTTCTTCCACCAAGTGGAAGCCTTGTATATTGATAAAGACGTATCGTTTGCCGACCTCAAACAGGCGCTCCTGTTTTTTGCCCGCGAGATGTTCGGAACCGACACACAGATACGCCTGCGTCCCTCCTATTTCCCATTCACCGAGCCTTCTGCCGAAATGGATATCTCTTGTAACATCTGTGGTGGAAAGGGTTGCCCGTTCTGCAAACACACAGGCTGGGTAGAGATTCTCGGTTGCGGCATGGTGGATCCCAATGTATTGGATAATTGTGGTATCGATAGCAAAATCTATTCCGGATATGCCTTAGGCATGGGTATCGAACGCATGACCAATCTGAAATACCAGGTGAAAGACCTGCGCATGTTCTCGGAAAACGACATCCGTTTCCTGAAACAGTTCGAATCGGCTCACTAAAACAAATTCATTATGCGCAAATCGGAACGTTATAAAGGCGTTATCGACTGGTTCAATAGGAATATGCCTATTGCCGAGACCGAATTGCATTATGACGACCCGTTCCAACTGCTTGTTGCCGTGATCCTGTCGGCACAATGCACCGACAAGCGGGTCAATATGATTACCCCCGCCCTGTTTGAAGCCTATCCCACTCCGGAGGTCATGGCGGTGGCAACGCCTGAGGCTGTGTATGAATATATCCGTAGCGTATCTTACCCCAACAACAAAGCGAAACACTTGGTCGGGATGGCGAAAATGCTGTTGGAAGAATTTGGCGGCGTGGTGCCTTCCGATGTGGACGAATTGCAGAAACTGCCCGGTGTAGGCCGCAAGACCGCCAATGTGATTGCGGCTGTGGTTTATGATATCCCGGCTATGCCGGTCGATACGCATGTGTTTCGGGTGGCTAACCGCATCGGCCTGACAAAAAATAGCAAGACACCGCTGGAAACAGAAAAAGAACTGGTCAAAAATATACCTACCGAACTACTGACCATCGCCCACCACTGGCTTATATTGCATGGCCGGTATGTCTGCCTGGCTCGCAAACCAAAATGCGAGAGCTGCGGTTTACAACCCTGGTGCAACCACTTCCTCGGGCAGAAATGAAACGTTATTGGAAAGAGATTGTATTGTCACTGGTGATTATCAGTGTGGCGGTCTGGTCGTTCTGGTATGTCTACGACTCGATCCGTTTGAAGAAGAAAGCGGAAGCGACCGATCTGTATACATTGGTCGCTGAAGCGCCGGAGCAGATTGTGGCGATAAACCGCCTGCGTACCCCCTGGCATTCGGATCCATTGCAGGTTTTTATTGCCTCAATTCCGGAGATCTACCTCTCGCTGGCTGCCAAAGCCCAGCCCTGCCTACTCTCTTTTCATGCGGACGGCCTTGTTCTATATGCCAAAACAGACCGGAAAAACAAAGGGGAGATAGAAAAAACAATCCTGCACCCGCAGTATGGCGCCTATCTGTTGAAGCAGCGGAAAGGGGATATTACCTACACCTATTATCCGGATAGGGAGAACAGCTATTTTGGTTATTTTGTACAGGAAGGGATTCTGGTGGCCAGTCATAGCCGGAGATTATTGGAAGAGGTGGCAGGAAACCTGACCGCACCAAAAGCATCTCTCCTGGAAGGGCGGCGTATAGACGAAAATGTGCCGATAAACATCCTCCTGTCGCCGGAGAAGATTGATTTGAGAATCAGTGAAAATGATTCGCTTATCTGGCAAATGCCCCGGGAATGGATGACGGTCGATCTCTTTGCCAGCGAGAAAAAGAGGTGCGTTTACCTGCCTATACCGAAAGAGTCGGTCACCGATTCCTTATTCTATTCGGTCACCGACTCCCTCTCTTATCGCCTGGAAAGGCTTTTCCCTTCGCTGGCATTGGAATCGCAATATACGGAAGACGAGCGTTTCCTGTATTACACCGGATGCTTCACGCCTTATAGGTCTCCCGAAGAATAACGGCAGCACTCTCCACATCACCACCAAAAGGGGGCGACATCTTGGATACCTTGACCTCTAAAGCCGTGATTTGCGGGAAAGAGGCTTTCAGGGAGGCGAGGATCCGACCACCGACATGCTCCAATAGGCGGGAAGGGATATCCATTTCGCGTTTCACCACAGCAAACACCTCCGCGTAATTGATCGTATCTTCCAGGGCATCCGTCCGGGTAGCCGCCTCAAGTGGCGCTGTAATGGTCAAATCTACCGTGAAGTGGTTGCCTACGTTGCGCTCCTGTTCCATAACGCCGTGGTAGGCGTAGAACTTCATCTTATCGAGTCGTATCTGTGTTGTCATAAGGAATACGCATTTTTATCGTCTGCCCGATCCGGCAATCAGGGAGATGATCTTTTCGTTGAATGAATCGGCTTCCATCAGCTGCTCCAGGGTGAGATGCATGCGGTAGCGCCAATAGTTATGCGGATCGGCCGGCACATTGATGCGCTCCGACTGGATATCGGGGTTCTTCACCGTGTCGTCCATGGCAAACCAATCCTGAATCGGGATAATGGTCAGCATGGAAGGAGTAGCCAGATGGTTGGATACGATCTGGGTCGCCAGCTCGGAAGAACACTCTTCAGGAGCTTCTCCGCCACGTGTCAATACCTGATTGAAGTAACGCTGTATCTTTCCACGATCCTCTTTCCACCAGTTACGGATCGGAGTCATGTCGTGCGTGGAGGTGGTGCATACGGAATGGTAAGGCAGATTCTGCAGATCGGCAAATTCGCGGTGAGGCGTTTTGGGCATTCGCTCGATCTCCAGACTGAATATCTGCAGACGGTTCATCACTTCCGGTACCGATTGAGGAATCATGCCCAGGTCTTCGCCGCACACCAGCATATCGGTCGAAGAGACAAGCGGAGCCAAACGGTTCATCGCATGCACCTTCCAGAAGCCATTATGGCGGTGATAGAAGAAATCCCAGTATAGTTGATCGAACGCGTACCGGTCGGATCCGCTCAATTCCTGGTAGGCAAAGGAGCTCGAAGCCGATATGCGGGGATGGAATTTATGGGTCTCCCGGGGATCACGCAGGAAGAGCACTTCGGTTGCGATGGTGTACAAGCCTTCCCGGATACGCATAGAGGCCACGTCGAACTTATCGCGGAACAATTCTTTGATCTTACGCTGTGTATCGCAATAGGGCTTCAGCGTCAGATAATCGGCATCCACCTGCGCCAGATAGGTGCTTTCCACTTCATCTGCCCAATCGTCGAACAAGAGTTCCAGGTGCTTGCGGTGGATGTAAGGAGTGGTATAACGTTGCTCGTCAAACCAGAGCCCATAATGCTCGATATCCTCTTTGGTCAGCGGCAAAGCCGGACTGAAATGACCACACAACCCCTGTATATGATCCAAAGGAATCTCCCAAATACGGAAGAATCCCAGGATATGATCGATGCGGAAGCAATCGAAATAGTCGCCTAACTTCTGAAAACGCTTCTTCCACCAGGCATAATGATCGCGCTCCATCACCTCCCAGTTGTAGGTCGGGAAGCCCCAGTTCTGCCCGATCGTAGAGAAATCGTCGGGCGGAGCGCCGGCCTGACCATCCATATTGAAGTATTGCGGATCGGTCCATGCCTCGATACTGGTGCGGCTCACCCCGATAGGCAGGTCACCCTTCAGGACTACGCCATTCTTATGCGCATGGTCCGATACCGATTTGAATTGGATATGTAATAGGTATTGTAGGAAATAGGAAAAAGAGATCTCCGGCCAGGCTTCGCTCTCGGGTGAAGTCAGGCGGCGAATACGTGCTTTATTGTAGACAGCATCCTTTCCCCAATCGTTGAAATCGGAGGTTTTATACTGATCACGCAGGTAGCTGTACGCCGCATACGGCACCAGCCAGCTTTCGTTCTCAGCCAGGAAGCTGCGGAAAGCCGGATCGTCCAAAAAGGCATGGCCCTCCTGTTCGACATATTCCCGGCACCAGGCGATTTTATATTGGTTGACCTGTTCGTAATCGACAGTCGCATTTTCGTTTAATTCCTTCCGGATCGCCTCGTAATAGGCCACCCTGGCAGGGTCTTTCAGCTCTCCCACCCAAGATAGACATATATACATCGGATGCAGGGCAAAGACAGAGATGGCGCTATAGGGATAGGAATCGCGCCAAGTATGCGTCGTGGTCGTATCGTTCATCGGCAATACCTGGATGAAGCGCTGATGAGTTAGTTTCACCCAATCGACCAGTTTGTGCAAATCGCCCAGGTCGCCTACCCCGAAGCTACCTTCGGAACGGAGCGAGAAAACGGGGATCACCGTTCCGGCGCAGCGCCAGAGAGGCAATTCATCGCGGAAGTGAAGGCCGGAGACCACAAAGGTCTCACCCTTTTTCTGCGCAGGCAGATCCAAGGAGCGGTTCTCGCCCGTCTCCCAGTATACCGGTTGTTGTATATCATTGTCCCAAAGGATAAACTTATATTCCAGCGGGTAGGTGATCCGCGCCGCATCCAGATGCACCTCCCACTCCGGGAAGGTGTCGCAACTAAGGCGCATCGCCTTTTGGGGATCCCAGTCACCCAGCGACGGTTGATTTCCAACGACAGCCACGCTCTGGTGTTTCTCCACCTTCGGGGCGGATACTTTTAGGATAAGCTGCTTTCCGCTCCGCACAATCTGTTCGTAGGTGTTGCAGGGATGCGCGAAAAGACTTTGGGTAAAAGCCGAGGTATAAAAGGCCAGATCAAGCGGCTTTGTCTGCCAGTAATCAAACAAGGTATATTCTTTGGAGGAGTCATCCAGCTCTATCCGGTGATTCTTCTCCCATTCTTCGAAGATCTGTTTGTCGTTGACGCAAAGGCAATAGCGGTATTCTATGGTTTTCACATCCGAAGGCACATCGAGCTGCAAGCGCCAGTTACCATCGCCTACATAATACATCTCTTTGGCTAACGCGGATTGCCAGGTACCCAATTGAGGAATGGAACCGACTATACATATCTTCTGCCCCCAGACCGTGTGGAAATTTATCTGAAAGGTTATCTTCATGGCACTGTGTTTTAGTGTGTGTGACATCGAAAGTACAAATATACACAAAAGAAAAAGAGTGAAAACGTAAGTATTCATCCATTGAATACCGCAAACGTTTTCACTCTTTCGTTTCTTCTATCCGAAAGGATGCGTTATCCGCACTTGGATGCGCCGCAGTTGGTGCAGATCAGACAGCCTTCCTGGTAGATTAATGTTTCATATCCGCAGTTCGGGCATTTCTGTCCTTTCACTTCCGCTCCATTGGGCAGGTATTTTTTCAAGGCACGTTCCACCCCGTTCTTCCAGGTATTGATTGATTCGCTATCGAGCTCCATGCCTTGAACCAATTTGATTACCTGGTCGATAGGCATACCATAGCGCAATACCCCGGAGATCAGTTTCGCGTAGTTCCAGTATTCCGGGTCGAACTTGCCGTCCAATCCTTCGATGGTCATCTTATAACCACGCTTGTTGCGGAACTGGAAGTCATAGTGCTTGCCACCATCGTCGTCGTAGCTCTTGATGATATATCCCTTATTCACATTTTTGGGAAGCATGATACCTTCGTCGTCATCGGCCAAACCGGTAAAGATCTCATACGGACGACCGTTCAACAAGCCTACGAAGGCGATCCATTTCTCACGGTTGTTCTGGAATTTCACCACGTCAGCTTCCAGGATACGCGGGCGGGTAGAGACAATCACCGGCGGTTCCATGCAGTCGCAGTCCTCTTTTTTCTTGTCGCTGGCCGATACCAATACGCCTGAGCGTGAACCGTCACGGTAAACCGTACAGCCCTTACATCCGCACTTCCAAGCTTCGACATACAAGGTATTTACCAGCTCTTCCGTCGCGTCTTCCGGCAGGTTGATCGTCACACTGATGGAGTGATCCACCCATTTCTGTATACGACCCTGCATGCGTACCTTCTGCAACCAGTCGACATCGTTGGAGGTCGCTTTATTATAAGGTGATTTTTCGATCAGTTCATCGATTTCTTCCTGCGTATATTTCTTGGTCACCGCATAACCGTTTGCCTGCATCCAGGTGACAAACTTATGATGGAACACGATATATTCTTCCCAGGAGTCGCCTGTCTCGTCAACGAAATCGACACGTACGGAGGCATCATTCGGATTTACCTTGCGGCGACGCTTGTAAACAGGCAGAAACACCGGTTCGATACCCGAAGTGGTCTGTGTCATCAAGCTGGTTGTGCCGGTTGGCGCAATGGTCAGACAGGCAATATTCCGTCGGCCATATTTCACCATATCGTCATACATTTCCGGATCTTCCGCACGCAAGCGTTGGATAAACGGATTCTTCTCTTCACGTTTCGCATCGAAAATCTCAAACGCACCACGCTCTTTGGCCATCGTTACGGAAGAACGATAAGCCGCCAAGGCAAGCACTTTCTGTACCTCTTCGGCACATTCGGTTGCCTCTTCCGTACCATAACGCAATCCCAAAGCAGCAATCATATCGCCTTCAGCCGTGATGCCGACACCTGTACGGCGGCCTTGAAGCGTTTTCTTCTGTATCTTTTCCCACAAATGGCGTTCTGTCTGCTTTACCTCCTGATATTCAGGGTCGGAATCGATCTTTTCCAGAATCTTTTCAATCTTCTCCGATTCCAGATCGATGATATCATCCATGATCCGTTGTGCCAATTCCACATGTTTTTTGAACAGGTCGTAATCGAAATAGGCCTCGGGGGTAAACGGATTCACCACATAGGAATAGAGATTGATTGCCAACAGGCGGCAGCTGTCATACGGACAAAGAGGAATCTCCCCACACGGATTGGTTGAAACGGTGCGGAATCCCAGGTCGGCATACGAATCGGGCACCGATTCTTTCAGGATGGTATCCCAGAAGAGCACTCCCGGCTCGGCTGATTTCCAGGCATTGTGGATGATTTTCCCCCAGAGTTCCGAAGCATTCACCTCTTTCACCGTCGTAGGGTTCTCCGAATCGATAGGATATTGCTGTTTGTAGGTTGTTCCGTTCACGACGGCATTCATAAAGTCGTCGTCGATCTTCACCGAAACATTGGCACCGGTCACTTTGCCCTCTGTCATTTTCGCGTCGATAAACGACTCCGAATCGGGATGTTTGATCGATACACTCAGCATCAAAGCACCCCGGCGTCCGTCCTGAGCTACCTCGCGTGTTGAATTCGAATAGCGCTCCATAAACGGTACCAATCCGGTAGAGGTCAGAGCCGAATTCTTTACGGGTGAACCTTTCGGGCGGATATGCGAGAGGTCATGTCCTACCCCACCCCGGCGTTTCATCAGTTGCACCTGTTCTTCGTCGATACGGATAATGGCGCCGTACGAGTCGGCCTGGCCATCGATACCAATCACAAAACAGTTGGAGAGAGAGGCGATCTGATAATCGTTGCCAATACCGGTCATGGGACTCCCCTGCGGTACGATATAACGAAAATGATCGAAAAGATCAAAAAGCTCCTGTTCGGTTAACGGATTAGGATACTTCTTTTCTACGCGGGCAATCTCTGATGCCAAACGGCGATGCATATCCTCCGGCGATTTCTCGTAGATATTACCAAAGGCATCTTTCAAGGCATATTTGTTTACCCACACTTTAGCGGCCAGTTCATCGCCGGTAAAATAGTCAATTGAAGCTTTAAAGGCTTCGTCAAAAGTAAAAGTTGTTTGAACCACGGTTGTATTTTTTTTGTAATAAGCGTATGCGGATTGTTTAACAATGCAAGATTAGTAATTGTTCGACACTTACACAAATTATTCTCTTATAAAAACCTCCATTGTTAATAAGTTTTCCAAAACAAACAAAACAAGAACTGATATTCAAAGGTTTACGTTTTTCATGAAAACAAAAAGTTTTCCAAAAAGAAAATTACATAAAAGAGAGCAGTTCTCAAAAAAGATAAAAAAAGAGCACCCATAAGGCGCTCTTCGTATCTTTTACTTGCAAGAGTAAATTATTTTTTTAGCAACGATTCTATCTCTTCTACCGAAGAACGGAAGGATTTATTTATTTCAATCTGATCCTTTATCGTTTTGCAAGCATGCAAAACAGTTGCATGATTCTTTTTTCCGACAAGTTGTCCGATATGCGAGAAGGAACTATCGGTATATTTTTTCGCCAAATACATAGCAATCTGACGCGCCTGCACCACCTCCCGTTTACGGGAAGCCGTTTGAATAAGGGAGGTTTCCAGATTGAAATAATCGCAAACTACCTCTTGTATTTTCTCAATAGACAACTGCTTTTTCTCCAACTTGACACTCTGACTGATCACCCACCGCGCCAATGACATATCAATCTCCCGGTTATCGATCACCGAATGAGCCATCAGCGAAACAAGCACCCCTTCGAGGTCACGCACATTGTCACTGACATTCTCTGCGATAAACTGGAACACATCGTCCGACATACGAATACCATCCTGAAGCGTCTTATGACGTAAGATCTTCTTGCGCAGTTCCACATCCGGACGTTTCATCTCAGCCGTCAATCCCCACTTCATACGAGTAATCAAACGCTCTTCGATCCCCTGCAAATCCGCCGGAGCCTTATCGGAAGTCAACACCAGTTGCTTACCCAGTTGATGTAAGTGATTGAATATATGGAAGAAGGTATTCTGTGTCTTTTCCATACCGATCAACTCCTGAATATCATCCAATAACAATACATCAATCCCTTGATAGAAATTCAAGAAATCGTTGGTTGTATTCTTACGGGTCGCATCGGTGAACTGAATACGGAACAGGTGAGCATTAACATACAAGACTTTCTTTTCCGGGCAGAGCTCACGAATACGCCGGCCTATCGCATGACACAAATGAGTCTTTCCTACGCCCGAAGGACCATACAGGAACAAGGGATTATAAGTAGTTTTCCCCGGATTCTTAGCCACCTCTTCTGCCGCGGTACGCGCCAAGCGATTGCTAACTCCTTCATAAAAGTTATCAAAACTATATTTCGCATTAAGCTGCGGATCCAGATCCTGAGGCGCTGACGGCGCAAACGGATTAGGCGCCTTTGTGATCGCTTTGCCTTTTTTGTCAAAAGGGAGTGGCGTACCATTCCCTGCCGGATAATCCAACGTACCTTCAGGTGTTTTATCTACGATCTTCACCCGATAACACAACTGTGTACCCGGACCAAAAACGCGGTAAATGGTTGCCCGCAACACATCTACATATTTAGCTTCCAGAAACTCATAAAAGAATTCACTTGGCACTTGTACCGTGAATTTATTTTCTTCGTATGACAACGGAATAATTGGAAGAAACCATGTTTTATAAGCCGCCTCCGGCACAATGTCCTTAATGATATTAAGACAGCTTTCCCACAATATGGTATGATTCATCTGCATTTCTTTGTAGTCTCCCTAACTTTCTATTTTTGTTTTGCTGAGCAAAGTTGAGCAATTATTTCGAAAAAAAAAAGGCAATAAAACCCGCGTTAATCTTGCATATTAATATCCTGTTTAATTTCAATCAGTTACAAAAAAGCATCTGACTGACAACATCTTACAGCAAACAAAAAAAATCATTCAACCGAAAATCAGCCAACTAGCGCGTTAGCCTCTTGTCAAAAAAACGAACCTTTTGCTCACTTATCATTCTACTCCGTTCGATTAGAGAGGGTTATGCTGAAAGCAAAGAATTTCAACAGATTCACCGTTAATTAGAACCATTCTAAATAATCTTTCAACAGAGTTTCGCTTTATCAGCGCGCGAGTTTCTCCTTAAAGTGTCAAGCGATCAAAAGAGAGAGAAGTGGACATAGCGTTTGGGATTCTCCTGCAGGTCTTGCAACAAAGAAGCCGCGTTGGCAGAGGTCTGATTCAGGTTATCATACAAACTTCTGTCGTTCAACAATAAGCCTATGCTATTTTCTTTCGAATTCAATTTCTCCGTGGTCTCTTTCAGGTTAGACAATGTCTGATCGATTTCAGCAAACAATCCCCGGTAGTCCAGGCCATTAAACTCTTCGCTCACGGAGACAAAATTATCTGAAATCGTTTTTAAGTTGCCCACGATAAGCGGCACATCTTTATTCAACAAGCTATTCAGTTGCTTGGTCGATAGTTCCAGGTTATTCGTCGTACGCTCGATCTGAGTCAGCGACTGAGATAAAGCAGGATGATTCACAATCGCCTGCAACCCCGCCAGGATCGAATCGATCTTAGGCAATAAATCCACCACACCCGGCAGGAGATTCTCTTGAAGCGACGACATCATATCACCCTCTATACGCCCCTCTATATAAGAGCCCGATTTGATAAACTCAGAGGTATACTTGTTCAGATGCAGATAAAGATCGGCACCGCCCAACAAACTTTTGGAGATCGTCACATAACTGTCTTTGTTCACCCGCATCTCTTTGTCGAGGCTAACCTCCACCACGATCTTGTCCACCGTCGAATAATCATAGTTAATAGAACGTACCAGCCCCACCTTATAACCATCCACATAGATCGGACTCGATACCGTCAGATCTCTCACATCACTAAACGTAATAAAATAATGGTTCACCGGTTTGAACAGGTTGATTCCTTTCAGATAGTTTATACCTATATATAATAGTATAAGGCTGACAAGTGTCACCAATCCGATTTTCGCTTCTTTTGTAAATGCATGTTTCATCTTCTCTATTTCTTTTTCTAAATTATTACTTACTTCATTTTACCTTTTTGCCATCCTTGAAGGAGATAATAAAGGCGTCTTTAAAATCTTTTGCCAGACTCCGGCGGATGGCACGTATCTCATCCATACTGGTCGATTCGCCATACGTATATTTATACAGACCGTTTTCTACATAAAAATCAACATTCTTATACCCCTTCAATTCCTTGGCGTTGGATGCCAGCTTTTTGTTGGATGCCACAATCTGCACCTTATAAACCACCTGACCGGTCGTAGCCGCCGGCTTCGCATCGGTTTTCGAAGCAACAGCCACACTGGCCGACGCACCACCCTGTTTGCGATCGTATTCACGTTTATATTTTACAAAAGCATCATAAATAGCCCGCGCCAACTGGTCTTGTCCTTGAGCCGACTTCATATATTTTTCTTCCGCCGCCGTAGAGATATAACCCAGTTCCACCAATACGCTCGGCATACTGGTTTTGCGCAACACCAGAAACCCGGCCTGACGCACTCCCCTGTCGACCCGTTTACAGGCAACAAAACCCTTTTGAATTTCCGAAGCGAAAGAGATGCTCTGCTCCATATGTTTGTTTTGCATAAATTCGAAGATAATATAGGACTCCGACGATTTCGGATCGAACCCTTCGTATTTTTGCATATAATCATCCTCCAATAGGATGGCCGAGTTCTCCATCATAGCCACACGCAGATTCTCTTCCGTCCGGGCTAACCCCAAGGTGTAGGTCTCCGTTCCTCTGACCGTTCCTTTGGCCACCGCATTGGTATGAATCGAGATAAACAGGTCGGCTTTGTTTTTATTGGCCATATTCGCTCGCGCGTCCAGATCCACAAAACGATCGCGGTCACGCGTATAGACCACCTTCACATCCGTGAAAGAGGCGGCAATCATCTTCCCCAACTTCAAGGAAACAGCCAGGTTGATATCTTTCTCTTTGGCCGTAGCACCCACCGCACCCGGATCTTTCCCTCCATGTCCGGGATCGATCACCACCGTAAATACCTTGTCGTTCCCAACACTTTTCTGTATCGGGAAAAGTAAAAACAGCACGATGAGGATGCTCACACACAAAAAATCTTTTGCCGTCGTCATTGCTTCCTGTTTACAACCGAAGGCAAATGTACTTCTTTTTCACGAATCTACAGGCAGATAGGTTTTATGAAATGATCAAACAGCCCATTTCAGCTCGGAAAACAGGAGAGCGAAAACCGCTTAGCCCAAAAAAAAAGCGACCCCGTTTTCGGAATCGCTCTTTCTTATCTCTATGTTTGTTCCTGTCTTATTCTGAAACAACTTCGAAAGGAATTTCTACGGCTACCTCTTTGTGGAGTTTCACCTTCGCTTTATAACTTCCTACTTCTTTCACCGCGTCTTTCACGGAGATGCTCTTACGATCGATTTCAAAGCCAAGTTTTTCCAATGCTTCAGCAATCTGAATATTGGTTACAGAACCAAAGATAGTACCTGTAGAGCTTGTTTTTGTTCCGATAGTCAGTGATACACCTTCTAATTTCGCAGCCAATGCTTCAGCGTCTTCTTTGATCTTCGCCAGCTTATGAGCGCGTTGACGGAGATTCTCTGCCAATACTTTTTTTGCCGATTCGGAAGCGATCACCGCTTTGCCCTGGGGGATTAGAAAGTTACGTCCGTAACCGCTCTTTACTGTTACGATATCGTCTTTGTAGCCTAAGTTCGCTACATCTTCTTTCAAAATAACTTGCATATTCTGTCTCCTCTCTTTTAAATTATTTCATTAAATCGGTTACGTAAGGCAGCAATGCCAGGTGGCGTGCTCTTTTCACAGCCTGTGCTACGCGACGTTGGAATTTCAAAGAAGTTCCGGTGATACGACGAGGAAGGATCTTTCCCTGCTCGTTCAGGAATTTCTTCAAGAATTCAGGATCTTTGTAATCGATATACTTGATGCCACTTTTCTTGAAACGGCAATATTTTTTCTTTTTTACATCCACGGAAGGTGGTGTCAAATATCTGATTTCTGATGGAGCTGCCATGATTAATTTTCTTTTACTGTTTCTTTAGATGCTTTCAAATTTCTTCTCTTCGCTGCATATTCAGCTGCGTATTTATCCTGACGGAAAGTAAGGAAACGGATCACCCGTTCGTCGCGACGGAATTGTACTTCCAATTTCGCAATGGTTTCAGGATTCGCTTTAAACTCAACCAATTGATAAAAACCGGTCGTTTTCTTGGCAATAGGATACGCCAGTTTGCGCAATCCCCAGTTCTCTTCATTCACAATCTCTGCCTCTTCTTTTTTGAGGAAGTTTGTGAACTTTTCTACTGCTTCCTTCATCTGAGCGTCAGATAAAACGGGAGTTAAAATGAAAACAGTTTCGTAATTGTTCATAAACGCTGTTATTAATTTGATTATTAAATAAATTTAGCGGGGCAAAGGTAGACATTTTATCCGTACAAACAAAAAAAGTTTTTCTCTTTTTCGTATTTCGCGTCCGGACAAAAAAAAAAGCCTGAGTTATCAGGCTTTTTGCGGAAGCGGCGAGATTCGAACTCGCGGATACCTTGCGATATCGTCAGTTTAGCAAACTGGTGGTTTCAGCCACTCACCCACACTTCCTTCACTTCCCGGGTGTATTCTTTGGGAATTGCGCTGCAAAGATAGGCGTAATTTTTAATAAACAAAGCCTTTTACCGCGTTTTTTCAAGAAAAAGATGCTACTTTTGCTGCTTATTCTGATAGTCAAAGCATTATAAAGATGGGTATTACCAAACGTTCCAAATGGGTCATCGCTTTAGGGATTCTTTTATCCCTATTTCTTGTGGCTGCGATAATAGGCTGGTGGCTCTACCGAATGGCTGTAGGTCCGAACTTCACCCCTTCCGACAAGGTGTATATTTATGTGGATGAGCGAAAAGATTTCGATGATTTATGCAGTCAATTGACCGATTCTGCCGCCTGCTCAAACCCGGGGAGCTTTCGTTGGTTGGCCAATCGCTTGCATTATCCCGAAGCCATGCGTACGGGACGTTATGCGGTAGAGCCGGAGATGAGTAACCTGGACCTTTTGAATCGCCTTCGCCGCGGGCAGCAAACCGCTACGCGTATCACCTTTAATAATATCCGTTTCCTGGAAGATCTGACCCGACGGTTGGACGAACAGTTGATGCTCTCGTCCGAAGATCTCCTGAACCGCCTGGCCGATCCCGCCTATTGCGACTCGTTAGGTTTTGATCTGGAGACAATCCGTTGCCTGTTTATACCGAACACCTATGAGGTCTATTGGAATATATCGCCTGACGCTCTCTTAACCCGGATGAAACGGGAATACGATGCTTTCTGGACGGACGAACGCCGTAAGAAGGCTGAATCGATCGGGCTGACTCCGACAGAGGTAGCAATCCTGGCCTCTATCGTAGAGGAAGAGACCGCTGTGGCGGATGAGTTCCCGGTGGTAGCCGGTCTTTACATCAATCGTCTCCACCGGGGTATGCTGTTGCAGGCCGATCCGACAGTGAAATATGCTGTGGGCGACTTTATGCTCCAACGCATCCTCTATGTGCACCTCGAGGTTGACTCGCCTTACAATACCTATATCTATCCCGGCTTGCCTCCCGGACCGCTTCGCATTCCTTCCATCCAGGGGCTGAATGCCGTATTGAACTATGCGAAACACAACTACCTCTATATGGTTGCCAAGGAAGATTTTTCAGGGCGCCATAACTTCGCTTCCACCTTGCGGGAACACAACAACAACGCAAACCGCTACCGACAGGAACTCAACCGGAGGAATATTCGATAGGTTTTTGTCGGGGATAAAAGCAAAAGGCGTATATTTGTACACGTCACAGCGTGACATTACGTGCTGTCATATAATTAGTAAACATTCATCATAGAAAACATAATCTATATGGGAAAACATCTTTTTTTAGGGGATGAGGCCATTGCGCAAGCGGCTATCGACGCCGGCCTTTCCGGTGTATATGCTTATCCGGGCACCCCTTCTACCGAAATCACGGAATATATCCAGGCTTCTCCGATCGCAAAAGAACGTGGCATCCACAGCCGATGGAGCACCAACGAGAAAACAGCGATGGAAACAGCCTTGGGAATGAGTTACGCAGGGAAACGTACCCTTTGCTGTATGAAACATGTGGGGCTGAACGTGGCTGCCGACTGCTTTATGAACGCTTCGATGAGCGGGATTCATGGCGGGATGATCATTGTAACGGCCGACGACCCCTCGATGCACTCCTCCCAGAACGAACAGGACAACCGCTTTTATGGCAACTTTGCCATGATCCCGATGTTGGAACCATCCAACCAACAGGAGGCATACGACATGGTATATGACGGCTTCGAGCTTTCTGAAAAACTGGGCTATCCTGTCCTGTTGCGCATCACCACCCGTATGGCACACTCACGTGCCGGTGTGGTTACCCGTCCGCAAAAGGAAGAGAATCAAATGAGTACACCGGCGGATGGTCGTCAACGGTTTGTGCTTCTGCCTGCCCTGGCTCGCAAACGCTACAAAACATTATTGGAAGCACAGGCTGTATTCACCCGCGAATCAGAAGAATCAACCTACAACCAATATTTCGACGCGCCCAATAAAGACTTGGGAATCATTACCACCGGTATCGCGTTCAATTACCTCTCGGAAAACTACCCCGAAGGCTTCGAACACCCGGTATTGAAGATCACCCAATATCCTCTTCCACGCAACCTGGTAGAGAAACTGGCCGCTGAGTGTAAAGAGATTCTGGTACTGGAAGAGGGCTTCCCGATGGTGGAAGAACAACTGAAAGGCTATCTGAATAAAGGGCTGATCGTTCATGGACGACTGGACGGAACCCTGCAACGCGAAGGCGAACTCACGCCCGATGCCGTTGGCCGCGCCTTAGGTAAAAAAATCGAAAGTTTCTACGCGATACCGGAAGTGGTAGAGCAACGCCCGCCCGCTTTGTGTCAGGGATGCGGTCACCGCGATGTGTATGAAGCATTGAATGAAGTACTATTGGAATACAACGGAGCGGCTAAAGTGTTCAGCGATATCGGTTGTTACACCTTGGGTGCCTTGCCTCCTTTCCGCGCCATCGACACCTGTATCGATATGGGCGCCTCCATTACTATGGCGAAAGGGGCTTCCGATGCCGGTCTGTTCCCTGCCGTGTCTGTGATTGGCGACTCCACCTTTACCCACTCCGGTATGACCGGTCTGTTGGATTGCGTGAACGAGAATACGCCGATCACCATCATCATCTCCGACAATGAGACCACCGCTATGACCGGAGGACAAGACTCCGCCGGCACAGGCCGAATCGAGTCTATCTGCGCCGGGATCGGTGTGGATCCCGCTCATATCCGCGTGATGGTGCCTTTGAAGAAGAATTTCGAAGAGATGAAAACCATCATCCGTGAAGAGATCGAATACAAAGGCGTGTCGGTGATTATCCCACGTCGCGAGTGTATCCAAACCTATGCCAGAAAACGTAAAGCCGCAAAGAAATGAAAATAGATATTATCCTATCCGGAGTAGGAGGCCAGGGTATCCTCTCCATCGCCGCCGTTATTGGTGAAGCAGCCCTGAAAGAGGGGTTGTATATGAAACAAGCTGAAGTGCATGGTATGAGCCAGCGTGGAGGCGACGTGCAATCCAACCTGCGTTTGTCTGATAAGCCGATCGCTTCCGACCTGATCGCCTTAGGGCAGGCCGATCTGATCATCTCTTTGGAGCCGATGGAAAGCCTGCGCTACCTGCCTTTCCTGAAGAAAGAGGGTTGGCTGGTAACCAATTCACAACCTTTCATCAACATCCCGAACTATCCGGAGATGGAAAAGGTGGAGGCGGAACTGAACAAACTGCCGCACAAAGTGGTATTAGATGTGGAGGCCATCGCGAAAGAGGTGGCTACAAGTCGTGCCGCCAATATCGTGATGCTGGGCGCTGCGGCTCCTTTCCTGAAAATCGATTTCGAGAAGATCGAAGAGGGCATACGCAGTATCTTCGGACGTAAGGGCGAAGAGGTGGTCGAAATGAACCTCAAAGCGTTGAAAGCCGGCTATGATGTAGCCCAAAGCATGCAATAAAAAGCAATACTTATACATGAAAAAACCGGGAATTTCTTCCCGGTTTTTTTGTATTCAATCATCAATAAAGAGGTTGTTTTTACTTCTTGGCGTTTTTTCTGCGGTTCATTTCGATCTGCAACATACGCAATTCGCGCCCGGTTTGTCCTTTCACCGAGGTGTTCTCTTCGGCACGGCGCAACAGGTAAGGCAGTACATCGCGCACCGGTGCATAAGGCACATACTTAGTCACATTATAGCCCTCATGCGAGAGGTTGAAGGAGATATTATCACTCATGCCCATCAGCTGCGAGAAGAAGATGCGGGGATTATCACGTTTCAGCCCTTTCTCGTCGATCAGTTTCGCCAATTTATAGTTGCTTTCCTCATTGTGGGTACCCATAAAGAGCTCCATCCGGTCGATATGCTCCACGACAAACGCCACGCCGGCATCAAAATTATCGTCGGTCGCCTGTTTGTCTTTGCAGATCGGATCGGGATAACCCATCTCGGCCGCGCGTTTTCTCTCCTCCTCCATATAGGCGCCGCGCACAAACTTAATACCCGGGTAATAGCCCTTTTCGATGGAATCATCCAGTATGCGCTGCAGGTAGGGCATACGGTCGTGGCGATACATCTGCAGGGTAGCAAACACAATCGGCCGCTCTTTGTTGAACTCACGCATGGCCTCATCGGTCAATTCATCGATCGCATCCTGAAAACAATAATCTTCGGCATCGACCAAAATGCGTACATCGTTATCGTAGGCACGACGGCAGAGGGCCATAAAGCGCTCTTTAAACTCCCGGAACTCTTTGATCTCATCGATGGTCAGGTCTTTGCGTTTCTCGGAAGCTTTGCAGAGTATCTCATCACGGGTGATGGTCGATGGCTTAAACACGGCGTAAGCGATGTTCGGATTCGCTTTGGCATTGTCGACAGAGCGTAGTGTTTCGTGGAAGGTAGCCTCTATGCCTTTGGGTGTTTGTTCTCCTTCGGCCGAAAAGTCCATAGTC
The DNA here is from genome assembly GCF_029892605.1 of Parabacteroides sp. PM6-13. Classification (GTDB taxonomy): domain Bacteria; phylum Bacteroidota; class Bacteroidia; order Bacteroidales; family Tannerellaceae; genus QVMG01. The sequence continues at coordinate 196,949 of NZ_JARXWF010000004.1, forward strand.
GATTTCACATTGAATTTCTCCAGGTAAGAGACAATCTTACGACACTCTTCCAGCGTTTCCCCTCCGACAAACTGTTTGTAAAGGGTCGGTTTCACAATCCATCCTAGTGGAAAATGGATTTTTATAGCAATATTGGATGCCCATTTACCCGCTTTTACGATCCAGGGATACTTCATCACGGTATAGAGCATGTAGGCGTTTTTCAACTCTTTCTTCGACTTGGAAGAAAAAGCAATTTCGGTATTATTAAAGTCTAACATAGTATTTTGAAATTTAATGAAGAATGAAGAATAAGGAATGAAGAATGATTATCTCTGCAGATTCTTCATTCTTCACTCTTCATTCTTCATTTCTACATTTATTCTTCTCCCAAGAACGGATACTTATAATCGGTTGGTGGAACCAACGCCTCTTTGATACAGCGAGGATTAGTCCAGCGAATCAGATTTAACGGGCCTCCTGCCTTATCGTTCGTTCCGGAAGCACGAGAACCACCAAACGGTTGCTGAGCAATCACCGCTCCGGTCGATTTATCATTGATATAGAAGTTACCGGCTGAATAGCGCAATTTGTTAAACGCTGTCTGCAATGCGTAACGGTCGCGGGCGAAGATAGAACCTGTCAGTGCATACGGCGAGGTCTTGTCGCAGATATCTAATGTCTCTTCGTATTTGTTATCGTCGTAAACATACACCGTAATAATCGGGCCGAAGATCTCTTCTACCATGCTCTTGAATTGCGGATTGGTTGTCTCAATCACGGTCGGTTCTACAAAATAACCTACCGACTTATCGCATCCACCACCGAAGATAATCTTCGCATCCGACGCCTCTTTTGCAAAGTCGATATAACTCTTGATATTATCGAACGATGCCTCATCGATCACCGCATTAAAGAAGTTGGTGAAGTCGGTCGGATCACCCATCTTTATCTCTCTCAGCATACCGCCAATCTGCTCTTTGATCTCTCCCCAAAGCGATTTAGGAATATAAGCGCGTGAAGTAGCCGAACATTTCTGTCCCTGATACTCAAAAGCACCACGCACGATAGCCGTAGCCACTTCCAAAGTCGGAGAAGAGGGATGTACGAAGATAAAGTTCTTGCCGCCTGTCTCGCCGACAATTTTCGGATACGATTTGTAATTCTCCAGGTTGTTGGCCATCTGACGCCACAAGGTATTGAAGGTAGCCGTTGATCCGGTGAAGTGGAAACCTGCCAGATCCGGGCTTGCCGTAATCACCTTACCAATCACGCTGCCCTGTCCGGGAATGAAGTTGATGACGCCATCGGGCAATCCTGCCTCCTGAAATACTTTCATCAACAGATAGTTGGAGTGAATAGCCGTGGTCGAGGGCTTCCAAACCGCCACATTACCCATCATCGCCGGTCCCATATTCAGGTTAGAAGCGATCGACGTAAAGTTGAACGGGCTGAGCGAGAAAACGAAACCTTCCAATGCACGGTATTCCATACGGTTCAGGATGCCTTTGTCAGAATAGGGCTGATCGGCATAGATCTGTCCGGCATAATAAGCGCTGTAGCGCAAGAAGTCGATCAACTCACACGGCGCATCGATCTCTGCCTGGAAAGGACTCTTGCTCTGTCCCATCATCACGGAGGCGTTCAATAGATAGCGGTATTTTGTTGCAAACAATTCGGCCACGCGCATCATAATGGAAGCACGTTCCAGCCAAGGCAGTTCAGACCATTCTTTATGGGCAGCCATAGCAGCATCGATAGCCATTTGCACCTCTTTCTCACCTGCTTTATGGTAAGTAGCCAACACATGCTGATGATTATGCGGCATCACCACCTTACCCGTATTCCCGGTGCGAACCTCTTTCCCTCCAATAATCAAAGGAATATCCCACTCTTCGGAACTAACTTGCGCAATGGCTTTTTTTAACTCTGTTTTTTCATTTGACCCTGGCGCATAAGCCTTAACCGGTTCATTTCCCGGATTCGCAAATCTGTAAATCGCGTTGTTCATTGTACGTTTAAATTATTACTGCGTTTAACTTCTTAATCAGTCCGTAAACGTAAGAATTTTTTTCGAGAAACCCATTTGACGACCGTTAAAAATAATCATAGACAAATAAGGGGAAAAGGGGAAGGCAACGAACCCGGGAAACGGGCACAAACCAAAATATCAAAATGCAAGCAAAAACCCCGTTTTGCTTTACAATATGATACGTTAAAAAGTGTTACTCCTGCGGGTAATTTAAAATACCCCTACGTTTTCGAAAAAATACTCGGGCAGAAATGACAAAATGATAGTTGGCCAAGGCCTTCGACTCAAACAACAATGGTCCATCCGGCGAATGCGTATTTGAATTTAGGTAGTGTAATGATGAAGGTGGAGCGAATCTTCAGATTTGGTAATATTTGAAGGAGAAGGGAGAAGGGAGAAGGGAGAAAGGAAAAAGGAGAAGGGAGAAAGGGAATTGAAGTGAGGGAACGCTGCATAGCAGCGATCTGTATACAGCCCCGTGCGTGAGCGCGGGGAAAAGGGACACGCAAAAAATGCGCCGCGTAGCGGTGCTATGGAACAACCATCAAAACAAACACATAGCACCGCTACGCGGCGCTGTTGATCATACGATCATTACCCCGCGCTTCCGCACGGGGCTGTATACAGATCGCCGCCAAGCGGCGTTTGCGCACCCTCCCTCCAATTCCCTTTCCCTTTCCCTTTCTCCCTTCTCCTTTTTCCTTTCTCCCTTCTCCCTTCAATTTCCCTCCGATTTGACTATAATGTAAAAAATACGCATTTATCGAATGAACCACAACAATCCTTTTTCCCACGACGAAACAGGCTGATTTGTAAAACCTTTCCGCATTGTCCATCATATTGTCCACTTGTAAAAAAAGGTAAAAAGCATATCATGATTAACTTAGACGACGTTTAACAAAAAGGATTTATCATGAGCGAAATGTTACAAGTAAAAAAGCTACGCCACTGGCTTGAGAACGACAAAGCATATCTTAGAAAAGATCTGCGTCTGACAGATGCCTCGGAAGTGATACCGGTTAACAGGACCTACCTGTCACGTATATTCAACAACCACTTCAAATGTTCCTTTAGCGCCTGTCTGTTAAAATACCGACTGGAGGAGAGCAAGCGCCTACTGGTTGAACATCCGGAAATGATGGTGCGCGAAGTAGCTCTACAATCCGGATTCCGCACCCAGGCCACCTTCTTCCACGCCTTCCGTCAATACGAACAAACCACACCGGCACAATACCGCCGAAGCCACTTTCAACGCATGAACCGTATTTGACGATCTCCATAAGAAGAAATTATATATTCCCTATCCCTTTGCTTTGCGTTATCGCTACGCTAAACATACGTTGTTTCCCCACATGAAAGGGGGAATAGTTGCTGATTTCTGCTAATTGGAGTGGATTTGAGGCTAACGATTTGAAAAGAGCAATCCCGGCTATCTGTTGATTTATAACCTGTTGCAACAATGTGAATACGAGTGTGAATACGAAAATCCCGTTTTTCTTATTTAGAAGATAATTTTTTATTAGGTTTGTCCTCAAGTCTTGCACAACAGCAATCCCCCACCCTACTCGGTCCTTTTCGCTGGGGGCGTTAAGCTGTTGTTGGATTGCTTAGCGCAGTTCTATGGTTTCAAAAACGTGATAGAGATAGGATAAATAGTATATATCATATAAATAGGAATTATGAAAGAAATAATAAGATTGTGCTTGTTTGTTTTGCTAATTGTTGCAACAGGTTGTTCTTCTGACAAACAAACAGAGAAAGGGTTGCCATGCATTGACGTTACAAAAAATTATCCTGAAAAAGAGATTTTGATAACCGACATAGCCGATGTACATTATTTGTACTTAGACACAAAAGAAAAAGAGTTTCTATACAAAGGGGGTATTGACTATGTGACTGAAAACACGATTGTTGTCGTTGATCGTTCTTCGCAAAGTGTACTGTTTTTTTCAAAAGAAGGGGTTCCCAAGTCACGTTTTAATCGAAAAGGACAAGGGCCGGAAGAGTATTCAAACGCAAGTGCTGTCATGTATGATGAAGAAAAGGATGAAGTATATGTTATCCCTGATTTTAATAATTACATAAAGGTGTATTCCTCTTTGGGTGAATTCAAAAGGAGATTGACCTTCCCACAGATAAACATTGGGAATCAGATAGCTTTTTTTGATGATCAATCCATATTGGTGTATGACAACACGAACCTGTGGCGGAATATCAACAAACAACATGCAGGCGATAAATCGGCTCTGACAGAGCAGGCAAATGATTCCTCTTTTTTTCTGATGTCCAGAGCGAATGGAGAAGTGTTAGAGCATATTGAGTTAGCGAGTAATAATGCGATAAACGTGAGCACAATTAACGATGGCGATTTTTTCGGGCAAATTGGGTATACGCGGGTAAGAAAGTCTCCTGATGGGCTTCTTTTATACAATCCCGAAACCGATACTGTTTTCCTTTATAACAAGGAGAAAATACTGACTCCTTTTTTGCATAAAAAGCCGCTATTGAACCATTCGGAGCCTATGGTTTTCATGGATATATGTATGGACGCGGGGGATTTTCAATTCATGGCTGTTTATCCATACCTAAAAGGCGAATATCCGTCGGCCATTTATTACATGAGGGACAAGAAAACAGATGAAATATTTCGTCCGACAATGATACATCCTGACTATACAGGAAAAAGTTTTCATTTCGATCCACGTCTTCTGAGTTATTATGAAAAAGGCTACCACTTCGAATTAGATTTCATGGAGCTCAAAGAGGCATATAACGAAAACAGACTAAGTGGAGAGTTAAAAAAATTGGTTGCCACACTGGACGAAGAGGAAGGCAACAATGTCTTTATGTTGGTTCAGTTTAAATAAAAAACCGAACCATCTCATCTTTTTCGTATAATCAACAATTAAAATCATGAAGAATCTATTTACATGTATTGTTTGTTTCTTGCTTCTAACAGGTTGTTCTTCTGACAAAAAGGACAACCATGTGACAAGTATTGATGTGAGTCGCGAATATCTTATGAAAGAAATTGATCTGCGAGAGATAGCCGATGTGTCGTATGTCCGGTTTGAATATAGTGACGAGAGTCTGTTTAACGGTTTTGTGGCCTGCATCACCGATCAGACGATTGTCATTTATGGCTATCGAACACAGGACTATTTCTTTTTCACTTTTGATGGAAAACTAAAGTCTAAATTTAACCGTCATGGGAATGGACCGGAGGAATATATAACAGCCACATCGGCAGCTTATGATGAAGAAAAAGATGAATTTTTCGTGTTGGACGCATCAAAGAGGAAACTTTTTGTCTATTCGTCTGCGGGTGAATATAAAAGAGGGTTTGCCTTACCTTCGGATGCTTCGTTGGGTGTTTTGTTCGATTGTGATGAAAATTCACTTTTACTATACGACGGAGCAAAAAGCAACTTTAAGATCCGGAATATTCAAGCAGAAGCAACAGGAAGTGAGAAAATGGAATATATTGGAAATTCATTCGAACACCCATTTTGCCGTATATCCAAGCAGGATGGTCATGTGTTGGAATATATCCTGGTCCCAGAGAATTTTGATATCCCCCTTGGCGTAATAGATTCTTCTATCGGAATAGTGCCGGCAAGAAAAAATAATATTATCAACTACCGAGATGGTTTTTTGCTTTATCATCAGGAGACCGACACGATGTTTTATTATCAAAAAGATCAACCCCTGAAACCGGTTTTCGTACGTACTCCCCCTATGAGCGATCGGCAACAGACCTATCTGAATACCCTGTTTGAAGGCGGAGATTACGAGTTCATCCAGACTATAACAATGCAGCTCCCTTTCAAATACAATCAATTAGTAAGAGATAAACGAGATGGCAATATATACCAGCAAAAGATTATATTTGATGAGTTCCAAGATGAGATTACATTCACCCCAGGCGTTATTACCACCACAAGAAATGCGCAAATAGGCGCCTTGCAATATGATGTAGCTACCCTAAAAGACGCTTTAGAAGAAGGGAAACTCAGCGGACGATTGAAAGAAATCGTTCAGGATATGGACGAAGAGGAAAACGATCTGTTATTCTTATTACGATTTAAAGAGTAAATATATCGCAACCATTTAATTCTAGTTATTATGAAACTAAAAAAAATCAACATGAAACACCAACTATTTCCCACGTTGAAGAAGATTACTTTCCTTTTCCTTATACTATCCGCTTTCCTCTGTACACATATCTGTTGCACAGGAAATAAGCCAACGAATGCAGAAATTAACCCCTACCCTAATCGGGCTTATTTTACCATAACACCCGATTATAGGGCTATAAGAATTCCTCTTAAGTTGGATGAAGATGTTGTTGCCAATATGATGTTTGATACCGGATTCATAGTAGGCAATTTTGATCTGGATTCTACTTTTTGCACATCTAATCCCGACATTATTCCAACTTATCTTCCGGACACAACATCTACAGGTTCAGGTTGGGTTTTTTCAAGGATGTTAAACTTAAGTTATAAGAGACCCTATACGATAAAAATAGGAGAGACGGATGTAACATATAACAGCCTAAATATAAACAACTTTAGAAATATGATACAAAGTGGTGATGAATTGGATGGGATATTCGGTTTCCCGGAAAATGACACCACCCATGTCTGGGAACTGAATTTTGAAAACAATTATCTGGAAATTCACCCACAGGCAGATTTTATAATACCGGACAGTTATTATTGGCTACCCATGGAACCGAATAACAAAAGAATTCTCGTTCAATTTCCTTTGCAAATAACATCTGCCGATGGTGATACCGTAACAATCAATGGCCCTTATCTGGTGGATACCGGGATGCCATGGGAGATGGCTTTGATGCATCATGCCGATGAACTAAGCTTTTTTAACAAAAAGAAAGAGGCTGTGTGGACACAATTTACCGGGAGCTATAGACGGCACTACACCACCACTGCAACTTTTATGAACGATATGACAATCGATTCCTTTCGGGTTCATACTTTTGATAAACCGAACCGGATATCATCCAAATACCTTATTGGATTGCATTTCCTAAAGCACTTCAATGTCCTTTTTGACTTTAAAAACAGACAAATGGGATTGAAACCCATCGACAATTTTCATCGAATAATTGACCCGAGGCAAAGGCGCTTCCACTATGCTTCAGCGTTAAATTCACAAGGGAAAAGTATTGTGAAAGAGATAGCGGATAATGCCGGGAATTATTACCGATCGGCCGGTTTGAGAAAAGGAGATGAAATTATTGCCGTAAATGGAGAAAACTATAATACGTTACACTACGACCCTTTAACATATAAGATCGACTCTTTATCGAAGGACTTGATGAATAAAAAAATAATAATGGAGGATAAGCGTGTATTTGAATACAGCGACTCATTAGTGTTTGATGTGGTCCGTGCCGGCAAGCCTCTTAAAATCACGGTTGTCGTTGACCCAAACGAAGAACAGGGGGAGTAGGAAATTTGTATATTAAAATAAGAAAGCTATGAATGATAAAGTGAATAGATACAATCTCTTTTCCGTTATTCTATCTGCCTTCCTCTGTACGCATATCTGTTGTACAGGGAATAAGCCAACGAATGCAGAAATTGACTCCTACCCTAATCGGGTTTCTTTTACCATAACACCCGATTATAGGGCTATAAAAATTCCTCTTAAGTTGAACGAGGGTGTTATCGCCAATATGGACTTTGATACCGGAGCCACAGCAGGCAATTTTGATCTGGATTCTGCTTTTTGTACATCTAATCCCGACATTATTCCTACTTATCTTCCGGATACAACATCTGGAGGTTCAAGTTGGAATTTTTCGAGAATGGTAAGATTAAGTTATAAGAGGCCCTATACGATAAAAATAGGAGAGATGGATGTAACATATAACAGCCTAAATATAGCTAATTGGAGAAATATGATACAAAGTGGTGATGAATTGGATGGGATATTCGGTTTCCCGGAGAATGACACCACCCATGTCTGGGAACTGAATTTTGAAAACAATTACCTGGAAATTCACCCACAGGCAGATTTTATAATACCGGACAGTTATTATTGGCTACCGATGGAACCGAATAACAAAAGAATTCTCGTTCAATTTCCTTTGCAAATAACATCTGCCGATGGTGATACCGTAACAATCAATGGCCCTTATCTGGTGGATACCGGGATGCCATCGGATATAGCATTGATGCATCATGCCGATGAACTAAGCTTCTTTAACAAAAAGAAAGAGGCTGTGTGGACGATGTATTCCGGAAGCTACCACCGATACTACACCACCACCGCAACTTTTATGAACAATATGACAATCGATTCCTTACGGGTCTATACTTTTGATAAACCGAACCGGATATCATCCAAATACCTTATTGGATTGCATTTCCTAAAGCACTTCAATGTCCTTTTTGACTTTAAAAACAGGCAAATGGGATTAAAGCCTATCGACAATTTTCATCGAATAATTGACCCAAGGCAAAGGCGCTTTCACTATGCTTCAGCGTTAAATTCACAGGGGAAAAGTATTGTGAAAGAGATAGCGGATTATGCCGGGAATTATTACCGATCGGCCGGTTTGAGAAAAGGAGATGAAATTATTGCCGTAAATGGAGAAGACTATAATACGTTACACTACGACCCTTTAACATATAAGATCGACTCTTTATCGAAGGATTTGATGAATAAAAAAATAATAATGGAGGATAGGCGTGTATTTGAATACAGCGACTCATTAGTGTTTGATGTGATCCGTGCCGGCAAACCTCTTAAAATCACGGTTGTCGTTGACCCAAACGAAGAACAGGGGGAGTAGTATAAATCTAAAAACACCTATATGAGAATACTACCCATACTAATGGCTATAGTCATCAACCTGATTGCTTGCGCCGAAGAAAAACCGGAGGGGGACTACCCGGTGATTGATCTGATCGGCCATATAGAAAAATACCAACGCGCTTATTGTTCCGACTATTTTTCGTCTATAGAGTTAATCCCGCTGGAGACAAGAGATGAATGTTTGCTCCCTAATGCTCCTTTTCCTCGAATTATCCTTAAAGACGATTATATTTTCATGCGTGGTGAGCATCTTAACGCTTTTGATATTTCAGGGAAATTCCTTTATAAGATCGGAAGAATAGGACAAGGCCCAGGAGAATATCTTTCCGCAAATATATTTTTCTCAAGTACTGACAAACAGGCTATTTATGTTGATGATGTAGCAAAAATTTCAGAGTATGATTTTAAGGGGAATTATATTCGTTCTATACAGAAACCTAAAATTAACAACAAAATTATAATTCAGATTTCTTCTGTCGGCGGCGACATGTTTATAGGATCAATACACAATGATGGGGAAACAAAATATAAATATTTTCTATTTAATGGGGATGGAAAAATTGTCGAATGTTTCCCTAATCATGTTTTTTTCAAGAAGGAAGGAGAATGGGTTGGCACCTATCATCGCTCATTAACTCCTTTTCGTGTTGAGGACAAATTGTATTTAAAAGATTACGTAAATGATACACTTTACGTATATGAGAATTCGAAATTAAAACCGGCATACATTTTTGAAGTAGGCAAATACTCCATCCCTATAGAATGTCTTGAAAAATTTGAAATGTCACGTCGAAGATCTCGACATTTTGCATTTAATACTGGTCTGGACATTGTTGGAACACCCAAATTCTTTTTTTATAACACATTGGTGCCCGACATATTCCCCTGTCCCAAAACAAAGCCAAGATACAACCACCTTGTAAATGAGTACAGATCGACCAATCGCTCTGTTTATGGGATTTACGATATAGAAAAAAACACAAATATGCTTCTTGACACGGATCAACATCATCAAAAAGGTATTGTAAATGATCTCAATGGCGGATTACCTGTTTTCCCAAGATACTATGCCGGAGACAATCTGGTTGTAGATGTTTGGAATGCTGAAGAAATGAAGGAAATGCTTACGGAAGAATACTTTGAAAAGCAAACTATTAAAGACCAAGAGGGACATCAAAAGCTAAAGAAAATACTAGCAAACCTGAAAGAGGATGATAATCCGGTGGTGGTGGTTGCCAGGTTGAAGTAACCCAGGAAAGCTATGAAGCTGTTTTACAGATACTAAGAAAGAGATGAAATATTTAATAAACATATCATGCGAAAATTTATAGTTATACTATTATTACTGCCTAAGATCTCGTTTGCCTTTGCCCAGTTCAGTAAACAAGATATGGATCGAACCCAAGGCAAACTGAAACAGGAGGTGCTGGACAAAGCCTCTATCCTATGTACCTACGAAGCATCCCAGCAATACAAGAATAAGAATACCGACGTAACAGGCGTGCTTACGGATACGCTTATGCTTCTCGTCGGGAAAAGCAGTTCTTGTTTTTACAATGAAGATGCACAGAGAGATGGAATGTTTAGAAGCCATGTAGATGCGGCACGCAAAGCTGGTGGCTTAATAATCAAGCAAGGCACTTCGGCAGAACAATTCAATATTCTGAGAAATCAGGGTGGCATCTATGTAGAAGAGCCGGGAAGTAACAAATCGAAAATTTATAAAAACAGGAAGAAAAACGAGGTGATAACAACCGATAAAGTGGGTACTCTTTCTGTGTATAAATGCGAGGAGACAATTGCTCCACAAGCATGGGAAATAACCCATGATACGCTTACGGTATTGGGGTATCTCTGCCAAAGAGCAACAACGACATTTAGAGGACGCTCATATAATGCATGGTTTACGGCTGAAATACCTATCAACGACGGGCCATGGAAATTGTATGGACTGCCCGGCCTTATACTGAAAGCGACATCCGATGATTTTGTTTTTTCTTTCACGGCGATAGGTATCGAGAAAACGAAAGATTCTATCACAATGGACAAAGACAGTTATATCAAGTCTACGCCTGAGCAAATAGCTAAAATAACAGAAAAGAACCGCCTGACGACCATGATGCGCCATCTACATAACAACAAGTATTCTATGGGTTCCCGCATAGAGCCTTGGATATTAGAACCCATCGAGAAGGAATGAGGCTGAGGATATGGCTGTTTATACTATTTATCCTACCATCAACAGTTTATTCTCAAACTATTATAAAAGGAAGGGTTACGCAGGATCTTACCAAAGAGCCTGTTACAGATGCAATTGTTAGCCTTTATGATACGGATAATAACCTCATGCAGTCTTATGCCACAACAAACGAAAAGGGGAACTATGAGATTCGCAGCAAAAACAACCGGGACAGTTTGACGATTGTTGTTTCCGGCTTTAACCTGAAAAAGATTTCCCAAACCATTGCCAATCGGTCGCAGGTGTTGAATTTTGTTGTCAGCGAAGAACTGATAGAGATAAAAGAGGTCGTTGTCAAATCGGAAAAGATCCGCCAGACAGGCGATACGCTCCATTATCTGGTGAGTTCATTCAAAGACTTGAATGACCGCACGATAGGGGATGTGTTAAAGAAGTTGCCGGGTATCCAGGTGAGCGACGACGGTACCATCTTTTATCAGGATCAGCCGATCAGTAAGTTCTATATCGAAGACCTCGACCTGTTGCAGGGACGTTATGGCATAGCCAATAATAATATCCGTGCGGATGATATTGCTACCGTGCAGGTGATGGAGAACCATCAGCCCATAAAGGCTTTGCAAGGTATTGAGATACCGACAGAGGCGGCCATCAACCTGAAATTGAAAGAATCAGCAAAGGGAATATTTGCCGGTAATGCCATGTTGGGGGTGGGTGTACCCGGTTTTTTACGTGACAACGAACTGATCGGTATGTATTTTTCCCCTGAATCACAAGATGTCTTTGTTTATAAAGGGAATAATGCCGGTGAGGATGTGACCAAAGAATTAACAGCGCACTACAATGCCAATCAACGCATAGGTGAGTATCGCCCGCTCCAGGTGCAGACTCCCGCTGCTCCTGCTATCAAGGAAGAACGCTATCGGTTCAATGATTCGCATATCGGCTCAATCAACGACCTGCATAAATTGGGGAAGGAATTGACCCTGGTGACCAATCTCAACTATCTTTATGACCGGCAGGAGAAGGAGAGCGCTGCTTTTACGGAATACTACCTGCCTGACCAGTCGGTAGTTATTATTGATGAGCAAATGAACTCCCGGCAGTCACGCCATAAAGCCAATGCGGATTTTTTGCTGACAAGTAACAGAGAGACGTTTTACCTGAACAACTCCCTGAGGTTTGAAGGCGAATGGAGCCGGGAAAACGGACAGGTATTGCAGCCGCCGAGTGATATCGGGCAACGCTTGAGAAATGAAGCCTATGCTATCAATAATACGTTCGATATGGTAAAGACCGTTGGCTCCAACCGACGATATAAGATAATGTCCTATACACACTACAAATCGCTTCCGCAAACACTTGTCGTTCAGCCTCTCCTTTACAACAACCTATTCGGTCTGGAGGAACAGACCGGAGGGGAAATGATGCAAAATTTAGACCTGAAGAACCTAAATACCCGCAATAAAGTCTCTTTTGGTATCAGCGGCTTCTCGGTGAATATGGAATTTAATGCCGACCTTCATCATATGCAGACGGCCTTAGCAGGCAAGGTTTCCCCGGAGGTTGCCATTACATCCGATTCTCTACGCAACAATTTGCGATGGAACCGTTTTGAATGGAAGGCAAGCGTCTTTCATTCCTGGTACCTAAGCTCTCGAATCACGCTGGCGGCTGGGCTTCCCTTGCGCTATGAACTGGTACACAGTAATGATCGGATAGGAAAGAAATCGTCGAATAACGGGAGGCTCTATTTTGAACCCTTCGTTCATCTTGATTGGAAACTTTCTCATGCCTGGAGCGCCATGTTGATATACAACTACACAAAAAGAGCGGGAGGATTGCAGGATGCCTATACGGGATATATAATGACCTCCTACCGTAATATGACAAAGAACAGGGGCGATGCGTTTGTGAACGATACGCATAATGGTTCTCTCTGCTTGACTTATAAACACCCGTTTTCTACGCTATTCGGAAGTATCTCTGCCGGTTATCTGCGCATGGGCTCTGATCAGCTTGGTAGCTATCAGTTTAAGGATGGTGTTCTACGCGTAAAGAGTGTCATTGCTCAGAAAAACCATAACGACCTGTTTAATGCGTCTATGAATATCGGGCGCTCTATAGATGCATTACGAACGAATGCTTCCTTAGCCCTTGGTTACTCCTATACCCAAAATAGGGTATTAAATGAAGGGGTGCCCTCTGATTTCAGATCGGATGCCTTTTATCTGGCGCCCAAGTTTACGACCAGCTTCGGAGGAATCGCACTCCTTTACTACCAGATGCGTTATCGGTGGAGTAAAAATAAGATAGAAGCCCTGCACCAGGAGTTGCCCGTTATGCGCACACTCAGTCAAAAAGCAAAAATCAGTGTCTATCCGGCAAAAAACCTGTCGCTATCGTTTGGCGTCGAGCATTTTTACAATAGCATCATCATCTCCGGCGATCGCTCGATGTGGTTTAGCGATGCCGGAGTGAAATATACCTGGAAGCGGATCGACTTTATGTTGGACTACACGAATCTCCTGAATACCAAAAGGTATATAACAGATTCCTATCATGAAACATTCAGGTCGCACACCTCTTACCAACTCCGTCCGGCGGAAGTGATGCTGCGGGTACGATTTAGCTTTAAATAGTATTTTTAGCCTGTAACAGTAATCAGCGAAGCCAATTAGCCCCAACCATAAAATAGTGAGCAAAAGTTTTGGTAAGATTAAAAACAATCCGTAATTTTGCTGCCCGTTTTGTGGACGTAACTCATTATTAAATAACATACAAATTTCATTATGATTGTAGTACCATTAAAAGAAGGCGAAAACATCGAAAAAGCGCTTAAGAAGTTTAAAAGAAAGTTCGAAAAGACTGGTATCGTAAAAGAACTGAGAAGTCGCCAGGCCTTTACCAAGCCATCTGTAACCAAGAGAAAGCAGAACGCACGTGCTGCTTACGTTCAGAAGTTACAGCAAATGGAAGACTAAAAATCTTCACCAAAACTTGCTTAATATAAATCTTATTGGTATATTCGTTGCATATTAAAGAATGCAACGAATATATGTTTATTGATGATTTTCTCGACTACCTGGCGCATGAGCGGAACTATTCCGAACATACGCTTTTGGCCTACCGCAAAGACCTAAGCCAATTCAAGGAGTACGCAGAAATTCACCAAGAGGGTATTTTTTCACCCTCAACTGTTGATCGAGATCTGGTGCGCAACTGGATCGTTTATCTATTAGACTCCGGCCTCACCCCCACCACCGTCAACAGGAAACTCAGCTCTTTGAAATCTTTTTTCAAATATCTCATCAAACAAAACGTCCTATCGTATAACCCATTGCGTCTTCTCAATGGCCCAAAAGCCAAGAAAGGACTCCCTCATTTCGTCAAAGAAAAGGAAATGGAATTATTACTCGATAGCGACAATTTCAATGAGGATTTTGAAGGTGTAAGAGACCGATTAATCCTTGAGCTATTCTACGACACCGGCATCCGCCTGTCGGAATTGACCCACCTCAAAGACAATGACATCAGTTTTGAACTAATGCAGCTAAAGGTAAAGGGCAAGAGAAACAAAGAGAGGATCATTCCTTTCGCTGAAGGATTAAAAAATCTGTTACAAACATACATCGAATTACGCGATAAGGAGATCAGCCTTAGCCCCTCTTCACTATTCATGAAAAAAAACGGAGAGTCACTAAACACCTCCGCTATATATAATATTGTAAAGAGGAACCTAAAGCAGATACCCGCGCTGGGGAAACACAGCCCACACGTATTGCGCCATTCTTTTGCAACAAGCATGTTAAATAATGGAGCGGAGCTAAACGCTGTGAAAGAGCTATTAGGCCATAGCAGCTTAGCGTCCACCAGCATTTATACGCATACAACCTTTGAGGAATTAAAAAAAGTGTATCATGCTCATCCAAGAGCAAAAAAAGAAGGAGGTCATTATGGAAATTAGAATTCAGGCTATTCATTTCGATGCTTCAGAACAACTGGAAGCGTTTATTCAGAAAAAAGTATCTAAGTTAGAAAAATTCTACGATGATATACAATCGGCAGAGGTAACCCTGAAAGTAGTAAAACCGGAAACAGCCAATAACAAACAGGCCGGCATATTACTTAAGATCAAGCACGGTGACTGCTTCGCCGAAAAAACAGCCGACTCATTTGAAGAGGCTACCGACGAATGTATTGTAGCGTTGGAAAAGCAACTTGCCAAAATAAAGGAAAAAGTTCGGACCAAATAAAAAAAAGACAAAGAGAAGTTTGGTATTAAAGAAATAATATCTAAATTTGCAGCCGTTTCGCCCCCAATAACGAAGCGGCTGCTTATTTTGGGGAACAGAATCGCCTCTTTAGCTCAGTTGGCCAGAGCACGTGATTTGTAATCTCGGGGTCGTTGGTTCGAATCCGACAAGAGGCTCAAAAGCAAACGCAGTTTGCAAAGGTTGACAGAGGTTAACGTTTTCTTAAAAAAGTATTGAAAAAACAAACTGGGCAGTTACCAGAGTGGCCAAATGGGGCTGACTGTAACTCAGCTGTCTTTCGACTTCGGTGGTTCGAATCCATCACTGCCCACGTTTTTTTTTTGCGGAAGTAGCTCAGTTGATAGAGCATTAGCCTTCCAAGCTGAGGGTCGCGGGTTTGAGCCCCGTCTTCCGCTCCAATTTGCCTGTGTAGCTCAGTGGTAGAGCACTTCCTTGGTAAGGAAGAGGTCCCGAGTTCAAATCTCGGCACCGGCTCAAGATAGAAAAGAGATATTATCAAGACATGATCATTAATCAAATAAAGAACAATTAAAGTTATGGCAAAAGAAAAATTTGAAAGATCGAAACCGCATGTTAACATCGGTACGATTGGTCACGTTGACCATGGTAAAACTACTTTGACAGCTGCTATCACAACAGTATTGGCAAAGAGAGGTCTTTCTGAATTGCGTTCATTCGATTCTATCGACAACGCTCCGGAAGAAAAAGAAAGAGGTATCACGATCAACACTTCACACGTTGAGTACGAGACAGCTAATCGTCACTACGCTCACGTTGACTGTCCGGGTCACGCCGACTACGTTAAGAACATGGTTACGGGTGCTGCTCAGATGGACGGTGCTATCATCGTAGTTGCTGCAACTGATGGTCCTATGCCTCAGACTCGCGAGCACATCTTGTTAGCTCGTCAGGTAAACGTTCCGAGACTGGTTGTATTCATGAACAAATGTGACTCTGTTGACGACGAAGAGATGTTGGAACTGGTAGAAATGGAAATGAGAGAACTGCTTTCTTTCTATAACTTCGACGGTGACAATACTCCGGTTATCCGCGGTTCTGCCTTGGGTGGACTGAACGGTGACGCTCAGTGGGAAGATAAGATCATGGAACTGATGGAAGCTTGTGACAACTGGATTCCGCTGCCTCCGCGTGAAGTTGACAAACCTTTCTTGATGCCGGTTGAAGACGTGTTCTCTATCACAGGTCGTGGTACAGTAGCAACAGGTCGTATCGAAACAGGTATCATCAAAGTAGGTGAAGAAGTTCAGATCATCGGTTTAGGAGCTGAAGGCATGAAATCTGTAGTAACAGGTGTTGAAATGTTCCGTAAGTTGTTGGACGAAGGCCAGGCTGGTGACAACGTAGGTTTGTTGCTCCGTGGTATCGACAAAAACGAAATCAAACGTGGTATGGTAATCACTCACCCGGGAAAAGTTAAACCGCACTCTAAAGTAAGAGCTGAGGTGTATATCCTGAAGAAAGAAGAAGGTGGTCGTCACACACCGTTCCACAACAAATACCGTCCGCAGTTCTACATCCGTACATTGGACGTAACTGGTGAAATCACTTTGCCGGAAGGAACTGAAATGGTAATGCCTGGTGATAACGTATCTATCACTGTAGAATTGATCTACCCGGTAGCTTGTAGCGAAGGTTTGCGTTTCGCAATCCGTGAAGGTGGACGTACAGTAGGTGCAGGCCAGATCACAGAACTGTTAGACTAATAAGTAGTTCAACAATAAAGCCGGCTTTCGGGCCGGCTTACTTACGGAAGTAGCTCAGTCGGTAGAGCACTGGTCTCCAAAACCAGGTGTCGGGAGTTCGAGCCTCTCCTTCCGTGCAAAAAATCTATAGATTCGATGAAAAAGATAATCAATTATATTAAGGAATCTTATAACGAACTTGTAAAGAAGGTTTCTTGGCCAACGAGAACAGAGCTTTCCAACAGTGCGGTAGTGGTATTAGTTGCTTCCCTTATCATTGCAGCACTGATCTTTGTTATTGACCTGGCTTTTGAAGGCGTGATGCGCTTCGTCTACGAAAGAATTTTTTAATCGGTTTTAAGGTATGTCTGATATCCAGAAGAAATTTTATGTTCTCCGTGCCATTAGTGGTAAAGAGAATAAGGTTAGAGAATACTTGGAATCCGAGATGAAGAATTCGGACTTGGGTGAATATGTATCACAAGTTCTTATTCCCACCGAGAAGACTTTTACAGTACGCAACGGCAAGAAAGTAATGAAAGAAAGAGCTTACTTGCCGGGATACGTATTGGTAGAGGCCGCATTGGTTGGGGAAGTCGCTCATCAATTACGCAACATCCCAAATGTGATTGGGTTCTTAGGTGGATCTGACAATCCTATCCCTTTGCGTCCGGCGGAAGTAGCCCGTATTTTAGGTACGGTAGACGAACTGCAGGAACAACAAGAAGAGATAGATATCCAGTTCTATGTAGGAGAGACGGTGAAAGTGACCTATGGTCCTTTTAACGGTTTCAGTGGCATTATTGAAGAGGTCAATGCCGAGAAAAAGAAACTCAAAGTGATGGTTAAAATCTTCGGACGTAAGACCCCACTGGAGTTAGGTTATTTACAAGTAGAGAAAGAATAGTACTTTTTTGTTACGGAAGTACTACCCACTTCTTTCTTCAAGTTACTGATGTTATATATTAAATTTAAGAAAAATGGCTAAAGAAGTTGCTGGACAAATCAAATTGCAGATTAAAGGAGGAGCAGCAAACCCTTCTCCCCCAGTAGGACCTGCTTTAGGTTCTAAGGGTATTAATATTATGGAGTTTTGCAAGCAATTCAATGCCAGGACTCAGGACAAGGCTGGAAAAGTATTACCGGTGGTAATCACTTACTATGCCGATAAGTCATTCGACTTTGTTGTTAAAACACCTCCTGTGGCTATCCAATTATTGGAAGTATCCAAACAGAAGAGTGGATCTGCAGAACCTAATCGTAAAAAGATTTCGGAAATTACCTGGGAACAGGTAAAAACAATTGCAGAAGACAAGATGGTCGATTTGAACTGCTTTACTGTTGAATCAGCCATGAGAATGGTTGCCGGAACAGCCAGAAGTATGGGTATCACAGTAAAAGGAGCATTCCCGGGTAATAATTAAAAAAATCAATTGAGATGAGTAAACTTACAAAAAATCAAAAGTTGGCTTTAAGCAAGATTGAACCTGGGAAAATGTATACATTAAAGGAAGCATCTGCCTTAGTAAAAGAAATTACTACGACAAAGTTCGATGCCTCTGTTGATGTAGACGTTCGCTTAGGTGTTGACCCCCGTAAAGCAAACCAAATGGTGAGAGGCGTTGTTTCATTGCCTCACGGTACGGGTAAGCAGATCAGAGTTCTTGCATTATGTACACCTGACAAAGAAGCTGAAGCTACTGCAGCCGGCGCTGAATATGTTGGGTTGGATGAGTATATTGATAAAATCAAAGGCGGTTGGACCGACATTGATGTTATCATCACCATGCCGTCTATTATGGGTAAGATCGGTGCTTTAGGTAGAGTGTTAGGTCCTCGTGGCTTGATGCCTAACCCTAAGAGCGGAACGGTTACCAATGAAATCGGTAATGCTGTGAAAGAGGTTAAACAAGGTAAAATCGACTTTAAGGTAGATAAAACCGGTATTGTACACACATCTGTAGGTAAAGTTTCTTTTACTCCGGATCAGATTCGTGACAACGCCAAAGAATTTATCGCTACGTTGATCAAACTGAAACCGGTTGCAGCAAAGGGTACATACGTTAAGAGCATTTATCTTTCAAGTACAATGAGTCCGGGTATCAAAATTGATCCTAAATCAGTTGAAGAAAATTAAAAACAATTGAACAATGAGAAAGGAAGATAAATACGCTATTATAGAGAAGCTTACAGCTACGTTGCAGGAATATCCTAATTTCTATCTGACTGATATCGAAGCATTGAATGCAGAGAAGACCAGCCTGTTAAGAAAAGCTTGCTACAAACAGGAGATCAAACTGATTGTGGTAAAGAATACGTTGCTGAAGAAAGCATTGAACAACGTTGAAGGAGACTTCTCTCCGTTAGACGAATCCCTGAAGGGTAACACAGCCATCATGTTCTCGCAACAGGCTAACACCCCTGCCAAACTGATTAAGGAATTCACCAAAGGATCCAAAAAGGGCGAAGTAGCCAAACCATATTTGAAAGCTGCCTATGTACAGGAAAGCTTCTATATTGGCGCTGAAAACCTGGACGCTTTGGTAAACATCAAGAGCAAAAACGAGCTTATTGCCGATGTTATTGCTCTGTTGGAATCTCCGGTGAAGAATGTTATTTCTTCGCTTCAATCAGGAGGCCAAACTCTGACCGGTATTTTGAAAACACTGGAAGAGAGATAATTTTTCATACAACTTATTACTGATAAATAAACATTTAAATTATACAAAAATGGCAGATTTGAAAGCTTTTGCTGAACAATTAGTAAACTTGACTGTAAAAGAAGTGAGCGAACTCGCTACTATCCTGAAAGAAGAGTACGGTATCGAACCTGCTGCTGCAGCTGTTGCTGTTGCAGGTCCTGCAGCCGCTGCTGCTCCGGCAGAAGAAGAAAAAACCTCTTTCGACGTAGTATTGAAAGCTGCGGGCGCTAACAAATTAGCGATCGTTAAATTAGTAAAAGAACTGACTGGTCTTGGCTTGAAAGAAGCAAAAGACTTAGTTGACGGTGCTCCTAGCCCTATCAAAGAAGGTATGGCGAAAGCAGACGCAGAAGGATTAAAGAAAAGCTTAGAAGAAGCAGGAGCAGAAGTTGAGCTTAAATAAAATTCATAGCCTGTTAAACAGGATAGTGGTTAAGAGTCTGCGATCAAAAGGAGACTCTTAACCTTTTTGCGTCTATATTTTCATTAAGTTCAATAAAATCCTTACAAATGTCTTCAGCAACTGACAAACAAAGAGTTAACTTCGCTTCGATCAAGAATCCACTGCCTTATCCGGATTTTCTCGAAGTACAATTGAAGTCATTCCAAGACTTTCTACAACTTGACACAGCTCCGGAAAAACGTAAGAAGGAGGGATTATATAAAGTATTTGCAGAGAATTTTCCTATCGCAGATACCCGAAATAATTTCGTGTTAGAGTTTTTAGACTACTACATTGATCCGCCCCGTTACACCATCGAAGAGTGTATCGCCAGGGGATTAACCTATAGTGTTCCATTAAAAGCTAAGTTAAAACTGTATTGTACAGACCCGGATCACGAAGATTTCGACACCGTTATCCAGGATGTATATTTGGGGCCTATCCCATACATGACAGAAAGAGGAACCTTTGTTATCAATGGAGCTGAACGCGTTGTCGTTTCGCAGTTGCATCGTTCTCCCGGCGTATTCTTCGGGCAAAGCACGCATGCGAACGGAACCAAACTGTATTCAGCCCGTATTATCCCGTTTAAAGGATCCTGGATCGAATTCGCTACAGACATCAACAATGTCATGTATGCTTATATCGACCGTAAAAAGAAATTGCCAGTAACTACCCTTTTGAGAGCTATCGGTTTTGAAAGCGATAAAGATATTCTCGAAATATTCAATCTGGCGGAAGAGGTTAAAGTAACGAAGACAAACCTGAAAAAACTTATCGGACGTAAGTTGGCAGCTCGTGTACTGAAAACCTGGGTAGAAGACTTTGTGGATGAAGATACCGGTGAAGTGGTTTCTATTGAACGTAATGATGTTATCATCGATCGTGAATCTATTCTGGATCAGGATAACATCGAAGAAATTCTCGAATCGGGAACACAACATATCTTATTGCATCGGGAAGATCAGAATCTCTCCGACTATGCTATTATATATAACACACTGCAAAAAGACCCGAGTAACTCGGAAAAAGAAGCCGTATTATACATTTACCGACAACTGCGTAATGCGGATCCGGCTGATGACACCAGTGCTCGTGAAGTAATCACCAATCTGTTCTTCTCCGAAAAACGCTATGACCTGGGAGAAGTAGGCCGTTATCGTATTAATAAGAAATTAGGCCTTTCTACTAGTGACGACGTAAAGGTACTGACCAAGGAGGATATCATTGAAATCATCAAATACCTGATTGAGTTGATCAATTCAAAGGCGATTGTAGATGATATCGACCACTTGAGTAACCGTCGCGTACGTACAGTGGGTGAACAGTTATACAATCAATTCGGTATCGGATTGGCACGTATGTCACGTACGGTTCGTGAACGTATGAACGTTCGCGATAATGAGGTATTTACACCGATCGACCTGATCAATGCGAAGACGATCTCTTCTGTTGTCAACTCTTTCTTCGGAACAAATGCCTTGTCGCAGTTTATGGACCAGACCAATCCGTTGGCTGAGATCACACACAAACGTCGTCTGTCGGCATTAGGACCGGGTGGTCTTTCTCGTGAGCGTGCCGGTTTCGAGGTGCGTGACGTGCACTATACACATTATGGTCGTCTTTGTCCGATTGAAACTCCGGAAGGACCGAATATCGGTTTGATCTCCTCTCTTTGTGTATATGCCAAGATCAATGACCTCGGCTTTATTGCCACGCCTTATCGTAATGTAACAGACGGAAAGGTAGACTTCTCAGAAGAAGGATTACAATATTATACAGCCGAAGAGGAAGAAAAGTTGACCATTGCCCAGGGAAATGCTCCATTGGATGCGAAAGGTCGCTTTATCCGTGACAAGGTAAAATCACGCTTGGAAGCTGACTTCCCGGTTGTGTCACCTGCCGAAGTCGACTTGATGGACGTATCTCCTACACAGATTGCCTCTATTGCTGCCTCCTTGATTCCGTTCCTGGAACATGACGACGCGAACCGTGCGTTGATGGGATCGAACATGATGCGCCAGGCAGTTCCTTTGTTGCATGCAGATGCTCCGATTGTAGGTACCGGTATTGAGCAACAGGTTGCACGCGACTCACGTACTCAAATCGTTGCCGAACGCGAAGGAGAAGTGGTTTTTGTAGATGCAACAACTATTAAGATAAAATATGACCGTACCGAAGATGAAGACTTCGTGAGCTTCGACGATGCGGTTAAAACCTATATTATACCGAAGTGGAGAAAGACAAACCAAAGCACCACCGTTGACTTGCATCCTATTTGCAAAGTCGGACAACGGGTTGTTGCGGGTGATGTGCTCACGGAAGGGTATTCTACACAAAACGGCGAGTTAGCACTCGGACGTAATGTGATGGTTGCTTACATGCCTTGGAAAGGGTACAACTACGAGGATGCGATCGTATTGAACGAACGCATGGTACGTGAAGACTTCTTTACCTCTGTGCATGTAGACGAATATATCCTTGAGGTACGCGAAACAAAACGCGGTATGGAAGAATTGACTTCTGATATCCCGAATGTGAGCGAAGAGGCAACAAAAGACCTGGATGAAAGAGGTATTGTTCGCATCGGAGCGCGTATCGAACCGGGAGACATCCTGATTGGTAAGATTACTCCGAAAGGGGAGTCCGATCCTTCTCCGGAAGAGAAACTGCTTCGTGCTATCTTCGGTGATAAAGCCGGAGATGTCAAAGATGCCTCATTA
Source organism: Parabacteroides sp. PM6-13 (assembly GCF_029892605.1). GTDB lineage: Bacteria > Bacteroidota > Bacteroidia > Bacteroidales > Tannerellaceae > QVMG01. Next base: position 219,853 of record NZ_JARXWF010000004.1, read on the forward strand.
AAAGCGACTCCTTCGTTGCGAGGAGTGGTAATCGATACGGCTCTCTTCTCAAAAGCGGTTAAGAAACGTAAGTCTCGTTTGACTGACAAAGCGATTCTGCCTAAGCTGGATGAAGAGTACGACACCAAATTGGCGGAACTGAAAGGCAAATTGGTTGAAAAGCTACTTGTATTGACCAATGGCAAGACCTCCCAGGGCGTGAAAGACTTCATGAACGTGGAAGTGGTAACCAAAGGCAACAAGTTCACCCGCAAAGTGCTGGAAGACCTTGATTACAACGCCGTTCAGGTGAGCAAATGGACAGCCGACGAGCAAAAGAACGAATTGATCAAACAGGTTATTCTGAACTATTTGAGAAAGTTCAAAGAATTGGATGCCGAACTGAGACGTAAGAAATTTGACCTTACGATTGGTGATGAGCTCCCGACAGGTATTGTTCAGATGGCAAAAGTATATATTGCCAAAAAACGTAAGATCCAGGTGGGAGATAAAATGGCAGGACGCCATGGTAATAAAGGTATCGTATCGAAGATCGTCCGTCAGGAAGATATGCCGTTCCTCGAAGATGGAACACCGGTAGATATCTGTTTGAACCCGCTGGGGGTACCTTCCCGTATGAACCTCGGACAGATATTCGAAGCGGTACTGGGATGGGCCGGACGTAAGCTGGATACGAAATTCGCTACGCCGATCTTCGACGGTGCGTCACTCGACGATTTGAACGACTGGACAGACAAAGCCGGCATTCCTCGTTACGGAAAGACCTATCTGTATGATGGTGGAACCGGAGAACGATTCGACCAACCGGCGACAGTAGGTGTTACTTACTTCCTGAAACTGGGTCACATGGTTGACGACAAGATGCACGCGCGTTCCATCGGACCGTACTCTTTGATTACCCAGCAGCCATTGGGAGGTAAAGCTCAATTCGGGGGACAACGTTTCGGAGAAATGGAAGTTTGGGCGCTTGAAGCATTCGGCGCTGCTCATATCCTGCAGGAAATTCTGACCATTAAGTCGGACGACGTTGTCGGACGTTCCAAAGCATACGAAGCGATTGTGAAAGGAGAACCTATGCCACAGCCGGGTATTCCTGAATCACTCAACGTATTGCTCCACGAACTTCGCGGTCTTGGCTTGAGTTTTACGCTGGACTAATTATCAATGCTCAATTATCAATTCTCAATTAGAAGAATATGGCTTTTAGAAAAGAAAATAAAATAAAGAGTAACTTTTCAAAGATCACAATCGGTTTAGCTTCTCCGGAAGAGATTCTTGAGAACTCGAGTGGTGAAGTCCTGAAACCGGAGACGATCAACTACCGTACCTATAAACCCGAACGTGATGGTTTGTTCTGCGAACGCATCTTCGGCCCGATCAAAGACTACGAATGCCATTGCGGTAAATACAAACGTATCCGCTATAAAGGGATTGTCTGCGACCGTTGTGGTGTGGAAGTTACTGAAAAGAAAGTACGTCGTGAACGTATGGGACATATCCATTTGGTCGTGCCGGTGGCACACATCTGGTATTTCCGTTCACTGCCCAATAAAATCGGTTACCTGTTAGGCGTGCCTACCAAGAAACTTGATTCTATCATCTATTACGAACGCTATGTCGTTATCCAGCCGGGTAGTGTAGACACCGTTGCCGAATTGGATCTTTTGTCGGAAGAAGAATATCTGGATATTGTAGATAGTCTGCCAAAGGAAAACCAACTGCTCGACGACACTGATCCGAACAAATTCATTGCGAAAATCGGAGCCGAAGCGGTGTACGATCTGTTGCAACGTCTTGATTTGGATGCTCTCTCTTACGACCTGCGTCACCGTGCCAGCACAGATACTTCGCAACAGCGCAAAAACGAAGCCCTCAAACGCCTGCAGGTGGTTGAGTCGTTCCGCGCGTCGCGCAACCGGAACAAACCGGAATGGATGATCGTAAAGGTCGTTCCCGTTATTCCGCCTGAGCTGCGTCCGTTGGTACCACTGGATGGTGGACGTTTTGCAACCTCCGACTTGAACGACCTTTATCGTCGTGTGATTATCCGTAACAACCGTCTGAAACGACTGATCGATATCAAAGCGCCGGAAGTGATTCTGCGTAATGAAAAACGTATGTTGCAAGAGGCTGTCGATTCATTGTTCGACAACTCACGCAAATCGAGCGCGGTGAAGACAGACGCTAACCGTCCGTTGAAATCACTCTCCGACAGCTTGAAAGGTAAACAGGGACGTTTCCGTCAGAACCTGCTCGGTAAACGTGTGGACTACTCAGCCCGTTCGGTAATCGTGGTAGGTCCGGAATTAAAAATGCATGAATGTGGTCTGCCTAAAAACATGGCAGCCGAACTTTATAAACCATTCGTTATCCGTAAACTGATCGAACGCGGTATCGTGAAAACGGTGAAATCCGCTAAGAAGATCGTCGACCGGAAAGAAGCGGTGGTATGGGATATTCTGGAATATGTAATGAAAGGACATCCGGTGCTTCTGAACCGTGCCCCGACATTGCACCGTTTAGGAATCCAGGCTTTCCAACCCAAATTGATCGAAGGAAAAGCTATTCAGCTTCACCCGTTGGCTTGTACGGCGTTCAACGCCGACTTCGACGGTGACCAGATGGCTGTTCACTTGCCCTTAGGCAATGAAGCCGTATTGGAAGCGCAAATGTTGATGCTGGCATCGCATAATATCCTTAACCCGGCCAATGGAGCGCCGATCACCGTACCTTCTCAGGATATGGTTTTGGGACTCTATTATATCACCAAACTGCGTAAAGGAGCCAAAGGCGAAGGCCTTACGTTCTACGGACCGGAAGAGGCAACCATTGCCTACAATGAAGGCAAAGTGGGTATCCATGCCCCGATCAAAGTATATGTACAAAACATAGACAGCGAAGGCAACTCGGTTCGCGAAATGATTGAAACCTCAGTAGGTCGCCTGATGGTGAACGAGTTTGTTCCCGAAGAGGTAGGTTATGTCAACGAGATCCTGGGTAAGAAATCACTGCGTGACATCATTGGTAAAGTGATCAAAACATGTGGTGTGGCTCGTACGGCTCAGTTCCTTGACGACATCAAGCACCTGGGTTACCAGATGGCATTCAAGGGTGGTCTGTCGTTCAACCTGGCCGACGTATTGATCCCCGAAGAAAAAGAGACATTGGTTGCCGAAGGAGACGAGGAAGTAGCACAGATCCTGGCCAACTACAATATGGGATTCATCACCTTCAACGAACGTTATAACCAGATCATCGATACCTGGACCCACGTTAACAGCAAGCTCTCTAATATCCTTATTAAGAAGCTGGCCGACGACAACGATGGATTCAACTCGGTTTATATGATGATGGACTCCGGTGCTCGTGGATCGAAAGAACAGATCCGTCAGCTGTCCGGTATGCGTGGATTGATGGCGAAACCGCAAAAGAGCGGCTCCGATGGTGGACAGATTATTGAGAACCCGATTCTTTCTAACTTTAAAGAAGGGTTGTCGGTGCTCGAGTACTTTATCTCTACTCACGGTGCCCGTAAAGGTTTGGCCGATACGGCATTGAAAACGGCTGACGCCGGTTACCTGACCCGTCGTCTGGTGGACGTATCACACGATGTGATCATCAACGAAGAGGACTGCGGTACGCTGCGTGGCTTGGTTTGTACAGAATTGAAAAATAACGAAGAGGTAATCGCCTCTTTATACGAACGTATACTCGGACGTGTCTCTGTTCACGACATTCAACATCCGCTGACCGGCGAGATCATTGTCAATGCCGGAGAAGAGATCCGCGAAGATGCTGCCGATAAGATCCAGAACTCTCCGATCGAGAGTGTTGAGATCCGCTCGGTACTTACCTGTGAATCGAAGAAAGGGGTGTGTGCCAAATGTTACGGACGTAACCTGGCTACCGGCCAAATGGTTCAGAAAGGGGAAGTGGTCGGTGTTATTGCCGCCCAGTCTATCGGTGAACCGGGAACACAGCTGACACTGCGTACGTTCCACGTTGGGGGTATTGCTTCCAATATTGCTACGGAAAACAGCATTGTTTCTAAATACGATGGTATTCTTGAAATTGATGAACTTCGCGCCGTTGATGCCGAAGATGCGACAGGCAAGAAGCACCAGGTAGTCGTTAGCCGTTTGGCTGAAATGCGCATTGTCGATCAGAACACCAACATCGTCCTGTTGACACACAATATTCCTTACGGTTCTAAACTCTTCTTCAAGAGTGGTGACAAGGTGAAAAAGGGAGACGCCATCATTGAATGGGACCCGTTCAACGCCGTTATCGTATCGGAAGTATCCGGTAAGGTGGAATTTGAAAACGTGATCGAGGGTAACACCTTCAAGGTTGAAAGCGATGAAACGACCGGTTTGAAAGAAAAGATCATCATCGAATCGAAAGATAAAACAAAGGCTCCTGCTGCCCACATTGTGGACGAGAACGGCAACCATCTGAAGAACTACTCTTTGCCGCTGGGATCTCACGTGATTATCGAAGAGGGCGATATGATCAAGGCCGGTGAAGTATTGGTGAAAATACCTCGCGCTGTTGGTAAGACAGGTGACATCACCGGAGGTCTTCCACGTGTAACCGAGTTGTTCGAAGCGCGTAACCCGTCTAACCCGGCTGTCGTATCTGAAATCGACGGTGAAGTTGGATTTGGTAAGATCAAACGTGGTAATCGTGAAATCATGGTAACCTCTAAGCTGGGTGAAGTGAAGAAATACATGGTGCCACTGTCTAAGCAATTGCTTGTTCAGGAAAACGACTATATCCGCGCGGGTATGCCGTTGTCCGATGGTGCTATCACGCCTTCCGACATTCTGGCGATCAAGGGTCCGACGGCTGTTCAGGAATATATTGTGAACGAAGTACAGGACGTATATCGTCTGCAGGGTGTGAAGATCAACGACAAACACTTCGAAGTAATTGTTCGTCAGATGATGCGCAAGGTAGAAGTTGTCGATCCGGGAGATACCCGCTTCCTCGAACAACAGGTGGTTGACAAACTGGATGTTATGGAAGAGAACGACCGTATCTGGGGCAAGAAAGTGGTGCTCGACGCGGGCGATTCACAGACCATGCACGCCGGACAGATCGTTACCGCCCGTAAGCTGCGCGATGAAAACAGTATGTTGAAACGCCGTGACCTGAAACTGGTAGAGGTGCGCGATGCCGTTCCGGCAACCGCCAACCAGATCCTGCAGGGTATCACGCGTGCCGCACTGCAAACCACCAGCTTTATGTCGGCTGCTTCCTTCCAGGAAACAACCAAGGTATTGAACGAAGCTGCTATCAACGGTAAAGTAGACCGCTTGGAAGGCTTGAAAGAAAACGTGATTTGCGGTCACCTGATCCCGGCTGGTACCGGACAGCGTGAGTTCGACAAATTGGTTGTCGGAGCCAAAGATGAATTCGACCGCATTTTTGCTAACCGCAAAAACGTTGTAGACTTCAGCGCTATCGAAGACGAAGACTAATCAGACTCAGAGACATCTCCTATATAAAAAGGCTATCGAAACGATTCGGTAGCCTTTTTTTTGCATTAACCCCGTACATAACTATGAAATAAAATATCTTTGATGCAACTATTCTTCTTCTATTTTCATCAAAGAGATAGTGAGCATAAGTACTTATGAAAGAACAGCAGTTGATTGACGGATGCAGACGAGGTGAATCATGGGCTCGTAAAGAATTATACGAGATCTATGCTCCTCTCATGATGAGCGTTTGTATGCGTTACGTCAACAACCGTGAAACGGCTCGTGACCTGCTTCAGGATGGATTTATAAAAGTATTCACCAAATTCGGAGAGTATGCGGGAAGAGGAGCCTTAGGTGCCTGGATGCGCCGGGTGTTCGTGACGACGGCCCTGGAGTATCTTCGAACAACGGACGCGTTGAAACTCAGTGTGAATATCGATGATGCCGCCATTCACCCCGTGCAGACGGATGAATCGGCCTTAGACCGCCTGTCGACCGAAGAATTGATGCGATGCGTTGCTCAATTGCCGGATGGCTACCGGACGGTATTCAATATGTATGCCATTGAAGGATTTTCGCATAAGGAGATCGCTCAGATACTCGGCGTAAGCGAGATTACCTCGCGCACACAGTTTATCCGGGCACGGAATGCCTTACAGAAAAGTGTACTTTCTTTAATCGATAAAGATCATGTCAGACAAAGCAAAACATAACGATTCGCCGGATCTGTTCAGTAGTTATCTGAAAAGAAGGCTGGAAGATCACCGGATGCCGGTTGAACCGGATCTCTGGGAGAGCTTGGAGTCGCGCCTGAACGAAAGGAAAAAGGGACGGACAGGCTGGATCATCGGGCTGTTGGCAGCTGCTTTGCTGACGGGCGCTCTCTGGATCTTCTTTCCGCAGACGGAGAATGGAGAGGCGGTTCCTGTGTTGGCCGAACAGCCAAAAACGGAATCATCGACTCCCGAGACGACAACGGCAGAGGTGATCGAAGAAACGATGGATGTTTCCGGTGAAGAGAAAAGCGTTTCTCCCCGGCCGGTCGACCGTTTAGTGGCTGGTGTCACGAAAAAAGAAGAATTAACTGCGCCCCATATCCTTTCAGACGAAGTAGTGGTGGGTGAGGAAGAGCCGATAGCGGTTGAATCTGAGAAAAAGGAGGAACCCGCACCGAAGAAAAAAGAGACCAACAAGAGAGCGCCTACGCCCGAGCGGGAACAAACGGAACATCGATTCACCTCTCCCCGGGAGACCGGGCGAAAAAAGAGGGAGGGCAACTGGCTGGTGGCCGCGGTAGTGGGCACCGGACAGAATGGATCGCTTAGCTTTCTTTCCACCGAGAATAACTCACCTCAACTGGATTTCAGCAACGGAGGCGGTATTCCCATTCCCAGTCATCCGGCATTCAACGACAACGTCGACGCGGACGATTTTGCCAATATCGATTATGCCCTGCCGCTCTCGTTCGGGATAATCACCCGCATTCCTTTCAACCGGATATGGGCCATGGAAACAGGCTTGGTCTACACCTATCTTTCGACCAAGATGTCAGGACACCAAGGCCGCTTATTGGAAAGCCAGCTGGAGCTTCATTACCTGGGCATACCGATCAATCTGGTGGCCAATGTATGGAACTGGGGACGATGGAATGCCTATCTGTCGGGCGGGGTGATGATCGAGAAGGGGCTTAACTCCATCTATACCGAAAAAAGAATCTATGGCAATCGGATCGAAAACATCACCGGACGGACACGGATCAGTGGCGTGCAATGGTCGCTAAATGGAGCCGTAGGTCTCTCCTACCGCTTCTATAACAACTGGAGCCTGTATGGCGAACCGAAAATCTATTATTATTTTGACAACAATCAACCGATCAGCACCCGCACGGATAAGCCATTTGGTTTCGGGATAGGCGCCGGGGTGAGGTATCAGTTTTGAGTTTACAATAAACTTATAATTAAAATGAATATGAAACGAATCAGTTTTATTGCAGTAGCCCTATTGGCCGCTCTGTTGAGCAGTTGCAGCGATATGGTGAAAGAGCGTGTTGAATACATGATAAACGAACCGCTCTTTATTTCGACGACCGAGTTTCGTTCGTCGGTCAAGGTGACCACCCGGTCGGAAGCGATTGAAGAACATGGAAAGATGTGTTTCTACAATGGCTATTTGTATATCTCGGAACCCGAAAAAGGGATTCATATTATTGACAACACGAATCCAGCCAAGCCCCAATCGGTTGGTTTTATCGAATTAATGGGGAATATGGATATCGCGGTGCGGAACGATAAATTATATGCCGACAGCTATATCGACCTGGTCTGGTTCGACTTGGCAACTCCCTCCCAACCCGAATATATCGGCCGGTTAGAAGGTGTTTTCCCGGATGCCCTGCCTGTGATCGATAATGAATTCGGGTATGATTATTCTCTTTGTAACCCCTCAACGACGGGCAATACCCAAATCGTTGTCGGTTGGAAACTGACTCAACGGTCAGAAGAGGTAGAATACTATCGTTATAATAATAACAGGCCTATGGCAGACAGTTCTGTCAATTACTCCAGCGCAAGCGGAGGAGGCATGACCAATGGCGTCAATGGTTCTATGTCGCGCTTTGGGCTCTATCAGGATTATCTGTATGCGGTGATCGAGAACTACATGGCGATTTTCGACCTCTCGGGCGATCAGCCCAAAAAGGCGGTGGAGAGTATCCCGGTCGATTGGAGTGTTGAGACGATTTTTCCCTATAAAGATTGTCTCTTTTTGGGCACGCCTACGGGCATGAGTATCTATTCGGTGGCCGATCCATTGAAGCCGGAGCGCATGTCGACAGTTAGCCATGTGTTCGGATGCGACCCGGTAGTGGTGGAAAATGACCTGGCTTATGTGACGATCCATTCCGGTAACTGGTGCGGACAAAACAACAATGAACTGATGATTATCGACGTGAGCGATGTGCGCTCACCCCGTCATATCGTGACCTACAATATGAAAAAGCCCAAAGGATTGGGCATCGACAACGGCACGCTTTTCCTTTGTGATGATGGCTTGCAGATATTTAAGGTGGGCGATCCGCAACAACTGATGGCCAACCGACTGGTGCATTACGCCGGCATGGAGGGATACGATGTGATCCCGTTTGATAATATCTTGATGATGATTGCCGATGATGGCTTGTATCAGTATGACTACACCCATCTCGATAAGATCACGAAACTAAGTAAGATCGCCTTCAAATAAGCGATATAAACACAACAAAAAAACCGGTTCCTTTTGGGAAACCGGTTTTTTTATGCTCTTCCTCTTGGACTTGAACCAAGGACCCTCTGATTAACAGTCAGATGCTCTAACCAACTGAGCTAAGGAAGAATGTAAGCTGTTCGTCAAACTCCTTTTTTGAACGGCGATGCAAAGGTAAATCTTATTTTTATATCTGCAAATTTTTTACCAAAAAATGATACCTGCAACTGTAGTTATTTCCATCGATCTCTTTTGAGCCGTGACAGTTTTGTATTTATTGCGTCACGCTAATCGGCCTCGAAGAGGTCGGATTAAAAAGCGAGAAAAAAATTCTCACCCGCGTGAGAAAAAATTCTCATGCGGGTGAGAATAAAAAAAGAGGCTTATCAACGTGACGCATCTTCGACACCGAGGGCTGGTTATCATACCGAAAACTTTTTTTACGCTTTTCTTCTTTGAAAATGTAACAAAACATGTGACTTCTCTGTAATGATGCGGTGTTTAAGCTGTCCGAAACTACAAAATCCGTATAAATTCCGTTAGGATTTGACGTAAAAAGACTCAAAAAAGAGGCATTTTTTTGGATTTGAAACAATGTTTTTCTGATTTGCAACATCCATCGAAGCTTTTCTCTTCATATTTGCAACATGTTTCAACCGGATAAATAACGTATATCATGGAATGCAGAAATAATTACTGTTGGGTCTATATAGACAGAGAAAAAGGAGCCGACAATCCTTTATATATAAGGTATGCGGAAACATTTTCTCAGGTGTTGCAAGAAAGTGGCGGTCATGAGCTCCTCTATTTCGAACAATTCGACTCCCTGGATGAAGGATTGGCACACAAGCAACTGCTAAACAAACTGAGTAACAGAATACTGCAACATACGATAAGTTATTATAATCCGGCTTTTCGGGACTTGCATGAAGATTTTCTCCTATGTAGACACTTTTAAGGTGAAGCAAAGAGTTGTTTAACGTTAAAAAGATGCTTCACTAACCCCTCACTATATATACCCCCCCTCTAACGGAACTTAAAGAGTACCCCCACTCTTTAGAGTTCCGTTATTTTTTTGTTGAAATCGCGGATCGCCCCGGATGCTGTATCCGCAGAAGACTTATCTTTGTCTTTGTTTTGCTAAATAGGACATCCCTTGTACGCTTTGTTTTATAACAAGGGAAAATCATTTTGGTATTTTTAACGGATGTTTTTTTAGAAAACAATGCAGCGTTTCCAGATTTACTAACATCATACTATTTGTATGGCCTCTGCGGAGGAAGTGATGGCACAACTGAATGGACGAGAAACAACTGATAGAGAGTTGTAGGAAGGGAAACAGACGGGCTCAGAAAGAGCTCTACGAGACATATTCCCGCAAGATGTTGGGAGTTTGCCTGCGCTACGTAAGCGACAGGGAGACCGCCCGCGATTTGCTTCAGGATGGTTTCGTAAAAGTGTTTACCAGTCTGGAGTCCTATACCGGTGCCGGCTCCTTCGAAGGGTGGATGCGAAAGATCTTTGTTAATAATGCGTTGGAATATCTAAGGCGATCAGATGTATTGCGGGAATCGACGGATCTCGATAACACGGCGGAGTTAGCCTCTGCCGACAATACGGTGATATCAGCCATGACAGCCGGTGAATTAATGCAATTAGTGCATGAATTGCCGGTAGGTTTTCGTACGGTATTCAACTTGTTTGCGATCGAGGGCTATTCGCATAAAGAGATCGGGGATACGCTCGGCATAACAGAAAGCACCTCCCGCTCGCAATATACCCGTGCCAAGCAAATATTGCAACGTAAGATTAATGAATTATTTGAAACAAATGTACATGAACGATAAAGAGAGAGATAGTATAGATGATCTGTTCCGGTCGAAATTATATGATTTTGAAGCCGAAACGGTAGACAGCAATTGGGAGGCCATTGCAGGCAGACTCCCCGGGGGAAGAAGCATTCCCTTCTACCGGAAAGCCGGGGCATGGACAGCGGCTGCTGTGGCGGCCATCCTGTTGACTATCAGCACCCTGTTTATGTTTGACACGGAAGAGGTTCCGCCGCAGATCGCTCAAGAGATAGAACGCCAGACAGAAGAGGTCAAAGCGCGCATGGAGCAAGGCATTGATGCCATTCCGGAAACTGATTATACCACGCAGAGCAAACCGGTTACCCAGCCGGTGCTGGCTAAACATAAAATCGAAAAGAGAAAAACAGAAAATAAAACGAGAGAGATTTTCCCTGTTGGGAAAAGTGATGAGGATCAAGAGTTGAAAACAATAGGTGTTAGTGATGATGAACGGAAGGTTTCGGAAGCCACCAGTGAAGTGGACAAGCAGCGTGAAGAGGTGGCTTCGAAATCTCCTGGCAACAAAGAAGAGAACACCCCTACCCTTTTAGCCGATGCGGCAACCCGCCCGGCTGAAAAAGAAAAAGCACCCCGTCGTTGGGGCTTTGGCATGGGAGCAGGTGGTGTCTCGGTAGGTGCCAGCAATTCGGTTCCGAGTTATATGGTGAGCACCATGGGATTGCGCAGCGAGGATCTGATTTTCCTGAATGCCGCGTCAAAAGACAAGCCATTGCCTAAGACCGATATCGACCACAAAAAGCCAATATCTTTCGGGCTCGGCGTCAGTTATTACCTGAACGATCGTTGGTCTTTACAAAGCGGTCTGAATTATTCCTATCTTTCTTCCAACTGGAACACAACGCCGGTAGAAGGCGGTTATCAGGTAAAGGTAAAACAACAACTGCATATGGTCGGTATTCCATTGTCGGTCACCTATAAGATCGCCGAATGGAACCGTTTTATGGTATATGCTTCGGCAGGTGTATTGGCCGAATTAAATGTAGCAGGAACGCAAAAGGGCGAATTGGTACGCGACGTAAACTCCCAGAATGTAACCTGGGACGATAGTAAGAAATCGATACGCATGAAAGAGCCATTACTCTCTGTGAACGCGCGTGCCGGTGTGAGCTATCCGATTCTCCGCTTCTTAAGCGCCTATGGCGAAGTGGGTGCCGGCTATCATTTCGATAATGGCAGCAGCTTTATGAACGAAAAAAGCGATAATCCGATCATCTATTCAGAAAAGCCATTCAATCTGAGTGTGCAGCTTGGGTTCCGCTTGGGATTTTGATGTAAAAAAAATACAAATCACATAATTTATTAACAGTAAAAAAGAAATGAAAAAAATTAAGATGTTGGGAGTAGCCATGATGGCTGCCGTAGTTATGATGCTTACCTCTTGCTTGGGGGACACGAACACTGTAACACAGGGATATGGATTTGGCGTAATCAAGAGTGGCGCTATGTTCAGACCGGTTGCGCAAATGTATGGATGGTGGCCTGTTTATGCTACCGGATTAGAGACGTTGATGACCGGAGATTGCGTTTGGTTAAATTTTGAATATGACACAGCAGACCCGAACAACGCAAATATTGAGACAAACGGATATGCTTATGTTACCCTGTTGACAGAACCGGTTGTATTGGATAAAGGAAGTTTTAATCCGGTAGCTCCTAATTTTGATGAAGCATTACCGAATGAAATAGCCTTACAATATGGTGCTTATGGTCTCGGATCGGCACAGTATTTTGCCGCCGTTGATGACTATCTCTTCCTGACTCCTGTTTTCACCGGAAAAGAAGAGCAGAAAAATAGCTGGCATTTGTATTATGATCCTTCTGCTGAACCCTACATGAAAGACGGCATTAATATCTACACCTTCTATGTACGTGGAATTTTGGAGACAGAGGGTAAAGGAAGTGATAAGGATGTGGCCGACATCTGTCCTTTCTACACCTACACCTATCTGACACAGATCAATGATAAAGAAGCAGATGCAAGCCACAGTCAGTTTGGTCTTGAATTCAAATATGTAAAAGAATTTGACGAAGAAACCGGTGCGCCTGTTTGGGCAGAGGTTACTGATTTCATCAGATTCAAAGCCCAAAAGGCAGCACAATAAGAACAACCATTTCAGCGATAATCGGAGGCGTAACATGGCAGAGTTTCTGCATTGTTACGCCTCTTTTTGTTTATTTTAGTATCTTTGCAACATCTAATAGACATCCGTCATGAGAAATTTCTTGTTCAACAGCATCTTTCTACTATTCCTATTCTGCCTTTCGGCTTGTATGGGTGAATCGGGCAACCGCATGGGCTATTTCCGCTATGGCGTGGTCACAACGGATCCCTCACTGAGCCTGTCGACCTCAGACGGAACTGATATCCGGCAGATATCCTTTCCGGAGCTAAACGGAAGCCAGGCAGGGGATTGTTTCCTGGTTGAGTTTAAGGCAGACTTCAGTGAATCGCCGAAATCAGGTATCTATGCTGCGGAGATGTCAACCATGGAGCCGGTCAGACAACATCTATTGGAGGAAACCGAAGCAACGCTTCCCGACACGATACCATCGTCCAACGAACAGTTTCTGACCCTGAATATGAACAAAGGACAATTCCTGAAAGGACGTTTTTTTGTGCATATCGAACTGAAAGAACACCACGAAGAGCAAACGGAAGCCTTTACACTGGCGTTTAACCGCGACAGTGTGTTTCATGAAACGGAAGAGGGGAGTCGCTTTTACGAGTTCCATCTGCGTGCCATCCGTGAAGGAGGCATAGACTCGCTGAAATCGACCCAAACAGAGATACATGCCTTGAACCTGAGTTCTTTCCTCAAAGAGGCTGCCCTGAAAGAACAGGAAGCGGGAAAAGACTCGTTGTTCTTCCGGTTTCAATATGCAAACCGGGTGCAGGTGGTCGATGGCGATAGCGTCTTGAGTTGGTCACCTACCGCTTTATATGGCGTTCCGCTATCGAAAATCGATTAATTCGCTACTTTTGTAAAACCAATTGTGTGACAAAGTTATGTTTAAAGAAATATTCAAATGGGTCATTTTGATCATTACGCAGCCCCGAAAGGCTTGGGAAGAGCTTGCCCAAAAGGAAGATGAGAAGGAGGACTTTCTGGGACGCTTCGTATATCCTTTGATGGGACTGCTTACCGTAGCTGCCTTTCTGGGTATTTTGTTCACCCGAAAGGAGTTCAATGTAGAGGAAGCGTTGAAAGCCTCTATCCGTACGTTGGTTGCCTTCTTTGGCGGATATCACCTGACGGTCTATCTGTTGAATGAGTTATGGGGGGGCTGGCTTAAGCGCGAGAAGGATCTGAAACGCTGGCAGTATTTCGTAGGCTACTCCTCCTCGCTTATGTTTGCGCTTACCGCTTTGTTGATGCTGATCCCGGAGTTTTTCTTTTTAAATATATTTGTTCTTTACACCTTCTATATCGTATGGGAAGGGGTACCCGCCTATATGCAGGTCGAAGAGAAAAACAAGTTAAAGTTTGTTGCGGTAGTTACGGGTATGATTCTGATAGTGCCGAATGTGATTGAGATTATCCTGAAGCTATTGATGCCCGGATTACGTTTTTGAAATAGTGAAAAGATGAAAGAAAAGATATCAAATAACATACAGATCAAAAACAAACGGGCAACTTTTGATTATGAGTTGCTCGAATCGTTTACGGCAGGCATAGTCCTGACCGGCACGGAGATCAAATCCCTACGCCTGGGCAAAGGCAGCTTAGTGGACACCTATTGCGTGGTGGAAAGAGGCGAAGTATGGGTAAAGAATATGTATATCGCCGAGTATTTTTACGGCACCTATAATAACCATACGGCACGACGCGACCGGAAGCTGTTATTGAACCGCAAGGAGATACGCAAACTGGAGGGTGCAACAACAAATAGTGGCTTTACGATTGTCCCTACCCGTATGTTTATCAACGAAAAGGGATTGGCTAAAGTCGTCATCGCCATCGGGAAAGGAAAGAAGGTCTACGACAAACGCGAATCGATCAAAGAGCGTGACGACAAACGCGAGATGGATAGGGCGTTTAAACGCTAAAACGGCTTTTAAAATGGATAATTGACAATGGATAATTGATAAGCTATTGACAATAAATCCTCTACACTATAATTACTTTGACAATATGCATACAAATAAGCAAATACCCCCTTCACCCTCCTCTCCTTTATCCATACTTAATCATCAATTATCAACTCGCATCCTCATCTTAGATGGCGGATTGGGCACGATGATCCAGCGCTTTCAACTGACGGAAGCCGATTACCGGGGAGAACGATTCCGCGACGTTCCGGAACAACAAAAAGGGAATAACGACCTTTTATGCCTGACACGTCCCGATGTGCTTGCCTCCATCCATAGGGATTACCTGCAGGCTGGTGCGGATATAATCACCACAAATACATTCAATGCCAATGCCATATCGCTGGCTGATTATGGCATGCAACAACAGGTACGGGAGATCAACCTGGCCGCTGCCCGCTTAGTAAGGGAAGCGGTCGACAGCTATACTGCTAATACCGATCGCGTACTTTTCACGGCCGGCTCTATCGGCCCGACCAATAAGACTGCTTCTATGAGTCCGGATGTGAATGATCCTGCCTATCGGGCGGTTAATTATCGTGATCTTTACGATGCCTACAAAGAACAGATCGAGGCATTGGTAGATGGAGGCGTGGATATCCTTCTTTTCGAGACTGTATTCGATACGCTCAATGCCAAAGCCGGATTGGAAGCGGCTGTGGATGTATTAAAAGAAAAAGACAAAGAGCTTCCGATTATGCTCTCCGTGACCCTTTCCGGCAAGGGAGGGCGCACATTCTCCGGACAAACACTGGCTGCGTTTCTGGCCTCCGTACAACATGCACCGATCATTAGCATCGGATTGAACTGTTCTTTTGGTGCGGCCGATATGAAACCCTACTTAAAAGAATTGGCAAGCGTAGCGCCTTACTATATCAGTGCCTACCCAAATGCGGGGCTTCCCAATAGTTTCGGCACATACGACGAGACGCCCGAATTGATGGCTACGCATGTTCGCCCGTTTGTCGAAGAGGGATTAGTGAATATCTTAGGCGGATGCTGCGGCACGACGCCCGATCATATTGCCCAATACCCTGCCTTTGTACGGGGAGCTAAGCCGCATATCCCGGCGGAAAAGCCGACTGATCTTTGGCTGTCGGGTCTGGAACTGCTTGAAATAAAACCGGAAAATAACTTTATCAATATCGGTGAACGCTGCAATGTAGCCGGCTCACGCAAGTTTCTTCGTCTGATTAAAGAGGGGAAACAGGAAGAGGCTCTCTCGATTGCCCGCAAGCAGGTGGAAGATGGCGCGCAGGTGATCGATATCAATATGGACGACGGCATGCTGGATACGGCGAAGGAGATGTGTCACTTCCTGCATCTTATCGCCGCGGAGCCCGATATCGCCCGTGTCCCTGTGATGATCGATTCCTCGAAGTGGGAGGTGATCGAACAGGCGTTGATGTGTGTACAAGGCAAAAGCATCGTCAACTCCATCTCGCTGAAAGAGGGCGAAGAAGTGTTTCTGGCTCGCGCGACGCGTATTCGCAGCTTAGGAGCTGCCGTTGTTGTCATGGCTTTTGACGAAAAGGGGCAGGCCGACACCTACGAACGTAAGATTGAAATATGCGAACGGGCGTATCGTTTGCTCACGGAGAAGATCGCATTTCCTCCGCAGGATATCATTTTCGACCCGAATGTACTGGCAATTGCCACCGGAATCGAGGAGCATAATGGGTACGCCCTGGCCTTTATTCGTACGGTGGAATGGATCAAAAAGCACCTGCCGGGCGCTAAAGTCAGCGGAGGCATCAGCAATCTATCGTTCTCCTTCCGGGGCAATAACTATTTGCGCGAAGCGATGCACGCCGTATTCCTCTACCACGCCATAGCGAAAGGCATGGATATGGGCATTGTAAACCCATCGACAGCCGTGCAATACGATGATATAGAACCCGCATTACGTACGCTTCTGGAGGATGTGATCCTGGCGCGCCGCGCGGAAGCAGTGGACGAATTGATCACCTATGCGCAGAACCAACAGCCACAAACCTCCGATGCAACGGAAAAGAAACAGGAGGCATGGCGGGAAAGTCCGGTCAGTGAACGCCTGGAACAGGCTTTGATGAAAGGCCTTACCGATTGGCTGGAGACCGATATCCAAGAGGCCTTGCAACAATATCCGCAGGCGGTAGACATTATCGACGGCCCGCTGATGAACGGAATGAACCGGGTCGGTGAGCTTTTCGGGGCGGGCAAGATGTTTCTTCCGCAGGTAGTGAAGACAGCTCGTACGATGAAAAGAGCGGTGGCCATTCTGCAACCGGTCATTGAACAGCAGAAATCGGCCGAGGCCTCCTCGAAAGCCGGTAAGGTATTGTTTGCCACCGTGAAAGGTGATGTGCATGATATCGGCAAGAACATCGTCTCTATCGTCCTCTCCTGCAACAATTACGACGTGATCGACCTGGGTGTGATGGTACCGGCGGAAGAGATTATCCGCAAAGCCATCGAGGAAAAACCCGATTTGGTGTGCCTCTCCGGCCTGATCACCCCCTCACTGGACGAGATGGTTCAGGTGGCCGACGCGATGCAGAAAGCCGGTTTACAGATTCCGTTGATGATTGGCGGAGCCACGACCTCTAAGTTGCATACGGCTGTTAAGATCGCTCCTCACTATGATTACCCGGTGATCCATGTGGTGGATGCGTCGCAGACTCCATTGGTGGCTGCCAAACTATTAAATCCTTTGACACGCGACAGCTTTATCGAAGAACTGAATAAAGAGCAAGAGGCCTTGTGTTCGGGTGTAAACCGGAAAGCGGTTCCCCTCCTCCCCTTGGAAGAGGCACGTGCCAATCGGATGGCTATCGACTGGCAAACCTATTCGCCTGTTGAGCCTCAACAGAAAGGGATTCAGGAGATCCCTTATATCCCTGTGGAAGAGGTTATCCCTTATATCAACTGGACCTATTTCTTTTCCGCCTGGAAGTTAGGCGCCTCCTATGCGGAGATCACCCGCCTGCACGGTTGCGATGCCTGTCGCGCCTCCTGGCTCTCCTCGTTTCCGGAGGAGAAGAGAGGCAAAGCGGCGGAAGCGATGCAGCTCTATAAAGATGCCAATCGCCTGTTGGATCGCCTTGTCGGACTGAAAGCGGAGTATTGTAAGGCGGTGTACGGTCTCTTCCCGGCGTATAGCGAGAACGATACGCTCTATATAGACGGGGAGTCGTTCCCGCTGTTGCGACAGCAAGCCAAGCGTGACGAAGCGGTCTACCGGTCGTTGGCCGACTACGTGATGCCACAGACAGAAGGCAAAACCGATTATGTGGGCGCCTTTGCCGTGACCGGTGGTGCCGGTATGGATTACCTGAAGCAGCAGTTTGAAGCCGATGGCGATACCTATAATGCTCTGTTGTTGCAAACATTGACTGACCGTCTGGCCGAAGCAACCGCCGAATACCTGCATAAGAAGGTACGAACGGAGTTTTGGGGATATGCCCCCGAGGAGTCGTTACCGGTGGAAGAACTCTTCAAAGCGCATTACCAAGGAATACGTCCGGCCATCGGCTATCCCTCCCTACCCGATCAGGGGCTGAACTTCACGATAGACCGCCTGTTGGATCTCTCCCGCATCGGCATTCGCCTGACGGAGAACGGCGCCATGCTGCCGACCGCCTCTGTCAGCGGGCTCTATATCGCCCATCCCGAAGCCGATTATTTCCTGATCGGCACCATTGGCGACGACCAGCTTATCGACTATGCCTCCCGCAGGCATATAGCTGAGGACGAAGCCCGCAAGCTATTGTTAAAGAATCTGACATAAACGAAAAAAGGAGAGTTTTTTGAGAACTCTCCTTTCCATTTTCTTCACATCTTATTTCACAAAACGCAATGCGATGTCACGGTCTTTCGCCCTTTCGCTATCGGGGGCGTCTGCACTTCGGGTGGCATATTTCTCGCCTAACCCTTCAACTCGCACGACCTGCTTATCGAGCCCATCTTGCTTGAAATAGTTTCCAATGGTCTGTGCCCGCGCTTTGGATACTTCGAGGTTTACCTCTTCCGTCCCCTTCTTATCCGCGAAACCGGCAATAATCACCTTTGCCTGCGGATAGCTTTTGATAATCGCCATCACATTCTTCAGTTGCGCTTCTGAATGTTCCAACAACTCAGTGGTACTATCGTATTTGAAATCTATCTGATCAAATTCAAACCATTTGTCCTGTAGCTCCTTTTCCGTTGCGTTTGCATAGGCATCCAAGTTCAAGAAAGTGATCATCTTCTCTTCCATACTTCCTTTGAGTACGTTGAGTATTTGCCCGTCTGGCAATGTCAGATCCAGTCTGGAGGGATCGGAGGAGACCGTTGCGGCCGGCGGTGTGACTGCCGGTGGAGCGACTTGCGTGTTGGTCACCTGTTCACGATCAATCACCTGTGCCTGTTCTACAGGGCTCTGGCAAGATCTCCACCAGAAGAACAACAAGAGCAACAGCAACAGGAGAAGCAACCACTTGATCCAATTCGAGCCTTTTTTCTTTTTCTCTACGACCGACCGTGTAGCCTCTTTTTGCGGTGTCGGTTCAATGGGTGCCGACATTTTCGCCGTCGGCGTATGGGCAGACGCCGCTACCCTCGCATGCGTGGCAGGGGACAATCGGAAACGCTCGGCAAGCCCGGAGGGGATGAAAGAAGCAAAGCTACTCTTTTCCTCTTTTAGCTGGTTTATCAGTGCCGCCAGACTTCGGTGGTCCTTCTGCAGGAAATCACCCAGGTGACCGGCTACCAAAGGAGCAATCATATAGATTAAACGGTTTGCCGCCACTTTAGAGATACCGGAATGGGCAGCAATCGGATCCGTGAAATCAGACGCCTTATCACCCAGCAGCTGTTGCAAAAAGTCATCGGCAATCTTTCGTTGATCTGCGGTCGGGTTCTCCCGGCATATATTCTCTGCATCAGAGAGAATGTGTAAGTTGGAGGCTTCGTTCAAGATGTTTTTGATCTGTTGCGTATCTCCTTTTTTCACCATAAGACCTAATAGGGAGGCAATGATTGACTTGGAAGCATCTTTCACATTCGCTTCCCGCTCACCTAATACATGTGTTGCATTTGTTACTAATGCAGAACAGACTGAATCTTTCAGCACGTTATAAATCTGTTTCATAATTAATAGTTTTTTATGATTAAATATAATTGTTCAACTGATAACTAAACAATCCATCCTCTCATTTAGTTTAGAAACTCGTTTATCGGTTGTTTTACAAAGGGAGGGTGTGCCTAATCGATCATGATCAGACACACCCTCCTATTTAACACAGAACGAATAAATGCTTCTGCTTATAATGAGGTCAACCGCAGATTACGCCACGCCACCTTAATGCCGCCGCCGTCGTGGATCTGCAAGGCGATACGCCCCTGTCCTTTGCCTATCTTTTCGTCTGTCAGATCGATCATCGGATGGCCGTTCAGCCATGTCTTGATATTATTGCCTTCTACCTTCACGCGCATCGTGTTCCAGTCGCCTACGTTCAGGTGTTCCTCTTGCTCTTTCGTAATCTGTGCAATCCAGCCGCGCCCGTATGATTCGTAGATGCCGCCCGTTCCATGCCCCTTCGGTGCCACCTCTACCTGCCAGCCGTTCACCTTCACCTTCTCTTCAATGAAAGAGCGGATAAATACGCCCGAGTTACCGTCGGCCTCCTGTTTGAATTCAACCGTCAGGTCGAAATTATCGTAATAGTCACGCGTAGCCAGGTAGCCATATTGCTTGTCAGGTCCACTTTCACAATAGAGCAAACCCTCTTTCACATACCAGAGTTCTGTTCCGTAGGCTTCCCAGCCATGCAGGTCTTTGCCGTTGAAAAGCAACACCTCTTTGCCTGTTTTGCGTGGCAGTTCTTTGATCTTGATATTGCGGAATGAAGCGGGGTCGCCATGATCCTGCAGGCAGATCACCCCTTTCTTAGCCAAACCATATTCCGGAGCATTCGCCCATTTACCACTGTTCTTACGCGCATGCCAATCGTCTGTCCAGGCTTCAAACTCAAGGATTTTTTGTCCATTCAACCAATGCTCCACATGTCCATTGTCGAAAACGATCTTCGAGTTGTTCCATTTCCCGTACGGATTCACCTTCATTTTCGACTGATCAGGCAGATACATCGCATAGTCGACACCCAATTTCTGCCATTCCTCCAATTTGCCTTCGAAGTTAGGCACATCCAATAGTTGATATTCCGGCCCGGTCACATACGGCACCTTGTATTGCGGACGTTCCAATACATGATACAACATACCGCTGTTTCCCCCTTTCGTTAGTTTCCAATCCCAGGAGAGCTCGAAGTTTTCATATACCTTCTCGGTGACGATATAACCTGTGCCATCGCTCCCCTTGCCTACCGCCTGAATGCAGCCATCCACCACATGCCAGGGCTCGGTCAATGTGGTTCCGTTGTAATCCCGCCAGCCCTGCATGGTTTCCCCATCGAATAGGAGTTGCCACCCCTCGGCTTTCTCCGCTTCCGTCAGGGTGTTGTGTTGCGAGTTAATACAAGAGGGGAAAAGAAGTCCCACCATCATAAAGGCGGTGAGGAATTTGCTCATTTGTTTCATTTTCATGCTTTTCGGTATTAGATGATCTTTCAGTTTCTGAATCACAAATATACCATAAACAGTCAATTTTCCAAAAAAAGGCCTTAAGGATTGGGTTCCTTAAGGCCTTTTTCATCAGCACTATTCTATGATAATCTGCTTATGGCTTCTGAATCACCATAACTACTTTACCGTCTTTGTCGATAAGGTCATATTTTGATTTGTCCTTATTGGCAATCACACCGGCCAGTTTGTCCAATGTACGCATGATCAGTTGTTCGGTCTGCATATCCGGACAAGCCATCATGGTTGAAATGGGTAGTTTCACCGTAAAGGCGGAAGGATTCTTGGCGTCCATGCTGATCGCCGAGTTAAAGGTGTTACAACCGGCATTCCCATGAATGCGTCCGTCTGCCATTTTAAACTCGATGAAGGGCTGCTTTTCCGCTTTCACTTCTTGTCCATCCACTTCAACAATATTCCACTTCCCTTCCAGACTCTTTGCATCTACTTTCACTTCAGAACAGGAAGACATCACACCTAATGTGAGGGCGATGCTCAACATAAAAAACATTACTTTTTTCATTTGTCTATACTTTTTCAAAATTAGTCAGTTTACTGTAAGACGCATTTCGGGCCTGATTTGTTTAGAACCAGGGGTTGTTTTAGCTAATATTAACAGATCTATTCCCCCTTGCCTATTATCTTTGTACTTTTCCGCAGAAAATAAACATAGATGAATCGTACATACATTCTTGGGATAGTTCTACTATTAGCGTTCTCTTTTTCCTGTAAAAAGCCTGTTCAGCAAGAGGCCCTGCCGGAAGAGGAAGCAACTGATACCCATTCGCATATATATCGATATGGCATTTGCATCGACTCCTTAGACACAGAAGATGAATTGATACGCCCGGGCGATAACCTGGCGGCTATTTTCGGGCGATTGGGGTTTAGTCCGAACGAATCCGACCGGATATGCCGTGCTTCAGCCGAGGTGCTCGATCCGACCAAGTTGCGCGCCGGCATGTATTATACGGTTTTCAAGACACAGGATACGCTTCAGGCGGTGCATCATATCGCTTTCGCCAAGTCTCAGACCAACTATGCCATCATCGATTTCACGGGCGATACTGTCTGTGCTTACGCCTTCCATAAACCAATCACGCTACAACGAAAATATGTGGAGGGAACAATCACCTCTTCCTTGTGGAATGTGATCCGCGACAAAGGGGTCAGCCCCCTGTTGGCACTCGATCTCTCCGATGTATATGCCTGGCAGATCGACTTCTTCGATGTGAAAGAGGGCGACTCTTTCCAGGTGATCTATCAAGAGGCGTTTATCGACGATACGACCTCGCTCAATATCGCTTCGATCGAAGGAGCCACCTTTACGCATCAGGGGAAGGAGTACGTCGCTATTCCGTTTGTGCAGGATAGTCTTTCGGAGTTCTTCGACGTCGAGGGAAACAGCCTGCGCAAGGCATTCCTGAAAGCACCACTTCAATACTCGCGTATCTCTTCGCGCTTTTCCAATGCCCGTTTCCATCCGGTACTCAAAAGATACCGGGCACATCATGGGGTGGACTATGCGGCACCGGCCGGAACGGAGGTCAAAAGCATCGGCGACGGAACGGTGGTGGCCAAAGCCTTTCAGGCAGGTGGTGGTGGCAATTATGTGAAGATCAAACACAATGCAGTCTATACCACTACCTATATGCACCTGCGTGGTTTTGCCAAAGGATTGGCGGTCGGCAAGCGGGTGAAGCAGGGCGAGGTGATCGGATATGTCGGTTCCACCGGCCTTTCTACCGGACCACACCTCGATTTCCGGGTACACAAAAACGGACAACCTATCAATCCGGAAAAAATGGAATCCCCCCCTTCCCATCCGGTGAAACCGGAGTTGATGGATAGCTTCCGGGTGGTAAAAGCACAAATTTTAGCAGAAATAGATAGTTTTCGTGTCACACAATCTACCGCTGCCCCGTCTTCTATAGAAGAATAAAGAACCACTTAAAACAACGGTGCAATATGAAAACAGTAGGAAACTTGCTTTGGCTTGTATGCGGAGGGATTGTTACAGCGATCGAATATATAATTTCCAGTTTCTTGATGATGGTCACGATTATTGGTATCCCTTTTGGGTTGCAAACCATCAAGATGGCGCGTGTGGCATTGTGGCCTTTCGGTTGCAAGGTAACTGATTCGGGCAATAGTGGCGGATGCCTCAATCTGTTGATGAATGTGATCTGGATCTTTCTGGGAGGAATCTGGATCTGCCTGACCCATTTAGGGTTCGGTATTTTGCTTTGCATCACGATTATCGGTATCCCTTTTGGGCGGCAACACTTCAAATTGGCCGCGTTGGCCTTAGCGCCTTTTGGGAAGAGCATCAGCTGAAATTCAGTGTTTTTATGTAAATTTGCACAAAACTGAATGTATGAAACCAATACACTTCCTTCTTTGTGCGTTGCTATTTGTTGGCTGTAAGCAAAAGCCTGTTACCCAGGAAGAACAAATCATATCCGTATCTATCGAGCCACAGCGCTATTTCGCAGAGAAAATAGCGGGCGATCGGTTTGTGATCCATACCGTCGTGCCGACAGGGCAAAGCCCGGAGAGCTACGACCCTACCTCGCAACAGATGGTGCGTATCGGGGAAAGCCTTGCCTACTTCCAGATCGGCCCGATTGGGTTCGAACAAGCCTGGATCGAACGCATCAAACAAAACAATCCGCAAGTCGCTTTCTTCGATCTTTCCCAGGGAATGGGTTTCCTGGAGGGAGAGGAGCATGATCACGATCACGCCTCAGCCGAGGGAGATGACCACGCTCATCACCATCACGGGGCGACAGATCCGCATATCTGGAGCAGTATGGAAGGTGCCCGGCTTATCGCTCACAATCTATTGGAGGCGTTTGTCGCATTAGATGCGGAAAACAACGACTATTATCAAACAAATTACAACAGCCTGATGGCGGAAATAGAGGCTACCGAAGCGACTATTGCCGAGCTATTGAAACCGGTATTGAGCCGTACCTTTATCATCTATCATCCGGCACTGACCTATTTTGCTGAAGAATTTCACCTGAAACAGCTCTGTATCGAGATGGATGGCAAAGAGCCTTCGCCTGCCCAGTTGAAAGAGCTGGTGGATACGGCGGTCAATCATAACGTGCAGGTGGTGTTTATTCAGGAAGAGTTCGATCAGAAAAACGCGGAGATCATTGCCCGGGAGACCCGTTGCCGTCTGGTGCGCATCAACCCGTTGGCCTATGACTGGAGTAAAGAAATGATTCATATAGCCGAAGCTCTTGCCCATGAATAAACTGCTCGAACTGCGGCATATCACCGCCGGATACGGAGAGAAGATCGTACTCCGTGATGTCTCCCTCGATGTGTGGGAGAATGATTTCCTGGGCATCATAGGCCCTAATGGCGGCGGCAAGACCACGCTGTTGAAAGTGATTCTCGGCCTACTCGCCCCTACGGCGGGCGAGAAGCGATTCTTCGATCACGAAAAAGAGGTCGCCTCGCTCAAAATCGGCTATCTTCCTCAGATAAACAAGATAGACAAGAAGTTTCCCATCTCCGTATGGGAGGTTATCTCCTCCGGCCTCTCGTCGGAAAAACCGCTGTTTCGCCGTTTTTCCCGGGCGCAGGAGAAAAGGATCCAAGAGATAATCAAGCAAATGGGGCTGGAAGAGTTGGAGACGCGCCCGATAGGCGAGCTCTCCGGCGGACAGCTGCAGCGCGTACTGCTTGGACGTGCCATGGTCTCTCGCCCGCAACTGCTTATCCTCGACGAACCGAATTCCTATGTCGACAAACGCTTTGAGTCGCGTTTCTACGAACTGTTGCAGGAGATCAACCGGGAGAGCGCCATTATCTTAGTCTCCCATGATATGGGAACCATCTTGCCGATGGTGAAGAATATAGCCTGTGTCAACGAGGGATTGCATTATCATCCCGGTTCCGACCTGAGCGAAGAGTGGCTGGGCGATGTGTTTGCCTGTCCGATCGAATTGGTTGGGCATGGACATCTACCCCATCGCGTATTAAAGAATCATGGTGAACATACGCATGAAAAGTGAAACAATGAAGAAAATATTGATTACCGGCGCCAGTGGTTTTATCGGTAGCTTCCTGGTCGAGGAGGCGTTGGCGCGCGGATACGAGGTATGGGCTGGCGTGCGCGCGTCGAGCAGTCGGGAACGGTTGCAGGACAAGCGCATCCGCTTTATCGATCTGAACTATAAGAACGAAGAGGCCTTGGTCGCGCAATTACAGGAGTTTGCCGATAGACATGGTGCGTGGGACTATGTGGTGCACAATGCGGGACTGACCAAGACACTAAAGAAACAGGATTTCTTCCGGGTCAATGCCGAAAACACCCGCGCCCTGATCGATGCCTTAGCCCAAGCGGGTTGCCAACCCCGGAAATTCCTTCTGATGAGTAGCCTGAGTGCTTATGGGGTTGGAGACGAGAAGGATTTTACGCCCATTCGCCTGGAGGATCCACAACGTCCTAACACCGTCTATGGCGAAAGCAAGCGCATGGCAGAGGAGTATGTACGCCGGCAAAGTCATTTCCCCTACGTTATCATGCGGCCAACAGGGGTTTACGGCCCGGGCGACAAAGACTATTTCATGGAGATCAAGAGCATACAGTCGGGCTTCGACTTTGCGGTGGGCTTTACGCCGCAACGCATCACCTTTATCTATGTGAAAGACCTGGCGCGTGCTGTCTTCCTGGCATTGGAAAACCCGACCGTTGTGAACCGGCATTACTTTGTGGCCGACGGCGATGTCTATACCGATGCGGAGTTTGCAAATATGATCCGGGAGTTGCTCTCGAAGAAACACCTGTTGCGGATGCGTATCCCCAGCGGATTGGTCTATGTGGCCTGTCACTTCTCCGAATTAATCGGCAAGATCCTGGGGAAAAGCATGACGCTCAACAGCGATAAATATAAAATCCTGAAGCAGCGCAACTGGATCTGTGAAGTTGAACCGCTTCAGGATGAACTGAATTTCAAAGCAAACTACCGCCTGCGTGACGGCCTAACCGAAGCCATCGCCTGGTATCGCCGCGAAGGGTGGCTTTAATCCTCTACAAGTTTATAGATGTTGCGAAACGATATGGTTATTGCTAATGTAACGTACCAGATAAATCGTTTCTCCATTCTGTATATGAATAGAGAAGAATACATACCATTGGGTTCGTTGATTTTTCTTGAAAACGGAATAGAATAGATTTTCTCCGTATCGATTGAAGTAGTTTGGGGCTGGTTTCTTATGGCATAACGGAAGTGTATCTCTTATCTCAAAAAACAATTCCCTTACATAGAGAACAGCCGACTCTTCAAAGCCAAAATACTCCTTCTCAAAGAGGGTTTCAATTAATTCCCGGAAAGACAAACGAACCTGAGGAGCGAATAAGACTTTCATTCTTTATGATTCTTTCGGAACAGCTCTCTGACATCTTCTTCAATTCCGACTAATATCTCTTCAGCGGTCATAGCTCCTTTCAGTGCCAGATCCGGTTCTACCACACCTTTCCCGGTCAGAACAAAGGTCTCCGTTTTCCCACGCTGGATAATTACTTTTTGAGTTTTAGCTATATCCAGGTATTTTTCCATATTATTACGCAATTCTGCGGAGGTGATGACTATCATATTGGTTAAGTTTGGCATAGTTATCTGTCTCTATGCGTTTGTAAAAATACAAAAAAAGTGATTGAAAAACAATCACTTTTGTTTGTTTCTGTATTATAAGGCGACTCTTTCTAATCCTCCACCTTCCGAATGGAACCTGAACCGATGATGTTGCGGGTGATATTCGCCGGGTTTCCTTTATAACGGACTTTTCCGCTGCCGACTGCGTTGACATCGATATTTTGAGAAACGGTGGCTTCGATGTTTCCACTGCCGGCGACATTGCATTTCAAGTCGTCAATCTGGAGGTCGAAAGCTCGTATCTTGCCGCTGCCGGCCACCTCGATATTGGCCTTTCTGGCCTCTCCTCCGATATGCATGGTGCCGCTACCGGCAATTTCGCCTCTGAATTGATCACAGTAAACATCCGGGGCATTCAATGTTGTGCTACCGGCAATATTTACGCCTAACCGAACCACGGTCACCTTCTCCTTCAGGTTGATTCGTCCGCTACCGGCCAGTTCGAAAATTAATTGATCCGCCGTGAGGGGGCTCTCGGCATTAAACTCCGCACTTCCCGCCATCTCCACCTTTCTCAGGGCGGTCGAGTTCGTCAGGATAAGGAATTCCGTCGGACGGAAATTGCAATTGTTTCGGTAAGGATGCTTCGGCTTGATAAGCAAAGTACCATCTTCATCTGTCCGGAACTCATACATCTCGTATATATTCTGGTCCGTCTTTACCTGCAGAAAAGGAGGCTCATCTGACTGGGTGTAACGAACGGTGATATGCCCACTGGCCGCTTTTATCGTATGATAATCCGCTATGGAGATCGTTTCGGTAACGATATTACCGTCGCCATTCACTACTTTCCCGGGAATACAACCGTTCAGGGCAAAGAGGAGGCCGATCAATAGGATATATATGTTTGTTTTCATATGTAGATAGAGATTTTATAGGTTTTATTCATTCACTTTCTTCACGCGCCCGATCCCGGTTGACGACTTATCAAGCAAAACGTCGCCTTTGTATTTGATGCTTCCTACCCCCGAAGTAGAGGCCTTGAGATGTTTGGTGGCTGTGACTTCCATATCGCCGACTCCGCTCACATGGCAGGTCAGGTTCTCCACTTCGCAATCGTACGCCCTTACCTTTCCGACACCCGAAAGGCGGTAATTCCCCTTCGTGATCTCTCCGGTCAGGAGGACATTACCCACCCCTTTGATCTCACAGGCAAAATCCTTACATGCCAATTTGTCCAGGGTGATATCGCCAACACCGGAGATTTCGTATGCCAAGCGATCGACCGTAAGAGCCTCTTTCGCTACAAAATTCATGCAACCAATGATGTCCACATGCGATAAATCGGCTGATTGCCCCTCTATGATTAATTGGGTCGGATGGATACGGGTATTCTCTTTTGCTTTGATATACAGAACCTGATCCTTCTGTTCGACGACCAGCCACTCCAATAGATTTTCGTCAATGGTTACCTCCAACGTGGCATTCCCTTTTGATTGGGTATAATAAAAGGTCGGAAAATGATCTTTCCGCTTTTTGAAGAGATTACGGCCCGCGTTACCGTCGTATTCGATATTCTCCCCCAGGTAAAGCCAATTGAATTGATCGACCTGAAACGTTTTCGTCTCCATCTGCCCATTGCCCCGCTCTTTCTCTGCAGCGAAAACAGAGGGGAAAGTCATTAATAAAAGGATGATCCATGCGATAGTTGTTCTCATACTGAATGATATTTGTTAGTCTTGTTCCCTTTTTGTAAGCCTTTTCAGACTCCTTACACGGCAAATATATCCAATAATAAGATACCTTGCAACGCAAGGTACTAACTATTAAACTAATTTAACAAGCAAATCAGTAGCTATAACAGCAAAAACCTTCCGGTTTTTGGGAGTTTTGAGACTTGTTTGTCACGCTCTTTGGGGAGGGCAAAAAAAATTCTCACCCGCATGAGAATTTTTTCTCACGCGGGTGAGAATAAAATTTGTTTATTGAAAAGCTTTTTTGAGTAGCTCGTCGAAATACTCTCCCCGGGTGAGTTTTCCCTGGTCGACAACGACGGTCTCTACCCGTCCTTTGGCGGCCAATAGCCCGTCGGGTTCGCGGTAAATATATTGATCGAACACCAGTTTAGGCCCCTCCTTCGAGATATTCAGGCAGGAGAGGAAACGATCGCCGCTGCGCAATGAGTTTTTAAACTGAATATCGACGCGGGCGACAAAAGCATCGACCCCTTTCTCGTGCATAACGCCGAAGTTTTCGCCCAGCGACTCCAGGAATTCATGCCGGGTGTGTTCCATATAATGCTGATAGTTGGAGTTATTGACCACTCCCTGCAGGTCACATTCATAATCCCGCACCTTGAAAGGCAATGAGAAGATAAATTCTTTTTTCATTTTAGTTCTTTTCTGTTTACAGGCTCCATCTTATACAAGCGATCCGATGGCCTGATCTTTTCTGTTGTCTTGATGGAGAAGCGCTCGCCTTTCACCGTTTCCGTGACGGGCTGCATATCGACGCGAATCTCTTCTACCGTCTGCATCAGGGCGCCGGTCGTGGGGCCGGTGATCAGTATCTCATCGCCCACCCGCAGCGATCCCGACTCCATTTCGAACTCGGCCACACTCAGTCCGCTGAAATATTTAATGCTTTTGGCGACGTAGACCTTCTTTTTCGTGGCGCCCGATCCATACACGCTGCTCCACTCGCCCAGGCGTTGCCCCAGGTAGTAACCATCCCAAAAGTCGCGGTTGAACACCGAACGGAGGCGTTCGTCCCAGCCGGCGATCTTCTCCTCGGTGAAACTGCCTTCGCAATAGGCCAATACCGCCTGCTTGTAACATTCCGTGACGATGCGCACATATTCCGGGCCGCGGGCACGTCCCTCGATCTTAAACACCCGTACACCCGCGTCCATCATTTTATTCATGAAATGAATGGTCTTCAGGTCTTTGGGCGACATGATATATTGATTTTCTATATCCAGTTCGATATCCGAATCTTTATCTTTCACGGTGTAGCCCCGGCGGCAGATCTGTGTGCAGGCACCGCGGTTGGCCGACATATTCATCTCGTGCAGACTCAGGTAGCATTTGCCCGATACCGCCATGCACAAAGCACCATGCGCGAACATTTCGATACGGATCAACTCGCCGCGAGGCCCTTTGATCTGCTGCTCGTGGATCTGGTCGTAGATCTGTTTCACCTGTTCTAGGTTCAGCTCACGCGCCAATACCACCACATCAGCAAAACGGGCGTAGAACTTCAACGCCTCCACATTTGTGATATTCAACTGGGTAGAAAGATGCACCTCTTGCCCGATCTGGTTGGCATAATCCATGGCAGCTACATCTGCTGCGATGATAGCCGAGATATTCGCCTCTTTGGCGGCGTCGATGATTTGCCGCATCAACGACATATCTTCTTCGTAGATGATGGTATTTACCGTCAGATAGCTTTTGATCCCATGCTCCCGGCAAATAGCCGCTATCTGATGTAGATCGTCTATCGTGAAATTATGGGAGGAACGGGAGCGCATATTCAAGCCCTCTATTCCAAAATAGATAGAATCGGCTCCCCCTTGTATGGCCGCCATCAACGACTCGTACGAGCCAACCGGCGACATGATTTCAAAATCTCTTGCGTTCAATGTTATAACTATTTGTTAGCGACTGCAAATATACGGGTTAATTTCTACATGCACCAATGACACACCGGGTAAAGCCCCTACACCTCCCACCAAGTAACAACCAGGCATAGGCCATATGTTAATAATTGATAAAATGAGGCTTTGGATTCGCCTTTTTTTGACTATCAAAAAGTAACCTTTTTCCCGAAATAAGACTCTTTTTGATAGGAGTAGATCGAGATATCAGGGTGTATCCAGGGTAATTAGCTTACGTTTTAATAGCATCTAGGGGGTGCCTCCGTACTGCCTCCGTAGTGCCTCCGTAGCGCCTCCGTATTAACTATATAAAAAGTATGTAGATACCATGTAGACACCATGTAGACACCATGTAGGCACCCCCTAGGCACTCCCTAGCCAAAATACCCCCGGTTAGTAGCAAATAAGAGCCTTTTGTATGTCATTTGCTGACTCACAAACAGGTGTAAAAAAACGATTATTTGAAGAAATATCAGTAGGGACTCTTTGGATTGGTTGAATAGTTACAGGCACTAATTTAATTCTAAATATTTGTTAATCCATTCCTCTTTTTTAAAACCCTCAATTTACAATTTGTAACTTCGGCAGGAGTTTTTGCGCAAAATGCAAGGGGCATTTTAAATTAGCCCTGCGAGTAACACTTAAAATAATAACATGGAACAATTGAAGAAAAAACTGATCTCTTTTTTATCCGTCTTGCCCTTGTTTCTACTGGCAACGACCATGCAGGCTCAGACCTACTATGTGGATAATAAAGGCGTATTGCGTGAGAAAAAGGGAAACAAAGAGGTCTCTTTCTATGGGGTGAACTACACGACTCCTTTTGCTCATGCCTATCGGATGCACAAATCGTTGGGTGTCGACCTGAAGGAATCGATCGATAAGGATGTATATCATTTTGCCCGACTGGGTTTCAATGCCTACCGTGTTCACGTATGGGATGTGGAGATCTCGGATGTGGAGGGTAACCTGATCGAGAACGAACACTTGGATCTATTGGATTACCTGGTTGCCAAATTGAAAGAGCGAAATATAAAACTATTGTTCACCCCCATGGCCTATTGGGGCAATGGCTATCCCGAGAGAGACGACAACAGCCTGCCCGGCTTCTCGACCAAATGGAACAAACAGGAGGTGACCCGCCAGGAAGAGGCGATTGTTGCCCAGGAGCGTTTCCTGAAGCAATTTGTCAGTCACGTGAACCCCTACACTGGAATCGCCTATAAAGACGAGCCCGACATGGTAGGCTTTGAAATCAACAATGAACCGACCAACGATACGGAACCCGCGTTTACGACCCGGTATGTAAACCGGATGGTGCAGGCGATTCGCTCTACCGGCTGCCGGATTCCGATCTTCTATAACATGAGTCATAATATACCACAAAACACCCAGGCGTTCTATAATGCCAAAATCGACGGCGGCACCTTCCAGTGGTACCCCAGTGGCTTAGTGGCCAACCGCACACGGAAAGGGAATTTCCTGCCCGCGGTCGACTCCTACCCTATCCCATTCGAGCACATCAAGAACTTCAACAAAAAAGCATTGATTGTTTATGAGTTCGACCCGGCGGATATCGCCGATCCATACATCTACCCGGCGATGGCACGCACCTTCCGTCAGACCGGTTTCCAATGGATCACCCAGTTTGCCTACGACCCCATCGAGATCGCATGGGCCAACACGGAATACCAGACCCATTTCCTGAACCTGGCCTATGCGCCCGGCAAAGCAATCAGCATGAAGATCGCGGCAGAGATCACCAAGCAGGTGCCCCGCAAAAAGGATTTTGGCGTTTATCCCAACGATACGATCTTCGACGGTTTCCGCGTGAGCTACCTTGAAAAGCTAAGCGAGATGAACACACCGGAGAAATTCATCTATGCCAACCATACCCAAACAACGCCAGTCAATGCGGAGGCGTTATCGGAACTAATCGGCTATGGCCATTCGCCCGTTATTGCTTACGAAGGGACGGGTGCCTATTTCCTGGACAAATTGTCGGACGGGGTCTGGCGTCTGGAGATTATGCCCGATGCCATCTGGCTGGAAGATCCGTTTGGAAAAGCCTCGATCCGCAAAGAGGTGGCCACCGTTTGTTGGCATGAATGGCCTATGACCATAAAGCTGCCTAACCTGGGTGAAGGATATATTTATCAGGCCATCAACGACGGTAATCAACGGAGCGGCAGTGCTGCCGGCGCAACCATGCAGGCCTATCCGGGTGTCTATCTATTGACACGCCAGGGGGTGAATAATACAAAATGGGCGGCTGATAGTCAGTGGGGCACGATCCGTTTGAATGAATACGTCGCTCCCGCCGAGCGCATGACCTCTTTCCGCGTATTACATCAGCCTCCGTATGCCGTCTCGGCAGGCGAAGAACAAACCCTTTCCGCCACAGTGGTAGGACCTACGATGCCCGATTCAGTCACGATCTACCTAAACAGACCGGGACAATGGAGAACCATTCCGCTGCGGATGACCCGAACCGACGGATACAACTACGCAATCACCCTGCCTGCAGAGCAGGTGGTTCCGGGTGATCTCAAGTATACGATCGCAGTACATGCCAAAGGCAGCTCCTACTCGTTCCCCGCCAACCAGGAAGGGCTTCCGACCGATTGGGATTTTCACTGGAGCGATAGCTGGACACTTCCCGTATGCCCGGCCGATCAATTCCTCGCCCTATTCGATGCCAACACCGATCTCGACGCCATGGAGATCTATAATATCAAAGGAACCTATCCCACGGCGCAGTTGCAGGAGGGAGCCTCTCCCGGAAACAAACGCCTCCGGATTACCTCCAAGGAATTGGAAGCCGAGAATCGGATTATCATCCGCTCGTACATAAAAGACAAAGTAGACGGACGCCCCAACAGGCTGGCATCCGGCAAGCAGTTATGTTTGCACACCGGAGAGCTAAAAGGGATTGATCGGTTAGAAGTAGGTTTTGTGACGACCGATGGATTTACCTATAAGAAAGAGGTAGCCGTTGGCAGCGACCAGACCATACGAATCCCATTCAGCGAATTGGCTTTAGGGAAAACAATCCTGCGCCCCAACGGCTACCCCTCCTTCCTACCCGATTATTTCACGCCGGACACAGAGGCAGCCTTTGATGCACGCAAGATAGAGATCCTGGAGATCACCACCCTAGAGGGCACGAAAGCCGAACAGCCGGTCGTTGAACTAAAAGGCGTTTGGGTGGAATAGTTATTTCACCCCAAAAATCGGTCTATCCGTATCCTGTTTAACGGAATAGTACTGAATCGCGCTATCGTTCATCTTGGGGAAGAAGCGGGTGATGAGTTGTATCATTTCCGCACCTGCCAGGAGAACGGGGCCATAGCCATGTGCCGCGTAGACATTCACCGGACGGTAGTAATAGAAAGCCGGATCGAAAGCCATGCCGGTGCCGACACAGACATCTTCCACCTCGCCTTCCGCGTTGATCTTCGTTGAGACAGCGCTCCAGCCCAGTTGTGCCACCGGCCCGAAGGAGATCACATCCAACCATCCTTTATTGATCCCGCGGGCAATGCAGTAGGTGAATATCGCCGTGGCGGATGTCTCCAGATAGGAGTCGTTGCGATCGAGCAACTGATGCCAGAAACCTTCGCCCGACTGGCGAGCGGCAATGCCTCTTACGTGGGCTTTGTATTGCTTCATGATTGCCTCATAGCCGGGATGATCTGTCGGGAGCACATCCAATACCTCGGTCAGTGTAAGCAAGGCCCAGCCATTGGCACGTCCCCAGTGGAAGGCAGGATGGTATTCTTCCCCTTCAACCCATCCGTGCATATACAAGCCTTTTTCTTCCACAAACATACGCTTGCTAAAAGAAAGCACCTGGAAAACTGCTTCGTCGAAATACCGAGTATCACCGGTATAGGCGCCCATCTGCGCAATGGCAGGAATCGCCATATACATATCGTCGAGCCACATGGTGTTTGCCTGCGGACGCATCCGGGCAAAGGTGCCGTCGGCAAGACGGTGTTCTTTGTTTTCGATAAAGTCCATGTAATTGAGGATCATCCGGCTGAAGTCGATCTCCGGCATGATGCGGCTTAGCTTGATCATCGCTGCGCACATGGCGCCGGCATCGTCCAAGGCACCCGGGCGAATGATTTGCCGCATCTGTCCGTCGATCACATCCTGTTCGTTCATCAACCGGGTGAAATAGGGCACCATCTCCGTAAGAAAGCTGAAACGCTCTTTCGCATAGTTCATGTATTGCGCATCCTGCGTCGCATCGGCCACCGCCAGCATACCCGAATAGGTAACCCCCCATTCATAGCTGGCCAGGCGGAAAGCGCCGCGCTCCAGTTGCGCGTTGGGGTTGAGTTGTTCCAGGTCGGTGATCTCTGCTCCCGTCTCTTTATCGACTACCCGCATAGGTGTTGTCGATTCCAAGAAGTGCAATACCCTGTCGAGATAGGATTTTATCTGCTCCGTGTTCCACTCCTTATAAGCCACTTTGTAGTCGGGTGTCAACAGATGGAGCGGTGTGTTCGAATCGTTGATCGTTTCGGGTTGTTCTGCCGGTTGATTACAGGCAACCGTTCCCACCAGCAGAAATCCCATACATACTGATTTGATTGTATTTTTCATATTTTATTCTTCATTTACTCATTTCATTGTTGCAAAAAAGGCTCATCCGATACGCCCTCTTTCAATAACAGGGGTTATGCGGATGAGCCTTAACCTAAACTATTTCATCAAAAAACGCTAAAACTAATACCCCGGATTTTGTTCTTGTGCCTTCTCTTCCGACGTCAATGCTTTTCCATCTTTCTGAACGGAGTCTAAGTATTTCTGTGGGATAGGACGCAGGCAGTGATGCTCGGTGATGTTGTTCTTAGCATCCGGATTGAATGCCTTGGCTCTTGCCACCAATGTTTTGGTGCGTGCCAGGTCTTCCCAACGATGGAACTCACCACTCAATTCGCGCGAGCGTTCGTTCAACAGGAAACACATCATACGGTCGTGGTCACTACTGTATCCCAGTTGCTTGATGATCGCTTCGTCTGCTGCCGGCAGGTTGTCCTTACTTGTTACGGTCAGACTGGTTGAAGCGGTTGTCTTGTCGATGTTATTCGACTCGTAGTAGGAGTTTTCCGGGAAATAGGAAATCGTATTGCCCATCGTGCCATAACCCAATGATCCTTCGTTGTAGGCGGCTCCGCCATCGCAATAAGCGGCACGGTTTTCACCCTCTTTATAGGCTGCGCGTTCGCGCACTGCATTGATATATGTCAAGGCTCCGCTGTAGTCTTGCAGGCGGATCTTGGCTTCGGCAGCCAACAGATAGGTGTCTGCCACGCGTGCCAGGATACCGTCGCGGTAACCGATACCGTCGCTCACGGTTTGACGCGATCCGTCGATAAATTTACTCAACGGCGGGAAGCGGTTCAGGAATCCATAGAGCGGTTCCTCTTTTCCTTTGATATAGGCCGGGAAGACAGTTGGGATGGTCTTTCCTGTTTTTTCATATACAACCTTATCCGAAATCTGCGCTTCGTCGAAACGATCGTCGCCCGGACGGTTGATTACATACATAATAGAGAGGTCTCCTTTTTCGTAATAATCGCCCGAAGGATTGTTTACCGCGTATTTCGTTTTGAAGCTTTTCCAGAAGCGGGAGTCGTTGACCATATCGTATACGTTATACATATAATAAGTCGTGCGCAAGCGTTGGTATTCACGTCCGCCGGCCACATCACGCTTCATCTGCGGCAAGTTGAGGTATTGCGACAGGAAGTAGAGATGTGTCTGGTTGCCATAAGATCCCCAGGTTGATTTGTCGGCCGAGAATTGAGCTGCCAGGATAATCTCGTCGAGGTTTTCATTCGCCCCATTCGGTTCGGTATAGTTCCACAGATCCGAGAAGTTGGACGCGAGCTTATGGCGTCCGATTACCTCGTCGGCATATTGCAGGGCTTTCTGACAGTCGGCCGCTTTGGTTGATCCGTTCCAGGAGTCGTTGATCTCGCTGGCGCGGGTCAGGTAAGCCTTGGTCAGGTAATGAGCAGCGGCATACTTGGTGATCTTGCCGGTCATTGCTCCGGTGGCTGGCAATAGGTTGTATGCCTCTGTCAGGTCGTCGATCACCTGTTGCAATACATCGGAAGCCGACGCGCGAGTAAATTCACGCTCCAGGGTGTTGCTCGACTTCAGTTTCAAAGGTACTCCGCCGTACTGGCGAACCAGCTTCAGGTAGTTGAACCCACGCAGAAAATGCGCTTCCCCCATATAGGTGTTCTTATTTGGATCGGTATACGAATCGGAAGCAGTGTTTTCGAGCAGGATATTAGCGGTATTGATACCGGTATACATATTGTCCCACAATGTTTCCGCCATCGCGGTGTTTACGTTTACCGCCGTGATCATCGAGTTGAAGCTACCGTCGTAGGAGTTCCACATGGCATTCGATCCGTCGCCCCCTACACGAAACTCATCGGTTCCGTAGTTGGTGGTAGCGAATCCCCATTCCCAACCGAAGTCGAAGCGGAGGTTATAGTATAGCCCGACAGCCAGTGATTCAATCCCTTCCGGTGTCTGGAGGTAGTCGGTGTTTCGTTGTGTTGTCAGCTCTTCGTTCAGAAAATCACTACATGACGTAGTCGTGCCGGTCAATAAGGCTCCGGCCAGAAGAGCGATCATAAGTTTATTGTATTTTTTCATTTTCCTGTTTTTTTTATGCGTTAAAAATCAATATTCAGACCGAATGTAAACCCACTGTTCCAGGTTGATCCGCCCAGGTCGAGGTCGACCCAGTCGACATTCGAGAAGAGCATACCCGGATTCTTGGCCTGCATATATAATTTCAGATTACTTAATCCCATATTGTTCGCCACCTTTTTAGGCAATGTATACCCTAAGGAGATGTTGCGAATCTTCAGGAACGAACCGTCGCGGTAGCCTAAGATATTGTAGTAGGGGTCGCCACCGGCTACATTGTAGATAGGCTTCTGATAATCGGCGTCTTTGTTGTTTTCGTTGTAGTAGCTGATGCTACGCTGTACGTAGCGTCCACCCTGCCATTCGCTTGCTGCGTAGGTGAAGTCCAGACGTCCGGAGAAGAAGATCGATAGTTCGAAATCTTTATAGGTAAACGTATTAGTCATCCCTACCGTCCAGCGGGGGCGTGTATGCCCGATAATCACACGGTCGTTGTTCGGGTCGATGCGGTAGTCTTTGTTCTGGTCGACCGGACGAGCCATCCCAACCTGGAAGTTATGTCCGTTCTCGTTGAACTTAGCCATTTCAGCGGCATCTTCTTCTTTCCAGAGACCGGCGCTTGCGTAGTTATAATACACACCGGAGTATTTTCTTCCGTTTTCCGTATATCCGGTGGCCTGTCCGATGAACCAGCCGTTCACGATATCATCTTCTTTACCGTTGGCCAATATGTCGATCTGGTCTTTCTGCCAGGCGGCATTGATGGTCGATCTCCATTCAAAGTCGCGGGTGCGGATATTGACTGTGTTCAGTGTCAGGTCGAAACCGATATTTGATGTTTCACCGATATTGGCGTATGTGTTGGTATAACCGGTCAGAGCGGGAATGGTCATCTCCATCAACAGGTCTTTGGTTTTGGACGTATATAAATCCAAGATCCCGGAGATGCGTCCGTCTAAGAAGGAGTAGTCGATCCCTAAGTTATACTGGGTCGTCCGTTCCCAGGTCAGGTCTTTGTTGGCCATTGCCACATTCCCTCCGGAAATAAGCGATTCGGAAGCCGAATAGCCGGGGATAGCCGTGTTGCCATACGGATAGAAAAGCGAAACGATGCTACCCTTTGTCTGGTAAGGCTTGATAGCGGAGTTACCGGTAGTACCCATACCCAGACGCAGTTTCAACTGGCTGATCCATGAAACCTCTTGCAGGAAGGCTTCCTGATCGATGCGCCATCCCAACGCGACGCTGGGGAAGAAGGCCCATTTGTTGCCTTCAGCCAACTGAGAGGCTCCGTCCCAACGGCCGGAAGCAGTCAACAGGTATTTGTCGGCAAAGCTATAGTTTACACGTGCCATATAGGAGAGCAATTGTCTTTCCGACATAGAGGAGTTCCAATCGTCCAAGGCGGTGATGTTTGTTTTGTTTAACGCATCCCATTTCTGGCTGGGCAGTGGAATATCGAGCGCACGCATATAAGTTTGTTCGTATTTGTATTTCGTAGCACTCTGCAACAAGGTTGCCCCTACGGTATGCTTACCAAATGTGCGATCGTAATACACCAGGTTGTCCAGTGTCCAGGAGAAGTCTTGCTGATGTTCCTTGGATGCCAGGTTAGGCGCACCGACACGGTTCACCGATTGCTCGTCGATGAAGATACCTCTGCGGTAGTAACGGAAGTCAGGTCCGAAATTGATGCGGTATTTCAATCCCTCTACGGCCGGAATAAGGCTGCCGAAATCAAACATACCATAGAAGCTACCCACGGCACGGAGCGTCGTACGCTCATCGTCGGTGTATTCCCATTCGTTGATGGCGGTCTTGATCATATCGTCACCACCGGGATAAACGATGCGGTTGCCATCATTATCATAAGGCACGGCGTAAGGGAGGTTGTTTCTTGCCGCCATATAAATGCTTCCCGGGCCGGATGTTTGTCCACCGGCATTGGATTGTCCGTATTGTTGCACACTGTATGAGGTATTAAGCGTAACACCCATACTGAACCATTTCGTCGGAGTCAGATCCATGCTTCCTTTGGCGGTGTAACGGGTGTATTCCTGTCCCATCATGGTTCCTTTGTTGTTCAGGTAACCGAATGATCCGTAAGCGGTCATCTTATCCGTACCGCCGCTACCGCTCAGGGTATGCTCGGTACTGATCCCCGTACGGGTTACGTTGTCGGTCCAGTCGGTTGTTTCCACTTTCGATCCGTCCCAGCTGCCACCGCTCCAGCCTTTCATGATATTGTTCCAGGCATATTGGTCGTTGGCTCCCAGGAAGATGGTATAGTCGTTCTCCTGTGTCGGCTGGTCGCCCCGCGGGTATTTGTTCGGGTCTGAATAGTAATAAGCCCATCGACGCCAGGTGATGTATTCATCCGCGTCCATCATCTTCGTACGGTCTTTCAGCGTTTCGGCGGTTACCGAACCGGCATAGCTCAGGGTGAAGCGTCCTTCTTTCCCCCGTTTGGTGGTTACGATGATAACCCCATTCGCACCGCGCGATCCATAGATGGCAGTGGCGGAGGCGTCTTTCAGGATATCGATCGACTCGATATCGTGCGGGTTCAGGCTCTCGATACCGGCTGTCGACATCAAAGGAATGCCGTCGACCACATAAAGCGGAGTACTTTCGGCAGACAGGGAGCGTACGCCACGAATGAAGATGTTACCGATTTCACCCGGTCGTTCGTTGGAGGTGATGTCTACCCCGGCTGCTTTCCCCTGCATTGCCTCAAAAGCATTCGATACCGGGCGGGAGGTAAGCTCCTTGTCGCTGATGCTGATCATCGCACCGGTCACGTCGGACTTCTTCTGCACACCGTAACCTACGACAACCACCTCGTCGATCAGTTGTGTGTCTTCTGCCAGGACAACGCGATACTGTGACCGATTGTCTACCGTAACGGTTGTTTCTTTGTAGCCGACATACTGGATGCTTAACACATCGCCCACGGCAGCTGAAATAGTAAACTTACCATCCGCATCTGTGATGGTACCATTGCCGGAGCTTTTCACCACAACGGTGGCTCCGATAAGTGGGTAGTCGCTATCGTCCACGACCACACCCTGCACACTTTTTTGCTGAGCTAACAAAGCGTTGGAAAAAGAGAACGCGATAAGCCATATTATCAGCATCGTCCTTTTCATCTTAAATGATTTAATAAAGATTGATTTTTTCATGTAATTCATAATTACGTTATTGATATTTTATCTAATGATACCGGCAAATGTGCTTAGATATGTTAAAAAGAAAAATGAAATCCAGTTCAAAATGATGGAACAGAATACGTGAACTAATTTACAGCCACCACGCAAACAACTATCTACCAAACCATTAAATAATAAATTCAACCAAAACACCTTGTTTGTTTCATAAGGAGATTTGTACGGGTTTCCATCTTAATTGTTTATCTTTGCGTAAGAAGCCTTAAAAACCTAAAAAATCTAATATGCGAATTGTTCTACTCATTATAATCAGTAGTTTTTTGTGTGTGCCTGTTTCTTTGTGTGCTACTGATCTGACTTTTTCACAGATAAGCTCCCATAACGGACTATCTCAGAATACCGTGCGGGCTATTGAGGTCGACCACAACGGTTTTGTCTGGGCGGGAACGCTCGACGGGCTGAATCGCTACGACGGTTACAACAACCGATCCTATCAGCCTCAGCTTGGCAACCCCAATGTACTCGACGACCATCGTATCAAGGAGTTGCATGTCGACAAGGAGGGTTACCTCTGGGTGAAGACCTATCGGAACGAATTCAGTTGCTACGACCCGGTGAGCGATCTGTTTGTTCCGTTGAAACATAGCCTGGAAAAGCACCTGACCTATACCTCCTATTACGAGTCTACCCGCGGAGAGGTATGGCTTTGGGGGAAATACGACGGAATAGCCCGGATACAAAAGGAGAAGATGCCTACTCTCCAAGTAGACAAATTCCTGCCCCGCTCTCTCCGGGGAGAAGCCTGCCATTTTTTGTATGAGGATGCCGACAGCACCATCTGGTTCGGAGGAGAGATTGGTTTGTATCGGATTGTCGACAACGAAGTCGTGGCGGTCGAATACCCGGGCAAGGAGTCATTCGTATTCACCCAAGCCGTCGAATTACAGGATAAAATCTATTTTTCGACACAGGAGTCGGTATTGGTCATCTACGACAAAAATAGCGGGACAATAGACTATCTCCGGTATGAAGGTCAGGATCCCTTTGTGAATATGGTTCGTTTGTCGGA
This sequence comes from Parabacteroides sp. PM6-13, assembly GCF_029892605.1. Lineage (GTDB taxonomy): Bacteria > Bacteroidota > Bacteroidia > Bacteroidales > Tannerellaceae > QVMG01. The sequence continues at coordinate 261,333 of NZ_JARXWF010000004.1, forward strand.
AAAGGAGTTGTTGATTGTTATGCAATCATTGGATCTCTTGATATATAATGTAGAGACTGCCCGGTTGTATGCTTCTCCACTCAACCGGCATCCGAGTTTTGCCAACGAGCTTCGCACCGATGTCCGTATACATATCGACAGATACAAACGCGTATGGCTCTACAACCGTTCAGGAATCGTTTGGTATTACGATCAGGAGCAAAAACGCTTCGAGCACATTCACCTGATACCCCGTCATGTAGCAGCGATGATCGACCTGGGACAGATCTTTGTCGACTCGACGGGATTGGTCTGGTTCATTACCTACGGCTATGGGGTGTTTTGCTATGATATGGACAATCGGGAGCTGGCTAATTACCGTTACGAATCGGCACCCAACAGCCTGCCTTCCAACTATCTATTGGACATCGCGGAAGATCGTTTCGGCACGATATGGCTCGGAAGCGAGTATGCCGGCATCATTCGGGTGGTCAAAACGCCTGAGTATATCCGCTTTGTCCGTCCGGAGCCCCATACGATTATCGGGCAAACCAACAATGTCAGAACCATGCTCGAAGATTCACAAAAGAATATATGGATAGGCACCAAGAATGGCGGATTGTATATCTACGACTCCGGACTGACCCATGGGAGGTGCCTGGCCGAACAGATCAACCCTTACTCGTTGATCGAAGATGATCACGGACGCATATGGGTCGGAACCAAAGGGAACGGCATTTACCTATACGATATGAAAACCCACCGGGTGGTAGACCATCTCAGGTCGCAACCCGACAACCCCGCTTCGTTGAGCAGCGATATCCTGTTCCATCTGATGAAAGATAATAAGGGCCGAATCTGGGCCGGATCATTTGAAGGCGGGGTGACACTGATCGAAGAAGAGAAGGGAGCGTTTAGGTTCAAACGCTTCATGCAGGATGTCGATGAGAAGAGCTTTGTGCGCTATCTGTTTCAGGACAGCCAAGGACGGATCTGGGTTGGCAGCAATGGTGGTTTGATGCGTTTCTTCCCGGAAAGACTGATAAAAGATCCGCTGGCGTATGCCTTCTATGAAAAAGATTCCAATATGAAACACTCCATTAGCAGCAACGATATAAAGGTCATTTACGAAGACAGCGATCATACGATCTGGATCGGAACAGCCGGCGGAGGGCTGAATCAGTTTGTCGAATCAACCGAAGAGCAACCGGAACATTTCATCGCCTATTCCGCCGCGCATGGCATGGCGGACAATTTTGTCTTAGGCATTCTTGAACATGGAAACGACCTTTGGATCAGCAGCGAAAGCGGACTTTCCCGATTCACCAAAGAGCGTGAATCGTTTGTCACCTATCAGTTTGCTCAAAGATCGTTTGGCAATATCTTCAATGAGGGTGCTTTTTGTCAGACCCAAGAGGGCGATATGCTGTGGGGTACGCTGGATGGGCTGTTGGTGTTCAAGCCCGATCGGTTTGATCCCGATGTGCGTATGCCTGCGGTCTTGTTGACGCGGCTCACGGTCGACCGGGAGGACTGGAATGATATCCGACGCGCTCCTTTCGACAAATCGATCACCTATAGCGATAAAATCAAGCTGACCTATAAGCAGAATACCTTTTCGTTGGACTTTGCCGCTATGAACCTGCGCAATCCGGCTGAGAACCGCTATAGTTATATCTTAGAGAATTACGATAAGCAATGGAGCCTTCCTACCGATGCCAATACAGCGACCTATAAGAACCTGCCTCATGGCAAATACACGTTTAAGGTAAAAGGCATCAATCCGGGCGGAAGCGAAGACGATCAGGTCACATCGCTTCAGATAGTGATCACGCCTCCCTTCTGGCTATCCCTGCCGGCTTATATCTTCTATTTCCTATTGGTATGCCTTCTGTTCTATATTGCCTTTAGGGTGATAGTGAAATTCAATCGGTTGAATACCGCTGTCGAGGTAGAGAAGCAGTTGACAAACCACAAACTTCGTTTCTTTACCAATATCTCCCATGAGTTTCGCACGCCGCTGACCCTGATACAGGGAGCCGTCGAGAACCTGAACGAAGAGACCGGACTGCCGGCATCGGCCACTAAACAGATCCATATCTTAGATCGCCATGCCACCAATCTGCGCCGCTTGATCGACCAGCTGTTGGAATTCCGGAAAATACAAAACGATGTGTTGCGCCTCGACCTGGAAGAGGTGGATATGATTGCCTTTGCGCGTGAGATCTATAGCGGATTCCAGGAATTGGCGGAACGGAAAAACATTGACTATCGCTTTAGCTCCTCCTCCGAATCGCTTTCGATGTTTATCGACCGGAAGAAGGTGGATAAGATTCTGTATAATCTATTGTCGAACGCGTTTAAGTTCACCCCGAACAAGGGTTTGATAGAGCTATTGATCGGCTACGACGCTTCCGGGGAAAGCTGTACCATTTCAGTCAAAGACAGTGGCATCGGCATACCGAAAGAGAAACAGCACCTCCTGTTCAGCCGCTTCACCCAGATCAACTTCTCCACCTCGGGCACCGGCGTTGGCCTCTCGCTGGTGAAGGAATTTATCGATGTGCATAAAGGAAAGATCAGCTACGAGAGCAATCCCGGTGGCGGATCGATCTTCAAGGTGGAGCTATCGACCGACAGAGAGACCTATAAAGGCGAGAACTTTATTGCTTCCTCAATCTCTGATATACAAAAGGAAGAGAGCAGTCCGGCGTATATCCCGGCAGAAGAGTCGGGTGTCGATAGCCAGACCCTGGCCGCTTACCAGTTGCTTATCATCGACGACAACGATGATATCCGCAGCTTCCTGACCGAAGAGTTCTCGAAGTATATGAAGGTGGAGACGGCAGCAGACGGCAAAGAGGGGTTGCAAAAGGCGATCGAGCTGAATCCCGACCTCATCATCTGTGATGTGATGATGCCCGAGATGGATGGCTTTGAGGTCACCCGCCAGCTAAAAAGCGAATTCCAGACCTGCCATATCCCCATTATCCTGCTCACGGCACACTCCTCCATCGAGCATCAGCTGGAAGGGATCGAGAGCGGTGCCGACGCCTATATCACCAAGCCTTTCAGCTTGAAGTATATCGTAAAACGGGTGATGAAATTGATCGAGCAACGCGAACTGTTGAAGAAGCGCTTCTCCAAAGAATTCGTGATCGACGGCAACCTGGTGAAAACGACAGACAAAGACAGTCTGTTCCTTGAGAGAATAGAAAAGATATTGGCCGACAACTACCACAACAGCCAATTCACCTTAGATCAGTTTGTCGAGCTGTCGGGCATGAAACGCACTATCTTCTTTAAGAAAGTAAAAGGAATCACCGGATTCTCACCCAATGAGCTATTGAAGATGAAACGGCTCAATCAAAGCGCCCTCCTCTTGAAACAGGAGACGCTGACCGTATCCGAGATCTCTTACAAGGTAGGATTCGACGATCCCTATTACTTCAGTAAATGCTTTAAGATTCACTTCGATTGCACCCCCACACAATACCGAAACGCGCCGGAATAGCCCGTAAGTTTTTGTCCATATCCCGTGTTTTGTCACGCCGCAGAAAAGCGGGCAAAAAAATTCTCACCCGCGTGAGAAAAAATTCTCATGCGGGTGAGAAAAAATATTGTCACCCTTTTTTGAGGTCAAAAACGATCAGAAAGACTCCGGTATATCGATCACCATAAGAGAGAGGCGTTTTCCGTCAGAGAGCTTGCCGGATTGGATTAATACCCGGGTGTTGTCGAGGCTGAAATAGGGATGCGCGTGGTCGGGTTTCATCAAATGGCCGGTGGTGAGCAGGTGCATTTCTCCTGTTCGTGTATTGATCAGGGTGATATTGCCGGAGAAATCGTCGCCAACGGCCCATTTACCATCCTGCGAACCGTTGCAATGCCAGAAGCTGTTGGCTTGTGCCGGGATGCTCTTTAGGTCATCGTTTACATTGTTGGAGACAACCTGCCCCATGACCCGAACGTGGCCGTTACGCAAATTCACAGAGAAAATGCCGGAAGGCTTCGTTTTGAGCCGCTCCAGATGGCATAACACATTGAAATAGACATGGTCGGCATCCGCGATTGTCTCGTGGGTCACCCATTCATAATCCGACTCGATATAAAGCGGACGGTAGCTATTCGTTGCCATATCACCAAACCACATACGCTGAGGCGAATCCCCTCCGGTTTCGTGGCAAAAAACAATTTCGCGGGTCACAAACGGGCTGGCCTGCACATGTCCCATCGTGAAATCGACATTGAATCCCATCCGGATCTCGCCGGTCTTCACGTCCACTACCCGGATACCTCCCGGATGATTTTTGATGCGGTGCGTCGAGTCGTCAATCGGATTCACCCATGTCTCGGCATCGTAGGGAGGAGTCACTCCGACATACAACAGGTCTTCTTCCACATCCAGCCCCATGCCTCCCGAGATACGAAGCGTGTCAGGCCATTCGGTCACCAAGCGTTCATAGTCGGTATATTTCTTCATTTTCCCTTTCTGGCTGTCGGCCAACACCCGGTCGTAATCCAGCTCAATGATCTGAGCCGGCTTGCCTTCGGGCCTGCGCACGAAATAGAGCAATCCCTTTTTACGCGAAAGGTTATATTCACCGTTACGCTCCCCATCGGTAATCTGGATGATCTCACCGGTTGTTTCATGCACCAGGAAAAGCTGTCCGCTCCCGGTACGTTGAGAGCGGAAAGCGATGTATTCGTTATCATAGGTCCATTGCGGATGGGTCTGGTAGATACGGCTATCGCTGTATTCCGGGCTATTGGTCAATACGCGAACGGGCAAGCCGGTTACCGGATCCGAATAGGTCGACATCTCCGACGGAAAACGTTTGCCGATCTGTGCCTGTGAGTTACTGCCTATAGATACCGCGCAAACAGCGGCCAATAGAAGGATTGTTTTAGATAATTTGTTTCGTTTCATAACTATGTCTGTTAATCGTATTAGAATTATCATCAAAAGTAATCCAAAAGAGAATTCCGGCGATAAGCCATTCATTTCAAAAGGCTGTACTTTTGTGCCTAATCCATGTAATTTTGTCCAGACATAGATCGTTGTTTCAGAAAGTCAACTCCACGACATAGTCGATATCGGTCGGAACCTCCGGCAACTCCAGGACTACGCCGTTTTTATCCTGCTTGAATTTAATGGGAGATTGACTCTTGAAACAGGAGGCTTTTTTGATTTTCCGGTCGGTAATCGGCAGGAATAATCCTTTGTCTTCCAACTCCAGGATATGCACAAACAGGCGGTTGTCTTTTTGCGTGGTCACTCCCCAGGGACGAGGTGCTACCAATCCGCCACGGGTTCCGTGAATGGTCTCGCCATACACCCGCATCCATTCACCGATCTCTTTCAGGCGTTCTATGGAAGCAGCAGGCAGTTCCCCATTGGGCTGCGGGCCGATATTCATCAATAGGTTCGCATTCTTTCCGGCGGCCTTCACCAGGTAATGCACCAGTGTTTTCAGGTCTTTGTAGTCCTGGTCGGTCGCACGATAGCCCCAGGTGCGGTTCATGGTTTCACAGGTTTCCAATGGCAATGCGCTCACATCCTGTCCGGATAAGCCCGCTTTGTTTTCGCCCGGCAGATCGCGTTCGAAGATCTGGATATCTTCACCCGGGAAAGGGGTTACGTGGTGGTTATTTCCAATCAGGCAAGCAGGTTGCAGGCGATGAATCAGGGCGTATTGCTCGGGCAGTTGCCAGTCGAATCCTGGATCCTGGTCGTGATCCCACACGCCATCAAACCAGATCGCACCGATCGGGCCGTAGTTGGTCAGCAACTCGGTGAGTTGGTTATTCATAAACGCATAATAGGTCTCCCATTTCCCCTGGGTCGTACGACCTGTGCCGCGCCCGGTGCGTCCAAGCGGATAATAGTCGTCGCGCGTCCAGTCGAGGTGCGAATAATAGAAATGGAGTTTTATTCCTTGCTTATGGCACTCGGCTGCCAATTCTTTGATCACATCTCGTTTGAAGGGCGTGGCATCGACCACATTGTAATCGGAGTATTTCGTGTCGAACATCGAAAAGCCGTCGTGATGGCGCGAGGTGAAACAGATATATTTTGCCCCCGATGCCTTGATGGCAGCAACCCATTCCGCGGCATTAAACCGGATAGGATAGAAAGCAGAAGCTTGTTTCGCATACTCGGCATGATGGATGTTTTTGTTGTGCATCACCCATTCGCCATCCCCCATCATGCTGTATATGCCCCAATGGATGAATATACCAAACTTATTGTCTCTGAACTCTTCGCGTGCTTTCAGATTCGCTTCGGATGGGAGATATCCCTGTTGTGCGGCAGCTATTGCGATAGATCCGACACATACCAATAAGGTTAAAAGTGTTTTTTTCATTTGTTTAGTTTTTTCTGTTCTTGACAAAGCTACAAAAGAATTGTCTATATTTGTAAAAATCATAACCCGGATGACAGAAAAAAGAAAGAAACGAAACGCCTTCCCGCTCTATTTGCAAATCCTTGCAGGCATGATTGTCGGCATCATCATCGGTCTTATCGCTTTGCCGCTTCAAGGGGGCGACTTCGTGCAAGACTGGATACGCCCCTGGGGGCAAGTGTTTATACGTCTGCTGCAACTGATCGCCATCCCCTTGGTGTTCCTCTCCCTGATCAAAGGAGTGATCGGACTGAACGATATCAGCAAATTCTCCAAACTGGGCGGGAAGACCATTGGCATCTACCTGCTCACGACGGCATTTGCCGTTTGCCTCGGTTTGGGCTTAGGGTTGGTGGTGAAGCCGGGAAAGCTGGTCAATCGGGAACAGGTGGCTTCGATGCAAGAACAATACCACAACCAGGTGGCCGAGAAAGCCCTGCAGGCCGAACAGACAAAGAATCAGGGACCCTTGCATTTTCTCAACGACATCATTCCGCAGAACATTGTTCAGGCGGCGGGTGATAACTCCAAAATGCTTCAGGTGATCTTTTTTGCCATTTTCTTTGGCATTGCCGCGTTGACCATTTCCCCGGAAAAGATACGCCCGGTGATGGCGGTGGTCGACGGATTGAACGATATCATTCTCAAAATGGTGGACTACATTATCCGGTTCGCCCCGTACGGCGTGACGGCACTGATGGCAGGGCTGGTGGTCGACTTCGGGGGAGACATCAGTATGTTCGGTGCCTTGGGGGTATATGCCCTGACGGTTATAGCGGCTATGTTTTTCATGATGTTTTTGTTTTATCCACTACTGATTCGCCTCTTCACCCGCCTGAAGGTGAAAGATTTCCTCAAGGCGATCTATCCCGTGCAACTCTTTGCCTTTACGACCAGCAGCAGTGCCGCCACCCTCCCCGTGACGATGGAGACCGTAGAGAAAGAGCTGAAGGTATCGAAAGAGACCGCCTCCTTTGTGCTTCCGGTGGGAACTACAATTAACATGGATGGCACCTCATGTTACCAGGCGATTGCGGTGCTCTTTATCGCTCAGGTGATCGGCATCGATCTCAGCCTGATGCAGATCGTCACGATCCTGGGTATGACCATCCTTTCTTCGATCGGCACCCCGGGCATTCCGGGAGGGAGCTACGTGATTCTGACCATGGTGCTCACCTCGGTTGGCATTCCGGCGGAAGGGCTGGCGTTGATCCTGGGGATCGACCGCCCGTTGGATATGATGCGTACGGCGGTCAATGTAACCGGTGACGCGACGGTAGCGGTGATTGTCGATAAATGATGATGCCTTGTAGAACAAAATGTGCGCCCAATATGTTAATAGATTAGTCCCTGGCGAGGGATTGATTATACAACCAAAAATAAATGAATAAAAAAAGATGAAAAAGATTATGAGTCTCCTGCTGGTAGCAGGATTGGTTTTTACGTTTAGCGCATGTAACAGTAAAAAGAATCAGAGTGCGCAGGAAGATTTAAAAGATGCCAAGGAATCCGTTGAGCGCGCGGCAAAGAAAACAGCAGACAATGTAAAAGATAGCTGGGACGACACCAAAGAAGCGGCGAAAGAAGCTGCCGGGAAAGATACGAAAGAGATCCAGAGTGAGCTCAAGGATGCAGCCGACAAGGTGTCTGACAAAGCGAAAGATGTGGCAAGTGATGTCAAAGACGCCACGCAGGATGTAGCGAAAGAGGCTAAAAAGGCAGCGGAAGAGGTAGCCGATAAGGCCAAACAAGCAGCGGAAGATGCGAAGAAGCAAGCCAATAAAGAGATTGACAAACTGCAGGACAAGCTGAAATAATAGGACAATAATATAGAGGCACCGAGCCACAGAGGCTTTTATTCTCAAAGAATAAAAAAACTCCGTGTCTCGGTGCCTCTTTGATTAAATCATCTAACTACCGACGAATGTATTGGGCAATCCAATCGCCCACCTCGCTTGTCGCATAGGCTTTTGCGCCGGAGGCAATGTCTTCGGTGACGATACCCGCCTCCATGGAGGCGGCAACGGCTTCACGAATCAGCTGCCCCTCTTCCATCAGGTTGAACGCATATTCGAACATCAACGCCCCACTCAGGATCGTAGCCAATGGATTGGCAATGTTTTTACCGGCTGCCTGCGGGTAGGAACCGTGGATCGGCTCGAACACGGAGGTATGGATACCGACGGAAGCCGACGGAAGCATACCCAGTGAACCGGTGATCACCGAAGCCTCATCGGTTAGGATATCGCCAAACATATTCTCCGTCACCATCACATCGAAGCTTTTCGGCCATTGAATCAGGCGCATGGCGGCATTATCAACAAACATATATTCGGTTTCCACATCGGGGTACTCCGGTTCGATCTCTTGTGCTACCTGCCGCCATAGGCGCGACGTTGCCAGGATATTCGCCTTGTCGACCACCGTTAGTTTCTTCCTCCGCTTGCGGGCATACTCAAAAGAGAGACGCACGATGCGCTCGATCTCCTCGCGTGTATAGACACAGGTGTCGTAGGCGGTGTTGCCATCTTCGCTGCGTCCCTGCGGACGACCGAAATAGAGTCCGCCGGTCAATTCGCGGATACACATAAAGTCGGCTCCGTCGACCAGATCTGCACGAAGCGGAGACTTATGCACCAACGAAGGGAAAGTCGTTACCGGACGGATATTGGCATACAATCCCAACTGCTTACGCATCGCCAACAGACCCTGTTCGGGACGTACTTTGGCCGATGGGTCGTTATCATATTTGGGAGCACCGATGGCTCCGAAGTAGACCGCATCGCTTTGCATACAAAGGGCATGGGTCTCGTCCGGATAGGGATTGCCTGTCGCGTCGATGGCAGCGGCTCCGACCAAGGCTTCTTTATAGGTCAATTCATGGCCATACTTCTCACATACGGCCTTCACTGCCTTCATGCCTTGCTCAATAATCTCAGGCCCGATGCCATCACCGGGCAATAATGCTATATTTATTTTCATTTTATGTTAGGTCGTTAGCGTTGATAATGCACATACTTGGGCTCCATCGGCGTGTAGGAGTCGTCATCCCATAAGGTACTCGTCAGCATCAGGTCGGCACTGTACCGGTTACAGGCGATGGGAACATTATGCACACGGCACTGGCGGAGCAACATCTGAATGTCGGCTTCGTGAGGTTGCGGGTTCAGGTCGTCGATCAGGAAGATAGCCAGGTCGATCTCTTTGCGCACCACCATAGCCGCAATCTCCGCGTCACCACCCAATGGCCCGGAGTGCATCCGTGTCATTTCTATATTGATACCTTTCTCTTGGAAAGCATCATACACAAGTCCTCCGGTAGTTCCGGTACACACCAGGTGCTGATGCGCCAGGAAATCGGCATTATGTATTGCCCACTCTACCATATCTACTTTCCGTTTGTCATGCGCTACGAGCGCGATTTTTAATTGTTTCATTACAAATATCTCCTACTTTTGGTTAGTTCTCTATCTTATTCAGCATCTTCAGCGTGGCTTTGATGGCTGATTCTGTTTGGTCGACATCCAGGCCACGGGTTTTGAAGTCTACGCCGGCATAGTTCCAACTGATGATGGTCAATACGAACGCATCCGTTCGCCCACCCGGCGGAATCGATACCGAATAGTTGGTCAACATCGGGAACGGACGACCCAGGTCAGTATATATCTTACGTACTGCACGCACAAAGGCGTCGTATTGCCCGTCACCCGAAGAGGATTCCTCGTAGGCTTCGCCGTTGATCTCCATTTTGACCGTCGCTACGGGACGCAGACCTTGCGCCAAAGATAGAGAATAATTCAGTATCCGTATCTTTTCATCCTCCATAGTTGGCTGATTCAACACATCGCTAACAATATAGGGCAGATCGTCTTGCGTCACCATCTCCTTTTTGTCGCCCAACGCAATGATGCGTTCGGTCACTTTGCGCATAGATTCGTCGTCCATATCCATGCCCAGCGCTTCCAGGTTCTTGCGGATATTGGCCTTGCCGGAGGTCTTTCCTAAGGCATATTCGCGCACGCGTCCAAAACGTTCCGGCAGGAGATCGTTGTAATAAAGGTTGTTCTTATTATCGCCATCGGCATGTATCCCGGCACATTGCGTAAAGACAAACTCCCCGATAATCGGTTTGTTGGGAGCGATATGCACACCGGCATAGGTCTCTACCAGGCGACTCACCTTATTGATCTTCTCTTCCCGGATGGTGGTCTCTTCGCCCAACTGATCCTTGATCACCGCGATCACACTGCTCAATGGAGCATTCCCGGCGCGTTCTCCCAAACCGTTTACGGTGGTATGAATACCTTTTATGCCGGCTCGCACCGCGCCATAGACATTGCCCGTCGCCAGATCATAGTCGTTATGAGCATGGTAGTCAAAACGTAGTTCCGGGTAATGGTTCACCATCTTATGACAATAATCATAGGTGTCTTCCGGATTCAGAATGCCCAGTGTATCAGGTAGCATAAACCGTTTGACCGGAAGATCTTTCAATCCGTCGAGAAGCTGAAACACATACTCGGGAGAATGCTTCATTCCGTTCGACCAGTCTTCCAGGTAGATATTCACACTGATCTTCTTTTGCGTGGCGATCTCGATCACCCGGCGGATATCCGCGATGTGTTCCTCCGGCGTACGGTGTAATTGCTCCGTAACATGTTTGTACGATCCTTTACACAACAGGTTGACCACTCGGCATCCGGCTCTTTCAATCCAGTTGAGCGATTGGTCACCATCGACAAAACCAAGCACCTCCAACTTATCCAAATGTCCCGTACGGGCAGCCCACTGGGCAACCCGCTTAACTCCTTCGAATTCCCCATCGGAAACCCGCGCGGAGGCGATCTCAATCCGGTTCACACCCAATTCACTTAATAGCATCTGCGCGATGCTAAGCTTCTCATGCGCTGCAAAAGAGACACCCGTTGTCTGTTCCCCATCCCGAAGGGTTGTATCCATTATTTCTATCATACTACTTTCGTGTTATCTGTGTGCGGACTCGTAGGCTTCTATTTTCGATTTGTTTGCCAATAGATAGTCGATATCGTCCAGACCGTTCACTAAGCAATCTTTTTTGTAGGGATTGATGTCGAAGTGTTCGCTCTTTCCCGTTGCATTATTCAGGATGGTCTGGTTAGGCAGGTCGACCGTGAGAGTTGCCTCGGGATTCTTTTCCGCCGAAGCAAATAACTCCGACAGGAATTCCGGGGAAACAACGACGGGAAGTACCCCATTGTTCATCGCATTGTTCTTGAATATATCGGCAAAGAAGCTGCTCACCACTACGCGAAACCCATACCCGGCAATCGCCCAGGCTGCATGTTCGCGGCTGCTCCCGCTTCCGAAATTCTTTCCGGCCACCAATATACTTCCATGATAAACTCCCTGATTGAGGACAAAATCCGGATTCGGATTCCCCTCTTTATCATATCGCCAGTCGCGAAACAGATTATCACCAAAGCCCTCTTTCGTCGTTGCTTTCAGGAAACGTGCCGGTATGATCTGATCGGTATCCACATTCTCTAATGGTAGCGGCACAAAGGTGGATGTGATTGTATTGATTTTCTCTTTCATTGTTTTTTCAATTGCTTTACGCTTTGCTAAGCGATTTCCGCTTCGCTTCAATTCTTCATTCTTTATTATTCACTCTTCATTTCCCTCGGATCCGTAATCACCCCCGTCACAGCCGCCGCAGCCGCCACCAGTGGTCCGGCCAGTATGGTGCGTGCACCCGGTCCCTGACGTCCTTCGAAGTTGCGGTTGGAGGTTGATACGGCATATTTACCTGCCGGGATTTTATCTTCATTCATCGCCAGACAAGCAGAGCAACCCGGTTGGCGCAATTCAAATCCGGCCTCTTCCAAGACTTTGTCAATTCCTTCCGCGCGGATCTGCTTTTCAACCAGCCAGCTTCCCGGCACTAACCAAGCCGTCACATGAGCAGCTTTCTTTTTCCCTTTCACCAACGAGGCAAAGGCCCTAAAGTCTTCGATACGGCCATTCGTGCAGCTTCCCAGGAATACATAATCGATCTGTTTGCCCAATACCGGCTCACCGGCGGTGAAGCCCATATAATCCAACGACTTCTGATAGGAGATACGTCCGGCTTCATCCACGCTTTCCAACGCCGGGATATTTTCGCGAATGCCCATGCCCATGCCCGGGTTCGTACCGTAGGTGATCATCGGTTCGATATCTTCCGCCTGGAAAACAATCTCTTTATCGAACGTAGCTCCCGGATCGCTATATAATTGACGCCATTCGGCCACCTTCTTTTCCCATGCCTCGCCACGAGGAGCAAATTCACGGTCTCGCAAATAGTCAAACGTCGTCTGGTCGGGAGCAATCATTCCCCCGCGGGCGCCCATCTCGATCGAGAGATTACAGATGGTCAACCGCTCTTCCATACTGGCGTTGCGGATCACCTCTCCGGCATATTCTACAAAATAGCCCGTTGCCCCTCCGGTAGTCATCCGGCTGATGATATACAAGGCAACATCCTTAGCCGTAACACCCGGGCGCAGTTTTCCGTCAACGGTGATACGCATCGTTTTCGGTTTGCGCTGCATAATGCATTGGGTAGCCAATGTCATTTCCACCTCACTTGTGCCGATCCCGAAGGCAATCGCCCCCATGGCACCATGGGTCGAGGTGTGTGAGTCACCACATACCATGGTCATGCCCGGCTGAGTCAGTCCGGTTTCCGGTCCGACCACATGGATAATACCGTTTTTCGGATGCAACAGTCCGTAGTAGGCCAATCCGAAATCGGCCGCGTTCTTTTCCAGCGTATCGACCTGGTTCTTAGAAACAGGATCCTCGATGGGACGATCCTGATTGAGGGTCGGAATATTATGATCCGGTATACAGGTGATCTGTGCCGGACGGAACGCCTTCAGTCCCCGCTCGCGCAATCCGGCAAAGGCTTGCGGACTGGTCACCTCATGGCAATACAAACGATCGATATACAACTGGATCGTGCCGTCTGCCAACGTATCCACCACATGTTTGTCCCAGATTTTTTCGAATAATGTTTTCATATTTATTAAATTATCACCTCTCCCCCCCGCCCCCCCTCTCCACAAGAGAGGGGGAGGAAGAATAGTTGCGTGTTATTTTTGTATAATCATTTTTATTTATCTCTATAATAGATTACCGATCACACCCCTCTCTTGTGGAGAGGGGCCGGGGGAGAGGTGTTACACAATAAATTTATTGATCGCATCCACAAACGCCTCTACCGAAGCGGCGATGATATCGGTATTGGCCGAGAATCCGTAATAGATACTCCCGTTGTATTCCACCTGCATATGCACTTTTCCGGTGTCGTCGCTTCCTTTCGAAATGGCCTGGATCAGGAATTCCTGAATGGTCATATCGCTGTTGCTGATCGCCTTCTTCACCGCTTTGATACCGGCATCTACCGGTCCATTTCCGGCAGCGGCTTCACAGCGGCGCACACCTGCCATATTCAGGCATACACTCGCCATCGATTGCAGGCCGATACCGCTGGTCACCTGCAGGTGTTCCAGTTTGATGCGGTGCATCTCGGTGCGGTCTTTTCCGACCAGCATCAATACATCGTCGTCGTTGATATCCTTCTTCCGGTCGGCCAGTTTCAGAAATTCCTGGTATACCTTATCCAATTTTTCCTGATCCATCTCGACACCAAGCATAGAGAGACGGTGTTTCAAGGCTGCCCGTCCGCTACGTGCCGTCAGTACAATCGCGTTATCGTCGATGCCGATATCCTTCGGATCCATGATTTCATAGCTTTCCCGGTTCTTCAACACCCCGTCCTGGTGGATACCCGACGAGTGGGCAAAGGCATTGCGCCCGACTACCGCTTTATTGGGTTGCACCGGCATATTCATCAGGCTGGAAACCATCCGGCTGATACCGTATATCTTGGTGGTATTGATATTCGTCATGATCTCTCTCTCCTTATGGCTCTTGAAGATCATAGCGATCTCTTCCAACGAGGTGTTTCCGGCACGTTCGCCGATTCCGTTCATCGTCACCTCCACCTGACGGGCACCGTTCAATACCCCCTGCACGGTGTTGGCCGTAGCCATGCCCAGGTCATTGTGGCAATGGGTGGAAAGGATCGCCTGATGCACATTCGGTACATGTTCCATCAGGTATTTGATTTTCGCCCCGTATTCATCCGGCAGACAATAGCCTGTCGTGTCGGGGATATTCACCACTGTCGCTCCCGCTTTGATCACTGCCTCGACTACGCGCGCCAGATATTCATTATCCGTACGTCCGGCATCCTCGCAATAGAACTCCACGTCCTCGACATACTTCTTGGCGTATTTCGTAGCGGCAATCGCCCGTTCGATAATCTCTTCCCGGTTCGAATTAAACTTATACAGGATATGCGGATCCGAGGTGCCGATGCCCGTATGGATACGTCCCTTCTTGGCGAACTTCAAGGCTTCGGCGGCTGCGTCGATATCTTTCTCCACCGCGCGGGTCAGGGCACATATCGTGGGCCAGGTCACCGCCTTCGAAATCTCTACCACACTATTGAAGTCGCCGGGACTCGAAACCGGGAACCCCGCTTCGATCACATCCACTCCAAGCCCTTCCAGTGCCTTGGCTACCTGGATTTTCTCTACTGTGTTCAATTGACACCCGGGGACCTGCTCCCCATCACGCAATGTTGTGTCGAAAATAAATAATTTGTCCATATTATGTCTATTTACCAATTTATCAAATTGTCAAAAACGCCCGAGAATTTTTCCGAAAACGTAGGGGTATTTAAAATTAGTCCCGCGAGTAACACTTTTTAACGTATCATATTGTAAAGCAAAATGGCCTTTTTGCTTACACTTTGCTTTTTCTCATCAGACCAAAACCAGCGCTGTTTTTCCCCTTTTTTCATTCCTTTCATTCCTCTCTCCTGAGGGCAGGTAAAATCTCCTTAAAAGAAAAAAGCCTCTCTCACCCGGAAGTGAGAAAGGCTTATTTATTTTATTATGCTTAAACTAAACACACAACATCCTCACTTCCTATCCTGCGGCCAGAGTAGAATAATAATGGAAATGTTAATAATGTTGTTTGCAAAGTTACGCATGTCTTCTCTATGTTTTAACGCTGCAAATATACAGGCTTTTTCGGAAACACAAATAAAAAAGAAGTTTTTTTCGCTATTTTTTTGAAAAAATGTAAGCAAAAAGGGCTTTTTACTTTATAAATAGCCATTTTACCTGTTTTTGTTCCGTCTGACGAGATAAAGGTGGGTGGATATTCAAATGGGAGGGAATGGAAAGGAGAAAGGAGAAGGGAGAAAGGGGTGTCTTCAGATATGGTAAAAATTGAAGGTGGGGGATCGCGCTGCCAGCGCGAGATTATGCATAACCGTATGCAAGCGTAGCGCAGCTTACGGTATAGCGACTACCTGTCAATCAAGCGCCGTAGGTGCGAGATCTGGCATAATCCCGCCCCATGCGGGGCTTTTATATAGAGGATTCACTACCGTAAGCTGCGCTACGCTTGCATACGGTTATGCATAATCTCACGCCTGCGGCGTGCTTCCCCGCAATCTTCACATCTTCTCCCTCCCTTTCTCCTTTCTCCCTTCTCCTTTCTCCTTCAAACATTACACTACTTGAATGCAAATACGCATTCAAATGAAACTTACATTAGAAAACAAGGCCGACACCTAATGAAATTGAGTGCCTATTGTTATGAGACGTATATGAATCAACAACAGATGCTACCGAGGAATATGAGTTTATTTCATATCGAACAGATTGTAGGTGATAACCCAGCAAAACACAAATAGCAAAATGTTGACGCAATGGGAACTTATAACCCAACCCAGGATTAAATAAGAATCCGGCATTTGAGATACTACTCCCAATCCCATAACCAATCTTTGTGAAAATAAAAGGTTTTTCTGATGAGCGTAGTGGGGAGTAAACAATTTTTGTAAAGACTGGAAAAATAGTATATGCAGGATCATACAATTTTTCAACACCAACTCCTATCCCGGCAGATAAACGCTTATTAATGTCATACATACCAGTCAGACTGAGATCAAAACCACTTAGTCCTGATTTTATATGCCAGAGATCTCCTTTTTCAGATACGCCTTGTAAATAACTCCAATCCAAACCGAAATGCAGTTTATTTTGTGCATTTGTGGATACTGTTTGTAACAATATCAGAAAAACAACACTAATTCTTACTATCGCTTTCATTTAATAACAATTTTAATTTTACACCACATCATATTTTCAACAAATAAAGACACACATATCACAAACAAACCAACTATAATTATATAAAAAAGCACTACTAACCGACTAAAATTTTGAGTAAAGGGGCTTCCTCCTTTCGGATTCGCCCCTAATGTCGTAGATTTGTTGTACCACCAATAAATAAACG
>NZ_JARXWF010000005.1 GCF_029892605.1 Parabacteroides sp. PM6-13
TTGTTGGCTGAGCATGATGAGCCAATTGGTCGACCATGCTCAGCCAATTGGTCGACAGGGCTCAGCCAACTGGCTCATCATGCTCGGCCAGCAGATACTCAGGCGAGCAGTTAGAATGGATACCCCACAGCAAAGTGCCAGGCGAAGTCTTTACTGAGCTTGGGATGCAGGAGGGGCCAGCGGCGATCGCCACGTTCCTGCGGGTTATAGGCTTTCATACCGGTATCTAAGCGCACTAAGAAGAAGTCGAAGTCAAGACGAAGACCTAAACCGTATGAGAAAGCAATCTCTTTATAGAAGCGTCTGAACTCGAAATTACCATTGGGCTGGTCTTCGTATTTACGGATGGTCCATATATTCCCGGCATCGATATAGGAGGCCAATTCAAACTTCCAAAACAATTTGGTACGGTATTCCAAGTTGAGATCGAGACGTATATCCCCCACCTGCAAAGCAAAATTAGTAGCCGACGTGCGGGGCATGCTTCCCGGCCCCAGGGTACGCACCGACCAACCGCGCACGCTGTTGGCTCCCCCGGCGAAATAACGTCTTTCGAAAGGCATCATCTCGGCATTGCCATAAGGGACGGCCGCTCCTACCCCTATGTGAAAAGCCAGGCGGTTGCGGTTATCAAGAATAATCCCTTTACTGAAATCGACATCCCCCTTCACGAACTGGGAATAATTGATGCCAAGTAGTTTGTAACGACCATTTTTGTCTTTGTCGGCATTCAAGAGCGTGGAAAGACCATACAATATATTACCGGCCGCCTCGAAAGAGATACGCAACGAATGGGTATTACGCAATCGGTTTTGTGGCGTATAGCTATTAAAGGAATAGGTATAACCCGAAGAAACGATAAACTGATCGGAGTAGTTATACAATACCATAGAGGCCGGCAGAGAATCAATAAAAGACTTCTGCACACGCGAAAGGAAAACATAATCAACATCCAACAATTTGAAGGTATGTCGCGCCAAGGCATTGCTCCTATCCTGCCAGATATAGTTCCAGCCACCCGACACGATCGCCCGTTCATATTCCGGACGTGTCTGATTGTTATAGCTAACCCTCAACTCTGTCGAAGCACGCAGCTTTCGCTTAAAGTCATGACTGATAAACGGGAAAAGGAAGCTGGGAAAACGAATAGAGGCCTCTCCCCCATACTCCCAATAGCTATCGAGCCCATTGCCCCGGTTGCCCGAAAGCGATTCATAAGCCCCGCGGATACGGGCGGTAAACACTTCAGCTCCTTTGAAGAGGTTACGATGTTGATAGCTAAGACTGGAGGCAAAACCCAGGTCACCGGCATTATGCGTTCCTTCCAGGTCGACCCCGAAGCTCTGCGGTTTGGCCGGAGAGGTCAGGATAGTGGCATGCAATTTCAGGGTATCGTTTTCTTCAAACTCCTCAAAACGGATATTGGTATTCTTCAAGGCATGCAAGGAGGAGAAGGCAGAATAGGTCTGCTCTACTTGTCGCTCGTTATAGATCTGCCCGGGGAGCAAATAGGTGGCATTGCGCAAAACGCCGGGACGAATGCTCTTGCCCGATATACCATAGCGTATACGTATATTACCGTCGGTCACCGAATCGGTCTGCGTAAAACGCGAATCGGCATCGAGATCCAAAGCGTTGTAATCGGTCAGAATCGTGACATCCTGGATATAATAGGGACGGTGTTGCGTATCGACATAGGAACCGTCGGGTTGATACCGCCTGAAGGGACGTAACACCATGCCCATATCCACGACGTTTTGTTGGAAAGAGCTATCAGCCCAATAGGCCAGGTGATCGCGGTTGAAAGCATAATAGCCATGCCGTCGGAACAGGGTTGTCAGACGTTGGCGCTCCTGATCGAGCAGATCACGATCGAAAAGAGCCCCCTCTTTGACCAATGGGGTGAGGCCTTCCGGCGCGGAGCGGAAGGCCGCCGACAAGCGCGAGCGGCGTTGCGGCTGCAGATGAGCGATGCTATCGATGCGCGGATCGTCGAGCTCCATACCATACTCACGGATGCGATACGGATCATTGGATGTGATATGATAGGTAACGGTCGCCTTCTTATGGCGAGAGGTATCGACAGCGGCATTTACCTCCGCATTGATATACCCCTTATTATAAAGGAAACGGCTCAGTTCATCCGCCGACTGCTCGACCAGCGTGGTATCCAACAATACGGGCTCTTCGCCGATCCGACGGAGTTGTTTGTTAAACCAGTTTTTCTCGTTGCGACCAGACCAATTATAGACATAAAGCTGCCATTTCACCAAACCAAAGAGCTTAAAGTTAGGTTGTTGCCGGAGATAGGGTTTGAGATCGGTCGGTTTGTAGTCAGGATTGTCGGATTCGATCCGTACCTTGTCAAGCAGATATTCCCCTTCGCTCACAAACTTTGTAGAGCTACAGGAAGCCAATAGAGCCGCGCATATCAACCCGCCAAGTAAACGCACAAAACCTTTCATCCTTTCTTCGCTTTTATGAGAGACAAAAGTACTGAAATTAAACAATTTCATCTACTTTTGTCGCGTAAAACAGGCAAATATGATAAGTAAAAACAGGGTTAAACTGATCAGATCGTTAGAAAAGAAGAAGCAACGAAATGAGCTGGGGCTTTTTCTGGCCGAAGGAAACAAGCTGGTAGCCGACATGTTGCCCGCTTTTGAGGCGGAGCTTATTCTTGCCAAATCATCCTGGCTGGCCACACAGGGAGACCTGCCCGCACGCGAACTACTGGATGCCGATGAGGAGGATATCCGCAAGGCAAGCCTATTGAAGAACCCGCAGGATGTGATTGCCGTTTTCCGGCAGCCTGACTGGTCGATTGAAACGGTTGATCCAGCCGGTCAGTTGGTGTTAGCATTGGATGGAGTGCAGGATCCCGGTAATTTAGGGACAATTATCCGTATTGCCGATTGGTTTGGTCTGGAATCGATTGTATGCAGCCCGGACACAGCGGATCTGTTTAACCCCAAAGTAGTGCAAGCCACCATGGGAGCGCTTGCCCGTGTCAAGGTGTTCTATACCGACCTAACCGAATGGCTTTCGCAGCAGCAGGAGAAGGGCGTGTCTATATACGGCACCCTGTTGGATGGAGAAGACATCTACCGAAAGAAATTGACTGAAACAGGCATCCTTATTATGGGCAATGAAGGAAAGGGTATTTCTCCTGAGATAGAGGCTTTGGTAAACGAAAAACTCTTTATCCCCAGCTATCCTGCCGGCAGAGACACCTCAGAGTCGCTCAATGTAGCCACGGCTACCGCCATCGTATGCGCCGAGTTTCGCCGCCGCAGCCTCTAAGCCGGTGATATGGATCACCTGAACCGGATCACCCACCTGAAGATTCTCCGTGACACATTCCCATTCGTCCGGATGGAAACTATCTATCAAATCGAGAGGAACAGGGATTAACACCCCATCAAAGAAAGCAGTTCCGGCTATCTCTTCACGCAAAGGGAATACACCGCGAAAGCATCCTTGCTCATCTATTTCCAGGTAATGTAAAGGATATACGTGGCGATACCAGATAAAATGGGAGGCTATCCGACGCATAAGAAGAGTTAGTCGACCGGTTCCGCTTCGCCCCATTGGGTTTCAAAGGGGGTACCGTAGTTATAACGCATAAGCTTCATCCCGTCAATATAGATTTTATGATAGGCGGTATCGTTGCTGTTCAGCCAAACATAGCCATAAACACGTTGCACCTGACGGGTGGGCATCGATGATAAAGCCAATTCGTAATAGCCATCCTTTTCGATTGTTGCCTGCTCGGTCAGGATCGTATCACGCTGCACCACGCTGATACGCAGTTCCGGATGGGAACGCATATCATCCGGCATACCCCATACGCGCATCCCCAACACAAAAGAGCTTCCCGAGGCATAGTGCTTATCCGGCTTAATATCGAAAGTAATCCCATTAAACACAGCCTTCGGATGAAACACCATAAAGCTACGACGAGGCCAGATATCGACCGAGTCACGGTTTGAGGCAGGAGCCGCTTCCGCCTGTACATCACCCAGGTCACGAATGCGCCGGTTGACATCGGCCAGAATACGGTCATACATCTTCATATAGATATCGAGGTTTTTCCCATACCAAATCAGCGAGCTATCATACACTGCCTGCGTGATCTTATGTTTGCGGAATACCGATTCGTATAAAGCCACTTTTGCTGTATCGGTTGAGAAATCCTTCTGGTTGGTATAGATAAGGGCATCGGCTACCATCATATCCGTTTGCACCCGCTGCATCTCTTTCTCCGAGAGGATACCGCTCGGTGCCTTGCTGCAGGCTATGCCTAAAAGAAGAAAAGAGAGAACAACGAGAGACCCGCCTCCACTTTTCAGGGGTGAAAGCAGGGTTTTCTGAAAACAACTAAAGCGTATGTGTAGCTTATTCCACATCCTTTTTTTCTTCTTTCGACAAACTTTCCGACAGGGTATGCCGATAAAACAAGAGTAAGATAAAGACACCGACACAAATGGCCGAGTCAGCCAGGTTAAAGATAGGGCGGAAGAAGACAAACTCCTTGCCTCCCCATATAGGCATCCAGTCGGGCCAGGTTGTTTCAATCAGCGGAAAATAGAGCATATCAACCACTTTCCCATGCAGCCAGGTGGCATACCCACCCCCTTCCGGGAAGAGTGTAGCGACCTGTCCTGAGCTATGATCGAAGATGACTCCGTAGAAAACAGAGTCGACAATATTACCAATCGCTCCGGCTAAGATAAGGGCTATCGTCGCGATAAAACCCATTTTGAAACCTTTCTTCACCAGCGAGAACAGGTAATAGCCAATGAATCCCACCGCAACGATCCGGAACAGGGAGAGGAACAATTTGCTCATCACCTCCATGCCAAATGCCATGCCCGGATTCTCCGTGAAGTAGATATAGAACCACGACGTGATCCGGATGCTCTCATGCAGCTCCATATGGGTCTTTACCCAGATCTTCAACGCCTGGTCAAGCAGAAGGAGCAGCATTACAATAAACACTGCTCCCCATCCTTTATGCGTATTGATAAAAGTTCTTATTGAATTCTTCATTAATTATCTCCATTTCTATTTTGCTCCGCCCTGTTTGGCCTCGATACTCAACGTAGCATGCGGCACCGCGCGCAGACGTTCTTTCGGGATCAATTTACCGGTTTCACGGCAAACACCATAGGTCTTGTTTTCAATGCGAATCAAAGCGGCCTGCAGATTCTGGATAAACTTCATCTGACGCTGTGCCAAACGGCCTGCCTCCTCTTTCGACAAGGTAGCGGCTCCCTCTTCCAACACTTTGAAAGTAGGTGAAGTATCCGACACATCATTGCCATCGGAATTGGTTACTCCCGAGCGCAACAACTCATAATCCTTCTTCGCTTTATCCAACTTTTCTAATATAATGGCGCGAAACTCCTCGAGTTCTGCATCCGAATATCTTGTTTTCTCTGCCATGGTTCTATTGTTTTCGGTTCAACAATTAATTATCTTCTCTATTATGCAATACCTGTTTACTATATACAAATATAATTCTATTTTCGAGACTCTCTATACCCAAGCGGCATTTATTACACCTTTTCTATCCGAACAGACAATTGGAAGTCTTCAAAATCGAGCATAGTAGCGTCGCTAATCACATCAACGACCTCGATCGATTCGGCCAATACCTGATTGGAAATATAATCGGCAAACGCCTGAACAGCCGCATCCATCTCTTCGGAAGAGAGCAGAGTCACATGGATCTTGTCCGTAATATCAAAGCCACTGTTCTTTCGTAGGTTCTGAATACGGTTCACCAGTTCACGAGCCAAGCCCTCTTTACGCAGGTCTTCCGTGATGGTGATATCCAATGCCACGGTCAAACGGCCTTCGTTGGCCACCAGCCATCCGGGGATATCTTCGGAGATGATTTCTACATCTGCCAGCTCCAGGGTTGCCTCCTGTCCTTCGACAGACAGGGTAAACGCGCCCTTCGCTTCAAACAGGTTGATATCATCCTGCGTCATTGCCTGAATAGCTGCCGCCAGACTCTTCATGATCTTTCCGTAACGCGGGCCCAGTTTCTTGAAGTCCGGTTTGATCTTCTTCACCAGAATACCTGCCGCATTATCAACAAAGCGCATCTCTTTCACGTTCACCTCATTGAGGATAAGCGCTTTTACGGCTTCAATATGCTCTTGTTGGGTTGCATCCAATACCGGTACCATAATGGTTTGGAGCGGCTGACGCACTTTGATATTCACTTTACGACGCAAGGCCAGAATCATAGAAGAGATATCCTGTGCCATCTGCATACGTTCTTCGAGTACTTTGTCGATTTTCGCCTCGTCGTAAACAGGGAAATCTGCCAGATGCACCGATTCCACCTTTTCACGTCCGGTAACGCCTACAAGATCGAGGAACAATTGGTCGCCATAGAACGGAGCAATCGGAGCCATCAGCTTCGCCACTGTTTCCAGACAGCTATACAGCGTTTGATAGGCCGACAATTTATCTTCCGTCATACCTCCACCCCAGAAACGGCGACGGTTCAGACGCACATACCAGTTACTCAGGTGATCGTTGACAAAGGTTGAAATAGCTCGTCCGGCACGCGTCGGCTCATAGGTTTCGTAATAGCCATCGACATCCTTCACCAGCGAATTCAACAGAGAGAGAATCCAACGGTCGATCTCCGGCCGTTTTTCCCAAGCCACATCAGCTTCGGAGTAGTCGAATCCATCCACATTGGCATAGAGGGCAAAGAAAGAGTAGGTATTATAAAGCGTACCGAAGAACTTACGGCGCACCTCGTCCATTCCTTCCGCATCGAATTTCAGATTATCCCAAGGCGAGGCATTGGTAATCATATACCAACGCAACGGGTCGGATCCATGTTTGTCGATTGTCTCGAACGGATCCACCGCATTGCCCAGACGTTTCGACATCTTATTACCATTCTTATCGAGCACCAGACCGTTAGACACCACCGCTTTGAAAGCTACGCTATCGAAGATCATTGTGCCCAGTGCGTGTAAGGTAAAGAACCAACCACGTGTCTGGTCAACCCCTTCGGCAATAAAGTCAGCGGGGTAAACGGTTTTATTATCGAGGATCTCTTTATTTTCAAACGGATAGTGAATCTGTGCATACGGCATAGCGCCCGAATCAAACCATACGTCGATCAGGTCTGCCTCACGTTTCATCGGTTTGCCACTTTTTGACACCAGCACGATCTCATCCACATAGGGACGATGCAGGTCGATCCGTTTATAGTTTTCTTCCGAATAATCGCCGGGGGTAAAGTCTGCAAACGGATTATTTTCCATGATGCCCGCATCGATCGATTTCTGGATCTCTTCCATCAGTTCGGCCACCGAGCCGATACAGATCTCTTCCAATCCGTCTTCCGTGCGCCAGATTGGCAGCGGAGTACCCCAATAGCGGCTACGGCTCAGGTTCCAGTCCTGCAGGTTTTCCAGCCATTTGCCGAAGCGTCCTGTTCCGGTGCTCTGCGGTTTCCAGTTGATCGTATTATTGAGTTCAATCATCCGGTCACGACAAGCCGTGGTGCGAATAAACCAGCTATCCAGCGGATAATATAACACCGGCTTATCGGTACGCCAGCAGTGCGGATAGTTATGCACCTGCTTCTCGATACGGAACACACGGTTCTGTACCTTCAACATCATACAAAGACGCACATCCAGTGTCTCATCCTTTTCGGTCAGGTTTTTATCAAACGCGTTCTTCACAAAGCTTCCCGCGAACGGGTCATAGTCTGTCGCGTTCATCTGTTTCTGCACAAAGGCAGTATCCAAATCTTCCAAACGATAATATTTTCCGGTCTGATCGACCATCGGACGCGTCACCTTCTCTTTGTCTAACATCATAAGAGGAGGCACCCCGTTGGCTTTTGCCACCCGGTCGTCGTCCGCCCCAAAGGTCGGTGCGATATGTACGATACCCGTACCATCTTCGGTTGTCACGAAATCACCGGTGATCACGCGGAAAGCCCCTTCGCCCGGATTCACCCAGGGAATCAGTTGCTCATAACGCATGCCGGCCAATTCAGCACCTTTCCATTCGCCTACTACCTTGAAAGGAACCAGTTTATCGCCCTGCTTGTAGTCTTCCAACGCCAGATCGGCTGCCTTCTCACTGAAATAAGCAGACACCAGGTCTTTGGCCAGTACAGCCGTCATCGGCATACCTGTATAGGGGTTGTAGGACTGAACAGCTACATAGGTAATGTTCGGCCCCACGCAAAGCGCTGTATTCGAAGGCAATGTCCAGGGAGTCGTTGTCCATGCCAGGAAGAAGGGATCACCAAACTGCGTCATCTCAGGCTTAGGATCCTGAATATAGAATTGCGCCGTACAGGTGGTATCTTTCACATCCCGGTAACATCCCGGCTGATTCAATTCGTGTGTGCTCAACCCTGTCCCGGCGGCCGGTGAATAGGGCTGAATGGTATATCCTTTGTATAAAAGTCCTTTTTGGTAAAGTTCCTTCAACAGGAACCACAACGTCTCGATGTATTTGCTCTCATAGGTGATATACGGATCATCCATATCCACCCAGTAGCCCATCTTCTCCGTCAGGTCTTCCCATTCTTTGGTATATTTCATCACATCCTTCCGGCAGGCGGCGTTGTAGTCGGCTACCGAAATCTTTTTACCGATATCCTCTTTGGTTATCCCTAATGCCTTTTCCACACTCAGCTCCACAGGCAACCCATGGGTATCCCAACCCGCTTTGCGTTTCACCTCGAAACCCTTCATGGTCTTGTAGCGGCAGAATATATCTTTGATTGAGCGTGCGATCACATGGTGAATACCCGGCATACCATTCGCTGAAGGAGGCCCTTCATAAAACACAAACGACGGCTTGCCTTCGCGTATCTGAAGGCTTTTATGGAAGATGTCGCCATCCTGCCATTTCTTCAGCACTTCTTTATTTACACTCGACAGGTCAAACTTCGAATATTCGGTAAACTTCTTATTCATCTTTTCTTCAAACTTTATGACTCACATTAAAAATTGCGCAAAGGTACTCATATTATTCGACAATGAAAAGACACAACGCAAAGGATTTCACATAATTCCCATAAGAAAGGCAGGGCTTATAACAAGCCTGCTTCTCGCCTACTCTTACAACAGTTCTTTCAGATTTATACTGACAATAGAAGGGTTTTCTTCGGGATTACCCAACGCTTCTTCCTGCTCCAGGATGTAACCGATAAAGTAAAGATCATCATCGCCTGTTAGAAACTGAGGGAAGAATAGATAGGACTCTTCCGACAGATGTTTGACCTGTTTAATTAACAGACTTGTATTGTTTTCCTTTTTAATGATCCAATGGAAAAAGAAGGGAATCGGATCCTCTTCCGTTTTTTCGGAGATAAGGAGATAGGCATACTTGCCGTTCTCGTAAAAACCTCTTATAGTGGCGTAATGTGTATTATTCAGTTTGTCTAACACCATCATAGGATCTTCCTGATGTATGGAAGCGGGCAGAGATAAGGGACCAAAATCGACAGCGAATCGTTCCGTCAACTGCCCGTTTGCGATATGGTACAGTTTGTTATTGAAACTCTCCCTAAAGGTAGTGGTTCCACATTTTGAAAAGTTATTCTCTATCATGGGAAACAATTGTGACTCTTCATACAAATACTTTTCGACCGTTCCTGTCCGGACATTCCGTTTAAACAACTTATAGGGACTATACATATTGTTGTTGCCAATATAGAACCAATAACAGTCATCCTGTTCATCCTTCACAAAAGTACTGGCCGGCAGATCATGATCGATCGATTGCAGATAAGCTCCGTCAGATTTGTATTGTTTTATTTTTACATCTGTCAATACGCTGATCAGCTTCTCTTTTTCATCATACAAGACATCCGAACATAAAACATATTCCGCCGGGCCTTCTCCTATGGCTCCTATGGCATTGACAAAATGCCCCTTTTTGTCGAACCGGAGAACAGGAGCCGGCTGGTTGGGGGTATAAATGTAATAATGGGCTTCGTCCTGAAGCAGGGAGGGATATCCGGCAAGTAAAGATTCGTCAGAGACCTCCAATGTCAATACCTTTTTCTTTTCAAAGAAAGGCGTATCATAAATAGAAACAGACTCTTTCGGATTGAATGTCAGCATTGTCACTGCCGCGCCGTCGGCTTCACCACCCTGCGAATTATTTGCTTTTTTGCAAGAGAACAGGGCTAACACAAGAAGAATAAATAGTACTTTTTTCATGATTGTTGAACTATTACGCTGTGATTGATAAAATCTTCTGCATGGATATGGAAAGCCTATCCATTTAGCGAGTGAAAATAGGCATATTTTTTTTCAGAGAAAAATGACATACAATAGGCTATTATTAGCTACTAACCGGGGGTATACTGCCTAGGGGGTGCCTACGTACTGCCTACGTACTGCCTACGTACTATCTACGTACTTTTTATATAGACACCATGTAGGCACCATATAGGCACTATATAGGCACTCCCTAGACACCCCCTAAATACTATTAAAACGTAAGCTAATCACCCTGAATACAACCCGATTTCTCGACCTACATCTATCAAAAAGAGTCTTATTTCGGAAAATTGGTTACTTTTTGATAGTGGGAAAAATGCGAATTTGAAGCCTCATTTTATCAATTATTAACATATAGCCCGATTTAAGGTCATTTTGTAGCGAAAAAACAGGAGAAATTGCACATTCTCCTGTCGGACTTATATAAAAACAAAACAAGTCAAATTCACTGAATAGCTACATTTTTTAGGCAAAATGTTAAAAAGTTTACTCCTCCCATTGCTTTTTATTTTCCGTTGCGGAAGATGCTTGTTTTCGGTCGCCCGTGAATGGTTGGTTGTTGATAGTGACATTTTTCAGCGTCAGATCCCGAATCATTTCCGTACCCTCGGCAGATACTTTTCCCGCTTCGACCTGAAGGTTCTCAAAGGTGAAGCCAGAAAGCTGATATTGATCGGACTCGATCACATCGAAAGCCGTGGCACAGGCCAATTTGACATTCCGCATCGTGATATCATTGGCATAAGAGACACGAATACCATCTTCCCCTTTCAGGTCGAAGAATTGCGTCCATGGCTTCACATCGAGCATACTGCGCGTATTTCCTGAGATATCTTCCAGACGAATAAACTCATAATGCTGCGGGGTGTCAGGACGCATCTTGAGCTGAAGCAAGCGATGCGCATCTTTTACAGTTGAACGACGAAACAGGATATTGTAATTATGGATCGCTTCGCTACCGCAGGTCAAGGCGCTATGGCAGAACCCATAGGTACAGTCCTCGATAATAATATTGCGATTCTCGCCATTGTTTTCATCCTTATCGGCAAAAGGACCTTTTCCCCCTTTGAGGGCAACGGCATCATCATTCACCGCCATATAACAGTTCTTAATCAAGAAGTTACTACACACATCAATATCCACCGCATCCGTACTGGGCGCTTTAACCGGACTGGCCGGCGAGGTGATGGAGAGCCCAAGCAGTTTCACATAGGTACATTTATAGAAATGGGTTGTCCAGAAGGGAGAGTTTTGCAGACGCACACCCGAGAGCTGCACATGATTGCTATTAGAGATATACACCAAGCGAGGGCGCATCTCATCCATATTGGTACACTTCGGATTGAACTGCCGGCGCAGCCAGAAGGCTCTCCAATAACGAAGGCCATTCCCATCGATCGTTCCCTTGCCGGAGATCGTAAAGCCATCGACACCATCGGCATTAACCAAGGCGGCGAAATACTTCACCGTCTGTCCCTCCATGCGGGTCATCAGAAGCGGGAAATGGCTTATATCATCGCTACCCTTCAGCGTTGCCTGCTCTTCCAGATGCAGATGAGTGCCCGGCTTGAAGAATAACGAGCCACTCAGGAACGTGCCCTGCGGAATAACGATCACTCCCCCACCCGCTTGATGCGCCTGATCGATAATGGCTTGTATCTTTTCTGTTTGCAAAATAGTGCTATCGTTCACTACGCCATAGTCCGTGATACGATAGGCCTTCCCCAACGACTCGATACGGGTTGGGGTCGTCTCTCTGAACCAATCGGGAATGGGTGTCCCGTCAGGAAAGATATCCTGGGCAGAGATCGTAAAACAGGAGATGCAGGCAAATAAGAGCGTTAATATATTAATATGTTTCATGAGACTTTTCTATAGGTTATTTTACTTATTACTTCTAAAATCGAACCAGAGATCCATATGTACCCCTTCGTCGCCTACCTTAATACGGATATTAGAGGGTTGGCTCTTGGGACCCTGTTGAGAGATTGGCTTGAAACAACGCATACCCGGTATTTCATAAAGGAAAGAGATGTCTCCTTCCGGGAATTCAGGATTGGCCGACCAATTTGTTTTGTTGTCTTTCGGTTCTTCGGGCGTAAACACACGCATAAAGACGCCATCGCTGCCACTATAGACCGTGAAAGGCGTTTCGGTTGTATTCAGGGTGCTCCAATACATATTACCATGATAGCCTTTGAACTCCGGATAAACCAGGTTAGCAAAGTCGGCACCCGTCATCGTATTGTTATATTCCTTTTCCCACACGCCATAGTTGGCTCCGCGGATACGGTTTCTCCACACCCGGTACGGGCCACGACCAAACCATTCCATGCCTTCCACCTTTTCTTCCGGATAGGAGAAGGTAAACCCAAAATTGGTGATATGATCTTCAAACACAGCCTCATCAAAGCCTTTGCCGGGATTCGATTTATTCAGGGTAACAGCATACATACGCAATAGTCCGGCAGCGCTCATCTCCCAACGGATCGAATCGACCGCACCCATATAGTAGGCTGTAAACACGGCATTATCGCCCTCCTGGCGATATTTCACCTCTTTCAGGCGCGCCTTCATGCCGACCGGGATCGGACCGTTATTGAACGAAACGACACCGTTGGCATTCTTCACCTCGGCGATCAGCCCGTCCGCCTCATTGAAACGAGCCACCACATCTTGTCCGGAAAGAATAATCTGTCCGTTTTCACGACTAACAGAAGCTTTTCCGGTCGAAGCAACCTTGGCCAACTGTCCACAGGTGTATTCACCGGCGTAATGGATAGGCCATGTCCAGGTGCATATCTCTTCCCCATGTCTGTCCCAAGCAGTTATCTCCAGGATATCCCCTTGGAAGAAGTTGGCTGGCAGCTCCATACGCGCCTTACCCGCTTCCCGCGGATCAATGGCCGGGAGTTTAACTACTCCGGTGGCTATCGCTTCCGACTTCGCCCCTTTAAGTAGAGGGGAAGGAGCCGTAAGCACCCGGTATTCCATTTTACAGCTATTGAGATTGGAGAACAGATAATCGTTGCGCACGATAAACTCCCCGTTAAACGACGGAGTGATATAGAGTTGTTCAAACTGAATCGGTGCCCACACATCGCGCACGGTGTAATAGCTACCCTCTTTCTGACGATAAGGACCTACAATCCCATCCGTACCATTCGAGCCATCCGAGTCGAGTATGCCGCCTTTATCGCTACGCACCACTGCGTTATCCGAGAAGTCCCACATAAAGCCTCCGGCAAAGAGCGGATGAGCCGTGTATTGATTCCAGAAGTCTTCCAATCCGGCTCCATGCCCCTGGTCGTACATACCATGTTGGAATTCGGTCGGCATAAACACCTTATAGCCATTCACAAAACGAGCCACCCCTGTAAGGAAGGTCGGATAATGGTGGGTATCCAGGTTATCGAAGTCAGCCCAGGCATGGATCACATGACGCTTCTGCGGGTCATATTGTCGATAGACCGGACCAAGATCGTGATTGAAACCACCCTCGTTACCATTACTCCACAGGATGATAGAGGGATGATTCACATCGCGGGTCACCAGTTCCTTCACCCGCTTGGTGCCGACCTCCGTGCCGTAAGCGTTTTGCCAGCCGGCCAATTCAGACACCACAAAGATACCCAGCGAGTCGCAGACATTCATAAAGTGTTTGTCGGGAGCGTAATGGAAACGCACAGCATTGATGTTCATCTCTTTGATCAGCTTTCCATCCATCAGGCTCACCGCTTCGTTGGTGGTGCGTCCACCATCAGGATGGAAAGAGTGACGGTTGATACCTTTCAGAACCACCTTCGTGCCGTTCACATAAATACCATCTTTCACACGGAACTCTACCGTACGGAAGCCGATACGTTCTTTATGTACATGCAACGTATTCTTGTTTTTATCTTTTAGTTCCAGCTCCAACCAATAGAGATTAGGCGTTTCTGTATTCCATGTTTCCACATTGTCCCATTTGTATTGAACGGCATGCGCATTTCCAGCCTTCAACGTCAAGGATTGTGATGTAGCTTTCGAGCCGTTAGCCTTTACCGGCGTCAGATGGGCAGTCAGCGTATAGCCCTCTTCCAATGGCGCGGTAAACACATCGGCAAACAAAGATCCATCGGCCTTCGCATCCACAGCGATCCGCTCGATATGAACAGCCGGTTTCGCTTCCAGATAGACCGGACGATAGATACCGCCGAAGATCCACCAGTCGGCTTTGCGCTCAGCGGCGTTCACTAAGCGGTCGGAAGACTCTTTACTGACCTTTACCTCCAGGTCGTTCTTGCCCACTTTTATTTTGTCGGTAATATCATAGGAGAAACGGTTGAATCCACCCTGATGAATCTCACCCGCTACCTTTCCATTGACAAATACCTCGGTATCGGTCATTACGCCTTCGAATACAATCGTGATTTGTTTTCCTTTCCAATCGGAAGGGATCCGGAAGGAGGTGCGATAGATACCCGTCTCCATCGGCGGGTTTTTAATACTCTTATCAACATACCAGCGACCATAACTATATTCGCCGAATCCCTGCAGTTCCCATTGTGAGGGTACTTCAATCTTCGACCACTTCTTGCTGTTCATGCCATCGCTGCAATAAAACTGCCAAGTCTTCGTGTCACCTAATCCTTTTCCGGAGAGGTAGAGCGTTTCTGTGTTTTGTGCTGTCACCGAGAGGGAGAGCAAAACGCTCATGAGTAAAATTAACTTCTTCATATGTTTACTTATTGTTTAGATAACGATCCAATGTTGAGGGGCCTTCCGTATTTATCTCATCGTAGGTGATAGCCTCCAAAACAACATTCTCTGTGTGTGCAAGACGTCCCACCTCATCGGTCACCACACCCACATGTACATTTTTAATCTCTATATCTTTGATCGGCAAACGCTCGTCGCCTTTGATCTCATAGATCATCTTGGCAGAGGCACATTGGATATGATTCATATAGATGCCTGCGATACGGGTGATACTGGTCTCGTAGGTCGGCACCAGGTCGCGCCATTGGTAGAGAACCTCGGTATCGATCTCGAACACCCGCAATGTCTCGCCGGCCGTCACACGATCCATATAGATATTCTCCACAAAGCCTCCACGGCGATAGTTGGTCTTCACAAAGAAAAAGCGGTGTACCGAATTGGGCGCGTCACAGTCGTGCATATAGACATTACGCACCCCGCCCGACATCTCGCTACCAATGCCCAGCAACGTATGTCCGGCCAGGATCTTACAGTTGCGCACCACGATATTTTCACTTGGCGTATTCAATCGCCATGCGTCGCGATTGCGTCCCGCCTTGATCACTACGGCATCATCGCCCTGATCAAACAGGCAATCTTCGACTAAAAAGTTTCGAGTCATTTCAATATCGATCCCGTCGTTATTGTGTCCATGCGCTTTCACGTCGAGGTTGCGCACCACACCCCCTTCGCACATATAGAGATGAACCGTCCAAAAGGGACTTTCACGAATCTTGAAACCATCGAATAAGACATTCTTACAACGGTTGAAATGGATCAAGTGCGGACGAAGGTGGTTTTCACCCATTGCCATCTGACGCTCTTCCACCGCTACATCGGTAGAGGCCATGGTATAGAGTTGCGCCAATGCATCCATATGTGGTTTAGGGCGTCCGAACCACCCCTTCCAGGTGTCCATACGGGGCTTCAACATACCGCTACCGGTAATGGCCACATTCTCGCAGTCGAAAGCATACAACAGGGGTGAATAATTATAACACTCCATGCCTTCCCACGAGGTCATCACCGCCGGCAGGTAATCGGCCGGATTGTCGGTGAAGTGCAATACGGCACCCTCAGAAAGATACAGATTTACATGACTCTTGAAATGAATCGGACCGGTAAGCCAATCACCGGCAGGAACCACCACGCGGCCGCCCCCTTTTCTGTGACAGGCATCGATGGCTTTGGCAATGGCTTCGGTGTTGATCACCTCGCCACCTTCCACAGCACCATAATCGACTATATTAAAATCCTTCTGCGGATAAATAAACACTTGGATGGGCTCCATCGGAAAGGGAGCTTCCACTTCAATCGTTTCATACCGAGGGGCAGGAGCTGTGCAAGAAAGGAGGAATAATCCCAGGCACAGCCAACTCATGTTTTTCAAAAAATGCATGTTAACTCTATCTATAATTTGGTTATTAAAATCAGATTCCAGGCCACTTTTCACTAAGGACAAAAGTAGTGTAAACCCCTATATACTGACACGTAAATACGTACAATAACCTGTAAAATGGTGCAAACGGAAAGATTTATAAAAAATAGTTGCCCCATTTTTGTCACAATCCGAAAGCATGCGTCAATCTAATAAAAAGAGCGTAAATCATCAGTATTAATCATAAAAACGAATCGTATGTTAAACACGTTAGCTACTACTCGGAGCGCATCGACAGGAAGGATTTCAGGATCTTTGAGAATGTCTCCGGAGCCATATTCAGATAGGATGCGATGTAATACTGAGGGATTCGTTTTATCAACTCTTTTTGATTATCTGTTTGCATAAAATGCGTAACCCTCTCCATCGCATCAAAACATCGCATCCTACAGATCATTTCCTCCAATTTGCAAACATGTAATTCCAACAGCTTATAAAAAAGGCAGGCAATCTCAGGATATTCCCGACAAAGAGTTTCGTGACCTGTCGCAGGGATGCAAATCACCTCGGTGGGTTCAAGGGTTTTGATATTCAAAAAGGAGCTGTTTTTGCTAAACAGGCTATGACAGGAGGTGCAGAACTCACCCTCCTTCGCAAAGGCCAATACAGATTCTCTGTCCTCTTGTTGAAGAAAACAGGAACAAATCCCTTTCACGATAAAATAGATATGCCGACAGCCTCTCCCCTCTTCTTGCAATAATTCTCCTTTCGGAAAACGCCGAAAAGAGCTTATAGCGCATATACTATCCCACATAGTCGGAGTAATATCACCATGCTGAGAAAGCGCGTGATACATTTTTTCATAAGCAAATGCCGATGGCGACAGCCCTTCTTTTCCCATAACAACCTTACATTTTATGCATTTTGATTCCTTTACAAGGAATTGACATAAAAGGTCTGTTTGTGACAGGAAAAGGAGTGATTCCTATTTATTTTGTTTTCAACAAGACACGGTTCGGATTGCCGAAGAAGCAAGGGGTTTGTACTTCATATATTCTTTTTGACCAATCCGTAACCTGCATTTGCAGATAATGGTCCATTTCAGAAGCGGTAATATTTCCATCCTGGTTTAGGTCGGCCTCTCCTTGTAAACCGGCAGCCAGGAAATAGGTAAACAAACCCGCTTTCACCTCATCCAATACCAGCGAGGCCTGATTATAAGAAGAGGACATAAACACCTGAAAAGAGGGATTATCCACCCAGGGCTGATTCATAATAGGCTTGATATCTATCCCTTTTGTACGGATAAGATTCACCGGATTTTCTTTATAGGAGAATTTCCCTAAGCCACTAAAACAGGCATCAATAAAGAGCGTGGTGCTGCGTGTTTCATACTTAGAGAGTTGCACAAACAATTCATTCAGGCTATACCCCTGCTTTTCTATTAAACGATGTTTAACATCCGATGGCAATAAATACAACTCATCTCCACCAGAAGAGGGAACGCCATGGCCGGAGTAATACACATACAAATCTGTTTTCCCCTTGGTGATCAAACGAGCGAGGTCACCGGCTTCGCTATCCAACAGATTATCAAAGAAAAACCCCGTCGCCTCCGCATGGGTATAGATCAATACCTTTTCCACCCCGAACAACGTTTTAAAATAACGTGCCATCAGTTGCGCATCCCGTGATGCATAAGGGGCAGTCGGGATATAGTCATACTGCTCCACCCCAATCACGACAGCCACAGAATAGGGCGTAACAGGAACCGCCTCCGGCAACGAGTCGATAGCGACAAAGTCTCTGCCGGAGAAATAATGATTTTGCACCGATTGCGGCGAATCAGCCGTTGTCTCCTTGGCCGAGCCAAAAGAGAAATGTATCGGATTAGACCTACCGGAGATCTTCTTTTGAGCCGAAACACTCAAGACCAACAACAGGCATGACAGGCATAAAACTATTTTCAAAAAACACCTTTTCATATTATCTCTTTTTAACTGGAGCTTGCACAATGGGATCGATCAATTTGTATGCCGGCACAACAGTTCCCGGTTTGCTTCCTATATACGACGGATCACAGATAAAATACGCTTTATCTTCATATTGAAAAGTCGCCCCCTTATACCCCTCCATCTTTTCTACCGCCAAAGCGATATGTTGCGGATAATAAAGGAACAGCACATCAGCGCGTGTGTAGTTCTTTATGAGCCAATATAAAAATAGACAAAAATCCTCACAATCCGCATAGGGATAAAACACAAATTCTTCCGGAGAATAATAGACCTCTCTCCCATGCACCTCCTCATCTTTTTTATGTCTTGTCGTTTGCTGCGTGAGTTCTAACAATAATTCTATCCGTTCATAGGGCGATTTGTTTTTCAAAAGAGGCAACAGCCTCTTATTCATTTCCTCCTGGAAAGCCAACGAAGGGGTTAAGTGATGATACACCTGCAAATCACAAAGAGGCATTGTTTGATAGAAATCCAATAAGTTCTTATTGATCGGTATGGTAGCCAACAACGAACGAGTATCTTCTATATGCGGTTGAACAGGCGTAACGGCAAAACGTAATGGTTGCGTAAAAAGTAAAGAGAGCGGGCGGATAATGCCCGGATAGTTTTCAGTAAAAGAGAAAACCTTCTTAACCGATGTCGGGGCAGGTGTCCATACATAATACTTTTCATCTTCTATCTGTATGAACGGATAGCCATAGATATTTTCAGCAAAGGAGACAAGCAAAAGCATTTTCTTGTCGGATGTCATACATACTTTCGCTTTAATGCCGGCATGGGTGAGCAGATAGAAGGTAAATAGCGTGCGTTCATCCGGCAGCATTTTCACCTCATAAAGAGAAACCAGATGATGTAATAAGAGAAATTCTCCCCAATCATTTAATTGCATCTCTTTTACTTGCCGCATACAACCGGCATAAAAGGGTGTAAAATCAGTCGTATACAAAGCTCTCCAGAAAGAGGCTATCTCTTTTTCCGTTGTTTTCAACGGGCGGGTATGGGGCAACGTCACCAAGGGCACCTCTACCCTATGCCCATAGAATAAGGTAGAGGAGGGATCCGCATAGGACTGACAATAGGGCACCTCGGTTTGGGCTTTAACATATCCCGTCGCATAAGAAACGGGATAGACTGCCTCTTGCACTTCAAACTCCTCCCACTCTTGTTCGAGATAGTCCGCAAAGACCAAATCCAAACTATCCAGGTAAGAATAAAAAACCTCATCGATCTCCTGCATAAACTGGTCGAACACCTGCTGCATGCCTTGTGCCCCTGCCGCCGTAGGGAAGAATCCTCCGACAGCCAAAAACAACAATAGAGATAACAGACGAGCTCTTTTTACCATTTCATTCACATAAAAAAGAATAAAACACTTCGCTTCTTTCTTCACTCGGAATAGCATACAGCCATTCAAACACATGGGATATGCTCGGTAACTCATTGAACGCGATATTTTTCTTCGTCGCAACTGCCAATAGTATGTTCTGTTCAAACTTCGCCTTATCCTCTTTCTTATTCACCTCATACACGATCATTTTATTCAAGGGGAAATCATATCTCATCCCCGAAGAGAAATAATTCTCTCTTTCATACTGATTCGGAAAGAGAAGAAGCGTCTCCTGAGGAGTAAAAAGGAAGAGGTGAAAATAACATGAGTCGTTGCTCAAGCAGGAAAAACGAAGATGCTCCCCGGTTCTATAGCTATTTTTCAAGCCTTCCAAACGAAACAACGTGGGTTTATCGACAGGTATGCCCTCATAGACCTCCGCTGAAATAATCGCTCGCTTAAAGAGGCGTTGATGCTTCGCGTCATATTCATCTTTGATCTCCTGAGAGAGAACTTTCACCTGGCTATGTATATGCAACAGGCTGATCCCCGTCTGGAAGTGATCCAGGTAAATACTATCAACCATTTGAACCATAAACGACACACTATTGACCACCTCCGGAATACCGGCTAGTCGTATCGCCTCCTTCTTCGCCTCCAGAAGCGCTTTTTGCGCGGCTTCTGCCGGTGTAATATCCTTGCTCACTTCCCATACCCCGATGGCCTCATCCACCCTTATCTGGGAAGAGGCATAGAGAGAGACAGAGAAACAGAGTATATATATCCAGACTTTCCGCATAACTCATCAATCTATTTCGTTCATAATACGATCCGCCTGGTCGCGTCGGCAGGCAATCATCAACATCACCTCCACCTCCCCATCGGGATACTCCTTGAATACCTCCAACAAAGGTATCAACTGAGACAGGCTTGTCTTAACAAGGCTTTTGCTTTGATCGAGTATTTCTTTCACATGCTCTTCACCGCCCATAAGATGGCGACTCGCCATCTTGTTCTCCACCAATTGCCCTATCCTGGTTTCTACATGACCTGCCAACTGCACCTTCGCCAACGTCTCTGCCTGAAGCCGGGCTATATTGTAGTCTTTTGCTTTAGAGCGGGAAGAGGCGACAAAATAGAGTAACGCTCCACCTTCATCTTTCATACGCTGATATCCCCAGGCTTCATGAATCTGTTCCTGGAGAGGAAGACGCCCGGCCAACGTTTTATACCCCTCTGTCAACAGGGCATCGGCCGCCTCTTCCGCTGTAGAATGCAACAAAGAAACCGGATCTGCCTCCCCTGTTTTTCACATCCTGGCTTTTGCAGCTAAAGAGAAAGAGAGCGCATAACGCCAGGACGAATAGGCTATTTATCTGTTTCATATTTCTCAAGGGGTAATAAGGTTACAGAATCGGTCTTTAAGCTATCAGTCTCTATTTTCAAGGTATCACCGGTATGATACACGGGAGGCTGCTCTGTTTCGAACGGAAAGTCGGCAGATTCTCTTGGGTAGAAGAAATAATAGCTACCCGATGCTAACAAGAATAGCCCACATACAACCGGCAATAATAGTTCGTAGCCGGTTCCAAGGCTGTGAGAAGAGAGGCAAACGATCCCGATTTATATTCCGGCAATAAATCTTTGACGGCATCTGTTTTTTCCGGCAGCTCCTTCTCCTTATTATAACAAAGAAGAAGCTTATTCAGATGCACCTCATTTTTAGTTTTTATATGACATGTGGCTTGCCTTGAATAGACTGCATCAACCGATTCTATTTCAATAAAACGGATCTCATCATCACCAAACGATCCCTTTTCAGGTGGTTCCGGATCATAATTTGCGCACGATGTATATACAGCCCATAAAAAGACAAATAAAAATTTTTCTAAAACTTTCATTTTCCCCCTTTTTAACACACCGCAAAATAAATATATTTTACGATATTTTCACTACATATTTTAATTTAAAAAAAACGGAAAGAACAGGAGTAAATGAATAAATACAAAAAAAGCGCCCTTTGCGGGGCGCCTTTTTGTATGATATGGATATGGATATCTATTAATTAATATCCTGGGTTTTGCCATGCGGCTTTCTGTTCGTCAGTCAGGTTGGTTCCGTCTTCGTTTTGCAACTGGTCGAGGAATGCCTGAGGAATCGGACGCAGATTGTGCTTGTCAGCCACATTCTTAGATGCTTCCGGGTTGTACAGTTTAGCACGTTTCACCAATGTTTTCGTACGGCTCAAATCTTCCCAACGATTCCATTCGCCCAAACATTCGCGGGTACGCTCGTTCAGGAGGAAGTTAATCATACGTTCTTTATCACCGCTTACACCCATAGCAGCCAACACCGCTTCGTCTTCTGCCGGCAATTGTGTATGGCTTGCGATCTGCAGGCTGGAAGGAGCTGTTGTGCGCTCGATACCAGTTGACAGATAATAGGTACTCTTCTGAATGAATGAAGCATTAAAGGCTTCCATATTGTTCAGGATCTTTCCTGACTCGTCTTTATTCTTTTTAGGAGTTGTCGCGCTAGCTGTTGAGTTATCCGCATCACCACCGGCCGATTTCGCAAAAGCCATAGAGCCATCGGTATAGAATTCACGGTCTTCGCCTGCTTTCCATTCCGCACGGGCACGCAAAGCGTTTACCGTAGCAATCGCATCCGAATATTTACCCAGACGCACTTGTGCTTCCGCTTTAATCAGGTAGGTTTCTCCGGTACGTGCCATGGTAACGTCACGATGCGCGTCACCCTTTTCACCGGTACGTGAACCGTCATCGGTCTTATTGATACCGCAGAACATATTGGGTTGAGAGGCGTTACCGCTTACACCGTACTTATCCATGGCATATTTACCTTCCAGATAGAGGGGAGCGGCGTTAGGAACCCACTTGTTTGTTTCCGGATTAACGAATGTAGAGGTATTCTTGGCTGCATTACCAAATGTACCATACGCTTTATTATCGAAGCGCTTATCATCCTTCTTGTTTAGGATAAAGACAATACCCTGATCGCCAAGAGTCGGAACCTGATCCGCAGATATACCAACAGTACTGATCACATCATCCGCTTTTTTAGCAATATGATTCAACCCATAAACCGTTTTGAACGTCTTCCACATACGAGAGTCGTTCACATTATCAAAAATTGAATAGGCATATTCTGTCGGACGACAACGTTGGAAGTCCATACCACCGATGTATTGACCACGTTGTACCCAACCTCCGGAGAAGTTAGAGAACTGCGGGTTGAAATAGTTATAGGTACGGTTACCATAACGTCCGGTTGCTGAAGAGGTGTGCTGACAAGACATCAGGATTTCATCCAGGCTTTCGTTCGCACAGTCCGTACCGGTCCATTCCGCATACAACTTAATGTAGTCACCCGCGAGCGGACAAGCTGAGATTACTTCGTCGGCCAGCGAAATCGCTTTGTTCAGGTCGGTAGAAGCGTCGTATTTGCTATTCCAGCTTTCGCAACGTTCTGATTGACGATACAACAGCGCTTTTGCCAGGAAGTGTGCCGCGGTGTATTTGGTCCACGTACCGGTTCCACGCCATTTGTTCGTAGGCAATAAATTATAAGCCTGTTCCAGGTCAGAGATAATCAACGCCAGCGTCTCATCTTCCGAAGCGCGTTCAAATGTTCTTACCACACCTTGCACCACAGATGTCTGAAGAACGACTCCTCCATACTGAGTAAACAAACGATAGTAGTTGTAAGCACGCAGGAAGTAAGCTTCACCCAAACATTTGTTACGAATGTCTTCATTGGTCACCTTGTCGGCTGAACCAATAATCGTATTGGCCGTTGAGATACCGTAGTACATCTGGTTCCACAAAGCGGAAACAGGAGGACAGTTATTGTTTGCCGCACCCAAAGCTTTGGTACAATCCAGCGGTTGCAAACGGTTATCATAAGAATTCCAGGGTTCAGCTGTCAAGTCGGCTGCACTTGTGAATTCATCTGTACCATACAAAGTGATACCATAGGCCCATTCGTAACCAAAGTGCCAACGTATATTTCCGTAAAGCGCGGTAGCTAGGTCCTGAAGTCCTTGTTCCGTTTCAAAATATTGAGTCGTATAAGACGTTTTGCAGTCTTCATCCAGAAAGCTTTCGCTACAGGAAGAGAAGCCGCCTATCGCAGCTAAAGCAACGACTGCTGTGAATAATTTTCTATTTATATTTTTCATATACATTTTACTATTAAATTACTGAATCTATTAGAATCCAACCTGAATACCTAAGGTGAAACCACGGTTGTAGAAAGTTGTTCCAAGGTCTAAGTCGATAAAATCAACCGATGAATAAAGATTACCAAGATTCTTTGCTTGCGCATAGATCTTCAGGGATTGGAAGCCGATAGAACGGCATGTTTTCGGTGACAGGTTATAGCCCAAAGATATATTACGCAGTTTGATAAACGAGGCATCTTTGAAACCTAACAAGCTGGAATAAGAGTCACCACCCGCTGTGCTATACACCGGTTTCTGCCAGTCCGCGTCGGTATTGTTCGGTGTCCAGTAATCGATTTCACGCTGGTTGTACATACCAAACTGTCCTTCCCCACCGGTGCTGATCATATAACCAAAACGTCCGTATAATTCAACGGAGAGGTCGAATCCTTTATAGCTGAATGTATTCATCCATCCTAACGTCCAGTTCGGGTTTTTGTTACCTAAGATCACACGGTCGTCTTCATCGATCTTATAATTCTTATCCTGATCTACCGGTTTAACTGAACCCGCCGAGAATTTATGACCGTTTTCATTGAATTTTGCCATTTCCGCGGCATCCGATTCCTGCCACAAGCCATCCGAGTCATAACCATAATGTACACCGATAGACTGACCAATAAACCAGCTGTTCGAGATATCATCTTCTTTACCATTAGATAATTCCACGATTTCATCTTTCTGGTAAGCGGCATTGATAGAAGAAACCCATTCAAAATCTTTGATCTGTACAGGAACCAGGTTCAAGGTGATATCCACCCCGTGATTCTTTGTCTTCCCAACATTTGCTAAGGTAGAGGGATAACCAGTCAGGGTAGGAATACCCATAGACATCAACAGGTCGTTGGTGTTTGAATGATAGATATCCAATGTACCGTTTACACGTCCTCTGAGGAAGCTAAAGTCGATACCATAGTTATACTGAGTTGTTTTTTCCCAACCCAGGTCTTTGTTTGCCAACGAAACAGAGCTGGAGGTATAATAGGGTTCATTGGTGGCATAGGCCTGAGTTAATGTCGAACCAAAAGGCACAAAGAAAGACTGAATATTTCCTAAGGTAGAGTAGGCTCCAACGGCAGAGTTACCGGTAACCCCAACACCCACGCGCACTTTCAATTGATCAAGCCACTCAATAGGATTTAAGAATTCTTCCTGGTCGATACGCCAACCTAAAGCGGCAGAAGGGAAGAAGCTCCATTTATTGCCTTTCGCCAATACGGAAGAACCATCATAACGACCGGATACGGTCAACAGATAACGATCCATCAACGAGTAGTTCACACGTGCCATATAAGAGGCCAATTGATTTTCAGACAAACCGGTGCTCATGCCCGCGCCATAAGTAGCCGCGTCCGTGATGTCTACCGATCCCATATTGTACCACAAGAAGTTTTCATTCGGAATCATATTCGCACTCATGCTTCCGTTTTCACGGTTGTATTTCGACGCACTCTGCAACAAGGTGACATCAATATGATGCTGATTAAATGTATTGCTATACATAATCATATTATCCAATGTCCAGGAGAAATGGCGTTCAGTCAGTTGACGC
Source organism: Parabacteroides sp. PM6-13 (assembly GCF_029892605.1). Lineage (GTDB taxonomy): Bacteria > Bacteroidota > Bacteroidia > Bacteroidales > Tannerellaceae > QVMG01. The sequence goes on from NZ_JARXWF010000005.1 coordinate 25,551, forward strand.
GCGTAGTTCTTTCCACCCATCTTAGCTGCCGATTGCGAGCTGATGAAGTTACCCTGACGGTAATGGCGGAAGTCAGGTCCGAAAGCAATCTTATAGCTAAGACCGGCTAATGGTTCCCAGATCTTTCCAAAGTCAACCAATCCATAGAAGCTACCCAACGCGCGGAATGTCTGACGGTTGTCGGTTGATTTATTCCATTCGTCAATCACGGTATATACATTAGTTGCCGAACCCGCCGGGGTCATAACGATATCACCATTATCATCGTAAGGAACAGCATAACGAGGAATCGCTTTGGCGGCGTTGTAGATATCCACAGGACCTGAGTTTGAGCTCTGTCCGGTACGTGAAAATCCATAATCCTGTACACTCCAGGAAGCATTCAACGAACCACCCGCTTTGAACCAGGGTTTTGCCTGGATATCAACCGACATAGCCGCATTGTAACGCTCATACTCCTGTCCTTTCTGTGTTCCTTCGTTATTGAGGTAACCGAAAGAGAAGAAGGCTTGCATGTTTTCTGTACCTCCGCTTGCACTCAAGGTGTGTTCGTGAGTAAGACCTGTTTGGGTTACAAAGCCTGCCCAGTCAGTATCAGAGACTTTAGAACCGTCCCAAGAGTTTCCGCTCCAACCTTTATTTACATTTGCTAAGGCATAAGGGTCTCCGGAGAAATAAGCCTGGTCTTTTTCGTAGTTTGGCTGATCACCACGTGGGTTACCAACGGGATCCGTGTTGTGGTATGCCCAACGACGCCAGGTGATATAATCGCTTGCGCTCATAGCGGGCGAGTTATCGATCAATTTTTCAAAAGTCATTGATCCGGAATAGTTCAGCTGCAAAGAACCTGATTTACCACGTCTTGTCGTTACCAGAATAACCCCGTTCGCACCACGAGAACCGTAGATAGCCGTTGAAGAGGCATCTTTCAGGATGTCGATGGATTCGATGTCACGCGGGTTGATGGTTTCGATACCACCCGAGTTCAAAGGAACACCGTCTACTACGTACAACGGACTGTTGGTCGCTGTCAGTGAACGGTTACCACGAATACGCACGCTACCCAGTGTACCCGGACGCTCGCTGGAGGTGATATCCACACCGGCTGCTTTACCCTGCAACGCTTCAAAAGCATTGGAAACAGGTTTTACGTTTAACGCTTCGGAATCAACGCGTACCAATGCTCCGGTCACGTCACTCTTACGCTGCACACCATAACCTACTACCACCACTTCATCCAATGTCAACAGATCCTCTTTCAACGTAATGTTGAAGTTGCTTTTTCCTGCTACAGGGATAGTTTGGGTGATATACCCAATGTACGAGATATTCAACAGCGCGTTATCAGCCACGCCAGAAAGCGTAAACTTTCCATCCATATCTGTAATCGTACCGTTGGTGGTACCCTGTACAGAAACGTTGGCCCCGATAACAGGCTCACTTAGATCGTCAAGAACGACCCCGGTAATAGACCTTCCCTGTGCAAAGGCAAATGTGGCCGATGCAAGGAACAACATAACAATAAAAATTTTTGGGAACATGTCCGTAAGGCAAGAATGCCTCCATTTTTTTTGACTGCTTTCCATAAAAAATATTAGTTTAATAAATAAAAAATACTTCTATTTCTCTCTAAGAATTATGATTTCGTTGTGTTTTTGCGATATTTCTAAAAATATGTTGCAAAGTTGCATAGAAATGTAAATTCAAGAAATGGCTGATCGTACAAACACCTGTACTTTTATAGCAATGTGGCAAAATGAACAATTTTACAGGCGTGTACGATTGTCGAATCGTCAGCCCCAACCAATATGCCAAGAGCCTTCCGGAGGGATTTCCCGACTTTTGTGAACAATTTTCAGGTAGAGCAAGCCTGGAAGATGCATAGAAATGAATCTTTTTGTATAATATTCCATTTTATAAGTGCCTTTTGCACGTTTTCTTTGCCTTTGATAAAAATCATACAAACAAATATCGCCTCATGAAAAAAATCATCACGTTCATTTTATTATGCACAGTAATTTTACCTTGTAGCATGACGCGGGCTCAGGAGCTGCCTGCCAGAAGAGAAATTCTAAAAACCGCTCAATCGGTCAATGGCTACTTTATGAAAAAGTATGCCGATTACACCCAGCCTTCCTATGTCAACATATTCCGTCCCAGCAATATATGGACCAGAGGGGTCTATTACGAGGGGTTAATGGCTTTATACGCTATTTATCCGCAGGAAGAATATTATCAATACGCCTACGAATGGGCCACGTTCCACAAATGGGGCATGCGCAACGGCACCACAACACGCAACGCCGACGACCATTGTTGCGGACAAACCTATATCGACCTCTACCGCATCTGCCCCGAATCACCGCAAATGCTGCGTAAGATAAAAGCATCGATGGATATGTTGGTCAACACGCCACAGGTGAACGATTGGACATGGATCGATGCTATCCAGATGGCCATGCCGATCCTGGCAAAATTAGGCCATGACACCGGCGAACAGAAATATTTCGATAAGATGTGGGATATGTATGCCTATTCACGCAATACACATGGTGGAAACGGTTTATACAACCCCAAAGACGGCCTGTGGTGGCGAGATGCCGACTTCTGTCCTCCCTACAAAGAGCCGAATGGAGAAGACTGCTACTGGTCGAGAGGTAACGGTTGGGTATATGCAGCCCTGGTACGTGTCCTGGATGAGATCCCCGCGGATGAGAAACACCGCAACGACTATATCAACGACTTCCTTGCCATGAGCAAAGCCTTGAAGAAATGTCAGCGGAAAGACGGATTCTGGGATGCCAGTCTGCACGATCCGAGCAATTTTGGTGGCAAAGAGACCTCGGGCACCTCGCTTTTCGTGTATGGTATGGCGTGGGGTATCCGTCAGGGATTGCTTGACAAAAAAGAATATCTTCCTGTTGTGATAAAAGCATGGAACGCCATGGCTGCCGATGCAGTTCACCCCAATGGATTCCTGGGTTATGTGCAGGGAACAGGGAAAGAGCCGAAAGACGGGCAACCGGTTACGCACACCAGCCGACCTGACTTCGAAGACTACGGTGTAGGATGCTTCTTGCTTGCCGCATCAGAAATGTACAAATTACCATAAAGCATTTTTCTTACCATGAAACACACACTATTTTTTTTCTTTTTCCTTTTTATCACGGCTACATCCGGTCTATCGGCACAGACAGCTTACAACCTGAATGAGATGCAACGGGAGAAATTGGGGCGTGGCGTAGTTGCTATGCGCCAATCGTCCGAACAGGTTTGCATCTCCTGGCGCTATCTCTCTTCCGACCCGATGGATGTGGGTTTCCATGTCTACCGCGATGGCAAGCGCCTGACCGACAAGCCGGTGACCATCTCCACCTGTTACTACGACAACTATGCGTCCGACAGATCGGCGGCGTACCGGGTAGAGCCAGTCTCCTCGCAGGGAAACGTGCTCTCTCCATCAGGCAGCTACACACTTCCGGCTAATGCCCCTATCGGCTACCTGAATATTCCACTCGACAAACCGGCTGACGGCACGACACCGAGTGGTCAGAGATACAGCTACGCCCCCAACGACGCCAGCATAGGCGATGTGGATGGTGATGGCGAATACGAGATCATCCTCAAATGGGATCCTTCCAATGCCCACGATAACGCGCACGACGGCTACACCGGCCCCGTACTCTTCGATTGCTACCGCCTCGACGGTACCCGCCTGTGGCGCATCGATCTGGGGAAAAACATCCGCGCCGGAGCGCATTACACCCAGTTTATGGTGTTCGACCTCGATGGTGACAACAAAGCCGAAGTGGTGATGAAAACCTCGGACGGCACCATCGATGGCAAAGGCAAAATGATCGGGAACGCAGAAGCCGACTACCGCGCAGCGAACGGACGTATCCTCACCGGCGCAGAATACCTGACATTGTTCAGCGGCGAAACCGGCGAAGCGCTTGCGACGATCGACTACGTGCCCGAACGCGGCAACCTGATAGACTGGGGCGACGAACGGGCGAACCGAAGCGACCGCTACCTGGCTTGCGTGGCTTACCTGGACGGCAAACGCCCGAGTGTCGTGATGTGTCGCGGCTATTATACCCGCAGCGTATTGGCAGCATTCGACTGGGATGGCCGCGAACTAAAGCAGCGCTGGGTGTTCGACAGCAACGATCCACGCTGGAACAGCTATGCCGGACAAGGCAATCATAACCTTCGGGTAGGCGATGTGGATGGCGACGGATGCGATGAGATCATCTATGGCTCCTGTGCGATCGACCACGACGGCACCGGGCTCTATAACACCCGGATGGGACATGGCGACGCCATGCATCTGACCCAGTTCGATCCCTCCAATCCTCGCTTGCAGGTATGGGACTGCCACGAAAACAAACGCGACGGTTCCTCCTTCCGCGATGCCGCTACAGGCGAAGTATTATGGCAGGTGAAGAGTAATACCGACGTAGGGCGCGCCCTCGCTGCCGATATCGACCCGACCCACAAAGGGCTGGAGATGTGGTCGTGGGAATCGGGCGGTCTGCGCAATATCAAAGGGGAGGTCATCACGGCCGACATCAGCACCCTCTCGGTGAATATGGCTGTTTGGTGGGATGGCGACCTCTCACGCGAACTATTAGACAAGAACAACGTCAGCAAATACAACTGGGAGAAAGGCATCTGCGAACCTATCGCCGTGTTTGAAGGCGCGATCTCTAACAACGGCACCAAAGCGAATCCCTGCCTGCAAGGCGACCTGGTGGGCGACTGGCGCGAAGAGGTATTACTCCGCACGGAAGACAACTCGGCACTTCGCCTGTATATGTCGACCATTCCGACCGAATACCGCTTCCATACCTTCCTGGAAGATCCGGTATATCGCATCAGCATCGCGACCCAAAACGTAGCCTACAACCAGCCTACGCAGCCCGGATTCTACTTCGGAAGCGATCTGGAGGGTTTGTTCCGAGGCATGATCATACAAAAGAAATCTATTAAATAATTAAACAAACAATATGTTTACAAGACTTTTATCCACCCTATTATTATTGACACTCTTTATGCCTGCCGGGGCACAAAAGAAGAAAGAGGCGGCGGTGAACGATATGAACACCCCGTTGCATCTGTTGCAACCCGCCTATCAGAACCCCTACGGCATGCTCTCTGTCTCGGAGATAGAGACCGATATGGAACGTGTATTGAATTACTTAGACGCCGCCACCCCTCCCCGGGTGATCCATAAAGAGACGGGAAAAGAGATCACCGACTATGCCTCGATGGACGCCAACGCGACCCTGGAACGCGGGCTTTACCGCCTGACCAGTTACGAGTGGGGCGTCACCTACGCCGCCATGCTGGCCGCCGCCGAAGCGACCGGCAACAAGGCATACCAGGCATATGTCGACAAGCGCTTTTCGCTCCTGGCCGAAACAGCCCCTCATTTCCGGCGGGTGATGAATGACTATGGGGTGATCGACGGACAAATGCGCGCATTGCTTACGCCGCACGCCCTCGACGACGCGGGTGCCATGTGTGCCGCTATGATCAAGGCGCAGCAGGCAGGCAACACCCAGGATCTTCGCCCGGTGATCAATAACTACATCAATTACATCATGTACCATGAGTACCGCCTGAGCGACGGCACCTTTGCGCGCAACCGCCCGCAGAAGAACACGCTCTGGCTGGATGATATGTTTATGTCGGTGCCCGCCATCGCGCAAATGGGCAAACTGACCGGGGAGATGAAATACTTCAACGAAGCCGTACGGCAGATCAAACAATTCTCCCAGCGTATGTTTGTTGCCGAAAAGGGACTCTATCGCCACGGTTGGGTGGAGTCGTCGACCGACCATCCCGCCTTCCACTGGGGGCGTGCCAATGGCTGGGCGATCCTGACCCTGACGGAGGTATTAGACGTGCTTCCCAAGAGCCATCCCGACTACCAGGCTGTTCTGGAACAATACCGGGCACATATCCGGGGCATCGCTGCCACGCAGAGTGGTGAAGGCTTCTGGCACCAGTTGATGGATCGCAACGATTCCTACCTGGAGACCTCGGCCACCGCTATCTTTGTCTATTGTATTGCCCGCGGGATCAACAACGGATGGATCGACCCGATCGCCTATGGCCCGGTGGCTCAATTGGGATGGCACGCGGTATCGACCAAGATCAACCCCAAGGGCGAAGTGGAAGGCACTTGTGTCGGCACAGGCATGGGATTCGATCCGGCGTTCTATTACTACCGTCCGGTCAATGTATATGCCGCTCACGGCTACGGGCCGGTGCTCTGGGCGGGTGCTGAAATGATCAATCTCTTGAAGAAGCAGCACCCCAAGATGAACGACAGCGCCGTTCAATACTACACCACCGAACAGACCACTACATCGCCGATCTTCAGCGTCGGACGCAATGAGCAGCCTGCCGGCAACAGCCGGATCGACAAAAACGCCCCTATTGTTTTCACCATTGGTGATTCCACCATGAAAAACGGCAGCGGCAAAGGCGACGGCGGACAATGGGGATGGGGCAATTTCTTCGAGTGGTTCTTCGACACCAACCGCATCACGGTGGAAAACTTCGCCCTGGGAGGACGCAGCAGCCGTACTTTCTACACCGAAGGCCTTTGGAACAAGGTGCTCAGTGGCATTCGTCCGGGCGACTACCTATTGATCCAGTTCGGACATAACGACGGTGGGCCTTTCAATACCGGACGCGCCCGCGCCTCGCTGAAAGGAATCGGCGAAGAGTCGGAGACATTCATTATGGAGCGCCATGGCGGACCGGAAGAAGTGTTTACCTTTGGCCATTACCTGCGCATATACATTCGCCAGGCCAAAGCGCGCGGAGCCAAGGTGATCGTGCTCTCGCTTACGCCGGGCAATAGCTGGAATGAGGACAAAATGATACGCAGTAGCGAGACCTACACGAAATGGTCGCGCGAAGTAGCCGAGCAGGAGGGTGTCGCTTTCATGGATATGAACGACCTGGTGGCCCGCAAATTCGAGGCGATCGGCAAAGAGGCGGCAGCCGGTTACTTCAAGGATCGTGTGCATACCACCTTTGATGGTGCCTTATTAAATGCCAAAGCAGCGGCTGAAGGCATCATGCAGCTCGAGGGTTGCGACCTGAAAGCCTATATCCAACAGGCATCGTTCAATCGCACCTTTACCGAAGCAGATATTCACCTTAAATAACAACAATCATGAGAAGAGAAGCTTTCAAAATGTATTTGAAACCGGGCTGTGAAGCAGAGTATGAAAAAAGACATGCGGAAATATGGCCTGAACTGCAGAAATTATTATCTGACAACGGCGTATACGACTATTCTATTTTCTGGGACAAAGAGACCAACCTGCTTTTCGCCTGCCAGAAGGTAAGAGGAGAAGCCGGCTCGCAGGATATGGGAACCAACCCCATCGTGCAAAAATGGTGGGACTATATGGCGGATATCATGGATACGAACCCCGATAACTCACCGGTTTCTATTCCTCTGCAAGAGGTGTTCCGGATGGAATAAGATCCCAACAGGCCTTTATAGCTGATTCAAACATCGCAGCGATTGCCCTTTTAACGGCAGCGTCTGCGATGTTTTTTTGTATTTTCAAAAATGCAAAGTGTAAGCAAAAACGCCATTTCGCTTTACAAAACGATACGTTAAAAAGTGTTACTCGCGGGACTAATTTTAAAAACCCCTACGTTTTCGGAAAAATACTCCCGCGATTTTGACAAAATGTCAAAATCCACCAAGCCACCCAGCCGGGCTTTTCGTTGTTTTTCTCCCTTCCTATTTGATGTCATTCCAAAAGTTTCAATACCTTTGTATAATGCGTTAAAGCTTATATAACACATGAATAGACCTGCGATTATCTGTTTTATCCTACTGTTGTTTCTCCGCCCCCTCTCCGCCTCTATTGAGATTCGATCGAGACATATCACCATAGCGGACGGACTTGCCAACAATACCGTACGCCATTTCATACAGGATAATAAAGGGTTTATCTGGATGGGAACGCTGAACGGGCTGAACCGCTATGACGGAAACACCTTCCTGTCCTATTACCCCTCACACGACCAGACACTTTCATTGGCCGACAGGAAAATATACAGCCTGCAGGAAGACCAAAACGGATTTCTCTGGATCTGCTTCTCCTCGACGCAATACAACTGCTTCGACCTGAAGCGAGCCGCCTTTGTCGATTTCACAGGATGTGGGGAGACCGAGCAACGATATAATAAACACCTATTGGCATCCAACGGTAATGTGTGGCTATGGCACGATGAGAACGGTGCCAGACGGGTTATTTATTCGGGAGGAGAATTCCGATCTGTCACCTACAAAAAAGGACTTAACAACCTCCCGGACGACAAGGTTAATTTCATCTCGGAAGACACGCTGACCGCCTCCATTTGGATCGGAACAGCCAAAGGACTATTGAGAATCACCGACCAAGAAGAGCTGATGGTAGACAGCGAACGCAGCTTCCATCATATGATGCTCTATAATAACGACACCTATTTTTGTTCCAACGACGGCACTATCTTTCAATACGATGCCTCTTCCTCCCGCCTGGTGCGCATGGTACAGCTTCCGTTGGAAGGAAATATCACCGGCTATTTCCCCTACAAGAATGCCTGGTTGATCTACACCTCCAACGGGGTATACAACTACGATTTCACCACCCGAAAGATAAACCGCGCTTCCGATTTCTGGGGCGAAAACATACGTTCGGGCAGCGTACTAAAGGACAACAAAGGGAATTATTGGGTCTACAACCACACCGGGAAAATATGGTATATCAATATCCACACAGGTGAAAAGAAGAAATTCACACTGATCCCGGAGGAGAAGATGGGGTATATCGATTTTGAGCGTTATCAGGTAGTGCACGACTCCCGCAACATCATCTGGATATCCACCTATGGCAATGGCCTCTACGCCTACGACATCGAGAAAGACGAACTAAGCCATTTCAAGGCAGGCATGGACGGATTGAGCCATATAAACTCCGACTATCTGTTGGGGGTGATGGAAGATCGCTCCGGCGAGATATGGGTGAGCGCGGAGTATTCGGGTGTTTCGCATATCAGCGTGATCAATGAAGGTTCTTACCGTCACTTCCCGGAAGACCCCTTACTGTTGGATCGTTCGAACACCATCCGGATGATCTCCGAGATCAATGAGAATGAAATATGGATCGGCACGCGTAAAGGCGGTCTCTATATCTATGACGCGCAGCTACAGCTTGTTTCCAGAAAAGATATGCAAGCCAATATCTACGCGGTAGAGAAAGACAGTGAAGGCAAGATCTGGCTGGGTAGCCGCGGCGACGGGCTTTCCATCGATGGGGTATGGTACAGACACCGCTCTGATGACCCCGAATCGATCAGCAATAACAATGTCTTCTGCATGTTCAAAGACAGCAAAGGTCGTATGTGGATCGGCACGTTTGGCGGCGGCTTGTCGCTGGCGGTCGAAAAAGAGGGGAAATATATCTTCCATCAGTTCCTGAACCGCACCTACGGACAACGCCTGATACGAGCCATTTGTGAAGACAAAAACGGCATGATATGGGTCGGCACCAGCGAAGGGGTCTATATCTTCCATCCGGAAACACTGATTCGCGATCCCGAACAATATTACCACTACAGCTATGCCGGAGGAGAGCTAAACAGCGACGAGATTAAATACCTCTTTTCAGACAGCCGTGGAAACGTATGGATATCGGAGGCTGGAGCCGGTGTCAGCGTATGTAAGGACCTGACCGACTACAACGCCCTGACCTTCGAACGATTTGGCACCGACGACGGTCTGTGCAACGACGTGGTGCACTCCATGATTGAGGATGGCCGGGGCAATATGTGGCTGGCAACGGAGTATGGGCTTTCCAAACTGATTCTTCCCGATAAGATCTTCGAGAACTACTATTTCTCTGCCTATTTGCAGGGCAATGTCTACACGGAAAGCGCCGTTTACCGCGGGAAAAACGGGAATATCCTTTTCGGCACAAGCCATGGATTTATCTCGTTCAACCCGGGTGACATAAAGAAACAGGCCTTTTCTTCTCCGGTGGTTTTCACCAACCTCAACATCAACGGGATGAATATGCTGCCCGGCGACAAAGACTCTCCGCTCACCGGATCCATGGCGTATACCGACGCGATCAAATTGAAGCATAATCAGAACTCGATCCAGGTTGACTTCTCCTCGTTCAATTATGTCGACGACAAGATGACGAAATACTCCTACAAACTGCTTAATTACGATAAAGATTGGAGCACCCCTTCGTCATTGAGTTTTGCCGCCTATAAGATGTTGCCACCGGGCAAATATGAATTATTGGTGAAATCGGGGAATAGCCTGGGTATATGGAACGAGACCGTTTCACGCCTGCAGATCATCATCACCCCGCCTATCTATCTGTCGGTTTGGGCCTTTATTCTCTATGCATTGGCAGCCGGCCTGGCCTTGTTCTTCGCCTTCAGGATCAGCCGTAATTTCAACCGGTTGAACAATAAAATAGAGATTGAAAAGCAACTGACAGAATACAAACTGGTGTTCTTCACAAACATCTCACATGAATTCCGCACACCACTGACCCTGATACAGGGGGCACTCGATCGTATCAACCGATCCGCGGTTTCCCTGAAAGAGATCTCTTATCCGTTGCAGATCATGGAGAAAAGCACACGCAGAATGATCCGGTTGATCGACCAGTTGCTCGAATTCCGCAAAATGCAAAACAACAAACTGGCCTTATCGCTCGAGAAGACCGATGTCATTGCCCTTCTGTATGAGATATTCCTCAGCTTTGGTGATATGGCCGAGTCGAAAAATATGGATTTCCAGTTCCTGCCCTCCTCCACCTCCCTGCAGATGTTTGTCGACAAAGGGAAGCTGGATAAGATAGCCTACAACCTGCTTTCCAATGCCTTCAAATATACACCTCCGGGCGGAAAGATCTGCTTGCTCATCAACGAAGATGTAAAAAACAATTGGCTCGAGCTTCAGGTGACCGACACCGGTGTGGGTATCCCGAAAGAGAAACGAGACGAGCTGTTTAAGCGGTTTATGCAGAGCAACTTCTCGGCAGACAGTGTCGGTGTGGGACTACATCTCACCCTGGAACTGGTGCAGGTACACAAAGGGGAGATCACCTACGATGAGAACGAAGGTGGCGGCTCGGTGTTCACGGTAAAGCTACCGCTGGAACCGCAGGTCTACGAAGTAAAAGACTTCCTGAACACCGACAACGCATTGGCACAACCACGCGGAAAAGAGTCGTTTGTGTCTGACAGCCTTTCTCAATCAGATTCCGCAGAACCACCAATAAAGCCCAATCCGCTCAACAAGCAAAAGATCCTGATCATTGAAGACGACACGGATGTGCGCAAGTACCTGCAAGAAGAGCTCAGCCCCTACTTCCATATCGAGGTGGCCGACAATGGTGCTACCGGTTTTCAAAAGGCACAGGAATGCGACCCATCGCTGGTTGTCTGCGATGTGTTGATGCCGGAGATGAACGGATACGAGGTCACCCGCAAGCTAAAGAGCGACTTCAATACCAGCCATATTCCGGTGATCCTATTGACCGCACTCAGCATGCCCGAGAACCACCTGGAAGGGATCGAAAGCGGAGCCGACGCCTATATATCAAAGCCTTTCAGCATTCGCCTGTTATTGACGCGTATCGTGAAATTGATGGAACAACGCGAGAAATTGAAAGAGAAATTCTCGGAAGAGCCGGGCATTGTCCGCTCCGCCGTGTATGCCTCTGTCAGAGACAAGGAGTTCGTTGACAATCTGCAGAAAATATTGCTTGAGAACCTGAGCAACTCTCGTTTTTCGGTAGATGAATTCGCGTCGCGGATGAATGTCGGACGCACCATCTTCTATAAGAAGGTAAAAGGGTTGACCGGCTATTCGCCCAATGAATACCTGCGGGTGATGCGCATGAAGAAAGCGGCGGAGCTATTGGCCTCCGGCAAATTGACCGTATCGGAGGTTTCCTATATGGTGGGCATTGAAGATCCATTCTATTTCAGCAAGTGTTTCAAAGCCCAGTTTGGGGTAGCTCCCTCCGTTTATCTGAAAAATAAGGATACCCATTAATTCCCCCTCTCTCCTGCTCTCTGCCCCTGCTTCCAGGGGCAGAATCGTACATTATCCTGTAAAATCAGCGTCGTGTACACGATTTTCTATATTTTTGTACGGCATTCTATCCAGTCCCTACAAACCTCTTTCTACATTAGCAGACCAATTTAATTTATCATGAGAAAAATCATCCTTATCATGGCTACAGCCTTCGCTGTGGCCGGTCATGCACAACAAACAAGTTATCAATTTGATTTCACCGGCGGAAAAGCCAAAGAGGGCGTAATCAATATATCGAAAGAATCGGTTTATTCATCAGACACGGGTTACGGTTACGACTTCACGGCGGCTCCCGACGGCAAAAGTAACGCGCCGTTTTTCTTTTCGATAGATGTGCCAGATGGCAACTACAAAGTAACTGTAGCCATCGGTTCGAAGAAAAAAGCCGGAGAGACAACCCTGCGCGCCGAATCGCGCCGCTTGTTCCTAAACAAAGTAGTCACCAAAAAGGGAACGATCACGGAACATAGCTTCATCGTAAACAAACGAAACACACAGATTGCCGGTGAGGAGCACGTGCGCATCAAAGCACGGGAGAAGCAGAAACTAAACTGGGATAATAAGCTCACTTTAGAATTCAACGGAAGCGCTCCGCAGTTGGCTTCGCTCCGTATCGAGAAGATCGACGATGCGATCACCGTGTTCCTTTGTGGCAACTCGACGGTAGTTGACCAGGACCAGGAGCCTTGGGCCAGCTGGGGGCAGATGATTCCCTCCTTTTTCGATGCCCCTGTCGCTTTTGCCAACTATGCCGAATCGGGCGAATCGGCCAATACCTTTATCTCGGCAGGCAGACTGAAGAAAGCACTTACCCAGATGAAGGCAGGCGATTATATCTTTATTGAATTTGGCCATAACGACCAAAAACAAAAAGGCCCCGGTAAAGGAGCCTATTATTCCTATATGACCAGCCTGAAAACATTTATCGACGAAGCGGTGTTGCGGGGTGCTCACCCGGTATTGGTGACCCCTACCCAACGAAGAAATTTCGACGAGAACGGAAAGATAAAAGACACCCACGAGAATTATCCCGAAGCCATGAAATGGCTGGCGGAAAAGGAAAATATCCCGTTGATCGATCTGCACGCCATGACCCGTACCCTGTATGAAGCCATGGGAGTAGAAGAATCGAAAAAGGCGCTGGTCCATTACCCGGCAAACACCTATCCGGGGCAAACAAAGGAGTTGGCCGATAACACACATTTCAACCCTTACGGAGCCTACGAAGTGGCGAAATGCGTAACGGAAGGCATCAAAGCGCTCAACCTGCCGCTTGCCCGGTATATCTCACCGGCCTACCAAGCGTTCGACCCGGCAGCTCCGGATGCCGTGGCATCGTTCCAATGGGACCTGAGCCCCTTTATCGACCTGGAGAAGCCCGACGGGAATTGATTGGATACTATTTGATACTAAATGATAAAAATAAAAGTGATATGAAATCTTTATGCAAGGCAGTTGTTCCCTTCTTTTTATCTGCCATTATCTTCTGTGGATGTTCGCCTGAAAAAGAATCCGCCTATACCGATCTGCCTTGGGTTGATCAGGTAGGCGCCCAGGCCTATCCAAGCAACGAAATACTGAAAGTCAATGACTTTGGTGCCGTAAGCGACACCACCGTATTAAGTACGAAAGCCATCCAAGCAGCAATCGACTCTTGCCACATCCGGGGAGGTGGTACCGTGGTATTCGAGCCGGGCACTTATCTGACCGGCGCGCTCTTTGTGCGGAGTGGCGTGAATCTTCAGATTGGCGAAGGGGTTACCTTATTGGCCAGTACCGATATCAACGACTACCCGGAATCGATGACACGTATTGCCGGGATCGAGATGGTTTGGCCGGCGGCCGTGCTCAATGTCCTGGACGCCGAGAAGGCCGCGATCTCCGGAAAAGGATCGATCGACTGCCGGGGCGAGGTGTTTTGGGATAAGTATTGGACCATGCGCAAAGATTACGAACAACGCAAGCTACGCTGGATTGTGGACTACGACTGCAAACGCGTACGGGGTATCCTGGTGTCGAACAGCAAAGATGTGACGCTGCGTGACTTCACCCTGATGCGTACCGGGTTCTGGGGCGTGCAGGTGTTGTTTTCAGATCATTGCACGATCGATGGTCTGACGATAAACAACAATCTTGGCGGACATGGACCGAGCACCGACGGGATCGATATCGACTCATCGTCTTATATCCTGATCGAAAACTGCGATGTCGATTGCAACGACGACAATATCTGCCTGAAAGCCGGAAGAGACGCGGATGGATTGCGTGTGAACAGACCTACGGAATACGTCGTGGTGCGCAACTGCATCGCCCGCAAAGGAGCCGGTCTGATCACCTGCGGCAGCGAGACATCCGGAAGCATCCGCCATATCCTGGGACATAACCTGAAAGCCTACGGCACCTCGTCGGTGATCCGCTTGAAGTCGGCTATGAATCGCGGAGGAACGGTGGAACATATCTATATGACGGATGTCGAGGCGGAAGGCACACGCCACGTCTTGTCGGCCGATCTCAACTGGAACCCCAGTTACAGCTATTCGGAACTACCGGCGGAATATGAAGGACAAGAGTTGCCGCCACATTGGGCCGTGATGCTTACCCGGGTAGAACCTGAAGAGAAGGGACATCCTCACTTCAAAAATGTTTACCTGCGCAATATAAAAGCCACAGGCGTAAAAGAATTTATCTCTGCCGCCGGATGGGACGATGCATTGCGATTGAAGGACTTTGAGTTGTCGAATATGGAGGTGTCGTGTGAGAACGCCGGCAAGGTTATCTTTAGCGAAAACTTCAAACTGGATAACATCACCCTGCATGTTAATTCGGGCGAAAAGATCCTCTTCCGTGACAATATAAACATGTTGAATAATGTCAATTACCAAACAACAGATCCGCAATAAAAACAGATACAAAACGAATCATACCCATGAAACCTACACGCTTATTGATTGTTTTCGCATTATTGGGAGTTTGTTCTCTCATAAAAGCCGATATTCCTCCCGTCTTCGGTACGGAATACAGGGGAAAGACACAAAAAGATGAGTTGACACGCCTGTATATCTCCCCACAACGTATTGTATGGACCTATAATGAGGAACAGGTAAAAGATGCTGAATTATTGCTTGAGCCCGGAAACAGCCAGGCGGAAATGGCCGGAAGAAAGGTTTGTACCCTAACCAGCACGGAGAATGAGACAGCCTCTATCTTGCTCGATTACGGGAAAGAGATTCATGGTGGATTGCAGCTCGTCATGGGCTCCTCTTCGCGACGCGAGCCCTCGCTGGTGCGTATCCGTTTCGGAGAATCGGTTGGTGAATGTAACAGTCAGACGCATAACGCCGACTGGCGGGTAGGCTATTCGACCGACGACCATGCCAAACGCGACATCACCATGGAGATACCACGCGACGGACTCATTGAGATTGGCAATACCGGGTTCCGCTTTGTTAGGATCGACCTTTTACAGCGCAACACAACCATCCGCCTGAAAGAGGCACGCGCTATCCTGCGTTACCGTGATATTCCTTATCTGGGATCCTTCCGTAGCAACGACGAACGCTTGAACCAGATCTGGCTCACCGGCGCCTATACGGTGCATCTGAATATGCAGGAACACCTCTGGGATGGCATCAAGCGCGACCGGGTGATATGGCTGGGCGATATGCACCCCGAGGTGATGAGTATCCTTTCGGTTTTCGGCGATAATGAGATCATTCCTCAAAGCCTCGACCTGGTGCGCGAGCAATTCCCGTTGCCCCGCTGGATGAATGGCATGAGTGCCTATTCGCTGTGGTATCTGATTATTCATAATGAATGGTTCAAATACAGTGGGGATATGGGATTATTGATGAACCACAAAGACTACATCCTGGGGCTTATCGACCAGATCAACGAACGCGTGGATGAAGAGGGCAACGAAGAGCTTTCACCCAACCGTTTCCTGGACTGGCCCTCGTCGCCCAATGAAGAGGGGGTAGAGGCCGGATACCGGGCCTTGATCGTATGGGCAATGCAGGACGCGGCGAACCTCTGTAAGATACTCAAGGAACCGGCTTATGCCGAAAAAGCAACCGCCTGTATGAATCGAATGAACCGAAGGGTGAAAGATCATAATAACCTGAAACAGGCAGCCTCACTGATGGCCATCGCCGGCATCCTGGATCCGGCAAAGGCATGCGACGAGGTGGTGTCTGTAGGCGGCGCGAAAGGTTTCTCTACCTTCTATGGCTATTATATGTTGCAGGCACAGGCGCTGGCCGGACAATACGATGAAGCCTTGCGTGTCATCCGCCAATACTGGGGCGGTATGCTGGATATGGGCGCTACCACGTTCTGGGAAGACTTCAACCTGGAATGGATGGAGAATGCTGCCCGCCTCGACGAGCTGACCCCTCCCGGCAAAAAAGATATACATGGTGATTTCGGTGCCTATTGCTATCCGGGCTTCCGTCATAGCTTCTGCCATGGCTGGGCTTCGGGACCAACCGCCTGGCTGACCGAACATGTATTGGGCGTAAAAGTGATCGAACCGGGTTGTAAGGTATTAAAGATCACCCCCAACCTCGGCGACCTGGAATGGGTAGAAGGCACCTTCCCCACCCCACATGGCGTAGTCAAAATAAAACACACCAAAAAAGCCGACGGCACCATCTCCTCCAAAATCGAAGCCCCGCGTGGGGTGAAGGTGATACGGTAAAAGGTTTGAAGGAGAAAGGAGAAAGGAGAAGGGAGTGAGGGAGCGCTGCATAGCAGCGACCTGTATACAGCCCCGTGCGTGAGCGCGGGGAAAAGGGATAAACAAAAAATGCGCCGCGTCGCGGTGCTATGTAACAACCATCAAACACAGATACATAGCACCGCTACGTGGCGCTGTTGATTGCACGATTCATTACCCCGCGCTCACGCACGGGGCTGCATACAGGTCGCCGCCAAGCGGCGTTTACACACCCTCTATCCAATTTCTTTCTCCTTTCTCATTTTCCCTTCTCCCTTCTCCTTTCTCCTATTAAAAAAAGCCCACAAGAAATCAAATCAGCAAATCTTTACCTTTCGTTTTTTATCTCTATTTAATTACGTTAAAAACGCTTACGACATCATCGTACTATAATTGTTTCTTCATATATTAGCCCCCAAATAGGCATAGAAGAGGACAATAATTATCTTATCTATGCGAAAATGAGATAAAAACAGAAAACTAAACCCACCTACTCCCCTGTTGCCGTTCCGATGCCTCCCCACTGGGTCATGTCACGATACTGATGGGGGGTGAGCCCTGTTTTGCGCTTAAAAACGGTACAGAAGTAATCGGCGTTGTCGAATCCCGATTCAAAGGCGATCTCTTTGTTTGTCAGGGCGGTATTGGTGAGCAGTTCTTTGCTCTTTTGGATGCGTAGTTCGATGATGTACTGAGCAGGCGAGAACCCGGTGTAATCTTTGAACAGACGGCGAAACCAGGAGTAGCTTATGTTTATTTCACGAGCCACCTGTTCAGGGGTGATGTTTTGCTGAAAGGATTCCCGGATAAGGAGTTTGGCTTTATTCATCCGGTATAGTTCTTTGTTTTCAAACGAGGCACACTTATCGATGGAATAGACATTGCCCAATAGATAGTTAACAATACCCGCCAGTATCTGCTGATAGCCTGCCATCTGCTCCTGCGCCGTTTGTATGGCGCGTTTGTATTGCTGTAATAATTCGTCGTTCATGCCGATATTGAATACCGGGTGCTGGCGATTGAAGAAGCCGTTGCGCACCCGTTCGTCGATATTAACCCCGGTAAATCCGATCCAATACTCGTCCCAACCGGTCTCTTTGTCGGGTTTGTAGCTATGCCATTCGCCCGGAAACAACAGGAACATATTACCCTCCTTCACCTCAACCCGCTTCCGTTCAGACGAAGTAAAGACACCTTTGCCGCGGGTGATATAGAGCAATTGGTATTCATTCAACACACGCCCCTTATCAACATTGAAGAGGTAGCGCGTTGGATGGTTGCGGGGCGGATAGGCTTCGCCGGGCTCGATGCGCTGATAGCCCACCGAGTTGACGATAAGTCCCCAGAGGCTGTCGGCCTCGTTCACGATCAGGTATTTTATATGTACGGCAGAAGATTTCATAATTCAATAGCAAAAAGTGAAGTCTAAAATAGCGAAAACGCCTCAAATGTAGTCATTAAGGAATAAAAAGCAACAAATATCAGTAGCAAAATTCAAAGTACACAAATCAAATAAAGCAGTAATCTTTTCCGGAACATCCTTATATTTGCAATCAACTTGCATTTTTTTAGGCAAGAGTTATTACATAGTTACGAAATACCATGACACAAAAACACCATTTTTTCGCCCTCGACCTGGGCGCGACAAGCGGACGCTCCATTATTGGTCGTCTGGAAAACGGCAAACTGGAACTACAGGAGCTAACACGTTTTCCCAATACAATCCTTCGGGTACAAGACAAGTATTACTGGAATATCTACGCCTTGTACGAATCACTGAAAGAGGGTCTGAAAACAGCTGCCGACAAAGGCATCAAAATAGACTCCATCGGTATCGATACCTGGGGTGTCGACTTTGCCTATCTGGCAGAAGACGGCAGTTTGATCAATCTGCCGCGTTCTTATCGTGACCCCTATACCGAAGGTGCTCCCGAAGAGTATTTCACCCGCCTGTCTCGTCAGGAAGTGTACGACTTGACAGGTATACAAATCATGAATTTCAATAGTCTATTCCAGCTGTACGCAGCACAGAAAGAGGGTTCTTTCGCGGTGAGACAGGCCAAAAACATTTTGTTTATGCCCGACGCTCTCTCCTATCTGCTTACCGGAAAACGCTATTGCGAATACACCATCGCATCAACCTCCCAAATCGTAAACGCCCATACACAAAAAATAGATCCCCTCTTGCTGGATGTACTGGATATCTCACCGGATGTATTCCCCGAAGTGGTGATGCCCGGCACCAAAGCAGGCAACGTCATGGAGAGCGTGGCACAGGAATGTGGCATAGGCGAAACGCCTGTTATCGCTGTGGCAGGGCATGATACGGCATCGGCCGTGGTGGCTGTACCGGCGGAAGATGAAAACTTCGCCTACCTGAGCTCAGGCACCTGGTCGTTGATGGGGATAGAGGTGAAAGAGCCGATCATCAATGAGCAGACCTACGCCATGAACTTCACCAACGAAGGAGGGGTAGACGGCACGATACGTTTCTTGAAAAACATCACCGGCATGTGGCTATTGGAACAATGCCGCAAGGAATGGGATAAAGTAGGAAAGAGTTATAGCTATCCGGAGATTGTTGCCCTGTCGGATTCGGCAGAGCCTTTCCGTTCACTTATCGATCCCGACGATGCGTCGTTTGCCAATCCGGAGAGTATGCTTCAGGCTATTACCGATTATTGTCGTCGTACCAACCAGGCTTGCCCGGAAGAGGACGCACAATTTATCCGTTGCATATTCGACAGCCTGGCGCTTAAATATAAGTTCGTATTAAACAGCCTGCAGGAGGTAGCTCCTTTCGAGATCAAGAAACTGCATGTGATCGGAGGCGGTTCGCAAAACAAATTATTGAACCAGATGACAGCCAACGCGATCGGCATACCGGTAGTAGCCGGTCCGTCGGAAGCTACCGCTATGGGAAATATCATGATACAGGCCATGGGTATGGGTGTTGTCGGCAGTCTGCAGGAGATCCGGGATGTTATCCGCAACAGCGTATCGCCGGATGTATTTGTTCCGACCGACAATGCGATCTGGAGCGAGGCTTTCGCAAAATTTCAAACAATCATTAAATAAATAACTTCATTAAATTGATTACCATGAAAAGTGCATTAGTAGAAAAATCGTATGAGATAGCGAAAGAACGCTATCAGGCCATAGGGGTTAACGTAGAAGACGCCTTAGAGAAATTGCAAAAAATAGCCGTTTCCATCCATTGCTGGCAATCGGATGATGTGACTGGCTTCGAGAAATTAGAGAACTTAGGCGGAGGTGGTATCCAAGCTACCGGTAACTACCCGGGCCGCGCGCGCAACATCGAAGAGCTGCGCACGGATATCGAACAGGTATTGACTCTTGTGGGCGGAAGCCATCGTTTGAACCTGCACGAGATCTATGGCGATTTCGGTGACAAAATGATCGACCGTGACCAGGTGGAACCCGAACATTTCACCAGTTGGATGCAGTGGGCGAAAGAAAAAGGCTTGAAGCTCGACTTCAACTCTACCTCGTTCGGTCACCCGAAGAGCGGCGATCTGACTCTGGCCAATCCAGACAAAGCGATCCGCGACTTCTGGATCGAGCACACCAAACGCTGCCGTAAGGTATCGGAAGAGATGGGTAAATTCCAGAACGATCCCTGTATCATGAACCTCTGGATCCATGATGGTATGAAAGACCTGACTGTAAACCGCCTGAAATATCGTCAGATTCTGGAAGAATCACTGGACGAAATCTTCAGCACGGAATATAAGAATATGAAAGACTGCCTGGAGTCTAAACTGTTTGGTATCGGACTGGAAAGTTATACCGTAGGTTCACACGACTTCTACCTGGGCTATGGTGCAAAGAAGCAGAAGATCGTTACCTTAGACACAGGCCACTTCCACTTGAGCGAAAGCATTGCGGATAAGATTTCTTCACTGCTGTTGTTCACACCGGAGATTATGTTGCACGTAAGCCGTCCGATCCGTTGGGACTCCGACCACGTAGTGATCCTCAACGATGAGATTAGCGAATTGGCGAAAGAAATCATCCGTGCCGACGCATTGAACCGCGTACACGTAGGACTCGACTTCTTCGATGCTTCTATCAACCGTATCGGAGCCTATGTGATTGGTATCCGCTCAACTCAGAAAGCCTTCCTGCAGGGATTGCTCGAGCCGATCGCTCTATTGCGCGAATACGAAGCAAACGGTCAATATTTCGAAAGACTGGCGTTGCTTGAAGAGGCAAAAGGATTGCCTTGGAATGCCGTATGGGACTACTTCTGCCTGAAGAACAATATCGCGGTTGGTGAAGATTATATCACCGAAATACAGCAATACGAAAAGAACGTTACCTCTAAGAGATCATGAATACGATAATCGGCCTGTTGATCATTGCCATTGGCAGTTTCGGGCAGAGCAGCTCGTATGTGCCTATTAAGAAGGTAAAAGAATGGAGCTGGGAATCGTTCTGGCTTACTCAGGGTATATTCGCCTGGTTGGTGTTCCCGTTTTTAGGCGCGCTATTAGGCGTGCCGGGGGGATCGTCCCTATTTGAATTATGGGGATCAGGCGGAGCGCTCTCCGCTATTATCTACGGGGTATTATGGGGAGTCGGCGGACTGACTTTCGGGCTTAGCATGCGCTACTTAGGCGTTGCGCTCGGACAAAGTATCGCCCTCGGTACCTGCGCCGCTTTCGGCACCCTGCTTCCTGCTATGTTGGCAGGCACCGACCTGTTGCATGGTAACGGACTCTTGTTATTGATCGGGGTAGCGATTACGCTGGCTGGTATCTCTATCATCGGGTATGCCGGTAGTCTTCGTTCCAAAAACATGACGGAGGAAGAGAAGAAAGCCGCCGTTAAGGATTTCGCTCTGACAAAAGGTTTGTTGGTTGCTCTGTTATCAGGGGTGATGAGTGCCTGTTTCGCCATGGGGCTGGATGCGGGAACACCGATTAAGGAGGCAGCTATTGCCGGTGGTGTGAAAACGCTTTATGCCGGTTTACCAGTAATCTTCCTGGTGACGGTAGGTGGCTTTTTGACCAATGCAGCCTATTGCATTCAGCAAAACATCAAGAACAAGACGGGCAAAGAGTATTTCTCTGTAAAAGGCTCTGTGTTGGTAAATAATCTCTTATTCTGCGCCCTGGCCGGTGTGTTGTGGTATTCACAATTCTTTGGTCTGGAAATGGGAAAGAGCTTCCTCACGGATAGTCCGGTATTGCTGGCCTTCTCCTGGAGTATCCTGATGTCGCTGAATGTGACCTTCAGCAAC
Organism: Parabacteroides sp. PM6-13; assembly: GCF_029892605.1. Classification (GTDB taxonomy): domain Bacteria; phylum Bacteroidota; class Bacteroidia; order Bacteroidales; family Tannerellaceae; genus QVMG01. The sequence continues at coordinate 47,676 of NZ_JARXWF010000005.1, forward strand.
GTATGGGGTATTATCCTCAAAGAATGGAAAGGGGTAAAAAGCAGTACGATCGCTGTATTAATCATTGGTTTATTGGTTCTTATCTCCTCGATTATCGTCGTGGCATTGTCACAATCTTAACACGAGATAAGATAGTATAGAAAGGGGGATGTATCCATCGTGATACATCCCCCTTTTAGGTTATCAAACAAAGAAATGATAAAGAAAAGCGGAAGGAAACAAAAAAAATATCACTTTTTGCTTGCGGAAAACAAAAAAGTATTACTTTTGACCCCCATAAGAGACAAATCGTAAGATGAACAAGTTTAGCTTTACATATTTTTATTTTTACTTTTATTTTAGCAAAATAAAGGCAGGAATTTGTATGTAATGCGTTGAATACAGAAACATATCAATAAACGAAATAGAAAGTCCTGCCGATCATCGGTGGGACTTTTTTTTGTTTATAGCGAAAGAAAAAAGTAACGATGATGAAAAAGAAAGTTGCCATTCAGGGAATAGCCGGTTCCTATCACGACATTGCGGCGCATAGTTATTTCCCACAAGAGGAGATCGAACTGATCGGTTGTAATTCCTTCCGCGAAGTGATTGCCACCATCCGGAAAGAGCCTTCCATCGTCGGTATGATGGCCATTGAGAACACCATTGCCGGCAGTCTGTTGCAAAACCATGAACTGATCCGCCAGAGCGGGCTGAAGGTGGTGGGCGAGTTCAAACTCCGCATATCTCATTCGCTGGTTGCCCTTCCGGGTACAAGCATTCATGAGATTGAAGAGATCAACTCCCACCCGATCGCCCTGATGCAATGCAATGATTTTCTGGACACCCTGCCTAACGTGAAACTGGTAGAAAAAGAAGACACGGCGATGAGCGCCCGATGGATCGCGGAGAACAAACTCAAAGGCCATGCCGCTATATGCGGAAAACAGGCAGCCGAGATCTATAACATGGAGATCCTCGCCGAAGGGATCGAGACCAACAAACGCAATTTCACCCGTTTTCTGGCTATTGCCGATGCCTGGGTCGCCGAAGAGATGATCGAAAAAGAGGAGATCAACAAGGCGTCACTCGTATTCGCCCTGCCGCATGCCGCCGGCAGCCTCTCCAAAGTGCTTTCCATCCTTTCTTTCTACGATATGAATCTGACCAAGATTCAATCGCTTCCGATTATCGGACGCGAATGGGAATACCTCTTCTACATTGACCTGACTTTTCTTGATTTCATACGATACAAACAAGCACTGGACGCGATCCGTCCCCTGACTAAGAACTTTACAATACTTGGAGAATATGCAGAAGGAAAACAAAGCGTGTAAGGCGATCATACCCGCCACACGCGTAAATAGTGTGCAGGAATACTACTTCTCAAAGAAACTGAAGGAGGTAGCCGAGATGAATGCCGCAGGTAAAAATGTCATTAACCTGGGAGTGGGAAGTCCTGATCTTCCTCCCTCCGAAAAGACGGTGGAAACATTATGCTACGAGGCAAGCCAGCCCAACAACCACGGCTACCAGCCTTACACAGGCATACCGGAATTACGCCGGGCCTTTGCCGACTGGTACCAGCGTTGGTATGAGGTGGATCTTGATCCGGCATCGGACATCCTGCCACTTATCGGCTCCAAAGAGGGGATTCTGCATATATCCATGGCTTTTCTGAATCCGGGCGATGGCGTATTGGTTCCCAATCCGGGCTATCCAACCTATACCTCCGTCAGCAAACTGGTTGGCGCCCGCATCGTTTCGTATGATTTGAACGAAGAAAACGGATGGATGCCCGACTTCGAGGCATTGGAAAAAATGGATCTTTCCGAGGTAAAACTGATGTGGGTCAATTACCCCAATATGCCTACCGGTGCCAATGCGACCCAAGAGTTGTTCGAGAAACTGGTCGACTTCGGCCGCCGCCATCAGATTGTGATCTGTAACGATAACCCTTATAGCTTCATCTTGAACGAAAAGCCTTTAAGCATACTAAGTATTCCAGGCGCTAAGGAGATTTGCATTGAATTAAATTCGTTAAGCAAGTCACATAATATGCCCGGCTGGCGCATCGCGATGCTGGCCTCCAATCGGCAGTTTGTCGAGTGGATCCTGAAGGTGAAGAGCAATATCGACTCCGGACAATTCAAGCCCATGCAACTGGCTGCCGTAGAAGCCTTGCAGGCGCCGGCAGAATGGTACGAGAATATGAACGCGGTTTACCGTAAACGCCGTACTTTTGCGGAAAAGATCATGGAGCAACTCGACTGCCATTACGATGCCCATCAAGTGGGTCTCTTTGTCTGGGGACGCGTTCCGGATCATATAGAGAATGCGGCCCTGTTGGCCGACAGGATACTCTATGAGGCGAATGTCTTTATCACCCCCGGAATTATCTTCGGAAGCCAGGGCGAACGCTATCTTCGCATATCGCTTTGTTGCAAGGAAGCGGTGTTGGAGGAGGCATTAGAAAGGATCCGGGCTATTTATTAAAGTCCTTAGAGTCCTTAAGGTCCTTAAAGACCTCAAAGACCTTAAAGTCCTTAAAGACTTTAAAGACCTCAACAATAAAAAACAAAACAAAAAAACAACCATATGAACTTAGAATCAATCGTATTACCGGGCGTAGACTCCAGTCGCCCCATCGTTATCGCCGGCCCATGCAGTGCCGAAACAGAAGAACAGGTCTTGAACACCGCACGCGAATTGGCCGCACGCGGCATCCGCATATTCCGTGCCGGAGTATGGAAACCGCGCACCAAACCGGGAGGCTTCGAAGGCGTAGGCTCCGCAGGGCTTGCCTGGTTGAAGCGGGTCAAAGAAGAAACCGGCATGTATGTCGCTACGGAGGTGGCCACCAAAGAGCATGTGGAAGAGGCGTTGAAAGCCGGGATCGATATATTATGGATCGGAGCACGCACCACGGTAAACCCCTTTGCCGTGCAGGAAATAGCTGATGCGCTCATAGGCGTCGACATCCCCGTACTGATTAAAAACCCGGTCAACCCAGACCTGGAGCTTTGGATCGGCGCCATCGAACGCATTTACGGAGCGGGCATCCGCAAGATCGGTGTGATTCACCGCGGTTTCAGTTCGTATGATAAAAAGATGTATCGCAACCTTCCGCTGTGGCATATCCCTATCGAATTGCGTCGTCGCATGCCTGAACTGCCGATATTCTGCGACCCCAGTCACATCGGCGGAAAGCGGGAGTTGGTAGCCCCCCTCTCCCAGCAGGCTATGGACCTGAGCTTTGACGGCTTGATTGTCGAGTCGCACACCTCACCCGAAGAGGCCTGGAGCGACGGCAGCCAACAAATCACGCCGGAGGTATTGGATTTTGTCTTGAATATGCTGGTTATACGTGATGTACATCAAACGACGGAAAGCCTGACAGAGTTGCGCCGCCAGATCGACCAGATCGACGAACAATTGTTGGAACTATTGGCCAAACGTATGCGCATCTCCCGCGAGATTGGTGTTTATAAGAAAGAACACAATATGCCGATCTTGCAATCACCCCGTTATAACGAGATTTTGGAGAAACGCTCTGAGATGGGAGCCGCGATGGATCTCAGTACCCTGTTTGTGAAAGAGATATTACAGGAAATACACGAAGAGTCTGTTCGTCAGCAGATGATAATAATGAATCAACAATGAAAATACTGATATTGGGAGCCGGCAAGATGGGCTCTTTCTTTACCGATCTATTAAGCTTCGACCACGAAGTGGCCGTATTGGAAAGTGATCCGAAACGAATGCGTTTTATTTACAATGCGTTACGCCTGCAAAAACCGGAAGAGATCGCCGAATTTGCACCGGAACTGGTGATCAATTGTGTCACATTGAATTATACGATCGAGGCCTTTCGGACGGTATTGCCTTATTTGCCACCCTACTGCATCATCGCCGACATCGCCTCGGTCAAGACCCACCTGAAAGAGTTTTACGAAACCTGTGGATTCCCGTACGTCTCGACCCACCCGATGTTTGGTCCCACCTTTGCCAACTTAGGCAACCTGGCCAAGGAGAATACGATCATCATTACCGAAGGGGATCACCTGGGGCGCATCTTCTTCAAAGACCTCTATGCCTCGCTTCATCTGAATATCTGCGAATACACCTTCGAGGAACACGACCGGGTGGTAGCCTATTCGTTGGGCATTCCTTTTGCGTCGACCATCGTATTTGCCGCCACCATGAAGCATCAGGATGCGCCGGGCACCACCTTTAAGCGACACATGAAGATTGCCCGGGGACTCTTTTCGGAAGATGATTATCTGTTGACCGAGATACTCTTCAACCCCCGCACCCCGAATCAGATCAGCCGCATCCAGGAGGAATTGTCGGTCTTGCAGGATATCATCCAAAAGAAAGACTCGGAAGGCATGAAAGAATACCTCAAACGCATCCGAAAAAACATAGAATAAATCGTTTAACACAAGAAAAAGGCGCCTTTCGCAGGGCGCCTTTTCTCATTTGCATCAAATAAAAACGTAAACTTTAAAGTATGCTATTTAGAGGATACCCTGTGCCATCATAGCCTTCGACACTTTCATGAATCCGGCGATATTAGCGCCCTTCACATAGTCGACATAGCCATCCGATTGAGTACCATATTTTATACATTGTGCGTGAATAGACTTCATGATGCCCTTCAACTTTTCGTCTACCTCTTCACGTGTCCAGCTCAGCTTCATAGCGTTCTGCGTCATTTCCAGACCAGAAGTGGCTACCCCACCGGCATTGGCTGCTTTACCCGGGGCATACAAGATCTTCGCTGCCAGGAATGCGTCGATAGCCTCCGGCGTAGAGGGCATATTTGCTCCTTCGGAAACGGCAATACATCCGTTGGCCAACAAGGTTTTTGCATCTTCACCATTCAATTCGTTCTGCGTTGCGCTGGGCAGGGCAATATCACATTTCTCACCCCAGGGACGCGCGCCTTCGACATATTTGCAACCGTATGTCTCAGCATATTCTTTGATACGGCCACGGTATAGGTTCTTCAGCTCCATGAGATAAGCCAATTTTTCGCTATCGATACCCTCCGGATCGTAGATGTATCCATTGGAATCCGACAGGGTCACCACTTTGGCACCCAGTTCGATCAATTTCTCAACCGTGTACTGCGCCACATTTCCCGAACCGGAAACAGCCACTACTTTGCCTTTGATATCGATATTGCGTGTCTTCAGCATCTCCTGCAGGAAATAGACATTTCCATAACCGGTTGCCTCCGGACGAATCAGCGAACCGCCGAATTCAATTCCTTTACCGGTAAATGTTCCGGTATTCTCACGTGCCAATTTCTTATACATGCCATACATATAGGCCACTTCGCGTCCGCCTACGCCGATATCACCGGCAGGCACATCGGTGTCGGGACCGATCTGACGCCACAACTCCAAGATAAGAGCCTGGCAAAAACGCATAATTTCCGCATTGGATTTGCCTTTCGGGTTGAAATCGGAACCACCCTTGCCACCACCCATCGGGAGGGTTGTCAGGGAGTTCTTGAAGGTTTGTTCGAACGCAAGGAATTTCAAGATAGAGAGATTCACAGAAGCATGAAAACGCATCCCCCCTTTGTACGGGCCAATTGCGTTGTTGTGCTGCACACGATAAGCCATATTGGTATGAACCTGTCCTTTGTCATCTGTCCAAGTCACACGAAAGGAGAAAATACGATCGGGTATGCAAAGACGCTCGATTAGGTTTGCATTTTCAAATTCAGGATGCTTATTGTATTCTTCTTCAATAGAGCCTAATACTTCGGCTACGGCTTGGTGATACTCGGGTTCATTGGGAAATTTTCTCTTCAGATTCTCTAAAACTTCATTCGCTTTCATGTTTGCTTTTTTTGAATGTTATACAAATGGCACAAAGGAACAGCCCTTTTTACGAAGGCACAAAGGTAAGCGTTTTTTCAAAACAAACAAACAAAAGAAAGCAAAAAGGCTAAAAAAATAGCATTTCGTCAGAAATAACAACAAAATAAAAACATTTCTATTTATCCTTATTACGCATATTCTTATAGAGAGGTACGAATACGATGATAGCCGAAGATACCAGGGCAAACAAGACGTTGAAGGTGATCTTCTCGCTGTATGTAAGCAACATATAACACAGGACTCCCCACAAAAGGATGATGCATACGGCTTGACTTTTTGATATTTTTCTACGTGCCATCGTTACATTTTGTTAGTTTTTAACCAAAAGAGGATACAAAAAGAGCAAAGCTGCCAAAAGAACGGCAACAAAGAGGAATAAAAACAGAATTTGCTTTTCCGGCGAAAACCGGCGCAGGAAAGGAAACTGCCGGGCGATACCCGAAACACGCTTGATCTCTTCCGGCTGTTCATCTTCGCGGGGGATCTCATACCCGTTGTCAAGCATCACCTGCAACGCGCGCTGCACATCGCTCTCCAACAGCTCCACCCGGACACCGCCCAGATCGATCATACCCAGCGTTTGCGAGGTCAATTCATTACGTACATAACATTCAATGCCTTCCGACTGTAACAAAGATGCCAAAGCATGTGCATCCGTAGGGCGCGTAAACCGGGCCACTTCTACCATATTATCCATACAACTCTCCTTTTCATACAAAGGAACAGTTTTTTGGGCGGAATTACAAAGATTTAGATTTCTATTTCATCCCCGGAGACAAGCCCATTCATCAGGGCGTAGAAGGTGAGTCCGGAGACCGTTTTAATGCCGAGCTTGGCTGTGATGTTCTTGCGGTGTGTCAATACGGTGTTCAGGCTAATATTCAGTTTATCGGCTATCTCTTTGTTGGTGATACCCTTCACGATCTGCTGGAGCACATCTGTTTCACGTGCGGAAAGATCTCTGTTGCCCTCTCCCGGCAAAACGGCAGTTTCCGCCGTAAAGAAAAGTTGCAGCTTCTCGATCAATGCCTCTTGTGAAATATTTTTACAGATGTAATGGTTTGTGGGAGCTGACCCCGGGAAAGCGGATTCCTCATAGCGATCGATCAACAGGAGTGTTTTGTTGCGCCGCGGCAGGAAGAAGTCGGCATATAGAAGGAAAATATCTGCCGTAGTCACATAATAATCCACCGTATCAGACAACGCTTCCGGACAATTACAGCTATAGACGGAGAAAGAAGGGAAATACTCATTCAACACATACCGGAGGCCAATACACTGGAGCGTATCGGTCAGGACAAGGGCAATCTGTTTGTTGTGAAGAGGCATCTCGATCAATCCTTACTTAGCGGAGTTTTTCCATCGCCGCCACCATCGGCATCAGGATCCGATAGCGTATGCGGTTGTGTTGTTTGATATCTTTTTCCAGGCTACTCACGCCGAAGATCACAGCATAACAGAGGTTATCGTCGTAATCGCCCGAAAGATGGCGCACCATAATACTCTTTAGGTCGAACAAGAGCGCTTCGATCGCATCCTCCTCATTGCCCTCGTTCTGCAAACGCAGGATCTCTTCTTCTTCCGAAAGGGGAGCCAGTTGGCGACTCAACTGAAGACAATAAGGGAACCACTTCTCCTTATCGTGCGTTATGCGTGTTTTCAGTTCCTCCTTAAAGGAGTTGAAAAACTTACCGATCAAGAGCAGGGTCGGGTTTTCCGGGTTACTGATAGAGATGAAAGAGTTCAGATGACGTTCGATATTGGGCAACTGATAGCGTTCGTAATAGAGGTTGGTCTTCGTCAGGTAGTCAATGATCTGCGACGTATGGAAGGTGCGCAGTTTCTTTTCCGGGAAATACTCCTCATTCAGGAACGTATTAATAACCGTAAGGACAAAGTCCGTATCTAGGCTGTTCTCCTTACAAATCGTATCGACCGGCTTGTCGCCCAAGCCCAGGCGGATACCAAAACGATTTAAAACGGGAATGAGTGAGGGGTACTCTTCGACCACCTCACTCATTTGCATATTTGCGTATACTAAAGCCATTGTTTTAAGCCTCTTTCCATTGTTTGCGCATAAGCTCCACGGCAGCAGGCACTGTCAGTTCCTTTTCACCTTTTGAGCCACACTCGAAGCTTACATACTTATCGTACCCAAGCATCTTCAAGGCTTTGAAGCCATTCACATAATTATCGGCCTCCCCATCTTCGCCCGGCATAGAGCGGCGTTTGCGGCTGGCGATATGTACATGTTGCAGGTATTCTTTTCCGGCCGAGAGGAAGGCACCCATATCACAGGTCTCCTCATGCGTCATATGCCAGAAGTCACCCATACACTTCACACCGGGGTTGTTGATATCGCGACAGATCGATGCCGCATCAGCTACCTGGCGCAAATAGAATGCCTCCCGACGATTCAAGGGTTCTAAGATAACGGTGGTTCCACATTCCGCAGCAAAATTCCCCATCTCCGTAAACTGCTCACAGAGGAAATCACGTGTCTCCTGCGTATGCGGCATAGCCGGTTGCTGATGGTTGAAAGCCGGCACAATGATCACACCCGTCGAACCCAGTTCGCCGGCAGCGGCTATAATCTCCTTCATGGTATCCATACAGAGCTTGCGCACTTCCGGATCGGTCGACAAGATAAAACCCTGGAAACCGGCGCAAATAGCGCTCACCTTTATGTTGCGGCCATTCAACGCCGCCTTTATTTCAGGCACACGCTCTTTCAACCCACGTCCGCCCGGCTCGAAACCAACGACGCCCAGTTTCTCCATATAATCGAACTTCTCATGCAGGTTTCCCCCCAAAGCAACCCCTTCCTGGAAAGAGATCTTCAGTTCGACATCGCTTTTACAGCAGGAGCCCGAACAGCCCTCATCATCTTTAGATGCCGCTTTCGCGGTACAGGCAGCCAAAGAGGCGCCGCCAACAGAGGCTAAGGCTACCGTCGACAGGCCGGTTCTCAAAAAATTTCTTCTATCTAGTCCCATAGTCTTATTTATTTCTTGGCACGTAGGCTTTTCCTGCTACAGGAACGGTGAACTTACTCATATCCATTTTACCCAGGCTTACATCCTCCGGCATATAGTTCTCCGGCGAAGCGGTCATCTCATCCCAAGTAGTTTCCACACCGGTATAGGCCGAGTTACGTCCCATGATCGCTGCCATATTCGAGATCGCCGTTTCCGAAGCCTGTTCCAGCGGCTTGTTCTGACGAATGGCATTGATCCAGTTCACATGCTCCAGGGTGTAAGGATCTGTTTGTTGGTATTTCTCTTTTTCAGCGTCTCCATCATACTTCCAAAGCACATTGCCTGCCAGGTCTTTGATTTCCATGTCACGGCTGTTCCAAGAGCCTTTGGTTCCCTGAATAAACTCACTCACATTATTTGCACATCCATCGATCTGACGGCACATACTATGCAGGTGAATACCATTCTCCATCACAAAGTCGACACTGAAGTTATCGAACTGATCACCCGTCACACGGCGCTGACGTGATCCGAAACCTACAGCGCTCACCGGTTTCAAGCCGCTGAACCAGGTAAACACATCGATATTATGTACGTGTTGTTCCACGATATGGTCGCCCGAAAGCCATTTCCAGTTCACCCAGTCTTTGATCATCCATTCGCCATCGGTCCAACCGGCCTGACGATCACGATGCCACAATTTACCTCCATTCCAGTAAACAACACCACCGGTGATCTCACCGATCATACCTTCCATTATTTTCTGATAGGATGCCACATAGCTGCGTTGGTGATGACGTTGGGTTCCGGTGATAACACGCAGGTTTTTCGCGGCTGCCTGTTTAGCCGTTGCCACGATGGTGCGATAACCGGCCGGGTCTACACAAATCGGTTTTTCCAGGAAGGAGTGTTTATTCTTCTGCGTCGCATATTCAAAATGAATCGGACGGAAATTAGGCGGAGTGGCAACGATCACCACATCTACGCCACTATCAATAAGCTGCTTGTAGGCATCCAAACCGACAAAGCGCATATTTTCCGGTATATCAATTCCTTTTTCTTCTTTCAACTTATTAGCCAAGCTATCAACTCTCTCCTTGAAAGTATCACAAAGCGCCGTGATGGTCACACCATTGGCCGCGTTCAGCCAGTTGAATGCCGCACCCGAACCACGGCCACCACAACCGATCACACCGGCTTTCAGCTCTTTCCCGTCGGCTGCCTTATCCATATCCAAATCAGGGATATAATAGGATCCCGCTTCCTTCAGAGGTTTGATAGCCGGTTCTTTACTGCCACCACAAGAGGTCAAAGCCGTTGCCGCGCCACCTGTTCCGATAACTCCCAAAGCACCTGCTGCCGCGGAGCTTTTCAAAAATGATCTTCTGCTAATAGTTCCTTTTTTCATGATAATAGATATTATTTTCGGTTATTTACTGTTCTATTGCTGATGCCGGTTCACAAACCACCCGGAAGCCAATACCACGCATATCCGAATACCACCAGATACTCTTAGGCTGCTGCGGGTCGGTCTTCAACCAGGTGTCATGTTTCGTATAGTCACGGGCCGCCACGCGCAGTTCCGACGCATCGGATGCATAGTTACCACCACGCACCACCCATTCTTCGCCTTCCGTTACCAGCGGATCTTTGACCTGATCAGCCCATTTACTATAAGCTGCCGCATCGTATTTATCCGCGCAATACTCCATTACGTTACCCGACATATTCTTCAAGCCGAATGGATTGGCCAGGACAACGCTTGGTTCCTGTGTGCGATTGCGACTATTATTCGTATAGATAGCATAAGATGAAATGCTATCTGTCTTGGCATCAAAAAACTTACGCCAGAATCCCAGGTTAGAGTAATCTTTCGGACTACCCGGGAAGAAATAAGGCGTCTCCGTGCCTCCGCGTGCCGCGTATTCCCACTCGGCTTCTGTCGGCAAGCGGTATTTCTTACCTGTCTTTTGCGACAGCCATTGACAGAATGTCTCTGCCGCATAGTGTGTCATGGTGATGGCCGGACGTTCACCCCCACCCCATCCCTGATCGGGGAATCCAAACGGAGGAGTCGGACCGGAAATGGCATCCACCTCCGGATTACTGTTGTTGGCATATACATCTTCCGGCGGAATACGTCCTTCGCTCATGGTCTGTGCATAAAAGGCCCAGTATTGATCCCAGGTGGTTTCCAGCTCCGCCATAAAGAACGGGCTAACCGTTACCGACCGCACCGGTCCTTCGTCTTCACGACGGAATGGTTCCTTTTCGGTGCTACCCATCTGGAAGGTGCCGCCCGGTATCGCCTTCATGGCTACGGTCACAGCCGTACCCGGAATCTGTTCCTCAAAATCCTCGAAGGCAGTCACCTTGGTCGGTTCCTGGAAATACATGCTCGGATCGACTGTCACACCAAAAGTAACACCCGGTATACCTGCCAGTTTCGAATGGGTATAGTTCGGGTTATAATGACCCACGTCCAGGTGACAGCTGATACATTGCAAGTTCAATTTCTTTTCGTTTTCCTCATAATAGAGATGAGCCGTAATACCGTCCGATGTAATGCCTTCCGGGAAAAGGTTCTGATGACATTTCACACAAGACTGATTCGGTATGTATTTTACAGCATGCTCCAACTCTGACTTCATATCCCAGTCAAAATCGGCACTATCTTTCGTCATATACCCCCAGACATCCTTCAATCCCAGCTTCAACTTGGCCGTATAATGGTCCCAGGTATCGAGCTGTGGCGGAAGATGGCAATCGACGCAACTCACCTTGACACCGCTTCCGTTATTCACGTGCGTTGAAAGTTTCCAACTATCTTCCACGTGCGGATGCACATGGCAGACCATACAAGACTCATCTGTTGAAAAATGAACAGAGGTAAGGTAAGCAGATACAACAACTGCTATTCCCAGGATAAGGCCAATAAAAAAGATAAAGGTTCTCTTCTTAAAGAAATTTCTTTTCTTGCCGGATTGATACTGCTTTGACAAAGTGTTTTTACGCATGGTTTTTAAAACATATTCGTTCTTTCAGAGTGTAATAGTATTCTCACTATTTTTTATCGGCAATAAAAATAGACTTTTACTTTCTATCTGAAAAGAAATAAAGCAGCAAATTAACGTTTAATGCTGGAATTGCAACATTATTTATACCATTTTCAACATTTCGAACATACTTTTATACACATCGGCTTTTTCAGGCAATGGTTTTGGGTAGGCTCTCGAGGAAGAGGGCATTCGAAAAAGCAACAGCGAACGCCCTTCATAATCGAAAGCGACACTTCCGCCCACGGCAGGCTCTTGCACACCGGGCAATAGAGAAAGTATCGTATCCATCGCCTTTTGTCCCGTAACGGCAATCGCCCGGCATTGAGGTATCTTAGGCAGGATAACGGAGAGATCCAAAGGGGTTACCACATCGAGGAATTTATCCGATGCGTTTGCCTTCTGCCGAATCACTTCGACCGCCGTATCTCCCAGACCTATCCCTTTTTCTTCACAAAAAGGCACCGCCTTCTCCCGGCTAAAGGCTTTCGGGTTGGCCAGGAAATAGTCTTTGTTATCGTAGAATATCAGTCCCATAATCCGCCACATATCGTTGATGATGTTCGGATAATAAAAATCCATCGACCAGCGGGCCTTGGGAGGAGGAAAGCTACCCAGCATCAACAGCCGGCAGGTAGGGGGCAAAAAAAAGCCCAGCGGATGTTGTTCCGTCCGGACTTCCATATTACTTATTCTTGGCGTTCATTTTAGCCTCGTTCTTAGCCAACAAGACTATATTATAGACAAAATCGGTCATCCACTCTTCCGAATAGCCAAGGGCTTCAGCCGCTTTGCGAACACTCCAGGCTGCCTTCTGGTCATTGATCTCTTTCCATTCGGATTTGGTGACAATGTCATGTACAGTTTTTTCCGTCTGTTGATAGAGCAGCTTTTTATTGAACATAGAGAGGCGGAACTTCCATTTCATCAGATTATCCAACAACGAAAACAGATCACTGCAAAAACCTTGAAACTTAAAGAAATAGGCTTGTATATCCTGCTGTTTCTTGCAGTTCTTCTTGACCGAAGCATCGATCTCTCTGAAAAAAGAGTCTTTGAGGTCGTAATCGGCCATCAACACCTTCTTCACTTTCGACTTCTCCGCCAGTCCGAGCTTGTTGTTTTGTGTCGGGATCTTTAGCATCCGCTTAAACAGGGCCAGATCGGGCAACATATTCATATTGGTCACCCCTAAATTAACTGCAATAACCCCCTGGTAATATACCCGCACAAAGGTCATAAACTCCTCCATGGTTCGTTCACTATAGCCTAATTCGCTCTCTGCTTTCTTTCTTCCAAAAATCTTTGAAAATATACTCATCGTTTCTCTCTTTATTGATTTAAGACACAAACTTACATTATTTTTATGGTTGGTCAGCCCTTTTTACGCTTGTTTAGGGAACAATCGCCCTATCGTAAGCGTTTCACCGGAGCAACATCATTCAGCTTCACACAAACGGTAGCCCCCAATGGCTCCAGGTAAAGCAACAGATATTTCTTCTTGATCTTCTTCACTTTGCCGGACACATTTTTCATCGCCCCGCACAGAATCTCCACCTCATCCCCCGGCAATAACGGATGTTCGGAAGCCTGCTCTAAAAACTCTTCAATGGCATCGATCTCTTTCTGACGAATCGTAGCCGGCTTGCCATTGTAGTAGATAACACGGGAAACACCCTGCTGGCGTAACAGGGTATGTATATGATGTTCATTTGTACGAACAAACAGATAAGAGGGGAAAAGAGGTATATCGACCAACTTCACCCGATCCGACCAGACACGTGGCGAACGATGCAGTGGCAGCCAACACTCCACCTCCTGCTCTTTCAATCGCTCACACACCTGCTTTTCGGCTCGTGGTGCCGTGTACAACACATACCATTTCTCCTTTAACGCTTTACCCCCCTTATCCATCTCTGCCCTGTTAGTCAAACATATTCCTGAATCGGCTGAATATCTTCTCCTTCATCGTCTTATTCGGTTGGAAGTTCGGAGAGTTTTCCCAGCCATTCAACGTCTCTTTCTCGGAAGCACTCAACACCTCAGGGATATACACACTCACGTTCACAAGCAGATCGCCGGTTCCATAGCTATTGATGGAGGGTAACCCTTTGTTGCGCAAACGAAGCACCTTGCCCGGCTGCGTACCCGGATCGATCTTTAACTTTGCCTTTCCATCGACGGTAGGCACCTCTACCGTGGTACCCAAAGCCGCCTGTGGCACGGTAAGCAATAGATTATAAAGCAGGTCGTTCTCGTCGCGAATCAATTCAGGATGTGCCTCTTCCTCCACAAGAATCAAGAGGTCACCATTCACCCCGCCATGACGAGCGGCATTTCCTTTACCGCTCATCGAGAGCTGCATGCCTTCTGCTACACCGGCCGGCACATTGATCGTGATCACATCGTCATCTTTCACGATGCCTTCGCCGGCACACACCGCACATTTCTTCGTGATAACCTTCCCTTCTCCATGACAGGTAGGACAAGGCGATTGAGTCTGCATTTGTCCGAGGAAAGTACTCGTGACGCGTGTTACGACTCCGCTACCATGACAGGTGTCACAGGTTTTTATGCTCTTATCGTCTTCGGCACCCGATCCGTTACAGTGTTTACACGAAACGAACTTCTTCACTTTGATCTTCTTCTCTACCCCGTGTGCAATATCTTTTAGGCTTAATTTCACCTTCACACGAAGATCGGAACCACGGTTCACCCGACGTCCGCCACGCGAACCGCCGCCACCAAAACCGCTGAAGCCGCCAAAACCGCCAAAATGTCCTCCGAAAATATCTCCAAACTGAGAGAATATATCCTCCATCGACATGCCGCCGCCAAAGCCGCCACCGCCGCCTGAGGCTCCGCCAACACCGGCGTGTCCAAACTGGTCGTAGCGCTGACGCTTCTGCTCGTCGCTCAATATATCATAGGCTTCTGCAGCCTCCTTAAACTTCTCTTCAGCCTCTTTATTGTCCGGGTTTTTATCCGGATGAAACTCAATTGCTTTCTTGCGGTACGCTTTCTTTATCTCGTCGGCTGTAGCTGTTTTAGAAACGCCCAGCACTTCGTAGTAATCCCTTTTAGCCATTCTATTCTTTGTTTCTCCTTACCACTTGTCCTATCATTCACCCACAACCACCTTGGAATGGCGAATAACCTTCTCGTGCAGTATGTATCCGGTCTGGACACAATCGAGCACCTTCCCTTTCAAGTCTTCTTCCGGAGCCGGAATCGTAGCCACTGCTTCAAAGGCCTCCGTATCGAATGTTTTTCCAATCGCCTCAATAGGTTTCACACCCTGTTGAGCCAGATAACCCATAAACTTATTGTAAATCAAATCAACTCCTTCGCTCACCGCTTTCACGTCTTCAGCTACGCGAATATTTTGCATGGCTCGTTCAAAGTCGTCAATGATTGGCAACAGGTTGATCAATGTCGTTTCACCACCCGATTTAATCAATTCCGCTTTCTCGCGCAACGTACGCTTGCGGTAATTATCAAACTCAGCCATCAAGCGTAGATGCGAATCGTTCAAATCGTCATATTTTTTCTGCAACGCCTCACATCCGTCAGCCAGGCTGTCAGTATTGTCACCCATTTCGTCTGACGAGGCAGACGATTCTTCCGACGGATTTGTCACTTTTCCATTGATAAGATCATCTTCCGGAAAGTTTTTTTGCTCTTCATTCATCTTGTTCATTCCTTTTATATTTTATGTTTCTTATTGACGCACAACAATATAGCCACTATGGAAATCCCTACATTCCGGGATAACACACCTATAAAACATGACTTATTCATAAATAGATATGCAAATATACTGCCAACTATTGAACAGGAGGATACTATTTGATGCCGAAAGAGACAAAAAGTGCACTTTCCGCCTCCCCTTTGGGTAAGCAACCCTCAATTGACAAATTGATAGCAAAAAGCCGGTTTTGCTTTACAATATGATACGTTAAAAAGTGTTACCCCTGCGGGTAATTTAAAATACCCCTGCGTTTACGGAAAATTTCTCGGTCGATTTTGACAAAATGATATTTCGCTTAGCGCAGCGTAAAGCAATTTGTAAATCGCTTAGCGAAGCGTAAAGCAAAATATCAATCGCTCAGCTGGGATTTTGCTGTTTTTATCGCTTCCAGCGCTTATGCGACCAGAGCCAATCGGAGGGGTTTTCCAGGATATTTTGTTCCAGGAGCGAGGCGTAATGGCGGATGATTTCGGTCTCTTCGGTTTGTTTGGGTTGTGTTGATATGAGTTTATAGTCGATGGCATAGTTGCCCCGGCTGGTGCGGGTCACGTGCATATACATCACGGCAGCATCGGTCGAACGAGCCAGTTTCTCAACGCCGGAGAACATACTCGTTTGCTGATTCAACATCATCAGACGATACTTTTCTTCGACCACCTTCGGGCATTGATCGGCAATGAAAAAATAGACCGAAGGATTGTTCTTATTCGTCAGAAAATGCTTGACAATAGACCTGGACGGAACGAGCCCCAAGCCAAAACGGGAACGCAGGGTCAGGAACAATCGATCGACAGCCTTGTTTCGCAAAGGCTTATAGACAGCATACATATTTATATCTCCCCGGTAGGGCAATATGTTCAGGATCTCCCAATTGGCACAATGCCCCATACAGACAATCACATGCTTTTTGTTTTCCAACTGGGTAACAAGCTGTTCCGCACCGGTGACAGAGACCTTTTCGACCTGCTTCTCCGGATCGATCGAGAAGAGTTTGACGATCTCTACGACATTATCCGTAAAACACCGGTAAAACCCGACGGCGATCCGCTCTCTTTCCGATTCGCTCTTCTCAGGAAATGAGCGCGAAAGATTCTGGGTAACAACACGCTTCCGGTACGAAAGAACGTGAAACATAAAATAAGAAGAAAAAGAAGATACCTTATACAATAGCTGCATAGGCAATAGACCGACTACATATAGGCTGATATAAAAACTTTGATACAGAACCCATCCAACTATTTTTCCCATGTACCTGATTGTATTACTGAGGCATTGCGATATGCAACGACAGCGCAAAGATATCTTTTGTCTACAATTCCATGCAGAAAAGTAGACAAAAGATAGAATTCAGAAGATAAAATAGGATTTTTTAATCCCTGTTTACATAACAGAGAACAAAAGTGTCCGTCCGGAGGGGTTATTCCATTCCTGGATAAGTTCACGTACCAACTTATATTCGGCAGACGAATACTGTTGCTTATCGAGTCGGATCGTACGCTTAACGACCACCTTATTGCCTTCCCGGCTGATGGTCTGCGAGAACGATCCTACCGCCGCATACGTGACACTGCGAGGAGTAGAGATTTTCAGTTCGATGCCCTCTTCCAGTGTGATCTCATAGGCAATTTCCTCTTCCAATAATGACGGAATCTCAAACACCTCTTTGCGTTGTGAGTTTAAGGTACGCATCCCCCAGGCATCGATCCCCTGCGGAATGGCCGGAAGCATATAGACAATATATCCGTTCTTGTTTTGCTCTTTAGTTAGTTTGATTTCTCTCTTCTCAGCGATAACAAGCGGGGCGGCCTTCACCTCGACCTGTTTACCGGAAAGGGTATAGATCTGATCCAATTCACCACGGGATTTAACCGTCGGGGCGGCCAGGCTTACGGGAGAGAGATAGGTAACGTCTTTACCTATTTTTGCCTGAACAAGTAGATTCTTTATACCCTTCAACCCAACAGGATCCACATGGCCCGAATAAACAGCCACTACTTCAGCGGGAATCTCCACAGCGTTCAACATGACAGCAAGCAATATTGCCTTTTCCGCCGCCGTTCCATAGGCACTACGCAGGGCAACACTCGCGTTACGAGTTTTATAGCCCGTTTGTTCCAAATCGACCTGGCTGGTTCCCATATTTTGAACAATATGTTTCTGGATCAAAGCCGCCTTTCCTTTATCTTCCGTTTCGTCGTAGACGGTATATTCCGCAAAGGCTTCCGCTTCCATATTATGGCCTATACTCAGTTTTTTAGAGAGAAGCGACAAGGCCTCTTCGATGGATGCATAGGTAGAAGCGGTAAGCAACGGTGCGTTATCGCGGTTTTGCATCTGGAAAGGCTCACGGGAGGTAGCCGGCACGTTATATAATGAATAGATAACACTCTTCGTTCCCTCTGTTATCACCTCCGTAGTCTTAGCGGTCGTTCCGGTAAGTTGATGATGGAGGGGTGTATTCTCGGGAACGGAAATAGTCGCCGTATAATTCTTAACCGGAGAGGTTTCCTGAAGCGGTTCGTAAATATCGAGCGCATCGAAATAGCCGGGCTTTGTTTTCAAGACATATTCCAGGTAGATCGTAGCACCGAGTTCCAGCCCGGTATGTACCACCACCATCTCTTTCAGGTGGTTGTAGAACGGTGCGTCGGCCGCATTGCGGGGAAGCACCTCCACAAAGGCGTTGTCGGGCGTCTTTATGATCGTTCCGTCTGTCTGCCGGGTATAGGATGTCAGGATTTCCAATTCCTGA
This sequence comes from Parabacteroides sp. PM6-13, assembly GCF_029892605.1. Lineage (GTDB taxonomy): Bacteria > Bacteroidota > Bacteroidia > Bacteroidales > Tannerellaceae > QVMG01. Next base: position 66,089 of record NZ_JARXWF010000005.1, read on the forward strand.
AACTTCGGGTTGTAAAGGATGAAACTCTCCCCGTAGGTGCTGTTCATGGCGGTATGGGTGAAGAGGGTCAATTCCATCGTGTAGCGATATTCCTGGCTACCGTCGGCATGCAACACCCATGACTTTTCCACTTTTCCGTATTCGGCTTCGGAAGCCGCGTGGCTATAGGCTGCGATAGCCGATAAGCACAAAATACATATCACGTTATATATCGTTTTCATACTATTCTTTCCGTTTTAGATTATTTGCTGACAATAACATAGTCTCCATACTGCTTATAGGCCTCTACCGCCTCGCGGAATCCTTCCCAGTCTTCCGGTTCATAGACCCGTTTCTTCAGGGCAATCTCCGAACGCAAGCGAATCTGATTGCCTTCCTGACGAAGGAATCCGATAAAGTCGGCACTACCGCTTCGCAGGCTTCCCTGTTTCGGGTCGGTAGCCAACTGGTAGCCTTTAGGCAAGCGGATCGTTTCGTCTACTTCGACTAAACGGGAACAGGCATCTTTGAAACCGTATTGGCGTTTGTCCAAACTCGTATCCAGGCGCAAAAAGGTTTTTACCTGATCGTATAGGTTGTTCATAACCATCGGTTTGAATAACAATTCATTACCGGTTGCAACGGCATAGTCGGGTATTTCATAGGTGAAGGTGATACGGATAGGAGCCGCCTGGTAGTCTTTCGGGGCTTTGCCATAATCGACCTTCTTCAGGATGGCCTTCGGCGAGACGTTGAGCAGTTCACGTTCGAGGGAGGCCTGCCATTCGGATTGCCATCCGGTCGTGAATATCCGGCGAATGGCACGGTCGGACTGTCCTTCGGCGGTGATGGTGAATTGTCCCTGCAAACGTCCCTTTTCGTCGATGCGATTCTCTGCTTTTATGCGTACATAGTGATTTTCGGGATCCGACAGAGGAGTGAGTTGCAGATCGGATCCTTCCGGAACACCCGGCAGGTAGTTTTGTTGTTGTTCGGCACTGCTCCATAGTTCGCGGGTGAAAGGCACCCAGGTTGGGTCAAGCGGCATATAGGTACCGTTGGAGAGCTTAACGACTGCCACGCAGTGGTTAAAATGATCCGCCGGGATCTTCTCCACCCGGCTGCCCGCCATGGTCATGGCCGGATAGGCCTCAAAACCGGCCATGCGCAGGAAAGAGATCAGCATACCGGCAATATCCTTACATACACCGCAGCGATCGGTATAATTCATCTTCGTATTATGCAGGGTAAATCCTTCGCCTTCGCCCATCGAAATCCCGGAATAGCGAATATTATCAGCCACCCAATGGGTCAAGACAGCGATCTTTTCCATATCGGTCTTCTTGCCTTTGATAAGTTCATTCACCTTCTTCTGAGCTTCAGGAAGCGCGTCGAAGCTGCCATAGTCTTCATTCACCTTATTAAACCACAGGGATTTGTCTACCCAACTGGGCGTAGACGACATGAAAAGCTTAGGAGCGGCATCAAAGAGATCCACCATATTGGGTTCCGAACGGAAGGGAAGTACATCCTGCATCTGGAAGGTATATTTCTTTCCCTCCTCTTTGAAATAGATAGACGAACGGCTTTCGCCCTGGTAAAACTCATATTGCATCTCTTTCTCTTTCGGCAGCGTCACCGAATAGACCTTGCGCAGGGTCGGATTCTCCACCCAGAAAGGAACAATATCGTAGAAATGTCCGCGCATCGGCGGGATAAAGCGGGCATCATCGTCGCCGCCATCAGCCAAAAGCGCGTAGGTAAATCCTTTCTTCCGGATCTTATATTCCACGATATCGCCCGGTTCCAAGCGTCCCACCTCCATCATAATCTGGCGGGCGCCCCAGTAAATAGAGCGGGCAGGCGCAGCATAATCGCAGGCTTGGGTCACATCCAGGTTGAGGATATCGCCATTGGCCCGATAGATCGTCACATGGCGAAACTCGGCAAAGGCCGTCAACGGGTCGTAATCATATTTGATGATACGGTTAGCCACAGCCCCTTTAGGCGTCTGTATCTTCATACTTTTATAGATAATGAAGCTACCCGATCCGGTAGCCTCCACCTCAACGGAGGTGCTGTCCAGTAAGACCAAGCAATCATAACCGGCATACTTTTCCAATACATCAGGTGTCGGATTGCCCGGAAATTTGTTCACATCGAAAACCTGCGCGGTTGCCGACAACAGGAATCCAAAGCAAAGAGCCAGGGAGAAAAGTGTTTTTTTCATGGGTTGACGTTTTTATGATTTATAATCGTGTTATTATTTCTTCAGCCAGTCTGCGGCAATTCTTCCGGTCTCTCTTCCCGTTCTCTGTCAGCGGAATCTTCTCCACCCGGAAAACATATTGGGGACAATACCACTTCGGAATCTTTTCTTTTGCGCACATCTCTTTTAATAGTATATATACCTCTTCTGTCCGGCAAGCGCCTTCGATCAAGAGAACGACAGCTTCGCCCCATTTCGGGTCGGGCACGGAGGTGATCACAAAATTAAAAGAAATAAATGCACGAAGCACTGTTTCCAGCTCTTCAATTTGTATTTTTATACCTCCCGAGTTGATCACATTGTCTTTTCGTCCCAGCATCCGGAAACTTCCGTCTTCCCGAACAACCGCTATATCATTGGTCACCAACAGCTCGCCGGTAACCAAGGGGGCATCGACAACAAGTGTTCCCTCTTCGGAAAGCGAAAGCCTGACAGAGGGGAAAGGCGTAAACCAGTCCGTAGCCTCCTCTCCGCTTACACGGCGCAAGGCGATATGCGAAAGGGTCTCTGTCATGCCGTATGTCGCATAGATCGCATTAGGAAATCCGACTAATTCTCTCTCTATCTCCGGCGGAAGACTACCGCCACCGATAAGAACATAGTTGATCTGCTTCAACCTCTCTCTTTCTTCCGACACCTGCAAGGTTTCATATACCTGTGTTGGCGTAAGAGCCACAAAGTCGATCCTTCCCATATCCTCCTGAAGCGGATGCGAAGAGGGGGAAACAAACTTCGAAGCGAGCCCGGCCACCAGGCTGCGCACCAACATCATCTTACCCGCGATATAGGAAATAGGCAGGCAATGGAGCGCCACATCCCCTTTCTTTAAGCCGAGGAATGCGCAGGTAATGCGGGCACTTTGCATCATCCGGTCTTTGCGTACCCATAATTCTTTAGGCGTCCCGGTAGAGCCCGAGGTGTGAACAAGGAGCAGAGGATTTTCGTTTTGCCACTCTTGAAGGAACGACTTCACCTCTTCCCCGACAGGTGTCAGGGCATGTAGTTTTTGTCTTTTGCGTTGAAAACAATAATTCCCATCTGTAGGGAAAGCAATATCTTCAGGCGTTTCAGGCAGGCTTTTATTTCGGGGATCAAACCAAAGGCAATCTCTTTGTATGGTAAGAGGCAGCTCTATATTCTCTTCAAACAATAATCCGGTGCCCAATCCCTGAGGCATGGGGTTAGCCCATCGCGCAGCCCATTGTGCAATCGCATTCAATCCGATATTTGATTCCAAGGCCGATGTAGCCCACCAACCGATCTGTTGTTTCTCCGCCAAGGCGATCCACTCTTCACATCCCGAGAAACCTCCGTGAAGAGATGGTTTCAGAATAATATAATGTGGACGGATCGCCGAGAGCAACTCCGCCTTCTTTTCGTATGTATAGTTTCCGATCAACTCCTCATCCAGTGCAATCGGCAAGGGTGTCGCCTCCGTCAAGCGCGCCATCTCCTCCCATTGACCGGCACGGATAGGCTGCTCAATGGAGTGAATATCCAGTTCTGACAACCGCTTTAACTTCTCTAACGCATCGGTTGGCGAAAAGGCGCCGTTGGCATCGACCCGAAGCTCTATCTCACGGGCAGAGAACTGCCGGCGGATCAAGCGCAACAATTCCAATTCTTCCTCAAACCGGATCGCCCCGATCTTTAACTTAATGCATTGATATCCGGCGTCTATCTTCTGGCGTATCTGCGACTGCATATAATCGTAATCGCCCATCCAGATAAGCCCGTTTATGCGGATGCCCTCCTTCCCTTGCGCAAAAGGTGTCGGGTAGAAGCCGAAGCCGCCTGCCTGGTAATGCATCAGAGCCGTCTCCAGCCCCATCAATATGGAAGGATATGCGCGAAGAGAATCTATCGGGGGAACACCCTCCTCTTCCATCTGCCGACAGGCTTTCGCCAGAACATATTCATAATCGGCCACATCATCGATGCTCAACGAAGGAAGCGGAGCACATTCGCCTATCCCCCACCGACGCGGATCTTCCCTATCCTGCAGGAGAACATACCAAACCCGGCGGGAGGTGTACACACCCCGGGAGGTTCCAGCAGGACGACGGAAGTTTAATTGAGAATGGATAATGGATAATTGATACGTAGAAGGAGGCATCTCTTTTCTTTAGGGGAACTTGGGATATTGCTTGAAGTCCGGTTTCCGCTTTTCCAGGAAGGCATGTTTTCCCTCTTGTGCTTCGTCGGTCAGGTAATAGAGCAGGGTGGCATCACCCGCCAACTCCTGAATACCGGCTTGTCCATCCAATTCGGCATTCAATCCCGCCTTGATCATACGAAGCGCCAACGGACTCAGTTGCATCATCTCCTCCGCCCATTGCACATACTCGTCTTCCAACTGCTCTAAAGGAACAACCTTATTGACCAATCCCATATCCAAGGCCTCCTGTGCATTATACTGCCGACAGAGAAACCATATCTCGCGTGCTTTCTTCTGACCTACGACACGTGCCAGGTAGGAGGAGCCAAATCCGGCATCGAAGCTACCCACGCGCGGTCCTGTCTGCCCGAAGATCGCATTCTCGGAAGCAATGGAGAGATCACACACCACATGCAATACATGCCCTCCGCCAATCGCATAGCCATTGACAGCCGCCAGCACCGGTTTCGGAAGCGAACGGATCTGCTTTTGAACCTCCAACACACTCAGCCGCGGCACACCCTCTTTGTCGATATACCCACCGCGTCCTTTCACATTCTGGTCGCCGCCCGAACAAAAGGCTTTGTCACCGGCTCCGGTCAATACCACCACACAGATATCCGCATTCTCCCGGCAGATACGCAAGGCATCGCTCATCTCGCCAGTGGTAGTCGGTGTAAAGGCGTTGCGGTAACGGGGACGATTGATCGTGATACGGGCAATGCCGTTATAAAAGTCAAAGAGTATATCTTCGTAAGCCTTGATAGGCGTCCATTTTCTTTCCATGTTTTATTTGTTTTCTTTTAATGCGTGATAATATTCTTTCAATAAGCGGACGTCTTCCGCTTTATCTGTAAACACCTCCAGGAACATAGGCTGATCGGCCTCCTCAGCCGTCGCAAAACGGGTCATCTCCTCGGCCAACTCTTCGGCATTACGCGCGGAGCCATACCGGAATCCCCGCTCTTCCGCCCATCCTTTGGCAGAGGTTGTATGCACAGCCGTCACATAGTTCCGGGTCTCTTCCGGCATATTGAATCCCGGAATGGTCTGGAAGATCTCTCCTCCGCCGTTATTAATCAATAGGATACGTACATTATTCCGTATCTGACCCATCCAGAGCGCATTCATATCGTAGAAGAAACCCAAATCGCCCAACACGATGAAGTTGATCTTATCCGAAGAGGAGGCATACCCCAACGCGGCCGAAAGCGAGCCATCGATACCGGCAGTCCCCCGGTTGCAACACACCTCAACGGTTTCCGGCAACGCGAAAAGCTGCGCATAGCGCACCGTAGAGCTATTCCCCAGATGCAACGAAGCCGCCTCGGGCATCGACTGCATCAGCGACCCGATCGCTGTCATAGCCGAGTAAGGTAATTCGGGCGCTTTTATCTGTTTGGAGAGATTCTCCCACACCTGCGGATAGGCACAGGGTTTGTTTTCAAGCAAAGGAGCTATTTTCTCTATAAATTCGAAAGGATCCATCTCGATCACCGTCGTTAAGGAGCCGAACATATCGACCACTTCGCCGTCGGCCGACACATGCCAATGCTCTTTCGGCGGATGATTGCGCAGGAACTTCTTGACGCGTTTCGACACAATATGGCCGCCATAGGTGATGACCAGCTCGGGACGCATCTTTTCCTTCTCCTCTTCCGAAAGCAGATACAAAAGCGTATCGAAGTTTTTGACAGCCAGGCCAGGTATGGTCCGGTTGCTCAAATGCTCCGTCAACCAGGCAAAATGCTTATATATCAATTTACTGATCTTTTTATCGAACAGATAAATAAGCATCATCTGTCCGACCAGCATCATCCGGCGGTTATAACGGTTCAGGCGATTGACCAGTTCGTTATAGTCCTTATCATACACATTCAATCCCTGGTAGCGGGTGATCACGCGTACGTCCGGTAGCTTCTCAGTCGTAAACTCAAACAAAGGTTCTGAGATAGGCACATTGATATGCACAGGCCCTTTCCCTCGGTGGTTCAGTTCCAACAGAGCTTCGTTCACAAGGCGGTTGCAAAAAGCCTCCTCCTCTTCGGTGCGCACTTCGGGCAGGTTGACCGATTTCTTAACCAGGGAGGCAAAGACATGGGCTTGCGGAATGGTTTGTCCCTCCATCTGTCCGAGAAATTGAATCGGACGATCGGCCGAGATCACCACAAGAGGCACCTGCTGGTAATAGGCTTCCGCCACAGCGGGATGCATATTCAACAGAGCCGTTCCCGAGGTACACACAACAGCCGCCGGTTTTCCACCGTGCAGGGCCAGCCCCAACGCGTAAAAGCTCGCGCTTCGCTCGTCGGTCACCGAATGACATTGGAAATAGGGATGATTCACAAACGTATGCACCAAGGGAGCATTTCGACTGCCCGGACACAACACAATGTTTTTTACTTCATACGCCTGTAGTAATCCAACTAACTGGAGTATTGATTTCTTATTTGTATACACGTATGTCAATTATTAATGGTCAATTATTAATGATTAATTGTTAATTACCAACAGCTTATATCCGACTACCCACACAGGCAATCTATTTAATTAACCATTAATAATTAACCATTAACCATTATAGTAAGAGCGTCTTCATCGTCTGCATCTTCGCCTCGGTCTCCTGCCATTCGTCGTCTGCTGTCGAATGGGGCAAAAGGCCACTACCGGCATACAGCATCAGAATCTTAGAACCGATCTGCATACAGCGCAGATTCATATAGAGCGCCGTCTTTCCTTCCGGCGACAGCCATCCGAGAAATCCGCTATAGTATTCGCGTTGATACCCTTCATGGTCATAGATATACCAATAAGCATCTTCTTTGGGCAGGCCACAAACCGCCGGCGTAGGATGAAGCAAACGAAGCAGATCGCCCAGGTATTCATTATCAGGAAGCGAAAAACGGAATGTGCTACTCAGGTGAGATACCTCACCGGCACGCACGATAAAAGGCCCCTCCTCTTTTGTCTCGATCCCGGCGGCCTGCAACTGGTCATAGATATAGTTGGAGACCATACGCTGTTCCTCGTAGTTTTTCTCGCTCCATACCATTGGCAAGACACCATTTACCAGGGGCTGCGTACCGGCTAGCGCTACCGACTTCCAATCAGCGCCCTCCCCTTCGAGCAACAGTTCAGGCGTACTGCCCAGCCAGGTACCTGTTGTCGGGGTATGAAACAGATAGACATAGGCATCAGGATAACGATAACAGGCTCGCGTAAAAGCCCCCGAAGGCGAGAACATATCCGGTCGTTCCATCTTCAGCTGGCGCGAAAACACAATCTTCTGCATGCCCCATTCTGTCAGTGCAGCCATAAACTTATGAAACCGCTTCTTATAACGAGGCGTGATCTGAGCCAAAGGTGAAGGCTCTTCATTTGAGAAATCAAAAGGCGACTCCTCCGGATACTCCCAGGTGATCTCCTTCGCCTGGATGCATATGATCGGACACTCACGGGAGATACCGAAAGGGGCTATCACAAACCCCTCCTGTCCATTTAATTCACTGAAATCATAGAAAGTTTGCACCGCATCTTCCGTTATTGCAGAAACAAAACGCAGTTTATTGTCATTTGGCAGACGGTATACGACGAAACTTCTATTGTCGTGGATTGCCGTATCAATGGCAGCATAAACATGTTCCATAATCTATTTTTTCTTTAATACACTATTAACTACTCTGATTGACGATACCAGTTTATCGGTCGAGGTGAACACATCGACATTCCACACATGCGACGAACGTCCTTTGTGAATGATCGTACCGACGGCACGTACCGTATCACCCTCATGTGCCGACGAGAGATGGTTGCCGCTCACCTGCATCCCGACAATGATCTCATCCGGTTTGCATAAGATCATCGACCCCAGTCCGGCCACCGTTTCGGCCAATGCCAGAGTGGCTCCCCCGTGCAAGATGCCAAAAGGCTGACGGGTACGCACATCGACCGGCATGGTCGCCTCGATCCTTTCCTGCGACGCATAGGTGTATTGAATACCCAGATTCCCCATAAGCGCATGCCGGGCGCGGGCATTCAGCTCATCCAGCGGAATGGAGGTCGCCCGCAGCTCCGCGATAACCGCCTTTTCCAAAGCCGCCGCCACGCCGTCTTCTTCGTTCGAGAGGGTGATATTGTCGGCACAACTCTTGACCACATCCATCGCATTGCCCATCGCAATGCCCATACCGGCCAGCTGAAGCATCGGGATATCGCATACGCCATCGCCCAACGCGATGACCTGCTCTTTTGTTATGTTCAGCCTGTCCAACAGGAAAGCCAGCGTATTGCCTTTATTAATCCCTTCGGGCACCACCTCCAGGTAATAGGTCTCGGAGGGGAACACATCGAGGGAGCCACTCAGGCGTTTCCGCCAATGGGTCTCCAACCCGGCTAAGGCACTCGCGTCATCGCTCACCAACATCACCTTACAGGGTTTGAAGTCGATCGCTTCACTGAAATTAGAGACACCCACCACCTCCATATGGTTCAGGCGAGCCTCTTCCTGCACATGGGCATTATCAGGGCTGTTCGTGATAATACGGTCCTTTTGATAGGTAAATATAGGAAATCCGTTCTTGACAGCTTTTCTCTCCAAGTAAGAGATCCATTGAGCATCGATACGTTTCTCAAACAAACGTTCACCACTTTGCGCGTTAAAGATCTGCCCGCCATTATACGACATAACATATCCACCATAATGATCGAGTTCCAACTCTTGCGCAAGCGGAAGCACACCATGCGTAGGTCGGCCGGAAGCCAAGACAATGCGCAGCCCCATCTGTTGAACTTTCAGCAAAGCAGCTTTTGTGCCTTTGGATATTTCTTTTTGGTCGTTAAGTAAAGTTCCGTCGACGTCTAAAACTAATAGCTTATACTTCATAATTTTCTGGTCTTATTGCCACAAATATAGTGATTAATTTATCTATCTTTGAGCGAAGAAACAACTAAACTGTGAAAAATGAAAGAAAACTTCAATTACAACGACGTTCCCGTCGACTATCTTCAGTGTTTAAATGATCAATGTCCGCGTTCCGGTGATTGCTTGCGCTTTCAGACGGCGCTTCAGGCGAATTCGGAAACAATCTCATTTTTAGTGGTCAACCCGGTTTATATGCAAACCCGCGAAGAGTGTCCCTTTTGGCAAGCCGATCAACTGACTCGATTTGCCTTGGGCTTTAATAACGCCCTCAGCACCCTCCCCCGTAAAGAGGCTACTCAGATACGTAAGATCCTGTATGAGCACTTTGGACGAAGCATGTACTATCGTATCCGAAACAGGGAACGTCTTATCCGACCGGAAGAGCAAGCCTTTATCCAACAAGTTTTCCAAAACGAAGGACTGCAAGAAAACCTTGTCTTCGACACCTACGTCGAACAATACGATTGGTAAGCTACCAGCGTTGATAAACCCCATGTTTCACTATGCTTCACATGGGGTTTATCAACGTGATGCGTCTTCGACGCAAACGACGAAACACGTATAAACAGGCTTTCCCTGATCCGGACAGTTTTTATAGTTGAACCGATCACCGGAGAGGTGGAATAATACTTCTCCGCCAGCGGATCCATGGTCAGGAAACCGCCTAAGGCGGGATCGTAATAACGCGCCTCGAAGTCGTACAGGTACAACCCATGCTTATCTTCAAACTCCTTGCCGCCATACTTCATCTGCTGACGACCCTGGTCGCCTCTATCGCCATAGAGCATCCCGAAAGGGTAGTAATTCAACCATTGATAATAATTATCCGTAGGAGTTACTACCAATCGCGTATTACCCAGGTAGTCTTTCAGGTAGCAATGATACACATTATTTTCGATATATCCGGTACCGACATACACCCTTTTCAAGGCATTATTCACATATTCCACATTCCCCACATAATCCGTCGTCTCAGTTTGGGTCAAGGATGAGGTGTTGATAGCCGAACCAATCACCGGAGAGGTGGAATAGTTTACTATTTAAAGTCCATACCATCTCTTTCGATGTTAAAGAAATATCTAAAATATAGACAATCAATTTTATATTTTTTTTCATTCAAAATAATTCGAGTAGCAACAACCCAATATTGAGGAAGGCTGCCTCCGTTTTTTTCATCTTCTATTCTAATTTCATCTATATTCCAATCAGATACCAGCTTCATCATATGTTTAGTAAACCCAGGTTTGTCTTGCTTTATAGGAATTTTTCCTCCATTTTTAGCATTGTAATAACAGTTGCCTGAAGTGTATGTTAATGTATCTGATCGATTCCATAAAGTTAATGTTATAGTAGGTTCACTATAATCGTTAGAGTCTTCTAATATAAAAATCGTGTCGCTTGTTTCAACGTGCAGTTGTTCGAAACACTTTGATTTTTGCCTTAAATTATAGTGACATAATAGATAAGTTGAAGATAAAGAACTTAAGTGTTTCTTTTTTATTTCTCTTGAAATTTTATTCCAGTTTTGCCCTGACAAGTGTCCTGAAAACAGAAATAGAAATCCTAATAGTGTTATCATTCTTGTTTTCATAGCTAATAAATATATGGGGTTGTTTGTATAGAGACTCCTCCAATTGTTACTCTTTTTTTATAAAAAAGACTCTGGTTCGTGCCTGAACGAAGTATTCTTGTGGAATGAACTCTTGGACTATAGTGGGTCCTCAAAGGTATCCTATGTTCTGATCTTAGTTGATTCTCTATGTGAGTAGCATATTTTTCCGCATTAGGAATATCTACTGGTTTGCCATCAACACCTGTAACCGTAACCCAAGTATTACGACCAATGCTGCCATTCCATACATCCTGTATGTGAGCCATTTCATGACCCAAACCTATATAACTGGGTCTTTTTGTGTCTCCTGCTTGATCCGGACCTCCTGTAGTAGAGTAAGGATCCCATTTTATATAATTACCTTTAAGATCCGCTGTATTTTTGCCTTGTACAATTTGTACATTTTTTGTTGAGTTCATCAACTCATTCACCAAAGCTTCCCCATTTGTTCCGCTTCTTAATTTGTTTAAAGCGGATGTCAATTCGTCAACAAACAGTTCATTTCCAGAGTATCTATTTCCACCACCATCTAAGAATCCATAACTCCCAGTACGATCTTGCCCATAATAATAACTTGTATTTATGGCCTTCCCATCAATCATTGATGTTACTTTAGTTGTGATACTATCTCCATGTAAATCCACATACCGCATCGGGTTATTCGCACAATACGCATACGGACTCGTACTGTAATACTTCTCCGCCAGCGGATCCATGGTCAGGAAGCCGCCTAAGGCGGGATCGTAGTAACGCGCCTCGAAGTCATACAGGTACAACCCATGCTTATCTTCAAACTCCTTGCCGCCATACTTCATCTGCTGACGACCCTGGTCGCCTCTATCGCCATAGAGCATCCCGAAAGGGTAGTAATTCAACCATTGATAATAATTATCCGTAGGAGTTACTACCAATCGTGTATTACCCAGGTAATCTTTCAGGTAGCAATGATACACATTATTTTCGATATATCCGGTACCGACATACACCCTTTTCAAGGCATTATTCACATATTCCACATTCCCTACATAATCCGTCGTCTCGGTTTGGGTCAAGGATGAGGTGTTGATAGCCGAACCGATCACCGGAGAGGTAGAATAGTTCGGGTTCCATTTGTTTATATAAATCCTTCAAAAACAAGCTCCAGGCTATCTCTACTATGGATTTTATATCTTCTTCCTATACCATCAAAGTCATAATTTACAAATTCAGAGTTTTCATCATGGAATTCTTGAGGCGGAGTATCACGCCTTAGCTTTTCTATATTTACAAGATTACAATTACATGCATTGTCATAACCGGATGCTTTTATATACAACTCATGTTCTACCGGGTCATATTCATCAAACACAATCATATACTTTTGGTAAAGTATATATCCATTCAACAAATATGTTTGATAATATAAGCAATCTATTATTGTGACATAGCAATCATCTTCTCTCTTAGTAAAAACAACTTTGATAATATTTGCATACTCTTTCCCAAAAGAATAGAATCTTTTGTTATGATAGACACTATCGTATAAACATATCGTACTTTTAATGGCTGAATATAATGCAGGAGATAAAGAATCCTCCATTTCGTCAGCATGAGTAACCGCCTCTATCTCTGTTATTTTTTCAGGCTTACTAGAAGTGTTCTTCTTACAGGATACTACCGTAGAAATTAGAACTAATCCGATAAAAAATGAAAGATATTTCATGGTTAAAACCCTAAGTTTCTGTAAAGTCCTTTTGGACTGTTGATTTTTCGAATAAAAACATTGCTCTGCCATGGTGTATAATGGTACAAAGTAGAGCTTTGTTTATGAAACACATAATGTTTTGGAAATACTGTATTTCTGCCATCTGTTTTAAACCATTGATCCGGATGCGTCATTCCTGTGTTTCTATAATTTTGATATCTTTCTCTAACATTATATGTATCCCCACTAGATGCCCCTTTTGTGCCAACCCAGCTCTTATCTCCAGGATGAGAATGCATATTAAAAACCATATCATATTTATTAAAGCGATCCATATTCAACGAAGGGGCAGACGACTCTTCACTACCTGAAGTCCCAACAAAATACTCATTTACCCCTGATCCAGTTCTATATCCATCTATCCGAAACTCCACATCGGAATGCATTGCTCCATAATGGAAGACTTTAAACATTTCATCTTTATTGCCACTTATCGCATATCTCCCTTTATAATCCGTCCTATCCAAGGTTAAGTCAGATAAGATTGACTTATCTTTCACAATAAGCGGGTCTATTTCAGGCTTATTATCAACAAACAACCTATCAAAGTCATCCTTCGTTCGTTCCAAAAGTTCGATCATTCCATTCTGTTGCAATCGGTAGTCATCTACAAACATCCCCGTCGGATCCACATACCGCATCGGATTATTCAAACAATACGCATATGGAGAGGTCGAATAATACTTCTCCGCCAGCGGATCCATGGTCAGGAAACCGCCTAAGGCGGGATCGTAGTAACGCGCCTCAAAGTCGTACAGGTTTAAGCCATGCTTATCATCAAACTCCTTGCCGCCATACTTCATCTGCTGACGACCCTGGTCGCCTCTATCGCCATAGAGCATTCCGAAAGGATAGTAACTCAACCATTGATACATCGAATCCGTCGGAGTCGCGACCATGCGTGTATTACCCAGGTAATCTTTCAGGTAGCAATGATACACATTATTTTCGATATATCCGGTACCGACATACACCCTTTTCAGGGCATTATTCACATATTCCACATTCCCCACATAATCCGTCGTCTCGGTTTGGGTCAATGAAGAGGTGTTGATAGCCGAACCGATCACCGGAGAGATGGAAAAGTTCGGGGAGCATTTTGGAAAAAGCTTTTAATTCCCCAATTTCCGTATAGAATAAACGCCTATATAATCATCCCAAAACGAATAGTATTCATTTATAAATAAATAGTATAATATAGTAAATATTTCATTTTCATTTAGTCCCTGAGATATTCTAAACACATTTCCATTTTCATAACAATACAATGAAAAAAAAGTATCAAAATTCATCCTGTCATAATTATCACTTATAACTGCATCAAGTCTGAAACAACTATCCGGGATATGTATACACATACTCTCTTTAAGTACTTTTCGCAAGTAAGTTTTATAGTTCATATTATACTTATTCTCCAAATATTCTTTTTTTATAATACGAGGGAATGTTATTTTTTTCTCATTCTCATCTTCACAACAAATAAAGAGATGCAATCCTTCATAACGCGACGGATATTCTAGGTCCAGAGGCTCATTAGAAAGCGATTCTATTATTTTCTCATGCCTACAGTCATTGTTCCTACATCCTCCTGTTAATAACAGGACGCATAAGAGAAGAAACATACTTATTCTCATGACTATATTGATATTTAATATTTCTTTCTTAAATCTAGTTCTTCTAATGCTCGAGCTATATTTTCTAATTCAACAGCTCGAATTTCAGACGGATTCTCACTACTGCTTTTGCCAGTATTATCCATCATATTTCCTATATCATAATCATATTGATGCTGCAACTCATGAACAACAGTAGACATATCACTACTTTTGATCCCTTTAGCCAATTCAAAATCCCTCTTGTTCTCCAATGATATATCAAGATGTAACGCTGTTCCAATTGGTTCTCCTTTTTTGAATTGTTCACTTGTACCAAGAGGGTATACTTTACTTCCACCTCCGGTAATTCCTTTTTCTATGTAATGCGTATTTTTACTTCTGTCAATAGTCCTAAGTTTATGAATAAGCTCTTTGTTGTCTGAGTCAAGTATTTTCCTATATACTTGAGCTAATTTATTTGCAGTATCATCAGAAGTAAACTTTTTTCCACTATCATCAACAAAATACCCGTTTTTAAAAGTGTACTGTTGCTTTATTTCATTTTTTGAATTCCTTGTTATATAAACAATTTTCTTACCATCTGGATCTATTGCATTCATCGGGTTATTTGCGCAATACGCATACGGACTCGTACTGTAATACTTCTCCGCCAGCGGATCCATGGTCAGGAAGCCGCCTAAGGCGGGATCGTAATAACGCGCCTCGAAGTCATACAGGTACAACCCATGCTTATCATCAAACTCCTTGCCGCCATACTTCATCTGCTGACGACCCTGGTCGCCTCTATCGCCATAGAGCATTCCGAAAGGATAGTAACTCAACCATTGATACATCGAATCCGTCGGAGTCGCGACCATGCGTGTATTACCCAAGTAGTCTTTCAGGTAGCAATGATACACATTATTTTCAATATAACCGCTGCCTACATACACTCTTTTCAAAGCATTGTCTAAGCATATGACAAAATTTCAACCATTACTTGACGCAGGAACAAGTCATCAAAATTTTAGAACCCCCCGGCATCGAAGACGCATCACGTTGATAAACCCTATGTGAAGCGAAACATGGGGTACTGCAATGAGTATCCCCTCGACCTCGAAGAGGTGAGACTCTCTCGTTTTGCGTTTTGGTCCGACCTCATCGAGGCCGAGGAAGGAGTTCTGTTCTCGCCCCATGTTCCGCAAAAAATGCTTCACATGGGGTTTATCAACGTGATGCGTCTTCGACGCAAACAACAAAACACTTTAATAGGTTTTCCCTGATCCAGGCTGTTTTTGTAGTTGAAGCGTATCAGCAAAAAATCACGGGACACAACACCATCCCGAGCAGCTTAGACCGCTGCCTCGCCCCCTTTTTCTCACCCCCTGAAAAAGCCGCAAAAAAAATTCTCACCCGCGTGAGAAAAAATTCTCATGCGGGTGAGAATAAAAAACAGCGGTTGATTCGTTCGGGGAAAGCCTTCGTCAATTAATACCTTTTATTGGTACAAAACGTATAAAACGATAGGGAGGGGAAGGA
The DNA here is from genome assembly GCF_029892605.1 of Parabacteroides sp. PM6-13. Classification (GTDB taxonomy): domain Bacteria; phylum Bacteroidota; class Bacteroidia; order Bacteroidales; family Tannerellaceae; genus QVMG01. The sequence goes on from NZ_JARXWF010000005.1 coordinate 81,906, forward strand.
TTTTATTTTTATTTTCCATAGTTTTGCGTTCCAATTCAATGCACGATTATGAGAATATTTCCAATACTGATGATGCTTTCCGTGGTATGCGGAGGGTATGCCTATGTGTATTACCGCATATGGCAGATGATGCCACCGAGTCTGGTGGGGCGGATCATTCTGATCCTGGTGGGGCTTTTCCTGTTTCTTTGTCCGTTTATAAGCATGGGGGTCGGCGGCGCGTTTCCGGTTTCGCTCTCGGCTTTTATGTATAAGGTTGGCACCTCCTGGCTGATTGCGCTGCTTTACCTGTTTATGTTGTTCCTGGTGTTGGATATACTGCGGGTAACGCATATTCTTCCGGTCGACCGGATCCTGTATAACAGTTGGGCGGGACTGGGCGGCGTGGCCTGTGTGATGGCTGTGATCCTGTCGATCGGCTATTATCGTTATACCCACAAAACAAGGGTGGAATTAACCCTTCCTGTCAAGAAAGAGCTGTTAGCCGGGAATTCCTTGAAGATTGTGGCCGTGAGCGACCTACACCTGGGCTATGGCATTGGCAAGAATGAGTTCGAAGGCTGGACGGAACTGATCAACCGCGAAAATCCGGATATCGTATTGATTGCCGGAGATATTACGGATAATAATGTAACGCCGCTCTACAAAGAAAATATGGGCGAGGTGTTCAGCCGGATAAAGAGTAATTACGGCATCTATGCGATTCCCGGCAATCATGAATACATCGCCGGCAAAGAGAAGGCGATGAGCTTTTTGCAAAAGGCAGGCGTCACGGTATTAGACGACTCGGTAGCCCTGGTGGCCGATCGCTTCTATGTCGTGGGGCGTGACGACCGCAGTAACGGGTCGCGCAAACCGCTTCGCGAACTGGTGGCTTCATTGGACAACACCAAGCCGATCCTATTGCTCGATCATCAACCCTACCACCTGGAGGAAGCGGAGGAGAGCGGGATCGACCTGCAGATATCCGGGCATACACACGGCGGACAGGTCTGGCCGGCCACACTGGTTACCCAAGCCATCTTCGAGAAAGATCATGGCTACCTGCAAAAAGGCAATACCCATTATTATATAAGCTCCGGCTTAGGTATTTGGGGTGGCAAGTTCCGCCTGGGATCGCAATCGGAATATGTGGTGATCACCCTGGTTGGAGAAGAATAACCGGATCAGAAGATAATCGCGTAAAGGATATAGAAGCAATATAATAATTTGAGGCCGGTGCCAAATAGGAATCCGGCAAAGGCGCCCAACGCTGCTTTAAACGCTTTGTCTGCCCCATTCCGGGCAAACAGAAGTTCGCCGATAAAGGCGCCCAAGAGCATCCCCAACAGCATGCCGATGGCCGAAAAGAAAATACCCGCCAGCATCCCGATGATGGATCCGATCGTCGCGTAACGCGAGCCGCCTGATTTGCTGGTGATATAAGGCGGAAGCACATTGTCGATCACCGTGATGACAATCATCGCCACAGCCGTCCATATCAGAAAAGAGGAGGAATAGTCCTGATAGCCGCTCCACTTCGCCAGCCAAAGCGCCACGTAAGCCACCGGTGGACCGGGCAAGGCGGGTAGAATAGAACCGGCCAACCCTATAATCACGCATAAAAACGCCAATATGATCAAAAGAATACTTCCCATATTGCAAATATAGTAAGAAAGCTGAACACAGAGTCAAGCCGGCTTGAAGATTACAACTACTTATTTTCGTATCTTTGTCCCCACTTTTAATTTATGCGCACATCATGATATCTGTAGAGAAGCTGAGGATAGAATTTGGAGGATTTACTTTGTTCGATGATATATCGTTCGTGGTGAACAAGAAAGACCGTATTGCCCTGGTGGGCAAAAACGGGGCAGGCAAATCGACCCTGTTAAAGATATTCGCCGGATTGCAGGCACCCACCGCCGGTCATGTCAGCCTTCCCAAAGACCTCACCATCGGCTACCTGCCTCAACAGATGAAACTGGCCGACAGCCGTACCGTCAAAGAGGAGGCCGAACAGGCCTTTGAGCATATCCACATCATGGAGAAAGAGTTGGACGAACTAAATCTCCAACTAGCGGAACGCACCGACTACGAATCGGAGGCCTACCAGAAAATCATCGACCGCAGCTCTTACCTGACCGAACATATCGGTATGATCGGGGGCAACAACTACTTGGCGGAGCTCGAACGTACCCTGATCGGACTGGGTTTTCGCCGCGAAGACTTTGACCGTCCCACCTCAGAATTCAGCGGAGGATGGCGTATGCGTATCGAATTGGCCAAACTCTTGTTGCGCCGCCCCGACATCCTGTTGCTCGATGAGCCGACCAACCACCTCGATATCGAATCGATCCAATGGCTGGAGAATTTCATATCCACACGGGCCAACGCGGTGATCCTCGTGTCGCACGACCGGGCGTTTATCGACAATACGACATCGCGCACCCTGGAAATAGAACTGGGAAGCATATACGACTATAAAGTCAACTATTCACAATATGTCGTTCTCCGTCAGGAACGGAGAGAGCAACAACTGCGCGCCTACGAAAACCAGCAAAAGAAATTGGCCGATACGGAAGCCTTTATCGAGCGTTTTCGCTACAAAGCGACCAAGGCGGTGCAGGTGCAGTCGCGCATCAAACAACTGGAAAAGATCGACCGCATCGAGGTGGATGATGTCGACAACGCCTCACTCCACCTGAAGTTTCCTCCCGCGCCCCGTTCGGGATCCTATCCGGTTATCCTGGAAAATGTATCGAAAAGCTATGGCGATCACCTTGTATTCCGCGATGCCACCTTCACGATCAACAGGGGTGACAAGGTGGCCTTTGTGGGGAAAAACGGCGAAGGCAAGTCGACGTTGGTGAAGTGTATCATGGAGGAGATCGACTACCGGGGCAAACTGCAACTCGGACACAATGTGAAGATCGGTTATTTCGCGCAAAACCAGGCACAGTTGATGAACGAAAAACTTACGGTTTTTGAGACCATCGATTATGTAGCCCAGGGGGATATCCGCACCAAGATACGTGATATTCTGGGCGCCTTCATGTTTGGCGGAGAGGCCTCCGACAAGAAGGTAGAGGTATTGTCGGGAGGCGAACGCAGCCGCTTGGCGATGATCCGCCTGTTGTTGGAGCCTGTCAACCTATTGATCCTCGACGAACCGACCAACCACCTGGATATGCGCTCGAAAGATGTGTTGAAAGAGGCGCTGCGGGAATTCGACGGAACAGTCATTGTCGTATCACACGACCGTGAATTCCTCGACGGCCTGGTGGAGAAGGTGTATGAGTTTGGCAACCAACAGGTGAAAGAGCACCTGGGAGGCATATACGAGTTTCTGGAGAAAAAGAAAATGGAGAACCTGCAGGAGTTGGAACGAAACACCCAGCCCCTCTCCTCCTCCGGCGAACAGGCAGGCGATCAGCCCTCGCAAAACAAGCTATCATATGAAGCGCGTAAAGAGTTGAGCCGCGCGATCAAAAAGGCAGAACGTGCCATTGCGGAGGCGGAAAACCGGATTGCCGAACTGGAGACCACCATTGCCCAGATAGAAGAAAAGCTCGCCACCCCGGAAGGGGCTGCAGACGCCTCTTTATACACCAGTTATTCGGACAACAAAAACCGGCTAAGCGAGGTGATGGATCAGTGGGCAGAACTGACGATGGAGTTAGAAGAGCTGACAAAAGAATAAAATCTCTTAAATACGATGTTCTTTCGGGAACACCTATCTGCTGTTTTTGTATCTTTGTTGTGAACGAAAAACTCAATCAAAACGATATGAAAACAAACCTTAGTTCTCAAATTACGTTAACTCGTATCCCCCCGAAGTATTACCGGCCGGAAAATGCCTATGAACACTCCGTCTTGACGCGTTTGGAAAAGATCCCTACCGACATATACGAATCGGTGATTGAAGGATCGAAAGCGATCGCGCAAGAGCTGGCCAATGCTATGCGTAAGAAACAGGAGGCGGGCACACCATTCGTCCTGGCATTGCCCGGCGGACGTTCTCCGCTCACACTCTTCCGGGAATTGATCCGCATGCACAAAGAGGAACAACTGAGTTTCCGCCATGTAATTGTCTTTGTCGAATATGAATTCTATCCATTGACCGCCCTGACGGCAGGCAATGTCAATCGGTTGAAGTCCGAATTCCTGGATCATATCGATATCTTGCCGGAGAATATCTATGCCCCCGACGGCATGATGCCCAAAGAGGCGATCTTCGACTTCTGCCGGCAATATGAAAACAAAATAGGCGAAGTAGGCGGCATCGACTATATGTTGATGGGCGTTGGGCATACGAGCAACATCATGTTCAACGCGCCGGGTACACCGACCAATACACGCACCCGCCTGGTCTACCTCGAAGGGGCAGCCCGCAAAGAGGCCTCGCGCACCTTCCCTTCCATCGAGAGCGTTCCCACCAGTGTGATTACGATGGGAATTGCTAATATGATGTATGCCAAGCACGTGATCCTCATGGCGTGGGGCGAAGACAAAGCCGATATCATCCGCAAAACGGTGGAAGAGAAAATATCGGACGTCGTGCCCTCCTCCTACCTGCAGAACCATCCGGATGCCCGGGTAGTGATCGACTTAGGAGCGGCTTACGACCTGACCCGCATCAGTTATCCCTGGCTGGTGACCAGTGCCGAATGGGATAATAAACTGATCCGCCGCGCGATTGTTTGGCTCTGCCAGCAAACGGGCAAACCGATTCTGAAGCTGACCAACAAAGACTATGGCGAACATGGCTTGGCTGAGCTATTGGCGATCTATGGCTCTGCCTACAATGTAAACATCAAGATATTCAACGATATCCAACACACCATCACCGGATGGCCGGGTGGCAAACCCAACGCGGACGACTCGAACCGGCCGGAACGGGCAACTCCCTATCCGAAGAAGGTGATTATCTTCAGCCCGCATCCCGACGATGATGTGATCTCGATGGGAGGCACCTTCCGCCGCTTGTGCGACCAGCACCACGATGTGTATGTAGCCTACCAGACATCCGGCAATATTGCCGTGGGCGACGAAGAGGTGATCCGCTATTGCGAATACCTGCGTGATGTGGCGGGCAACTATTCATCTGGCAACAATACCATAAAAGAGAAAGCGGAAGAACTGATACGCTACCTGCGTTACGAGAAGATCGACGATGGCGAACCGGAGCGTAAGGATGTCTTGTTCATGAAAGGAACGATCCGTCGGGAAGAGGCGCGTCATGGCGCGCGCCATGCCGGTGTCAAAGACGACGATCATATCCGCTTCCTCGACCTTCCGTTCTACGATACAGGATTAGTTCAAAAGAAACCGATCTCGAAAGCCGATGTGGAGATTATCGTCGATCTGTTGCATGAGATCAAGCCGGATCAGCTATTTGTCGCCGGTGACCTGGCCGATCCGCATGGCACACATAAGGTATGTCTGGACGCTATCCTGGCGGCTATCGACCTGATTAAGGATGAAGAATGGATGAAAAACTGTCGGGTGTGGATGTATCGTGGCGCCTGGGCCGAATGGGAGATGGACCATATCGAAATGGCTGTGCCTATTAGTCCGGAAGAGCTTCGCCTGAAACGTAACTCTATTCTGAAACATCAATCGCAAATGGAGAGCGCTCCTTTCCTGGGCGATGACGAACGCCTGTTCTGGCAACGTGCCGAAGACCGCAACCGCGCTACGGCAGAGCTCTACAAACAGCTGGGGCTTGCCTCCTATGAGGCGATTGAGGCGTTTGTGCAATATAAGAGGGATTAGGAGAAGGGAGAAGGGAGAAGGGAGAAAGGAGAAAGGAGAAAGGAAAGAGGAGATCGCTTTGGCAAATAATTACGCCTAAAGTTTAGCTCCTTTCTCCTTTCTCCTTTTCCCTTTCTCCCTTCTCCTTATTTAATAGCTCATGCCGAGATTATACATCATAAATGCATAGGTATCGGCATATTCATCCAATATCTTACTGATTGGCTTACCGGCGCCGTGTCCGGCATTGCTCTCGATACGGATTAATTTGGGGGCATCGCCGGTATTGGCTGCCTGCAAGGTGGCCGCATACTTGAAGGAATGAGCTGGCACCACCCGGTCGTCATGATCGGCTGTATTGATCAGGATAGCCGGATAAGGTGTTCCGTCGTTTTTGATGGTATGCAACGGAGAGTAGGCATACAGATAGTCGAACATTTCCTTATTATCGGCACTTGTTCCATAATCGCTTGCCCAGTTCCAACCAATGGTAAAGAGGTGGTAGCGAAGCATATCCATAACACCCACATCAGGAATTGCCACCTGGAAGAGATCGGGACGCTGATTGACAACAGCACCTACCAACAAACCACCGTTTGATCCGCCGTTAATAGCGATCTTCGTGTTGTGGGTATATTTCTCATTGATCAGGTATTCGGCAGCAGCGATAAAGTCGTCAAACACATTCTGCTTATTCATCAGCGTTCCGGCTGTATGCCATTCTTCACCATATTCGCCTCCTCCCCGGAGATTCGCCATGGCATAGATACCGCCACTTTCCAGGAATGGCAAACGAATGGTAGAGAATCCCGGATTCAGGCTTACATTGAAACCACCATAACCATACAGTAAAACCGGATTGGTTCCATCCTTTTTCAGCCCTTTCTTATAGGTCAGAAACATCGGTATCCGGGTGCCATCCGCACTGGGGTAGAACACCTGCTCGGTGACATACTCTTCCGGTGTAAAAGCCACCTTCGGAGCCAGATAGACTTCCGAACGGTTGTTATCCATATCGAAGCGATAGATAGTGGCCGGGAACGTAAAAGAGGTAAAGGTATAGAACACCTCTTTATCATCTTTATCACCCGAGAAAGAGACAGAACCCAGGGTCGGCAGCGTCACTTCATATTCTTCTTTTCCGTTCAAGCCATACACATAGGCATGATGCGAAGCATCTTTCATATACACCAGGAAGAACTTCTCTCCTATCACCTGCGCGCTTGAAAGGACAGATTCCGATTCGGGAATAAGTGTTGTCCAGTCTTTCAACAGCGGCTTAGCGATATCGAAACAGGCAACAGCATATTTCGGTGCCTGATAATTGGTCTGCACATAGACTTTATTACCGATAACCTCTACCGGATAGTACTCATAGTCCATATCAGTCGTCAACGCCACCAGAGGAGCATTCGGCTTACGCAAATCTTTCATAAACAGATTATTTCCGCGACCGGCTCCGCCTTCCGACACAAAGAGAATCGTCTCGTCTTCGTTGACAGAAGCGTTATAGAAGCGGCGTGGCTCTGCCGGATTCTGAAATTCCAGACGGTCGGCCGACTGCGGCTTGCCTATCTCATGGTAATAGATCTTATGATTTTCATTGACATTGGAGAACTCTTTGCCACCTGCCGGTTTGTCATAAGCGCTATAGTAGAAACCATCGCCCTGCCAGGAAGGACCGCCGAACTTGCTCCACAGGATATGATCATCCAACAGCTTGTTCGAAGCCAGGTCTAAGACAAAGATCTCATTCCAGTCCGATCCACTGCGGGAGATCGTATAGGCCAGGTATTTCCCATTATTCGAGAAAGAGATACCCGCCAAGGCAACCGTTCCGTCTTCCGACAACTTATTCGGATCAAGCAGGACACGCGCCTCGCCATCTAAGGTATCCTTCACATACAAGACACTCTGGTTTTGCAAGCCATCGTTTTTATAGAAATAATATTTCCCATGGCGCTTGAATGGCGTGCCTATCTTCTCATAATTGGTCAACTCGGTCATGCGTTCTTTGATACGATCACGGAAAGGGATCTGCGCGATATAGGCAGCCGTCACTTCGTTTTCCGCTTTTACCCAGGCCATCGTAGCCTCAGAGGTATCGTTTTCCAGCCAACGATAGGGGTCGGTCACCTCTACACCGAAGTAGGTATCTTTCACCTCTTCTGTTGTTGCCACAGGATATTCCAACGCCGCTTTGGTGGAACAGCCCATTAGGCCAATCATACTTCCCATAAGGATTACATCTTTTAGTTTCATTGCTTTTACTTTCGTTTTAGTTTAGATTATATTATTCCCCGCCATCCGCAATGAACGGATATCGGCTCCTGATATTTCCTGGAAGGGCTGCAACTCGAATTCAGAGATAACAGCCAATATGTGATCGAATATATCCGCCTGGATCGACTCGTAGGGTATCCAGCGCTTTTCGGACAGGAAGACATAGAGTTCCAACGGGATCCCGGTTTCCGTCGGCTGCAGTTGGCGCACCATACAGGTCAACTCCTTGCTTACCTGCGGATGATGGCGCAAATAGCTTTCGATATAGGCACGGAAAATACCCAGGTTGGTCTGACGTCTGCCGTTCGCTATAATGGAATTATCGATCTGATGTTCTTCGTTGTAGTCGCGAAGCTCTTTTTCTTTCTGATCGATGTAGTCGGTAATCAGGCTTATTTTCCGGAACTTATCGAGCATCTCGTCCGTACAGAACTTCACACTGTTCATATCAATGCTGATAGAGCGTTTGATACGCCGCCCTTTCGAATCGCTCATACCCCGCCAGTTCTGGAAAGAATCGCTCACCAGGGCGTATGGCGGAATGGTGACAATCGTATTATCGAAGTTGCGTACCTTGACCGCGTTCAATGTCACATCGATCACATCACCGTCGGCCTGGTATTTCGGCATTGTGATCCAGTCGCCGGGACGAAGCATATCGTTTGCCGTCAGTTGGATTCCTGCCACAAAGCCCATCAACGTATCCTTGAACACCAACGACAGAATAGCCGCCGAGGCACCCAAACCGGCAATCAGTTTGGTCGGATCCTCTCCAATCAGTTGCCCGATAATCACAATGACTCCCAGGAAAACGATAATCACCTGCACTACCTGAACAAATCCTTTGATAGATTTTCCTTTATTTCGGCGGTGATAGATATCGCTTCCCAGACTCAACAGAGAATTGATAAAGCGAATGGAGATAGCTATAATATAAATGATACAGATCTTTTTTGTCAATAGATAAAGGAGAGTTGTCCCTTCATCGAACACAAGCGGAAGCATGACATAGACAAAAATTGCCGGAATAAGATGGATCACCTTGTCTAAGATTTTCCGTTCCACAACGATATCATCCCAATCGGTCTCTGTTTTCTTGGCAATACCGGCAAACAACCTTAAGAACACCTTACGACACACATAATCGATCAGAAGAGCGATCAACAGAATGATTAATAATATGATCACATTATCCAGCCAGTTGCCGGTTCCATCTTTCAATCCCCAACCTGTAAGCAGCCCGGAAATAGTCTCTTGCAATTTATTCATGTTTCACATTTTTATGATTTCTGTTTACAAATTTACTAAATTCACCCGAAACAGCATCTTTTTCCTAATTACATGAGGAATTATTTATATTCTGCTGTTTGCGTCGAAGACGCATGACGTTGATAAACCCCATGTGAAGCATAGCGGAACATGGGGCCAAAAGAGCTACTCCCCTCCCTCAACCTCGAAGAGGTCAGACACAAAAGTAACATAAGTTCCACCTCTTCGAGGCCAAGGGAGACACTTATGCCATCCTACCCCATGTTCCGCAATCGCTGCACATGGGGTTTATCAACGTCATGCGTCTTCGACGCCGGAGCCCTCCGCTTTACCTATTTTTCCTGTAGTTTGATCTTTTTTATCCCTTTAGCTGTTATATAAAGGAAAATCGATAATATATTTGTAGTCTACTACACAACAAATAGAAAATGTTATGAAAAATGTATTGAGTGTGCTTATTGCCATGGTGATCTTAACCAGCTGTGGTACCGTTCCCCTGACAGGTCGTAAACAACTGATGCTGGTCTCCGACCAGGAAGTATTGACCTCCAGCTTGACGCAGTATAATGAATTTATTTCCACAGCCCAGAAATCGACGAATAAAACACAAACAGCACAAGTCGTACGGGTGGGACAAAAGATTGCTGCCGCCACCAATGCCTACCTGACGAACAACGGCATGGCCGATGAGGTGAAGAATTTCTCCTGGGAGTTTAACCTGGTAGCCGATCCGCAGATGAATGCCTTCTGTATGCCCGGCGGCAAGATCGTGGTCTACGAAGGGCTGATGCAGATCGTCTCTTCTGACGACGACCTGGCAGTGGTGATGGGACATGAGGTGGCTCATGCCGTAGCCAAACATAGCAACGAGCGGATGAGCCAGCAGTTGGCTACCGTACTGGGTGCTTCGGTATTAGACGTAGCCGTAGGAAATAAGAGCGCGATGGTGCAACAGGTGGCCAGTACCGTGTACGGCTTAGGTTCTGAAGCACTTGTGATTCTTCCTTTCTCACGCAAACATGAATCGGAAGCCGATTATATGGGCTTGATCTTGATGACGATGGCTGGATACAATCCGCAGGCTGCCGTTGGCTTCTGGCAAAAGATGTCAGCAGGTGGAGGCGCCGGTGTGCCCGAATTCCTAAGCACACACCCCAGCGATTCCCGTCGTATCAACGATATCCAGAGCGCTTTGCCGGAGATGGAGAAATACAAGAAATAATTATGAATTGTGAATTATGAATTGGAGCGAAGCGAAAATCGCTTAGCGAAGCGTAAAGCAATTAGTTTCTTTTAATCCCAATTCATAATTCATAATTCACAATTCATAATTTTCCTCAAACGGTGATCCCCATCTTCTTCATCAGATAATAGGCATTCATATTCTGGGCAATGCCTTCGCGTAGCTGATAGGAGAAAGAGAGTTCATCGTTTTTTATGTCGGCTTCGAAGCGGTAGTTCTTGATATTCTCGGGAAACTCCTCTTCCAATGTTCCTAACACCAGGTCGTGTGTTGCGATAATGCCGCAGGTCTCAAAATGAACCAGTTGCTTCATCAACGCGATCGATCCTTTTTGCTTATCCACCGAGTTGGTTCCCTTCAGGATCTCATCCAGGATAATAAAGAGCTCCTCTCCCTCCTTCAGGCGGTCGATAATCATTTTCAAACGTTTCAGTTCGGCAAAGAAATAGGATTCATTGCTGACAAGTGAATCGGAGGTACGCAGGCTTGTCACCATCTGTGCCGGATAAACCGTCAACGACTCGGCAAACACAGGCAATCCGATGCAGGCCAATAGGTAATTCACCCCCACCGTACGCAAATAGGTGCTTTTTCCTGCCATATTTGCCCCCGTTATGATCAAAAACCAGGACTTCTTAGGAATATGAATATCATTGCGGACGCAGACATCCCGGTTGAGCAGTGGATGTCCCAGTCCCTTTCCCTCCATTTGGAAATAGCTGTCTGCTATATCCGGATACACATAATCGGGATGATTAAAGGCAAATCCCGCCAGGGAGCTATAAGCATCAAAGGTTCCCAACGCATCCAGCCACACAACGACCTCATCGCGATAGCGGTTTTTCCAGCGTTCCAGACACAAGGCATGCCGCGTATCGCGCAGATAGAAAAGATTCAGGATAATACCTGCGGCGCTATAACGCTGATCTAATCCGCCGATATACCCGGAGAGTTGTTTAATGGCTTTCGAGGCGGGCAGTCCCTCTTTGCCTATCAGGTCGGCAGTGAGCTTTGTCAGTTCTTCCGAGTGGAAAGGAGTCGATTCGATACTTCTCATCAGACTGGCATAGGTCGAGAATATCTTTTCCATTTTATTGACCGACTCATAGATCTTATTGATACGTTTCCCGGTCAGGTTTGCTACGATAAAACTCACACAAATCCAACCCATAAGGAGGCTACTGGCGAGAAAACCCATGATGACTCCACCCAGCAACACCACCCATACCGCCGGAACAATCCACAACAGGGCTTTCCATAGTCTGTTATGCAGAAAATAAGCATCATCATTGGTCAAGGTATGCAGGTAGTCCCTGTCCTTCTTATGCCCACTGCGGCGTTTCCCTGTAACATAGAAATGTTGCCGCAGCGGCGTATGATCTTTCAATTCACGAACAGCCTCCTGGCGGCGAAGGATCTCTTTCTTGTCGGTCAACGGCGAGAGCAACCACTCGCTCAACCGCTCTTTTCCCATAAGTGTCGTGGTGCGGTTGAGGGATTGAAACAGCGAACGATCGCCAAAAACATCCAGGTCCAGGCTAAAAGCATGAGCCGCCTCCACCTTTTCCGGAGCGCCATCGAAGGCGGAAAAGTCATAATCGAGCCCTTTCAGTTCAGATTCATTCAAAGCGATCAGCGCCTCCGTATATAACTTCCGGTTATGCAACCGCGTATGATACACCATTAACAAGGCAAAAGGAATAGCAAACAAGACGATAGATCCCAAAATGATTTGCCAACTCTCGTTTCTCAACAACCATATAGTCAATATCAACAAGGCAACAAGAATAAGACGGATCGTTCCCAACAAGTGGATTTTTCGCTTCAGCTGTTCCGCCTGGCGGGAATAAGAAGTGACATTTTCCCGGTAATACGTATATACTTTCTCCATAACGGCAAAGGTAATTAAACATATCGAACCCAAAATCGGTTTATTCAGTAAAGAGTCACATTTATGACGAGGCTTGCTTTACTTTCACCCAGTGCTGACCCGGGCAAAGTATCTATCTTTGCACCTGTTAGTGGTTCTGATAATAGTGATAGAAGATGAGAAGAATTTTATTTGTGTTAAGTGTGTGCCTGTTAACAATCCATACCGGTTTTGCGCAGAAACAGGTTCAGCAATTCCTGGACAACCTACCCGAGGTACGCTATTACAATGCGGATAGCGTACGTGCCGAACTCGACCGTCGCCCCTACTTCACCCTGTTCCGCGACAATTATTTTATCGGAGGCATCCCGACAAATACCAAACCGACCAGCAGCAACTCCGATGTGCGTTTTCAATTAAGCATCCAGCAGAAACTGACCAAGAGTAATCTGCCTTTCGATACCTACCTCTTTATTCAATACACACAAAAAGCCTTCTGGAACGTCATACAGGAGTCTATGCCAATGCGTGAAATGAATTTTAATCCCGGTATAGGGTTAGGGCATCTCATTATATATAAAGACAATTACATTGGGAAAGGTTATCTGATGCTCGAACACGAATCGAACGGCAAAGACAGCCTGGATTCGCGCAGCTGGAACAAAGTAACCCTTTGCGCCTCCATTATGGTCAACAATAACTGGGAAGCACAGTTCCGGATATGGGCACCCATTATCGACAGTGGCAACAACCGGGATATCCTGCGCTACAATGGCCTGTTTCAGGTAGGCGCCACCTACCGAAGCAACAACAAACGCCTGGCCGCTTCCGCCCTATTCACCAAGCGAAGCAGCAAGATGAGCTTCAATACCCAGCTCGAATTAAGCTATAAGTTCAACCCAAGCGAGAACCAATATTTCTTCCTCCAATACTACAACGGATACGGTGAGAACCTGCTCGAATATAACCAATTCAAAAGCATGTTGCGCATAGGCTTTGTCATCAAACCACAGGACTTTAGCTTTTTCTGATAAGAGTGCTTGAATATAAACCTCTGCCCAAAAGCTTCAAGGCTTCATTTGCCCCGCCTGTATCGATTCGGGAGATTTTGACAAAATGTAAGCAAAAGAGGGATTTTGCCTTACAATATGATACGTTAAAAAGTGTTACTCGCCCGACTAATTTTAAATACCCCTACGTTTTTGGAAAAAAAGTCGGGCGATTTTGACAAAATGTCAAAACGGAAATTGGTAAATCACGTAGTTGATGTTATCTTTGTCAGTTGATTCGTAAAACGATAAGCTAATGGTTGAAAAGAATGAAAAACAGTATGAATTAGACAAACGCTATCTTCGTATGGCCAGTGTATGGGCAGAAAATTCATATTGTAAGCGTCGTCAGGTGGGTGCACTCATTGTGAAGGATCAGATGATTATATCGGATGGGTACAACGGTACGCCTTCCGGATTTGAGAATATTTGCGAAGATGAAAACAATGTGACCAAACCTTATGTTCTACATGCGGAGGCAAATGCCATCACCAAGGTAGCCGCCTCCTCGAACAGCAGCCGCGGGGCAACCATCTACGTGACATCGGCTCCCTGCATCGAATGTGCGAAATTGATCATCCAAAGCGGCATCAAGCGTGTCGTTTATTCCGAACGCTACCGGGTGGAAGACGGATGCGATCTGTTGAAGCGAGCCGGTATTTCGATTGAGTTTATTGAAGTAAATGAAGAATAGCCTATATTATGAAGAATAGAAAAAAATTAACGGTCTGGCTTCCGGTCATTATCGCCGCCAGCATAGCCGCGGGTATTTTCATCGGGAACTACTATCTGACGCTCTCGAACGGGAAACCACGTGGTTATTACAGCGGCAACAAGGTCAATGCCGTGCTCAATATCATCAACCAGCAATATGTGGATACGGTGGATATGGCGCAATTGATTGAAGGAGCCATCCCCAAAATACTGAGCGAACTGGATCCGCATTCGGTCTATATCCCGGCATCCGACGTAGCGCTGGCGAATGAAGACCTCGAAGGTTCCTTCAGCGGGATTGGCGTTTCGTTCAATATGCAAACGGATACCATCCTGGTGATCAGCGTTATCAGCGGCGGCCCGGCGGAAAAAGCCGGTTTACTGCCTTTCGACCGTATCATCACCATCAACGACTCCATCTTTTCCGGCAAAGAGATTAGCCAGGCGAAGATTATGCGTACCCTGCGGGGCGAGAAAAACAGCACGGTCAACCTGGGCGTAAAACGTGGCGAATCGGACGAATTGCTCCAATTCACCGTTACCCGTGGCGACGTACCGGTTCACTCCGTAGATGTGTCTTATGAAATAAATAAAGGCATCGGTTATATCAAAACCAGCAAGTTCGCCCGTACCACCTATGGGGAGTTTATCACCGCCATCGCGAAACTGAAGCTGCTCGGCTGTAACTCCTTCATCATCGACCTGCGTGGAAACAGCGGAGGATATATGGACGCGGCGATCAGTATGATCAATGAGTTTATGCCGGAAGGACGTATGATCGTTTACACCGAAGGAAAAGCCTTCCCGCGTTCGGAGGTGTTTGCCAACGGCTCAGGCACCTGCAAGAACGACCCGGTGATACTGCTGACCGACGAGACATCGGCCTCTGCCAGCGAGATCTTTGCCGGAGCGATCCAGGACAACGACCGCGGCTTGATTATCGGACGCCGCACCTATGGAAAAGGCTTGGTGCAGACACCGATCACGATGAACGACGGCTCAGAGATGCGCCTGACCATTGCCCGCTATTATACGCCTTCGGGACGTAGCATCCAGAAAGTGTATGAGTTAGGGAAGAACGATGAGTACGATATGGATATCTATAACCGCTATATGCACGGTGAATTCGATACGGCCGACAGCATCAAGCTCGACGAGGACCTTCAATACGAAACGGTAGGCGGACGAACGGTCTATGGCGGTGGCGGCGTTATGCCGGATATCTTTATCCCGCGCGACACATCGGGCATGACCTCGTATTACACAAGCGTGATCAATAGCGGAACGCTCTACCTCTATGCCCTGGAGTATTCCGACAGAAACCGGGATAACTTATCGCGGTTCGGCACCTGGCAGGAGCTCTATGACCACCTGAAGACCCAGCCGATCCTGTATGATTTCACCAATTTCGCGGCCGCTAAAGGCATTCGCAAACGGATGTCGCTGATTCAGATATCAGGGCCTCTGATTGAGAATCAATTGCATGCCTATATCGTGCGTAACTTCTTCGACGAAGACGGCTTCTATCCGATCTTCCAGAAAGAGGATATCACCCTGCAGAAAGCGGTGCAGATACTGAAGGAGGGGAAATCGCTTCCCACCCCGGAGTTTATACAAACAGCAACGGATAATGGAAATCTCCAAAGCGAAGCAGGCCCTACGAAAAGATATGGCCTCTCTAAAGAAAGAATATTCAACGACTATATTGTCTGAGAAATCAACAAATGCCTGCAGCCTCCTGGAAGAAACCAAGCTCTTTCAGGAGGCTGCGTATATTGCCCTCTACCATGCGATGCCCGACGAGGTACAAACGGCGGCGTTGATCGAGAAATGGTACCGGCAGAAAACGATCCTATTGCCCGTCATCGAGGGAGACGATATCCGTATGCTGCCCTACCGGGGCAAAGAGACGGTGAAACCGGGTCTTTTTGGCATTTTGGAACCGGTAGCCGGTGAAGAGACAGCGGCATATCAGATTGATCTCTTGATCGCGCCGGGCGTCGCCTTTGATCGCCTGGGTAACCGCCTGGGACGCGGCAGAGGATATTACGACCGGCTGTTGACAAGCCTATCGGCACCTAGACTGGGACTTTGTTTTGATTTTCAATTACACGATGAGATCCCTGCCGAACCGTTTGATATCCCGATGCAGGGCATCGTGACCGACAGGGAGATCATCCGGCTCTCTATCTGACCCCTTTCACATTCATCCGGATACCATACAAATATTCCGAGGCGGTGATAAAGAGGGTCTGCATATCCTTACCACCGAAACAGACATTGGCTGTCCAGCCTGCCTCCACGGGAATATGCCCGATTTGCTCGCCTTGCGGATCGAAGATGGTCACTCCCCGCCCGGTCAGGTAAATATTCCCCTTTTCATCGATCGTCATGCCATCGGAACCCATCTCCGTGAATAGTTTCTTATTGGCCAGCGTACCATCGGGCTGGATCTCATACACGTAGGTTTTGCCGGCACGGATATCGGCGACATACAGGAGCTTTCCGTCGGGTGTGCCAATGATTCCGTTGGGTTGTTCCAGTTCGGTATCTACGCGGAACACCTTTTGGCGGTCGGGGGTCATGTAATAGACATATTGCCCCTCCTGCTGCATGGCCGGATCGCGTGTCCAATAGTCGCGTTTATAAAGCGGATCGGTGAAGTATATGCCACCGTCGGGGCGTACCCAAAGGTCGTTCGGACCATTCAGTTTCTTACCTTCATAATCGGTCAGGATCACCGTATGGGAACCATCCCGGCTAATGCTCCACAACTCATTCTCCATATCGGAACAAGAAAGCAATTTGCCCTCCCGGTCGAAGTACATGCCGTTGGCACGACCGGTGTTTTCCATAAAAACAGACAACTCACCCTCGGTCGACCATAAGAGGATACGATCATTGGGCTGATCGGTGAAATAGACATTCCCTTTCGCGTCGACCGCCGGTCCTTCCGTAAAACGAAAGCCATCGGCTAACTTCTCTACGCTGGCGCCCGGAGCCACCAAGGCGGTTTGTCCACAGGCAAAAAAAGTGCTACTCATAAGACAAATACTGATTAATACCATTGCTTTTTTCATATAGATACCTATTTAAGTGATGTGAGAACTCGCTTCTGTCAATGCGTCAACGCTTTATACCATTCTTTACCAACAGGGCATCGATGGTCGGATCCTGTCCGCGAAAACGACGGTAAAGCACCGCGGGATCCTCTGTTCCTCCTCGCGACAAGATATTGGAACGGAACGATTCGGCCGTTTGGCGATCGAAGATACCCTGCTGTTTAAACAGGGAGAAGGCATCGGCATCCAAGACCTCCGCCCACTTATAGCCATAATAACCGGCGGCATAACCACCGGAGAAGATATGTCCGAAGCTGCTGCTCATCAACGCCTCCGGCACTTCAGGCAAAACAGCCGCTTCCTGCCAGGCTTCTTTCTCGAACGTGGTTATATCCCCTTCGTAAGGCTCTCGCAAGGTATGCCAGGCCATATCGAGCAAACCGAAGCTGAGCTGGCGGCAACAGAAATAGCCTACGTTAAAATGAGAGGCATCGACCAGTTTCTGCACCAGTTCCGCCGGGATCTTCTCACCCGTTTCATAATGGAGCGCGATCTGATCGAGGTATTCATTTTCGGTCAGCCAGTTTTCCATGATCTGCGAAGGCAACTCCACAAAATCACGGTAGACATTGGTACCCGAAAGACTGGCGTAGGTGGTATCGGCCAACATACCGTGCAAGGCATGACCAAACTCATGCAGGAAGGTCTCCACCTCATCGAAAGTCAACAGGGAGGGTTTCGTGTCGGTGGGCCGGGTGAAGTTCATCACAATGATGATCTGCGGACGGCTGTCCGTGCCATCGGCTTCCCGGTATTGCGCTTTCATATCGTTCATCCAGGCACCCGACTGCTTCCCTTCGCGAGGATGAAAATCGGTATATAACACAGAGAGAAAACGCCCGTCGGCATCGTAGACCTCATAGGTTTGTACATCGGGATGGTAGACCGGTATCTCTTTGTTCTCCCGGAAGGTAATGCCATAGAGCTGCGTAGCCAGTCCGAATACGCCCGCTTTGACCTGTTCCAGTTTGAAATAGGGACGCGTCATTTCATCGTTTACCTGGAAACGGATATCTTTCATCTTCTCCGAATAATAACTCCAGTCCCAAGGCATCACCGTGATATCGGCCTGTTCCATGCCCACGGCAAAGCTCTGTACGGCTTGATATTCATTCACCGCCACCGGTTTATAGGCTGCCAGTAATTGATTCAACAACCCGTAAACCCCTTGCGGATTCTTCGCCATCCGGTGTTCCAGTTGATAGTCAGCAAAAGTGTCTCGGCCCATCAACTGGGCTATCTCCAAACGGATATGGGCTATGCGGCGAAGGATCTCGCGGTTATCGTATTCATCGCCTTTATTTCCTACGCTCATGTAGGCTCGATACATCTTTTCCCGCAGATCGCGCCGGGCGGAATAACGCAGAAAAGGCTGATAACTGGGAGCCGAGAGGGTGAACAACCAGCCTGTCTTCCCCTTTTCTTTCGCCAACGCCGCTGCGGAATCGAGGATGCTCTCCGGCAAGCCTGCCAATTCATCGCGCTCGGTCAGGAGCATCTCAAAGCGATTTTTATCTTTCAATACATTTTGCTCGAAGCGGAGTTGCAACAGGCTCAACTCATTGCTAAGCTGGCGATAGGCCTCTTTGCCTTCGGCAGTGAGGGCGGCTCCTCTTTTATAGAAAGCGTAATAGGTCTCTTCGAGCAGTTTGCGGTCTTCCAACGAGAGATTCAAGTCATCGCGCTGGTCATACACCGCTTTGACACGATCGAACAGCTTTTCGTTCAAGTAGATATTATTCGAGCTTTCCGACAATTTGGGCGAGACGCGTTGCGAGAGATCCATCATCTCGTCGTTCGATTCGGCGGCCAACACATTGAAGAAGGCATGACTCACTTTATCTAAGAGGGAACCGCTTCTTTCCAATGCCACCACGCTGTTGGCAAAGGTTGCCGGCTCCCTGTTATCGGCTATAGTTGCGACCTCTTGTTCCAGGCGTTTGATGCCTTCGTCGAAAGCCGGTTCATAATGTTCCAATAGGATCTTATCGAAAGGGGGCGTACCGAAGGGCGTCCGGTAAGCCTCAAAAAAAGGATTGTTGTTCATAATGTTCAAAAGTATAGATGCAAAAGTAGCCATTAAAATAGAGAATGAGGGATTATATCCTTATTTTTGCAGATAATTAAAGTGCGTTATGAAAATCGAACAAAACTACTCCCTCGAGGCTTACAATACGTTTCATTTACCGGTAAAAACACGTTGGTTCATGGAATATGACAACGTCGAAGAGCTGGAAAAGATCTTGCGTGATGAATACTTTCAACAGTGCTACTCCCTGCATATCGGCGGAGGAAGCAATCTGCTTTTTGTCAATGACTTCGATGGCATCATCGTCCATTCCCAAATCAAAGGGATAGAGGTGTTGGAAGAGACCGACGAATCGGTATGCCTGCGCGTCGGCGCTGCCGAGATCTGGGACGATGTCGTCGCCTATGCCACTTCACACGGCTGGGGAGGCATTGAAAACCTATCACATATACCGGGCGAAGCAGGCGCTGCCGCCATCCAGAATATCGGTGCTTATGGCGTAGAGATCAAAGATGTGATCGAACGGGTCGAGAGCTATAACCAATTGACGATGGAGAAACGCCTCTTTAGCAACGAGGAATGCGCATACGCCTACCGTCGTAGTTTTTTCAAGAACGAACATAACGATCCCCATATCGTGACACATATCGTGATCCGGTTGCAGAAGAACCCTGTCTACCGCCTCGATTACGGGCAACTGCGCCAGGAGACAGAAGGCAAAGAGCTGTCACCGGCTGTCGTTCGCGAAGCTGTGATCCGCCTGCGCGAGCAGAAATTGCCGGATCCATCGGTTATTGGCAATGCCGGCAGCTTCTTTATGAATCCGGTCATATCGCAGGAGGCCTTCACACAAATCCAGGCGGCTTATCCGGATGTCCCCTCCTACCCGGCGGAAAACGGAGCGGTCAAGCTATCCGCCGGATGGCTGATCGAACAGTGCGGATTCAAAGGCAAGCGGTATGGAAACGTGGGCATGTATGAAAAGCAAGCCCTGGTATTGGTCAATTACGGCGAAGCCAGCGGCGACGAGATTGCCCTGATGGCGGAAAGTGTGCGCATGGCAGTCAAAAACAAATTCAATATAGAACTAACCCCGGAAGTGAAGTACGTTGGATGATGAAGGTGTTGTTATTGGGAACAGGCACCTCGACCGGCGTGCCTGAGATTGGATGTCATTGTGAGGTGTGTTGCAGCAGCGATCCGCGCGACCGCCGGCTTCGTACCTCCGTTGTTGTTGAAACCGAAGGCAAACATATATTGCTCGACTGCGGCCCGGATTTCCGTTGGCAGATGCTGAAACACCGGATAGAGACCTTGGATGCCGTCTTGCTTTCCCATGAGCACTACGATCATGTGAGCGGACTGGACGACCTACGCCCCTATGTGTTCCATCAGGAATTGCCTATCTATGCCGAACGGAATGTGATACAGGCGATACAGACACGTCTTCCTTATGCTTTCCGGGAACATAAATACCCGGGGGTGCCACGGCTCAACCTGTTGCCGGTCGGCCTATCCCCCTTTCTGGCGGCTGGCATCGAGGTGATCCCCATCCGCGTGATGCACGGCAAACTGCCTATCCTGGGCTTCCGCATCGGTAATATGGCCTACCTGACCGACCTGAAAACGCTGCCGAAAGAGGAAGAGGTCAAACTGAAGGGCTTGGATCTCCTACTCATCGACGCCTTACGCATCGACTCCCGCCACTTCTCGCATGCCGGAGTCGCTGAAAACCTGCCGCTTATCTCACGCCTACGCCCCAAAGAGAGCTATTTCATTCACATGAGCCACCGCATCGGATTGCACGCAGCGGCCGATATCGCCCTTCCCCCGCATGTACATTTCGGGTATGATGGGCTGGAGGTCGTTGTGTAATTTTAAGCCCGGAAGGACTTTAGGATCTTTACATTTTAATGTAATACTTCCGGTATGTCCAATAAGCCAGATAGCCCATCAAGAGGCCAAAGAGAATGCCCACAAAGACATCCAAGGGGTAATGTTTCCCGACATAGATACGGCTGTAGGCGACAATAGTGGCCCATAGAAAGATAGCCACGCGATAATAGATATTCTTGAAATACAACGCGCTGAACATAGCCACACACATCGAACTTGCTGAATGGGAGGAGAAGAAACTAAAACTTCTACCCATCTCTTCCAACTGATGCATAATATCTTTCAACAGGATCTCATGCCCGGGACGTGGACGCATAAAAACCAGCTTAAGCAGGTTGTTTACAACAAGCGTAGTCAAGACGCCTCCCGCAAAGAAGAAAGAGGCCCTCCTCCCCTGCCCTTTCCTACCGAAAAAGATAAATAGAAAAACAGCCAGACAAACCAATGTCCAGATCCACTGATTGCTAAAAAAGAGCATCACCGGATCGAGCCAGGGAAGGTGCTTATCATTCAGGTAAAGAAACAAATCGCGATCCCATTGGGGGAAGTTAAATTCAAACATAGATTTCTTCAAAAATTTGTCAAACAAAAACATAAAGAGGTGGAATGCCTATAGCTTGGCCAGCCATAAGCCGATCCATACCGCCAGGATGCCTAAGAGAACACTTCCTACGATATTCAAGAACAGAGAGGTATAATTACCGGCTTCCAATAAACCCCAGTTTTCCAAAGAGAAGGTAGAGAAAGTGGTATACCCACCACAAAAACCGGTAACGAGGAATAGTTTCATGTGTTGATCGATCCACTGGGCACGAAAAGAGAGTCCGACAATCAGACCGATCAATAAACAACCAACCATATTCACCACAAAAGTAGCCAGCGGAAAATCAGCGGCATATCGCTTCAGTACCCATACAGATGTCAAATAGCGGAAGATGCTTCCGATGCCTCCGCCCAGTCCTACCCAGAGAAGTTGTTTGATCATAATTCGTTTATTGAGCGTGTAAATGTCGGTATAAAACAGGCGTTAAGCAAGCGTATGCCCTGTTTGTTCACAAAAAAAGGTGAGCCTACTGACTCACCTTTTCTTCATATCTTATTTTATGATCTATCCGGGATTAGAGAGGCAGTGTACCACCTACCAGGATAACCACCAACAGAGCGAGGATCGCATACAATTCCGGGAATACGGCCATCACCATGGTAGCACTGAACACATTGTGACCGGCACCTACTGCCTGAATACCATTGGCACAAACTTGTCCCTGGCGAACAGAAGAGAAGAATCCGGCAAATCCCATCATCGCACCAACACCCAGGATAGCACAGGCGTTGAACATAGAGATTTCAGGAATTAAGAATTTCTGTAACATGAAATAGGCCACAAAGCCATACAACCCCTGCGAACTCGGCAAAGCACTCAGGGCGATATAGGTACCCATTGCATCCGGGTTTTTCTTCATTGCTCCAACTACGGCGTTACCACAAATTGTTACCCCGTAAGCACTACCGATAAATGATAGTCCTGTCATCAGGCCGATTCCAATGTAAGCTAATAAAACTGGTTCCATAACTAAAATGTTTTAAATTATTTATTGTATTAATATTGTTCTTTTTATGCTTTCTTAAAAGGCAGGTAGGCTTTTCCTCCGCCTTCGAATTCTGAGTTCTTATAATATTCAACAAAGACCAAACGGATGGGGTGTACCAGCGAACTGATCATACAAAGTCCGAAGTTCAAGCTGTGTCCCACCAATAAGATGAGCAGCATCACAATGAACTGGGCTACACCCGGCAGGCTTTCCGTCATAGAGACCGCCAGCGAGTTGAACACACCACCCAGGATCGAGCCCGTCAGACCTA
The DNA here is from genome assembly GCF_029892605.1 of Parabacteroides sp. PM6-13. Taxonomy (GTDB): domain Bacteria; phylum Bacteroidota; class Bacteroidia; order Bacteroidales; family Tannerellaceae; genus QVMG01. The sequence continues at coordinate 104,980 of NZ_JARXWF010000005.1, forward strand.
CGGCAAACAAACGGATATAGGACAACACATCACCCAACAGGCCAAAGACCATATTATAGGTGTTCCACAAGCCGGAGCCGAAGTTTAATAGGATGTTCTTGCCCGGGGTATTATACAACAACGCGACAGCAAGGCATACGATAGCTACTCCGTACAATACATAGATAACCGGCTGCGGCAACTGAATATCCAGCATCGGGAGCCCGAACACACAGGCCAGTGTCGCAATCACAAACACCCAGGCAAAAGGAGCCAGGCTATACTTAAGGCCTCGCTGAATCTTTGTCTTATAAGCGCCGATCGCCTTGGCATATATGATATGTATAATACCGATCACGATCGAGAGGGTCATCAGGTTATCACTGCTCAGGAAGTAATCCTTCACGGCGGCAAACTGCGGTATATCGACCAGGGCGATACCAAAGAACGAACCGGTCAATGCACCCACCACGACAGTCATCGCACCTAACCACTGGAACAGGGTCAGGTAAGGCTTAACGCCTGCGCTCGCTTTGCGTTTGAGGAAGGTACAAAACAACAGGATCAATAATCCGTAGCCACCGTCACCAAAACAGAGTCCGAAGAACAGCATAAAGAAGGGCGCTACGAAAGGCGTCGGGTCGAACTCCTTATAGTTAGGCAGGGAGTACATCTCCGTAATCGGCTCGAACAGCTTCGCATAGCTGTTGTTCTTCAGTTTGATGGGTATCTTATCGTCATCCTGTATTTCCAGCTCCTGATAGAAGAACGATTCTTTATCCAACGCCTCTTCCATATCGGAGGCTTTGTCGGTGGTCACCCATCCTTCGAGGAACATCAATTTGTCGCCTGCCTGACGGTCGGTTTGCACGACTGCGTTGGCCAGGTTGAATTCGTTTTGCAGGTGTTTGTCCAGTTCGAGTAATGTATTATACTCTTCAACGGCCATAGTTTGCAAGCGCTCATCACAGGCACGAACCGACTCATTCAGTTCTTTTACCTTCTCACGTAACTGACTCAGTCCCAATTCCGGCATCTTCGGACGCTCGGCGTCGATATCGATCTCCGTTCCGGTCTTGGTCACCGTCACAAAATAGGTCACCGACTGGAAGTTATTCACCAGAAAGGCATTGTATTCTTTTCCCCAGACCGGTTCATACTTCGAGGTCGGACAGGTGAAGAAGTTCAGTTCGTATCCCTCTTTCTTCAACTGTTGGATCTGCTTCATGTCGAAGTCGCCCCAGATATTCATATAATCGAGGTCTTTCAAGACTGCCTGCTTACGGGCAGACAATTTGGAACGCTCCTCCTGAAGCTCTTCGATTGTCTGAACCAAAGCCATACCCTCCTCTTTGTTCAAGTCACGGGCAGGAGACAACGACGGCTGCTCGCCATGCTGTTTCTTGAACTGCTTCAAAAGAGTCGTCACCCGCTTGCGCTCCGCGATCATCTGTTGCAAGTCTTCAAAATCATTGATCGATTTTGTTTCCTTGATGTGTACAACGCCCAGGTCACGCAAAGTGGAAAGGAACTGCTTGTATTCCTTATGATACACCATAAAGGCATATTTCTTCATCGGTATAATCATGATATTTCCTCCTCTTTTTCTTTCCGTTTCTCCAGATTGGTACGCATGATCTTTTGTGACGCCTTGGAAAGACTCTCTTCGTCTTCCATATAACGCTTCACCTTACGGATCGCATCTTTGTATCCCGGGATCTGCACCTTCTCAAAAAGATTCACCTTCTGAGTGGTTTTCTTCCGGGCATGCTCCAACAACTCCAGCTTCATGCCTGCAAACTCCGCCTCTATACCGGTACGTGCCAGCTGCTTCAGCAACTCGATACCTTCCGTATACCAGGACGGAGCATTGAAAAGGCTATAATGGCATATCTCAAACTCAATGTCGTCAAGCAATGGAACCATGACGCCGGCAAACTTACGGGAAGAAAGATGCACATCTTTCACCCGGATCAGTTCCGGTGTAAACTCATTCCAAAGAGCGACCATGCTGCGATAGCTCATTATTTCGTTTTCAAGCTGAAGTTCCAACTTCTTCGCTTCGTCCTTGGTGCGTTTCACCTCGACACGCAACGCGCTCTCCTTACTTTTGATCGTAGGCAGCGAACGTTCCCGCATCTTGAGGTTCTTCTCCAGTTGCTGAAGCGATGTTTTATTATATTGAAACTTTATTGCCACGTTCTTTTTTAATTATGAATTATGAATTATGAATTATGAACCATGAGTATAGAGATAACTTCTGAACCTTGAATAGCGGAAGGTGTTTCTTCTCATAATTCATAATTCACAATTCATAATTTCTATTTTACTTCCAGTACTTATCCACCAGTTCCTGTTTGATATTCACCTCTGTCGGCTTGAAGTATTCGCCGAAAAGATTCCAGGCCACATCCAACATCTCGGTAGTATCGAGGTTTACGTCGATAGCCAACAGTTTGTCTGAGTAATCTTTCGCGAAAGCAAGCGTACGGTTGTCGTAGTCTGTCAGGTCGAAACCATTTTCCATCTTCGTCTTCGCATTGGCTGCATCGGCATACAGACGTACAGCTGCATTCATCACCTGCGGATGGTCTTCGCGTGTTTTCTTACCGGTCACCAACTGTTTCAAACGAGACAAGCTTCGGAACGGGTCAACAATAACCTTACCGATATCGCTGTCACGACGCAGATAGAGCTGACCTTCTGTGATATATCCGGTATTATCGGGCACGGCGTGTGTGATATCTCCACCGGAAAGGGTCGTTACCGCAATAATCGTAATAGATCCACCATCGGGGAACTGTACCGCCTTTTCGTAAATCTTCGCCAGGTCGGAATACAAAGAACCCGGCATAGAGTCTTTGGAAGGGATCTGGTCCATACGGTTGGACACAATCGCCAAGGCATCCGCATAGTTGGTCATGTCGGTAAGCAATACCAACACCTTCTCATTCTTTTCTACAGCAAAATACTCTGCGGCCGTCAATGCCATATCAGGCACCAGGATACGTTCCACAGAAGGGTCTTCCGTGGTATTGATAAAGCTCACAATACGGTCTAAAGCACCCGCATTGCTAAATGTATTCTTAAAGAAGAGGTAGTCGTCGTTGGTCATACCCATACCACCCAGGATAATCTTATCCGACTGGGCACGCAGGGCTACCATCGCCATGACCTGGTTGAACGGTTGGTCCGGGTCGGCAAAGAACGGGATCTTCTGTCCGGTCACCAGCGTATTGTTCAAGTCGATACCAGCAATACCCGTAGCGATCAGTTCCGAAGGCTGCTCGCGACGCACCGGATTCACCGACGGACCGCCGATTTCGACCTCACGTCCTTCCGGAATAGGTCCACCATCGATCGGATCGCCATAGGCGTTAAAGAAGCGTCCGGCCAATTGGTCGCCCACTTTCAACGTCGGCGCCTTGCCCATAAATACCACTTCGGCATTCGTCCGGATGCCTTCCGTTCCCGAGAACACCTGCAGGGTCACCTCATCGCCCATAATCTTTACCACCTGCGCCAGCTTACCGTCTACCGAAGCCAACTCATCATACCCAACGCCTGTTGCCTTCAACGAACAGGTCGCTTTTGTAATCTGGGTAATCTTTGTAAATATCTTTTGAAATGCTTTCATAAAAACTTCGTTTTTTAATTGATAATTGATAATTGATAATTGATAACTGAGATCAACTTTCAACTTTCAATTTTCAACTTTCAATTGAATTAAGCTCTCAAGCTCCTGGTTAAACGTCTCAAACTTATCACTCTTGTATTCGGAATAGTTCATCTGCTTCAGGATGTTGATCATCTTCTTGAAGTAATCAGACACATCATTGAAGTTATCAAAATGGAAGTCCGTATTACAGATCTTCACCACCTTATCCAGCATATATTCCTGGCGATCCAGCGATGTCACCGAGTCGATATCGTCGAACGCATCCTGTTGCAGGATCACAAAGTCGATCAGTTCCGATTTCCAGAACACCTCATGGTATTCCACCGGCACCCCGTCGTCACCCAGGATATTGATCTGTTCCGAGATCTCTTTACCACGCAACATACGTGTTTTCACTTCGTTCACCTTATCGATCCATTCCGGAGAGATATGGTTGGCGATGTATTCCTGGAACTCGGGATACTCCAGGTACTTGGAGTAGCTATCGATCGGGTTCACCGCCGGATAACGTTTCTTATCCGCACGATCCTGTTCCAAGGCATAGAAGCAACGCGCCACCTTCTTGGTGTTTTCCGTTACCGGTTCTTTCAGGTTACCCCCTGCCGGAGATACCGTACCGATAAAGGTTACAGAGCCAGACTTACCATTATTCAGTTCCACATAACCGGCACGCGCGTAGAAGTTGGCCACAATGGCCGAGAGGTCCATCGGGAAAGCATCCGGTCCGGGAAGCTCTTCCAAACGGTTCGACATCTCACGCAGCGCCTGTGCCCAACGGGAAGTAGAGTCAGCCATCAGGAGCACCTTGAGTCCCATACTGCGGTAATACTCTGCAATGGTCATGGCGGTATATACAGATGCCTCACGGGCAGCCACCGGCATGTTCGAGGTATTAGCAATAATAATCGTACGTTCCATCAGTTTACGTCCGGTATGCGGGTCGGTCAGATGCGGGAACTCCGCAAAGATCTCTACTACCTCATTCGCACGCTCACCACAGGCCGCGATAATCACGATATCCGCTTCCGCCTGTTTGGAGATAGCATGCTGCAACACCGTCTTTCCTGTTCCGAAAGGACCGGGGATAAATCCCGTACCACCTTCCACGATCGGGTTCAAGGTGTCCATCGTACGCACGCCTGTTTCCAACAGTTTGAAAGGACGCGGTTTCTCTTTGTAGCAGCCAACCGCCTTTTTCACCGGCCACCGCTGTATCATATTGACTTTGATATCTTCACCGGCTTCGTTGGTCAATACGGCAATCGTATCAACAACTGTGTATTCGCCTTCCGCCACCACGCTTTTTACCGTATAGGTTCCTTCAAAAACAAAAGGCACCATGATCTTGTGCGGTTGGAAGTTCTCGTCTACTTCGCCCAACCAATCGCCGGCAATCACCTTGTCGCCAGCCTGAGCAATCGGCTTAAACGCCCATTTCTTGTCGTTATCCAACGCGTAGGTATAATCCCCGCGCTTCAGGAAGACACCTTCCATCTTGTCCAGGTCGTTCTGCAATCCGTCGTAGTTGCGCGAGAGCATACCCGGTCCAAGTGTTACCTCAAGCATGTGGCCTTCAAACTCAGCCTCATCGCCTACACGCATTCCACGCGTGCTTTCAAACACCTGAACGAAAGCATTATTACCGATCACTTTGATCACCTCCGCCATCAGCTTCACACCGTCGACGGAAATGTAACAAATTTCATTCTGGGAAACCGGACCCTCGACCTCGACTGTCACCAGGTTGGATACGATTCCTTTTACTATTCCTTTCGTAGCCATAATTTATTTTGTATTGTTTCTTTTAAATTCTTCCAATGCGCTATCACTTCCTTTCTTCATCGTGCCCACCAGGTCACGGAAGGTTTTCTCGCCTTTTGCCTTATCGAGTGAAGTCCAACGCTCCATCATCTCCAGCTTCAACAAATAGGCTATTACCGTTTCAATATCGAATGTCTTAAAGAAGATCTGTTCTTCGAGCCACTCCCACTTCAACTGATCCAGCTTTTTCTCGCGAAGTAAAAGGTCGGACTCTTCGGTGATACGCTGCAACTGGGGCAGATACTCTACCGAGTCGCCCAAGCCGAAATCACGCGCGTTCGAGGTACGCAGGGTCTCCGCGATCTCATTATGCCCGACAATATAACGCGCCTTGTCTAAATCATATTTACGTGCCGTCAGCGCCGTCAGTACATTATTAATATTGAGGTTCAATTCATACCAGTCGGCCACGAACGAGTTGCTGTTTTTCATAGCATACTCATAATATAAGCCGGCTAAACGGTCTTCCCAGGATATGTTTTTGGACTCTTCCGTTCCTTTGTCGTGTTCCGCCTGATAGGTTTCCAAAAAGGAGATCATATACGAAGGCAATGGATTGGCCGGAATTTTTTCTTCTTCCGCAATCGCATCCAACACCTCTTTATAATCCGATTTGGAGAAACACCCTCTCTCGTCCCATCCCTTTTCCGGATGCAGCAAGAAATTCAAGAGGTTGTTGTTATCGAACTTCAGGTAAAACAGACTCACCAACTTCGCGTCACCAGACGACAATGTCCCTTTTATCTCCGCGTAAAACTCGTCGACAGTGAATGGAACTTTATGATCGTCTAATGAGATATTGGGCAATCCTGCTATTAAGTAATAATATTTACTCATAATCAGAACAGCATTTCAATCAGTTGCGGGCGCAAGAATTCTTTAAAGAATGTAACAAACTCCTCTTCTCCGAAAGTCACTTTATAGGAGCCATCGGCAGGAAGAACAGTGAATGAGGCGGGCTTTCCGCTCACTTTTTCTATTTTCACACTTTTATCCAATAGGTCTTTGGCATTCGATTCAAAATAAGCCGTCAGCTCGTTGGCTTCCGCCGTTTGAATTGTCAGGTCTCCGCTCTTCACCCACTCACGGGTCATTTCCAGCATTACTTTCTGCATAAAGCCTTTATCAGTCACAGCCGCTTTCACATTCGTTTCGGTGATCTCACCTGTAATCAGGTTGGCTACTTCGCTCTTCAAAGCCTCTACAGCCTGATTGGCAAACAACTTCAACTCCGCTTCGGTATTCTTCTTCAGTTCGGCTGATTTCTTTTCCGCCTCCGCCATAATACGCTTGGCTTCGTCGTTTGCTTCCTTGAGAATAGCCGCTTTCTGCGCATTCGCATCGTCTACAATACGTTTTGCTTCTTCATTACCTTTTTCAACACCTTCCCGGTAGATTTTCTCGGTCAGTTCCTGAATCTTTGTATCCATTTCGAATCTATTTTAATTTGTGTATTTTCATCTATGACGCTTTAAGGTAAGCGAAATGTCCACAAAGTTAAAAGTTTTCATAACGTATCCCCACAATTATCCTTACTTTTGTTGGTCAAAATCATCATATTTATGTTCTTAATCCGTACAGCAGAAATAAAAGACAATCTTTTAATTAACCGTCTGGCCTCCCAGGTATGGGAAGCCACATACGGAAACATACTCACGCGCGAACAACTGGAGTTCATGTTCGACGCCATGTATGCCCCGGAAAGTATCACCAAACAAATGACCGAGCAGGGGCATACCTACTTCATTGTATATGCCGACAACGAGCCTTGCGGTTATTTCTCCCTGGAGCAAAAAGAGCCCGACACGTACATCTTCCAGAAGATTTACGCCCTCCCCCAAACACAGGGTACAGGCGTAGGCCGTTACATGATCGAACAGGGCATTGCCTATCTGAAAAGCATCCACCCCACCCCTTTCAAGGCCATGCTTTACGTCAACCGCGAGAACCCCGCCGTCGGCTTCTATAAGCACCTGGGATTCCACATCGCCGACACCCGCGACCACCCCATCGGCAACGGCTATTATATGAATGATTACATTATGGAGATGGAGGTGGGGGGATAAATATGCTTACCAAGTAATAATCTTATCAATGATAGCCTGTTGCTCAGAGCTGCTCCTTCGCAGATAGATACGGGTAGTTTCTATACTTTCATGCCCCATTAAGTCGGCAAGCAGCGAGATATCGTTAAACTTCTCCAAAAAGTTTTTGGCAAACCTATGTCTGAACGAGTGGGGATAAACGACTTTCTCATTCATACCGTACTTGTTAGCATAGTTTTTAAGCTGTTGCGATATACCACGCGTAGTGATTCGTTCTCCATACCTGTTCAAGAAGAGATAACCGGAACATCGTTTGTGCTCTTCCAACCAAACAAGGCTTTCTTCTTTGAGTAACTTAGGGATATATATTCTCCTGATTTTACCTCCTTTCGTATAAATATCATAGTAGCCCAAATAGATATGTTCCACTTTGAGCTGAATAAGTTCGCTTACTCTCGCACCAGTAGCAGCTAAGAAACGGACAACGAAGTACCATGTCTGGTTATCTTCTTTTTTCAACTTCTTCTTTAGAAACATATAATCCGCATTGGTAATCACATTTTCCAAGTAAGAACGTTGTTGTACCTTGACGGATTTAAGGCGAAGTTTCTGCTTGCCCATATATTCAAGGTATTTATTGATTGCTTGAATTCTGAGATTAACAGTCTTGGGCTTATAAGTCTCAATTAGATACGTTTTATAAATCAAGAGGTTACGTTTGTTCACCTCTTTGTACCTCTTGTTGTACTCTTTTACGGCATACAGATACGCTGCTACCGTATTCTTCGCCATATTCGCTTGCACGAGTAGCGTTTCAAATGTTTTTTCTGTCATATAGTAATTATTTTATAGGGGACAACATTGCTCCCTATAATACCTAACTAAGATTCATTGAATTCCTATTATGAGAAGATTGTCGCCATTGCATAACAATATAAAGCGATGTACACATTATCTCAAAAATTAAATAAACTTTTAGCAGACAGAGCAGGACTTGATTTGTCATTGTCACGAAATTTACAAAAGTCAATTCTACAAGAAGCTATTCAAGGCAAGTTGGTTCCTCAAGATCCTACTGATGAACCAGCTTCAATTCTGCTTGAGCGTATTAGAGAAGAGAAAAATCGTCTTGTCAAAGAAAAGAAAATCAAAGCAAATAAATACGATTCCATTATCTTTAAAGGTGACGATAACAAGTACTATGAGCAGATAGAAGGAAATGTTATTGATATTTCAAGTGAATTAGAGTTTGATATTCCCAATTCTTGGGAATGGTGTCGTTTGAGATCGATAGCTACGAGTGAATTAGGAAAGACTCTGGATGGAGGAAAGAATATAGGAACTTCTGTTCCATATTTGTGCTCAATTAATGTATATTGGGATAAGATTGACCTATCTATCGTAAAAAAGACACTGTTTACTGATATGGAGAAAGAAAAATACAGTCTCAAAAAAGGAGACCTCTTAATATGTGAAGGAGGAGATATTGGAAGAACGGCAATATGGGACAAAGAGGAAAAGATGTACTATCAAAACGCTCTTCACCGAGTACGTTTTAGCAAAGGGATAATGCCTCAATACTTTCTGTATGTCCTTCAATACTATAAAGCGTTAGGTGTCTTGGATAAAAAAAGTAAAGGTATGACCATAAAGCATTTTGCACAAACTGCATTGAATAATTTATACGTACCATTACCGCCACTATTTGAGCAACAACGCATAGTTGCTCAAATAAAAAGGTTATTTAATCAATTGTAATAGTTGATTTATTCTATAAACGATACGCTCCTGTTCTAGTAATGGTGGCATAGGAAAAAGGATATCTGTCACAGTTTCTCTTGATATGCCGGGGATCATGCTCTTAGCTTTCTTCTCAATATCATTTAAACCACTTTGCAGATAATACCTAATATACAGCAGATTAACCTCGTATGACTCAATTGCCATTACTTGTCTGGCTATATGAATATTACCAATATTGTTAAAAGCCATTGCGCCAATAGTACCCTTGCAAGTTATTAATAATGCTCCTTGGGGGGCAATCGTGATGGGATTTTCAGTCCATCGGTTTACCAAAATATTTCCATCAAAGAAATTACTAGCACCTGTTATGTAGGGAATCCCTTGGTGATTCGCATTGTATTGATATGGATCTAAGTCTCTTCCTGACAAAAGCTTGATGCAACAACCAAGCCTCATCCATGCCCAATTGTCAGGTATATTAAATGGAATCTCGTCATCTATACAAAGTATTCTTTTACTGTCATTCTCATAGTACTTGTTATCGTCACCACGGAATATGACAGAGTCGATCAAAGCAGACTTCTTGAGCTTGCCCTCTTTGACGAGTTTTTGTTTCTCTTGCCTTATCTGTGTAAGCAGTTCTTGGGCGGTGCCTTCATCTTCAATTTGAGGTACAAGTATTCCTTGAATTGCCTCTTGTAGGATGGATTTTTTGAGTTTGTCGAAAATTGCATCATTCAGTTTTTCTAATCTTTGTTGAGATATCGAATATTTAGATATGATAGGAGTTAGCTCGTCAATTTTATCAGTAATTCTTAATTGCTCGTTTAATGGGGGAAGCAACATCAGTGTATTTGCGATCGCTGTTAATACCCAGTTTTTATTGCCAACTCCACGTGTGTTTTCTTGTACCTGATTCTGCACTAACGGGCTGTTGATTAAATGTATAAGAAATCGTTTGTCAACTGAGACAGAGGTGAATTTAATTAAAGCTAAGCTAACAAATATACTAAACTCTTTATCGGAATCGATGATCAATGGTATTCCCGTAGTTCCGACCTTGGAAAGCAAAAGATCTCCTTTCTGAGGATGACATCTTTTGGATAGTTCTAAATGCTCTGATTCTGTAATGAACTTTGTATTATTGAAATTTAAACTTCCGTTACTCATATCTTTAACAGACAAAAAAGGCACGCCAGTTTCAGTGTAATGTGGAGTTGAATGTGTACCGTCTGTTAGTGTTTTGTATATGCTTGAGAATCTACACCATTCCCACCCCTCAGGTATCTCAAACGGAATCTCCTCGTCAATACATTTTACCTCTTCTGTAGCCACAAACTTCTCATAATAGGAATTATCGTCACCACGGTAAATGATTGATTCGTTCTTATCTTTTTTGATTTTTTTCTCCTTAACCAGTTTTGCTTTCTCTTCTCTAATTCGTTCAAGAAGTACTGATGCCGGTTCGTCATTAGGGTCTTGTGGTACAAGTTTTCCCTGTATCGCCCATTGGAGTATGCTGTTTTTTAACTGTTTTCCATTCATTGTTAGTCTTCGTTTAATTCGGAGTCTGATTCACGCTTTCCCGCTTGAAGTTCAAAGAACTCTTTTTGTCGCTCGATTTCCGCCAACAAATCTTCTTTCTTAGGCAGATAAGTGAGATATTTGGCAGCAAACAGTTGGTCGTTGTCATGAAGAACGCTATACTGCGCCAAATCATTGCTAGTTTCAGCACAAAGCAACAAGCCAATAGTTGGGTTATCTCCTTCCGTACATTTTAACTCATCGTACATACGAATGTACATATCCATCTGACCTATGTCTTGATGCGTGATTTCTGTCGTTTTCAAGTCAACCAACAAGAAAAATTTCAGAATATAGTTGTAGAAAACCAAATCAATGTAATAATCATTGAGATCTGTGCGAATAAGTTGTTGTCGAGCGACAAACGCATAGCCTTTTCCCAATTCCATTATAAATTTCTGCAAATGGTTTATAATGGCTGTTTCTAATTTAGATTCGATATAGTTGTTTTTCTTACCGAAGCCCAAAAACTCGGCTATGACTGGATTCTTGATAAACTCAAATTTGTCCTTCTGATACATGAATGTATTCGCTTTCATCTCCTTAACCACCTCTTTTTTATCAGACGACTGCAATAACCGGAAATAATATTGCGAATTGATATTGCGGTCAAGTGTACGAGTTGTCCAAGTTTCAGCGTTTGCTTCATTGATGTACCACATACGGGCTTCAACATCATTCACTCTCAACAAAGAGCGATAATGTGTCCACGTAAGATTTGGTACGCGTGCGTACCATTTTGGAAAATCATTGAAAGTCAGGAAAAACTGCCGATAATTGCGTAGGTCTCTGGTAGAATAGTTATCATTTTCACCATACTCATCAGTAAGGCGTTCTGCCAGCTTTTTAAGTACTTGCTTTCCATATTCAGCGCGTCGTTCCCCCTGCTGCTCATCTTCTATTATACGCTGTCCTATCTTCCAATAAGTCATACAAGCAATAGAGTGAACAAGATGCACACTCTGGCCGATGCCTTGATTGATGATATCTCTTACATCGTTAAACAAAATATCTATATTCACTGGAAGCATATCCTTCTTTTTTGCCATTGCTCCATATTTTGCATTTGGTACGCATGCGTACCAAATCTTGTTTTTGTTACACGATTTTTATATCTATACCAAGAATTTTTTGAATCTCAGAAAGTGTTTTGTCTATTTCATGATCAAGTGCAGCACGTTTCTCAAAATATTGTTTGAGCAATTCTGCCGGAGGCAATATTTCTTCTTCCTCTTTGGGAAATTTGCATTGGTCAAAATTACAATCCAAGTCGAGTAGCTGTTGAGCAGTAAATACACGGCTCTTTTCTCCCGTTTCGTTACTTATGATTTCTTTTCGATCATTCCACCATTCCTGAATAGGCTGAGTGTGCTCAACCTTCATTGGTTTGGTTTTTGAGAAGTGCTTATATCCTTCCGGCATGTCGAGCCGGTAGAACCATGTTTCTTTAGTCCTGAATCCTTCTTTACAACCCTCTGCCTCCTCATTGTTAAAGAAAAGAATGTTGGTTGCAATAGAAGTGTATGGAGAGAAGATAGACCCTGGTAAACGTATGACAGTATGTAAATTGAACTTGCGCAGAAGATTTTCTTTAAGCGCAAGTTTTGCTCCGTCCGTACCAAACAAGAAACCATCAGGAATAATCACACCACACCTGCCACCTGCTTTAAGACGGTACATGATAAGTGCTATAAACAAATCCGCCGTTTCACTTGAACGGTAGCGCAATGGGAAATTGCTCTTTACGCTATCTTCCGTGCTGCCGCCATACGGAGGGTTCATACCGATAACATCAACCTTATCGGTTTCTTTGAAATCTGCTACATTTGTTCCAAGCGAATCACAATTTGCTATATTGGGAGCTTCAACATCGTGAAGCAGTAAGTTTGTGATGCTCAAAAGATAGGGTAACGGCTTCCATTCCTGACCAACCACAGCGTTTTGTAGCTTTTCTCCATCTTCGGCTGAACGCACACTCTTTCCCATATAATTAAGAGCAGAAGTAAGGAAGCCTCCTGTACCACTGGTGAAGTCACCAAAAGTCTCACCCAATTTCGGATCAAGCATCATTACGATAAAATCAGTCAAAGCACGCGGCGTATAGAACTCCCCTGCATTCCCTGCCGATTGTAGGTCTTTTAAAATACCTTCGTAAATATCTCCAAATGTATGACGGTCGTCAGCATCATCAAATTCAATCTCATTTACAATATTAACCACCTGACGCAAAAGCGTTCCATTCTTCATGTACTGGTTCAAATCAGCAAATGTTTCCTGAACAATACTCTTAGCTCGTGGTGTATTGGCATCTACGGGAAGATTCTTCAACGCAGGAAACAGTTTTTCATTGACGAAAGAGAGTAGTGTCTCACCTGTTAATGCTTCACCGTCTTTTTCGTCTATCGCCCAATTACGCCAACGCAAATCTTCAGGAATTATAGATTGATATATTTTACCATCTCTGAATGCTTTGTACTCCCATGTTTCTTCCTGAGTGTCGTAAACTTTCAAGAAGAACATCCAAGTCATTTGTTCAATTCTCTGTGCGTCACCATTGATACCAGCATCCTGACGCATGATATTCTGGATTCGCTTTATAATATTATTTACTGCCATTTTTATGCCGTTTTATATATCTGATGTTCTAATTCCCTGATAGCTTGCTCATAACCGGAAATACTACCAAATAGTTTTATAATTTTAGTTGGTTTACCTATGCTATTGAATGGAGGTATCTCTAGAATGTTTGCCTTTTCAAAATCGAGAATACCATTCTCCGCGTATTTTTCAAGAAGAGCCTCCAATACTTCACGAGCTTTACCTTCATACCTCCCAAAGTAGTTGCGCTTCTTCACATTGTTTGCTCTCTCTTTTCTTGTCAATGGAGGTTGATCAAATGCAACATGGCATATCACATCAAATATGTCGGCATCTTTTAATGTCGGATTTGATTCGCGAACGGCGTCTATTAGGATTGCATATTCCTTTAATTCATCCATTATAGTTTGCTTGCGTTCCGCTTCCGTCCATGTCTGTATAAAAACATCCAGACTTTGGTAATGACGTAACAACTGCGTTCTTGCGAACGATTGAACACTTTCAGTTTTCATTGTCTTCCCATCTTCATCCAATACAGATACGATCTCGTGAGCGATACGAATATCCTCTCCATTGATAATATATTTTTCATGGGGGTCAGACGATGATGGATTATCATCAATAAATTTGTATGGTTTGCCTTTTTTACCACCTCCTTTAGGAGGTTCAGGATCACCATCGAATGCGGGATCTTTAAATTTTGCCGTAGCATTACGGAAATCAAGAATTTCCAGATGCCACTTACCTTTATCTTTTCTAAGACGTGTGCCACGCCCTATAATTTGCTTAAATTCAGTCATAGACCCTATTTCTTTATCTATGACGATTAAGCCACAAGTCTTACAGTCCACACCGGTAGAAAGAAGTTCGGAGGTGGTTACAATCACCGGATAAGGCTCATCCACACTGATAAAGTTGTCCAATTGTTTCTTACCCTCTTTATCTTCACCGACAATACGTGTTACATAGTAAGGTAATTTCTTGCATAAATCACTATTCATATTGATGAGTAGAGTTCGCATTTCAGCTGCTTCATCTATATCAGAACAGAATACGATCGTCTTTGTCATACGACCAATATCATACAACATTTTGGTGATTCTGTTTGCTACAATCTTGCGTCTTGACTTAATGGCGATATCACGACCTATATTTTGTCTTTGATATAATTTCTGCTCAATTTCCTTGCCTAACAAATCAACCTCACCCTCTTCCGGAGTCCAGCCTTGCAGGTCAATATTGATAAAGTCGGCAGTAACCCTATAGGGAGCCAAAAAACCGTCGTTGATGCCTTGAAGAAGTGAGTAAGTGTACACTGGTTCACCGAAATAATCAAGATTATTCGCCCCCTCATCAGCTTTAGGAGTGGCTGTCATACCGATTTGAGTAGCCGTATTGAAATATTCCAACACCTTGCGCCATGCAGAGTCATCCTTAGCACTTCCACGATGGCACTCATCAACAATAATCAGGTCGAAGAAATTGGACTGAACCTCTAAGAATGGGTCGGGCTTGCCCTCTTTTCCAACTAACTGGTGATACAGAGCCATATACACCTCATACGACGAATCAATCTTTTCTTCACCCTCTCCAACAGAAGTTATCTTAGTCATAACTTTCTTGAATGGCTTAAAATCCTGTGCCATTGTCTGGTCTATGAGGATATTGCGGTCTGCAAGATAGAGGATTTTCTTCTTTGCTCCGCTCTTATGGAGTCTATGAATAATTTGGAATGCCGTAAAAGTTTTACCAGTACCTGTAGCCATTACCACTAGCACACGTTGTTGTCCCTTTGCTATGGCTTCAACAGTGCGGTCTACTGCGATACGTTGGTAATATCTTGGTTCATGGCTATGGGCATCATAATAGAATGGAGTTTCTATGATGCTAAGTTCATCCGATGTATAGTTTTTGGATGTAAGATAGCGATTATATAGTTCTTCTTCTGTCGGGAAGTCCTCCAACTTAATCTCGGTTTCTTTACCTGTTATAAAGTCATGTTCCAAGAAAGCATCACCATTACTGGAATATGCGAATTTCAAATCAAGGATTAGAGCATAATCCATCGCTTGTTGCATACCACTTCCAACAGCGTGTTTATTATCTTTTGCTTCAACCACAGCGATGGGCTTACCTTTGTGATACAATAGGTAATCAGCTTTTTTACCCTCTGCGACTGAGTGTTGATTACCGACAACAAGAACCCGACCATCCGTAAAATAATACTCTTCACGCATATTAACGCTTACTGCCCACCCTTTTTGTTGGAGTGCAGGAGTAATGAACAGAGTGCGTATCTCTTGTTCTTTAAGTTCTTTCTTGTTTACCTC
Organism: Parabacteroides sp. PM6-13; assembly: GCF_029892605.1. Classification (GTDB taxonomy): domain Bacteria; phylum Bacteroidota; class Bacteroidia; order Bacteroidales; family Tannerellaceae; genus QVMG01. The sequence goes on from NZ_JARXWF010000005.1 coordinate 120,759, forward strand.
CATGACAATAAGTTATTTATGATTTGTTACTACTGACTATCAAATCTTTTACATCAACATTAAGGGCATTGGCTATGTCATTAGGGGGAAATATTTTTATCGGAGAGCAAATTTATAGAATTTATCTGAGGGGAGCAACTTCCGATGATAATAATTATTAGGAAGTAAAAACGCAGTTGCATTTTGGCTAAAACAGGCAATTTTAGTGCATAAATAAGATCTGTCAATAAATAACCGGTCACGAAAAATCCCCTTATCTATCCGCTCTTTCGTAAAAAAGCAAGATCGATAAGGGGATTTCTAAACTATGATAGGCGTATTGGATACGCTTTTGTGTGTTAGTTGCTTCCTCCGGTATGGTTGCGGTTGTATGTATTGGCGCTAACCGTTACATTTCCATATTGTTTGCCGGTAGCTGTTTCTCCCAAGGCTGTAGCTTTCAAGGTCTGTACAGACTGAGATCCGCTAACAGTCAACGCGGTTCCTATCGGAAGGGTAACATTCACCTGATAAGTACCCGAAGCGGTCATATAACCGGCGCCGGCACGACGTGCCAGAATCTCTTTCAGGTAAGCGGCTGTACGGCTTGATGCAGATACGGTGGTAATTTCAGTCCCGATCTTAAAGCTGTAAGTGGCGGCTGAAACGGCCATATCATTGCTACCAAACAGATTATCCCAGTTGCCCGGATTGAAAGACAAAGCTTCCGAAGAGGTTGAAGAGGTTATGTTCACATCGAAAAACAGGATATAAGAGGTAAACTCATCAACAGTAACCATTACTTTTCCTCCGTCTACACTAAATGTAGCATTCACCCATTGGCCACCAACCAGCTTCTGTACCCGAACTACGGCAGCTACGGCCGGTTCCAGGTCGTAGATCATCTGAATAGGCTTTGCCAGAGTAACAGCCGGATCAGAGCAGGTAAGGTCTGTACCGATCAACAAGACAGATTCTGTCGCTTTGGTCGCATCCTGCAACGCGTAAAGCGGAGTGGTAATAATTGTTTTTCCGGCCGGCACAGCGCCTGCGGGAGCTTCAATCTCCACGTCAACCTTAGCGGCTTCGTTTCCTTTGGTTGTTTCGGAAACAACATTTCCCTGAGCCGAACCGTCGTCGTTCACCTTCACGGCTGTTCCCGTATTGCTTAGAGTAACACTCCACACCTGGTTATCACTTTTTTCTCCTCCGGCAATGGTCACACTACCCTCTTTGGATTGTTTTCCTGTAGCCTCCGCTTTCAACGTGTGCGTACCTGCCTTTACATCTTCAAACAGGAAGGTTCCGTCTGCGGCTGTTGTTATTGTCTCTGAGCCCATGGTTACCGTTGCCACCAGGCCATCTCCGCTCATAGCTGTTACGCGTCCGCTAATGCTGTGCTTAACCTCTACTTCTGGAGGAGTCACATCTTCATAGTCAGGGTCATCTTTGCCACAAGCTGTCACCAACAAGGCAACGACAGCCAATAAGGAGAGCCAAGCTCCCTTTTTCATAAAATTTTTCATTTTCTTTTTTATTATTTATAGTGCATTAATTAAAACAGGTTTAATTGATAACAAATACCCCCCGAGAATTGTTTTCCTTGTTGAAAAGAAATTTGCAATAAAAAATGTTTCCATAGCAAATAATCGAAGCCCACGTTTACTTCATGGCCGGTATATTCCGCGATAACACGCAGGTTGGGAGCAAAAGCAGGACGAAAAGTAAGACCGCCCGTGAATCCTTCCCATTTAGCATTATAATCCCGTCGGAATGTTCGCCAGGCAACATGAGCCGCCAGTTCATTTCTTCCCAAATACACCCGCTTGCTGGCTGCCACATAAAAGTTGGAGAAATAGAGGCTTCCCTTTTTCGTGCCGTAGGTACCGATGGGGTCATTCGTACCCAGGGCAATCGCCGGCCACCATTTTCCCTCTTTCAACGGACGTAGCTTCAAAGAGAAATAGCGATCCTGGTGGGTATATCCTATCTTTTCTTCATAGCCCGGCGCCGACTCCCCTTTCAAAAGGGTACAGGTGTAGGCCAATTCTATCCAAGAAAAAGGCGTGATATTCAAGTAATAAGATCCGGTGGGATAGTCCATCGGTGCCGGCGAAAAGGCTTCGTGCAAGAAATGAGCACCTATCCGGGCCGTTCCCGCGTCATTCATTTCGGCCGACGGTGTGTGGATCAGTCCCGTCATACCGGTATACTGTTGTGCCTTCAACCCCTGCAAGCCACAGAGGAAAAGCAATAGTATGCATCCTATCATACGTTTCATGGCATACCTCCTTCCTTGAAATCCGGTTCCATTCGGTTGCTTCCCCATGACAGCTTTTCGCGGTTGAAATAGCCTTCCCGTTCGTTTTCTTCCGGGTCGGTGTTGTAGGTTCGGATCATGTAGGGATCCGCCTGGAAGTTGTTTGTCAAACGAAAGTGAGAGGCCGGACGGAAATTGACCTTCTTGGTTTTCCGTGTGTAGGGAGGAATCATCATAATGATTTTGAAACCACCGTTTTCTTTTCCTTTATCGCTGTATTGCGCATAGAGCCCCACCGTGCAATGCTTGAAATGACGCATACATTCGCCCGTCACGCCCCAATCTTCATAGATATACCTGCCCCCGCGCAAGCGAAACTCGGTGTTGTATTTTTCCAGATAAACCTTTGTTCCCAACCAACCGGTAACTCGTTTCATCTGACTACTCTCCCAGCCAACCGCCATGGAACAAAAACCGGTTAACCCCAATTGGGCATCCAATGCAAGCCAAGAGGTAACGGGAAACATCCACTTCACATCCAACCCATAGCGCTCGTTACTAAACAGTCCTCCGCTAAACTTCAGATACTGATTATATCCGCTAATTTCTTTGGAGAGGACAGCCATATTCAGACGCACTCTTTTATAGTGATCGCCATACTGGTTATAGATAGGTATGTAGCCTTGGAGAGCAACCGTCCAGTCGTCTTTCAAATACCATTTAATACCCGGAGTCAGATTAATCAATAGGTCATAGATCCGATTATTGTGATGTATGTTGCGGTAATTCAACTCTACACCGGAAAACAGATCCAAACGGGTCGATGGCAAAGATTGCCCCCGCGCACCCAACAGGCTGGCGAGTCCTATCCCTATAAATAAGATAAGTCTTTTATTGATTCTCACAGTTACTCTTCTTCTATTATATCTCGGAAATTTTTACTTTTTCTTCTGACGCTGAACAAATTAAACCAAATCAACACGTATAACGGTGCGAAAGTAGGTAAAATTTAGTATCTACACAATCAAAAAAAAGATTATTATCAGATAAAATAAAAAAACGATAAATTGCTACTGGGATTTAATCAAAAAAAAGAATATCGATTATATAAAAAGAGGATGATAATAAGCTGTGTTTAATACATCAAATAAACAGATTCACATTCGCTTGGTCGGCTCGTTCCATATAGGAGGCTACTCCACCGATGGTGACACCGTCGATCAGTTCTTCCTTTTTCACGCCCATGACATCCATCGACATCTGGCAAGCAATCATTTCAACGCCCTGATCAATGGCCTGTTGGCGCAACGACTCCAACGAATCGATACCTTTTTGTTTCATGATATGACGCATCATGCGACTGCCAATGCCCAACATATTCATCTTCGACAATTTAAGCTTCAACGAACTGGAAGGCAGCATCATGCCAAACATCTTGCCGAAGAGATCCTTTTTCACCTTTTCTTTTTTGACTTTCTTAATCACATTAAGCCCCCAGAAGGTAAAAAACAGGGTTACCTTGCCACCCGTTGCCGCTGCGCCATTGGCAAGCACAAAGGTTGCCAGGGCTTTATCCAGATCATCACTGAACATAATCAGCGTTTTATCTTTGGCATCACACGTAGAAGCGACCCGGCACTCTTTCGCCCCTCCCTTTTCTATCACCACCGTATATTTCCCACGCGTTTCCCGGTTCGACAGCAGGATATTTCCGGTCGAGTTACACCAGGCCTGAGCATCGCGGGCAAACCCGGCATCGGTAGCGGTCATTTCGAGCCGGTCGCCTATTTGCATGGCATCGATCGATTGCTTTAATTTCAAAACCGGCCCCGGACACTGCAATCCGCAGGCATCTATTTGTATCGTCTTTATCTCTTTCTTCACCGTTTGTTGATCTATATTCGTTTCATCGGCATCGCTTATTATCAGGGGTGAGGCGTCGCCAACCGGAGCAACGGCTGCCGAATAGGTTTTGTAGCCGCCTGAGAGGTTTTTCACCCGCGTATATCCGTTTGCCCTCAGTATCTTGGTAGCCAGATAACCCCGCAGCCCGACAGCGCAATAGAGATAAATATCTTTATCGGTCGGCAGCTCCGTCAGTCGCTCGCGCAACTCATCGAGGGGGATATTTACAGCTCCGGGAATCATGCCCATCGCATATTCATCAGCGGTGCGCACATCGAGTATTGTTATCGCCTGCGGATCGGCATCACGCATCTCACGCCAGGTAATCGCCGACATGGTCGCGTTGAGGATATTGCCTGCCACATAACCCGCGATCGCGATCGGGTCTTTGGCCGACGAGAATGGTGGCGCGTAGGCATGCTCCACCTCCATCAAATCATACACCGTTCCGCCCTTTTTTATCAACAGCGCTATCTGGTCGATACGCTTATCAACCCCGTCGTAGCCCACGCCCTGCGCACCGTAGAGCTTTCCGGTTTGCGGATCGAACGTCACCTTAAGACTCAACGGCAAGGCATCGGGGTAATAACCGGCATGCGATCCGGAATGGGTCCACGAACTACGATAAGGCATATCGAACTGCTTCAGGCGTTTGGCTGCAAGCCCCGTGGATGCCACCGTCATATCAAACACCTTGGCAATCGAAGTACCTATGGATCCTTCATAGGGGGTGTTATGGCCCAACACCATATTGTCGGCCACGATGCGTCCCTGGCGATTGGCCGGGTTAGCCAGGTAATTGAGCCAGGGCTTGCCTGTCAACGGATGGGGAAATTCAATCGCATCGCCCACGGCATAAATATCAGTCACCGACGTTTGCAGATACTCATCGACCCAAATCCCTCCGGCTTCACCAATCGTCAAACCGGCGGCTTTCGCCAACGCAATGGCAGGGCGCACACCGATCGAAAGAATCACCATATCGGCTTCCAGCACCTGACCGCTTTTGAAATGCACATCGATCTGCTTCCCCCGCTTCGTGAATTTTTCGACGCTCTGTTCCAGATATAGCCGCACCCCTTTTTGCAGAAGATGCTGGTGTACCTGTGTCGCCATCGAAAAATCAATCGGAGCCATCACCTGATTAGCCATTTCTACGATCGACACCTCTGCTCCGGCATGATGCAGGTTCTCCGCCATCTCCAGGCCGATAAAACCGGCACCGACCACTACCGCGCGACGAATAGCATGGCTTGTCATATACGTTTTAATACGATCGGTATCCGCCACATCGCGCAGGGTGAAGATTCCTTCGCTATCGATGCCCGGTAAGGGAGGACGCACCGGGGTGGCTCCGGGCGACAACAACAATTTGTCATAATTCTCCACGTATTCGCTTCCGTCTTGGCGGCGGACGGTGATCGTTTTCGCCGGAGCATCAATCAGGATCACCTCATTTTCAACACGGACATCAACATTGAATCGCGTGCCGAACGACTCGGGCGTTTGCAGAAAAAGAGCGTCGCGCTCGGGTATGGTACCACCAATATAATAGGGCAATCCACAATTGGCATAAGAGATATACTTGCCTTTTTCAAACAAAACGATCGCTGCCGACTCATCGTTTCTGCGTATACGCGCTGCTGCGGTAGCACCACCGGCTACCCCTCCTACAACTAGATATTTCATTTTCTTACGGTTATATTTCTTTTATCTTCGAGATTAATTCGAGCATCGCGTTCGATTCACACTTGATCGATTCAATACATTTTTTACCCTCTTCGGTGAGCAGGAAAAGCATTTGCCGCTTATCCTCTTTTCCAACAATACGCTCCACCAAACCCTTTTTTTCGGCCGACAGGATGACCTTCGATGCGTTCGACAGACTGAGCCCCAATAGCTCGGCTATTCGACCCGAGGAGCATTGCCCCATGGTTTTCAGGGAGCACAGCAGCATTCCTTCGTTGAGTTTTACGCCATAGCGGTCGGCAAACTCCACCTCGAAATCACTGATCGCCCGGTAAATATCACGTATCCGGCAGAGGGGCTCTTCTCTTGCGTCTATATTTTTTTCTGACATAAGATGATAGGCTATTTTTTCAACAAAACACTCTCGATAGCCTCTTTGAACATCGATTTAGACATCGCGCCCTGCGCCATCTGCGGAGCACCCTCCATGGGCACAAACAAAAGCGTGGGTATGGAGCGAATATCAAAAGCTGCGGCCAACTCCTGTTCCGCCTCTGTATCGATCTTATAGATATAAAGACTATCGCCATATTCAGCGGCCAACTCTTCTAAAATCGGCGCAATCATCTTACAGGGACCACACCAAGAGGCATAAAAGTCAATGATAGCCGGTTTATCACCTAAATATTTCCACTCCGTTGGATTGGCTTCATAATTAGCCACCTTACTCAAAAAATCTGTTTTTGTCAAATGAATCGTTTTCATTGTATTTCCTTTTTATGATTTATACTGTTTTTTGTCTAGTCTCTTTCGTTATGACAGGACAAAGATACAAACTATTTTCCAATGGAACAAATATCCGAAGGAAATTGTTGCTAATTTATCCATAAAAGGTAGTGGAAGTAATGGAAAACCCTCACATAAAAGGCCGATTTCTCTGCCTTCGGCAAGCACGCAGAACAGGGTATTTTTTTATTCTCACCCGCATGAGAAAAAATTCTCATGCGGGTGAGAATTTTTTCAAAGCCTGAAAACACACAAAAAAAGGGGAGCCTTTTGAGCTCCCCCCTATCGTGAGTAAAGGAAAAAGTTATTTAATAAATCGCCAATAATCCAGATTAAACAATTCGCCTTCGCCGCCTTTGAAGACAAAATAGAGGTCGTGTACGCCTTTCACCTTTTTCACCTTTGTGGTAAAGGTTTTCCAGGTTTCCGCGCCACCGGTAGGGTTGATATCGCAAACGCCCAATAGCTGCCCGTCAATATTCCCCAGCCGTATTTCAATCTTCCCGCCGGAAACAGAAGCGGCACTGACTTCGAAGCTATTCGCCCCTTTTTTGAAATCAACTTCCCGCACTCGGATGTAGTCGTTGATATGCACAGAGGTCACATAGATTCCACCAGCCGCACTTCGCTTTGTTTTAAGTCCTTCGCTCCAAGCGATGGTCTCTGCCTCCGTACGCGTATAGGGATCCAAGGTTTCTACCGGATCGACAGGCGTACCCTCTTCCCACCAGGGAAGCTCTTGTATGGTGCCGTCCGGATTAAACGTTATCTCCGCCACGCAAACCGAACGCCGTTCATGGTGCTTTTCTGTCTGTCGGAAATTCAACCAGAAATTGAAACCGAACACATAGGTCTTCCCTTTGTAATCGATGATTCCCGGGTGATTGCCTGTTGCCCGGCGATCGGGCGGCATGATATACCCCTTAAACTCCCAGGGACCTACCGCTGTCGGCCCCATGGCATATCCCATACCTTCAGGACAACAGGTACTGGCGTAAGCCATATAATAATGGTCACCCCGCTTATAGGCCCAAGGACCTTCCTGGAAATGATATGGATCGGGCTGATCCTTTACCTTGCGCACCAACGGGTCTTTGATGATATCGCCGGAAAGGGAGATCATATCATCGTTCAGTTTGGCATACCAAAGATTGGGATTCCCCCAATAGATATACGCCTGCCCGTCGTCATCGACAAACACCGAAGGGTCGATATCTTCATGGCTATTCTTGATCAAAGGCTTCCCGATCGGGTCTTTGAAAGGACCGAAAGGCGAATCGGCCACCAACACACCCATACCGGATCCTCCGGGCGTCGAACAATAGAAGTAAAACTTCCCATCCCGTTCCACACATTGAGAGGCCCAGGCACCGTTTTCATGGTTTTCCAACCAGGCAAAATCCTTCAAGGAAGCCACCGCGCCATGATCGGTCCAATTGACCATATCGGTACTGCTATAAAGCAGCCATTCCTTCATCAGAAAGCGACTCTGTCCCGGAGGAGCGTCGTCTTCATCATGACCGGTAAACAGATAGACCGTTCCGTTATGTACCAAGGGTGCCGGATCAGCGGTGAAGCTGGTCTGCACCACCGGGCGGTTTTGAGCCTGAAGGGGCATAAGCGGGAACAAGGCAAAGAACAACAGTGCGAAAGCACCATTCATTAGGGTTTTACTCATTTCTTTTACAGTTAAAATGTTACTACTACTTTTTTACCTGCGTAATTTACGGCTTTTTTCGTTCCGTCTTGAAGCGTAACCGTAAATATTCTGGTTTTCAGCATGCCTTCGTACGCCCCTTTACGCGCGCCGATGGTCAGTTTGCGTGAAGCATTATCCCAGGTAATAGGTATCTCGGTGTAGGCACCTTGTTCGTAGTTGTAGTTATCAAATTCATCTTCGTAAAGCACGAAACTACCGTTTGCTCCGGCATATACCTTCAATTCCAGCATATCCCATGCCTTTTCAGTAGCATACTGCACTTGGGGACCGATGGGGAGAATAGTACCCGCCTTCACATACAAGGGGATTATCTCTATCGGTGCTTCGCGCTCAATGGTTTGTCCACCCTGGAGCTTTTCATTGGTCCAGAAGTCATACCACTGTGTGCCTTCAGGCAAATAGATGCTTCTTGATTTTGCATTGGAATAGTCAGTCGTCCGAACCAGATTGCGGCCACTGCCTGTTTCCTGGGTATACATCGGATTCACCACCGGACAAACCAACAGGGATTTACCAAACATAAACTGGTCGTTAATATCCCATGCTTTTTTGTCGTCTTTGAAATCCATCATAAGCGCGCGCATCATACTGGAGCGGTTAGCCGTCACGTCCCATGACATAGAATAAATATAGGGCAACAGGCTATAGCGCAGGTTGATATACTTCTCGATCGCATCGTAAATCCGCTCGCCTTTTTGTCCGAACTGCCAGATCTCACGCGGAGCATCGGCGCCGTGCGAACGCATCATCGGATTAAAGGTTCCGAACTGCATCCAGCGAACGAACAATTCGTGATAACCCGGGTCTTGCAGCTTGCGCGGATAGCTTCCCAGGAAGAAACCACCGATATCACTATTCCAGTGAGGAATACCACAAAGCGAGAAGTTCAATCCGGCCGTTACCTGATGAGCCAAGTCCTTCCAGGTTGCCTGCACGTCACCCGTCCAGGTGTTAGCACCATAACGTTGCTGACCGGCAAAGGCCGAACGAGTCAGAATAAACACACGCTTATCGGAAGAGGTAGCTCGCTGGTGATCATACACGCCACCCACTGCCATAAGCGGATAAGCATTGCGCACCTTACGGAATGAACCCAAATAGGTTTGATTATCCATGTCTTCAGGTTTAGCATCCAGGTGGTCAGGCTCTGTCGAGTCCATCCACCAGCCGTCCATACCCAATGAGAAGAGCCCTTTATTCAGGTGATCCCAATAGATATCACGTGCTTCCGGGTGGTAAGCATCGTAAGGTTTCACGCTGGAGGGGTATTCGCGGTTTGGGGGCCAACTGCTTAAGCCAGACTGTGGCCAGGTGCCCATATCCAACAGCATATTCTTCGGCGCCATAGCCCGGTACTGTTTGGTTTGCGGTCCGAACGATGACCAGATCGAGATAACCATTTTAGCATTCATGCCGTGGATATCGCTCATCATTTTCTTAGGATTCGGGAACTCTTCATTCAGGAATTCCATCGCGTTCCACAGGTAGTTGCTTCCCCAATACTGCCAGTCCTGGATGATGCCATCGAGGGGAACACCCAGTTCGCGGTATCTACGCACTACGCCAACTGTTTCGTTCTGGCTCTTATAACGCTCCTTGCTTTGGAAGAAGCCATAGGTCCAGAGCGGGAACATAGGCACATCACCGGTGAGTGCGCGCATCTGAGCCACAACGCCATCGGCATTTCCGCCATACATAAAGTAGTAGTCGACGAGGTCGCCCACCTCTGAGGTGAAAGAGGTTCCCTCGGGTTTATCGGCAAAAACAGTGGGAGAATAGTTATCCCAGAACAGGCCATAACCCTTTACCGACTGGAAGAAAGTCACCACATCTTCTACGTTTCCCTGTATAAGACGTTTGGTGATGCCGCGCTGCGACATTTTTCCATTTTGTAACTGACCAAGGCCGTAAATAGCTTCATCGGTATCAAGCTGAAAGGCTTGAGCCACACTGAATGTTTTTACGCCGGCATCGTTGAAGTTGGTGAACGTGGGAGCTCCCTTCTCGTTCAACAAAGCCTTTCCTTTCGCATCCGAAAACGATATCTCGCCGGATGTCAGATTGAAGGCAACGCTGATAGTCTGGCTCTTCACCCGAACCACCTGCCCCGATTGCGTAACACTCAACTTCACGGCCTGTGGCTTTTCGATCACCGACAGACTCTCCTTCTCATAATTCCACCCTGTCGGCGCTTTCACGATCCGGACAGTAGACGGATTATAAAACTGGATTTCCACATCCGTACCATTAACGGAGGCTTTCACTCCGGAGGATGTTTTTTGAAAACTTTGCGCATTGACCTGTCCCACTTGACACAACGCCAACAACAGAATAAGATAGAACACTTTCTTCATGAATCTAAATAATTTGATATTATAAAATGAGAAGAAAAGACCCTGAAGGTTTCAATAATTTCTCCAGGGTCTTTTGCTTTCGATTAGTAGCCCGGATTCTGTTTCAGATTTCCATTCGCATCCATTTCCCTTTGAGGTATCGGGAAAAGGGTTCGGTAATCACCATTCGGTTCATGTGAGAACCAAGACTTCTTTGTAAACACGCCAAAACGGATCAAATCCTGACGGCGACGACCTTCCTGGTTGAACTCCCAAGCCAATTCGTCGAGGAAGCGACCATACTGTATGTCCGCGCCACCTTCAAACGTATTCGCCGGCGTTTCCCGGTTGTCTCTTACGCCATAATCGTACACACTGCCTTCCATAAGTTGCGCACCCGTAACAACGGCTTTTTCCGGTGCATTGGTGAAAGCCCGCTGACGTATTTCAGTCACAATCGCAGCAGCCTCGTCGGCTTTGCCTGTACGCAAAAGACATTCGGCTTTCATCATCAATACATCGGCATAGCGGAAAAGAACAAAGTCATTTTCCAGACAGTTGGATGTATTAGGAGCAATATCATACTTGATAAAGCGGATGCCCTGGTGTTGTTCCGACTGGGCAATGCTATTTACCTCATTGACAAAGTCCATCTGCTTGCCTTTGTACTCCGCACTACCCACTGTAATTAGGATAGGCGTTCCGTTTTTCGCATACTGTGGTCCATAAATAAAGTTTTCTGTGTATCGCTTATCGTCCGGATCGAATGTGTCGATAAACTGCGGAATAGCACACATACCACCCCAAGGTTCCATGGTGATATCGTATTTATATTGCAGACCAGCAGGCAATGTTTGCATATGGTGGTCGAACGCGTTCCATGACGTGGTGTATTTGGGGTCTACAGCCAATCCCAGAATAATCTCAGGCGAATTTTCGTTCTCAGCCACAAAAACATTTTTCTGATTGGCTTCCAGTTTGTAAGCTCCCGAGTTGATAATCAAGTCACATTGCTGAATACATTTTTCCCATTCTGCCGTGCCTGTGTACACTTCTGCGTTGATATACATTTTCGCCATCAGGGTACGGGCTGCCCATTCGTTAAAACGTGCATAAGTACTCTGGTCACGCTTGCTGGACAATAGAGGAAGACATTCGGTAATTTCTGCCAAAATGAAATCATATACCTGTTTTCTGGTTGATTGTTCCGGTAAGAATCCGTCCGGAATATCAAACTTGGTTGAAATAGGAACGTTTCCAAAAAGATCACATAACAGATAATAATAGCTGGCACGTGTCACTCTCAACTCGGCAATCATGGAGTTGTAGAGTTCCTGATCCTTGATAGGCAGGAAACCGGATTCCATTTGATAGATCAAACGGTTACAGTTTGTAATCCCTTGATATATACGAGTCCAGAGTCCACGAGTCCAACCTTCGCTTGCTGTCCAAGAATGTTCATGAGCACGTCTATACAAACCACCATCTACCCAGCCATTGGGACGAGCAGGTATAATCACCTGGTCGGCGGTAATTTCCTGATAACGCCAAACGCCATCAAAATCGAGCATAGAGGCACGCAATTGCGTGTAGGCAGAGCCAATAAGAGCAGGAATATCTTTTTCTGTCGGTTCAAACTGCTCCGCGATTATTTCACCATAACTTGTATCGTACAATTCTGTACATCCACCGCTCACAAGTGCGATCAACAAGAGTGTCAGCCAATTTTTACATTTATATAGTTTCATATTCTTTCCGTATTAAATAATTAAAAACTAACATTAAGACCAAACGTAAACGTTCTTACCGTCGGATATTTATCCCGGCTGTCATTTCCGGGAGCAAGACCGCTTGCACTCACTTCAGGGTCGGTACCCTTATAGTTGGTGAACACAAAAGTATTCAGTGATGAAGCATAGAGTCTGAGTCGATCGATGTATTTCCATTTCTTGGTATTGAATGTATACCCCAATGTGATGTTATCGATTTTCCAGTGGTCACCCTTCTCAATGTAATAGGAGTTGTACTCGAGGTCCAGATCACTATTTAACACAGCCTTACCAAAGATCGGATCGTATGCCGTTTTCAAGCGGTTGTACTGTGAATGTGTTTTCGGATTTTCATAATACATCCGTTCGAAGTTCAGGATCTCATATCCGAAAGCACCACGCATGGTTATGGCAAGGTCGAAGTTCTTATAACGCAATGAGTTGTTCCAGCTCAAATAGAACTTAGGAAGTCCGTTTCCTAAAATCATTTTATTTTCGTCCACCTTAGCAAAGTCGTCATAAGCCACGGCTTCCCCTGTTTCAGGACTTTCATAAATCCACTTACCGTTACTATCCACATCAATCACTTTATATCCCCAGAAATTACCGATTTTGCCACCGATATCCAAGCGATGGGTAGGACCATAGATAGGAATCTGAGCGTCACCCGCGGTGATATACGAGTTTTGTGGTTCATACAGGTCATTGGAAAGCGTAACCAGCTTATTTTTATTGGTAGAGAAATTCAGGTCGGAACTCCATTCAAGATCTTTCGTTTTTACCGGAATACCTCTTACTAATATTTCCACCCCTTCATTTTTCATTTCACCTACATTGGCACGCGTCGTATTTACCAAGTTGGGAGGTACCGGTACGGTATAGTCATACAACAATCCGTCGATCACCCGAACATAATAGTCAACGCTACCCGACAAACGTCCTCTCAGGAAGGCATAGTCGATACCAATATTGGTTTCATGCTTTTCTTCCCATCTTAAGTGTGGGTTCGGATTACGTCCGGGAACAAGTGTTTGGATCCACTGTCCATCAGTAAATACAGCTCCGCTATAACGAAGTGTTGCCACACCCAGGAACGAGCTGTTAGGCTGAGTTCCGGTTACACCATATCCTGCACGCAGTTTCAAGTCATTGATAAACGATACATCTTTCAGGAATGATTCTTCCTTCAAACGCCAACCAACGGAAATAGCCGGGAAAGTTCCCCATGGGTCTTGTGCGCCATACAACTGACTGGCACCCTCACGACGCAAACTGGCCATCAACAGGTAGCGATTCTTATAATTGTAGTTCACACGTCCGAAAAGACCAATCAGGTTCGTCAGGCTTCTGCCACTGCTCATGCCATAGAATGTTGTTCCCTTTTTGGCTGCTTCAGCCAAACCAATATTATACTGACCAAATATATCGGTCGCAAAATCGGAGTTATTCATCGATTGACTTCTCCAATCGGTATCTTCATAGCTATACCCTACCAACAGTGTAACGATATGATCTTTGAAGCTTTTTTTGTATTCAGCCGTTAAGTTCACCAGCCTGTCTACACTTTGGCTGGCATCAAGGTATGCCACACCATTTCGTCCGTTACGAACGGTAGAGATATGATTACTGGTTTCATACGATCCGCCTTGCGAGTTGTATTTAGAATAAGAAACCAACGCTTGCAGATTTAACCCTTCAATAGGTTTAAACGTAATCGTACCGTTGATACGTGTAAGCTGGGAATGGCTGTTGTTATCCTGTTCCATAATACGGGAGACAGGGTTTTCAACCTCAAAGATACCTGCTTCATACCAGTTGCCATCCTCGTCTTTCAAAGGGATTGTAGGATGATACTGATTGACCATGCGATAGATGCCACTGTTGAAAGAGCTGGAGTTATCATTACGCGATACGATACCAAGATTTAACAACAATTTGCCATCAAACATTTTGTGGTTCATATCGCCACGAACGTTGAATCTTTCACGATATGATTTCTTAAAAATACCTTCCGAATTACTGTAATTAACAGATGCCAAATAATTCGTTTGCTGGCTTCCGCCTCTGATGGTTAAGTCATGCTTATGAATCAGCGGTGTTCTCGATATTTCTTCAAACCAATTGGTATTGCCGCCGTAATCATGCGATGCACCAAGCACACCCTCCGAGATCAATCGGTGATAATCGTCCGCGTCAAGCACTTCTGTCTTTTTCCGGATCGACTGTGTACTGATATATCCTGAATAATCTACGCGACTACGCACATCGGTACTGGCTCTTTTAGTGGTTATAATGATCACACCATTTGTACCGCGTGTACCATAAATAGCTGCGGCCGATCCATCTTTTAATACGTCTACCGATTCGATATCTTCCGGTGAAACCGTGTTGAAGTCACCAGGAACACCATCGATCAGGATCAACGGATTGGTACTGGTACCATTCAATGTCGTATTTCCCCTCAAGCGAATAGAGGAATTACCGGATGGGTCACCACTCGTGGTATTGATGATCAACCCGGCTACTTTCCCCTGAATCAATTGACCGACGTCACGCACGCTTCCTTGCGTAAAGTTATCCGGTTTAACAGAAACAACCGAACTGGTAACGTCTGCGGTTTTGATCGTACCGTAACCAATTACTACGACCTCTTCCATGCCGATCACATCTTCGGCTAATGTTACATTAATTTCCCGTCGATTTCCAACAGGTATTTCTTGTGAAACGAAACCTACATAAGAAAAGACCAATACAGCATTCTGGTTAGGCACCTGAATGGAGTATTTTCCATCCATATCACTGATATTCCCTAAAGTAGTTTTCTTAACAGCAATACTTACCCCCAGAAGAGGCTCCCCATACTCATCCGAGACTGTCCCGGTAACTGTAATCCCTTGCTGTCCTTGCTGTAATACATCAGCCTGTACCATATTTACAGTTAACGCTAATGTAAATAACAATAATAATTTGCTTGAAAAATGTTTCATTTGCTATTAGTATTAGATCAAATTAATAATTTCGCTTTACTCTTCACTCATGGTATTAGTTTACCCAACTAAAAAAAGAAGTCAACTTGTGTTTTCCATACTCAGACATATTTAAGGTTAATAACTAGGTGGCAAAAAAGAACAAATGTCTTTTTTACACTTTACAAATATAGACCATGTCAAGCCGGAAGGGTAGCAGCCTTGTTGAAACGATTAAAACTTATGTTGATTTTTGGTTTTTGCCGCATATTCAGAGGGGCGGCAGCCATACATTTCCATAAAACATTTACTCATATAGCTATGGCTATTGAAGCCCACCCGCTCTGAGATTTCGGTTATACTGAGCTCCCCTTCCAATAGAAGTTGGGCAGCTCGGCGCAGGCGGATGTTGCGGATAAAGATACTGGGCGATTCGTCGAGCAGGGTGATCAATTTGCGGTAGAGTCCGGTGCGATCCATGCAAAGGTCTTTGCTAAGTTGTTCGACCGAATAGCCTGCCACATCCAGGTTCTTTTCCACCTGTTCCATGGCACGTGTTAAAAAGGCAACATCAGCCGCGTCATGTTTTTCATTCGGAGAGGAATTCCCCTTCTCTTCGGCGTCGTTTGGTTGCGCATGGGCATTTTCTGCCAAGCCGGACTTCAACCCGGCCTCATATTGCTGCGTTTGTTCAATAAGGCTTCGGATACGATGTAAAAGAATCTCCTCTTTGTGTTGGCGTTCTATCTTTTTCCGTGTGGTATGTATATAGAGCCAAATGATCGACAAAATAACAATGAGCAGTATCAAAGAATAGACGATATAGGCCGTTGTTGTTTTCCACCAAGGCGCATGTATCAGAATGGCTAATTCCGTTACGCCTCCATCCCATTGGTGGCCATTGTCCGAAAACATCACCTGCAGAAGGTATTTCCCCGGCGAAAGATTGGTATAAGGGATACGCAAGACACCATCGATTTCAGAGTCCTTGTTTTGCCGGCTGACAGAGGCCTCATGCCAGTCGGAGTTCATGCCTACCAACCGGAAACGGTAATGGGTCTGCGCCGGATTCTGGTAGTTGAGAGCAGCAAATTCAAAAGCCAAGAAGTTTTGGTTGTAAGAGAGCTCAATCGCTTTGGTATAAGGCGTTGCCTCCGACAGGATCACCCGCCCGCCATAGGGAACCCCGGGTCTGACAATCTCCCCATGCAAAAGCAATCCGGAGAAGAGTGGTTGGGAAGGCACATGCGAGATAACAAGGTTGTCCGGATTCAACACATTAAATCCTTCGATGCCTCCAAAATAGATCGTCCCGTCAGATGCCTCCCATATAGCACCATTTGTGTATTCTTCTTTTAGGGTACCGTCATTGGGGTTGAAATTAAGAAAATGGATCTTCTGGCTCACCGAATCGACCTCGATACGGGAGATACCATAACTGGTCGTGACCCATATATGATGATGTCGGTCTTCCAGTATAGCATGCACAAAGTTGTTCGACAGCCCGTTTTCCGTATAAAAAGCTGTATCTCTCTCTTCCGGCTTAAACAACTTCAGTCCATCAGGCGTTCCGCCCCATATCCACCCGCGTGCGTCTGTACACAAAGAGGTGTACCTTTTTCCCCGAAACACCGGTTGTTCGATGCGTCGGCTCAAGTCAGTCCTGACAGGCGCAGGAAGTTTTTCTATGGAGACAGGCGTCAGTACCGGTTCTTCGTCGGGATTATATTGGTAGTATTTAGCTTGACTTCTCAAATAAATCGTCCCTGTTTCATCCTCAGCAAAGGCTCTTACACTGATCTCTTCTGCTAAAGAGGTATCCGTAAAAGCGATTCGCCCCACCTGAATAAATTTATACCTTGAAGGATGATAATAGAGCAATCCCCGATTGAAGGTTCCCGTCCAAAGGCCTCCCTGCTCATCAGAAAAGATGGTACTGATTTCCGTACGAAGCACCTCGCCGGTAACGGTTCGGAATATAGGAAAAAATTCCTGCTGCCCGGATCGCAGGTCGTACAGGTCGATTCCCCTTCTGCTGCTGACATACGCCTCGTCCGACGTTACGATCAGGGTGTTTAGGGTATAATCCCGTTCAAACAGCTTTTGCCATGCCTGCTTTTTTATATCAAAATAGAAAAAACCGCCTTTCCGCCCGTTGCCTCCGTTGCGCAACTGAAAAAAGCCCTCTTCTCCTTTTACGATAAGGGAAGTTCGGGAAAAAGAGATTTGTTCCTCTTCGGGATAGGCCGCACAGCTATACAATCGTTCTTTGGTTTCCAGGTGGTAACAAACAAGCTCTCCTGTATTGTAAAAAAGATACAGGCGATCGTCTACAGCATCCATATCCTGCAGCTCCCCACTGTCTGCGGAGAGATCGAAACAGGCCGTATCTCCCTCTTGCCGCAAACCTTGAGAGGACAACATCCAAAGTCGTTGAGAGCTATCCAAAAACAGGTTGTCGATCTTCTCCGTTATGCCTCGTTCCCGAAGATAACGCTCCAGATCAGTTATATATTTTTCCCTTCGCAGATCGATACAAGCCAAGGTATAGCCATTCTTTATCCAGAGTAAAGAATCATGCTCCTGATAGATCCGATGATGACCATCATATTTATCTAATGCGTAAAAGTGGTCGGATGTGCGATGAATGTAGGTAAAGCGGGCTCCGTCGTATAAATTCACGTTTCCGCTTGTTACAAAAACCATCCGCCCATCGGGTAGTTGCAGAATATAACGAATCTGGTTATCGCTCAGTCCGTGAGAGACATCAATCGGCGTAAATACAAACTCCTTTGCTTGCATGCAAAACAGGCCGGAAAGCAAAAAACACACTATAACAAGAATTCGATTCATTCTCTTAAAATATGGTTTCCTCATAATACGGAGGTGATTGTAGAGCTTAACTTAATTGGATTCATGCGAAGCGCATATTACCCTATGCAAAGAAAAGCATTTTTTCCTAATTCCCAAACCAATCAGGCAAATGAAAAGCCAAGACATCATTACCTATTGAGCCTTCACGCCAAATAAGGAATGACCGGGTGGTTTGTAGGTAAAAATAGCTATCTTTGCTCCTGCGTCCTATTGTAGTGGATAGTTTCCTGATGAGAGTTATTAGAGACACAAAAGAATTACAAGGTATCGAACTGGCTGTTACGGCCGGCTTCTTCGACGGCGTCCACAGAGGGCACCGCTTCCTGATCGAACGTTTACAAACCATGGCGGCACAAAGGGGGCTCCCTACGGCAGTCATCACCTTTCCGCAGCATCCGCGCAAGGTGCTCCAGGCTGATTACCAGCCAAAACTTCTTAATTCCTTTCCGGAGAAATTAGAACACCTGGAAGAAACAGGTATCGACTATTGCATCCTGTTTGACTTCACGCCGGAGCTCTCGCGCCTGACTGCCGAAGAGTTTATCCGCACGATCCTGGCCGACCAATTGCATACCAAGCTATTGCTTGTCGGCTACGACCATCGCTTCGGACATAACCGGGCGGAAGGGGTGACGGAATATATCGCTTACGGGAAGGAATGCGGCATTGAGGTCGTGCCGGGTGAAGAGCTCGAAACGGGCACTTCCGCTGTCAGCTCTTCAGAGATACGGCGGCAACTCCTTTCGGGGCATGTAGAAACGGCAGCCCGCTTGCTTACCTATCCCTACCAGATCAAGGGGCATATCGTCGGCGGCCATCAGGTAGGGCGCAAACTGGGATTCCCTACCGCCAATATCCGGGTGGATGAACCCTTCAAAGTGATTCCGGCAATCGGTGTATATGCCGTCAGTGTAACTTTACAAGACCATGTATATGCCGGCATGCTGTATATCGGTCGTCGCCCGACGCTCAACAATGGAGAGGACGTTACGCTTGAGGTCAACATTTTCGACTTCAACGAAGATATTTACAATAACGAGATTGGCGTTTCGTTTATGCATTATGTACGGGGAGACATCCGGTTTGATTCCCTGGAAGCCCTGAAAGACCAATTAGAGAAAGACCGTCAGGCGGTAAAAGCGCTGATGCGGGGTTAACCGGAGCGTTTCACGAAAAACACCATACGATGGAACATTACTACGAAGCAATAGATATACTGAAAGAGATGATCCGCATCCCCTCCTTTAGCCGGGAAGAGGGAGCGGTAGCCGATTTCCTGCAGGAGACCTGGCAAAAGGCGGGGCACCAGGTGCACCGGAAGGGCAATAACCTCTGGCTGATCGCGCCCGGGTTCGACTTTGCCAAGCCGACCATTCTGTTGAATTCCCATATCGACACCGTCAAACCGGTGGCCGGATGGACAAAAGATCCCTTTCTTCCCACAGAAGAGGAGGGCATGATCTACGGATTGGGCAGCAACGATGCCGGTGCCAGTGTCGTGTCGCTGTATGAAACATTTGTCGTTATCAGCCGTAAACCGCAAGCCTACAACCTGATATTCCTGGCTTCCTGCGAAGAAGAGGTGTCCGGCAAGCAAGGCATCGAATCGGCACTGTCCGATCTGCCCCGTATTGATTTTGCTATTGTAGGCGAACCAACGGGCATGCACCCGGCCATTGCCGAAAAAGGATTGATGGTACTGGACTGCACCGCCATTGGCAAGTCAGGACATGCCGCGCGCAACGAAGGCATCAACGCCATTACATTAGCCTTGAAAGATATCGAATGGTTCAACACCTATCAGCTCCCGAAAGAGAGCGAACTCCTGGGACCGGTAAAGATGACCGTAACCATGATACAAGCGGGAACACAACACAATGTCATTCCGGATCGCTGTGCATTCACCGTTGACATCCGCACCAACGAGTTTTATCCGAACGAAGAGCTCTTCGAATTGATCGCCAAAGCGGTGGATTGCGAAGTGAAAGCGCGTAGCTTCCGACTCAATTCCAGTTCGATTTCCCCGGATCATCCTTTCGTTGCCCGGGCGGTGATGATGGGGAAAACACCCTTCGGCTCCCCTACCCTAAGCGATCAGGCGTTGATGTCGTTCCCCTCGGTCAAGATCGGTCCGGGCAACTCGGCTCGTTCTCACTCGGCGGATGAATACATCGAAGAGATAGAAATCCGAGAGGCCATCGATACCTACGTGCGACTATTAGACGGATTACACCTTTCTTAATGGCGATAGATGAAAGGATTGATCAACGATACAAGCAACCAGACACAGGTTTTCTGGATCGGTCTGGGTAAACTAAGTTCGTTCGCGCTGGCTTTTGTCAGCGCTGCCATCCTATCGCGCTACCTAACGAAAGAGGATTACGGCACCTACAAACAGGTGATGTATATCTATTCCGCCTTTGTATTGATCTTCACCGTCGGGCTGCCGGAAACGCTTACCTATTTTCTTCCCAAATTGACCAAAAGCGAAGGGAAACACCTCGTCAACCGCTTTGAGTTGACATTCGTACTCCTGGGGCTGATCTTCTCTATCTTTATCTATCTCTCCGCCGGGGTTGTAGCAGACATACTCAATAACCCCGCGTTGGAAAAGGCCTTGCGCATCTACGCGCCTGTTCCGTTACTGCTTATGCCGACCTTCTCGATCGAGAGCGTTTACCTGCGGGAACAGAAAACGCACTACCTGGCGATGTACACGGTCTTTTCCCGTATCGTGGTATTACTTAGTATCATTCTGCCGGTGATTCTCTACAAAGCCGACTGCGAAACGGCATTATACGGATTGGTTCTCTCCTCTTTCCTGATGCTATTGGCTGCTCTTTTTCTTATCTACCGCCCCTACAGAGGCTATCGCGCGGAGCCATCCTCGCTTCGCCTCCGGGATATTGCCGCCTATGCCATTCCGCTTATGGGCGCCGACTTATGCATTATGCTCTCCGGATCGGCCGATCAATTCTTTGTAAGCCGCTACTTTGGCGAGGTCACCTTCGCGGAGTTTGCCAATGGGTATATGCAGTTCCCGCTGGCGCCGATGATAACCGCCTCGGTGATGGCGGTATTGATCCCGCTCTTCTCCCGCGCCAATACGCCACAACTGTTTGGCGAAGCGATCGGCTCGTGGCAAAAGGCGATCCTGAAAACAAGTCTGATCCTATATCCTTTATTGGTATACTGCCTTTTCTTTGCAACGGAAATCATTATCATCATTTACGGAAAGGAATACAACAGCTCAGCTATCTATTTCCAGATAGCTCTGATAAGCAATTTTGTCAATATATATCCCTTCCTACCGGTTCTATTGGCACTGAAAAAGATGAAGATATATGTCGGTTTTTACCTGATATCGGCTATTTCGATCTGGTTGACGGAGGCTGTCACCATCGCTCTCTTTCCGTCGCCCGTTGTCATAGCCTGTGTATCGGCAGCGAACTCTATATTGCTATACGTTGCCTTTTATAGCTATATCAGATACAGGCTTCACCTGCATGTATTCACCCAAAAAACAGTTTTATCGCTCTTAAAAATAATCGTTCACGCCCTCCTGATTATCCTGCCGATCAGGATACTCCTGTATCCCTATATCGAAACATTACCATTAGTACTTAACCAGGCGATCACCTTCTGCCTGTATTATCCGGTAATTCTTCTGACGGGGAAATGGCTGGGGCTCGATTATAAAAGCATCCTATCACCTATAATTCGATCACTATTAAAGCAAAAAGAATGATACATATAGACCTTTACAGAAAAAACTGGATCACCCAAGGCGCGGTGTCAACCATCGGATGGGCCGAATGGATGGGCAAAAGCTACACCGGAGAAGCGTTCCATCAACTTGTCTTATCCAGTATCCGCCGGAAAGAACATACCCTCAGCCAATTGGCCACCGGGTTGAATGGCAACTATGCCATTGTCATTCAGTCGAAGAGTTCGGTATTCCTTATCTCCGACCATATCCGCTCCTATCCGCTTCTCTATCTAAAAGAGAAGGGGCATATCTATATCACGGACAACCTATTGGCTTCTTTTGAAAAATACGGTCTGAATCCTGAAGTCGATATCCGCAAAGCCGAGGTATTTCTGACCGCCGGGCTGACACTGGAAGACTCGACCCTTTACAAAGAGGTGTATGCCCTTCAGGCGGCTGAGATTGTTCGAATAAACGATCAGGAGACAGAAAAAAAGCGCTATTTCACCTATGCTTCGGAGTTCGACCCGAAAAAGAAACTCGTCGTGACCGAGGAGGTGGAGAAGCAAAACGCACTATTCACCCGCCTGTTTCGTCGCATGCGGGAAAGTGCGCCGGAGGTACGCAACTGGATCGTTCCGTTAAGCGGTGGGCATGACTCCCGGATGGTGCTCAACCAAATGCATAAACTGGGCATCAAGAACCTGATCTGCTACTCCTATGGCTATCCCGGCAATAAACAATCCCGCCTAAGCCAGCAGATTGCTGAGGCGTTGGGCTACGCCTGGCACTTTGTGGAATATACGCCGGAGAAATGGCAAGCGTTGCGCGAAAGCCCCGATTTCGATCGTTACTTCGACTTCGCCTTCAATGGTGTGAGCGACCCGCATATTCAAGACCTATTGGCTGTATCTGAACTAAAAAAACAAAAAATCCTGCAACCGGGCGATATCTTTGTACCCGGTCATACGTTTGACTTTCTGACCGGAGCCTATTGCTTCGATGGAATAGAGAAATTGCGCTCCAAACAGCAGATATACACCTACCTCGCCCCCTATTTCAATCAATGGGAGGCAACGAAGCGAAGCGATGTGGTCTTGGAGGAGTTGTCGACGATGATCAAGCATTTTCAGCAGTCACCACGCTACTTCCCTGAGTATTTCCACTGGCAGGAGCGTCATGCCAAATTCATACAGAACAGTGTGCGGGTCTATGAATATTTTGGGTTCGACTGGCGTACACCGCTTTGGGACAAAGAATTGATGGTGTATTGGCAACAGATCCCCGTCGAGATAAAGAAATACCGACGTTTCCTCTATGCCTGTGAGAAAAACGGATTGTACGAGGAGCCGCTTCGTTCGATCGCCTTCGATCTGGAGATGCGACCGGTGGGCACAAAATCAAAACTGATAGCCTCCCTGCCCGATGCCTGGAAGCGCAAACTAATCTATCGCACGCGAAAAGAGACGCCCCGTTCGGACGATGCGCTTTATATGGTCTATGCCGCCGGTTCGCCCCGCTTTCCGGAGGGAATGCCCTACGACAAGCTGCCGAACAAGCTGCGCCGCTACCTGAAACCGTATGTAAAACGTCCTTTACACTGGTTTCCGGACAACGACAATAACACCTTGTATGCTATTCGGAATGTTCGATTTTAGAAGCTGTTTGAATGTTATTGGAGCGTCTTAATCTGGTAGTATAGAGTCAGGAAGCAATTCCGGCACCGAGTCTTTCTTTACCCACAGCGTGACCAGCGGCAAAGGTAATGCCTCCTTTCTGCGGTGATAAGTCGCCGAATCGCTTGCCACCACCAAACGATCCGTCCGGGGGGTCGCGTAGTTTTGCATCTTTTTCTTTTGCTGCGGAGAGGGGTTTTCGTTGTAATACTTTAGGTTCTTCGCCGTCAGGGAGTTATTGTAGAACTGCCGGTATGTTTTGCTGAAGAGCATATTCAACGGATGCACGAAATCAGTCTGAAAAACACCCGAAGGTCCCTCAAAGGCTGTCCCCCCCACCGGAAAGACTATAATCGGAGGCATCACTGGATTATAAAAGCGGATAAAAAGCGCCGGAGGTAGATCCGTCCAGTTGAATTTACGAGGCACAGCCGAATCAATCGACTGGAAATATTCTTCAAAATCAATCAATAAAGGCAACTCCCGCGCGGCTTCCATCATGGGGGTAACGGGGCTGTTTCCGGGGTTAATCAATGTTCCCTTCTGAATAGCATCCAGGGTTTCCGGATTCAACCGCAAGGTATCTCTTCCGCTCAATATATCTTTCAACCACAGGGAGTCTGTCGGTGTCCATTGCGCCCGCAGGTTCCCTACCGTAAGAAAACCAAGGAGTAATAAAAATAGTAATCGTCTGTTCATCTGCACATATATCTGTTGCAAAAATAAAACAGTTTTTGACGTAAGCCGCTATATTTTAATTAATTTACCTTTATGATAAGTATTCTTAAGGGTTCTATCCTATTTCCCCCTTTTCCACACAATAGTTGTTGATAGTCAAAATGGAGGAAATTTGAAGGCAGGCGGATCTTCAAATAGGAGGAGATGGGAAGGAGAAAGGAGAAAGGAGAAAGGAGAAGATGTGAAGATTGCGGGGAAGCACGCCGCAGGCGTGAGATTATGCATAACCGTATGCAAGCGTAGCGCAGCTTACGGTAGTGAATCCTCTATATAAAAAGCCCCGCATGGGGCGGGATTATGGCAGATCTCGCACCTGCGGCGCTTGATTGACAGGTAGTCGCTATACCGTAAGCTGCGCTATGCTTGCATACGGTTATGCATAATCTCGCGCTGGCAGCGCTCCTTGGGAATCAAATCGGAGGAGAGGGGGAAGGTTTTACAATCATAAAGAGTATAAAAGTAGTGACAAAATTTCTCCTCCTTAGCAAAGGAGGAGAAATTTTTATACTACTTTATCACTAAGAAATCTTCATTTTTTACTAAATTGGAAGATTTTCATATAAATCCTGCAGGGATTTCCTGTTCGTAACCGCGGGTGTAGCGAAGCAAACCCGTGGTAGGTAGGCAGATAGACAAGACCTACTCTACAAGCAACCCCGAAGCGGGTTGAACCCATTCCGGGTTCGTTAGTTATTATTAGCGGAATACCCCCGGTCGTTCGCTTCGCTCTCTTACCGAGGGTTACGAATAGGAAATCCCTGCGGGATTTAACTCATTTCAGTGCAACTTACCCACCTCCCCATCTTACCAAATTTGAAGACACTCCCTCCTCCTTTCTCCTTTCCCCTTTCCCCTTTCTCCCTTCTCCTTCAAATATTCCCCACCCCAGCAGCAAACCCTTAATACATGTTAATTCGCCCCATTTTCCCCAAACCCTCAAACTATCATTTTGATATTTCAGCAGGAGTATTTTTCCAAAAACGTAGGAGTATTTAAAATTAGTCCTGCGAGTAACACTTTTTAACGTATCATATTGCATAGCAAAATAGCCTTTTTGCTTACACTTTGTATTTTAACAATTCCCCATTCACTCCGCAATCTGTAATAACAAAAAACAGCATCCAGGAATTTTTCTATCTTTACGCCGTGATTATAAAACACCTCTATTTATTGAAGTAAAAACAAACAATCATATTCTAACAAACCCACCATGCAAAAAAAAGAAATCCTCTTCGTCCTCCTAGACGAGTTCGCCGACTGGGAGAGCACCTACATTGCCACCTGCCTGAATCAAGGCGTGAAGCCCGGAAACCCCATCAACTTCTCCGTGAAGACGATGTCTGTCACAAAAGACCCGATCACCTCCTTAGGCGGATTCAAACTCTTGCCCGACTACGACCTGAATGATATGCCTGCCGACCATGCGGGACTGATATTGATCGGCGGTATGCGTTGGTTCTCACCCGAAGCCAAACTCATCGTTCCACTTGTCGAACAAGCCATCCAGGAGGATAAAGTCGTGGCCGGAATCTGCAATGGCTCCGTATTCCTGGGCATGCACGGACACCTCAACAACGTGAAGCATACGAGCAACGGGCTGGATTACCTGAAACAATTCGCCGGCGAGGCATATACCGGTGAGGCCCACTATATCAACGAGAAAGCCGCAAGAGACGGTAAAATCGTCACCGCCCCCGGAACAGCGCCTATAGAGTTCTGTCGGGAGGTGTTGTATGCCCTGGAAGCTGACACGCCGGAGGCCATCGAAGAGAGCTATCTCTTTCTGTCAGGGAAGTATTAAGGAATCACAAGTATGGCAGAGCCCTTCAAAAACATGTACAACGAGCCCTTCTTAGATCGATTCACAAAAGACCTGAAGCTCGTCATCCCCGACTTAGACACCCGTATATTCACCTCCCAGGTAATGGATAAGGACTGGGAAGACCGGGAACTCAAACAACGTACCGCACACATGGCGACAGTGCTCAGACAATTCTTGCCGGCTGATTACAAAGAGTCCGTCGATAAAATACTCCTTCTACTGGATCATATAGAGCCTCGCTACCCCCACTGCTCCCAAATAGACGATACAAAGTTTGGCTTACTCTTGGAATATGGAGGAATTTTGGATAGCTATATCGAACAATACGGCTTGGACGATTACGAGACCTCCGTCAAAGCCATCGAGCGGATCACCCAGTTCAGTAGCTGCGAGTTTGTCACCCATCCCTTCATTGTCAAATACCCCGAAGCCATGATGGCGCAAATGCTCATCTGGTCGAAGCACGAACATTGGGGAGTCCGCCGGTTGGCATCCGAAGGTTGCCGCCCACGCCTGCCCTGGGCTATGGCTCTGCCGAGTCTGAAAGCCGATCCTACTCCCATCCTTCCCATCCTGGAAAACCTAAAGAACGACCCGGCTCGGTTTGTGCGTCTAAGCGTTGCCAACAACCTGAATGACATTGCCAAAGACAATCCCCAAGTAGTGATTGATCTGGTAAAAAGGTGGCAAGGAGAATCGGAAGAAGTCGATTGGATCATTAAGCACGGCTGCCGGACACTGCTCAAACAAGGCAATCCCGAAGTGATGGAGCTATTCGGTCTGGGTTCTACGAAACACATAATGATTGAGAACTTCCGGATCGTAACTCCCCAAGTGAAAGTCGGCGACTCGTTGGAGTTTAGTTTCAACCTATCGAACAACAACAATAAGAAAGCGAAAATAAGACTCGAATACAGCTTATACTACCAAAAGGCGAACGGCACCTTGTCGAAGAAAGTCTGCAAGATCAGTGAGAAAGACTACGCCGCCCATTCAACCACTGCGATCACCCGCAAACACTCGTTCAAGGTAGTAACCACCCGCAAACTCCACCCCGGACTTCATCAGGTAGCTATTATCATCAACGGGAATGAGTTTGAGAAACATGATTTCGAATTGGTGGAATGATACCGAAATAACCTGTATGTACAAAGAATTCCCACCCGACCTGCGCCTACAGCACTTGATAGAAACCTATTGGGTTACCGATGGGCTGATTGACAATACGTTCACACACCGTATTCTCCCCGACGGTTGCGTGGATATCATCTTCGATTTCGGAAGTAACCAATCCTCAGCCGACTTGCCCATGCTGGTCGGTACCATGACCTCTTTATTGGAAATCTCCTATCAGCCGGGGCGGGTGCAAATGATGGGAATCCGCTTTGCGCCGGCAGGGATCACTGCATTCACCCGCATACCCATCTCCATGATTACCAACCAAAACATAGAACTACCTCTCACCGAAACGCTGTTTGATAACAGTTTCTATGAGCGATTGCCCGACATGGAGTGTATGCAGGAACGCATTAATTATATCAATGCCTACTTCCTGGCGCGTATGCACAAGTTATTCCTGCCCGACCGACAAATCAGTTATGCTGTCTCTCTTATTCAAAGCAACAACGGCCACTTAGCCGTCAGGGAGGTAGCCGGAGAAGTCTGTCTGTCGGAGCGGCAATTCGAACGTAAATTCAAAGCAACCATCGGCATATCTCCCAAAGCATTCAGCAATATCATGCGCTTCCGCTCCGTCCGTAGGTATATGGAAACCCATCCGAATGAAAGCATGTACGAAATAGCCATTGCTTGCGGATATCACGATCACTCGCACATGAATAAAGAGTTTCAGCGTTTGGGAAGTATCTCTCCGTCGGAACACGCCGTGTAGAATGTCGGATTTTTACACGAAACACATCAAACAACTATTGTATTTTTGTACTCAAAAAAGATGAAAGCCATGGAATATCAAACTCTATCTCCTAATATCGGCGTAAAGAGCGTCGACGAAACAGTACAGTTTTATACCGAGACATTAGGTTTCAATCTGATTATGAGTGTTCCCGCCCCCACCGGAGGCTTGCAATGGGCAATGGTGGCTAATGGTGAAGCAACGCTTATGTTTCAGGAAATGGGCAATCTTACCGAAGAATATCCGCAGTTAGCCGGTCGTCCGGTATTGGGTGCAATAACCTTTTATGTGAAGATGAAAGGTATGCAAACATTATACGAGAAACTTCAGGGGACAGCGTACCTTGCCAAAGAGATGCATAAAACATTCTACGGGGCAGACGAATTCGCCATCTTCGATAACAACGGACATATTCTGACGATAACAGAAGATAGAGTAGATTAAGAAAAGAATATTATAAATTAAAACATAACAAACATGAAATTCAACAACGTAAGATTATTAGTAAAAGACTATCGCAAGTGTTTCAATTTCTACACCCAACAGCTCGGTTTGGAGGCCGCCTGGGACGTAGAGGAATGTTATGCCAGCTTCAAGGTAGCCGACGGCATAGAAGGCCTTGCCCTGTTCACCTCCGACTATATGGCCCCCGCCATTGGTAATGCAGACAAGGCACAACCCACGGCTTGCCGCGAGAAATCCATGATTTCCTTCGAGGTCGACAATGTAGACGAAAGCTATCAGGCGTTTTCGGCCAAAGGACTTAAATTCATCAACGAACCCATGGATATGCCCGGCTGGGGAATGCGTGTCGTGCATCTCTACGACCCGGAAGAGAACCTGATTGAATTGTTTACTCCACTTAAAGCAGAAGAGACAACAAGATGAAAATAGAACACATAGCCATTTGGGTGGACGATATCGAACGCATGAAGGAGTTTTACCTCAAATACTTCAACGTTAGCTGCAACGATAAATACATCAACCCTGTAAAGAAATACACCTCTTACTTCCTGACCTTTAACGAAGGAGGAGCACGCATTGAGTTGATGAACCGTCCGGATATCGCCCAGAACGACCAACTACGTTATATGCTTAAAGGATTGGCACACATAGCCCTCTCCATTGGAAACAAAGAAACTGTCAATGAACTGACCGAACACTTCCGAAGAGATGGTTACACCATTGCAAGCGAACCACGTACTACCGGCGATGGCTATTATGAAAGTGCCGTATTAGATCCCGAAGGTAATTATATAGAGTTGTTGGCAGAATGATTATGAAAAAGAAAGACGAAGATAGCAGGAAAGTCACACATACCCATTGGTCCTTTGTACATAAAGCAGACTAATTCAATCCATAATGAAGCAAGAACATGAACTAAAATCGCTTTTGACAGAACAACAGTTTGAGGTCTCGGATAATAGAGAGCTTTTACTCGCTAAAGCAAGAGCCTGTGCGAATGGTTATGCTCTTGCGACAGAAGGGATAGCTGTTGTTTCTGATTTTCAAAACAACGAATGCCATATATACTCCGGGAAATTCGGGCAAACTGTAATGAATCTCCCGGAATATATGGTAGACTATAATTCAGCCTTTGAGGACATTGTATTCAGTCATGCGAAAGAAGATGAGCTTATTGAACGTCATGTACTGGAACTCCGTTTCTTCAATTTTATAAAAGAACTTTCAATAAAAGAAAAGACTAATTTTTCGGCTTCATGTATCCTCAATTTTTACCGGCCCGAAGGCAATGAAATAGTCAAAATACTCCACACAACGAGATATTTCAGCTGTAGTGCCAACGGTAGTGTCTCACTCGGCCTATGCACTTACATTCCATACCCCATTTCTCATAACCGACAAGACGGAATCATTGTCAATCTATTGACCGGGGAAACGGTTGGACGAGACCTATACGAAGCGAGTGACCGTAAAATTCTTAGCCGCCGACAACTTGAAATATTGTCCTTACTGGCCAAAGGGGTGCCAAGCAAACAGATTGCCGATAACTTAAATATCTCAATTCATACTGTCAATCGCCATCGTCAGGATATTCTAACGGCATTAAAAGTTACCAATACAGCAGCGGCAGTAGAAATTGCATTAAGAATGAGCCTTATTTAATGTGTATATACGCTTAATGCGAAAATTGGTTAGAAATCAGTGTTGCTCACATCTTGTATTCTATCTAATTTTGCAACCGGAAATAATCCATAAGAAAGTTGTAAATCAATAGAAAACAGATCAACATCACAATGAAAAGATTAGTATTTGCCGCACTCATTACAAGTATCGTAGTGAGTGGATGCACTCAGAAAGAATCAGGAAAAGAAACAGTCAGTTTTGACAAGAAAGTTACGACGGAAACCGTTGAACTCGATCCATGTAACATCAATGTAGGAGAAATCCGTTTTACAAAGTCTAAAAACTGTACAGAAAACAGTATTACACTTCTTGGCGACACCGTCAAGTTTGTAGCCGGTCCCCAAACTGATTATTTCCGTTCTCCGGACGGAAGCGTTGTCAATAGTTCCGCGGTCATTTTCACAGAGGTTGACAACACTAAGCCTTTCACTTTTACAGCTAAAGTACAGCCTAACTTCACCGAAACCGGAACATATTCAGCTGGTGTGTTATATGCGTATGAGAACGACATGCATTGTCAAAAACTATGTTTCGAGCAGGATGAATATGGTGATTATCGTGTAGTGTCAGTTCGTACAATAGGCACTTCCGATGACAATAATCATCAGGCAATTATCGGTCCGTATGTCTATATGAGATTATCCTCCGATGGCACCACTCTGGGTAGTTATTTTTCAGAAGATGGGAAAATATGGCACATGGCTCGTCTCTATAAGAATGATTTTCCTGAAAAACTATTGCTTGGCCTGAGTTCCCAAAGCCCCAAAGACAATGAGCACACCTGCTATTTCACGGAAGTATCGCTTAAGCAAGAAGCTGTCTCCAATTTCCGCATAGGCAAACTCAACGAGGAATAGGGCACTTACCTTACACTATAATCAGGCGTTATAAACAGATTTAACATCTCAACAAATGAATAAGAATCAAATTATCATAGTGTTGTCACTGCTTGTATGCACCCTGTTTTCATGCCGGAATGGACAGCAACAACAAACGACAACAACAAACGACTCGAATATGAAAAAAGACACAACCTTAAAGCCATTTGTGGCGGAAAACTTGTTTTGGACTCGTGAACCGAAACAACATACAATCACGGATTCTTTGATTACAATCGTTTCAGAGCCCCATACCGACCTGTGGCAGCGTACATACTATGGATTCAGCAATGATAATGCTCCGGTGCTGCAAATGAAAACCGCTAACAAGTTATTTTCTTTTACCGTAAAGACATCATTCAACAGTTCTGCGCTGTTTGACCAATGCGGAATCGCAATCTATCTTGACAGTGATAACTGGATGAAGGCATCAATTGAATACGAGAATGAAGAATACCAGAGGTTGGGAAGTGTTGTAACAAACAATGGATATTCCGATTGGGCTACACACGACATCCCCTCTTCCATAAAGGAAATGTGGTATCGTCTAAGCCGCCGAGGAAGCGACTATTATATAGAGACAAGTCCTAATGGCATCACTTTCCACCAAATGCGCACATTCCATTTAGACAAGGGTGATGGAGAAATTTCATTCGGAATATATGCGGCGAGCCCGGTTGATCATTCATTCACCGCACAATTCTCAGCAATGGAAGTCGGCGAATGCAAATGGCAGTCATGGCCAGCGGAAGATACAGGATTCAAACAGACCGCAAACAAGTAAACAGAGAGCCAAAGAAAAGTGAGGCTGTGTCATAATGCCCAGTCACAATATATCTTTTTCAATTAATTTAAGATAAACATGCTTCATAACCAACATAAACATTTGCTTGTCGCTAATCGTGTTGCCTTTATGGTAATAGGAGTGCTCGAGGCTGCGTGGGCACCGCTCGTTCCATACGTCAAGAGTGCTTTTGCAATGGATGAGGGTACTCTTGGATTGCTTATGCTGTGTAGTGGGTTTGGCTCTATCTGCGCACTTCCGCTTTCTGGCTTTCTTGTAAATCGTTTTGGCGCAAAGAAGGTGGTTTATGTGTCGGGGTTGCTGATGGCTTTCGCATTGTTAACAATAAGCCTGCTTATAAATATGTGGCTGACAGGCGTGATGCTTATGGTTTTCGGAAGTTGTACTATTACCATTGATGTTGCGGCAAATATGAATGGTATTGCCATTGAGCGCAAGACGGGGCGGCATCTTATGTCTGGTTTTCATGGCGGCTACTCGTTGGGCACACTGATTGGCGCTGGAGCTATGAGCGTACTGTTTACTTTGGGGCTCATACCTAAATGGGCCGTAGTCATTTGTATGGTGTTTACATTGCTTGCGCTGGCGTTCGGATGCCGGGATTTATTGTCGAAAGAAAGTCTTATGCCTGCCACGCCTATTGAGAAGCCAAGGAAAAGCAAACTATATATTCCCCCTATGGTTGTCGTGGTTGGATTGCTATGCTTTATCATGTATGCTGCGGAAGGAGCTGTAATGGGTTGGTCGGCAATATTTGTCAGTCAAGAGCGTGGCATTAACATCTCTATTGCCGGATTCTTCTACACAGCTTTTGCTGTAGCAATGACAATTATGAGACTCTGCGGTGACAAAATAGTCGATCGCTTAGGACAAAGAGTTGTTGTAGCTGGAGGAGCATTACTTATTTCTGTTGGTTTCATGATTGTAGTACTAATTGATAGCACTATTGCTGCTGTCGCTGGCTTTGCGATGGTCGGTTTCGGTGCTGCCAATGTCGTCCCTCAGTTCGTCTCTTTCACAGCACATATTAAAGGGATGGCTACACATAACATTATTAGCTTCATCAATGCTCTCGGATATTCGGGTATACTCCTCGGCCCTGTAATAATTGGATTTGTAGGAAAACAATATGGTTTACATATATCATTTGGGGGAATTGCTGTTTTTGCTTTAATTGTTGCGGTTGTCTCGTCTATAGTATTAAAAACGAAGCAGATTAGACTATAAGCAGATATAAACAAAAAACTGACTATATGAGCTACAATACATACTACTTTCAGATCCTCATTATATCAGAGTAAATAGATCTCCCGCCTTTAGGCAATTAAAAAAGTAAAAATCCTATCTCCTTGTTTCTATCTCCTAAACAAACTTAGCAAGAATAGAACACACCATCTCCCCCCTTCCGACTACCTTTGTCGATTATGAATATACAAGAAAATAGCCGCATAGAATACCGTGCACGTATCAACCGGGTGATGGATTATATCGACCAACACCTCGACAAGCCGTTGGAGTTAAAAAGCATCGCCGACGTTGCCAACTTCTCCCCATTTCATTTTCACCGGATTTTCTCTTTCCTGATTGGTGAAACGCCCATCGACTATATCCAACGCCTGCGGGTGGAGAAAGCCGCCTGGAAACTCCGCGAAGCTGTTCCTGAAACCATCACTGAAATTGCCTACGGTTGTGGTTTTGGAAGCGTCTCGTTATTCAGCCGGACTTTCAAAAAACATTTCGGCATGACGCCCAGTCAGTTCAGCAAAGCCGATAAACCCGTCTATTCGCAAAACGGAAAGCTGTTTAGCAAGAATGGACAAATGCTCCGCAAGAATTTGAAAAGCGATACAGGCGAGAACGCCGACCTTTGTATCGTCGAATCAAATCAATTTTATTTTATGAAAGCAAACATTGAAGTAAAGGAAATGCCTGAAATGAAGGCAGTGTATGTGCGCCACATCGGAGCGTTCAATCAGATCGGGCAGGCCTACGAAAAGCTATTCAAATGGGCGTATCCCCGTGGGTTGTACACCCCAAATGTATCGAAGTCCGCATCCGTAACCCACGATGACCCTTCAGTAACCGAACTGGAGAAAGTACGCCAAAGCGCCTGTATCATTATCGAAGAAGATGTGAAAGTAGACGGCGAAATCGGCAAACTCACCATTCCCGGCGGGAAGTATGCTGTCGGACACTTTGAACTGGGCTTTGCCGACTTTGAGAAAGCATGGAACTCCATGTGCAACTGGTTTGTAGAAAGCGGCTATCAACAAGGCGACGGCTGTACCTACGAACTCTATCACAACGACTACACAACGCATCCCGAGCAGAAGCATATCGTCGACATCTGCATCCCGGTGAAACCCTTATGAAGGAGAAAGGAGAAAGGAGAAGGGAGAAAGGAACAAAGGAACAAGGAATTTCCTTTCTCCTTGTTCCTTTCTCCTTTCTCCCTTTATAACGCCCCAATGTCCCCATCCATAATATAAGGTATCACCTCCTGGATCTTATCTACCGGCCAATCCCACCACTGAAGTTTTAGTAACTTGGAGATAGTTGCTTCGTCAAAGCGCTTCCGTATCTCCCTGGCCGGCACTCCCCCTACGATGGTATAAGGCGGAACATCTTTCGTAACCACCGCCCGCGTCCCGATAATAGCCCCGTCGCCGATATGAACCCCGGCCATAATCACCGCCTCATAGCCGACCCAGACATCATTACCAATAACGATATCGCCTTTATTATCCCAAGCATCCGTCACATTTGCCTTCTCCGATCCCCACTCCTCATAAAACAAAGGAAAGTATAGTAGTGAATTGGCGAACTATCTGCTACACTTGTCTGTTATATTTCCAAAAGGAATAACATATGAAATGGAAAGGTAGAAGAGGTAGTGAGAATGTGGACGACCGTCGTTCGCAGGGTGGTAAATCATTTAGCAGCGGCAGTATCAAAGGATTTAGTCTAAAAGGCGGGATCGGGCTATTGGTTGTGGCGGGTGTTATTTGGTTGATGGGCGGTAATCCACTCCAGGTATTGGAAATGATCGGTGGAGTCGGACAATCAAATACCTCGAACTATTCGCAAACCTATACCCCTACTGCTGAAGAAGATGAGATGGCAGAATTTGTGTCTGTTGTATTAGCCGATACGGAAGAGGTATGGGAAGCTGCTTTCAAACAAATGGGACGTACCTACCGCAAACCAACTCTTGTGCTTTTCACGGGATATACCACCTCTGCATGTGGCAGCGCGCAAAGTTCAACCGGTCCCTTTTATTGTTCACTCGATGAAAAGGTATATATCGACCTCTCGTTCTTCCAGCAAATGGAAAACCAGCTTCGGGCAGGAGGCGACTTTGCTTATGCTTATGTGATCGCCCATGAAGTAGGACACCATGTGCAAAAACTATTAGGCACCCTTGACCAGGCTCATCAGCAAATGGCTAACACGAGTCAGAAGAATGCGAATAAGATATCGGTTGCCTTAGAATTACAAGCTGACTTTTACGCCGGCTACTGGGCACACCACACCGAACGGATGTTTGGCAGTTTAGAGGCGGATGATATTGAAGAGGCATTGAATGCAGCGAATGCCATCGGCGATGACCGATTGCAGGAACAGGCACAAGGCCATAGCGTGCCCGATTCATTTACCCACGGCACCTCCAAACAACGCCACGACTGGTTTTACAAAGGCTATCGCACAGGCGACCTGAGTCAAGGCAATTCATTTGCTGGCTACTAACCCCTTATTATAAACAGCCCTTTCCTAAAAAAGCACTACCTTTGCATCATGAATCATTTATCACCGCAGGCATGGCTTCCGACCACGAAGAAAGAGATGGAGGCAAGAGGCTGGGATTGGGTCGATGTGATCCTTTTCTCGGGCGATGCTTATGTGGATCATCCGTCGTTTGGCGCGGCGGTGATCGGGCGTATATTGGAAGCGGAAGGACTGCGGGTGGCCATTGTGCCGCAACCCGACTGGCGGGGTGACCACCGTGACTTCAAAAAACTGGGTGTACCGCGTCTTTTCTTTGGCATTTCGCCCGGAGCTATGGATTCGATGATCAACCATTACACCGCCAACAAACGACTGCGCAGTGACGATGCTTACACTCCTGATCGTCGTGCTGGTATGCGTCCTGACTACCCTTCAATTGTCTACACCCGTATCCTGAAAGAGTTGTTTCCGGATGTTCCCGTTGTGTTGGGAGGCATCGAGGCTTCGCTTCGCCGCCTGACGCATTATGACTACTGGCAGGATCGCCTGAAACCTGGCATACTGATAGAAAGCGGTGCCGATCTCTTGATCTACGGCATGGGGGAACTGCCCCTCAAAGCCCTGGTCGCACAACTAAAAAAAGGCGAGCCCTTTGCTTCGATCAAAGACATCCGGCAAACGGTCTACCTCGCAGATAAAACAGCCATTTCACCGGACGATATCGAACTTTTTTCGCACGAAGAATGCCTGAAAGACAAACTGAAACAGGCAAAAAACTTCCGATATATCGAAGAGGAATCCAATAAGTGGGAAGCCAAACGGCTATTACAAAAGGTAGGCAAACAAACCCTGGTAGTGAATCCGCCCTTCCCGCCTATGACGGAAAAGGAGATTGACGCCTCGTTCGACTTGCCCTATACCCGCCTGCCTCACCCCAAATACAAAGGGAAAGAGATTCCGGCGTTTGAGATGATCAAATTCTCCGTTAATATGCACCGGGGTTGCTTCGGAGGCTGTGCCTTCTGTACGATCTCTGCCCATCAGGGGAAGTTTATCGCGTCGCGCAGCAAGGAGTCGATCCTGAAGGAGGTGAAAGCGATCACCAAAATGCCCGATTTCAAGGGTTACTTAAGTGATCTGGGCGGTCCGTCAGCCAATATGTACCGGATGAAAGGCATCAATCAGGAGATCTGCCGACAGTGCCGGAAACCTTCCTGCATCTTCCCGGTAGTCTGCAAGAATCTAAACGCCGACCACACTCCGATGTTGGAGATATACCAAGCGGTAGACAATCTGCCGGAGATAAAAAAATCATTTATCGGAAGCGGCGTGCGCTATGATCTTTTGTTGCACCGTTACGCAGAGGAGAAGTTGAACCGGTCAGCACGCGCCTATACCGAAGAGTTGATTGCACGTCATGTTTCGGGACGCTTGAAGGTTGCACCGGAGCATACACAAACCAATGTATTGCAGATGATGCGCAAACCGCCTTTCGCGCAATTCCATCAGTTCAAAAAAATATTCGATCGCATTAATCAGGAACAGGGACTGAACCAGCAATTGATCCCCTACTTCATCTCCAGCCATCCGGGATGCAGCGAGGCCGATATGGCGGAATTGGCCGCCATCACCAAAGGGCTTCATTTTCAACTGGAGCAGGTGCAGGACTTCACCCCCACTCCCATGACCTTGGCAACGGAGATCTATTATACGGGATACCACCCCTACACGCTGGAGAAAATATATACGGCTCATACCAAAGAAGAGAAACTACGCCAACGGCAGTTCTTTTTCTGGTATAAGCCGGAATTCCGCCGCCAGATCATGCAGGCATTACAAAAGATCGGACGGAAGGATTTGATCACTAAACTGTTCGGGAAACGCTAAACAAAGGAATTACTTCGCCGCGATAAATTCGATCTCCACCAAACCATTCTTCGGCAGCGTCTTCACAGCCACAGCCGAACGTGCCGGGAAGGTGCCCGTGAACTGGGCGGCATACACCTCATTTACCACCGCAAAATCGGCCATATCCGCCAGGAATACGGTTGTTTTCACAATATCGTCAGTGGTATAACCCGCCTCATCCAGAATAGCCTGGATATTCTTAAATACCTGGATAGCCTGCTCTTTCACGCCGCCTTCTACAAAATTACCGGTAGCCGGATCCATACCAAGCTGGCCGGAAGAGAATAACATATTGCCTGTTTGAATAGCCTGGCTATAAGGCCCGATAGCCGCGGGTGCGTTGTTTGTTGAAATTACTTTTTTCATGATGTTTAAGTTTTATATGTTTCGTTGACGAATCACTTCATAAATCAAAATAGAGGAGGCAACCGAGACATTGAGCGAACCAATGGTGCCATATTGTGGTATTTTCACCATTTCATCGCATATGCGCAGGTTTTCCATCGATACGCCTTTGTCTTCGGCACCCATCACGATGGCTACCGGGCCATCATAAGAAACTGCGGTATAGACATGGGAAGCCTTCTCGGTAGCGGCAAACACTTTCACGCCACTTTCCTGCAGGAAACGGATCGACTGGTTGATATTCTTCTCCTTGCAAACCGGGAGTACATGCAGAGCACCAGCTGATGTTTTCATTGCATCGGCATTGACTGTCACGCTTCCTTTGGCAGGAATCACGATCGCATCGACCCCAGCACATTCGCAGGTGCGGGCAATAGCCCCGAAATTGCGGACATCGGTCACACCATCCAACAGGACAATGAAAGGGTTCTTGCCCTGCTCATACACAAAGGGGATGATATCTTCCAGGCGATGATAGGTGATTGACGAGATAAAAGCGATTACCCCCTGATGATTCTTCCGGGTAATACGATCAAGCCGCTCAACGGGAACCCGCTGAACGGCTATATTTTTTTCTTTCAAAAGGGCGAACAGTTCACGGGAGAGTTCTCCCTGAAGTTCCCTTTTTACCAATATTTTATCGATTTCTTTGTCTGCTTGTATGGCCTCAATCACGGCACGGATGCCAAAAACCACGTCGTTTTCTTTCATGCGATCGCTTTACTTAATTGTTCTTTGCATGCAAAAGTACAACTTTTTGAGGGCGTTACCGAAAGAATGGAGTGTTTTTATTAGCGGCGTCCCGGACGGTTGTTGTAACGATCGTCCCGGCGGTCATCCCGGTGATCGTTTCGCCGGTTGTTCGGATGGGGTGCCTGTCCTTTTTTAGGCTGTGGCGGACGGTTATCGTAATGCGGTGCCGGTTTCAAGTTCCAATGGTAGTTCCAGTATTGGTTTTCCAGTCTTCTCCAATCCGGTGAGTGACGATAACCGGCATAACGCGGGTTTTCATACCAGCCATTGTAATCGTGAATGCGTTGCGGACGAGCCTGCACCGCGTGTACGTACATACTGAACTGTTGCGGATTGAGCATACGTTGTATTTTGCGGTCGCGATCCATACGCAGGTCATAAATTCTGCGGGCTGCTTTGTCCCAATGTTTATAATCGCGACGTGCCTCTTTCTCTATTTTCTGGCCGTATTTGTGAACTATTTTCTGATAATCGCGAGCCTGCTTGGGATTTAAGCGAAGCGATTGTGACATCGATACACACTGGCGGCATTGCGCGTCGTGCCATCCAAACTCAATCCAAAACTGACTGTAACCGGGCAAACTACATAGAAGCAGCAATAAGGCTATTATACTTAATCGTTTCATGGCTTTAATTTTTAATTGTTACTACTCTGTTTGTTACTTCTAAGACTGCATGAAGAGCAATCCGTTTAATAGAAGACGAACGAGAGGGCGTTTTATAACTTCTTTT
Source organism: Parabacteroides sp. PM6-13 (assembly GCF_029892605.1). GTDB lineage: Bacteria > Bacteroidota > Bacteroidia > Bacteroidales > Tannerellaceae > QVMG01. The sequence continues at coordinate 160,252 of NZ_JARXWF010000005.1, forward strand.
AGGAATTTTGTAATAATTCGCGCGCATTGGTCATCGAGGCCTCCGTCAAAGTTGCCCCACTCAGCATACGGGCAATATCGCGGACACGCTCTTCGTCGGTTAACGGCTTGATGTAGGTGTTGGTCTGTTCCGCCGTATCTTCTTTGTAAACCAGGTAATGCGTGCGCCCTTTCGAAGCAATCTGCGGCAAATGGGTAATGGCAATCACCTGCATATTCTTAGCCAGTTGCAGCATAATTTCCCCCATTTTATCGGCTATATCGCCGGAAACTCCGGTATCCACCTCATCGAAGATAATAGCCGGCAGCGCCGTATACCCAGCCATCATGGCCTTTATGCAGAGCATCAGGCGGGAAATCTCCCCACCGGAAGCCGTTTGTGCCACCGGCATCAATTCGCCTGCCCGATGCGCGGAGAAAAAGAAGGCGACATCATCCATGCCGTCTGCTCCCGGTTCGTTTTTTTTCTCTATACCCACCTGAAAACGGGCATGGGGAATACCCAAAAGGGCAATCTGCGCAGTCAATTCTTCGGCAAACTGTTTTGAGGCGGCCAGACGGCGTGTATGAAGCGCTTCAGCCTGTTTCAACAGCTGCTTATAGGAAGATTTCTTTTGCTTCTCCAGCGCATCGATCTGTTCATCATACGAGGCGATCTCTTTGAGTTGTCCTTCAAAATCGTTCTTCAAGGCAAGCAATTCAGCAACAGTCGACACACGATGTTTCTGTTGTAGAGAATAAAGCATATTCAGGCGATCGTTCACCCAATCGAGGCGATCAGGATTGAATTCGATACCCTCCTTTTGTTTATCTGCTTCCGATGCCAGATCGTTCAAATCGATATAGGCCGTTTCCAGCCGTTCAACGATCTCTTCCGCAGGAGCGTAATAGGGAATCATGGCACGCGCAACCGAAAGTGCCTCTTTCAAAAGCATCACGCCTCCCCGCTCCTCGCCATTTAATAATTCATGGACTTGGAAAAGGGATGATTTGATCTCTTCAGCATGGGAAAGCATCTCCTGCTCCCGCTCCAACTCCTCCTGTTCCTCTTCCTGCAGGTTGGCTTCCGCCAGCTGCTCCCATTGAAAACGAAGAAAGTCTTCCTCTTTTTTATTTTGCTCAGCTGTCTCTTTCAGTTGCTTCAACTCTTTCAACAACGCCTGATAGGCAGCATAGGCTTTTTTATAGGTATCGAGATAATCATTGTTTTTCGCCAGCATATCGATCACGCGCAGTTGAAAGCGATTATCTCCCAACAATAGATTCTGATGCTGCGAGTGTATATCGATCAACCGGGATCCCAGCTCTTTCATCACAGGAAGCGAGACAGGCGAATCGTTTATAAAGGCGCGCGACTTACCCGACGCATACAATTCACGACGAAAAATAGAGGTGACCGGATCATACTCCAGGTCGTTCTCTTCAAAAAACGCCTGTAATTGATAGGATGATATATCGAAATGAGCCTCAATCACGCACTTATCCGCGCCATGACGGATGCTTTTCCCATCGGCACGTTGCCCCAACACCAATCCCAAAGCGCCGAGCATAATCGACTTCCCCGCGCCGGTCTCCCCCGTAATAACCGATAATCCTTCATGGAAGCGGATATCCAGCTTCTCTATCAATACGTAGTTCTGAATATATAACGATGATAACATCTCTTTTATGGCTGTGTAAGTGGTTCTAAACGCATTTGATCTGCCGGGAAGAGCTCGGAAAGCATTTTGTAGCCCTCTTGTTTCTCTTGGCTGGTTGCTTTTGAATAGATAGCAACGACCTCGTCTAATTTCGCATTGACAAACATCTGTAGGATCACGGATGTAGGCCGGGCGCTTTTTACCTGTTGCAGGGCAGGCAATGCCGCAATGATATTAGCTCGCCCGCGATCGGCATTGGCCGCCATTTCATCGAGCCCCCGGCGATGGTAGGTGTACCACATCTCGCGGAAAGCCTCCGAAGTATTGTCGGTCAGGGCGGTGATAATCGCGTGTCTGTTCTGGTCGCTTTCAAAGGCTTTCCAACCGCTCCACGACATCTGCGCCTGCGCCAGGCTTACGACCTGTTGTGCCTGCTGCAGAAAAGGACTTCCTCCCTGGGGAGAGAAACTGTCGAAGTCAAGCCCTAAAATCAGGTAGATATAAAACACCATGGTAGCAGTCAGATTGCTTGAGAGCATATTCTCGGCATATTCCAGGGGTTCATACTCCGTGTATTCAAAGTCGAAAGCACGGTCGCTAATGTTCAGAATCGTTGTCGTATAGCTGGAGTTATAGGCCGGACGACGCGCCTGTATCTGCAATTCGCTTTTGAAACTATTATCGGCCTGTTCATTCACAATGATAGTCATCGTACAATCGATCCGCTCGTTCACCGTAAAAGTCGCGTCTGTCCACTTCTTATTATTGACAAACTCCGTCAGCGCGTTCTGCAACGTGGTAAACACCTGCTTATTGGTGCCCTGGATCTTATCGCTGTTGATCATGATACGGGCATTCAATTCCTGCGCCTGCACCCCTGCGGAGACAAAGCACGCCAGAAGAATTCCTATAATCTTATTCATGTATTCTCTTTTAAGCCTATTATTAGTCGATCGACAATATCTTGAGCCACCTCCTGTTTGCTCTTCAAAGGATACTCAGTGATGCCTCCCTCTTTATCCAATATCGTCACCTTATTGGTATCTACACCAAAGCCAGCACCTGCATCTTCCATCGAATTCAGAACGATGAAATCAAGGTTTTTGCGCTTCAGTTTGCCCTGTGCATTGGGAATACCATCTTTTGTTTCGAGGGCAAAACCAGCCAACACCTGATCGGCTCGCTTCATTTCGCCTAACGTAGCAGCAATATCTTTATTCGCCACCAGACGCAATTCCATGCCTTCGCGCTTCTCCCGCTTTATCTTTTCCTCTTCACGCTGCTCAGGGCGATAATCGGCCACAGCAGCACACAAAAGAGCAGCATCCGAATCTGGGAAATAGTTGACAGCCTCACGGTACATCTCCTCAGCCGATTCGACATCGATTCGCCGAATGCCCGGATGATAAGTCTTCAAAGAAACCGGCCCTGCCACCAAAATAACCTCTGCTCCCCGCGAGGCACAAGCTTCTGCCAGAGCAAAACCCATCTTGCCGGAAGAGTAGTTACCTATAAAACGTACGGGATCGATCTTTTCATATGTCGGACCGGCTGTTATCAGCACTTTTTTTTTTGACAGATCTGCCTGAGCGGCAAAAAAGGCTTCCAGGTAGTCGATAATAACCTCCGGTTCCTCCATCCGCCCCTTACCGATCAATTGGCTGGCCAATTCACCTTCGCCCGGTTCAATGATCCGGTTGCCGAAAGAGCGCAAGCGTTCGATATTCTGCTGTGTAGCGGGATGGGCATACATATCCAAGTCCATCGCCGGAGCAACAAAGACAGGCGCTTTACAGGAGAGATAGGTTGTGATCAGCATATTATCGGCTATACCGTTTGCCATCTTACCGATCGTAGCGGCTGTAGCCGGCGCAATCAGCATCGCATCGGCCCAGAGTCCCAGATCCACATGGCTGTTCCACGTGCCGTCGCGGTTCGAGAAGAACTCACTGATCACCGGATTACGACTCAAGGTCGACAGCGTCAAAGGCGTAATAAACTCCTTGCCAGCCGGCGTAATAACCACTTGCACTTCCGCACCTTTCTTCACTAATCCCCGGATAATCGTCGCCGCCTTATAGGCCGCGATACTCCCGGTCACACCCAATATAATATGTTTACCTTGCAGCATAACACTCATTTTTTGACACTTCAAAGATACGATTTCTAATGGATAATGGATAATGGACAATGGATAAGCGGAGATTTATAGTTTTCACACCCGCAGCATCAAAATCTCCCGGGCTACCTTATCGTCGATATTGGCGTGTTCGCCTAAGTGCCAGTTCATTTGTTTTACCTGGCTGACCAGGTTGTCCAGGTCGGATTCGCGGATGCCATAATCGGAAAGGCGTGTTTGAATGCCCATTTCCCGGAAGAAGGATTCGCAGGCTTCGATTGTTTTTTCTACGCGTTCCTCGGGGTCTCCTTCCGTGATGCCAAAGACGATCTCGCCCAGGCGCATGATCTTCTCCGCTTTTTCTTTCTGCATATAGGTCATCACACCCGGCAGAATCACCGCCAGGGTTTGGGCATGATCCAGGCCAAACTGTGCTGTCATGGCATAACCAATGCGGTGCGACGACCAGTCCTGCGGCACACCCTGCCCGATCCATCCGTTCAACGCGTTGGTTGCCGCCCACATCAGATTGGCACGTATATCATAGTTATTAGGATCTTTCAATACTTTTCGCCCCTCTTCCACGATCACCTTCATCAACACTTCCGAGAAGGCATCCTGTACTTTGGCATTCACCGGGTAGGTAAGGTATTGCTCTATCACATGAATAAACGAATCTACCACCCCATTGGCCACCTGCCGAAGCGGCAAAGAATAGGTCACTTCGGGATCTAAAACAGCAAACTGCGGGTAGACTTTCGGGCTGGCAAAATTCAGCTTCTCACCACTCGATACGCGGGTGATCACCGCCCGATCATTCATCTCCGAACCGGTCGCCGCCAGGGTAATCACCGCCCCGATAGGCAAAGGTTGTTCGATCGATTTCCCTTCAGAGAGAATCGTCCAGGGGTCGCCATCAAAACAGGTCGATGCGGCTATAAACTTAGCGGCATCCACCACGGAACCACCACCAACAGCCAGGATAAAGGTCAGTTTTTCTTTACGTACCAACTCTACGGCCCGCATACAGGTTTCGTAATGCGGATTGGCTTCGATACCGCCAAACTCAACTACTTGGTGGCCTTGCAAAGCGTTTACGACCTGGTCGTACACCCCGTTTTTACGGATGCTTCCGCCACCATATAAAAACAACACACGTTCGGACACAGGAATAAGTGTCGATAAGCGGGCAATCACTCCTTTTCCGAAGACTACCCTTACCGGATTACAAAAATCAAAATTATTCATGGTTATTTGGAATTAAAACCGCGCAGTTTTATTTCAGTGAATACTTTTTTGGTGTCTAAAGGGAAATCGCCTCCCAAGATCCAACCATAATAGCCTGAGTCTGTCTCCAGCACTTCGGCCACCGGACGTCCTTTGTATTTCCCGAAGTTGATTACCTCTACCCCATTATCATCATAGACCACGCGTCCTGCGAAGTCGACATTGTTGTTATGGCTGGAGAATTTTGCCAGAAAAGCCATATCATTCTCCAATTCCGGATAACGATCGAGCTGAGCTTTCAATACTTCATAGGTTGCCTTCGTGTCGGCTTCAGCCGTATGCGCATTCTCCAACTCTTTATCGCAATAGAATTTATAGGCCGCCGACAGGGTGCGTTGTTCCATTTTGTGGAAAATCGTCTGCACATCAATAAACTTGCGCTTGCGGAAGTCTATATCCACCTCCGCCCGCAGAAACTCTTCCGCCAGCAAAGGAATATCAAAACGATTGGAGTTGAATCCTGCCAGGTCGCATCCCTCTATCTCGGAGGCCAGTTTCCGAGCAATTTCTTTAAAGGTCGGGCAGTCTTTTACATCCTCATCCGTGATACCGTGGAAAACGGTTGACTCCGGCGGGATAGGCATGCCGGGATTTATCCGATAGGTCTTACCCTCCTCTTTGCCGTTGGGGAAGACTTTCACATAGGAAATCTCGACAATACGATCTTTCACAATATTAATACCCGTGGTCTCCAGATCGAAGAAGACCAACGGGTTTCTAAGGTTTAATTGCATTTATCAGTTGTTAATCATTCAACATCATCGGCATAAGCAGCATCAGAAGATCTTCGTTTTCTTCATTTTCTGATGGCACGATGACTCCGGCACGGGAAGGATCCGCCAGCTCCAGCACCACCTCATCCGAGTTAATATTACTAAGAATCTCAATCAGATAGGTCGATTTGAAACCGATGCTCAGGTCTGATCCGTCAAACTGACAAACAATCGTCTCTTCCGCCGAAGTAGAATAGTCGATATCCTGCGCCGAAACAATCATCCGACTGGCTGTCAATTGCAGTTTCACCAGACTACTTGCCGGATTGGAGAATACAGATACACGCTTCAAGGCGTTGAGGAAAGAGAGACGGTCGATATTCACCTTATAGGGGTTCTCCTGAGGAATCACGCTGTTATAGTTCGGATAACGTCCTTCGATCAGGCGACATACCATCTCAAACGACTGGCAGATGATATAGGCATTGTTCTCATCGAAGGTGATCTTCACCTCTTCTTTTTCTTTTCCCAGCACACCCTTCAGGAGGTTGGCCGGTTTTTTGGGAAGGATAAACGATGCCCGCTCCGGCGATTGAATAGCCAGGTTACGCAGGCGCACCAGTTTATGCCCGTCGGAAGCCACAAACGTCAGGTCTTCCGTATGTATATCAAAATAGACACCATTCATCACCGGACGCAGTTCGTCGTCGGCCGTAGCAAACAGGGAGCGACTGATACCGCTCAACAGCTTCTGGCTGTCGATAGTCAGCGAGATCGCGTTCTCTTTCAACGGTTTTTGCTGCGGATAGGTATCCCCTTTCTGACCGATAAAGCTATACTTACCATTCTGAAAATGAATCAATACCTCCATGTTGGCCTCACTAATATCGAAAGTAAGCGGTTGTTCCGGCAGTTCCTTCAATGGCTCCAACAGGTTTTTCGCCGTAATGGCAAACAGGCCTTCGCCCTGTACATTCATCACTTCCACCGAAGTAACCATACGGGTTTCCGCATCAGAGGCGGTTATTGTCAGCATATCACCTTTCAAATCAAAAAGAAAACTATCCAGAATCGGAAGTGAATTCTTGGAGGCGATCACCTTACTAATAGACTGTAAACGGGACAATAGCGCTGTGCTGGATACATCAAATCTCATGGTTCTATATTTTTTCTGTTATACATATTCATTAAACATCAAAAGAGCAACGGGTTGACCCACAATCCTCTTCCGGCTAAGTGGAGCAAAAGTAATAAATAATTCTATTCATACGACCGCTACCTCTTATAAAAACAGAAAGATCAGGACACAAAAAAAACTTCTTCCCCACATCCCGTGGAAAAGAAGTTTTCAGATATCCTTTTTTACCCGCGACTTATTTCGCGTAATAATCTTTTACAGCTTCGTTAGGAACCATTTCTTCCTGGAAGATATAAGCGCCTGTTTTCGGAGACTTAACCATTTTGATTACCTTGGAATAGGTACGGCCGTCACCTTTCTTAAAAGTTGCAACTGCTTTCTTTGCCATTGTTTAATCTCCTATTATTTAATTTCTTTGTGTAATGTCATTCTCTTCAAGATCGGATTGTATTTCTTCAACTCCATACGAGCTGTTGTGTTTTTCCGATTCTTTGTTGTGATGTATCTTGAAGTACCCGGCATACCGCTTTCTTTGTGTTCGGTACATTCCAGAATCACTTGTACTCTATTGCCTTTTGCTTTTTTTGCCATTTTCTATTTCCTCCGACATTATGCGTTTAAAAAACCTTTTTCAGCGGCTTGTTTGATGGCGGCATCCAATCCAACTTTGTTGATCGTACGCAACCCTGCGGCTGAAATATTGAGGCTAACCCAACAATCCTGTTCTACCCAGTAGAACTTTTTTGTAAACAGGTTAACATTGAATTTACGTTTCGTCCGATGATTGGAGTGAGAAACGTTATTGCCAACCATTGCTTTTTTTCCGGTAATTTGACAAACTTTAGACATCTCTTTATTTATTTTATTCTTTTTCTAATCAAATAGGGCGCAAAGATATACATTTTTACTGAAGCATACAACTTTCACCCGAAAATACATATAAGAAATCTCCCTTCTCCGGAACATAGCATCTTGTACAGAAGCGGAAGAAAAAAAATAGTTATCTGAGGCTGTACGCAGGATGAGACTTGAACTCACACGCCGTAACCGGCACTACCCCCTCAAAGTAGCGTGTCTACCAATTCCACCACCTGCGCGTCATAAGGGGTGCCCAGAACAGGACTCGAACCTGCACGTCTCGCGACACTCGCACCTGAAACGAGCGCGTCTACCAATTCCGCCACCTGGGCATTTCCAATACACAAAAAAAGGAGAACCTCTTACCTCCCTTGTACGCCAGAGCGAAAGACGGGATTCGAACCCGCGACCCTAACCTTGGCAAGGTTATGCTCTACCAACTGAGCTACTTTCGCAATAACGGCTGCAAAGATAGAGTGATTTTTCTTTTTCACAAAACTTTCTTCGTAGTTTTTTCGCAGTTTTTTTAGATTTTTTCCACCAACGCTGTAAATAAGCGGGTCATCACGGTCGCTGCACGGTTGGCCTGCACGATTACATCGGCACCATCGTTCACAAAATCATCGGCAAAATGATATCCTTCATTTGTGATAACCGACATACCAAAGACCCGTATATCCGCGTGACGCGCTACGATCACCTCCGAAATGGTACTCATCCCGATCGCATCGCCGCCCGCCTTGCCATAAAAAGCATACTCCGCCGGCGTTTCGTACGAAGGGCCGGTCAGCCCTACATAGACACCTTTCTTCAAAGCCACTCCCTCTTCATCGGCGATCTCCTCCATCAAACGAATCAGTTCACGGTCATACGCACGCGTCATATCCGGGAAGCGAGGCCCGAAGTCCTCATTATTGGGACCGATCAAGGGATTGGGTTGCATATTAATATGATCGCGTATGATCATCAGATCGCCCACCTTAAACGACGTATTAATTCCTCCGGCAGCGTTCGACACCAACAGGTTTTTAATACCCAATAGTTTCATCACACGAATGGGGAAGGTCACCTGCTGCATCGTATAACCCTCATAATAATGAAAGCGTCCCTGCATGGCGATCACATCGCGGCTGCCCAGTTTACCGCAAATAAAATTGCCTTTATGCCCCGATACGGTCGATGTCATAAAATGCGGGATCTCTTTATAAGGTATAACCACCGGATCCGCAATCTGATCCGCCAGCGAGCCCAAGCCACTTCCTAAAACAATGGCAGTTTCCGGCTGAGCCTTTATCCGCAAGCGGATGTAATCGGCGGCTTCTTTGTAGTGTGCTGTTTTTATCATGATTTTATTTTTTATTTTTAATGTATATATCCTAATATAGCACCACTACGTGGCGCAACGATTTGTATATCCATTGACCCCGCGCTTACGCACGGGGCTATTCACATTTTACCCCTAACGGGGGTAGTGATCCACTATTTGTATTTTGACTCATATAACTTCTTTAACTTCTAACTTCTTAACTTCTTTAACTTCTCCCCCATTCACCTTTCCATCAACCGATAGGCCACTTCCGAAGCTTTCTCCAGAATAGCCTCTTCGCCCGCCACCTTTTTATTCTCCATCAAAATCCGTCCGTTGCAAATAACCGTATCCACACAACTACCGTTCGCCGCATAGACCAGATTAGACACAAAATGAAAATTCGGAGCAAAAGCAGGCATCTTCAGGTCGATCAGAGATAAATCAGCCAAATAGCCTTCAGCAATCCGACCGGCATTCAACCCGGCAATCGAAGCCCCCACAACAGTGGCTGCTTCCAGCATCTCCTCGGCCGTCAACGCCTCCGGATCCTTACGCCAGCCTTTCCCCAAAAGCGAGGCCAACTTCATCGCCTCGATCATATCTAAATTGTTCGACGAGGAACAGCCATCGGTTCCTATCCCGACCGCAATACCCTTCTCTTTCATCTCCTTAAAGCGAAAATGGATACCGGAGCCCAATTTCATATTCGACGCCGGATTATGCGCCACCTTCACGCCATGATCGGCCAATAACTGAATCTCCTCCTCATCGACATACACCCCATGCGCAATCATCAAACGCGGCGAAAGCACACCTAACCGATGCAGATAGCGCACGGGCGTCAGCCCGAAATCGCGCAGCGAATTAGCCACTTCCTCCTCCGTTTCAGCCAGATGCAGATGAATCAACAAGCCATTCTCTACCGAAAAGCGGTTTACCCACTGAAGCATCTCGCCCGACACGGTATAAATAGCATGAGGCCCCAACGAATAAGTGATCCGGTCGGTAAACGAACCGACGCGACTATATTGCTCGCGCAATTTCTGCTTGCCTTTGCGCATCAACTCCGGATTGAAATGATCGAAGCAAACGCCCGACAACACCCCGCGAACGCCCATCTCCTCCACCGCCTGTGCCGTAGCCTCCAGGCGTTGATACATATCGAAAAAGGTGGTCGTGCCCGTCTTAATCATCTCCAGGCAAGCCAGTTTAGCTCCCCAGTAGACATCTTCGTCGGTCATCTTCGCTTCATTGGGCCAGATCTTCTCCTCCAGCCAGGGCATCAGCTTCATATCGTCGCCAAAACCACGAAACAATGTCATCGCCGCGTGCGTATGCGTATTCACCAATCCCGGTATCACCGCTTTGCCGCTCCCGTCGATCACCCGCGATGCATCCACGGCAAGGTGCTCGCCCACCTGCTTAATAAGATTACCTTTTATATATATATCGGTCACCTTATCGAACAGCCATACATTTTTGATTAATATATCGGATAGTATCATGAGAAACGGGCTTTTACGTTTTTAATTTTTTCGCCTTCGATGCGACTTAACAGCGAACGGTATTTCTCGCGTTTCACAGCAGCAAACGAACAGCTCTCTTTCACTTCGACCACGCCCAGTTCCTCTTTCTCTAACCCTCCTTTCTGAAACAAAAAGCCGACAATATCTTTTTTACTCAGTTTATCGCGCTTCCCCCGGTTGATCGTGAGGGTAACCCAGGGCGACGGAACGGGCTTTTTGGCCACAGCCGGCAGAAAGAACTCCTCCGGTTCACGGTCGATATATTCCGGAGCTGTCTCTTCCGGATTCAGGATCAGATAGGCATTGCCCGAGGCATGCATACGCGCCGTGCGTCCGTTACGATGGATATAGGCCTCCTCGTTCAAAGGCAGATGGTAATGAATCACATGTTGCACATCGGGAATATCCAAGCCGCGCGACGCCAGGTCGGTCGACACAAACACCGCCGCGCTGCCATTACGAAAATAGGACAAAGCCCTTTCGCGTTCGGGCTGCTCCATGCCGCCATGGAAGCTCACATTATCCACTCCCTCGCCTGTCAGATAATTACTCACCCGCTCGACCGCCTCCCGCAGATTGCAGAACACCAGGGCAGACTCACCTTGCAACTCTCCGAGCAAACGATATAAGGTTTCCAATTTATCTTTCTGCGGAGAGCGTACCTGCCGTAGGGTCAGATTCTTCGTCTCCCGACTTTCGCTCAGAAACGAAAGACGAACAGGCGATTTTATGCCGGTAAACGCAGGGATCTCCACCGCCTCGGTGGCCGAGGTCAATACCCGCCGCCGCAGAGCCGGGAGATGTGCCAGGATCTCTATCATCTCAGAGAGGAAGCCCAATTCCAACGATTTATCGAATTCATCGAGCACCAACGTGTGCACCCTATCGAGATTCACCGTGGCCCGTTCGATATGATCCACCAGGCGTCCCGGTGTAGCGATCAAGACCGTCGGCGGATGTTCCAGATTTTTCTTCTCCGTACGGAAGGGATGTCCACCATAACAGCAGTTCACCTTATAGCCCGTACCCAACGAACGTAATACCGTTTCGATCTGCAGCGCCAACTCACGCGAGGGGGCCACAATCAAAGCCTGTATTACTTTCTCTTCCCGCGTCAACGCCGTCAGCAACGGCAAAAGAAAGGCCAGGGTCTTACCCGATCCGGTGGGGCTCAACAACACCATATCTTTGGTCGTACCGGCACCCAACACAGCCTGTTGCATCTCATTCAAAGACTCGATACCGGCATTTGTCAGGGCGCGTGAAATCATTTCATTTTCTGCCATATAAAGCGTATGGATTAATTCTACGCACAAATATACGCTAAATAGTCATCGACCCAAAAGAAGATATTATTTTGAGGATGCCCGAAGCCTCTTTTTTCAAAAGTGTTAAAATACGGATTGTAAGCAAAAAGGGCTTTTTTGTAACAAATCCATACGTTAAAAAGTGTTACTCGCGGGACTAATTTAAAATACCCCGGCGTTTTTGCGCAAAAAGTCGGTCGGAAGTTTTAAATCGTAAGTTGAGGGTTTTCGAAAAATCAGCCTAATTAACACATATTAAGAAATATAATTCACAGATACTGCAACGTCTCGGATTGTATGCCGTCTATAGGATAAAGATGTGTGTTTAAATAGCGTGATGTATCTATAAAAACATCATAAATGCATTACCTTGGTAATGAAAAGGAACGGAACATCCTGCCTGAGAAGGTCGGATGTATCTTTTTTAACAAAACGAATATAAAAAACAGCTATATGAAAACTATCTTACGCAACTTTCTAAGCGTTATCAAACGCTTCAAAATGGCCACCTTCCTGAATATTTTGGGACTATCGATTGCTTTCGTCGCGTTTATGGTTATTATGATCCAGGTTGATTACGACAATGGGTTCGACCGGCACCATCCCCAGGGCGATTGTATCTTTCGGGTAGAAGCCCAATTCGATCATGGCAGCGAAACACAGACTATAATCAATCGCCCCTTGGCGGACCTGTTTATCAAATCATCACCACATATCCTGGCTGGTGCCTTGGCGAATCCCTGGGGTGGCGATATGTTCTTTTCAATCGAAAAAGAGGGAAGCTTGCATCATTTTCAGGAAAAAGGAATTACGGTCTATCCGGAATTTGTCGATGTCTTTTCATTAGACATCCTGGAGGGAGAGGGCCAATCGATTGCGGAGCCTAACAAGGTGTTGATTCCGATGAGTATGGCGCGGAAGCTGTTTGGCAACAGTTCGGCGGTTAATCAAACGCTGAAAGGAAGAAACGGATCGTTAACGGTCGGCGGTGTCTATCGCGATATACCAGACAATTCGATCATTCAAAACACGATTATCCGACGTATTCCTGAAAATGAGAATATCAACAACTATGGCAACTGGAATTACAACGTCTATATCCGGCTCGACCGGCCGGAGAACGCCGCAGGATTGATGGAAAACTTCATACGGGTGACCGATCCTTCTATCCTGGGAAAAGACTTTACATGGGAGGAAAACAGTTTCAATTTCCGCATGACACCTATCGCGGATGTCCATTTCACGACCGACGCGAAGTATGACTCCACCCCGAAAGCCAGTCGGCAAACCCTGTTGGTGCTTTTTGCTATCGCTATTATTATTGTGGTGATCGCGGCGATCAACTTCACCAACTTCAGTACCGCCTTAACCCCTATGCGCATCAAAAGCATTAACACGCAAAAGGTATTGGGTGGTGATACGTCGACCATACGCTCTTCTCTTATCTTCGAAGCGGTAGGCATCAGCCTGTTGGCCTACCTCATCGCGTTAGGCATATTGGCCATCCTTCCGTTCACCTCTATCACCAGCTTATTGGAAGCCTCTTTATCCATCGGGCAACATCTTCCGATTGTAGGCGGCACCCTATTGATCGCGCTCGCGACCGGCCTCATTGCCGGAATCTATCCGGCGATTTATATGACCTCTTTCCCACCGGCATTGGTACTGAAGGGAAGTTTCGGCCTATCCCCCAAAGGGAGAACCCTGAAAAACGCCTTGATCAGTGTGCAGTTTGTGGCTTCGTTTGCCCTTATTATTGCCTCCTTCTTTATGTATCTGCAGAATTGGTATATGCAAAACACCGCCCTGGGCTATGACAAAGAGCAGGTTATTATCTCCAACACCTCGGGCGAACTGGTCAAAAGTAAAAGCGCGTTTATCGACCAGATCAAATCGCACGCGGGCATCGATGACCTAACATTTTCCGAACCGCTCCTGTCGAGCTCCGACCAGTATATGGGATGGGGACGGAGGTATAAAGACGAACAGATCAATTACCAATGCCTGCCGGTTGATCCCTCTTTCCTGGATGTGATGAAGATCGAAGTAACCGAAGGGCGTGGCTTCCGGGAAGATGATGCCAAAACCCGCCATGGCGTCTACGTATTCAACCAGAAAGCAAAAGAGATGTACGATATAGAACTGGGCTCCATGATCGACAGTGCTACAGTTATCGGCTTCATGCCGGATGTCAAATTTGCCTCGTTCCGCTCCGAAGTGGTTCCGATGGCCTTCTATGTGTGGGGCACGCAGAATTGGGGAAACCAACCAAACAACATCTATATAAAGGTAAAAGCCGGTGCCGACATGAAAGCCGCCATGAGCCATGTACGTGCTTCGGTGAAAATGTTCGACGCGGAATATCCTTTCAATGTGCGTTTCTTCGACGAAGTGTTCAATCAATTATATGAAAAAGAGCAAAAGCTCTCCTCGTTGATCACACTGTTTAGCATCATTGCGATCTTTATATCGATGGTAGGTGTTTTCGGACTGGTGGTGTTCGACAGTGTTTATCGTCGGAAAGAGATTGGCGTACGCAAGGTGTTAGGCTCATCCACACAGCAGATTCTTATCATGTTCAACAAGAGCTACCTGTTGCTTCTTTGCCTTTGTTTTGTCATTGCCGCGCCTGTCTCCTGGTTTACCGTACACCGATGGTTAGAAAATTTCGCCTATCGTACGCCGATGTACGCGTGGGTCTATGTCGTTGCCTTTTTCATTATCGTGTTCATTACGATATGCACCGTAACCTTCCAAAACTGGCGGGCAGCCAATGATAATCCGGTGAACAGCATAAAAACTGAGTAAGATATCGCTTCATTTTAATAGAAATAATATACCTTTGTGCACGTACACACTGAACACATATTATTAATTAATCTATAAAAATGAAGACACTATTCAGCACATTCGCCGCAGCGCTTCTTTTGCTCTGTAGCAGTTGTCAACCGAACGATGGCTGGCAAAAGTTATTTAACGAAAAAGACCTCACCGGTTTTGTTCAATTAAACGGGCAGGCTCCCTATCGCGTAGAGGGCGGTTGCATCATCGGCACATCGGTCAAAGGACAACCCAACAGCTTCCTGGCAACGGAAGCCGCCTATGGTGATTTTATTCTTGAGTTTGAAACCTGGTGTGATCCGGCTGTTAACTCCGGTGTTCAGTTCCGCAGCGAAAGCTATCCGGAATACAACAACGGGCGTGTGCATGGTTATCAGTGCGAAATGGATCCATCGGATCGTGCCTGGAGCGGTGGTATCTACGACGAAGCACGCCGTGGTTGGCTGGTAACGCTCACCGACAATGCAGCCGGAAGAGCGGCTTACAAAAAGAATGACTGGAATCAATACCGCATTGAAGCCATCGGAAACAACATCCGTATCTGGCTGAACGGGGTAAATACCGCCAACCTCTACGACGAAGAAACCCTGAGTGGCTTCATCGCTTTCCAGGTGCATAGCATTGGTAACAGTGATGAAAAAGAGGGCAAAGAGATTAAATGGCGCAATATCCGTATCAAAACGGAAGACCTGCAGAATTCCCTAATGCAGGGAAGCCTGGCTCCTGCCGTAAACCGCATCCCCAATTCGCTTTGCGAAGCAGAAACGGCTGATGGTTGGAAGCTATTGTTCGATGGAAAAACATCCAACGGCTGGCGCGGTGCCCACAAGGAAGAGTTCCCGAAACATGGCTGGACAATTGCCGACGGACAGATGATCGTGCACAAATCTGACGGTGGCGAATCGACAAACGGCGGAGACATTGTGACAACAGATCAGTACAGCGCCTTTGAATTACAGATTGAATTCAAAATCACTCCGGGAGCCAACAGTGGTATCAAGTATTTCGTAACCGAATCGGAAAAACAAAAAGGTTCGGCATTTGGTCTGGAATACCAATTATTAGACGATAGCCGTCACCCGGATGCCAAAGCCTACACCACAACACCGGGCAGCCGCACACTGGCCAGCCTTTACGACATGATCAAAGCCGAAAACAAACGTTTCAACGGTGTAAACCAATGGAACCTGGCCACTTTGAAGGTCTATCCCGACAACCGGGTAGAGCATTGGCTGAACGGCTTCAAGACCCTGGAATATGTACGCGGTTCGGAAGCCTTCCGCGAAGCGGTGAAAGGCAGCAAATATGCCGCACCGGCTTACAACACCGCCGGTCCTTTCGGCGAAGCGGCTGCCGGACACATCCTATTGCAGGATCATGGTGACGAAGTAGCCTTCCGAAGCATTAAAATCAAAGAGCTGAAATAATAGATAGTCCGGTGAGGGGGGAGAGATCCCCCCTCTCCTATTTAATCAACCTTAACCACAGAAAAGCCATAACCGGGGTATTCGCCAATATTTTAACAAAAAATAGGATATAAAACGCATCAAGTTAAATTATAAAAACGACATTTGTTAATTTTAATTTGCGTAATACACACACGATGTGTTGCAACAAGTCAATATGTATGAAGAAACAACTTCTTTTATGCTCGGCAATCGCGCTGTTTATTGCCGGCTCAGTAAACGCCCAAACGACCACGACCCGACCGGTCGAGGAGGAGACAATCCTGACGTATCAACAAGCCCTGGGCGATTTCGCGATTCCCTATAACGGGAAAGAAGAAAGCGCGTACCAGCTAAACCCGACCAACCACCCCTATTGGCAAACGTCCGAATTTATTGTGGGTGATTTGTGGTATAATCATATATTATACAAGCAGGTCGCTATGCGTTTGAACATACACCGGGACGAATTGGTGGTGTTGATGCCGGGCAAACCGTTTAATATTGTATTGGAAAAGGAGAAATTCAACCGGGCGGTATTGCATGGCCAGACCATCATCCCATCACAGACCGATCTGTTGAAAAATGCCCCTTCCGGCGACTACCATATCCTGTTGCACGAAGGTCTGTTCCCGATAATCAAGAGCTATTTTGTTTCGCTGGAAGAAAAGATTGCCGACCGGGTGCTTGAACACACCTTCCGGGTGAGCGAAAAAATATATGTCTGTAAAGAGGGCACTTGCCATCCGGTGGCGAAGAAGAGCTCTCTACTCAAACTCTTCCCCGACAAGAAAAAAGAGCTGGAGACATATATTAAACAACATAAACTGAAGTTTAATAAGAAAAAGCGGGAGGAGTCGATTGTGCAAGTTGTAAACTATTATGAAACTATTTTGTAATGAAGAGATCACGAATATTAGCGATAGCATTACTCGCTTTTTGCTGGATGAGCGGAGAGGCTCAACAAAAGATCAGTATCCGGGAAAAGAATATAGAACCGGAAAGGTTATTTCAAACGATAGAACAACAAAGTGGATATATGATCTATTGCAACCTGGCGGAGATGGATTCGCTGTTGCTCTCGGTGGATATGACGGAGTCGTCCCCGGAAGAGATTCTGAAGAAAGCCTTTGAAGCGACCGACTACAAGGTGTCTTCGTATGGTGATAAATACCTGTTCGTATTAAAAGACAGGGAGCTGATCACCGAATTGTCGGAAGATTATTTCGACAGACGCAAAACGTATAGTACGACTTCGGACAACTACCTGTTAAGCCCATTGGAGCAGAAAGCCACGTCCGAGAATAAACTATATACGATTGGTGACGAACGCTCTACCGATGTTCCGGAAAAGATACAACTAACGGGTATCATGACGGATTTCCGAACGGGAGAACCTATTATCGGCGCGGTGATCTATACCGAAAAAACACTGATTGCCGCTACGACCGACGCCTTTGGTTTTTATTCGCTTCAACTGCCTCCCGGCCACCATCGCTTATTGATCCGGGGTATTGGCCTGAAAGACACGCAGCGTCAGGTGGCTATCTATAATAATGGGAAACTGGATATTGAACTGGAAGAAGAGGTCTACTCGCTGAAAGAGGTGATTGTCACCTCCGAACGCCTGGCGCGTGTTCAAAGCACGAAGCTGGGTGTAGAGAGGATCCAGATAAAAGATATCAAAAACATCCCGACCGCCTTTGGGGAGGTCGATGTGATCAAAGTGGTGATGATGCTTCCGGGCGTAAAGGCTGTCGGAGAGGCATCCAGCGGTTTTAATGTGCGCGGAGGCTCAACGGATCAGAACCTGATCCTGTTTAACGACGGAACGATTTATAACCCGACCCACCTGTTCGGTTTCTTCTCGGCGTTTAACCCCGACCTGGTGAAGGAGATCGAACTGTATAAGAGCTCTATTCCTGCAAAATACGGGGGACGTATCTCTTCGGTATTGGAGATAAACGGTAGAGAGGGAAACAAGAAAGAGCTGACCGGACAGGTAAGCCTGGGACTCTTGACCAGCCGGGCGACCATAGAAGGGCCTATCGGTAAGAAGACCTCGTTTATCCTGGGCGGTAGAACCACCTATTCGGACTGGATTCTGAAGAAGCTGCCGGAGAAGAGCGGATATAATAATGGACGTGCCGGATTTTATGACCTGAACGCGATTATAGATCATAAATTCTCAGAAAACGACAACCTCTACCTAAGCGGTTATTACAGCCATGACCGTTTCAACTTCGATGAAGACGAACGGTATGGGTATGGGAATATGAATTTCTCCGCCAAATGGCGACATATCTACAACGATAAATTGACAAGCACGCTCACCGGAGGTTATGACCACTACAGCTACGAGACGGAGACGAATGAGACTCCGACAAACGCTTATCGCTTAGACTTCGGTATAAACCAAGGATTCCTGAAGATGGATTTCACCTCTTATCTGACCGAGAAACATACGTTGGACTACGGGCTGAGCGGCATTTTGTATGTGCTTAACCCGGGCAAATATGGGCCGAACGCGGATGAGTCGTTGGTGATTTTAGACAAGATGCAGGAAGAGCACGCGTTGGAAACGGCTATCTACCTGGCCGACAGATGGAGCATTACGCCGGAGTTCTCACTCGATTTAGGCGTACGCTATTCGATGTTTAACGCGATGGGACCACGGACATACAACCTCTATGACCCGACGAAACTACCGGATATGTCGTCTATCGTAGACACCAAGACGGTGGATGGCTGGAAGGGGTTCAAAACATACCACGCGCCTGAGTTCCGTCTATCGGCGCGGTACGCGTTCCGTTCGGACTTCTCCGTAAAGCTGGGTGCCAATACCCTGCAGCAATACATTCACAAGCTGTCGAATACGACCATTATGTCGCCCACCGATACCTGGAAGCTGAGCGATGAGAATATCCGTCCGCAAAAAGGATTACAGGTGGCTGCCGGTATCTATAAGAACTTCTCCGACAATACGATCGAGACATCGATCGAAGGATATTATAAAACTATGAAAGACTACCTCGACTATCGTAGCGGTGCTCAACTGATCATGAACCATCATATTGAAACAGACGTGATGAGTACAGAGGGGAAGGCCTACGGCGTTGAGTTGATGATAAAGAAGACACAAGGGAAATTGAATGGCTGGATCAGCTATGCTTTCTCGCGCACCCTGTTGCGACAGAATGACTCACGGGTTGAGAAGCCCATCAATAACGGCGACTGGTATCCGGCGGATTATGACAAACCGCATGAGTTCAAGTTCGCGGGGAATTACAAATTCACACAGCGCTATAGCGTTTCGTTGAATTGCGATTATAGCACGGGGCGTCCGATTACGCTGCCTACCTCTAAGTATCAATACGCGGGAGGAGAGTTTGCCTATTATTCAGACAGAAATCAATACCGCATACCCGACTTCTTCCGCATGGACCTGGCTATCAATATTGAGCCAAGCCACCATTTAACGCTATTGACTCATAGCACGATTTCTCTGGGGGTCTACAACCTCACCGGTCGGAAGAATGCCTATTCGGTTTATTATGTAGCTGAAAACGGCAAACTAAAAGGATATAAAATGGCGATATTCGGTTCGCCCATCCCTTATATCTCTTACAATATAAAATTTTAACAAACCAGTTGACATGAAGCTTTTATTCAAAAATATACTGACGATCGCTCTCTTGGCGATGCTGCTGGAGGGGTGTATCGAGCCTTATGAACCCAAAAACATCATACCGACATCCGGGCTTCTGGTGGTCGAAGGGATGTTGTTAGAAGATGCGCCGACGGTGGTCAAGCTAAGCCGCACGATCCCGTTAGATCAGAAAAACTACCAGCCGGTGACCGCCGATGTTGCTATCGTGAACACCCAAGGAAAGAGTATATCACTCTCTGCCTCTAATGTGACCGGCACCTATACGTTGGATACCGATTTCACCTTTGAAGAGGGAGAACAATATGCCCTGGACATTCGTATCGGCTCCGAACATTATCAATCAGCGTTTGTCACTCCGGTCTATACGCCGGAGATCGACAGCTTAAGCTATGAGTATTCCAAAGAGGACGTAGAGGTGAAAATCAACGTAACCACCCACGACCCGGCCAATAAGCAACATTATTACCGATGGTCATTCGAAGAAGACTGGGAGGTAAGAAGCACATATAGAGCGACAGCCAGGTGGGATCCCATAGAGAAAAAGCTCATCACCGACATGGATTTAAGCTCATCGAACAACCGGTATTATTGCTGGAGTAAAGATGTCTCCAAGACATTTATCCTGGGTAATTCAGAGCGTTTATCCGATGCCGTCATAAAGGATAAGACGTTGCATACGATAAAAGGAAGAGGATATCGCTTTAGTAGCCTGTACAGTATCCTTGTCAAGCAGTATGGGATTCCCTTTGATGCCTATAACTATTACCGTAACCTGCAAAGAAACATCGACGAAACCGGAAGCATATTTGCCCCTCAGCCGACAGAAATGGCGGGTAATATATCCTGTATAACAAATCCAGACACCCCGGTAATCGGCTTTTTTGCTGCTTCGGTTGAAACGAGAAAACGCTTATATATATCGGAGAATGAAGTCTATTTGCCACCCATATTAGATTGCGAGGTACCGGAAGATGTCTATTTTGTCTCTTTTGAGGACGCGTATAAGAAAGGGTATGGACTGGATCTCTATATGCCACCGATAGATATAACATATGCCCGTTTGCGTTGTGTCGATTGTATAGAAGCGGGCGGCACAAAAAACAGACCTGATTTCTGGCCGAACAATCATTATTAAACCAGGCGTCTAATATGAAAATCGTGAATTTTTCAGGCATTCTTTTATTGATTCTACTAATAGGCTGTATCGAACCTTACGAGCCGAAGAATGTAGAATCGACCACCGGTGTCCTGGTGGTAGAAGGGATGTTATTGGAATACGCGCCGACCCGGATTAAGCTAAGCCGCACGATCGAGTTAGATCAGGATATCTACCACCCGGTGACTGCCGATGTATCTATCCTAAGCACCCAAGGGAAGAATATGCCGCTCGCGGCTTCTGAAGAGAAAGGCATCTATCTGTTGGATACCGGTTTCACCTTTGAAGAGGGAGAACAATACGCCCTGGAGATCCGGGACGGCTCGGAGCTTTACCGGTCTGACTTTGTCACGCCTGTATATACGCCGGATATAGATAGTGTCAGTTATGTCTATTCGCCAGAGGATGTGGAGGTGAAAATCAACGTAACCACCCACGACCCGGCGAATAAGCAGCATTATTACCAATGGGCCTATGAAGAAGACTGGGAGATGCGAGTCGATTATATCGTGACAACCCGATGGGATCCCGTAGAGGAAAAATTAATCGAAGACATGGATTTATACACATCGGACAACCGATATTATTGCTGGAATAAGGATCACTCCAAAGCCTTTATCCTGGGCAACTCCGATCGCTTGTCCGACGCGCTCATCAAAGACAAGACATTGCTTACGATAGAGGGAAGAGGCTATCGCTTCACTAGCCTGTACAGTATCCTGGTCAAACAATATGCTCTTTCACCGGAAGCCTATGATTATTTCCGTAATCTGCAAAAAAACATCGACGATACCGGTAGTATTTTCGCGCCTCAGCCAACAGAGATGAAGGGAAATATTGCCTGCATAACGAACCCGGAGCGCCCGACAATCGGTTATTTTGCCGCTTCTGTAGAGAAGAGAGAACGTTTGTATATCCCCGCCCATGAGGTTCTTTTACCCCCTATATTAGATTGTTCCGTACCCTCGGACGAGGTGTTTTTCTCTTTTGCCGACGCCTATTCGAAAGGATTTGGCATAAAGGTCTATATACCGGAGGTAGAGCTCACTTATGCCCGCTTGCGTTGTGTCGATTGTACGGAAGCCGGTGGCACAAAAAACAGGCCTGATTTCTGGCCTACGAATCATTATTAAGCATAAAAACAGATGTTATGAAGAAATACAGTATCCTTTTGGTTTTCGTTTTATGGGTGAGTACGCTGTTCGCGGAAACGCGTGAACGGGTTTATTTGCAGACCGACAAACAGCTTTATATGGCAGGCGAGTTGTTGTGGATGAAAATGTTTACAACAGATATGGATGGCCGGTTACAGGACTTCAGTAAGATCGGTTATGTGGAGCTGGTAACCGATTCGTTGTCGGAAGTGCAGGTGAAGCTCGATATCCGGGATGGCGCCGGTGCCGGATGGATGGAGCTGTCGCCCATGCTGTCGACAGGCTATTACCGCTTAATAGCCTATACCCGCCATATGCGAAACGAAGGAAACGAGGTTTTCTTTGAAAAGACAATAGGGATTATTAATCCGTATATGAGAGATGAGAATACGGTGGTCGTTGAAGAAGAGGGTGAAACAGAAAAAACAGATAAACGGTTGATCGCTAACGGATCATTATCCACCAATCGCATTTCGTATGGCAAACGGGAAAAAGGCGAATTAACCATCACCAACTTACCGGCCGAGGATCTGTCGATGGTGGTATCGATAGCCGGCATAGATCCTTTATTTGACTCTTCGTCTTCTATGGCTGATTGGAAAATAGCTTTGCGGAATGTGCCTCGCAACACATTGCAAAAGGAGTTCCTGCCGGAATATGAGGGAGCCATCATCGAAGGACGCGTTATAGATCAGGCGACAAACGAACAAGTACCAGGCGAACTGCTTGCTCCCCTACTCTCTTTCCCCGGAAAAGATATTCAGGTTTACGGTGGCAAGGTAGACGAAAAGGGAAAGGTATCATTCCATACACATCGGATTACCGGAAAGAAAGAAGTAGCTACGGTAGCCTCTTCCTTCTCTACTAAGCAATATCAGATTGACCTGCTTTCGCCTTTTGCCATCCATCAAAAGAAGGAGCATCCCTCTTTGTTGATAAACAGTCTCTGGCATGACTACCTGGAGGAACGGAGCCTGGGTGTACAGATCACGGAAGCCTATACCGCCGATTCGCTGAGCCGGGTGGAGAAGCTACCTCCCTATTTCAATTATAAGCCATACAAAGAATATCTCCTGGATGAATATACCCGTTTCCAATTTATGGAAGACCTCTTTGTGGAGTTCATCCTGGCAGCTCGCATTCGTAAAACGGGTGATACGAAGACATTCAACCTCCTGACAGAGAGAATGGATCGGTTTGCGACAGGGCAGACACTGGTATTGCTTGATAATATTCCGGTAGTGGATCACAACCTGCTTGTCGACTATAATCCATTGCATATCCGCAAGGTCGATCTCTACCTGGGACGCTATCTCTTTGGCGGGCAGATCTGTGAAGGAATCATCGCTTTTTGGTCTTATAATTATAACTATCCGGGTATCACCTTCGGTGAATCGACCCGCATCTTCGATTACGAAGGCAGCCAGGCGTATCGCTATTTCTATGCTCCCAAGTACGATCAGCAGGAGGTTTCCGAACGCATGCCCGACTTCCGGCATACCCTATTGTGGGAACCCGCTTTGCAGAGTGAAGCGAAAAAGGAAATCACATTGCCTTTCTACACCTCCGATGTGCCGGGCAAATACCTGGTGACGGTAGAGGGAATAAGCAAAGAGGGCACGGTATACACCGCGACACATACCCTGGAAGTAAAATAAGAGAGAGAATTTATAAGAAATAAGGACGTACGGCCTCAGGAAGGAAAAAGCGTACGTCCTTCCCTTTTTGGAAGGATTGACGAATAAAGGTAGATGATATCTCCAGCAGGGGTGCCTCTACCTTTTTTATATGGGGGTACCGCGCCGGAATAACCACCTCATAACCCAACCGGGGATAGACCAAGATAGGGAAATCGCGCAATAACGCCTCGCTTTCTTTCCAACGATGGATATTAGTCCAGTTATCGGCTCCCATGATAAAATGGAAAGAGCGCTCAGGATGTTGCCTCCGTAAGGAACGAAGCGTGTCGATCGTATAGGTAGGACGAGGCAGATGGAATTCAAAGTCACTGGCGAAAAAGGCCGGATAGTCTCGCGTAGCGGCTTTTGCCATCTCCAGGCGAAGAGCATCATCTATCAATTCACTCCGCTCTTTCAACGGGTTCTGTGGGGTGATAAGAAACCATATCTCTTCCAGCTCTTCAAACTCACACAGCCAGTTGGCAAGCGCCAGGTGTCCGATATGTATCGGATTGAAAGAACCGGAAAAGATACCTGTGCGGATCATTCGTTTACAAAGTTTTTGATAATGCGGTAGGCCTCTTCTTGCGCCTGTTTCAAGTCGTCATTGACAACAACGACATCGAACTGGGGCGCGAAGCTTAATTCAAACTGCGCTTTAGCAACGCGGTTTTCGATTGTTTCCGGGCTATCTGTGCCTCTTGATTCCAACCGACGGCGCAACTCATCGATATGCGGCGGTTGAATAAAGATGGATAAGGCCTCGTCGCCGTATTGCTTTTTGATATTGCATCCGCCGACCACGTCTACATCGAATATCACATTGTCGCCATCCGATAGAATACGTTCCACCTCGCTGCGCAAGGTGCCGTAAAACTTATCCGTATACACCTCTTCATATTCCAGGAATTCTCCCTTCTCGATCGATAAGCGGAAGGCATCGGGCGTCATGAAGTAATACTCTACCCCATGCTTTTCCTCCCCCCGCGGATCGCGGCTGGTGGCTGAGATAGAGAAACGCAAACGAAGCTCTTCGTGTTGAAGCAGGTAGTTAATGATGGTAGACTTACCCGAGCCCGATGGGGCTGAAAATATAATTAGCTTGCCAGTCATTTGAATGAAGAATGAAGAGTTAAAAATTAAAAATTGCTTAGCAGGGCATCAATTATCAACTATCAATTATCAATTAAAGCACGTTCAATATCTGCTCCTTGATCTGTTCCAGTTCGTCTTTCATCTGCACCACGATCTGTTGCATCTCCGCATGATTGCTTTTAGAACCCAAGGTATTGATCTCACGTCCTATCTCCTGCGCGATAAAGCCAAGCTTCTTGCCTTGCCCATTACCCTCGCGGATCGTTTTCAGGAAGTAGCTTAAATGATTCCGAAGGCGGGTCTTTTCTTCGTTGATATCCAGTTTCTCGATGTAGAAGATCATCTCCTGTTCAAAGCGGTTTTTGTCATAATCTTTTTCGACCACCTTTTCCAGGTTTTCCATGATACGCGCCTTGATCTTTTCAATGCGTTCGCCTTCATACTTCTCTACCTCCGAAACCAATAGGCCGATATTGCCAATCTTCTTTTCAAACAGATTAAACAACATTTCACCCTCTTGCATACGAAACTCCTGCAACTGCTTGATAGCCGCTTTCACCGTGTCCAGGATCACAGCCCATTCCGCCTCATCCAATTCCGTAATCTCGGACTTAATAGAGTCCGGCAACCGCAAGATCGACTGAAACCAGTCAGCAGGCTCAGCAATACCCAAAGTTTTCGATATCTCCTTTATCTGATTGTAATAGCTCTCTACCGCTTGGAAATTAATACGTGTAGGAAGATCTTTCCCGATATATTCAATGAAAATATTAAATTCAACCTTTCCTCTTTCCAGCGATTGCAACAGAAGAGAGCGCATCTCCATCTCCTTTTCTTTATAGACAGACGGTATACGTGTCGACAGATCGAGTTGTTTGCTGTTTAACGCTTTTACCTCTACAGTTACTTTTTTGGAAGGGAGTTCGGCTGTAACCTTTCCGAACCCGGTCATGGATTGTATCATGGTGCATAAAATTTATGCAAAAATAGGTTATTCTACCGATAGTTGCGTGCTAAAGCGTTTGTTTTTGTACTTTTGCGTCTGTTTTAACCCATTGTTTGCAGCCAAAAGAAATATTTATGATCGTACATATAGAGACATCCACCCAAGTATGTTCTGTTGCCCTCTCGCACGAAGGGCAGGTCTTATTCGAGAAGTTCTCCCTGGAAGGGCCTTCACACGCCGCCTTGGCAGGTGTTTATGTAGAAGAGGCCTTGCAAGAGATAAAAAAGCAGGGCGGAAAGCTGGATGCCGTAGCCATCAGCAGCGGCCCGGGCTCCTATACCGGCTTGCGCATAGGCGTTTCTTTAGCTAAAGGGTTGTGCTTTGGGTATGATGTTCCGCTGATTGCTATCCCTACGCTTGATATTTTAGCCTATACAGCCATCCATAGTCATGCGGCAGACTCCGGCGCTCTCTATTGCGCCATGATCGATGCCCGCCGGATGGAGGTCTATTCGGCGCTCTATGACGCGAAGCTCACGCCGGTCGAACCAGTGAAAGCGGAGATTATCACCGCCGAAAGCTATGCGGATTACTTGGAAAAGACAGAGGTGTGTTTCTTTGGCAATGGCGCAAAAAAATGCCAGGAGATCATTACCTCATCCAAGGCTATTTTCCTGGATGGTATGGATCCCCTGGCTGTTCATATGATCCCGCTGGCGGAGAAAGCCTTTGCGGAAAAACGATTTGTGGATGTCGCCTACTTCGAGCCCTTCTATCTGAAAGAGTTTCAGGCAACCATTGCCCGTAATAAGGTGTTAGGTGATTTGAAAAAATAAAGGGTTATAAGTCCTTAAGGTCTTTAAGGTCTTTAAGGTCTTTAAGGTCTTTAAAGTCTTTAAAGTCTTTAAGGACCTTAAAGACCTTAAGGAAAAAGAACTCTTTACTCTTCCGAATCGTCTTCCTTGATATTGTGGAATACGTTCTGAACGTCTTCGTCTTCTTCTAATTTTTCAAGAAGCTTATCCAATGTCTCCCGTTGTTCGGCGGTTACCTCCTTGTAGTCGTTGGGGATACGCACAAACTCCGCGCTATTGATCTCGAATTCGTTATCTTCCAGGTATTTCTGAATGGCTGAGTTCTGAGAGAATTCACCGGAGATAATGATTTCGCCTTCGTCTTCCTCTACCTCTTCCACACCGAAATCGATCAATTCCAGTTCCAGCTCTTCCAATTCAACACCCTCTTTCTTCACCACGTGGAAGATCACCTTATGGTCGAATATAAATTCCAGGCTGCCGCTTGTACCCAGTGAACCTCCATGTTTGTTGAAGTAACTGCGCACATTGGCCACCGTACGTGTCGTGTTATCGGTTGCCGTTTCCACGAAGATAGCGATACCAAAAGGACCGTATCCTTCGTAGTTCATCTCTTTATAGTCGGTATAGTCCTTGGAGGTAGCCTTTTTGATCGCGCGTTCCACGTTCTCCTTCGGCATATTCTCTTTCTTGGCCTGTTGCATCAACACGCGCAAGCGCGGATTACTATCCGGATCCGGACCGCCGGCTTTGGTGGCCATCGTAATTTCTTTTCCCAGCTTGGTAAATACGCGGGCCATATTACCCCAACGCTTAAACTTCTTAGCTTTCCGGTATTCAAACGCTCTTCCCATATGTTTTTTTTAATTATGAATTATGAATGTTGAATTATGAATTATAAATGACAATTGACCGTTGCTTTACGCTTCACTAAGCGTTTTTTTACTTCGTTCAAATTCATCATTCATAATTCATAATTCATATTTTTTTTAACGTAGTTGTGCTCCCAGTTTCTGTTCCAGATTGGTCTGGATCTTCTTCATGATCGCGTCAATCTGTTTGTCGTTCAATGTTTTGTCGACATCCTGCAGGAAGAAACTTACGGCATACGATTTCTTGCCCGCCGGCAGGTTCTTGCCTTCGTAGACGTCAAACAAGGTCACCTCTTTCAACAGCTTACGCTCGCTCTCATAGGCGATCTTTTCTATTTCGGCAAACAACACCTTTTTGTCGATCAACAGCGCCAGGTCTCTCTTCACGGCAGGGAATTTCGATATTTCCGCAAACGACACTTTGTGTTTCTTCGTCTCTTTGATCAAGGCATCCCAGAACAGCTCGGCAAAATAGACTTCGCCATCGAGGTCTCTGGCCTGTGAGAGTTTGGGCTGAACAATACCCAGTGAACCCAATACACGGCCTGCGCCGGTGGTGATACTTAACCCGGCCGCATAGATATCATTGGTCAGATTACCAAAGATCACCTTTTGCACGCCCAGGCGATTCAGTATATTTTCTACATACGCCTTCAATTCATAAACCGTCAGCTTCTCATTCGGATGCGCCCAGTTGTTTTCCGTGCGGTTGCCATACAACCAGATACCCAGGCGATAGTCCTCTTTGTAAGCAGCCAGCGCCTTCTCGGGATCTTTCTTTTCCGCGTTGAATTCATAACAGTTTCCGAACTCAAAGAAGCGGATATTGCTATTACGGCGTTTCGTATTTCGTTCGATGCTATCCATACCTCCGAAAAGCAATGTCTGACGCATGGCATTTAGGTCGGTACTCAACGGATTGAGCAGCATCACGCAACGGTCTGCCGGATAGGTCTCCAATGCTTCGTAATAGGCCCGCGGCGTAAAGGAGTTGTTCATGATCTCATGGAATCCGCCACCAACAAGCTGTTCGGACACCAGGTTCTGCAGTTCGTAGCTGCGGTCGGTCTGTGTCTTATAGCTCAAGTTCGACTTCACATTATCGCCAAACTCAATATTATTGTATCCGTAGATACGCAGAATATCTTCGATCACATCCACATCGCGCTGCACGTCGAACCGGTAAACCGGCACTTCGATCGACACGCCTTCGGGTGTTTCGCTAACGATTTTCATCTCTAAGCTCGTCAGGATGCTCTTCACCGTTTCGGTAGGGATCTCTTTGCCGATCAGGCTGTTCACTTTGGCGTAAGCCAGGTCGACCTTATAAGGTTCTACCGGCACCGGATAGACATCCTGTAGTTCGCCGGATATAACTCCTCCGGCTATCTCTTGTATCAACAGAGCTGCTCTCTGCAAAGCATATATCGTATTGCCGGCATCCAGTCCTCTTTCGAAACGGAACGAGGAGTCGGTATTCAATCCGAAACGACGCGCGGTTTTCCGCACCCACGAGGGGTTGAAGTTAGCCGATTCCAGGAATACATCGGTCGTTGCTTCCGTTACGCCTGAATCCAGTCCTCCGAAGACTCCCCCGATACACATGGCCTCTTCGGCGTTGCATATCATCAGATCGTTTTCGGTCAATGTACGTTCCACCTCATCCAGTGTCACAAATTTGGTACCGGCAGGCATAGTCTTTACGATGACTTTCCCACCTTTTATCTTATTATAATCGAATGCATGAAGCGGTTGTCCCATTTCATGCAATACAAAATTCGTAATATCCACCACATTATTGATTGGGCGCAAGCCAATCAATGTCAGGCGGTTCTTCAGCCACTCAGGGCTCTCCTTCACGGTTACCCCCTTGATGCTGACACCTGAATAACGGATGCAGGCCTCGGTATTCTCTACCACCACCTCGATCGCCGGCGAAGCATCTTCGATCCGGAAGGCATCAACAGCCGGTTTCTTCAGTTCCGAAGGCATTCCGTTCTGTTTCAGGTAAGCCGCCAGGTCACGAGCCACGCCAAAATGAGAAGTCGCATCCACCCGGTTGGGAGTGATATCAACCTCTAACACATATTCGCTTTGGACATTATAATAGTCTTTCGCAGGCATGCCTACCACCGCGTCGGCAGGAAGCACGATAATACCGGCATGATCGGTTCCGATACCGATTTCATCTTCCGCACAGATCATCCCGTTGGACTCGATACCACGAATCTTCGATCTTTTAATGGTGAAGGATTCCTCCTCTTTGTAGAGCTTCGTGCCGTTGACAGCCACGACCACCTTTTGTCCGGCAGCCACGTTGGAGGCACCACAAACGATCTGCAACGGTTCCTCTCCGCCAACCGATACGGTCGTTACACTCAAATGATCGGAATTGGGATGCGCCTCGCAGGTCAATACCTCTCCGATAAAGAGACCCTCCAGACCGCCTTTGATGGTTTGTACTTCTTCCACACCACCGGTCTCCAGACCGATAGAGGTAAGCGCGTCAGCCACCTCCTCGGGTGACAAATCGAAGGCCAGATAATCTTTCAGCCAATTATAAGATATATTCATCGCGTTATAATTTGTTCTAAAACCGTGTCTTGTTTTGACGCGCAAAAATACAAATTATTACCGAAACAGCCACAACTATCCTCTAATTTAAGTACTCCAAGGCTGACCTCTTCACCCCTTCCGCGAAATTGTATAAAAAGGACCTACACGTTTTACCCTCTAATCATCGTGAGTAGCATCTTAAAGGGCTGCTTGGCAAATAGCGCATGTGAAATATGGGCGGGCATAATAACGGTTTGACCGGCTGTCAAAAGCAAGGGGTTACCGCCTATCACAATTTCAGCCTCGCCGTCCAGAATTTCTACTACGGCATCAAACGGCGCCGTGTGTTCACTCAGCCCCTGCCCCTTATCGAAAGAGAAAAGGGTGATGTTTCCCGCATCGTTCTTTAATACCTGTTTGCTGACAACTCCACCCGCGGAGTAGTCAATCATTTCCGCCATATTCAGAATGGCTCCTTTTTCAAATAATTCATTCATAATCCTACTTTTTTGTATTTGTACAGGGAGTTTTTTATAGACGAAGCGCATCGGCAAGCCTGCTGAAGCGCATGGGCAAAATTGCCGAAGCGCATCGACAGCTTTGCCCATGCGCTTCGTCTATAAAATTATCCCAGAAACATTTTCATATCCTCATCCGGCGTGGTGATTCCTCCAATACCGAAATTATCGATTAACACCTTAGCTACATTCGGCGAAAGGAATGCCGGCAAGGTCGGGCCTAAGTGAATATTTTTCACCCCTAAAGAGAGCAGAGCCAATAGGACAATTACGGCCTTTTGCTCGTACCAGGCGATATTATAGGCGATGGGCAGTTCATTCACATCATTCAATTCGAATACCTCTTTCAGCTTCAATGCGATCAGCGCAAGCGAATAGCTATCGTTACACTGTCCGGCATCCAATACGCGTGGGATACCCCCTATATCGCCCAACGGCAATTTGTTATAACGATATTTGGCACAGCCCGCAGTAAGAATAACCGTATCTTTCGGAAGCTTCTCGGCAAATTCGGTATAATAGCTGCGATTCTTCATGCGTCCATCGCAACCCGCCATCACAAAGAATTTACGGATAGCCCCTGATTTAACAGCATCGACCACCTTATCGGCCAAGGCGAATACCTGCTCGTGAGCAAAACCGCCGATAATTTCCCCTGTCTCGATTTCAGTAGGAGCCTTGCAGCGTTTCGCATGCTCAATCAATTTGGAGAAGTCTTTCGCTTGCCCCTCTTTACGGTCTTCGATGTGCGTGAAGCCGTTAAATCCGGAAGCGCCTGTGGTATAAACCCGATCGGCATACGTAGAGGTAGAACGAGGGGGCACAATACAGTTGGTCGTAAACAGGATAACACCATTGAACGACTCAAAATCTTCATTTTGACGCCACCAGGCGCTACCGTAGTTACCCGCGAAGTGCTTGTATTTCTTAAATGCCGGATAGTAATGAGCCGGAAGCATCTCGCTGTGGGTATACACATCCACACCCGTGCCTTCGGTCTGTTCCAACAGATCTTGCATATCGCGCAGGTCGTGGCCGGAGATTAATATGGCGGGATTATTTCGCACACCAATATTCACTTTGGTTATTTCCGGATTGCCATAGGTAGAGGTGTTCGCTTTATCGAGCAATGCCATTGTCTTCACACCATATTCGCCACATTTCAAAACCAAGGCAGTTAACTCTTCGGCAGAAAGCTCTTGGGTGGTAGCCACCAGGGCTTCTTGCATAAAGATATGAATAGCCTCATCGTCAAAGCCCAGATTGACGGCATGTTCCGCGTAGGCAGCCATCCCCTTCACACCGTATGTCAGCAATTCCCGGAGTGAACGCACATCTTCGTTTTCCGTTTTAAGGACTCCAACCGTAGCTGCCTTCGCCTCCATCTCTTCCAAGCTCTCTCCTTTCCAGGTCATACAATCGCAAGCAACCGTGGTGTCTCCCGCCTCTATGGCAAGCCTATCGCGCAGGGCGATCGCTTCGCGGATGCGCTTCACAAAACGCTCTTTATCGAAATTGGCATTGGTAATCGTCATAAAGAGCGACTCCATCACAAAGTGATTGGTTTCCACCGAGACCGTTATCCCTTTCTTGCGCATTTCTACCGTATAACGCGAAATACCTTTCAAGAGGAATATCAATAAATCCTGTAGGTTAGCCACATCGGAAGTCTTTCCGCATACACCTCTCATCGTACAGCCTTTGTTCTGTGCTGTTTCCTGACATTGATAGCAAAACATGTTCATCATTTTTTGGTTTTAATTGTTTATATCCAGTTTTCTTCTATTATTTCTCCTTCTATACTTATAACAACCTTTTTCACAGGCACTTTGTTTGAGGCTTGTTCCAAAGCCATTTTAGCCAGTTGCAACAATCCTCCACAGCAGGGAACCGACATTATAACCACTGTCAGGGTGTTAATCTGCGCTCCATCAATCATTTCGGCAAGCTTCGATACGTAAACATCCTTGTTCGTGTCAAGTTTCGGGCAGGCGATAGCCAACGCGCGGTTTTTCAAGAAACGATCATGGAAACCACCATAGGCATACGCCGTACAGTCGGCAGCCAATACAACATCCGCGTTCCGGAAATACCCGGCTTGGGGATTCAATAGATGAAGTTGCACAGGCCACTGCCTCAACTCTGAAGGCACATGACCGGTTGACATGATCGGCCTTACCGGGGCAAACGACATCTCCCGGCTTCCCGGACACGAGGCAAAGGCTTGCCCGCAGCTGTCCTTTTGTTCATTATTTTCCATATGTATATTTATTTCTATGTTATGTTCTTTCAGGTAACGAAGGCCTTGCGCCAAAAGCGCTGTTTCATTATGAGCCTTCAAATGAGAGAGATGAGCCAGGATTGTTTTTTCTCCTTTAGGGACAAGCCTCTCCATCACGGCTATTTCATCGTAGGGTTCTGCCTCGCGTTCCTCGAAATCTATCGCTCCAACAGGGCAGTCGCCGATGCAAGCCCCCAGACCGTCGCAATACAGATCGCTAATCATCCGTGCCTTTCCATCAATCAGTTGCAAGGCTCCTTCATGACAGCCACTCACGCAAATACCGCAACCATTACACCGTTCTTCGTCTATTTTTATGACAGTTCTTTTCATTGTATTTTCTCCTTATTCTTTTGCAAACATACAGGGATGCGGAGAGAGAAATCGTAACATTCGTTACATTCCTCCTATTTATTATGCCTATCTTTGTAAAAAAAATAGACTTTATGAATCAGGACTTGCTGTTTTTCTGTACCATCTGTCGGAACAAATCTCCGGAAGAGATTGAGAAGATAAGTTGTGCCATCGACCATACGGTAAAGAGCTATAAGCGGGGCGAATTGGTCGCGTCACAAGGCGATCGCATATCCAGCCTGTATATGTTGACAAAAGGGAAAGTGAAAACAGAAATCATTTCCCAATCAGGGCTGACGGTTTCCGTAGAAGAGATAACAGCACCTTACCCCTTAGCCGCGGCCTTTATCTTCGCGGACAATAACCGTTTTCCGGTAGAGGTGACCGCGATGGAGGATTGTGAAGTGATACTGATCAGTAAATCGTCTATTGAAAAGCAGATGGCCAAATGTCCCGGATTCCTCAGAGGCTTTATGGCTTTTACGGCCAACCGGGTACAGTTCCTATCCGAAAGGCTGAAGATCTTTTCTCAAAAAGGTATTAAGGCTAAAATAGCCTATCACATCCTGCAACAGGATAAAAACGGACATTTTGAACTGGGACGTAGCATTGCCTCGCTTGCCGAGTATTTTGGCGTAGAACGTCCATCCCTTTCAAGAGCCCTCTCCGAGATGGCTCGCGATGGTATCATTGAGTTTGAAGCGGGAAAAGGAAAGATCTTACGATACAATGACCTAAAAGAATTATTGGGGTAAAAGATCGTCAATACACATGAACACTACCCTGTGCCGATGGCAGGTAGTTCACACCGATCCAGGTTATCATCAATAAGATAAAGGCAATGGGAAGCAGCCAAAGTGATGTCTTTTCCTGTTTCTTTCCATGCAACCGGATGTGAATATAAGCCAGATACCCCAAAGAGGTAACAAAGGCCCAGATCTCTTTCGGATCCCACGACCAGTAATGCCCCCACGCCTCTTTCGCCCAGACAGCCCCCATCAGCATGCCCAACACAAGAAAGCCGAAGCCGATATAAACGATGTTATCTATAAAAGAAAAAATGTTCTTGTCGGCTTGGGAGGTCAGCTCTATTTTCCGAAGCTGCACAAAAGCACCGATGGTAGCCGCGCCCAGCATGGCATACGATAGGATATACGAGGTAACATGAGGCACAAACCAAATACTTTGCAAAGCCGGCATCAGGTTTTTGGAATGAATTTCGGGTTTGAACAGATTGACAAATACAAAAACAGAAGCCACCAAGGCCGAGAACGACAATAGCCAGGGATATTTCCATCGACGGTAGGCCAGATATCCCACGACAGATAAAAAGAACGAATACCAAAGACGGGTCTCCCCCATCGTCCGCATCGGCGGGCGTTCGATAGAAATCCAAAAACCGATAATAAAGGCCGTGAACAGGGCGATACCGGAAAGCATCAGTATATCAGCCAACCTTTTCCGCGACCGATAGACCGTAAGTCCGGAAGCCAACCAAAGAGCCACCGAAGGGATGGCAAACCATATAAAGCTATTCCAGTTTATCATTTTCTTCTTTCCGTTTTATATCTTTCCCGTTCAGAATCATCGCTATCGCACCTAAGGCAATAAGGAGAAAACCTATATAAACAGGCATAAGCCAAGGATCATAGACCAGTTCCATACCGCTGTAAGAGGATAGCCTACCCGCTTTATCATCATAGCCCGATTGGTAGATCATCCAACTACCTATACGTAAGGGATGATTCACTTCCAACAGCCCTTTTTTGACTGTCCCGTCCGGCATATACGCCTCTATATCGGAGGTAAACCGTTTCGGCTCAGGCTGAGTCATCACCACGCATTGTTGTTCATCGAGCGCCAGTGTCATATAGAGCTGTGCCTGATTTCCGCCGCACACCCAACCGCTTCGCTCTTCCCCTAACGGGTTTACAGCACGTATCTTAACAGCCGGAGTCGCGCCGGGCATGGGCACTTCGCGATAGGTGCTGTCGCTTGAGCGAACAGCCTGATGGATATACTCCTTCACCTCTATCTCCCATCCGTTCAAACGACCTGCGGGAGATTTCAGGTCTATCTGGTAATAATCAGGATTGTCAACCGGTTGTGGCTCTCCGCTCTGACGATCGATGACTGTTAGTTGGGGAGGGTATTCCTCCATATCAAAGTCATTGAGCTTGATACCTATCGGCAGTTCTTTCACCTGATTATGCTCATCGTACACACGCCATTCCACTTCGCCTTCACGCACATACATCACATACCTCGCCATATCGGCATATCCCAGACCCGAAGCAAACAAGACCAGCCAAAGACCGATATGATTCAGATAAAACCCGTAATCCTTCCATCGGAACCGATAGAGTCGCCGGGCGATCAGACTGCCAAGCGAAAGGAGGATCGTGAAGTAGATAAAGACAAAAGCCCACGAATGGGTCATATTGTCGAATCCCAATCGACTGAAAAGAGTTGTCGGATGACCGGTAGTGGCAACTTGCGGAGTCAATCCCATGATAAGACAGAGAATAAGCAAGGCAGAAATCAGACTGACGGCAAAAGGCACACCGGTAAACCACTTCATAAACCGGCTTTTACCTATCCATAGCGAAGCTGCGGAGAGGGCAACGAGAGCGATTCCGACCCACAGGTTGACCGGTGCCGCCAACAGATAGAAATTGAAACTCCCGGTCGTCAGTTGCAAAAGGAAACCGACCATAACAATTCCGCAAGTAATGATCAGACTCTCCTTGTATCCCCAAGGCATCTGCCATATCTTGCGGTTTGTAGCTTTGTTCATTCGATTAGGCGTATGGGTATCTGACTGATTAGTTCAACGCCAACTTACCTTCGTCCTTTGCTTTTTCCAGCCAGGCAGGCAATGTTGTTTGTATCCATTTGTCTTTATCGTCACGTAGCTTTTCCATATCCAAACCGATGTATTCCTGCGCTTTCTCTTTGGTGGAGATATCCGGCATCTTCACATCGGTTATGCCTAAAGAGAACAATACTTTTTGCAGTTCCAACTGCGCCTGCATGGTACGATCCAGGCTATGGGCAAGGATACGCTGTGTCTCAACAGGCGCGTGAAACGACGCACCGTGTGAGGCGACGGCAAAATCCCAACGCCATTGCGCCTGACGAATCAGCTTCAGCGATTCTTTCATCTTGGCATCATCCGCTCCGTTATCCCAAGCCGTCTTGGCCATGATATGCACTTTGGCAAGCTCCGTCTCCACCCGATCGCGGATCTCTAATGCTTTATCCTGGTATTGATACACATAGTTGCGTAGATTATCTTCGCTATCCCGGTGGCAGGTCTGACAGGTAGAAGAGATATTTTTAAGCGGACTCACGACCTGATGGTTTGAATATTTGATCCCCCCTTCAGCCATATACGGCATATGACAATCAGCGCATGACAATCCTCTTTGCGCGTGAGGTCCTAAGAGGAAGAGTTCGTAGTCGGGATGTTGCGCCTTGAGCATAGGCGTTTTGCTCAGCCCGTGCACCCAATCGGTAAAGCCCGCGTTATCATAGTATTCCTCCATAGCCTCGACAGTCATGCCCCCATCCCATGGAAAGGTGAGGTATTTGCCCCCCCCTTGGAAATAATACTCCACATGACATTGCGCGCAAACCAGCATACGCATCTCCTGTGGCGTAGCGTCCGTAATATCTTTCCCCTGTCGCTGGAAGGCTTCAATCAGTGCCGGACGGGTAATGGTCAGGTTCATTGTCTGCGGATCATGACAATCGGCACATCCCAACGGATTGACAATCTCACTGCCGAATTGGCTCCAGTTCGCTTTGTAGAAATTTTCTATGCCGACCTCGTGCATCATACGGGGCACATCCGGACTCTTACAGGTCCAGCAGGTAGCCGGTTGCAGATCCTTATGGTCGTGATCGGGCGTTCCGGTACGCAACGTATGTGTCATATCTTCCAGGGTATACATATGTCCGCGCGGAGCGGAATAATCCCGTGAGAAAGCATAACCTGCCCAGAGCACAACCATCTCCGGACGACTCTCCAGTACATCTTCCGGCGTATTGCCTAAGTGTTTGCTGCTGAAATCCATCTCTTTGGTTTTCTTCCAGGTGTCGTATTCGCGGGGATAGTTCAATCCCCAGTCCTCACTGTGAGGGTTTATGCCCGAAATCTCTACTTTCTTGTTATGATACAAGGTGGCGATTTCCGCCCTACGCTCGGTGATGGATACTGCTAAAAGCCCCAACACAAACACGCCAACCATTACGATTGCGAAGATACCCCAGCCAATGATAGGCTTTTGCTTGATTGCTTCTGCTAATTTCTTGAACATATCGGATCTTATTATTTATTATTCATGATATTCTTTAACCAGTCAGGCACAGGCGATTGCGGCAGCGGAACAAGCGCGTTAGGCGATGAAGAAAGATTGCTTACCCCGGTGTGCGGCACCTCCCGATGGCAGTCCCAGCATACTTTGCCTTCACCCTCTTTCACCTGTGTATAACTTATCATACCGGTATTCACAAACTCCGTATTCAACTGCGTATGACAGCGAATGCAGTTGTTCATGATCACCTCCTTGCTCGCGTCGCGCGGACGAATAACCTGTGGCTCGCCTTTCAACGTAAACACAGCGGCATGATACAATCCGTCCATTGCCTTGAAGGCATATTTATTGAAAGCATTGTCTTGCGGCACATGGCAATCATTGCAGTTTGTCCACAAATGATGAGAGCTGTGCATCCATGATTGATAGTAAGGAGTCATAATATGACAATTGACGCAGGTCGACGGTTCATCAGACAGATAAGAGTGAACCCGCGACATATAGATCGTGTAGCCC
Organism: Parabacteroides sp. PM6-13; assembly: GCF_029892605.1. Lineage (GTDB taxonomy): Bacteria > Bacteroidota > Bacteroidia > Bacteroidales > Tannerellaceae > QVMG01. Next base: position 198,365 of record NZ_JARXWF010000005.1, read on the forward strand.
CCCAATCCGGCAACAATCCCGGCTACGACAAACAGCGGAACAACAAAATACCAGGGTATTATATGAAGTAGTTTTCTCATGGCGTCACAATCAGAAACTTAATAAGGCAAATATAGGAATAAGAATTAAAAAAACACGTAACAAATGTTACATAAGCCATTATTTATTCATTATTTTTCAGACTATGGTATTCTTCTTATTATTCCCTTATTTGAAAAGACTACCTTCTACGCCTCCAACCTCCGCTTAGGGTATGGCATAAACAAGACAATCCCCATGCAAAACAGGCAGGCGTAGATTGCCCAACCCGACATTTCTTTCAGGGCAGAGAGTGTAGCTTGCACCTGAATACGGCCTTTCGTTGAGAGTGCCGCCATGTGTTCGGCTTCCGTAACGCTTTTGCCCTGATAGCGCATTCCCTGCAATGTCTGGCTATAAGAAGCGGAAGCGTCGGGGTTGATGGTATCTACGTTTTGCGCGTAGCGGGTAACATAGTGCTGCTGGCGCTCTTGCAGGAGGTTGGTATAAACGGCCGTTCCGATACCCGGTCCTAATATCATACGCACGGTGAGCATAATGCAAATCCAGGTCGAAAGATAACGGAAAGGCATCCGCTGGTTGGCATAAACGGCTGTCAGCGCGTAGAGAATCATCATACCGGCGGAGCGTATGATGACCGGATATTTCATGCGCTCATACAGTCCGGCACTCTGCACTTCGAAATACATAAAGAGGGACGAGAGCCCGATAATGAAGAAGCCGAGTGCGAACCGATATTTAAAGTGTACATTCTTTGAGCCAAGTATAATGGAAATAATAGCACCGATCACATAACCCGCGATGCTCCAGTTGCCTAAGGTGGCATTCTGGTAGTTGTCAATTTTCATACCCACATTGGTAAACACATTGACAAACATAGCACTCGAATTAACAATCATCAGCATCAGGTAGAGCATAATGCCGATACGGATTGTTCGCAAGCGGAAAACACTCAGGAGGAAATAGGGGAAATGCCTGCGTCCGTCTAAATAGAGAAAGACACCGGCGGATAGAATGCCGATAGCCGTAGCCCAGCGGATCGTCGGGTCGTCGTACCAGTCGAGCGTCTTGCCGTAAATCAACACGTAGGTGATGCAGATAAGCGTGATGCAGAAGGCTACTACATTGCCAAACTTGCGAAAGTTAATCGGGAAACGCCCCAAGAATTTCCTATAAGGCATGGTGATAAATACAATCAGGATAGAGAATAACAACAATCCCATCATAAAATAATAGACATACTGCCATTCGTATTCATAGGCGAGCCAGGCGGTAAGCGAAGTGCCAAGCTGTCCGAATATCATAAAGAAAAGATAAATAATAGGTTGACTCGCGCTTTTCTCCTTGTCGAGATTATCCCAACCCTCTTCGTCTTTCGGTTCCATGCCGGGCGTGATATTGCGGGTAGCCTCCATACCGAAAGCGTATTTAATCAGCGTAAACAGATTTACCATCATCAATACCATCCGCAGGAAACCCATCAAGAGGGAGCAAAGAGCCAGGAGGAAGATGCTATCGGTCTTCGCGCATATATAGCTGAAGATATACATGAGCGAGAAGCCGAAAATGCACATCATCTTCTGTCGGCGTATGCGTACCAACTGGTAGAAGAAGGGAGCAAAAGCAGCCATGCCGATAGCGGTTACGAAGTTGGCAAACTGTATATGTTCCGACACAATGCCTAAGCCACTCATCATCTCGCCGCTGTTTACCGAGTAAACACCCCCGATAGAAAGGATGGGCAGGAAAAGAAACAACAAGATAAGGATACCCAAGGGTTTGGGTACCCAATTATAAAACGGATAGTTCTTCGGATAAGACGCCACCTTGTCTTAGAGTTTTGCTTTTACTACCACCATCATGCCTGCCGCTAACTTCTCATTATCTTCGTCGGAGAGATCGGTGAAGTCGATGCGCACGGGGATACGCTGCTGTATTTTCACGAAGTTACCTGCCGAGTTATCGGTCGGCACCAGAGAGAACTTAGAACCGGTCGCGCCCGATATGGCGGTTATTTTGCCGGTAAATGTTTTATCACTAATGGCATCAACGGTAATCTCTACTTCCTGTTCGAGAGCAAGGTTCTCGATCTGTGTTTCTTTGTAATTGGCAATGACCCATTTCTGTCCGTCGGGCAGGATATAGGTAATCGTCTGTCCGGCTGTAATGAACTGTCCCTCTTCCAAAGCCCGGCGGCCGAGTTTTCCATCGCTCGGAGCCAATACCACCGTATAGGAAAGGTTAAGTTTAGCCATCTCCAAGGCTGCTGTAGCTCGCTGAATGGCCGCTTCGGTGTTCTTACGGCGATACGCCACTTCGTCTACTCCTGAGAGTGCCGCCTTTTTCTGCCGGTTTACCACTTCGAGCTTTTTACGGGTTGCTTCATATTCCGTCTCTATCTGCTCCAATTGGATAGGAGTAGCGGCATTGCGAGCAACCAGGTTCTTATAGCGTTGCAGGTCTTTCCGGAGTTTAGACAAACGAATCTCTATCTCGGCGATAGAAGCGTCGTAGACCGAGGCGGTGTTCTGCGTAGTCTGCAAAGTAGCGCCCACGACCGTAGCACCGGCTTCGGCATCTTTCAGTGCCGCTTCGGCTTCCATCACACGGATTTTGTATTCGCTATCATCCAATACGAGCAGTGTATCTCCTTTTTGTACCTTTTGATGTTCCGTGAAGTATATCTTTTTGATATAACCCGAAGCCCGCAGGTTCACGGGCGAGATATACTGTTCTACTTGTGCGTCGTTACTGGTTTCGGTACGTTTGTAATTGAAGAATAGGCATACTACTTGGATCAGTCCCCAGACGATAATCGTTACGCCTAATATGCTGACTACGATTTGCCAACGGCGCAGCTTCTTCAATCTCTTTACTTTATCCGGATGGGTGTTCTTTTGCGTTGTATCTTCCATATCTGTTTCTTTCTTTTATTCGACTAATCTGTTTATCTGCCCGGTTAGTTTCAATAGGCTCAGATTGGCTACCTGATAGTTGTAATGGGCGCTGATGTAGTTGTTTTGCGCTTCTACCATCTGCATCTCATCCTGCAATACCTCAATCATCGAAGCAATGCCTTCCCGATAGAGTTCCATGGTGACGGTATACACATCTTCGGCGACCCGGTAGTTGTCCTTTTGCCGTTTGAAGTTGCGCAGGTTGTTCATCATATCGTTCTGGGCATTCATATATTGGGTGTTGAGGTGCTTCTGCAGATCTTCCTGTTCCAGACTTATCTTCTCAATATCCATCCGTGCCTGCCTTGTTTTCTGTTTCTTTTCCAATCCGTCGAAGACAGGGATACGCAAAGAGAGTCCCAGCCCATAGGAGCGATACCAATGGTTGGATGGTCCCGAATGGAACCAGTTCTTGAACTTATCGGTGTAGGCAGAATACATCCAGCTGCCCGTCAGGCTTAACGAAGGGATATAATTGCTGTTTATCATACTTTTCTGTTGTTCTGCCAACTGTTTTTGTGAACTTAAGAGCCTGATTTCATACAGACTTTCCGGTAAACCGGTAAGTGGTACGGAAGTTATATCATCTGTATTTACATGTATTAACGCAATCTGTTCTTCCGCCGGATAGTCGATAATATACTTCAACATATTGAGTTGCTGTTCCAGAATGGCTTGCAGGTTGTCGTATTGCACTTGCAGGTTCTCCAGGTTGATATTGACGCGCTTGACATCTACCTCCATCGCCATTCCGTTGTCATAGAATGCCAAGGCTATATTCTTCAATTCTTCCAAGCGGACGATATTGGATTTAATCAACACGATCTGTTCCACCGTAGCCTGTCCCAGATAATACATCTTGCTGATTTGCACGATAAGGTCTTCACGGGCTTTCTCGTATGACAGCCGGTTAATTTCTTCTACCGTCTTGGCAATCGAAATGGATGTGTAGAGTGTCTGGTTATAGAGAGGCAGTTGTAGTTGCAATCCCGCGTTGCTGTTATGTTGCAGGGTATGGGTTACATTGTAGGGCGTACCATACGATGAGCCATCTGTCACCGAAACCGGAGGGTCGAAGTTGTTATTGTAATTGGCAAAGCCATTTATCTGAGGCAGCAGTCTTGCCCGGTTTTCGGATACGCCATACCTGCTCTTCTGTATCACTTTGCGGCGGCCTTCCAACGATAGATTGTTCTCAATACCAATTTCCAGACATTCTTTCAATGTCAGAACGGTTTGAGAATGTGCATAAGTAGCCAGCAGACTAAAAAAAGACAATAGGAATACTCTCATCATTACCATAAAAATATGAGCGGCAAAGGTACGGATATCTTCAGTTGTAGGGTCGACCGTTCAGGCGACAGAAACGTCCGATTTTTCCTTTTTATGGTAATGTGTGTCTGTGTATTCCTTTATTGATTACGATAACGATATTGAAGAGGAGTCTCTCCTGTATGCTGTTTGAAATAGCGTCCGAAGAAGGAGGAGTTAGGGAAATTAAACTCTTCTGATAGTTGCAGTACAGTACGCTGGCTGTTTCTCAGACAAGATTTGACTTTGGCTATTATTACCGCGTTAATACAATCGAGAGCACCAAGACCGATTACTTCCTTGACGGCTGCCGAGAGGTATTTGGGTGTTATCGACATTTTTTCGGCATAGAAAACCACATTGTGCCCTGTTTTGTAATGTGTGAGTAGAAGCGTGATAAACGTTTCAGTCAGTTCCTCTTTGCGGGTTTTTACTGTCGGCAGACGTGTTTGCTGATGTTTGGCATACTCCGAACCGATCTCCAATACCACTGCCAGCAGCATCGCTTTTACAATGTCTTCCTTATACGCTTTTTCTTTGTTGTTGTAATTCTCTACAATCAGGCTATGCATCTGAAGAACCGCTTGCATCGTCTCGGGCGAAACCGATAATACCGGGTTCTCAATCATCCGGAAAACGACTTCATAATTGATGGGCGAAAGATAATCGGGCATAAAATCGATCGGGAACACCAGTGTCTGACCGCAAAAGTCATTACTCCGAGAAATCACCTTTATCGTTTGTCTGGGCAGGAAAGTGAAGACCTGACCCTGCTCAAGCTTGTAGATTTTATCGTTGATACTAAAACAAAATATCCCTCTTGTACAGGTACACATAGCCATTCCACCCGAAATAGAGATCTCGCCTTCCCCTGTTTCGTCTTTTGCCGACGAACTACCCAATACAAAATCAGTGATGGTAAATACCCGGCTTTGGGTAGAGGTTTTATGCATGTTCCTTTTTTCTGTATTCATACAAAATACAAAGGTAGTTAAAACATCCCGAATGAGCAGCTCTACGTTTCTTTCCGAACCGCAAAAAAAATTCTCACCCGCATGAGAATTTTTTCTCATGCGGGTGAGAATAAAAAAAAGCGAACCACAAACAGCAAATTGTTCCCTTTTTCTGCAACATTTCCACCGAGGCGGGAGTCTAATAAGATAGAAGAAGTAATTGAAATCTCCGGGCCCTGAGACTATTATTCACTTTGTCTGTACATTACGATGTATAGGATAGATTGTATATAGTATAAATCCTTTAATAAGTAGAAATAGTATGAAAAGATGGGTGATTGCCATGATAGTGGTTTTGTTTACCGGGAGTATGGGTTTCGCACAAAAAGCAGATATAATCATCTGCCGGAAACCAATCAATATACATACCGATTGGTTGTGTGATATGCTTGGGACAACTCCCCGACAGGAGAAGAAGGTGGAGGAGATCAATAGCCTTTTTATTGCGGCTCAACTGGAGATTGCCGGCATGAAAAACCTACAGGCGAAAGACATAAAAAGAAAAGCCCTGGTGAAGGAGATGCTTGCTTCGATGGAGAAGGTCCTCAACGAGAAGCAAATGAAAGAATACCTGAGAGTTTTTAACATAATTAATTCCGGCTATATCATGACGGAAAGGTTTTCAACATCCGACACCTATTATGCCGATTCAAAATAATTCTCGGCGAGACAGAAAATAAGAGGTTATCTGAAAAAGGTAACCTCTTTTTTTATATATCTTTGCGGCTTAAACACACAAATACTTATTTCGTCAAAACATGAAACAAAAAATCCAGCTTTCCACGCCGGTCACATGGAAAAATCATCTGACAGACTACTCATTTATTGTCGTGGGATCGTTTCTGCAAGCCTTGAGTTATGTCTTGTTTATCGCGCCCTATAAGATTGTACCGGGAGGTGTCTATGGTATATCCATTGTGCTTCATCATGTCACGAAGGGTGTCTTCTCTTTCCTGCCCGACGGATTACCGATGGGGATAACGGCGCTCTTCTTTAATGTACCGTTGATGATCATTGCCTTAAAGAAACTGGGCTTGTCGTCGGGACCAAAAACCGCCGTCACCTTCTTATTGATCTCCTTCTTTACCGACGGACTTTCTTATTTTCTGACAGAGCCTTTGTTGGAGAACGACCCGTTTATCGCCGGATTCTATGGCGGTGCCATACTGGGAGCCGGGGTAGCCTGTATCTTCAAGGCGCATAGTACCAGCGCGGGAACCGATGTGTTGGCGCGGGTGATTGCGATGAACTCCAATATGAAGGTGAGTAATGTGATCATCTTATTGGATTCGGCGATTGTCCTGCTGGGGCTTCTGGCCTTTCAGGATTGGACGGTGCCCTTGTATTCCTGGTTTACCATCTTTGTATACGGCAAAGTAGTGGATATGTTCCAGGTGGAGAATCCCAACCGGGCGGTGTTTATCGTCTCCAACAAAACCGAGGAGATCAAGGATATTATCGTCAATAAGATGAAAATGCGGGGCACCTTCCTGCATGGCCGTGGTATGTATGAAGGCAAAGAGCGTGAGATTATTTTTACGATTGCCGAGCGAAAAGATATGCCCCGCCTGAAGGAAGAGGTAAAAGAGGCTGATCCTAACGCGTTTATATCAACCATGCACGCCAGTAAAGATTCACCTCCTCCGGGTAAATAAAAAAACGACTTATTTGCATAATATCGCTAATTGCGCTACTTTTGCAACAAAATAATTCAAATGGAAGGTTGTTTGTGACAAAGTAATAGTTTATGCTTTGAGAAACGTTCAATTTTCCATTTTGTTTTACGCTTCGCTAAGCGATTTGCAATTCAACTTTCAATAAATAGAGTATTATGCCCAACATTTCGCAACGAGGAGTCAGCATGCCTGCTTCTCCCATTCGTAAGCTTGTTCCGCTGGCTAATAAAGCTAAAGCACGGGGAACAAAGGTGTATCATTTGAATATCGGCCAACCGGATATCCCTACACCTGAAGTCGCGATGGAGGCGATGCGGCAGGTAGACCGCAAGGTATTGGAATATTCTCCCAGCGAAGGGATCCGTTCGTTTCGCGAGAAGCTGGTGGATTATTACGCGCGCTTTAACATCCTGGTGGATGTCGACGATATCATCATCACAACCGGCGGATCGGAAGCGGTCTCTTTCTCTTTTATGGCTTGCCTGGATCCGGGTGACGAGATCATTGTGCCCGAACCGGCGTATGCGAACTACATGGCGTTTGCGATCTCAGCCGGCGCGGTAATCAAAACCATCCCCTCCTCCATCGAGAAAGGCTTTGCCCTGCCGCCGATCGAAGAGTTTGAAGAACTGATCACCGAGCGTACGAAGGCGATCCTGATCTGTAACCCGAACAACCCGACCGGTTACCTCTATACCCGCCGGGAGATGGAGCAGATACGCGATCTGGTTAAGAAATATGATCTGTTTCTCTTCTCCGATGAGGTATACCGTGAGTTCTGCTATACCGGCGCGCCTTATATCTCGGCGCTTCACCTGGAAGGGATAGAAAACAATGTCGTATTGGTCGATTCCGTATCGAAGCGTTATAGCGAATGTGGTATCCGCATCGGGGCTATTCTGACCAAGAACAAGCAGGTGCGCGAGAATGTGATGAAATGGTGCCAGGCTCGTTTGAGTCCGCCATTGATTGGTCAGATCATTGCCGAGGCATCGCTCGATACACCCGAAGAGTATATGCTCGATGTGTATAATGAATACCTGGAACGCCGTAACTTCCTGATCGACGGCTTGAACCGCATCCCCGGTTGTTATTCTCCCATTCCGATGGGTGCTTTCTATACCGTGGCGAAGTTACCGGTAGACGATTCCGATAAGTTCTGTGCCTGGTGTCTGGAACACTTTGAATACGAAGGGCAGACCGTTATGATGGCTCCGGCTTCGGGCTTCTATACCAATCCCAACCTGGGACGCAACGAGGTGCGCATCGCCTATGTCCTGAACAAAGAGGAACTGGCCAAAGCGCTTGTGGTATTAGAGAAGGCACTGGAAACCTATAATAAATTATGAATTATGAATTATGAATTATGAATTATGAGAGGCCTTTTGCGGTCAAATCATAATTCATAATTTGTAATTCATAATTCTAAATTCATTCGAAAATGAATTTAGAGTTGTTCATCGCACGCAAGATCCATTTCGATAAGGATGGAGATAAGAAGGTGACTTCGCCAACGGTGAAGGTCGCCATGGCGGGTATAGCCCTGGGGCTGGCGGTGATGATACTGTCGATTGCGATTATTGTTGGCTTTAAGAAGCAGATACGCGAAAAGGTGATCGGCTTCGGTGCCCATATCCAGATCACCAACTTCGATAGCAATGCCTCCTTTGAATATCTTCCGATAGCAGTCAATGACACCTTGATGGAGCAACTCCGCTCGCTTCCGGGCATCAGGCATGTGGAAACATTTGCCACCAAACCGGGTATCCTGAAGACCGAAGAGGACTTCCAAGGCATTGTATTGAAAGGCATCGATGCGGATTACGACTGGACCTTCTTCCGCGAAAACCTGCAAGAGGGAGAGGTAATCACGCTGGATCCGGAAAAGAATTCGACAGATGCCGTTATCTCACGCACACTGGCCGATATGGTTGGTCTGAAGGTAGGCGACAGGTTTCATTCCTATTTTGTGCAGGAGGATGTGCGGGCGCGGCAGTTTACTGTTACAGGTATTTATGATACCGGCTTTCTGGATTACGACAAGCTGTTTGTCTTGGTCGATATCCGGCAGGTGCGCCGCTTGAACGGATGGGATTCCGACCAGGTAAGCGGTATCGAATTGCAGATCGACGACTACGAACGCCTCGATGAAATAGCCGAAAATGTCTATTTCGAGATGGCGGAGAAGCAGGATCGGGACGGGAATGTGTTCTATACCCGTTCGGCCAAAGAGTTAAACCCAGCCATCTTCGGTTGGCTGGAGGTGTTGGATATCAATGTGGTTGTTATTCTTATCCTGATGGTTCTGGTCTCTGGGTTTACGATGATCTCCGGTTTATTGGTGCTTATCCTTGAGCGCACCAATATGATCGGCATCCTAAAAGCGATGGGGCAAGACAACCGAAGTATCCGCAAGGTATTCCTTTATATTTCAGCTTTTATCATTGGCAAAGGCATGCTCTGGGGCAATGTGATCGGGTTAGTGATCTGTTTCCTGCAGGCGCAGTTCGGTTTGATACCGCTCGACCCGGCTACCTACTACCTGGACGCCGTGCCTATCGACCTAAGTCTCGGGGCGCTTCTACTCTTGAATATCGGCACACTGCTTGCCACCCTATTGATGCTCTTAGGTCCTTCTTACCTAATCACTAAAATCGAACCGGCCAAGACCATTCGTTTTGAATGATCCCGGCCGGCTTATATCTCTTTTTTATCTTACAGATTCTTCGGCGGATAGAGCGCATCCCACCATTCGGGCTGGTCTTTTAGCCATTTATAGAACCAGGCGTAGATGCTGTTGTTCCAACGGATGCGTTTGTCGTAATCGTGGATCTGATGGTCTTGTTTGTCGACCAACACCATAGCGGTCGGCTTTCCTAAGAGTTTCAAAGCAGTAAACATCTGAATACTCTCGCCGACGGGCACATTGGTATCGCTGGCTCCATGCAGGAAGAGGATCGGCGTATTCACCTTATCGGCATGAAAGAGCGGGCTTTGCTCCACATAAATATCACGGGCATTCCAGGGATATCGGTTGGCCGTAGCCTGCGCGCTATAGGAATAACCCCAGTAGCCTTCGCCCCAATAGCTGGTGATATCACTGATACCTGCATGCGACATAGCGGCCGCGAATATATCTGTTTTCGTTTGCAGCAACATAGTCATAAAGCCTCCGTAGGAAGCACCCATACAACCGATCTTCTCCCGGTTGACAAACGAGTGATCGTCGCAGAATTTCTTCGTTCCTTCGATAATATCATCCGCCGTTTGTATGCCCCAGGTATTGACGTGGCGGGCAGAGAATTCCTGACCGAACCCGGTGGCTCCGCTGGGCTGAACGATGTAAACGATAAAGCCTAAGCCGGCATATACATGCGACGCGTAACGGCTTTCCATCACGCGTGCCGTAGGCGTAGTGCCGCCGTAATAATTAACGATCATCGGATATTTCTTGTTCGCGTCGAAGTTGGGTGGCAGGTAATAACGTCCGTATATCGTATCACCCTGGGCATTCGTAAAGTTCCAGTCCTGAACTTCTCCCAGACGAATATCTTTCAGGATCTCCTTGGAGAGATCTTCCAATAATGTCGTTTTGTTTTTCTTCATGTCGCGCACATACAAACGTTGTGAATTGGAAGCACTCAATCCGTAATAGAGCAGCGCCGGAGATGTCTTAGCCAGCGAAAAGTTACTAACCACATCCTCTTCGGCCGCAACCGTCCGGAAGATTCCTTTGGCAGGATCGAGGGTATACAGACGCACCCAGTCACGGTCTTTGCCCATGATATACACCAGGTTGTCGAAGCTGTTCCAGACCGCCTGATCGATCGAAGGATCGAACTCTTTGGTCAATGGCTTGATTTCGGCGTTCGACAGGTTGTAAAGAAACAACTGCGCATCACCCATATTGGCAGTCTGTCCCGGTGCCACGTTGAGGCCAATGCCATTGAATGCCTCCGGCGAACCAGCGATAAGCAGTTGTTTTCCATCGGGAGCATATTGCGCACGACTGACAAACCCCGCCGATTTCAGGATCGTATCCGTTTCAAACGTCTCAAGATCCATCCGGTAGAGCGAGGCACGGGTGAAGGGACGCTCGGTGAGGAACGGCTCCCGCGTAGAGAAAAGCAGGAACCTGCCGTCGGGCGAGATATCGTTGATGCTCGTAGTCAGGTAACCATAGGTGAGCCGTTGCATCAATCCGGTAGCCAGGTCATACTTATGAATAAAAGAACGCGTGCGCCAACCCGGTTGACGGTCGTCGGGCACCAATACTTCGTAAATGTCTTTCCGCTCTTCCGGTCCCTCTTCAGCGATGGAGAACAACAGAAAGTCCTCTGTCGGTGCGAAGCGGAAGCTGCCTTCCGGCAGGTTGTTAGTCAGGATATTCTCTTTCAGATTGATCGGGTCAAAGATGACAAGCTCCCGTCCTTCGATGCCCTGGCGGGTAAAATAGAGCTGATCACCCCGCGGCATCCATTGAAGGTTGCGCTGATCGGCCGAAAGGAGAATGCGCCCGGTAGCCTGTTCTACTAACTGACGGTAGCTGGTTTGCCGTCCGCCCGGATAGGTAACGGAATAATTAACCAAATAATATTTACCGCTTGGAGAGAGCGTAGCCGATTGAATGCGCTTTCCGTCGAACACATCGCCAAGTGTGTAGGTGCGTTCGGATGCTGTCGTGGTCGTTATCTCGGCCGACTGTTCGGTCTCGTAAGATACCTTCAGTCTGTTTTCGGCAGCTCCTTTCGACAGGTATTTGATCACTACCTCATAGGTGCGAGGCTCTAAGGTGAGGGAGAGCTTTTTGGCACTCCCCTTTTGCAGTTTATTGTCGACATAGATCTCCACCTCGTCGGCCCCATCAATCACGAGGGATCCCGTACAATAGCGATCGCTCGCCAGGTAGAAAGAGAGTAGATGGAGCGCGTAATCATAAGACGAGCCCGGCAGGGCGATGCCTTCGTCTGCAGCAGTCAACACTTGGCCGTTCGTGCGCAACAGGGAAAAAGAGAGCGGGCTGTTCAACAGCTCTTTCTCAGAATACTTTTTGTTCTGTACATTCGCACTATCACCGATGAAAGGCGTTTTCACCTCGTAAGGCCCGGCATAGTTGAACTGTTGGATAGAAATAGGCGCTGCCCATAGCGTGCCGCATAGGAACAGAGCGCATAAAGCGATTAAGTTTTTTTTCATAATGTCTATACTATTAGTATGTAATAAGGCAAAGGTAGTGTTTTTTTTAGGATAGAACAGGTTGACAAATTTTTCATAATTCCTTTTCGATTTGGCTTTTCATTGTCTTTACCGAAATATTCTTTCCACATGGAGTTGAATGGATTGGCAATAAAAGAGGAAAGAGGGTCTGTCCAAATATAAAAATGTACAGCCCCACCTTTCCTTGCTTCACGAATAAAACCGGATGACCTATTGTTTTTTCTCTGCCGTCGCAGCTAAAATTCATAAAGCCTTTTATAGGTTAATAACCATGATTCTGAGTTAATTTGGCATTCAGGTTAAGAATCGAGTTGTCTATCGCAAAGACTGTTTTAAAGGACTCTGTTGCCGGACGATCGCTAATCGCTTTATTGAATAATCCAAAGCGAATCAAATCCTGACGACGCCATCCTTCCCATGCCAGTTCCAACAGGCGTTCATCCAGAATGTTTTGTAGCGTAGCTTCACGCTCCGGTGCTCCGGCTCTATTACGCACTCGATTCAGTTCATCACTGCCGTTGCCCCCGTTTCTTACTTTTGCCTCTGCTTTCATCAGCAACACATCGGCATAACGGAACAACACATAATCATTGTTTTGTAGCACACCTTCCTGTTGTGCGTTGGTATCCATTTCATATTTTTTCATGCGAGCGCCACCTGTTTTCAAGTAGGTGTCACTTGTTGAATAGCTTAACTTTACCTGTGTAGGGAAGTATTCCAGATCGACACCGGCATCCGAGTTGATAATCGGCTCTCCATTGGGTCCATACACTTTCCCGTAGTGGTAATTGAAGTCGAAACGAGGATCTTGGTTACCTGTTCCGTAACCGAACACTGTGACGGCCTCCTTCGTAGCACTGGCTCCGTTCCAGCCTCCCAGATTATACGCTCCCGCATGATCGTAATGGCGTGAACGGATCAGGTAATAGATTCGGTTTTTATATAGGGTCGGATCCATGGGGATGGTATAAATATTCTCGCGGGAGTTTTCGTTTTTGATGGCAAAGTTATTGGAATAACTATTTTCCAGATCATATCCCAGTGCCGCAATCTTATCGCAATAGAAAACGGTTGCATCCCATGCGTTCATGTTGGTTCCAGGGAATGTGATGTTTTTCCCATCCGTACGATTATTCTCCCACCAGCTATCCGAGGAGTAAACCTCTGCATTCAGCGCTAATTTAGCTAAGAGGAAATAGGCTACCGGTTGAGTCATACGTCCATAGTATTCTCCTTCTAGGTTACTATGTGTTGTATTTAAGTTTTCAACCGATTCCTGTAGTTCTTTCACAACAAAAGCGAACACCTCTGAGCGTGACGATTGTGCCACATCGCTGATCTGTATGTCAGGATCAATCACCAATGGAACACGGGCAAACATATCCAACAGATAATAATAATACATCGCACGAAAAGCGCGTGCTTCCGAATGATACGCTACGAAATAATCTTCCTCCGGATTTTCGGCTATATAGCCTTCCAATTTGCTGATAGATTGATTGGCAATACCGATCACTTTGTAGATGTAGTTCCATGAATCGCGCAACAGAGCATTATTTGTTCCCCAGTTGTGGGTAAACAGATCTCTCCAGAGTCCGCCATCATCCCAGTCACCACCACGGGTAGGTAGGATCGCTTCATCCGAAGAGAAGGTGTTTAGGTCGTAGATACCCCGGTCGCCACCTCCTAATCCGCTGTTGCCATCCCAGTTACCCACATAGGTGTATAAACTGGCTACCGTATTGAGATACACCAATGCCGGGCTTTTGAAAGCCTCTTCTTCCGACATCTGATCTTTTGGGTTTTCATCCAGAAAACCAGAACATCCTTGCAGGCAATATGCTGCCAATGCGATCATTATATATAATGTTTTCTTTTTCATCTTTGTTATTTATTTAGAAGTTAACACTCAAACCGATAGAGAACGTTCTGGAAAGCGGATAGAAGCGTTTATCATCCACTCCCAGGTTATCATTCACTTCCGCGCTATTGATCATTGGAGATAACCCTGAATAATTGGTGAATGTATAGAGGTTGTTAACCGAAGCGCTGATACGTAGCGAGTTCATCCAGTCTATATTCTTTGTATTCAGCGTATAACCGATACTCAGGTAATCAATATGCAGGTAGTCTCCTTTTTCCAACCAATAATCGGTTACGGTCTGGTCTTTGATGTTTTTCTCAGGAGCCTCTTTCAGTACATTATAGGTAGGAAACTGAACCATATTCATATAGGTCAGCGAGGTACCGTTGTAAATCTTATGACCAAACGCTCCGTTCAATTGTGTCTGCAAATCCCAGTTTTTGTAACGGAAGTTAATATTTCCAGCCACATAGAACTTCGGCATGGCTTGTCCGGCGATATAGCGGTCTTTGCCATCGGAAAGGTCGATTCCTTCTTCTCCATCAATATCCAGAATATGGTATTTATACGATTGCGATGCTTCATCGAAGATCAATCCATCGCATTTAGGCAAATAGAATACACCTAAGGGTTGCCCTACCATCTGATACGTTATCTGGTTGTTGCCTCCGATAAAACCGGCACCATTCATCCCTGCCAGATTCATATATTGCTTAGCCGAGAGTTCCTGATCCATATAGGTTCCATTCAATGAAATCAACTCATTTTTCTGGTAAGAGACATTGGCTGAAAGTGTTAATTGCATATCGTTGGTCTGCAACGGAATACCCGTAAGAGAGACTTCCAGACCGTTGTTTTTCATTTCTCCCAAGTTCGCCAACAAGGTAGGATACACGAATGGAGGAACGGGCACATCATAGTTATAAAGCAAATCAGATGTTTTCGACATATAATAGTCGACAGTCGCCGTCAGCCGATCGTCGAAGAATCCCATATCCAAGCCCACGTCAAACATCCGTTTCACCTCCCAGCGCAAATCCGGGTTGGCATTGCGGTTGAATCCGTAAGTCACTGCCGGGGCGCCGTTGACGGTGGTTGTTCCGCTCGGTCCCATCAGCGAGAGTGAATTGTAGGCAGCGATCGCATCCTGATTACCGGTCAGACCGTAGCCTGCTCGCAGTTTCATCTGGCTGATCTTGCCCTGAGATATATTTTTCAGAAAATCCTCCTGTGCGATGTCCCACGCCAATGATCCGGAGGGGAAGAAGCCCCATTTATTGTTCGCTCCAAGTTTGGATGAGCCATCGGCACGCAAATTGATGGTTGCGATATATTTGTTGGCAAAGACATAATTGAAACGTCCCATATAGGAGAGTAGTTGATACTCATTCCAATAGGATCCCACATCGCCATATTTCACGTTTGCTCCCGCACCCAGGTTATTGTATCCGAAGAAATCGGTATCAAACCCGCGAGCCGTGGCATTGAATCCGCTGCGTGTATATTTTTGTGCTTCAACTAATCCCAAAGCATCAATATAGTGTTGACCAAATGTTTTTTTGTAATTCAGCATCAGGTTACCCATCAGGTCAGAGTTTTTATGGTCGATACGACTCGCTTCCCCTTTGTCGCCTTGCCCGGCTTTGATCGTGGTCGGGATGTATTTCTGATTTTCTTTTACGCTGAACGTGTAGGAACCGAAACCGCTCAATTTCAGATCGGGGGTGATGCTCCAGGTCAGCTTCGCATGTGCATTGATGTTGGCAAAAGATTCACGGTCGTTGATCTGCAAACGTCCCATTGGATTGTGGATTTCATTGGCATTCAGATCTTCCGGCCATATGCCGTCGCTATCCGGCGTGGTGGCAAATGTTGGGTTGTGAGACGCTGCCGAATAGAATGTTTTCTGATAATCGTTCACATAGCGTTTGTCTATTTTAGAACCAAACATACCGACTTCCATCAGGAGTTTGTTGTTGAACATCATCTGGCTGGCATCCATTTTTAGGGTATAGTTACGCATTTCACTATTCTGGATAATACCCTCTTGGTCAATCACTCCCAAAGAAACTCGGTAATTGGAATAGTCGGTGCTTCCGCCGCCAAAAGAGATCCGGTGATTCTGTGTGAATCCGGTACGCTGCATCTCTTCCAGGAAGTTGGAACTATGTCCTTTATCGAGGAAATTCATGCCGGTCGCTGCCGCACGGTATTGATCCGCACTTAGCATTTCCAGGTTCTTATAAACGCTCTCTACGCCAAAAGTACCATCGTAGCTGAAGTCTTTTACGCCCGATTTGCCTTTCGTTGTATTGACCACAATGACCCCACTGGCACCCCTTGAGCCATACTGCGCTGTTTCCGAAGCGTCTTTCAATACCGTAAAGCTCTCGATATCACCGGGGGCTAACGAGTTGAGGATGGCCATATCCGCAAATACGCCATCTACAATAACCAGTGGATTGTTCCCTCCGGAAAGCGATGTTGTGCCACGTACGCGGATTGTACTCCCGGCAGCCGGGTCTCCCCCGCTTTTGGAAATATTAACCCCTGCCACTTTACCTTTCATTGCCTGGAGCGGATTGAGCACGACCCCCACATTCATATCTTCTTTACCAACCTTGGCAACTGAACCCGAAATGGTGCGTTGACTACCGGTCGCATATCCTACGACAATTACATCGTCCAGCAATTGCGTATCTTCCAATAAAGTAATGTTGATCGTCGTTCGGTTCTGAACAGAGATGGTCTGTGTGGAATAACCAACATAAGAGATGATAATTGTACTGTTGGCAGGCACATGCAGGGAGTATTCCCCGTCGTAGTTCGTTACTGTTCCGATCGTTGTGTTTTCCTGAAGGATACTGGCACCGATGATCGGCTCCCCATCCTTATCTATCACCCGTCCGTTGACGGTGATATGCTGTGCGAACGCACCCAGCGATAAGAACATTCCTATTATAATAAACAGGAGTTGGTGTGATAAGCCTTTTGGCTTTTGGTCTTCTTTCATCTGCATCAAATTAAAAAGTTAATATAAGTTTACGCTTCTCTATTTTAGTTCTTTTTATAAAGCATAGGCAAATTTATCACATGAAGGAATGGATCCTTTTCATGTATAGCTAAAATATAGTGGATTGAACAGAAACATTAAAGGTTTTCTGCTGATTATAAAGCGATTGTCGTTTTATGTAGTGTAAAGAAAAGTAGTGCTTAATCAATAATTAACCCGTCCGATTCCCATCACTTTATTTTCGAAATCGTCGCGTTCACCTTTTGCTTTATTGCGGATGCGGGTGCGGTAGTTATAGATGGTGGTGACAGAGTAGCGGAGGAAGCGGGCAATCTTATTGCTATCGGTAATACCCAGACGGATCAGGGCATAGATACGCAGTTCGGTATTGAGCTTTTCTCCCGGTTTGGGCTGAATACCTTCCGTCAGAAGAATATTGAAATCCTCTACGAACGCAGGAAAAAGTTTTAGGAATGTGTCGTCGAAGTTGGTATAGAATTCTTTGAGTTCCTCTTCGAGGAATTGGGTAGACTTGATTTTTTTGTAGAGTTCCTCCAGCTTACCTGTTCCTGCTATTTTGGCCAGCGAACGACGATAGTCATCCTGTTTATCGATATAAGCAGAGCAGAGATCCATATATCGCCCGATATATTCCTCTTTGATAGAATTTGTTTCTGACAGGATATGATTGAGTTCTTGCAATTGTTGATTGGAGTTGTTGAGTTCTTTGTTCAACAGAATCAATCGGTTGTTTGCGTCTGTTACGGCCTGCCGTGCCTGACTGGTCTTACGCATCTGCCGCGCGATCAGGAACAGAGCAATCAATAGAAAGAGGGAAAGGATACTGACGGAGACAAGAAAAAGACGTGATAACTGCTGTTGTTTGGCAACCTTCAACTGATGGGCTTCGTCGATAATCGGGAAAATCTGTGACACCTCCATCGCACGCATACGAGCGTTCGATTCAATGGCGTCTTCAAGTGAGCACTTCAGGTAGGCATATGCTCTTGTGATATCTCCTTTTTCAAACAATAGTTGGGATAAATGGCGCAATGAAATATATTCTTTCACGGCAGAACGCAAATCAGATAAGGCGGAGATAGCATAATAGTAGATAGCCGCATCGATATCCCCCACTGTTTCGTAAGCCTTGGCTAAAGTAAAATTGAATACAGCCGCATTATGGCTATAAGGTTCTATCGTGTCTATACGCTCTAATAATAAGCTGACAGCTTCTTCTCCCTTCCCATGTGTGGTCAGTTTATCCGCTAAAACCAACACGTGATTATCTGATTCCGGTTGAGAATTAATCAGAATGGAATCTCGGTAACAATCCGTCAAAGACTGATATTTCTCTTTTTCAGATGGGGTAACAGCATGATCGGCCATGTATCCATAGAGCTTTCGGAACACATGGTAATAGGACTGATTCAATTCTTCCATCCCGGCGATATCCACTTCTGTCATTATATCGAACGCCTCTTTATACATCCCGGCGATACTCATGACCTCAGCCAGGCTCATCTGTGCATCTTGTAAATAGTACTTTTCATTCAATGACTGAGCCAGTTCCCATTTCTTCGTCACATAATAAAGGGAGGAGTCATTATTAAAGGGGATATATCCGGATACTAATTGGCCATAAATAGTGTAACGCTGTTCATCGGTAGTGGCCATACGAAGCAATTCCTTCAGACTTTGTAAGTCGCGTTCTTTTTTGAGGCTGTAGGCAGAACGAGCGACAACCTCCTGATCCAATATGTGTAACATGGAGTCAATCCGTAAGCTCTGAGCAAACAGACAAGTCGGAAAGAAAGAACAAATAAGATAAAAAAGTATACACCGTGTTCTCATGTGGCAATCTCTATCCTTGTGCGTTTAGACAAAGTTAAAAATTATATTCCGAAAGCAAATCGTTTTACCCATACTATTAACACACAAAAAGAGAAACAACCTTAGGGTTGTTTCTCTTTTTTAATGGCATGAGCTACAAATTATAATTTTTTCAATCCTTTGATTTTTGTTTTATCCGCTTCTTCGATACTAATGGCATATCCACCGCCGGGCGCCGATTGCTGGCGCAGTTTCGACTTATTGGTTACTACCACCTTACGAATCGTATAGGCTTGCGGATTTGTTTTGTAATGAGCGTCCCGGGCATCGCTGTAAATTGTTGCAACGTATGTTTTACCCGGATCCAGGAAATCAAAAGAGATATTGGATTGAAAACCTTTTTCTCCGCACACATTCCCCACAAACCAGTTGTTGCTTCCTTTCGCTTTGCGGGCAATGGTAATATATTCGCCCGGTTCTGCTTCGAGATAACGGCTTTCATCCCAATCTATCGCGACATCTTTAATAAACTGAAAAGCGTCGGGGAACTGGCGGTAATGTTCGATCAGATCGGCTGCCATCTGTAGCGGACTGTACATCGTCACATACAAAGCCAGTTGATTGGCAATCGTCGCATTGACATGTGACTGGTTGTCGGGATTGAGCTTTTCTACATCCATTTCAAAGATACCTGGCGTATAGTCCATCGGTCCACCAATCAGGCGGGTAAAAGGAAGTATTGTCACATGGTTGGGTTTGCTTCCTCCAAAAGCCTGGTATTCGGTTCCCCGAGCCGATTCGTTACCGATCAGGTTAGGCCAGGTGCGACAAACACCAGTAGGACGAACAGCTTCGTGGGCATTGACCATAATCTTATAGTCAGCCGCTTTCTCAAAGGCATATTGATAATGATTTACCAGCCATTGTCCATAATGGTGTTCACCACGTGGAATCATATCGCCCACGTAGCCACTCTTCACGGAGTTGTATCCGTTGTCCACCATAAACTGATACGCCTGATCCATATGGCGCTCGTAATTACGCACAGAAGACGATGTTTCGTGATGCATCATCATCTTTACCCCTTTGTTTTTCGCATAGTCCCGGATTTCTGTCATATTGAAATCAGGATAAGGAGTTACAAAATCGAACACATAATCCTTGGAGTTGCCAAACCAGTCTTCCCAACCGACATTCCAGCCTTCCACCAGCACCGCATCGAAACCATGTTCGGCTGCAAAATCAATATATTCTTTTACATGTGCCGTATTAGCACCGTGTTTGCCATTGGGTTTTACTTTTGTATAATCGGTGACTCCCAATTGCACGCTGGGCAGGTCGTCGGTATAGGCCCAACTACTTTTTCCTGTAATCATTTCCCACCATACCCCAATATACTTCACGGGTTTAATCCACGAGGTGTCTTCTATCTTGCAAGGCTCATTCAGGTTCAGAGTAATGTTTGAAGCCAAGATCTGTCGTGCGTCGTCGCTCACGATAACCGTACGCCAGGGGCTCACGCAAGGCGCTTGCAAGTGTCCTTTATCCCCTTGCGCATCGGGTGTCAGGTGAGATCGAAAAATAAAGTTTTTATCGTCCAGGTCGAGGTGCATGCAGGAATAGTTGATCAATGCCGCTTCATGTAGATTGATATAAAGACCTTCCTGACTTTTCATCATCAGAGCAGTTTGAACACCTGTCGGAGAGAAGGGCGTTTGAGAAGAATTGGGCGTAATAGCTTCCTGCATCAATCCACGGATCTCCGACAGCCGGGAGGTTGTATAATCATATTCCTGTGTATCGTAGTCGCCCGGAAGCCAGTATGCTGTATGATTGCCGGTCATGGCAAATTCTGTTCGTTCCTCTTTGATCACAAAGTAAACCAGGTTTTCCTGCTGTGGGAATTCATAGCGAAACCCCAGCCCATCATCAAAAAGACGAAAACGTATCAACATCTGTCGATTGGTAGAGGGCTGATTCAATAATACAGCCAGCTCATTGTATTGATTACGAATATCTTTACTCTCGCCCCATACCGGCTGCCAGGTCTCATCAAATGTAGAAATCTCCGAGTTTACCACTTCAAAACCACTGTACAGAGATGTTTTTTCATCCCGCTGTTCCACCACGGTTCCCTCGGGAGAGAAATCCCAAAAATCACGGCTGTCAGCTTCAGGTTTCAGTTCGAGCCCCATCGAACTGGGTTTGATAACTACTCGATCCTTATAGAGCAGCGTGTAGGTAGGAATTCCTCCCTCTTTCAACGAGAAATTCATTTCAAACTGACCTCCGGGCGAATGGATGGTTTGTGCTTTTCCTATGGCACATGAAGCCACTATACAACTGAGTATAGCCATTTTTCTAATTAATCGCATCTTACAAAGTATTTAATTTAATGTTTACCAATATCCCCTGTATATTTCAACGAAAAGCTTGGATTCACAAAAATAGACTGCCCAGAAATAAGCTGATGGCGTGTATAGTAAAAATATAGTAGAATGCCGGAAAGCATTATTGCGTAGTTTTTTCCTTATCAGTTATTTACACTGTTTGCCCGGTTTGAATTTATGAAAAAAATATAGTAAGAATTGCTTAGTGCACAAAAAAAACAGGCTGCCGATTGCGCCTGTTCCTATGCCAATCCGAAATGGAATAATCTTATTTTCTTTTACGCGCCTCTTCCGCAAAAGCACAGCCCGAACAGCCGGCGCAGGGATTATTCTTCTGCTTGGAGCGACGGAAAAGACAATAGATTTTCCGGCCGGCATATACTACGGCCAGGATACCGATCAGATAAACGATTATTTCCTGCCACATGTTCTTTTCGGTTTTAGGTTAATAATTGCACAATCCATCCCCCCGTCTGGTAGACCAGGAAGGAAACGATCCAGGCCAGGATACAGGTGTAAACCACCGTAAACAGTCCCCATTTCCAGGAACCCGACTCTTTGCTGATGGCTGTTACCGTAGCGACGCACGGGAAATAGATCAATACGAAGAGCATCAGGCTAAGCGCTATGAGCGGAGTGAATACCGGTTTGCCCGAAGCATCACGGTCCTCCTTCAGACGTGTCGTTAATTTCTGCGAATCCTCCTCATCACCGGTATAGAGCACGCTCAGGGTGCTCACCACCACCTCCTTGGCCGCCATACCTGTCATCAAGGCCACACTCATTTTCCAGTCGAAGCCCAAGGGTGCCAGCGCCGGTTGTATACTTTTGCCGATACGTCCGATATAGGAGTGTTCCTGGTGATCCATTGCTTTAAGACGCTCCAGTTCGGCCAGGGTAGCAGCCCTTTCTGCCGAGTCTTCCTGGGTGTTTTCTATCACAGCGATCTGTTGGTCGTACACATCCATGCCGGCCGAATGGCGGGGATAATACCCCAGGAACCAGATAATAATAGAAGCAAAGAGAATGACGCCCCCCATCTTCCGGAGGTATTGCCGCGCCTTCTCCCACATATGGATCAGGATCGAACGAAGCGTCGGCATGCGGTAGGGCGGTAGTTCCATCACAAAAGGCACATCCTCCTTCGTAAACAGGAAGCGTTTGAACAAGCGTGCCATGCCGACTGCCAACAAAATACCGGTAATATACATACTGAAAAGCACCACACCGGCATGTTTCGGAAAGAAGGCACCGGCCAACAAGACATAGACCGGCAAGCGGGCACTGCAACTCATCAACGGATTGACCAGCATGGTGATCATACGACTGTTGCGACTTTCAATCGTACGCGTCGCCATAATGGCCGGCACATTGCAACCGAATCCCATGATCAAAGGGATGAACGACTTCCCGTGCAACCCCATCCGGTGCATGATCTTATCCATGATAAAAGCGGCACGTGCCATATAACCCGAATCCTCCATAAAGGAGATAAACAGATAGAGTATCAATATATTGGGCAGAAAGACGATCACCCCTCCTACCCCGCCGATGATGCCATCGACCAATAGATCCTTAAAGGGCCCGTCCGCCATAGTGTGACGTATGGTGTCGCTAAACCAGGCAACCCCCGTTTCGATCCACTCCATCGGATAGGCGCCAAAACGGAAGGTGGCTTCGAACATGATCCACATGAAAAGGAAAAAGATCGGGAAGCCCAACAGCTTGTTGGTCACAAAGGTGTCGATGATCTGCGTCTTGTTGATTTTCTGCAACTGGTTTTCTTCGTAGGTCTCGCGCAGGGCGCCGGAGATAAAGCCATAACGGGCGTCGGTAAAAGCGGTTTCACAATCCTCCTGCAGGAGATTTTCTATTTCGGCCACACACCTGTCGCGCTCCTCCAGGATATGATCCCGCTCCGGATTGCTCTGCAGATAGGATTCAACCTGTTCGTCGCCTTCCAATAGTTTGATGGCGAGATAGCGTTTGGAATAGGTCTGCGAGATATGGCTATTATGCTTCAGCGAGCGTCTTACCTGCGTGATTCTTTTCTCCAGCACATCTCCGTAGTTGATATGTATATGACGAACCACCGGATCCTCTTCTTCATACACCTTGATGATACGGTCAAACAACTCTTTGATACCGAAACCGTTTTTGCTGATTGTCGGCACAACAGGCGCTCCCAAGAGAACCGAAAGCCCTTCGTGGTCGAGCTTATTGCCTCGGTTTTGCAGCTCATCGTACATATTGAGCGCGATCACCATGCGCATATCCATATCGATCAGCTGGGTGGTCAGGTAGAGGTTGCGCTCGAGGTTCGAGCTGTCGATGATGTTGAGCACCACGTCGGGATGCTCCTCCTGCAAATGCTTGCGCACATAGAGCTCTTCGGGTGTATAGGTCGACAGCGAATAGGTGCCCGGCAGGTCGACAATGCGGAAGGTATAGCCGTTTTGCCGATAGGTGCCCTCTTTGGCATCGACCGTCACACCGCTATAGTTACCCACATGCTCATGCTGCCCGGAGGCATAATTAAAAAGAGATGTTTTCCCGCTATTGGGATTACCCACCAGGGCGACATTGATGATCTTACGCTCCCGCATAGCGATGGCTTGCAGGTCTTCGTCGGAAAGCATCACGGGAGCACCCGGATAGGAGGCGTTGTTTTCGGCTTCCAGGAGCGTGGAGGCATACTCTTCAGCGCTGACCACTTCGATCAGTGCCGCTTCGCTGCGCCTAAGCGACACATCGTAGCCCATGATCCGGTAGTGAATAGGGTCTTTGAGCGGAGCGTTCTGAACGACCACCACCTCTTTTCCACGGATAAAGCCCATTTCAACGATGCGCTTACGAAAAGCGCCTCGCCCCATCACTTTCACTATAACTCCTTTATCTCCTGTATTTAATTCCGATAATCTCATCTCTCTGCGTTTGTCCTTGCAAAGGTACGTCTTCTTCGCAAATCCCCCAATACCTATATATAGGTATAGAAAACGGAGAAACAGAGGTTTTTATCTCTTTTTTATCTACACGTTTACGCACCATACGCCCCAAAGCATCAAAATACAAAGTGTAAGCAAAAACGCCATTTTGCCTTACAATATGATACGTTAAAAAGTGTTACTCGCCTGACTAATTTTAAATACCCCTACGTTTTTGGAAAAATAGTCCCGCGATTTTGACAATTTGTCAATCGAAGATCGCTTAGCCGAAGGCGTAAAGCAAATTGGTCTTGAACCGAGATTACACAGATTTAGGGATTTTCCAGATGTGATTGGTTTGATTGAAAGGATTGCTCTGATGGAGGCAGATCAAATCAGAGGAGAGGGGAAGGTTTTCATCTAAATCCCGCAGGGATTTAACTCATTTCAGTGCACCTGATTAAATTCAACTAATCTTGTCATATCGATTATTTTCCTATTTTTGTATCAAACACCTATGTGCTGACACTTAAATCGTACCGAATATGAAAAAGACTCCTTTGTTTCTCCTGCTTTGTTTTTATTTTATTTGTTTGCTGAATGCGCAAAGCCAGACGGTTGTTTCTCCGGAACGGATGATGGAGCAGATGAAAATACAGGCTGGTATTTTCCCGACGGAAAAGCTCTATCTACATGTCGACCGAAATGCTTATTTCCAAGGGGAAGATATCTGGTTTAAGGCTTATGTGAGAGATGGCTTACGGCAACCGTCGGAAACGGGTAGCCGCTATGTGTATGTGGAATTGATCAACCCGCTGGATTCGGTTGTTGGGCGCGTCATGGTTCGTCCGCAGGAGGGGTTGTTTCATGGCAACCTGCCTATCTCGGAAAACCTGGCGGAAGGGTATTATACGCTGAAAGCCTATACCCGGTATATGGAAAACTGGGGCGACGATTGTTTCTTCCGTAAGACCATTGAGGTAAAAAGTATATTGGGTGCCCAGATTCGCCCGCATTACAGTTTTCATTATCAGGGCGATGGGAAGAAAGTGGATCTCACCCTCTATTATACCGTTGGCACAACCCATCAAAAGATCAAACCCGATCGCTTACAGATCAGAAACAACCGGGGAGAGATGCGCAACGTACGGATGGATCGGGATACCATCGCTCGCGTCTCCTTCGATTTGCCTTTGGCAAACGACCAACGGACCATTTATCTGGAAAACGATAACTTCCGCCACTTCATTTCTATTCCTTACCAAACGGACGATTATGATGTGGCTTTCTTCCCCGAAGGGGGATATTTATTGAACGGTTGCCCCATACGAACCGCTTTCAAAGCAATTGATTCATATGGAATGTCGGAAGAGATTAGCGGAACGGTATACAACCAGCGGGGAGACCATGTATGCGAACTGCGGACATCGCATGCCGGCATGGGGCTCTTTGCCTTCACCCCCCGGGAGGAGGAGAGCTATTATGCCGAGTGCGTAAACAGCCAGGGAGTGAAAAAACGCTTCGACCTGCCACAAGCCGTTTCGGGCACTTACGGATTGCAGGCAAATGCTCTACAGAGCAGTTTGCATATCGGTTTGCATCACGCAAAGGATCTGTCTCGCAAGGAGAATCTGTATCTATTGATCCACCAGAATGGCCATCCGCTTTATTTTGAGCCCTGGAAGAAAGAGAAACAGGAGCTCCGCTTTTCCTGGGAGGCTTTGTCGCCGGGTATATTGCAAGTGGTGTTGTTCGATCAACAGATGCGCCCCCTTGCCGAACGGCTGGTATTCTCTCCGCTGCAAAACAAGCCACAAATCGTATGGCAAACCGATAAGAACAACTATCGGACACGGGACAAGGTGGCGCTTACCATGCGGCTGACAGAGGCCGGCAAAACGCCTTTACAAGGTGATTTCTCGGTGGCGATCACCGACGATACGGATGTGATGATCGACAGTATGCAGACCATCGTATCGTCCCTATTGCTTTCCTCGGAATTGAAAGGACATATCGAATCGCCTGCCTATTATTTGCGGGAGAACGACCCGAAAGCCACCTATGCGTTAGACCTATTGATGATGACACAGGGATGGCGAAGATATGATCTGAGTGACGTATTACAAGGGGATTATCGCTACCCGGAGGTATTACCGGAAACGGGCATCACACTAAGCGGACGGGTGAGTAGGGTATCCTCAGACAAACCGATCCGAAACGCAGAGGTAACCCTTATGATGACAGCTCCTAATGATGAGACCTTTTTTGGGCAGGTCAACAGCCATGAAAACGGACTTTTTGCTTTTCCCGACATGGAATATCCGGATAGTACGCGCTTTTTTATCCAATCGCTCAATGAGAAGGGAAAAGATTATGTCAAGCTACATCTGGACGAGACACACTTTCCGCTTGTTAGCGAATCAGACCGGATAAAGATCCCCCTAAAAAGAGACCCCCGCCGTCCAGCTACAGAACAGACCTTCAAAAAGGCTGAAGAGCGTGCGATGTATGATGAGAATATGAAGGTGATTCATCTGAAAGAGGTGACCGTTGTGGCAGACAACCTATTAAAGAAAGAGGGACCCCGAAAGTCTGTTTATGCCTCTATGGGAACAGCGGTCATTGACTTTATGGAAAAGATGAAAACCAGGAATTATACCAATTTCTCCGATTTCTTTTTTGAGGTCCCCGGCGTTCAGGTTGTGACAGACAAAGACGGGTTTGCACGATTGGTCATCAGAGGACAGGGAACAGTCAATGCCGATCCGTACGCGCTTATCATGATCGATAATATGCCTATGGATTATCCCGATGTTTTGCAGACGATCAATGTCTATGATGTGGCTTCGGTGGAGGTATATAAAGGGGCTGACGCGGCTATATTCGGGCTACGCGGAGGATTCGGAGTGGTCAATATTCTGATGAAAACCCATGAGGATTTCGCGGATGACCCGGTAGTGGATTATAATAAACAGATCGTGTATCCGCTGGGCTATCAAAAGCCGGTTGAGTTTTATGCCCCCAAATACGAGACGCCGGAGCAGCGAAGCAGTTACCTGCCGGATCTGCGAACAACCATCTACTGGAAGCCGGATCTTACCACCGATGCAAACGGAGAATCTTCTGTTGTCTTCTATACGGCTGACGCCGCCACCACCTACTCCATCCTTGTTGAAGGGATCACAGACGACGGAACGCCTATCCGCCACGTGGAGAAGATACAGGTGAATAGGTGATGAAATAAGAAGCCTCAATGTTCAACGAAACCTCTTCTCCAGTTCGTCGTCGGTCAGAAGGGTAAGGATCGTTTTGCCATCGGGCGACAGATAGGGATCGGAAGCCGAGAAGAGGGAGGCGATCAGGTGTTCGCGTTCCTCTTGCGAGAGGGATTTCCCCGCGGGTATCGCCGTGGAACGAGCCAGCGAGAGCGCCAGTGAATGGACAATCTCCTCATGCACCTCACAGCCGGTATCCATCGTACGAGCCACCATCTCTTTCAACAGGGTGACCGAATCCTGGTTTTTCACTTCCGGCGGCAATCCGTTAATCGCATAGCTTCCCTGTCCCAGGTTACTCAAGTCGAAACCGATATAACGCAGATCATCCAACAGAGCAGAAACAATTGCGTTCTCCGCCGGCGTGAATTCGACAATCTCCGGGAACAACAACTGCTGGGAGGCACCCTGTTGCTGGCTGATATGTGCCACATACTGATCGTAAAGCACACGCATATGCGCCCGATGTTGATCGATAATCACCAATCCGGACTTGAGGGTGGTCACAATATAGCGGTTCTTATAGCCATAAGAGGGGTTGTTTTCGATTTCAAACAATTGGTCGATAGAGGAGATATACTCCTGCGTTTGCTCGACTTGCGGGAGGTCGGAATCGAGCGGTGTCATAGTCTCCGGAGCCGCCTCACTCTCGAACTCTTTATAGAGAACCGACCAATCGAATTCCGCTCGTTTGTAGGAGGTGCCACCTCCAGTTGTACGAAAAGGATTGTAGTTCTTATCGACCTGAACAGTCGGGGCACGAAGCCCTTCCGATTGATCCGGCGTGTAGACAGGGATATCGATGGCATCTGTACGATCGAAATCGATGGTTGGTATAGCACTTGACTTGGCCAATGCCTCCCGAACCGCCGACATCAGGATCTGCCAGATAGGTTGCTCATTCTCAAATTTGATTTCCGTTTTAGTCGGATGGATATTCACATCGATCGTTCCCGGATCAAGGGTGAAATAGAGGAAATAGGCCGGCATCTCCCCCGAAGGGATCAGCTGCTCGTAGGCCTGCATAACCGCTTTATGGAAATAGGGGTGGCGCATATAGCGACCATTGACAAAGAAATATTGCAAAGCACTGCGTTTCCGAGCCATATCAGGACGCCCCACGAAGCCGGAGATGGAGACCAACGAACTTTGTGCCTCGACGGCAAGCAGTTTGTCGTTCAGGCTTTTCCCGAAAACATGAATGATTCGTTGACGCATACCGGAGATCGGCAGGTTGAGTATCTCCGCATCCTGATGATAGAGCGAAAAAGCCACTTCGGGATGCACCAAGGCAACCCGTTCGAACTCATGTACGATATGACGAAATTCCGTATCGTTGCCTTTGAGGAATTTGCGCCGGGCCGGCACATTGAAGAAGAGATTCTTCACCGAGAAGCTGCTACCTTCCGCACAGGCGTCGCAGGTAGACTCCTCAAGCGTCGAGCCGTTCATCACAAGACGACAACCCAGCTCGCTATCATGCTGACGCGTACGCAGCTCCACATGAGCCACAGCAGCAATAGAGGCCAAGGCCTCTCCCCGAAAACCCATCGTACGCAGGGAGAAAAGATCGTTGGCAGAGGTTATTTTAGACGTGGCATGCCGCTCGAAAGCCATGCGGGCATCGGTCTCCGACATGCCTTTACCATTGTCGATTACTTGAATAAGGGTGCGACCGGCATCCTTTATGTTCACACGGATTTGCGTAGCACCGGCATCGACCGCGTTTTCAACCAATTCTTTCACAACGGAAGCCGGACGCTGAATAACCTCCCCGGCAGCAATCTGATTGGCTATGCTGTCGGGTAAAAGATGAATAATATCACTCATTTAAAGAAAAGAATCCAAAAGATAACACCTAACACAACAAGCCACAAAAGAACTTTAAACGTCTTGTATTTACGGGCACGCGTATCTTCCCCTCTGTTGTAGCTGCGCTTGAGGTGGGAGGTACCCTCGACAAAGGTGCCTTTTATCCGTGGCTTATATTCTTCTAAAGGCTCTTCCATCCCTAACTCACGTTTATTCTTTTGAATACGCTCTTCCAACGCCTCCTTACGGGGATCCCAATAGATGGGCGTATGATTGTATTGGCGCGGTTTACGCACATTATAGAATGAGAAAAATGCCATACTGTTTCTATTTAATAATACCGACTGCTAATGTACGAATTTATTACTTCTTTTCGGGGTTGTCCCTGCCTCTCTCTTCACCTCCCGGTAGATATCATCCGGATCTTTCGGCCGGATATAATCGAACCAGTGAAAATCTTTCAGAAACTTCTGATCGGGGTTCAAGTCTGGGATCGGAGTTGTAGAGCCCTGGGGAGATGGCCATATTTTCAATTGCTCCAATTGATTATCCTTTATCCAGATAGAGAGGAAGCCACTTTTTGTCTCATTCAGTCCGATCATGCCTCCGCCATCCTCTTCGATGGGGTAAAAGATCGATTCCGCATTGCCTTCCACATCAATCAGACGAACCTGCTTACCTTCAAAGAAGGCTTTCATATCATTCCCTTTCAGCTGGTTATAATAGGTCGTATCGACCTCCTGAGCAGCAAAGGCAAACTGTTTGATATGCGCGTAATCGATCGTGCTGTCATTGAAGTAGACCAGGATGCTGTCGCCATAGATCTGGTATTGTTCGTTCCAGAGAATAGGATCGTCGAACATATACAACACCGAATCCCGGGTATTGAACAACATAGAGTCACATACTCCCTGCATATCGGAGCGGTAGAATCGCACGCCGTAATAGGCATTGATTTCCCGGAAGTCATCATCAATCGTAACCATCTTAAGCGTGTCGGCATGCAGATAGAGGCTGTCGCCCTGGCCATATTCAATGAAACAGGCCTCATCGGTAGCAAAAGCATATTCGGTCAATTCGTTATAAAAGCCATATTGACCCGTTAAAATGATCTGCTGAGCGGTGTCACGCAGGATCATATTGCCAAACACCTCTCCGAAACCGGTCTCCCGGTCGTAGTGAATAGAGTCGCCTATCAGGATCTTTTCGCCCATGGTCACCTCCGAGCGATCCAACAATAGCGAGGTTTGCTTTTCCGTATCATACCAGCCTCGGGAGGTATGCACGGTGCCGCTATCCGTCACAATCACGGAAGGTCCGAGGATGGTCGCTATTTTCGTATCCGTACTATAATGCAAGGTATCGGAATAAAGCGTAAACTTGAGATTTTCCAGGCGCACACTGTCGTTGAAGACCGCCAGTTTCGTCACCGTCGAATATTGCCCGTAGATCGAAGAAAGATCGTTTTCTTCATCCATAATCAGCCCTTCATCGAAATAATAACCGATATCGGCCGTACGGTCGTAGTTCAAACTGTCTGTAAAAAGAGTCACCTGATTGTTCTCCATGCGCACCTGTTCGCGGAGATAGGCCATCTGCGTATTTCCGTCATAAAGCAGGTAGTTGGCATAGATAAAAAGGGTATCACCCTGCTCCATACGCACATTGCTGAAGGCTTCGAAGGTATTCCTCTCCTGATAGAGGTATGCGCTATCGCAATACATATAAGCACTGTCATGCCGCAAAACAACATCTCCATAGAGAATCTTGGCGTCGGCCACGTATTGCTGATTACCAATCAAAGAATCGGCTCGTTCGATATGTATATAGGTGACTTTCGGAGCGCTACTGGTCGAATCAGGAGCAGAAGCAACGGATCCCACTGTTTGTGCCATAGCGAAAACAGGGAATAAACAAGATAGAACAAGGATAAAGAGTATGCTGCTTTTCTTCATTTTCTTACCCAACCCGGATACTGAAAATCGCAATTTTGCCACCCGTCGCTTATCCGGATATATGTTGAACGTTGTTTCTCTTGAATCCATTTATGAAGCATTTCCTCCCGCTTGCTCTCTTCCACGATCGACTTCAACACCTGGTAGTCGTCGGAGATATTGGCTTTATGCTGGAGGGTTCGCGCTTTTAGTTTCACAATCGCAATCACCTCTTTCTGCTCTTTCTGCGTACGCATGATAAAGGGTTTTGAGATATCTCCCACCTCCATCTCATTCACGACACGCGCCATCTCCTGCGGCAATTCGAACATCTCAAAACGAGGCGTTCCCATATGGGCGCTTTCATAATCCTGGTTTACCATCAACCCCTTATTGTTTTTAGAGTCTTTGTCGTAAGACAGGTAGGTAGCCGCCTCTTCAAAGGTAAATTTCTCTGCCTTTATATCGTTATACAGCGAGTCCATTTTGACCATGGCCTCATTCAATTCCTTTTCAGACACTTTCGGTCTCAACAAGAGATGCCGCACATTGATTCTATCGCCACGCTTCTCTATCAACTGAATAATATGATAGCCATATTCCGTTTGCACAATCTGAGAGACACGGTTCGGATCGGTCAGGTTGAACGCCACATTAGCAAACTCAGGCACAAGGCTCGTTTTGCTCATGAAGCCCATCTCACCTCCCTGCATCGAAGAACCCGGGTCTTCGGAATACAAACGGGCCAACGTAGAGAAAGGCCTTCTGCCGGAATGGATATCATCGGTATACTCACGCAAACGCGCCTTGATGGCATCGATCTCTTCCAATGGTATTTTCGGCTCCAGGGTAATGATCTGCACTTCGACTGTTGTAGGGATTGTCGGTAAGCTATCCTGCGACAATTGGTTGTAGTATTTCCGCACTTCCGACGGAGTCAGCTTAATCTCACCCGCCAGTTTGCTACGTACTTGCTTGATGATCTCCTGCTCACGGATAATACTTTTCCGCTCTTCTTTGATCTGTGAGATCTTCTTGCCAAAATACTCCTCTACCTTTTCCACATCGCCAATACTACTCACCGCACTATTGATCCAATAATCGACCTGCTGAATAACAGAGGCCTCGTTCGCCTCGATACTATCGATCTTAGCTTGGTTCAGAAACAGTTTCTGTATCGCTATTTGTTCCGGAATATAACAATAAGGGTCATTTTCAAATCGTTGGCCTTCGCTTTGTAGATACAAGCGCTGGTTCTCAATATCAGAAAGAAGAATAGCATCATCTCCAACCACCCATACTACCTCATCAATCACGTTCGGCTGGCTCTGTGCAAACGCTGCACCGGCTGAGCAAACCAATAAAAACAGAAATAAAAACTTCTTCATCATGTTATTTTTCAATTTAATCTTTTCCGACTATGGCTCTGCTACGATTTTTGCTTTTCCCTGACGAATAGCATTCGTATACAATTCCTCTTCAAACGCACGCAAGAAATCAACTTTCCGCTGATTAATCAGTATTTCTACTATTTGCGCATTCACATATTCATAAGGAGCCACGCTCCCAGCCGGCAGATATTCTGTAATAGCAAGCAGATAACAGTAGTTATTATCCGCCTCCTCAACATATTTGTTTATCTTTAAAAAAGCATTCGCATCCGGCACGCGGGTAGGCATATTGTCGACAATTTGGTCAAATTCTACCCAACGGTCGTAAAAGTAGTCATAAACTGTGGCATTTTGCACACTAAATTTCTCAATTTTTTCTAAAGCCTCTTCATTTGTTTGTTTATACCATGTTTTTATGTCCGACAAGCCGGGAGCATCTATCGGTATTTTAAGAAAAAGGCCTTTCACCAAGGCCTTGTCTAACGTAAACTTCTGTTGGTTCTCTTCGTAAAAGCGCAATTTGTCGCTCTCTTGAATATTAGCGGAAAGTCGTTCTTTAATCAGCCGCTCCTGGTATCTGTAACGCACCAGTGAATTGCGGTAGTCATCGACCAACTTATCAATCTCAGCCTTTTCATCCAAATTACGAGATGCCACATCGTAAACCAAGGCGTCCTTCACCCATTTTTTGATGATACTCTCAGCCATAATAAGGCTATCGGCCGAGGAGACACCACGTGGAATCATGGCTTTGACTTCCGATTTCCTCAACACTTTTTCATCTACACTCGCGACAACGTCGCTATCAACACTTTGTTTTCCTTTGCAAGCAAGTAAAACAAAGGGAAGGAACAGAAATATCAGTTTTCGCATAAGCGGCATTATTTCTTCAATCGTTTTATCAACTTTTTATTTACGACTACAGGGTATTTTTTATTTAATTCCGCAATCCATTCGGCTTCGGCCGCAGCTTGTTCCTCGGCTGGCTTACTCCATATCTTCTGATTGGATATCTCAAACAACAAGATCCCGTCACGATATTCCTGCAGCAGATGTTTCATCTCCGGATGCTTCGCCTCTAAGTTCTTTTTCTCCGCACCTTTCGTCAGCTCCCGGATAAACAGATCATATACCTCCTGCATAAAATCGGGGCCATAGGTCTTCACAGAGAAGGGCTGAGTCACCATGTAATAGGCAAATTCCGCCTGCGTAAAAGACTCTCCTTCCAAATCAAAAAGGATCTTATCCATCTCTTTGGCCTCTTCGTAGAAAAGCTTATCGCTTGGGAAATAGTCGGCGCATAGATTCACCAACTCCGCATAGGCTTCCGGATAGAATTTGTATTTGTATTCACGACGCAATTTATCATCAAAGGCTTTGTATAGTTCAAAGTTACGCTCGCCTTCGCTCATAAATTTCCCGATCAGCGATTTCTGACTCTCGAAAGACTCACGGGGCTCCTTTCCTAAGAATTTGATGATATGGTAGCCAAAAACCGACTCCACAATAGGCGACAATTCTCCGGGTGTAGTCATCGCAAAAGCAGCCTTTTCAAACGGAGCCACTGTTTCGCCTATAGCGATTGGTCGCAATACGCCCCCCTCTGTTGCCGATCCGATATCTGCCGAATGCTCCTTAGCCAATTCGCCGAAATCAGCCCCTTCCTGAATCTGCTTGTAAAGAGTCTGCACTTTCTGTAAGGCCTCTTCCTTCAAGGCTGCCGAATCGGGCGGGAAGCTAATCAGGATATGGGCCACCTTTACCTTGCCGGGATTCGGAC
Organism: Parabacteroides sp. PM6-13; assembly: GCF_029892605.1. GTDB lineage: Bacteria > Bacteroidota > Bacteroidia > Bacteroidales > Tannerellaceae > QVMG01. The sequence goes on from NZ_JARXWF010000005.1 coordinate 232,794, forward strand.
GACGGGCATGCACCTGCACAATATAATAGCCACGAGAGGTATGAACCGGCTCAGAAATCGCTCCGATAGGCAAAGTATACACCGCATCTTCCAGCGCTTTCGAGGTACGCATAGGGAACAAAATGGGCACATATTCATACTGAACCAATTCACTGTTCTCAGCCGCCAGTTGCTCTCCCAACACATCGATCTTCTCGCCGTCGAGTAAACGCTTCCGCGCCTTCAACGCCTCCTGGTAAGGAAGAATCGTATCGTTGAGCAGGGTGTTTCCTTCCGGCAGCTTGAAAAGGATATAGCTCAGTTCGGGAATCACATTTCCTCTGTCATAGAGGTTTTTTATCGCTTTTTCCTCCGCTTTCCGATCCGAGAGATAGTCTGCTTCCAACTGAGCCTGATACATATTGAACTCACTGGCGTATGCGCGAGTCTTATCAAGACCCATTTCTTCCGCTTCGACAATTTTCAGCTTAAAGTTCTTGAACAACTCAACATACTCATTGATTGATTTGGTATTGGAGAAATCGGCTTCGCCATTTTTCTGGGCGATAAAAATAAATTCCGAAAGAGGTATTGGTTTGCCACCGACAGTCATAATGACGGAGTCCGGAAGACTTTTCGCCCCGACTACCAGTGAGACACTTAACATACAAGTAAAAACGATAATATACCTTCTTAGCATTTCCTTTTTCATAATGCAAATGAGCTTAATATAACATTATATAAACGGAGAGCATGCAGGAATAGTATACGCCTCTCAAAATTTAGTCTTTTTTATCAATTAGCCATTTCCGACAGGAACTTCACCCGGACAAGACGTATCTCTTCTTCCGTGTAGTCGCCACCCAGTTCTTCTATGGCCTCTTCGAGGTCGTCTGTTTCCGAGTCTTTAAAGTATTCATAGATATCTTCAACGTGATCTTCATCCATCACATCGTTCACAAAATAATCGATATTGATCCGCGTGCCTGAATAGACAATAGCTTCCAACTCATCCAGCAATTCTGCAAATTCAAGCCCGTTGGTCAAAGCAATCTCGTCTAAGGCAACTTTCCGGTCGATACGTTGAATGATCGACACCTTCAATTTCGACTTATTGGCTACCGTGCGCACACGCAGGTCTTCCGGACGCTCGATCTCATTTTCCTCTACATGCCTTTTGATCAGCTCAACGAACTCTTTCCCATACCGTTTAGCCTTTCCCGCTCCTACGCCCGGGATATTCTGCAATTCGTCTAAGGTGATCGGATAGGTTGTCGCCATGGCCTCCAGGGATGGATCCTGGAAGATCACAAAAGGAGGCACCTCCAGCTTTTTAGACATCTTCTTCCGCAGGTCTTTCATGATCGCGTACAACACCGGATCGACAGCACAAGAGCCTCCGCCACGCATTGGCGTCTCCTCTTCTTCCTCTTCAAATGTATTGTCTTTGGTAATTTTGAACGATACCGGATTTTCCAGGAATTTCTTTCCTTCATCCGTCATGCGCAACAACCCGTAGTTCTCAATATCCTTATTCAGATATCCCGCTATCAGGGCTTGCCGGATCACCGCGTTCCACGTTTTCTCATCATCATCACTTCCCGACGCGAAAATTTCTAACTCGTCATGTTTATAAGATTGGATCTCGGATGTTTTATTTCCAATTAAAACATTTATGATATATTCCGTCTTAAATTTTTCTTTCAATACGCCTACCGCTTCCAATACGGTAGATAATAATTCTTTTGCTTCCACTTGCTTCTTGGGATTCAAACAGTTATCACAATTACCACAATTATCGTCTTCGAAAGGCTCGCCAAAATAATGCAACAAAACCTTTCTTCGGCAAACAGATGTTTCCGCATACGCGGCTGTTTCAAGCAACAACTGCTTGCCTATTTCTTGTTCGGCTACCGGTTTACCCTGCATAAATTTCTCCAGTTTCTGAAGATCTTTATAGGTATAAAAAGAGATACATTGTCCTTCGCCGCCATCACGCCCACCACGGCCGGTCTCCTGGTAGTAGCCCTCCAGGCTTTTCGGCATATCGTAATGGATCACATAACGCACATCCGGTTTATCAATACCCATACCGAAGGCTATCGTCGCCACGATCACGTCTACATTCTCCATCAAGAAGGCATCCTGATTCGCCGATCGTTGCTGAGAGTCCATGCCGGCATGATAGGCCAGCGCCGATATCCCGTTTGTTTTTAGTATCTCCGCAAACTCTTCTACCTTTTTGCGACTCAGACAGTAAACAATACCGGACTTTCCCTCCTGTCCTTTGATAAACTTAATGATCTCACGGTCCACGTTCGCTCCTTTCGGACGTACCTCGTAATACAAATTCGTCCGATTAAAAGAGGATTTGAACACCGTCGCATCGATCATACCCAGGTTCTTTTGTATATCGTGCTGCACCTTAGGGGTTGCCGTGGCCGTCAGGGCGATCAACGGTTTCTTTCCGATCTCATTGATGATCGGACGGATCCGTCTGTATTCCGGGCGGAAATCATGTCCCCATTCCGAAATACAATGCGCCTCATCGACCGCATAAAAAGAGATCTTCACCTGGCGAAGAAAATCAACATTTTCTTCTTTGGTTAAAGACTCCGGCGCCACATACAACAACTTGGTCTTTCCCGACAAGATATCTTCTTTGACCTTGTCGATCGCCGCTTTGTTTAGGGAGGAATTCATGAAATGCGCCACTCCATCTTCCTCACTAAAGGTACGCATAGCGTCTACCTGATTTTTCATCAGGGCAATCAGCGGAGAGATGACAACAGCCGTCCCTTCCATCAACAGGGAGGGTAGCTGATAGCACAACGATTTACCTCCGCCCGTTGGCATCAGTACAAAGGTGTCGTTCCCAGCCAGCACATTTTCAATAATGGCTTTCTGGTTTCCTTTGAATGAATCAAAGCCAAAATTAACTTTCAGTTGTTCTGCTAAGTGGTCCTTCATACTAACATTCTTAATTTTACGCTATCTGCAGACGACGCACATCCGATTTCTCAAATTTCTCTTCCGCATATTCTATTGTCACATGCAATGATTTCTCATTGGTCGACGGCATGCTATACATGGCATCCGTCATAATGGCTTCAACAATAGAACGTAGTCCGCGAGCTCCTAATTTAAACTCTAACGCTTTGTCTACTATATACTCATATACATCATCGTCAAACGACAACTGGATATCATCCATTTCGAACAACTTGATGTATTGTTTGATAATCGAGTTTTTCGGTTCGGTCAAAATGTTGCGCAATGTCTTACGGTCGAGCGGATCCAGATAGGTAAGAATCGGCAGACGCCCGATGATCTCAGGGATCAAACCAAACGATTTCAAATCGGTCGGTGTAATATACTGCAGCATATTTTCCCGGTCGATCCCTTTGGTGTTTTTGCTGGAGGCATAGCCTACCACACGCGTATTCAACCGCTGGGCAATCTTTTTCTCGATGCCGTCGAAAGCGCCACCACAAACAAAGAGGATATTCTTCGTATCAACCGGTATCATTTTCTGCTCCGGATGCTTACGTCCTCCCTGGGGCGGCACATTCACTACTGAGCCTTCCAACAGCTTCAACAGTCCCTGCTGAACGCCCTCCCCGCTTACATCGCGGGTAATCGACGGGTTGTCGCTCTTACGGGCTATCTTATCGATCTCGTCAATAAAGACAATCCCCCGCTGAGCCGCTTCCACATCGTAATCGGCAGCCTGCAGCAAACGTGTCAGGATGCTTTCGATATCTTCACCCACATAGCCAGCTTCGGTCAAGACTGTCGCGTCGACAATCGTAAAAGGCACATGCAACAACTTGGCAATGGTGCGCGCCAATAGGGTTTTTCCCGTACCGGTCGCCCCTACCATGATGATGTTCGATTTTTCGATCTCCACATCATCGGAGGTCACTTTCTGGATCAATCGCTTATAATGGTTATAGACCGACACGGAAAGTCGCTTTTTTGCGGCATCCTGTCCGATCACATATTGATCCAGAAAAGCCTTGATATCTTCCGGTTTAGGCAGATCTTTCTGATTCAACCGGAAGGAGGTTGCCTTTGCGGGCATTTGTTCATTTACTATCTCGTACGCCTGCAATGCACATTCATCACATATCGCTCCGGAGATGCCATTAATCAAAAGATTAACATCCCGACTTCCTCTACCGCAAAACGTACAAACGTCGCCTACTTTGGCCATATTTATCTTTCCTTCTTAGTGAATATATCATCAATCATGCCATATGCTTTGGCCTCCGCGGAGGTCATCCAATAGTCACGATCACTATCGCGTTCGATCTCTTCAATCGTCTTTCCGGAATGGTCGGCAATGATCTGGTATAATTCTTTCTTTACCTTCAACACCTCGCGTACGGCAATCTCCATATCGGAAGCCTGTCCCTGCGTTCCGCTCATCGGCTGGTGAATCATCACGCGTGAGTGTTGCAAACCGAAACGTTTTCCTTTCGTTCCGGCCACGAGCAATACCGACGCCATTGAAGCGGCAATACCGGTACAGATCGTTGATACGTCACTGCCGATAAACTGCATCGTATCATAAATACCAAAGCCTGCATAAACAGACCCTCCCGGCGAGTTGATATAGATAGAAATATCCTTACCCGGATCGCTTGAATCCAGATAAAGCAATTGTGCCTGTATCACATTAGCGGTATAGTCGTCTATCTGTGTTCCTAAAAAGATAATACGATCCATCATCAAACGGGAGAATACATCCATTTGTGCAACGTTTAACTGGCGCTCTTCTATAATCGTCGGAGATATATAGCTACTTGTTATGTCCATATAGCTGTCAAGGGCTGTGCCACTCAGACCCAAATGCTTTGTAGCATAATTTCTAAAATCTTTCATACTTCTAAATTATTGTTTTTATCTCTATAAACACACTTCAAAAAACCTCATTCCATTTTAACGGAATAGCAAAGTTATAAATAAATTTCTAAAACCTACAAATATTTCACTCCGCGCGGGCTGTTTTTTTGCTTACCCCTAAGATAATCAAGATAAACGACTGAATATCAAAAACAAAACAACACGAAAAGACATAAATAACCGCAGGGAACAGATTCTTTTCCAATAGAAAACACCTATTAACCCTGCGGTTATATTTTATTTGCCGAATAAAGAATGCTTATTCTTCAAACAGCTTATTGAATTCGTCGATCGTCACCTCTTTGGTATCCAACTTCACATGCTCTTTCAGCCAGGCGGTCAATTTATCTTCCACCGCTCTGTCGATCACGTTCTGCAATGTCTCTTTATTCTTCAGCATATCCTTGGCGTAGTTGTCGAGGATATCATCGGGCACAGAAAGCATGCCATACTGGGCAAACTGCGACTTAGCCACGCGACGGGCGAAGAGATTCACATCAGCCTCTTCCACTTTGATATCGTTCTTGCGAATGATTGTTTCTTTTACCAAGTGGAATTTCAGGTCTTCAATAATCTGAGGATATTCAGCTTCTATCTTTTCCGGTGTGTTCTTCTCATTGGCAAGAAGCAACCAGCGTTTCAACAGATCATCGGCAAACGGCAGGTCGCCCGCTTTTTTCACAAGCACCGCGCGCGCGTCTGTCAGGAACTTATAGTCCGCCTGCGGAGCAAACTGTTCAGCCAATACCTCACGGATGCGTGATTTGAATTCCTCTTCCGTAGTCACTACGCCTTCACCAAATACCTTGTCAAACAACTCCTGGTTCAGTTCGCCCATCTGGTGACGAGTGATTTCCTGAATCTCAAAGCTGAAATCCGTATTGGTCGCGGCTACCTGATCCTTCTCGATTTTCAGGAAGGCAGCGATTTCCGCTTCAGCACCTTCGTAGGCCTTGAAAGGATTGAATATAACCACTGAGTTGACCCCTGCCTCCATAAACTTGGCCTTTTCAGCCTCATCTTTGATATACATCGGCATAACAACAGCCTCTTCGGTGCGGATTCCACCCTCTTTCGGCAGGTCGTTTTCCAATTCGGCTACCAGTCCTTTGATCATGTCTTTCTCTTCCACATCTTTCACCTGCTCATAGGTGCCAAAGTTCTGACGGTATGATTCAACCTGTTTCTCTACCATGTCATCATCGATCGTCACCTGGTAGAAAGGAATTTTAGTCTTTTTATTGAGTTCTATGTCAATTTCAGGAGCCAACGCTACGTCGAAAACAAATTCAAACGCTTCATCCGTATCAAAGTTCAACGGTTTCTGTATCTCTTCGTTCGGTAGCGGCTCACCCAGGATATTCAGTTTTTCTTCGCGGATGTATTTATACAGATTATCTGAAACCAGCTTGTTTACCTCTTCAACCAATACATGTTTTCCATACATCTTCTTTACCATTCCCATCGGCACCATGCCTTTCCGGAACCCCGGAACGTTGGCTTTCTGACGGAAATTACGTAAGCTTTTTTCTACCTGTTCAGCGTAATCTTCTTTTACAATCTCCATGGTTATCAAACCACGGGAAGCATCCTTATTCGTTAGCGAAATGTTCATTCTGAATGATTTATATGATTAATTTATAACTTCTTTGTTCAAATAGGCTGCAAAATTAGACTTTATCTTTCATTCAAGCAAATAGTTAAACAGAAAAACAAAATCGGACATAAAAAAGAGGGCATATCACCCTCTCTTTTATGCTTATACATGGGTATTTTCCACCTATTTACAATCCTTTCCCATGGCAAGACTTATACTTCTTGCCACTTCCGCATGGACATGGATCATTACGTCCTACCTTCTTTTCGGTGCGGATCGGTTCCAGTTTTTGCTGCTGTTGCTGCGCCATGGCTCCGGCGTTCGGATTGGGAACAGCCTGACTGCTTCCACTGCCGATCTCAGCCTTTTCCGTGCGGTAACGGCTCATATCCTGACGACGTTCCGGAGCAGCCTGTTGTACCGCAATACGACGTGATGCGGCGGCAGCGGCAGCCTGTTGCTCTGCCGAGGGCTGTTCTTCGCGCACAGGGATCTGTCCGCGCATCAGGATGGCAGCGGTCTTCTTGTTCATCGTGTCAACCATCACCTTGAAGAGGTTAAACGATTCCAGTTTATAGATCAACAGAGGATCCTTGTTTTCATAACTGGCGTTCTGTACCGAATGACGCAGTTCGTCCATTTCGCGCAGGTGCTCTTTCCAGGACTCATCGATCGTATGCAGGGTGATAGCCTTCTGGAACGCTTTGGCAATCGCCTTGCTCTGCGTTTCGTAAGCCTCTTTGAGGTTGGATTGTACGTTATACATCCGTTTTCCGTCTGTGATCGGGATCAGGATGTTTTCATACATCGCACCTTGGTTTTCATATACCTGCTGGATTACCGGGTTGGCCACCTGCACCATACGATCCATACGACGTTTGAAGGTTGCCAATACCTCGTCGAAGAGGCGGTCGATCAATTCGTTTGCCCGGGTCGACTTGAATGTTTCCGGATCGAAAGGCGACTCCATCGCAAAGGTGCGGAAGAGTTCCAGTTTGAATCCTTCAAAGTCTACGAAGTCGCCGGTATGTTGTTCGATCAGGCTGGTAGAGGTATCAAACAAGGTGTTCAATACGTCCAGACCAATACGCTCACCCATCAGGGCATGACGGCGGCGGGTATAGATCACGTTACGTTGCGAGTTCATCACGTCGTCGTATTCCAACAGACGCTTACGGATACCGAAGTTGTTTTCTTCCACCTTCTTCTGTGCCCGTTCTACCGATTTGCTCAGCATATTGTGTTCCAACACTTCGCCTTCCTTGAAGCCCATGCGGTCCATCAATCCGGCGATCTTCTCAGAAGCAAACAGACGCATCAAATCGTCTTCCAGCGACACGAAGAAAACCGAAGAACCCGGGTCACCCTGACGTCCGGCACGTCCGCGCAACTGGCGGTCGACGCGACGGCTCTCATGGCGTTCGGTACCTAAGATAGCCAAACCACCGGCTGCTTTCACCTCCGGCGAGAGCTTGATGTCGGTACCACGACCTGCCATATTGGTAGCGATCGTCACCATACCTTTCTGCCCGGCCTGAGCAACGATCTCTGCCTCGCGCTGATGCAGCTTCGCGTTCAATACATTATGTTGAATCTTACGCATATTAAGCATACGGCTTAACAACTCGGATATCTCCACCGAGGTAGTACCCACCAATACCGGGCGTCCGGCATCAACCAAGCGGTTGATCTCTTCGATCACAGCGGTATATTTTTCTCGTTTGGTCTTGTAGATACGGTCGTTCATATCGTTACGGGCAATCGGACGGTTGGTAGGGATCACTACTACATCCAGTTTGTAGATGTCCCACAACTCACCGGCTTCCGTCTCTGCCGTACCGGTCATACCCGATAGCTTGTGGTACATACGGAAGTAGTTCTGCAAAGTAATGGTCGCAAAGGTCTGCGTAGCGGCTTCTACCTTGACGCGCTCCTTGGCTTCGATTGCCTGGTGAAGACCATCAGAATAACGGCGTCCATCCATGATACGGCCGGTTTGTTCGTCAACGATCATTACCTTATTATCCATCACCACATATTCATCGTCTTTCTCAAACAGGGTGTAGGCTTTCAACAACTGGTTGATCGTATGAACGCGTTCGCTCTTTACAGAGTAGTTGGCCAGTATCTCATCTTTCTTAGCCTGTATTTCCTCTTCGTTACCCTGCATATTGTCGAGCTGGGAGAGTTCAGAAGCGATATCGGGAAGCACGAAGAAGTGTGGATCATCCGTTTTACCGGTCAACAGGTCGATACCCTTATCAGTCAATTCGATGCTATTGTTCTTTTCGTCGATCACAAAATAAAGATCATCGGTTACCAAGTGCATATTGCGCATATTCTCCGCCATATAGAGCGCCTCAGTCTTCAACATCTGCGTTTTAACACCCGGCTCGCTAAGGAACTTAATCAATGCCTTGTTGCGCGGGAAACCTTTGAAAGAACGGTATAATAAAAGTGAACCCTCTTCCTGCACCTTCGGATCGTCGCTGGCCATTTTCTGTTTGGCTTCGGTTAGCAATTTGGTTGTCAGGTTCTTTTGGGCATTCACAACCACCTCTACGTTGGGACAGAATTGTTCAAACAACTGCTCCTCACCGCGTGGGATCGGACCGGAGATAATCAACGGAGTACGCGCATCGTCAATCAATACCGAGTCGACCTCATCGACAATCGCGTAATTATGTTTGCGTTGCACCAGATCGTTCGGGCTGATGGCCATATTGTCACGCAGGTAGTCGAAACCGAACTCATTGTTGGTACCGAAGGTGATATCGGCATTGTAAGCCGCGCGGCGGGCATCGGAGTTAGGCTGGTGCTTGTCGATACAATCCACCGACAGTCCATGGAACATATAAAGCGGCCCCATCCATTCCGAGTCACGCTTCGACAGGTAGTCGTTCACCGTCACCACATGTACCCCGTTGCGTGTCAAGGCGTTCAGGAACACCGGCAGGGTTGCCACCAGGGTTTTTCCTTCCCCGGTTGCCATTTCCGCAATCTTTCCTTTATGCAATACCACACCACCAAACAACTGCACATCATAGTGTACCATGTCCCAGGTGATCTCATTACCACCGGCTACCCAGTGGTTCAGGAAGATCGCCTTGTCGCCTTCGATGCGCACAAAGTCATGTTTGGCAGCCAGGTCGCGGTCGAAATCGGTAGCCGTAACCACCGTCTCTTCGTTTTCCTTCAGGCGGCGCGCCGTATCTTTCACGATCGCGAAGACTTCAGGAAGCACCTCTTCCAATACCTCTTCCATCTTCTCCGTGATCTCTTTTTCAATTTTATCTACTTCGGCCCAGATCGTTTCGCGTTCTTCCAGTTCTTTGTCGTCGATGCCTTCACGCAGTTTGGCAACCTGTGCCCGTTCATCGGCCACATAGTCCTGAATTTTTTGTTTGATAGCTTCGGTGCGCGCGCGCAGTTCATCGTTGCTGAGCGCCTCGATCGACGGATAAATAGCCCGGATCTTGTCAACATACGGCGTGATTTCTTTCAGGTCTCGCTGCGACTTATTACCGAATAGCTTCGTCATGAATTCGTTAAATCCCATAATCTTATGTTTAATTGAAAATTGAAAGTTGAAAATTGACAATAAAATGCCTGTATCCAACTTGAACAATTCTCGTACGTTTATATTCTGTTTGTTGAGGAAATGGCAAAAAACATGCCATGAATGATTGCTTTACGCCCTGTCGAATGAATTTTCAACTTTCACTTTTCAACTATCAACTCGAAAAGCGGAACGCTTTGAGACGCGTTCGGTGGCCGGATACGAAGCACATGGGTAACGGAAGGAGCTACCTCCGTTGCCTTTACTTCGCGGTAGATATGTTGTGGTTTTACTCCGTTCCCGAAGAAAATAAGCGGAGTCATGACCGCGTTGTTGCGTACTACTTTTACCTTTTCACCCGCCTTTTCCAGGTTTACTTTCCAGCCCGGTTGCAGTTCGATAATCAGATCGCCCCGTCCCAGATGGTGTGTGCCGTGGCGGAATTTGGCAGTCCCTTCGTTCCAGTCACCAATAAGCAACGAACGATCGGTGGTCACCAATTGCACCCCGCTAAACTCCTGCACAAACTCGGCCGATTTCTGCTGTACCTCTGCCAGGTCGAGCTTCGCCGTTTCAATGGCTTTCCGGTTCAGAAATATCTGTTGGTTGTAATAGCCTGTCACCCAGTTCTGATCCTGTCCGTAGACCGCCATCAGATACATATTCAACAGAGCGATACAACGTTTCGGATGAAAGTCGCCTCCCCCCAATAACATACCTTCCGGATACTCCTCTTCACTGCGGAAATAACCGGTTCCGGTGAATACAATCAGGGTGTTTTGCAATCCGACCTTCTTGTCGATCGCATCCAAGAGTTGCTCCAGGTCTTTGTCCAGTTGATAATACAGATCCTGTATCTCCCGGTTGTATTCCTTGTTCATCAAAGGGCGATAGTTGCCGGCATAATAGGTCAGCGCCAGCATATCGGGAGTCGACCGCGTTCCGAATGCCGCATATTCCAGGAATTGCAATGCCAAGCGGTTGATCTCTTTATTGACAAACGGTGTTGTCTTCAGATTCAGGTAGACATTGGCTGTCTTCTCGTTGAAGGTATATTTGAAAGGTATATCATCCAATAGATAAGGGAACCCTTTGTATTGGTCGAGCGCGAGCGAGGGAGTCCATGCCATCTGGTTCAGACGTGCCGACAGGGCTTCCGTGCCATTATTGTAGCGATCCACATACCAGGGAACCTCTTTATAATAGGTAGTAGTCGCCCATTTCCCATTGTAATCGTCCATCCAGAAAGCACCGTTGGCGGCATGCCCGGCCGAGATAATCGCACTTTCCGCGTCAGGAGCAATCGCAAACACGTCGCTTCTGCCTTTGGAGGCGATCTTCAATTCGTCACCAATGGTGGAACTGATCAAGGCTTTAGGTGAATAGTTATCGCGTGTATAGTTGCCTAAGAATTCCGAATCATATAGGATAGAGACCTCTCTCTCCTTTTCGAAATCATATATTCGATTGTTATGAATACCATGAAAAGCAGGGTTCGAGCCGGTAAACAGCGTAGCAAAGGCGCTGGCCTGGTCGATATCGGAAAACTCAAAGCGGATGTTCCGGTACACCAATCCCTGATTGAGTAATCGTTTGAATCCCCGTTCGCCAAAGGTATTATAGAAATAGTCGATATACTCTCCCCGCAGCTGGTCAACCGTAATGCATACCACCAGTTTAGGCGCCTGCAATTGGGCATCCATATTGGTGACTGCCAGTAAAAGGATCAACGAAGAGAGTATCTTTCTCATTATTATTTCTTTGTTCTTTTTTTGTCGTATATCCTATATCCGGAACGCATCCACAGGATAAGGATAAGCGGAATAAAAGCCGCGTTCATTTGTTGCGGAATGAAAAACCATCCGATGAGCAACAAAGAAAGCGCCGCAAAGTTAATAAAATGATACCAATATGCCGCTTTATTCATCTTTTTTACGGAAAACAGGACAACCCCTACCCAATGTAATGGATGCAACCACACCACCGACCAGTTAGGCCAGATGCAAGGATGAACCGACACGAAGCAGAGGAAAAACAAGACACAGCCCCCTATTCCCGCCAAAGAGAAGAGCAATATATCCAATCCGTTATAGGCTCTTTTTTGCTTCCACGCCCGGTAGGTAAAGAAGAGAACCACCAAAAACAACAGCCATCCACACACCATAGGCGTCAATAAATCGTCCAGGATATCAAACGTATCCTCCTCTTCGAAGGCTTTGTTTACCCGCTTCTCCGATACCATTTCGCGCTCCGTGCCTTCCGGGTCGAGAATAGAAGCGTGTTCATACGCTTGCATCACGAAAGAGGGAAGAAACATCATCTCATGCGGGGTGGCCACGCGGTCGGCGGGACTGCCCAATGCCAGGTCGATGCCGAAGGTGAGCCAAGTGCGATGGCGGGTACAATCATGCACCATTTGCCGGAAGCTTTGAGGCGCTGGCGGATTATGATAGATCACCTCTCCCCGGGTATATCGCTCGACCATCGCCGGCAGGCGGGTCGCGCAATTATCGAAAAAGAAATTATAGCGATAGGTTCTATTTTCCGGTTGTGCATTGAGAATCAACCCCTCAAACAAACCCTGCTTCTCATAGGGTGTCAGATTAAGCACCAATTCCGTCACATCACTCCCCCGCATCTGATAATTCGCCAGATATTGCTTGTAGTCATTTATGCCGAGAATATAATCCGTATGCCCCAGCGCAAACCGCCACACAAAATTGGGACTGGAGAAATCAAATATCCCGTAATTGAATACCCCATCAAATCGGGTAACCGGATCATACACCCGAATAGCCGCGTGCCCAAACACCGTAAAAGCCGCCTCATCATAAGGCGCGGATATCAGAAAACTAATCTCCGCCTGATCGCTCAAAGTCGCCTGTGCCGATAAGCGGGTTGACGTCCCCAACAGTATCACCAGGCAAAGCCCTACCCACCAGGACAGCCTTCTATTAACCCCTTGTTTCTCTTTCTTTTTCATCTTCATCGTCGATTTGAGGATTCAAAGGTATGAAATTCGCGGGAAGTTGAAAATTCTTTGATACGATGAGAGATAAAAAAGACTCCTGCAAAATGTTTTACCAATTTTGCAGGAGTCCATCATAAGACTTGTTACCAACAATTATTTACAGAAGATAACAGTCGTGCTTATCGGCATATCTTTTCCTGTCGCCTCTACGGTTATTTCGCCGGGAGTGCGCGATGCCTGAATAAGAGCTAAAGCTTTTCCAAAATAGGTTGTGCGTGTGGCCGTCTTGTATGGCGTATTATTTCTCAAATCACCACTATCTAAGCCGATCAGTTTGCCATTCCCTGTCACTTTGATAGTGATAGGAATATCCTGATTGGGAACGGGTATTCCCTCTTTATCGACAATCGTAACTGTGATATGTGAAACGTCCTGTCCATCAGCCTTGACCGAAGATCTGTCGGGCGACAGCACGATGCGATGGGGGGCACCGGAGGTTTTCAACTCATGGCGTGCCGCTTCGTTGCCATTATTATAACTGATAGCCTCTATGGTTCCCGCGGCATAAGGGACATGCCAGGGAATCGTATTGTTATCATAATCGGCTACTTTTCTTTTACCCATACTGTTGCCGTTAATTTTCACCTCTACTTCCTGACAATTGCTGACAGTTTGTATCAATATGATATGCCCTTTGTATTGCGGGAAGTTCCAATGTGAAGCCAAATAGGGCCACGCCCAATGATCTTTCCCTGGATCGATATCGAGCGATTGGTCGACAACTGCAATACTAACCATCGGTTGATCATTCCAAACAGAACGATGAAACGAAGCCGACGGTTTTTCAAACATACAAATATCGAACAAACCGGTAGGCCATCCTTTGCTTGGCCAGCCACTGCTCTCACCAAAATAATCTATTCCTGTCCAAAGGAATTGCCCGAATATAAAATCATTCTTGACCACGTCATACCAAGGGTTTTTCGGAGAATAATCGCGGACAATAGCCTTTCCTTCACGACCTCTGTAATAAGGGTACACCTCGGAGCCAAACATAATGCGGTTGGGAAATTGTTCTTTATCTGTCACATACCAGGGTTCCTGATAGTTGTAGCCGACAATATCCAGTGCTTCCGTGAATCCGCTTTTATTATAAGTCCTTTCCAGCATATTACTTCCCGGAGCGATAGCCACCATCACCGGTCGTGTCGGTTCTGTTTTATGCACATAGTCTTGTAGCATTTTAGCACGGGCAACCCCTACGCCGGTATTGTCACCCTGCTCACCGACCTCATTACCGACGCTCCACATGATTATTGACGGATGGTTTCTGTCCCTGCGCAACATAGCGTCAAGGTCTTTTTGCCACCATTTGTCGAAATATTCACCATAATAGCCAGACTTCCACTTATCGAAAGATTCGTCGATAACCAAGAATCCTAACTGATCACATAGATCCAAAAACTCCGGACTGGGGGGATTATGACTGCATCGAATAGCATTACAACCATATTCCTTCAATATTTGCAGTCTCCTTTCATAAGATCTGTCAGGCACAGCCGCTCCAAAAGAACCCGCGTCATGATGCACGTTCATTCCCTTCATTTTCATCGGAACACCGTTAAGCGAGAAACCTTTATCCGGATCATATTCAAAATAACGGATTCCCAGAGGTGTTTCATACTGATCGATCACTTGCCCATCTGCTTTTATGAGCGATTTGATACGGTATAGATAGGGCTGATCGACTGACCACAGCACCGGGCTCTTAACCGTCAGGCTTTGGGATATATCGTTTTTCCCTTTCTTCGTGATGGAAATTTCTGAAACAGTAGTTGCAACCTGCTTCCCTCCGGCATCTTCAATGATACTTTCTAAACTTATCTTTTTCCGAGGAGAAGAATAGTTCTCGATAGTAGTAACAAGTTTTACTTCCGCCGACTCTTTGGTAACAACAGGGGTTGTCACGTACGTGCCCCAAGTAGGAATATGTATCGGTTGAGCAACATTCAACCAGACATGACGATATATACCTGACCCGGAATACCAACGTGAAGTGGGGCAGTTTGAATGATCAACACGTACGGCAATGGTGTTCTCTTTCCCGTATTTCAGGTAGGGTGTGAGATCGTACTCAAAGCCGATGTATCCGTATGGATAGAATCCAAGATGTTTTCCATTGATATAGACATCGCTTTGGTGGTAGACGCCATCAAAAAGAATGGAGATTTTTTGTCCTTTGTATGCTTCCGGTACTTCAAATGTTTTTCTGTACCATCCGATCCCTCCCGGGAAAAAGCCCATAGATCCACCTCTGTGCATGGTAGAGTCGGTTACCAAACCAATGCTCCAATCATGAGGCAATTGCACTTCTTCCCATTGCGCATCGTTGTAATTCGTAGAAGCAGCCTCTTTTATATCACCCAGATGAAACTTCCAGCCAAAATCGAAATTCTCCTTTGTTCTGACATTGTCATTAGAAAAACAAACAGGAGAAGAACCCATCAAGAATAGAATTAGGATGATCAAACCTGAAATCTTTTTTCTGCAAAAGCAGCAGGGCTTGAGAACTAATAGATTCATAATCATAGATATTTGTATTTATTTAATTATAACCCGGATTTTGTTCGATAGTCGCAAGAATATTTTTCTCGATCTCACCATATGGTATAGGCCAAAGATTCTGGTGGTCACCGATATTATAACCTGTCAGATTATATTTCCGTGTCCGTTCTACCATTTTCCCCAGTCGGCATAATGTAATGATTCGGATTTCTTCGCTATACAATTCCCGCATTCTCTCATCCAGAATATAGTCTATATCCACTTGGGCAGCAGTTATCGGAGCGGCATTAGCTCGAATACGCACCGTATTTATATCTGCGGCCGCTTGTTCTTTATTATTCGCACCAAGATAAGCTTCCGCGCGGAGCAAATAAGTTTCTGCCAAACGGAACGCGTATTCATCTTTGAAAGATCCATGCGCCAGTCCCTGACTGTTTAATAATCCGTGTTCGCCTAATGCTGTTAACTTCATTGTGCCATCCGCGTTTTTAGCATAAGCCTCAGCAGGATAGTTATTGGTTCTGCTGAATTTCTGAATAAACGGATACCAAAGACGTATTTTATCGCTTTCTCTTAACCATCCATCTTTCACAAACCACTGTCCGTATCCTTTTGCCGCGGGATTATCAATTCTAAAATCCTTGATAATATTATAGTCTGAATTGCGCATATCGGCAGCGTCATCCCATAATTCCTCAAAAAACCACGGATTTGGCTGAACAGCTCCGATACCTCGTCCCCCTTTTTCCGCTGTCCATGTCGTAAAAGCAGGAACCGTTTTGCCTTCTTCTGCCG
This sequence comes from Parabacteroides sp. PM6-13, assembly GCF_029892605.1. Classification (GTDB taxonomy): domain Bacteria; phylum Bacteroidota; class Bacteroidia; order Bacteroidales; family Tannerellaceae; genus QVMG01. Next base: position 249,168 of record NZ_JARXWF010000005.1, read on the forward strand.
ATTCGGTAACAATTGAATAATACCCGGGAATAATTTGACGCGCAGTGTTGCAATTATAGCTTGACCCGGCATTCTGATACTCATATTGCAAAACCCAGATACTTTCGGTATTGCCGCTTGACGAACGATTTTGATTATTCACGCGGAATAAATCCCAGTACGTATCGCCCGGTTCATCTTTACGAGAGCCGAACCGATCTGTCATCAAAGCCATTGATGGATGATTGATAACCGCTGAGGCTGATTGAACAGCTTGCTCGTACTGTCCCGTACAAATATAAATTTCTGTAAGCAGGTGTTGTCCGGCTTGCTTGTTGATATAACCATCACCAGCCTGGTCAATATCTTTTAATAAAGAAACAGCTTCTTCCAAATCGGCACGACATTGTTCATAGACTTCCGCACGGGTGTTTCGGGTAAAATCACGTTTGGGAGCGTTCAATTCCTCCGTTACAAGAGGCACCCCGCCATACATATTCGCCAGGATACGGTAATAAAACGCGCGAAAGAACAACGCCTCACCGCGAATTGTGGCTTTATCGGTATCGCTTATCTCATTGGCATTGGGTAAGCGACCGAGTATCACATTGGCATTTCCTATAGCATTATAGCAGGTGGTCCATAGCGTTTGTACATACGATGACTCAGGTGTTATCCATCCTTTGAAGTTGTTGTATTTCATGTCAGGGAAGTCATATCCTCCATGCGCATAATCCGTACAGAATAGCGTAACGCGAAAGTCCTCGTTCGAGTTCCAGCATAAATTACGATAAGCATCATATAGAAAATTCAGCGATTGCCGAAACTGGACAGTTGTCTGGTAGGCATTGTCAGGAGTCATGAAATCTAATGGCTCTTCTTTCAACCAACTATCCACAGAACACGAAGTAAAGAGGCTGGCAGATGCAATGATAATTGATATAGCTATTTTTTTCATTTGATTTTTATTTTTTAGTATAAAACGAATCTGTTCTATGCTCTGTTTTATCATGGTGGTAAAACATTATAATTCAAAGTTTAATCCAATCGTATAGTTCTTCATCGTAGGATAACCGCTTAAGTCTTGGGTCAGTCCTTGATTCGCTTCCGGATCCCAACCTTCCCAATTCGTAAGGGTAAATAAATTTGTGCCACTTATGAATACCTTTGCCCGGTTGATGAAAGTCTTTTTCAACAATGATTTTGGCAAGTGATAAGCAATGGAAAGCTCTTGCAAGCGAATGAAACTGCGTTGTTGATACGGATGGAAATTAGAGCCGAGCGCCTGATTCCATTGATAGGGCTGACGGTACTTAGCACTTGTATTTTCCGGTGTCCAGTAATCAAATTTGAAATAGTTAGTTAATATCCCAACATTAGTACCCAAAGACGACATCGGTGTACCATAATAATACTTGGAGCCACCCTGAACAGCGTTGATAAAAGCACTTAACTCAACATTCTTATAACGCACTTTATTATGCCAGCTAAAGCGATACGAAGGATCGGTATAACCTAAGATTTTACGGTCGGCATCCGCGCTGTACTTTCCGTCTTCATTGATATCCTCTACTTTATATGTCCCGTAAGTAGAGCCCTGTGGAATGATTCCTTTATTGTAATCATCGAGCTGCCACATACCGATAATATTGTAGTCATAAACAACTCCATAGGGATGGTTTATGAAGATCTTTGAAGAAACAAGATCATCTTCGCGTCCGTCACCATCAGTATCCAATCCAAGAATACTGACTACCCGGTTACGATTCAAAGAAAAATTAAAGGTCGATACCCATTCCCAGTCCTTTGTCATAACAGGTATGCCAGTGATGGTAAATTCATGCCCATAATTTTTAATTTTACCGATATTCGTTGCAATGCTGGTGGTGTTAACACCATTCATCACCGGAATATTTATATTGTAAATCAGGTTTTTCGTTTTCGAATTGTAGTATTCGTAACTTCCTGACAAACGTCCTCTAAGTAGGCTAAAATCCAATCCAAGATTGAGTGAAGTGGTCGTTTCCCATTTCAACTCAGAGTTAGACATTTTATTAATGGATTGTTTCAACTCTGGAGAGCCACCTTCACCATAAACATAGCCATTACCATATGACATAGAGGCCATCGTGGCATAACGTCCGGCTGTCCGGTTACCACTGGTACCATACGATGCTCTGATCTTTAGATTATCAATAACATCTTCAAACGTATCTTTGAAAAAGTCTTCTTCACTCAATCGCCAAGCTAAAGATGCGGAAGGGAAAACACCGGTCTTATTATCGGCACCAAACCCGGAGAAACCATCATAACGTATGGTGGCTGTTGCAAGATAGCGAGAATTGAAAATATAGTTCAAACGCCCCATCATATAAAGGCTTGTCTCTTTCCAAGCGTCTGACGAAAGGACGTTTAAGTCACTTTGCCCGGACTCCAGACTATTGTAACCCAACGTTTGATCTGTAAAGTTGTTCGCCGCTGCCGACGTTGAATCATACTGCCGCTTTTCAATACCATAGACAAAGGTAGCATCAACTTCATGCTTCCCGAATCGGTTTTTATAATTGACAATATTGTCTAATGTCCACGATTGGGTGAAGTTATTGTTCTTTTCCGCCTTACCCAATAGACCATTGGTGTATGGGTTGAAGAGATTGTGTTTATAGTAGGTCAGGTTATGTGAATAATTAATACGATAACTCAACCCTTTGACAGGCAGTTTGACCTCGGCGAAAAAGTTGCCACTCAGGTTATAACGTACCTCTTCGTCCGGCATTTCCAGATATAAAAGCGGATTAACAAGACCGCGCCAATAGAGTGTCACGGGATCCCCATTTTCGTCATAAGGCGTCACGAGGGGTGATGTATGCAAGACATCTCTGAAATTCGGATTGTTTCCTGACAAATCGCTAACCGTAAAGAATGATTGTGTACCGACTTTGAGCCAATCAAACACGTTGGCGTCAATATTTGCGCGAAAGTTATAGCGTTTATAGGTGTCGTTTACAATAACATTTTTTTGATCGGTAATCCCAAATGAAAGGAAGTAAGAGACCAGCTCATTTCTTCCACGAAGACTTAGGTTGTGATTCTGTGTATAAGGCACATCTTCTGAAAGCAAATCGAGCCAATTCGTATTCGTTCCATTCGCATAACCATCCATATCCTCTTTGGTCATAAAATCTGCTGTAATTTCATAATCAGGATTGATGTGCAGGTCACTTCCGGTACGGCTTTTATTCATGTGCGAGTCGGTGAGTAATTGTATAAAGCCATCCCTGTCTAATGGTTTCAGATTCTTTATCAAAGTTTGATAAGCAAAAGTTCCATTATACTCAATAACAGGCTTAGACATACTCTGCGCATTTTTGGTCGTGATCAACAATACGCCGTTTGCCGCTTGAGAGCCATAAATAGCAGCACTACTCGCATCTTTCAGTACGTCGATCGATTCAATGTCACTCGGATTAATATCTGAAATATTCCCCCGGTATATGATACCATCTAATACAACCAAAGGGCTGGTAGTTCCGGATATGGAGTTACGTCCGCGTATCGAAGTAGAGGGATCGTCTCCGGCTTTTGTACTTACGCCTACATTGAGGCCCGGCACCACGCCTTTCAACCCTTGAAACGCGTTTACTGTCGATGAGTTTTGCATCACCGACAGGTCGGCACGCATCACGGCTCCTGTCAGGTCACTTTTTCTGGCTGTTCCGTATCCAATGACCACCACCTCATCTAATGCTTGCGAGTCTTCGCTTAGTGTGATGGCAAAAGAGGTTCTTCCCGTTACGGGCACTTCCTGCATCATATAGCCAATATAGGAGATCTGCAAGGTAGCGTTTTCTGCCACCGTAAGGGTAAAATTCCCATCAATGTCTGTCACGACCCCATTCGTCGTTCCCTTTTCCACCACATTAGCTCCGATCACCGGATCTCCCAATTCATCGGTAATCGTTCCAGTAATACTGCGTGTAGATTGTTGCGGAGAAGCAGAAGATACCTCCTCTCCCTTTGGAATCAAAAGAATATTCTTATTCTCAATCGTAAATGTGCAGTTGGTTAACACTCGGTTGAGGATATTTTCTACTGTTTCTTTCCGGGCATGTACATCTACGACCCGATCCAGATCGATCACTTCGTCGTTGTAGAAGAAGGTGAAATCGGTTTTCGATTCGATCTCTTTGAAGAGTTGTTTCAGGGTGGATTGTTTCACATCCAGGTCGATGCGCGTACTCTGTGCGTACGAGGTCGCCGCGGATTGAAACACAAATAAGATTAACATAAAACACGTATGTTTCATAATACGGATGTTTTTTTCTGTTAAGAAAAAGCGTGAATGCTTTCTCTCAATTGATTTATTCATAACTTTGTATGGGTTTTTAATTAATAATGAGCATTACTCTGGGGAGAGGAATGTTTGTTAATTTAAGATCTACGTGATAGGTGAATGTTCGCGCATTCGCCTATCTTTTTTTGTGCTTTTCTCTTTCTACATAGGCAGTCTTGTTTAAAGTGTTAATACTATGGATTGATTCGTTCTCATTTGTTTTTCAAGTGTAATACCTCGCCTTTCCATTCGTAGGCTATCGGCGAGGTCAAAGTCATATAAGAAAGTACCTCTTCCAATGACTCCCGACGGATAGTGAACGACATATGTATGTTACGCGTCAATTCGGGAGAAGCCATGATCTCGATACCGAACCATTTTTCCAAATTGATAATGACATCCGCCAGATTGGTCCGGTCGAATACCAGTTTGGCATGGATCCAGTTGGTGTAATTATCCGTATCGACCTGTTGCCGCTCGATCTGCCCGGATTGTTTGTCATAGATAAGCAATTCGCCGGGATGCAGTGTCTGAGTTTCCGGGAAATACTCGCCGCTCACTTTTACACTTCCATTGACCAGAACGGCTTCTACCTGGTTTTTCTCCGGATAATTGCGCGCCAGGAACCGGGTTCCGGTCACTTCGATATCCATCCCTTCCACTTCTACATAAAAAGGGCGTTTCTTGTCTTTTTTTACTTCAAACAGAGCTTCTCCTTCCAGCTGGACGGTTCGTTTCTCTCCGGTAAAGACTTCAGGATATTTCAATACACTGTTCGCATTAAGCCATACCGTCGAACCGTCAGGCAAGGTGTATTCTCCTTTCCCGTCTGCCCCTGTCAACAGGTGATTGTAAACGATAACCGGTTCTTCCTCCCGGCTACCTAATAGGTATCCGGCATATCCGACGGCCAGTAGGAGCAGGATAGATGCCGCTATGCGCAGGAAAGAGAAACGGGAGAGGGATAGAGGCTGGGAGCTGCCCTTTTGTATTTTTGTTCGCTTTTCAAAGCGATTCCAGGCGGATTCCATTTCCGCATCGTCAATCAGGGCTGCGTTTGCTTGCAACCAAAGGTCGTACGTTTCGCGGAATTGTATTTTGTTTTCCTCTTTTTCATCTAACCATTGAAGAAGATAGTTCTTTTCTTCTTCTGTTGCCGATTTATTCAGGTAGCTATTGATGATATCTTCTATAGGATGTATCATTACAATCTATGTTTCTTTAAGGTAAAACAAGTGATAACATAAACACCCTACCTCCGGCAGGATTTTTTTATAAGAAAAGAGGGAGCAATAAAATAAATCCTGCATCTTTCAGAGAAACACGCAGGAGAGAGAGGGCTTTTGTGATGTGTTTTTCTACTGTTTTCACAGAAATACCCAGCTGTTCGGCGATCTCCCGGTTTTTCAATTCTTCTTTCCGGCTGAGAATAAATACTTTTCGGCATTGTTCCGGTAAAGCATCGATCGCCTGTGTTACCTCTTGCTGTAATTCTTTATAGATCAGGGAGTCTTCCTGGTTGGAACTGTGGGATTGCCAATAGATTTGTTGGATACGCTCTTCGGTGGTTTGTTCAAAGGATTCCTGCTCCGTATAACTTTTACTGTTCAGATAGTTGAGTGTCTTTGTGTAAATAGCACGGAAGAGATAAAATTTAATAGCCTCTTCCATCACCAGTTCATCTCTTTTCTTCCACAAGTCATAATAGACATCCTGCACCAAGTCTTCTGCCACATCTTTGTCACCAGACAAACGATAAGCGTATGCGCGGAGAATTTTGTAGTGCTTTCTGAATAGCTGTTCTACTATATGCGTTGAATATGATTCTTTGTCAGTCATTGAAACCTATTCTGTCTGACAAAAATAGAAAAATAATCGATATAACAAGATTAGTTGAACTTAATCAGGCACAAGATAGGAAAGGAAGTGGGTACGTTTTTTAGGACTGAGAAAAAATCGTACGCATCATGCGCCTCGAAATGTTAAAATGCAAAGTGTAAGCAAAAAGGATATTTTGCTTTACAATATGATACGTTAAAAAGTGTTACCCGCTTGGCTAATTTTAAATACCCCTGCGTTTTTGGAAAGAAAGTCGGGCGGAAATATCAAAATGATAGTTTGAGATTTGGGCAGAAAGAGGTCGTTTAACATTCATTAAGACAAACTGAAGCCTAAAAAAGAGCTTTTCCTCCATGAATCATCTATTCGGCTAAAGATATTCAGCTTATTTCTCCAGGGTTGCCCCAAAAGTCGACTGTTGTATGATTTAAGCAAAGAGGTATGGAGGTTTATTAAACAGAAATTAGATTTACTATACCCGCTATAAATTCATTGGCTTGCGGATAAATCGTCTCAACCGTATTCTTATCAAAAAAAATATATACATCATAATCTCCACTCTGCCTTTTAGCAAAAAGGTTAGAATAATAATTCCCTAATTCTACAGTCAATTTACCCGTGCGTATAAAATGTAACCCCAACATTTGCCTAACACCAGCATGTGTTTGTGCTTCAATACCATTTTTTATTAAAAGAGCGGTGGCAGCATAATAGCAAGCATAGTACATTCTGTTTATAGCAGCATTCCAAAAAGAGTTATCAATGAGTAACTGCGCCTCTTTCATCGTATTATAAGCTTCTTCAATTCTCAGCTTAACGATTTCCTGTCTGTCTTCATCTGTTATCATAACACAACTCCTTCTTTCATCACTCTTTCTTGAAATGGCGTCACCATTCCCTCCCACTGCTTTTTAAGTACCACGATCGGATTTATCAAAATTCCAGTTTCAAATTCCACCCCGAACAATGGATTTACTATTTCCTGTCTCTCACTCTCTGTGATATTATCTCGATCAACAATAACCAACAGATCTATATCACTATCAGGACGTGCATCTCCCCGTGCTTCTGAGCCAAACAGCACCACCTGTATATCCGAGTAATAGCTATTCCTCAGGATTTGCTTTAATCTATCTATTGGTTTTTTTCGCTTCATAAAAGACCTTGTTACCTACACAAAGATACAATTTTAATTGTAAAAACAAACTGTGAATCATCTCATTAAAATCTCAATAAATATTTTGGTGTTTACAAAAAAACAAGGCTACCCCCATAAAATGGAAGCAGCCTCGTCTGATTTTAGAGTTTAGATGTTTTATTTACTAAAGGTGACATTTTTCACGTGTTCACCGACGGAGAAGGGAGCCATATCGGCGGTTTTATACCAACCGGGCTTATCGGGCATGTCGTCGGAAATCAGTTTGCCGTTGATGCGCAGGTTTTCAAAACGGATGTCTTTCACTATCCGCTCGGTGTTGTAGCCCGCCATAATCGACAGATTGGCATTTTCGCCCGTATAGGAGATGTCTTTGAACAAGATATTCTCAATGCCACGGCCGGGCGCTTTGCAATATTTCTCGTTGTAGAAGATGCGCAGGTTCACCAGTTGTCCCTCGCGGAAATTTTCCACCCGGATATTCTCAAACCGCACGTTACGTATCAGGTTCTCATCACCCGCATTGATCGACATACATCCTTGGTAGTCGATCTGCGGTTCGTTGTGGTCGAGGATATCGATATTGATATAATTCAGATTCTCCAGTATCTCCGGATATTCCACATTGCCATGGATACCGATGAAAATCGGATGCGCCACATCGGCCCAGAGGGTCGCGTTTTGCATGGTGATGTTCTTGCATCCTCCGACAAACCCTAAACGGGTGCCGTAGACGGTGGTACAGTCATCGGAGTTACGACAGAAAACACCGTCGAACAAGACGTTGTTGCTGGCAAACACATTCATCCCGTCACCCCACTGATGGGAGCTGATGCTCTTCACATTGCGGATAGTCACGCTGTCGGAGCCACCGGTAGCACATTGCGAGGTCACGATCCCTTCTACCGATATATTCTTTGAATTAGCGATCCGCACACCCATCTTCACCTCCGCCGGATCGACCATGCCCCGACCGAATACCTTCACATCACGGACACCCTCCATAAGCAATCCGCCCTTCAACACAGCACCTCCTGCCAGGTAAACCGTCTTGCCGGAAGGGATATGGAAACGCTCCTGCTCCGGGGTATGGATGCCCGGTCCGAAATAAATCAGGTTCGGATCTTGCGGATCAGGAATATACACCTCTACCGGATTGGCAAACAGATGCAGGTTATGGAATATATCGCCATTTACCTCCACCGAGAGGTTGCGCGGCTGATTCAGTTTGAAGGTAAGGGTATTGCCTTTGACAGTGGGTTCGATCTCATAAGAGAGCGGACGCACCCGAGCGGTTTGTATCTTGCCATGATTGAAGGTCACTGCCACCTCCACTTCGCCGGAAAAGTCAAAGCTGGCAATAGAGGACTTTTCTTCTGTCTTCTTATAGTTTACCATAGCGGCCACTTTGACCATGTAAGAGGGAGCCGCTTGCCATTTCCCTCCCGGTTGACGCACTTTCACCGTAAAGTCGTTGTTCAACGTCGCGCCTTCCGGAGCCGGGTAGGTCACCAATTTGTTCTCCGCCATGACAGAGGAGGCAACGATCAACAGAAGCAGGCATGATAGAATGCTTCGTGAAAAAATAAATACTCTTTTGTTCATATGACTGTTATTTTTAAGGTGTATGTATGTTCATATTATAACGATCGACTTTGTTATTATACGAACAAACCGCCACATACACCTAATCGCATTGCACCCGGTAGCTGCCGGGAGCGAGCCGGAAGATATGTTTACCATCTTTCAAACCAATATAACTTACGCCTTTGACCTTTTTGAACGCCTTCTTTCCACTCTTTATATGCTTTTCGGAAGTGGCACTCAGGGAAAGGGTAGCCGTGGTGTTCGCCGGTACAACAAAAGCATAATGACACGCCTCGCCGACCATCTCCCAGGCACTCTCAACGCGTCCGTACATCGAATCGTAATATCCTTTGGCAAAGGCCATTTCGCCAGTCGGGTCGGGTTCGGGTTTCAACAGGAAGTGTTTGAATCCCGGCTCGTTCTCATCGCGTTCGATTCCTAAGGAATAGTTATACATCCAGGAGGCTACGGCGCCAAAGGAATAGTGATTGAACGAATTCATCGAATTGTTGCCGCCAAAGCCATGGGTATGCGTATAGGAGTTCAGGCGCTCCCAGATGGTGGTTGCTCCCTGTTCTACCGGATAGAGCCAGGAGGGGTACGAGGTTTGTTGCAACAACCGGTAGGCATCGGCCGTATGGCCATTGTCCGACAGGGCTTTCGCTACCCAGGTGGTACCGATAAATCCTGTCATCAATGAGTAGGGCGGACAAATCACCCCGTTATCCGCTTTGTTTTCACGACGCAGGGCTTCTATAAAACGGGCAGTTAATTTGTCCTTCGCTTCGCCCTCTACCAGATCGAAAACAAGGGGAAGGATATAAGAGGTTTGTGTATCGACCCATTCTCCTTTTCGTTCTTCATCGAATGCCGAAAAGATTGTTTTCCCGGTGGCGGGATGGATATAGGTTTCCTTGAAGAAGGCTTTCCGCTCCGCCAATAGGGTGGCAAACCGGGAGGCATCCGCTGTCTTTCCAAGCACCGTGGCTACCCGCTGCATAATATCCAGGTCATAGATAAAGTAGGCTTCCCACAATAACGACTTATCGTCGCGCTTCTCCTCGGGACCTAACCAGTCGCCCAAATCACCCCAGGCGCGGGTTTGCACAATCAGACCGCTCTCCTTATCCATCATTTCATCTTGAAGGAAATGGATATAACGCTTCATGGCATCATAGTGTTCGGCCAATAGATCCTCGTCCTGGTATTGTTGGTAAGCCTCCCAGGCAACCGTAATACCGGCACTTCCCCAAAGCAAACCACCAAAGCCGACATCCATCGGCGCCACATCCGGGAAGCGGCCGTTCTCACGCTGCGAATCGCGCATGGCGAGCATATGGCGGCGCAGGAACTGAGGCACGTCGGCCAGGTAGCTGGCGGCGCGGGCAAAGACAGAGATATCGCCACTCCATCCCATCCGCTCATTGCGCTGCGGACAATCGGTCGGGATAGAGAGGAAGTTTCCATAGGTCGACCAGGTGATGTTTTCCCATAGTTTATTGACCTTCTCGTTGGATGTCTCATACGAAGAGGCCAGGTTGTGAACGGAGCTGATTACCACGCCTTTGACCGCTTCCAGAGGCAACGGGCGGTCGATGCCGGTGATCTCCAGAAAGCGATACCCATGAAAGGTAAAGCGAGGTTGAATCATTTCTTCCCCTCCTTTGGTATAATAGATATCCTGTGCCATCGCCGCACGGATATTCTCGAGCATGATCATACCCTCCTGTTCTTTATATTCCGGCAGGTCAGGATATTTCACCTCGGCAAAACGCAGGTTGATTTGCTGCCCCGCTTTTTGTCCCGAAAGATGAATGCGGGGCACGCCGACCATATTCTGCCCCATATCATACACAAACACACCCGGACGCACCTCTTCCACCGACTGAGCTGTCAGCTCTTTGATGGCTTTCACCGTTTGTCCATATTGCCCGATAAGCTGCATACCCGCATAACGCTCCTCCGGAAAGGCGATCGTGCCCGTAAGCGGAACCGCCACAGCCTTTTTCCAACCGGAAGCATCATACGACGCATGGCTCCATCCTTTTATCTTTTTCTCTTTCGAGGCGTCATAGACCTCCCCTTGGAAGAAGCTGCCATAAACCACAGGGCCGTCGTTGAAACACTGCCAGTTGTCGGGGTTGGAAACGATAATATCCTCTTTCCCATCCGCGTAGGTCACCACCAATTTGGCTAAGAGCGACTGTCGGTCGCCAAAAAAGTTCCAGTTGTCGCCGGTATAGGTAGCTCCGCCACTCCACCAACCTTCGCCCAGGATAGCACCCATCGCGTTTTTTCCTGACTGCATAAGGGCGGTCACATCGAAGGTTTGGTACATATGGGTTTTGTTGTATTGCGTCATCTCGGGATTAAAGAAATCATCGCCTACCCGTTTTCCGTTTATATAAAACTCATAAATGCCACGTGCCGTCACATAGAGGCGCGCCTTTTTCACGGGCTGCCCGGTGGCGAAGGTGGTGCGCAACATGGGCATCGCATTGCGGCTTGGATCGTAGGTCTTGAACGAGCCCTCTTCGCCGCCCGCTACGGTTTCATTTCTCCCTTGGGCAATCACCGCAGAAGGCCGGCGAAAATGACGAATCTCGATATCCGAGAAGGTCGCCGTTTGGTGGGGAGGAACGCAATAGCCGATGTCGCCCACCACCGGGAAAGCGATGTAATCACCCCCTTGATTGATAGGGTTCATTCCCAGGGTGGCAACGATCGTATCGTTGATAGCCACCTGGGTATGCCCCAGATTGGTGCTCAAACGTATCCGCTGTTTTTCGTATTTGTTCTGATCGTGAATAAGCGATAAAGGTATTGGAAAGCTCCTGAATGGCTCCTCCTTTTTATCATCGGGATGATAGCCTTTCCGGTAGATATGTAACAGAGCTTCCGCACCGGCTGACAAAGGTGCGATGTCGATCTCCAACATACAATAAGAAGCATCCGGAGCGTTTTCCAGATGAAAGATATTCATGTTCTTATCCATCAGACGCGCATCGTTAGCTCCATAGACAAAGCCGGCTCTGGTCGATTTCGTTGCTTCGTCTAACTGAAGAGTGTACTCCATCCGGAATACCGGAAGATAATGCGCATAGAGAACCATATCCTCGTCGCCCCCGCCAATCCACTGAGCACCATGCCAGGCGGAGATGTCAGAGTTCATCAAACCGGTTTCAAACCAGGAAGCCACGTCGTGTTGTTTGTTTTTCCGATCCCAGACCGTTAGTTTCCAATCGTAACGCGTAGCCGGTTTTAATGGCATTCCTTCGTAGCGGATATTCAACGAGACATCACTCCCGACCCGCCCGGAATCCCATACGATCTGCCCGGTCTCATCGGTAACGACAATCTGATACCCCTGCTGCTTCATCCCGCTTTCTTCGGAATGCATTTGCCAACTGAAGCGCGGTTTCTCCACATCGATTCCCAGCGGGGTCGTGGTATATTCCGTTTTTAAGTTCCGGATCTGCGTTTCTGCCCCCAAAAGGGTAGCAGCACATAAAAAGAAGAAGAAAGTGAACAGGTTACTATGTTTCATCATGGTATTATTTCATTATTTACTTGTTACTAAATGAGCATTCAGGCAATAAAAATAGTTTAATAGTTCCTCTTTTGGGGTAGAGGAACTATTAAACTTATTTAAACCCGAAACCTTATCAGAAATAAGGGCTTAGAGCGGCCTCCGAAGCAGGCAACGGGAAGAGGGTCTCTATATTCGTATAGGAATTAGGTCCTACGGTGAAGCCTTCTGGGAAATAGTAGGCTTGAGGATTCGCCTTCACCCTTTGTCCATAGGCTTTCATCGTTTCTTCCGCTTTATTGGCGCGCACCAGGTCGAGCCAGCGCTTATTTTCAAAAGCCAATTCTACGCGTCGCTCTTTCAGAATGGCTTCGCGTACTTCGCCCTGACTACCCGAAGTGTAATCAGCCAAACCGGCTCTTTGTCTTACTTTATTCAGGTATTCCAAGGCTTCCGCCGTTTTGTTCTGTTCGTTCAAGGCCTCGGCCATAAACAACAAGACTTCGGCATAGCGATACACCGGCCAGTTGTCATTGGTGTTACCCGTCTGAGCATGCGTATGGCAATACTTCTTGATATAGGGATAAGGCATGCCATGAGCAATCAACATGCCGATCGAAGCATCCTTACGCAGGTCACCGGCTTCATAGGCGTCGATCATATCGGGCGTTGGGATATTATACCCCTCTACCGTGCGGGCTATTTCAGGTATGCCTGTAATGGCAGAGGCCTCTTCGGCACTGATCGGCTGCACCAGGAAGGTATAGAAGAAATGGCTGGCATAACCGTCATTGCCCTCTTTATACTGCACTTCGAAAATAGACTCGGCATGATTCTTATATAACGGATCAAAGACATCCTCGTACTTATCCATCAAGCGATAGCCTGTCACCTCTTTCAGAGCAGATTCTGCCTCCGCCCATTTTTTCTGTGCGATATAGACATTGCCCAACAGAGTCTTGGCTGCGCCTGAAGTCGCGCGTCCCGGTTCCTGCGCTGCCTTATTAGGCAACAATGAGGCGGCCTCTTTCGCGTCTGCGATAATCTGATTGTAGATAGCCTCGGTGGAAGCCAATGGCTGAGCCGTATCATCCAATGTCTTCGCCGGCTTCAGATGCATCGGAACGCTTCCAAAGTATTGCACCAGATCAAAGTAGGCAAGCGCCCGAAGGAAATAGGCTTGCCCTTTGATGTTGTTCTTCACATTCGTGTCGAATTCGATGTTGTCAATCGGATCCAACAGGTAGTTGACACGGGAGATAATCGTATAGTTATTCACATATTTATTATGTATCACCGGATTCGACGCATCACTTAAATAGTCGCAGATAAACTCGGCATCGATCGTTCCGCGGTCGTTGGGGTTATACTTATATGTGGAGTTATCGGCCCGCATCTCTCCCATCACCCAGGCGGCATGCGAACCGTTATAGAAACCACGCAAAGGAGCGTACGCGCCATTGATGGCCTGCTCAAAGTCGCTCTGCGACTTAAAATAAACGGGTGTACTCAAGGATGTCTTTGATGGCAAATCCAGGAATGAGTCATCGCAACTACTCATTAAAACAACCAAACACAGCAGGATTATTTTTTGTATTTTCATCATCTTATATTTTCATTTTTAGTTATTCAAACGTAATATTTAAGCCAATCGTAAATGTTCTCGGAACAGGGTAAGTCGAATAGTCGATCCCCTGCAACAGTGAACTGGGTGTTTCTCCGCTAAAGCCTACTCCTACCTCCGGATTGGCATATTTATATTTGGTAAAGACAAACGGCTGTTGCACGCTGGCATACACGCGAAGATCGCTGATATGCTTAATCAGGTTAGAAGGCAAGGTATAGCCCAACGTGATGTTCTTGATGGTAATGTGACTACCATCTTTGATAAAGCGAGAATGGAACACATCCCGTTCCCGCGACGTGCCACTGGTTGTTTTTCCGTACAAACCGGCTCCCGGATTTTCGGGCGAACGCCATCTGTCTTTCACCTCTTTCATGACGTTAAACGGTCCATCCAGATTCGCCGTGCCCTGCTCAGAAGGGGTAGCGATCTTATTCCCATAGGAACCGGCGGCTATGATGGAAAGATCAAAAGTCTTATACGAGAAAGTGTTTGTCATCCCAAAAGTGAATTTAGGGAAAGGATTCCCTATTTCTGTTTTGTCGCCATCGACATCACCGAAAGTAATCTCTTTATCTCCGTTTACATCGCGGAACTTAATCGTTCCCACCTGCGAATCTACCGCTTTGGGTGAGTTGTCATAATCGGCCTGATTGACATAGACGCCATCTTGAATCAATCCGTAGAATTGGCCGATCCGTCCCCCTACGCGAGAGACCGTAGAGACAAAGCCGGAATAGGCAAACAATTCATCGCTCAAGCCCGACAAGGCCAATACTTTATTATCGCTAAAGGCAATGTTAAAGTTGGTCGTCCATTTGAAGTCGCCCACCAGATTGCGGGAGTTAAGACTGAATTCATGTCCCCAGAACTTTACTTCCCCAACATTCCCCATCAGATTGGAGAAGCCCGACTCACGAGGTACCGACAAAGAATAAAGCAGGTCGGTGGTCACCTTGTTGTAGTAGTCATAGGTGAAGCTGATTCTGTTGTTCAGGAACCCAACATCAACACCCAAGTCCAGCTGACTTGTCTTCTCCCACCCGAGATCATCATTGCCCAGGTTGGTCACCGCCACACCGCTGGCTGCCGTATTGCCAAAAACGACATTGGCAGAACTGCTGACTGTGTTATAATGCGTATAGTTACCAATATTGTTATTTCCAATCATCCCGTAGCTACCACGCAGCTTCAGGAATGACATCCATCTGAAGTCGTCCATAAATCCTTCGTCCGAAACAATCCAACCGGCAGAGGCAGCCGGGAAATTACCCCACTTATTATTGGCTCCAAAACGGGAAGAGCCATCGCGACGGATACTGGCACCCAACAAATACTTTCCTTTATAGCTATAATTCAAACGTGCCAGGTAAGAGATCATGCTCCATTGCTGCACATCCATTGTCGGGTTGTTCTTCACCAACGCGGCATTTATCGTTTGGATTCTATCATCCGGGTAATTCGATCCGCTCATGGACTGATAATCACTCCGAAACTTCTGAGCCGTGTAACCGCCTAAGATGTCAAAATAATGATCGTTAATCTCCTTGGAATAGAAGACGGTATTTTCGGACAACCAGGAATAATACCTGTTGTTGGCTTCGGTAAGATTGGCCATAATAGCACTGGGCGCGGCAGCAAAAGCCCGTCCGGCAGTCGACGGTTGGAACACATGATGGAAGGTTTGTCCCAAATCGACATTAATACTGGTCTTTAATATCAGGTTCCTGATCGGTTCATATTCCAATTGGGCATTAGTCAACAGACGGTTCACCTTGCGTTTGTTGGTGATGTCCTGTATGGAACGAACCCAGTTGGGTGTCTCAAAAGAGGTAATGCCCGGCGTTGTGATAGAGACAGGATAAGAGCCGTCTTCATTTCGATAGGGCAGTATGGGAGGTGTCAACTCGGCATTGGCCAGGAAACCACCGCCACTAAAGAAAGCACCATCGGAAGAGGGGCTGTTCTCATAACTGAAACTGGGCGCCACATTGAAGGCTGCTTTCAGATTCTTGGTGATGTTATAGGTGGTATTGGAACGTATCGACAAACGATTGTAATCTGAATTATGCACAACACCCTCCTGACGGAAATAGCCCAGGATAACAGAGGTATTCAGCTTGTCATTGCCCGAAGTAATGGTGATGCTGTAATCACTGATCATCGCCGTACGCAGCATGGCGTCATACCAATCATAGCCTTTACCGTATTGTTCCGGATTCCGAAAAGCCTCGGGCACCTCGCGCCCTAAGTCTTCATAGTATTCTTTCTTGAATTGCGCCCACTCGGTTCCGTCCATCATCTCCGTTCTTCCCTTCTGCGGCACTTGCTGAATCCCCATATAGGCATTCGCGTTCACCCGGGTTTTTCCTCCTTTGGCCGCTTTCGTGGTAATCAACACCACACCAAAAGCCGCTCTGGATCCATACAAAGAGGTGGCTGCCGCATCTTTCAATACGGTCATGGTCTCGATCTCATTGGGGTTGATATTGTTTATATCTCCCACAATAGGAAAACCGTCTACCACATAGAGCGGAGAAGAATTGGTAGAGATAGAAGCTGAGCCTCGCACACGGATATTCATTCCCTGTCCGGGTATCCCCGTCGTCTGGTTCACCTGTACGCCGGCGATTTGTCCTTGCATCTTCTGAGCAAACTGTGCCACCGGCATATCCGACAATTCCTTGAAGTCAAGCGTTTCCATGGCTCCGGTCACATTTCGTTTGATCTGTGTACCATAGGCAACGACCACGACCTCTTCCAGGCGTTGTAGGTCTTCTTTCAATATAACAGAAATGTTCGATTGATTCAGGATAGAGAGCTCCTGCCCTATGTAACCAATGTAAGAGATACGCAGGGTGGCATTGCCCGGCACGGAGATGGAGAAGTTGCCATCGATATCTGTCACCACACCATTTGTGGTACCTTTTTCCACAATATTGGCACCGATAATCGGCTCACCTCGATGGTCGGTCACGATCCCTGTAACGGTTTTTACAGGCAAATCGCTCGATGGCAACTGCAAAATGAGTGCAATCTGTCGGTTCGTGATACTAAATGTCAGATTGGTCGTCCGAAGCAACTGGGCGATAGCCTCTTCCATAGGCAAATCGTTTGCCGTAAGGCTTACGCGCTGCTGCAGATCGGTCTTGTTTACATCATAGAAGAAGCTATAATTACTCGCCGTCTCTATCTTTTTGATCGCCTCTGACAAGGGAATGTCTGCAAAACGGATGGTGATTTTTCCGGGTGCTTGTGTAGCATGTATGGGTAATGAGAAAAGGAATAAAAGCAGAAATAAAGCAAAATATAATCTTTTATGCGTGAATCTTTTTTTATTATTCATATTTTTGTAGAAATTAAAAGTTAACATGTTGAGTCTCTCCAAAGGTCCAATTTTGAATAAGACTCAGGGTGTTTTCACAACGGAGGTTTCCTCCGGGAAGCTGTCCGGTAGTATTTATCGGGCAGCTTTTTTGTTCTATGGCTCACTATATCATAGGCATTTACTTTTTAACGGGTGACACATTCTTTATAAATACACGTTTATCGTCTTCAAAAGAGTATTGAATCGGATTGATCCGTGACATGATTTGCAAGATGGTTTCCAGCGGCTCGTCGGTGATGGTGAAGGTGTAGACCTGTGAGTCGGCAATAGCAGGATCGAGCTCTATATCGATATTAAACCAACGCTCCAGGTATCGACAGATATAACTCAACGGCTTGGCATCGAAGGTATAGGAGTCGTCTGCCCAGAACGATTCAAAGACAACATCCCCCTCTATCTTAGAGAGCGACCGGGAATGCCGGTCGAAAGCAACCACCTCACCGGGATCCATAACAAATGCCTGCTCGAAAGCAGACACCTCTACCCGCCCCTCGAGCAAGGCAACCCGTATCTCTTCATCTGTCGGATAGGCCTCTACATGAAAGCGGGTACCAAGCACCTCCACGGTTACGTCGCCCGTCGATACAACGAAAGGATGTTTCTCATCTCGCTCAACCTCGAACAAGGCCTGTCCCTCCAAGTCGATCCGACGATTCTTCAGGAAAGCGGTTTCATAGGTCAATGTCGACCCGACATTCAGCCAAACGACACTCCCATCCGGCAGTATCATCTGCGATTTACCATTCAAGGCTTTATAAGTCTGGAGGCTAACAGCCGGCTGGAAATATTTTTTGGTAATAAAATAGGAAGAAGAGATGGCCACAAGTAATAAAACAGAGGCTGCCGCCATAGCGATTCGTATATTGCGCAAAGGTATAGAAAGAGTTCTCCGCTTCTTTTCCATCGCCTCCATACGCATCTCCAATTGTTTCCAATAATAATCGGTATCCGGGTTATAGGCGGCCGATTCTTTTATGATCTCCTCCCATAAAGAGGCGATCTCGTTATACAGTATATGATTGTCAGCCTGAGTGCGCCATATCAGCAACGCTTCTTCCGCCTCCTCATCCGCTTCTTTCTTGAGGTGAGCAATCAATAGATCCCAAGGTATATGTCTTTCCATAATTGTTTGATGCTTTTTAGGTAAGACACAACAAAACAATAGAACCCTACAAATTTTCAGAAAAAAAGAGAATTATTTTTTCACTACCACAGATAATGGTACGAATCGCCCAGGTATTTCTTAATCAGTTTCAAGGCTTTGGTGATCTGGGCTTCCACATACTTCACCGATATATTCAGCTCGCCGGCAATCTCTTTATTCGTTTGGTGATCCATGCGGCTTCGCCGAAAAATATCCCGGCAAAGATCAGGGAGCGTATAGACGGCTTCTTGAATAAGGTGTTCGAGTTCTTTCAGTTCCAGAGAATGATCAATCTCTGTTTTATCGTGCAAAGACCAGTCGGAGACAAACACAAAACGATCATTATCGCGTATATAATTAAACGCTCTATTCCGAGCCGCCCGGAAGAGATAGGCTTTCCAGGATATTTTGATTTCCAGGCTTTCCCGCTTTTCCCATACGGCCGTAAACACATCCAGTGCTATCTCTTCCGCCACCGAATGATCCCCCACATAGATACGCAGGAAGCGACATAAAGCAGCAAAAAAAGAATCAAACAGATACTTAAAAGCCTGCTTGTCGCCTTTCTGTATTAATTTAAGGATAAATACATCATCCATCAATCCTGCCTGAAATGATTCTTTCATAAATGGAATTATATTCTTAACAAAGATAGTACGCAGATATATTATTGCCAAATACCAACGGAAATATTACCTTTGCTGACAATTTACCGCAAGATGACATTTGAAGTAGAACAAAAGGATATTCACTCCCATGCCAGAGCCGGAACGATCACAACAGACCATGGAGTGATCGAGACGCCTATTTTTATGCCCGTAGGAACACAGGGCACAGTGAAGGCGGTGCAAATGCCTGAGCTGACAAGCGATATCGGTGCGCAGATCATCCTGGGAAACACCTATCATCTTTACCTTCGCCCGGGCATCGAGATCTTGGAAAAGGCAGGAGGACTGCATAAGTTCAACAGTTGGAACGGCCCGATCCTGACCGATAGCGGCGGGTTCCAGGTTTTTTCCCTCTCGGAAAACCGCAAGCTCAAAGAGGAAGGGGCTGAATTCCGTTCACATATCGATGGATCCAAACACCTGTTCACACCCGAGAACGTGATGGATATCCAGCGGGCTATCGGAGCCGATATCATCATGGCGTTCGACGAATGTACGCCGGGAGATGCCGAGTATGCCTATGCCAAGCAATCACTGGAACTGACAGAGCGCTGGCTGGATCGTTGTTTCAAGCGTTTCAACGAGACAGAACCGAAATACGGATACAAACAAACCCTTTTCCCTATCGTACAAGGCTGTGTATACCCCGACCTTAGGCGGAGAGCAGCGGAGAATGTGGCCTCGAAAGGCGCGGATGGCAACGCGATCGGTGGCCTGGCAGTGGGCGAACCGACGGAAAAGATGTATGAAATGATTGAAGTGGTGAACGAGATATTGCCGGAAGACAAACCGCGCTACCTGATGGGCGTTGGCACACCGGTGAACCTGTTGGAGGCCATCGAGCGGGGCGTTGATATGTTCGACTGCATCATGCCGACACGCAACGGACGCAACGGGCAACTGTTCACACAATATGGTACCATCAACATACGGAACAAAAAATGGGAAGACGACTTCTCGCCCATCGATCCGGATGCCCATTCCTATGTTGACACCCTGTATAGTAAAGCCTACCTGCACCACCTGATTAAGGTGGAAGAGCTATTAGGCCTTCAGATTGCTTCGTTACACAACCTGGCCTTCTATCTATGGCTGGTCAAAGAGGCGCGCCGGCACATTATCGCCGGGGATTTTGTTGCATGGAAACGCGACATGGTTGTTCAACTTTCAAACCGCCTGTAAGCATGAAACTCACCTTGGGACTCAAACGGATCGATTGGTATATTATCAAACAATTTCTGGGCACATACCTTTTCGCGATTGCCCTGATTATCTCTATTTCGGTGGTATTCGACATCAACGAAAAGATCGATAAGTTCCTGAATCCGGAAGTGCCGTTGCGGGCGATTGTGTTTGATTACTACATGAACTTCATTCCCTACTTCGCGAATCTGTTCAGCCCGCTGTTTACCTTTATTGCCGTTATCTTTTTCACCTCCAAACTGGCCGACAAGTCGGAAATCATTGCCATGCTGGCGAGTGGGGTGAGCTTTAAGCGATTGATGCTGCCCTATATGATCTCGGCGGCAGTGATTGCCATAGCGACCTTTATCCTGAATGCCTTTATTATCCCTCCGGCCAATATCACACGTATTGAGTTTCAAAACAACTACATAAAGAACAAAAGGGTGGAATATGCCCGGGATATTCAGTTGGAGGTAGAGCCGGGGGTGATTGCCTATTTCGGCAGCTACGAAACGAAATCACGCATGGGGTATCGTTTTTCCCTGGAGCATTTTGAAGACAAACAATTGGTGTCTCGCCTAACAGCGAATTCTATCAAGTATGACACCCTGTACCAGTGGACGGTAATGGATTATATGATCCGCGATTTCGACGGCATGCGTGAGACCATCACCGAAGGCTCGCGAATAGACTCCATCATTCCGATTATCCCTTCCGACTTTATGATTGCAGTCAACGATAACGAAACGATGACCACCCCGCAGCTCTATACCTATATCAAACGGCAGAAGCAGCGAGGGATCGGCAATATCCAGCAGTTTGAAATAGAATACCACAAACGATATGCCGGTATCATGGCGGCCTTTATCCTGACCACCATTGGAGTCTCACTCTCTTCCCGCAAAGTAAAAGGGGGCATGGGGCTGAATATCGGGATCGGGATCGGCTTGAGCTTCACCTATATCCTCTTTACGACCGTCACCTCCACCTTCGCTATCAATGGCTATGTAAGCCCCATGGTAGCCGCCTGGATCCCGAATATCATCTATACGGTCATTGCGGTGTTCCTTTATACGAAGGCACCGAGATAGTGGGGAATGAGGAATGAGGAATGAGGAATGACATGTCAACTTATTCTTAAGTTACAATAGCTTAGATACTGTAAGCAGAAAAGCCCGAAAGGGCTTTCACATGGATAACCCCGGGTGCCAACCCGGGGTGGATTGTCCATCCCCACACAACGCAACCCCGAAGCGGGTTGAACCCACTTCGGGGTTCAGAAAGAGAGAGGATAGATTCGCTACCCCGGGTTGGCACCCGGGGTTATCCATAATTTCACCCCTGCCGGGGTGGTGAAAAATGAAGGCAGAAAGTAATAAAGATTGAAAACACAAACATGAATACAAAAAAAAAGAGTTGCCTGGGGTCAGGCAACTCTTTTTCCTGACTTCGTCAACGATTCACCCAGAAATTTTCATCAAATAGTTTTGCGATGCGTTGATGTCTCTTCATGATCATCGTCTTAGTTATGCTGCA
>NZ_JARXWF010000006.1 GCF_029892605.1 Parabacteroides sp. PM6-13
CACGCGTTGATTTGAAGTGGTGTTTATTTCAACGCAATATATGAAATAACAAACGATCCCGCTTCGGCGGGATTTAGTACAACCCCGTGCAAGCCTATTGGCGCAGCTCGGGGTTTTTGCCGAATAGCAAAAAAAGATCTCCGTAGGAGTTCAACCGTTGAACTCCTACGGAGATTGTTTCATATATAGATTATGTCTACCCCGAGCTGTGCCTGACGGCTTTGCTCGGGGTTATCCAAGTAGAAGCCCTTTCGGGCTTCTATTATCACTTTGTCACAGTTACATAGCGGGGGCTGTTATCACTTTGTCACAGTTACATAGCGGGCTTCTATCACCACCGAGTGACAGTCACATTACGGAACTGAATATCCTTTCCTTCGCTTTGAAGGCCAATGTGTCCGCTTTTCACTTTGTTTGTTCCGGTATTCTGGTAGACACCATTGATATAGACTGTGATTGTACCGTCTTTTACCCAGATATTGGCTTCGTTCCATTCGCCGGCTTCTTTCTCGCTGGAGGCATTTGCTTTCTTTACAACCGGAAATTTCGGGCGTTCTGTTCCCGGGCGTTGATGAAACTCAAACAGATCAGAACCTCCTAAACAGACAAAATCGCCTGCATTTCCGGCTTGCAACTGACATTCGATGCCGTTCGGAAAAGGATTGTTCGGCTCGTCGATCAACAGGAATATACCACTGTTATTCGGTTCATTAGGCCATCGCCACTCCACATGCAGTTTATAATCGGCATACCTCTCTTTGGTATACATATACCCCAGCGTACCTTCAATACAAATCACACCGTCTTTCACGGAATAGACCTGCTCCGCCGGTTTTGAGTTCTTATCGACCACAAAGCTCCAGTTCGACAAATCCTTTCCATTGAATAACTTCTCTGTCTTCTGAGCCGACAGATTCAGCCCAAAAGCAATAAACAATACACTTAATACATAGATCTTTTTACTCATAACAATCGCGTATTTAATTTAACTTTCTGTATCTCACCCGTTTCGGCTCTTCGTATCCGTTTTGTTTCCGTTTGTATTCTTCGTATTCCGAATAGGTTCCTTCGTAGTAAACCACATTCGAATCACCTTCAAACGACAGGATATGCGTACAAATACGATCCAGGAACCAACGGTCGTGGGAGATAACCACCGCACATCCGGCAAAGCCTTCCAAGCCCTCTTCCAAGGCGCGCAGGGTGTTCACGTCGATATCGTTGGTCGGTTCGTCGAGCAACAACACATTGCCTCCGGCTTTTAGTGTCAGCGCCAGGTGCAAACGGTTCTTCTCACCACCCGACAGTACGCTGCAAAGCTTCTCCTGGTCGGCGCCGTTGAAGTTGAACTTCGACAGATAGGCACGGGCATTCACCTCCTTATTGCCGACTCTGATCAACTCTTGTCCGCCGGAAATCACCTGATAGACCGTTTTGTTCGGGTCGATATCTTTATGGGTCTGGTCTGCATAACCGATCACCACCGTCTCTCCTACCTCAAAATTACCTTTGTCTACCGATTCCATCTCCATGATCATCTTAAACAGGGTGGTTTTACCGGCACCATTCGGCCCGATCACCCCTACGATACCATTCGGCGGAAGCATAAAGTTCAAATCGTCGAACAATAGCTTTTCACCAAAAGCCTTCGCTACATGCTGCGCTTCGATCACCTTATTCCCCAAACGAGGCCCGTTCGGAATAAAGATTTCCAATTTTTCTTCTTTTTCTCGCTGGTCTTCATTCAATAGCTTTTCATACGAATTCAAACGAGCTTTACCTTTGGCCTGACGGGCTTTCGGTGCCATGCTGATCCATTCCAACTCGCGTTCCAGGGTCTTCCGGCGTTTGCTGGCCTGTTTTTCTTCCTGCGCCATGCGTTTGGTCTTTTGATCGAGCCAGGAAGAGTAGTTACCCTTCCAGGGGATACCTTCGCCACGGTCGAGTTCGAGAATCCAACCGGCCACGTGATCGAGGAAATAGCGGTCGTGCGTAATACAGATCACCGTTCCGGCATATTGCTGTAAGTGCTGTTCCAACCAGTCGATCGACTCGGCATCCAAGTGGTTGGTCGGCTCATCGAGCAGTAACACATCGGGTTGTTTCAATAACAACCGGCAGAGAGCTACCCGGCGGCGTTCACCTCCCGACAGCGTATCGACCACCTGATCTTCCGGCGGACAACGCAAGGCGTCCATCGCGCGTTCCAGACGGCTGTCCAGGTTCCAGGCATCGCTGGCATCGATCTTATCTTGCAACTCAGCCTGACGAGCAAAGAGTTTATCCATTTTGTCAGCATCTTCATAATACTCCGGTAACCCGAATTTCTCATTGATCGCTTCATATTCGGCCAGTGTATCTACAATCTCCTGTACACCTTCCTGCACGATCTCTTTGACGGTCTTGCCCGCCTCCAACTGCGGATCCTGTTCCAGGTAGCCCACCGAATACCCTGGCGAGAATACCACGTCACCCTGAAACTCCTTTTCCAGGCCGGCAATAATCTTTAACAGCGTCGATTTACCGGAGCCATTCAGACCGATGATACCGATCTTGGCACCATAGAAGAAAGAGAGATAAATGTTTTTAAGCACCTGCTTCTGGGGAGGATAAATCTTATTCACTCCCACCATTGAAAAAATAACTTTTTTGTCGTCTGCCATATTCTTTTGTAGTAATTGATTAAGCTTTTATAAGTTTGATGGCAAAGATAGTGAAAGTCGAACGCAGAGCCAAACTTGTTTGCTTTACGCTTCGCTAAGCGACCGATGGTTGAGCTATGCTGAGACGCATCTTATTCTCAGCCTCCCGGCGTCGAAGACGCATCACGTTGATAAACCCCATGTGGAGCAATAGCGGAGCATGGGGCATTGGGGGATATTCATTTTAATCGGCCTCGAAGAGGTCGGACTAATAATATAAATATGGGACGGTACCACCTCTTCGAGGCCAAGGAAGAGAGTTGCTCCACTCTGCCCCATGTTCCGCTATGCTCCACATGGGGTTTATCAACGTCATGCGTCTTCGACGCAATACATACCAGACTAATTTTAAGTGTTTCCCTTCCAAGTGACAACTTTTTCAGTCCGTAGGACAACTTGTTGGCTGAGCATGGTCGGCCATTTGGCTCACCATTGTCAACCAATTGGTCGAGCACTGTCAACCAGTTGGCCGACCATGCTCAGCCAATAAATCCTCCTGCAGGGATAATGCTCCCTAAAAAGGTTGTCAGTTGGGTTGCTTTTGTCCTATACGTTGTAAAAAGAGCTATTTTGTAACCTGCCGTAAGATTTGTGTAACATGACGATGGTAGTTGGTCAGCCTTTAGGGGCTATATTTGTGCATCATTTTTAAATATCTATTATATGAGTAAGACACCACTATTTTTTCTTTTCATTTTTTTGTCATTCCTTTTTGTTCCGGTTCTACAGGGACAAACAACGACAACCCTTGATTTCGAATCGGGTAATATCGAGGGATGGACCAAGTTGAATATCGGCGAAGGGATCGATATTACACAAGAAGATAAACATGGCGGGAAATACGCCTTGAAGATGGTCAACGGAACAGGCACCGATGCCTGGAGCGTGCAGGTGGCGGCTCCGGCGGTCAAACTGACTTCCAGAAACACCTATAAGGTCACGTTCTGGGTTCGCGCTGTCGGCGGCGGTGGCAAAGGGCGTATATCGACGCGCAGTGGAAATCAGTTGGGCGGTCAGTATTGGCCTGATTTTACTGTTTCGAATGAGTGGCAACAGATCGAGTTTAAGGACCTTACAGCCGGTGGTAATTCGGTGGAACTGGTGTTCGACATGGGTTACGTTGCCGGAAAAACCTATTATATCGATGATATTGTTATCGAAGAGACATCCACTATAAAATCAGAAAACGAACACGTTCGCATGAATCTGACAGTAAATGGAGCCTCCCGCTCGATGTTGGTATACGAACCCCTCGATCTTCCGGAGAACCGTCCATTGCTTGTGGCTTTCACCGGTATGAATATGGATGCAAACGGCATGCTCGACGGAGGCAAATTCTGGATGGTTGCCGACACCGCGAAATTTGTTGTAGT
The DNA here is from genome assembly GCF_029892605.1 of Parabacteroides sp. PM6-13. Classification (GTDB taxonomy): domain Bacteria; phylum Bacteroidota; class Bacteroidia; order Bacteroidales; family Tannerellaceae; genus QVMG01. Next base: position 4,076 of record NZ_JARXWF010000006.1, read on the forward strand.
CTATCCCGAGCCACCCGCGAGCTCCTGGGATCAGACAGGCGATTCCGACCTGAATTTCTTCTCAGCTATTATCGACGATATGTATGCCCGCTATAAGATCGACAAAAAACGAGTCTATATTACCGGCTTCTCCTGGGGTGGCAATTTCTGTTACCGCATTGCCAATAATATGGCGGATAAAGTAGCTGCCATGGCTCCTATCATGGGACATTCCTGGGGACCCAATCCGAATGTGGCTCAAAGTTCTCATCCGATGCCGATCCACCAGATAACCGGCCGGTATGATGATGTATTCAAACCTGAGTATGTGCCGGCGATACTGGATAAATGGATCGAATGGAATAAGTGCGCTACGCCTCCTGTGGTGACCAATCCTTATCCGGCCGGAAGTACGACCAGCACGGTGGAGAAAAAGTTCTGGATAAACGAGGCTACCGGAGTAGAAATGATCCAGCTCACAACACCCCATGGTCATTCCGTTCCCTACGATCCGAAACAGATCATGGCGAATCTGGAAATATGGAATTTCTGCAAACGATATTCACTCGACGGAAAGATCGGTGATGAAACCTCCAACGCGGAAATCAAGAAACCGGAAGCGGTTGCCGTGTCGGAAGAGTATTACAGCCTGACCGGACAAAAAATACCCAACCCGAAAAATATTCACCAGAAAGGTCCGTTTATTGTAAAAGTTAATATGTCGGACGGCACAAGCCAGTCCAAGAAAATCCTTCAGTAATATGAGATACTTACGAAATAAGCTGTTCCTATATCTGTTCGCATGGATAACCATCGGACTCTCTTCCTGTGGCGGGAAGTCGGAAAAGGCTGTTTCGTCTACTATCCCTTTACTGGAAGTTCAAGGGGAGACAACACTTGACGAACTGTTAGAAATCGTCGATTGTACTCCCTTGGAACTTTCAGAAAAGAGTCTTATGGGAAATATTCACAAAATGAATATATACCAAAAGAAATACTATATATTAGACAGAGTACAAACCAGGAAAGTACATGTGTTTCATTTCGATGGTTCTTACAGTCATTCTATCGGAAGTACAGGAGGTGGTCCCGGGGAATATAGTGCTATAAAGGATTTCACCATAGACGAAGAGAACGAACGAATTGCCATATTGTCCCTTCCGGCAACCGTTTATATGTATGATTTATCCGGAAATTTTCTGTTTTCAAAGAAAATCGGTGAGATATTATTCAACAATATATGCAGTACACCGGAGGGGTTTGTCTGCTCAACCAACCATAATACCCTTATAAAGGAAGAGGATGCATTCCTGTTGTTTTTCTTCGACAAGAATGTGGACTTAAAAGAAAAGCGCATTCCCTCACAGTCGGCTAAGGTATCATTTCCTCCTTTCGTGACCAATCCACTTATTTCTACCCCAAAAGGGCTTGTCTTTTTTGATCATTTTACTTCGACATTCTACCATTGTCCTCATAATTCTCCTCAAGAAATGCAACCCTTTCATTTTGAGTTAGACGCACCGATTCCTCCGGAGGCTTATGCTGACCCTATGCTGTTTTTTAACAGCCAACAAAATTCTTCTTTTTTCTTGGAGTCGTATGTTGTAGACAATACCCTATGGGCTTTTCTTGTTAAAAGGGGGAGACTCACTTTTCTCTTATTTAATATGGATACGGGCGAGAAGGTTTTCAAAGATCATAAAGATTTCAATCTGGAGATCTTAGATTACGAAGAGGGATATCTCTATTCTTCATTGAATCCATCCTTTATTTTAGATAATGGAAATGGGCACTACCCACTAAACAAATCCGCCAGATATCCCATAGAAGAAGAGGGTAACAGGGTTATTGTGAGATATAGAATAAAGTAAAAACAAAGAGAAATGAGAGTCCATACCTACTATATATTAATTATTCCTTTTATTCTTTGCCTTTTGTCATGTGGAGGGAAAAAGACTGATCAACAGGAAGAAACGAAGCTGGATTTAACAGCCCCCGTATCCATCGAGATAAAAGCCGCTGACATCAATAAAGAGAAGGGAGTCCAAGGGGTAATTTCATGCGTGTCATACATTCCATTGTCTGACGAAGTGTTATTAAGCAATATAAATAGGGTGTTGGTTTCTGGTGATTATATCTATATACTTGATCGCAGCCCGAAAATAGTCTGTTTCAATAAAAAAGGAAAAGCAATCTATTCGATTGACCAAAAAGGAACCGGTCCCAAAGAATTTGCCAATCTTAGGGATTTCACTTTAGACAAAGAAAATGGGCTGTTGGTCGCTTACGACAATGGAAAACGACGACTGTCTTATTACGACATAAAAACAGGAGCCTATTTATATGACAAACCGATCACTTTTTTAGCTCCCAAAAACATCTGTCTGACTCCGGAAGGGTTTTATTTTCACACACCTGAACATTATAACTACGCGAATGAAAAGGAGAAACATTTTTTCCTTTTCTACTCGAAAAGTGGTGAAAAGATCGACTCCTCTTTCCTTCCGCATGATGCCATTGCTGACTATGCTTTTGGCTTGGGGGATCCACATCCATTCTTTTACAACGATGACAATATCTTGTACAACAAGCCATTCGACAATCGAGTGTATCTATTGGAGAATGGGGGCATAACTCCTTTTGCGAACATTTCCTTGCCCAACTTTCTTCCTATGGAGAAAATAGAAGATAAAATGGATCCTGTCACGTTGAGCCATTCCGACTATTCATTCGGAATATCGGATCTCTATATAATAGATAATGTTTTACACTTTTCGTTCAGCAAAGAGGGGTATATACAGACTGTGTTTTTTGATTTGGAGCAAGGCCGCTTACTCTATTGTGGCACAAGAGTATCGGGTGTCCCAACAAAAGAGTTACCTCTGTATTCGATCATATCCGGTGCATCCGGGCAGTATTTTTTCTCGATTGTTTCTCCGGAACAGATTTTTGAGCGGCAGGAATCACACCCGGAACTATTACCAGAACAATTAAAAAACCTGGCTGAAGACGCAAACCCGGTATTGGTTTTTTATAAAATTAATAAGTAGTGATGCATGTAAGAAATCTTTTTGTATTAATTCTTTGCCTTCCACTCTTTTCCTGTGTAGAAAAGAACCAGGGAGTATCGTTCCCTTCAAATGCGGTTGTATTGGAATATGATCAGGCAAAAGATATCGATTTCGATTATTCTCTTTTGTTTGACTCGGTAGAGATTGTTCTCTTAGATACGCTTCATGACGCGTTTCTAACGGAGTATTTTCATATAAAATATGCCTTCGATCGCTTTTTCGTATCGAGTAAAAGCCATCAACTGTTTGTTTTTGATCGTTCCGGCAAATCTCTCTTGAAGATTGACAACAAGGGGGCAGGACCTCAGGAATATATAGAATTGAGGGGATTTGACCTATCACTTAAAGATTCGCTTGTTTGCTTATATACCTATCCTCCGAAACTGATGTGGTATGATTTAAACGGGAAGTTCATGCGTCAAACAATTGTTGAAAATCAAGGGTTTGATTTTGCTTTATTAGATAATAAGGGGGCGGTCTATGAAAAGAATGCGATCGACAACAACAAGGGTGGTGCCCAGTTGTTGAATTACTTAGATCTTTCAACCGGTAAAATGGAGATGAAGATACCCGGCTATGCCTTCCTTAATGGCAGACTACTCCCAACCTATCAACGAAACAATGCCTTTACCCGGACCTCTTCCGGCGAGCTGCTGTTTAACGACCCTTTGTCAAATTATCTCTATGTTTTGTCGGATGAAGGTGTGGAGGTAAAGTATATATTGGACTTTGCCCAGAAGAATCCGCCCCAAACAGACAACACACCTCTTATGGGCAGTTCGGAATCATCCACAGAGTATATCAACAAAAACTTTCCGGTATATGGATACAACAATTGTTGGGAAAATGCGCACTACTTTTTTATTAACATGAAAACAGATAATGAGAAAGAAGAAAGTCTATTGTATGACAAACAAGAAAAGCAGTTGTATGCAGGATACCTTAGAAACAATATGCTTGGAGGATTTAACTCTTACAATGTAATGGCTACGGATGAATGGCTGATCACCTATGTTACCTCGGAGCAAATTACTGACATCAAACAACTCATCGAAATACAAGAAATAGGTGCGATGAAGGGCCGTGTGATAGAGTTTATCAAACAATTAGACGAAGAGCAGGGGAACCCAATCATTTGTATGTATCACTTTCGGAAAAGGATTGATTGAAAAACAGCGTAAGGGTATTGGTTATTTACATTTTCATATAGATAAGCAGGGGAAGAAATCAAAGAAATCACTACCTTTGTGGCTTTATTTTAAACGACAAAGAGTGAATGCTATGAGCGACATGATTATAAACAGTGAAGAAGAGAAGAAAAGCTTGAATTTCATTGAAGCAATGGTTGAGAAAGACCTGGCGGAAGGTAAGAACGACGGAAGGATACAGACCCGTTTCCCGCCGGAGCCAAACGGCTATCTGCATATCGGCCATGCGAAGGCCATCTGTATGGACTTCGGGATTGCTGAAGACTATAACGGGATATGCAAACTCCGTTTCGACGATACCAATCCGGTCAAAGAGGATGTCGAGTATGTGGATTCCATTATGGAAGACATCAAATGGCTTGGTTTCCAATGGGACGAGGTGGTTTATGCATCTGACTATTTCCAGCAATTGTTTGACTTCGCTGTTGAACTGATCAAGCAGGGAAAAGCCTATATAGACGAACAAAGCGCCGAAGTGATCGCTCAGCAAAAGGGCACCCCTACCCAACCGGGCACGGAAAGTCCCTATCGCAATCGCCCGGTAGAGGAAAACCTCGATCTGTTTATGCGTATGCAGGCCGGTGAGTTCGAAGAGGGCAGCATGATCCTGCGTGCCAAGATCGATATGGCCTCTTCCAATATGCACTTCCGCGACCCGATCATGTACCGCATCATTAAAACGCCGCATCACCGTACAGGCAACGAGTGGAAAGTGTACCCGATGTATGACTTTGCCCACGGACAGAGCGACTATTTCGAAGGGGTGACCCATTCATTATGTACGCTGGAGTTCGAGGTGCATCGTCCCTTATATGATTATTTCATTGATCTGTTACAAAAAGATACGAACTACCGCCCCCGTCAGATCGAGTTCAACCGGTTGAACCTGACCTATACGGTGATGAGCAAGCGCAAACTATTGCAATTGGTCAAAGAGGGATTGGTGAATGGATGGGACGACCCCCGCATGCCGACTATCTGCGGTTTCCGTCGTCGCGGCTATACGCCGCAATCGATTCGCAACTTCGTTAAGAAGATTGGTTACACCAAGTATGACGGTATTATCGACGTGGCCCTGTTGGAACATGCCATCCGGGAAGATCTGAACATCAAGGCACCCCGCGTGTCGGCAGTGATCGATCCGGTCAAGCTTATTATCACTAACTACCCGGAAGGGCAGGTGGAAATGATGGAAGCCATTAACAATCCGGAGGATCCGGAAGCCGGAACGCATGAAATAGCCTTCAGCCGCGAGCTCTATATCGAACGGGAAGACTTTATGGAAGAAGCTCCGAAGAAATTCTTCCGTATGACGCCCGACAAGGAGGTACGCCTGAAAGGTGCCTATATTGTGAAGTGTACAGGATGCAAGAAGAACGAGGCCGGCGAAATCGAAGAGATCTATGCCGAATACGATCCGAACACGAAAAGCGGTATGCCCGATAGCGGCCGCAAGGTGAAAGGAACGCTCCACTGGGTATCTGTCGAACACAGCCTACCGGCGGAGGTGCGCCTGTATGACCGCCTGTTTATGGTGGAGAATCCTTCGGAAGAGAAAGACAGGGACTTCAAGGAACTGTTGAATCCTGACTCGTTGCAGGTATTGACCAACTGCCGTGTGGAAGCGGAATTGAAAAAGGCGAAGCCCTATGACAACTTCCAGTTCCAACGCATCGGATACTTCAACCTGGATCCCGACAGCCGGGAAGACAAATTGGTATTCAACCGGACTGTTTCCCTGAAAGACAGCTGGAGCAAAGTAAAAGACAAAGCATAATTTATTTTACAGACTGAACTATCTTTTGGATGAAGAAAGACGAAATTTCACGTCTCTTGAATCGTTATCTGAACGCCCGTCAGGAAGAGAAGGATATCTATTTCGATGCCGATGAAGTGGATGAGTTATTGAACAGCCTGGAAGAAGAGGACGACTACACCCTGTATGATGATCTATTGGCGCTTGGGTTAAAACTTCACCCGGGCAATACCGATCTGTTGATCCGTAAGAGCCGGAAATACATCATCGATGAAGATTACGAAGAAGCGCTCTCGCTCTTATCGGACTTGGGCGATTCGTTGGGACAGGAAGTCGATCTCTTGACGATGGAATGTTATGCTTCATTGAATGATTACCCCAAAGTAAAAGCATTGACCGAAAAATTGATCCGGGAAGAGGCCGATTATATGGAGATTGTGTTTGAATATATCTCTCCTTTATTGAACGACCTGGACATGCTCGAAGAAGCCTATGAATATATCCGCTGGGGACTTTCTCTCTTTCCTAAAAACATCATCCTGAAAGAAGAGTGGTGTTTTGTATTGGAAGCCCGGGGAGAGTATGAAGAGGCGATTGTGCTTTGCAATGAGTTGATCGACAGAAACCCCTACTCTTTTGATTATTGGTTTGCCTTGGGGCGGATTCATTCGTTATCCGGCGAATACGACAAAGCGATCGAGGCTTTCGACTTTGCCCTGACCTGCGACGAATCGGAAGTGGAAGTGAAGATGCTTCGCGCCTATTGCCTTGTGTTGAACGAAAGTTTCGACAAAGCCTTGGAGGATTTCAATGATATCCTTGAGATGAACAAGGAGGACGATGAGTTGATGGAGCGTCTTTTCCCATTGATAACGGAATGTTATCTAAAGATGGACGAGGGAGAAAAGGTGTATGAACTCTTGCAACCCTATATATATGGCAAAAACCTGGTTTATGATCCGACGTTTTATATTCATTATATGAATGCCTGTGTCATGACCGGCCGCGAAGAGGAGGCCTACAGGGTGATCGAAAAAGCCGCATTGTTATTCCCGGAGAATATCCGTTTGCAGATATTATTTTTCTTCCTCTACATGGAACAGAAGCAAGGGAATGGCGAATACCGGATCACGCTGGAGCAAATCGCGGCTCGGGCCAACGCGCTCATCGCTACGTACGAATCAGACACCATTCCGGAAAGCCTGTACAGCAAAGGATTGTTTTTTATGATCATCAACGATATACCCCAGGCAATCCGTTTCTTTGAAAAGGCAGCCACGATACAACCGGATATGGAACTGTTACATATTTTCCTTTCTGTGGCCTATATGATGGCCGGCGACGAGGAAAACAGCAACCGCCACCTGCAACAGGCACCTGACGATGAGAAGAAATTGTATATGCAAATGACGGATACGGGGTTGGATGCCTCTTTTCGTTTAGTAAACGAGGCGGTAAACAAGAAACCAAGCGTGAACGATCTGCTTACGGAAGCCTTTTTCCGGAAAAAAGAAAATAAAAATTGATTCAATATGAAAAGGACAATCAAGGATTATACGGTTTTATTGCTGAAAGGGATAGGAATGGGAGCTGCAGATGTGGTACCCGGCGTATCGGGCGGCACGATTGCTTTTATTGTCGGCATCTATGAAGAGTTGATCGAGTCTATCAAGAGCATTAACGGAGCCAGCCTGAAACTCTTCTTTACAGGGAAATGGGCGGCCTTCTGGAAGGCGGTAAACGGAAACTTCCTGCTTGCATTGGTGACGGGAATCGCGATCAGTATCTTTTCTTTAGCGAAACTGATCACCTGGCTATTGGAAACGCATCCAATCCTGGTATGGTCATTCTTCTTCGGATTGGTACTGGCCTCTACCTGGTTTGTGTCGAAAGATATCCGCAAATGGGATTGGAAAACCATCGTTTGCTTTCTTATTGGTGCCGCTATCGCCTTGTTTATCACCATTGCCACACCAGCAGAAACGCCCAATGGCCTTTGGTTTATCTTCCTTTCGGGAGCGATCGCTATCTGCGCGATGATACTTCCGGGCATCTCCGGTAGTTTTATTCTGGTATTGCTGGGCAAGTATTATTATATTATGGATGCGGTGAAGTCGTTTGATATTCCTATTATGCTGGTCTTTATCTGCGGCGCGGCCATCGGTATCACCAGTTTCGCCCGCGTTCTTTCTTATACGCTTCGCCGGTTTCATGACATAACGATAGCCGTTTTGGCGGGATTTATGCTGGGATCGCTCAATAAGGTATGGCCGTGGAAAGAGACGATAGAATCTATGGACAAACATGGAATGGTTCAGATTGCCGAATCAAACATTCTCCCGAATGAATATATCTGGCAGGGTTTTGCACTGATGGTTATCGGATTCTTACTGGTTTACTTTTTAGAAAAACTCTCCGGAAAGAAATAAATAGTTCTTTTTTGAAAATGAAAAACGGAGTTCCTCTTGTGAGAAGAACTCCGTTTTTTGTTAAGTTATTGGTTAAATGTATCTTTGTTTTTATTGCAATCTTTTCAATCTGTAAAGCAACTGCTGAAGCGCTTCCTGGAAATCATCCATCAAGCCGGCCGAGAAATCTTCCGTAAAGTGTTTACGGCCTTCCTGCACATGATCGTAGAATCCTTCGACATGCTTGATAATATTATTCGGTGTTTTAATTTGCGGAACAACAATATCCAGGTCGCCAACCAGGGCGTAAGATGTTTCAGCCACACTATCCAATGTTTCATTCAATGAATCAATGGCCTGGTCTAACGCCATATGTTGCGCATAGCTTGCCGGTCCGGTCACATGCCAATGAAAGAGTTTCAGGCTTACATTGAAGGCATACAACTCACCGATAAAATCAGCTAATTCTTTCTTACTCTGACTTGCACTCACTGTCTTTTCTTTTACTTTTGCTTCCATACTTCTTTTTGTTTTTTAGTTATTCGATTTACTACTAATAGAACAGCAAGATGATGCGGAAGGTTTAAAAGAAAGACTGATCAGCTTATAGACAGCCTCTATATTTCAAGGGAAACATGTAGCTATCAACGACTTAACAGATAGCTTTTGAAAGCCGAAAAGTCCTTCGAGAGCTCCTCAGATTGCTTTTCTCCCTGCATAAAGGCACGGAGTTTGGCCGGAATTTCTATATCTGCTTGAAGAATTTCATCGACCGTTCCTTTGAATTTAGCCGGATGTGCCGTTTCTAAGAACACCCCTGTTTCACCGGCTTGCAACCCGTCTACCAACGCCTGATAGCCACAAGCGCCATGCGGATCCAACAGATAGCCGTCGGATTCATAAACACGCTTCATCGTTTCCGCTATCTCTTCGTCAGTGTATCGGTAGCCCGAGATCAGGTTTGTTATACGGGTATGCGTATCCATATCATGTCCATAGAGATCAATGATGCGGGCAAAGTTACTGGGATCGCCAACATCCATCGCGTTCGCAATGGTGGCTACGGAAGGACGCGGGTTGTATTTCCCTGTTTGCAGGTATTCCAGAAAGACATCATTGCGGTTGTTGGCAGCAATAAAGCGTTTGATAGGCAATCCCATGCGGTGGGCAAACAATCCGGCCGTGATATTCCCAAAGTTACCGCTTGGCACACAAATCACCAGGTCGTCAGCCTTCCCTACCCGATCCAACTGCGCATAGGCATTGAAATAATAGAATGACTGCGGAAGAAAACGGGCTACGTTAATCGAATTGGCCGAAGTCAACATCAGGTGTTCATTCAGTTCTTTATCCATAAAAGCCGCTTTGACCAACGCCTGGCAGTCATCAAACGTGCCATCGATCTCCAAAGCGGTGATATTCTGTCCCAAGGTAGTGAACTGACATTCCTGGATAGGGCTTACTTTCCCTTTGGGATAAAGCACATACACATGAATGCCTTCCACACCCAAGAAGCCATTGGCCACAGCACTACCCGTATCACCCGAAGTAGCCACCAGGACATTCACCTGTTTGAGTCCCTGCTTACGGATAAAATAACCCAACAAGCGAGCCATAAACCGTGCCCCGACATCCTTGAATGCCAATGTTGGTCCATGAAACAATTCCAGGGAATAAATATCTTTACTTACGGGAACAACCGGTGTTTCAAACGACAAGGTCTCTTTTACGATCCTGTCTAACGTATCGGCTTCTATATCTTCCCCGAAAAATGCGCGTGCCACTGTGCAGGCGATCTCGTGAAAAGACCTGTTTTTCAGGTTTTCAATTACCGAAGCGTCCAACGGAATGATGCGTTCCGGCATATAAAGTCCCTTGTCTTCTGCCAATCCTTTTACAACTGCCTTCTCAAGGGTTGCCCAATCGGCTTGTTGATTTGTGCTGTAATATCTCATGTTTAATGGAATGTTTCAATAAATAATAAATTGTCAGGATAATAATTCCCGAATAAACTGGTCTCTTTCCAACAGGCCATACTTTCCTTCTATGACCGATTGTTCGTCGTAACGAGTCACTCTGTCGGGTGCTACTCCCGTTTTATAGATCAGGAAAGGTACCGGTGTGTTGGTATGTGTGCGGATAGCACATGGAGTTGGGTGGTCGGGTAAAACAGCCAACGCCACCGGCTCATCCCATGTTTGCAATTCTTCGAAGATAATACGCACGGCACGCTGGTCCAGGTTCTCGATGGTTTTCACCTTCAGGTCGACATCACCCTCATGCCCTGCTTCATCGCTTGCTTCGATATGCAGATAAACCAGATCGTTTGTCCGCAAAGCTTCCAGGGCAGCATGCGCTTTTCCTTCGTAGTTCGTGTCGTACAATCCGGTCGCCCCTTCCACCGGAATATTGGTCAGTCCGGCATACTTGCCAATGCCCTGAATCAAATCGACAGCAGAGATCACCGCTCCATTCTTCAAACCATACATATCCATCAGGGTACGCATGGCCGGACGGTAACCGGGCGACCAGGGCCAGATGCTATTCGCCGGATCTTTTCCTTCGGCGATACGTTTGAGGTTGATAGGATGATCTTTCAATATCTCCTGTGAGCGCAGGATAAGCGCATTCAGCTGCTCAGCCGTTTCACGCGCCTCCTCTGTCAGCGGTTTGATCAATAACGGACGGAAAGGATGTAGTGGCACATCATGTGGCGGGGTACAATCCAATCGTTTATCGCCGTTTTTCACTACAAGCAGATGTCGATAAGAGACGCCGGTGTGAAATTTCACCTGCTCCGACCCCAGCCTTTCATCCAGAAACCGGATCAGTTCATCCGCCTCTTCGGTGGTTATATGCCCGGAGGAATGATTCACCAAGATGTCGTCTTTCACGTAAACCAGATTGCATCGCATCGCCATCTCACCCGGTTTCAGGTCAACGCCTATGCTGGCTGCTTCCAGTACACCTCGTCCTTCGTACACTTTTTCTAAATCGTAACCTAATACGGAAAGGTTAGCGACTTCACTTCCCGGATGAAATCCATCCGGTACTGTCTTTAGTTGCCCTGTCACGCCTAACGTAGCCAGTTTGTCCAGGTAAGGTGTATGGGCAAATTCCAATGGAGTTTTGTTACCAAGCATTTCGATAGGCTCATCGGCCGCTCCATCGGCAAGAATTATAATTGTCTTCATATTGTATGTCTATTGGCAGTGCCGGATTCCTACAAACAAACCCTTTCCTGCCAATGCTAAGTTTACCGAATATTGGCTATCGATATAATATCCGAAAATACTCCTGCTGCCGTCACATCGGCACCGGCTCCATATCCTTTGATAACCATTGGATACTCATAATATCTTTCGGTGGATATCATGATAATATTATTACTTCCTTCCAACTCATAGAAAGGATGATGGCTGTCGACCTCTTGCAGTCCCAGCATACATACGCCCTTATCCATGGTAGCCACAAAGCGTAAACGCTTATGTTCTTTCTCCAACTTTTGCCGGCGGGTTTCAAACGACGCATCTACTTCCTGCACATTCTTCCAGAAATCATCCAGCGAGCCTTCGAAATATTTCTCCGGAATGATACACTCCTGTTTCACATCCTTTTGCTCCACCTTATAACCGGCTTCGCGCGCCAGGATCACCAGTTTGCGACATACATCCTTTCCACTCAGGTCGATGCGCGGATCGGGTTCGGCATAACCGGCCTCTTTCGCCATGCGGATCGCCTTGCTGAAAGGGATATCCGCGCTCAGCGTATTAAAGATATAATTCAATGTACCGGAAAGCACAGCGGCCAGTTTCAGTATATGGTCGCCACTGTTGCGTAGATCATTCATGGTATTGATGATCGGTAGGCCGGCTCCCACGTTTGTCTCGAACAGGAATTTGATATCCCGCTTGCGGGCTGTCTCTTTCAGCGTCTGATAATTCTCGTATGTAGAAGAGGCGGCCTCCTTATTAGCGGCAACAACGGATACATTATCATTCATCAACCGTTCGTATTGCGCTGCCACCTCCAGGCTGGCCGTACAGTCGACAAAGACGGAATTAAAGATATTCATATTCAATATCTCATCAGCCAGCTGCTTCGGACTGCTCGGTACTCCCTTCTCGTTCAACTCGCCCATATAGTCCTCCAGGTTGATCCCTTCGCGACATAGATAGGCTTTCTTGGAATTGGAGATACCCACCACTTTCAGTTTCAGTCCGTTTTGCTCCATCAATTTGGGCTGCTGCACGCGGATCTGCTCCAACAAATGCGCTCCCACCGTGCCTACTCCCGCGATAAAAAGATTCAATACCTTATATTCGGAAAGGAAAAAGGAGTCGTGAATGGAGTTTAAGGCTTTGCGCAGATACTTCAGTTTGATAACAAAAGAGATATTTGTTTCCGAAGCCCCTTGCGCACAGGCAATCACACTGATCCCGGCACGTCCCAGCGTACCAAACAGCTTGCCGGCTATACCCGGCGTACGTTTCATGTTTTCCCCTACGATAGCTACGGTGGCCAGTTCTTTTTCCGCCGTCACATCGCTGATCTCGCCAACAGAACGTTCCAAGGCAAACTCTTCGTTCAATACCTCTACTGCCAGATCGGCATCGGCATTTCGCACGGCGAATGTAGTGTTGTTCTCCGAACTGGCTTGCGACACCATAAATACGCTGATGCCATTCTTCGCCAGTGTCTTGAATATACGGTAGTTTACACCGATCACGCCAACCATACCCAATCCCTGTACTGTGATCAGGCAGGTATCATTGATCGATGAAATACCTTTGATTATCGCCTTTCCACCCTCCTGCCCTTTCTCTTTCGAGATATAGGTGCCGGGCGCTTCCGGGTTAAAGGTATTCAATATGCGAATAGGGATATTCTTATGGTAAACCGGATAGATCGTCGGCGGATAGATCACCTTCGCCCCGAAGTTACAAAGCTCCATGGCTTCGGTAAAGGTCAAGCGGTCGATCACGTAAGCCGAACTGATCACACGCGGGTCGGCTGTCATAAAGCCATCCACATCCGTCCAGATCTCCAATACGGAAGCGTCTAACGCTGTGGCCAGAATAGAAGCTGTATAGTCGGATCCGCCACGTCCGAGATTGGTCACCTCGCCCGTTTCAGCGCTCGTCGAAATAAAGCCGGGCACCAGAGACACCTGCGGCAGCGGCGTGAATGTCTCTTTGATCAAACGATTCGTTTCATCAAAGTCGACAATATGTTTATTAAATTGAGATATCGTTTTTACGAATTTGCGCGAATCAAACAGTTTCGCATTGATCACACGGGATATAATAGTGGAAGAAATACGCTCTCCATAGCTTACAATCGCATCGGACGTCTTTGTAGAAAGGTCATTGATCAGATAAACACCCCGGAAGATATTACCCAGCTCCTCCAACAGATGCATCACCTTTTCCTGCACCTCTTTGCGCTCTTCTGTATCGGGGATAACACCTTCCACCACATCCAAGTGGCGGGTAACTATTTCAGAAAATGCTTTTTCATAAGCCACATCACCCTTGGCGGCCAGTTGGGAGGTAGCGATCAGCTTATCTGTGATGCCACCTAAGGCAGAGACGACTACTACGACGGGCTCTTCAACAGCCTCTACGATCTTTTTTACATTCAAGATACTATTTACGGAACCTACGGATGTTCCGCCAAATTTCAATACTTTCATCGTATTCTAATATGTTATGATTGAATAAGAAACCGGACCTGCCGGTATGAATTTAAAAAGAGGCAATACTTAAATTGCGACAACCAAAGGGCCTGGCCTCTTTGCGTTGTGGTGTGTAGATCATACCCCCCAAGGGGTTGTTAATGCCCATGTAAAATAGGCGAACGTCGTGTTCCGGATGTGTAGTGTTTTGTTTCTAACTTGCATAGTGAGGGCAAATTTACACATTTTGCGCTGTAAACCAAAGAGAATATCATTTATTTTCCTCCTGCTCGCGTTCCAAATCAGCCCGGCTCTTACTCTGCGTCACCAGATAGACTCCCACAAACACCAAGGCGGCAGCCAACAGCTTCAGTGGTCCGAAAGTGTCTTGCCCCACCAATACGGTGATAAGCGAAGCTACAATCGGCTGCACATAGTTATACATACTAACCGTTGTCGGGCGTATCCGCTTCAGCGACATAGGGATAAGCAGATAGGGAAGGAAGGTTGCTCCGAAAAGCACATACGCAATGGCGGAGATCTCCTTCAGGTCTATCCCGGCATGCTGAAATGCTGGTGATTCCGCAATATGACTGTAGGTAAATGGCAATAACATCAGACTCGCGAAAAGGAACATCCATTTCATGATGGTGACCGATGAATACTTCTCGGTCAAAGGCTTTGAGAGTACAAGGTAGACCGAATAAGACAGGCCACTGGTGACAATCATCAGATTGCCCGACAGGCTGCTGGCACGTCCGCCCCCGTCTGCCGATTGCAGAATAAGCATCACCGCCCCGCCTATGCCCAGGAAAACACCAAATGCCTTCTGGCGTGTGATAGGCTCTTTCAATATTATAGCCGCCAGGATCATCACAAAAATGGGCACTCCGGTGGCAATGATAGAGGCATCGATCGGCGAGGTCACATTCAAGCCCTGAATAAACAATCCTTGGTTCAAGGCTATCCCACAAAAGGCACAAACAAACAACAAACCGATATCTTTCAAAGGAACAGATTCTTTGTGTACAAAAAGGGAGGTGATCCAGAACATAACGCAGGCAAAAAGCATACGCATAATCGTCAATGCTTCAGGGGTAAGATGCCCGGGTAAGAGGTATTTGGAAATCGGCATATTCACGGCAAACAGTACATTTGCCAAAAAGATCAACAGATGACCTTTTATTTTTTCTTTCGACATCATTGCCTTGCTTTATAAGATGACGCAAAGGTAGTGATGTTTCAATGATTTCAAAAGCCTTAAAAATAATTCTCACCCGCGTGAGAAAAAATTCTCATGCGGGTGAGAATAAAAATTAGTGTATATCTTTACCGAATAAACAAGTGAGATATGAAACGGATTATTGAGATATGTGCTAATTCAGCGCAGAGCTGTGTAGAGGCGGAAGCGGGAGGCGCGACCCGGGTAGAACTATGCGCAGCTATTCCGGAAGGAGGCACTACCCCCAGTTATGGCGAGATAAAGATGGCCAAGGCGCTTACATCACACATCAGGATCCATGTGATTATCCGTCCCCGTGGCGGAGACTTTCTGTACACCGAAGCGGAAATTCAATCGATGCTATACGATATTGAATTATGCAAACAGCTCGAGGTGCAGGGGGTAGTCTTTGGATGTCTTACCCGGGAAGGAGATATCGACACCGTCCTACTGAAACGGTTGATCGATGCAGCCCGGCCCCTGTCGGTTACCTTCCACCGCGCCTTCGATGTATGCCGTGACCCTTTCACGGCCCTGGAGCAGCTTATCGAAGCAGGTTGCGACCGTATCCTCACCTCCGGACAGCAGCCAACAGCCGAACAGGGCATTCCCCTGATCGCTGAATTGGTAAAAAGAGCTGGTGACCGCATTATTATCATGCCCGGATGCGGCGTGCGCGAAACGAATATCGCCCGGATTGAATCGGAAACCGGCGCCAAAGAGTTTCACACCTCCGCCAGAAGCACTGTTTTCAGCCAGATGGAATACCGCAATGAGCGTGTACCCATGGGAAGCAGTCCTGTCACCTCGGAGTTCGAGACAGTGCAAACGGATCGCGAAAAGGTAGCGAAGTATTTATGATTCGGCTACAGCCGGTAGCGTTTCCTCGTCATCATCGTCGTCGTCTTTAGGTTCAGGCCGCACAAAGAAAGCACTCAATTCGAAGAGAGCGTACAGCGGGATAAAGACAATGGCTAAGGTGAACGGGTCGCCACTGGGCGTAATAAAGGCGGCTAACACCAATAAAGCGACAATGGCATGTCGGCGATAGCGATGGAAAAATCCACGATGGATCAGGCCTAACTTCGACAATAACCACGATAATAGAGGCATTTCAAAGATAACCCCCATCACAAAGATCAACATCAGGAAGTTATCCATATAGGATTCTAGGGAGACCTGTTCGGTTATCGCCTCACTAATCTGGTAAGTAGCCAGGAAACGAAGTGTAACCGGAAAAACCATAAAATAACCGACAGCACATCCTAAGAAGAACATACCTGTCCCGAAAAAGAATACCCAGCGGACATTCTTCTTTTCATTTTCATAAAGAGCCGGACTAATAAACTTCCATACTTCAAACATCAAATAAGGGAAAGTCAATACCAACGCCAACCAAAAAGAGGTGGTCATGTGGGTAAAGAACTGCGAAGCTAATTTGATATTGAATATATGAATTCGGAACGTGGGATCACAAAAGTCGGTTACAATTTTCAATAGCGACCCGGACTTACAAAACAAACGGTAAGTCCAGAAGTCACCACGGGTAGGCGCCATAATGATACCATCAAAAATACCATTTTCTCCCCGCATAAAAGCAAACAGGAGTATGGCAAACAAAAACAGCGCACCAATGATACGAAAGAGAGTCCAACGAAGTTCTTCCAGGTGGTCCCAGAATGACATTTCATCTTGTTGCATCTCGTTCTCTTATTTCTTATCGTCTGTGTCGTCTATTTTGATGTCGTCTTCCAAACCTTTCACACCATCTTTGAAGTTTTTCACTCCCTTGCCGATTCCTTTCATCAGTTCAGGAATTTTCTTTCCACCGAAGAGTAACAAAACAATGATAGCGATGATCACAATCTCACCTGTTCCCAGGTTACCGATAAATGCTAAATGGTTCATACGTGTTGTATATTATCGTTAGTAATTTTTTCTAATTCTAACGGCAAAGATACTATTCAAAAGCAAAGACGCCCAATTTATCAAGGATTTATTACCTTTGCACCGTCTTAAAAATCTGAAATTAGAAAATTATTAGAAAATGAAAGCGTATGTATTTCCCGGCCAGGGAGCACAATTTGTAGGGATGGGTAAGGATCTGTATGACAACAATCCATTAGCCAAAGAGATGTTTGAAAAAGCAAACGAAATACTTGGTTTTCGCATTACCGACCTGATGTTTGCCGGTACTGATGAAGATCTGAGACAAACCAAAGTGACTCAACCGGCCATTTTCCTTCACTCCGTTATATTAGCAAAAACATTAGGCGAAGACTTTCAACCGGATATGGTTGCAGGTCACTCCTTAGGTGAGTTTTCTGCCTTGGTAGCTGCCGGCGCCCTTTCTTTTGAAGACGGGCTGGTATTGGTCTCCAAGCGCGCCATGGCGATGCAGAAAGCCTGCGAACTAACTCCGTCTACGATGGCAGCCGTATTGGCCTTGCCGGACGAAAAGGTAGAAGAGATCTGTGCCGGCATAGACGATGTGGTGGTATGTGCCAATTATAACTGTCCGGGACAGCTTGTTATCTCGGGAAGTATGTCGGGTATTGAGAAAGCTTGCGAGCTGATGCTTGAAGCGGGTGCCAAGCGTGCTCTGAAATTGAATGTAGGTGGCGCCTTCCACTCTCCGTTGATGGAACCGGCCCGTGCCGAACTGGCTGAAGCGATTGAAAAGACAGCGATTAACGCTCCTGTCTGCCCAATCTACCAGAATGTAGATGCCAAACCGGCTACCGATCCGGCAGTTATCAAAAACAACCTGATTGCACAATTGACAGCACCGGTGCGTTGGACACAAACAATCCAGCATATGATCGCCGATGGTGCCGATCATTTCACGGAATTAGGCCCGGGAAGCGTCCTGCAGGGATTGATCAAAAAGATCGACCGCTCGGTGGCAACCGAAGGGAAACAATAATAAAAAAGCCTCCTTTCGGAGGCTTTTTTATTGCTTTAAAATCTTAAGGTCCTTAAAATTGTGGATTATCTACCTTCTCATCTAATAGAGCCAGGTTGATCACTTCGCTGATGTCTTCTACATAATGGAAAGTGATTCCTTTCAGGTAGTCCTCTTTTATCTCATCGATATCTTTCTTGTTTTCACGACAAAGAATCACCTCCTTGATACCGGCGCGTTTGGCTGCCAGAATCTTTTCTTTGATTCCGCCCACCGGAAGCACCTTACCGCGAAGCGTGATCTCGCCTGTCATCGCCAGATGCTCCTTCACCTTACGCTGCGTAAAGGCTGACACCAACGAAGTTACCATCGTTATACCGGCACTCGGCCCGTCTTTCGGAATAGCTCCCTGCGGCACATGCACATGTACATTCCAGTTTTCAAACATCTCTTCCGGAATACCAAACATAGAAGCGTGCGCATGTATATATTCCAGCGCAAGCATAGCCGATTCCTTCATTACCTCGCCCAGATTACCGGTCAGGGTAAGCTTGGATCCTTTGCCTTTGCTCAGGCTGGCCTCCACAAACAAAATGGCACCACCCACCGCGGTCCAGGCCAGGCCGGTTACCACGCCTGCATATTGATTTCCCTGGTATTTGTCACGGGAATATTCCGGAGCACCCAGGTATTCCTGCAGCATATCGGGTGTGATCTGCGACGGTATCTCCTCTTCCGAGGCAATCTTCCGAGCGATCTTACGGGTGACCTTGGCAATCTTTTTATCTAATTCACGCACACCACTCTCACGCGTATAGGAATCCACAATGGCCTGAATGGTCTTTTTCGGGAACTTTACGGTCTTACGACCAATGCCATGCGCGTCCAACTGCTTTGGAATCAGGTGGCGGTTGGCGATCTCAATCTTTTCTTCCATGATATAACCACTCACCTCGATCAGCTCCATACGGTCGAGCAATGGCTGCGAAATGGTATTCAGGTTGTTTGCCGTTGCGATAAACATCACCTTACTCAGGTCGTAATCGATATCCAGGTAGTTATCATGAAACGCGCTGTTTTGCTCCGGATCAAGCACCTCCAACAGAGCCGACGCCGGGTCGCCCTTGAAATCGCTCGATACCTTGTCGATCTCATCCAGGATAAACACCGGATTCGACGAGCCGGCTTTCAATACGTTCTGGATGATACGCCCGCTCATGGCACCAATATAGGTACGTCGATGTCCGCGAATTTCCGCTTCGTCGTGCAGACCGCCCAACGACACGCGCACATATTTCCGGTTCAAAGCCTCCGCAATGGATTTTCCCAACGAGGTCTTTCCTACCCCCGGAGGGCCATACAGGCAGATGATCGGCGACTTCATGTCTCCTTTCAACTTCAGGACAGCCAGGTGTTCGATGATGCGTTCCTTCACCTGCTCCAATCCGTAATGGCCTTTATCCAATACCTTTTGTGCATGATTCAGGTTGAAATTATCTTTGGTGTACTCGCCCCAAGGCAGGTTCACAATGGTCTGTACATATTGTGTCTGGATAGAGAAGTCGGGCGACTGCGGATGCAGGCGTTCCAGCTTGCGCACCTCCTTATCGAAAGCCTCTTTCACATAAGCCGGCCACTTCTTCTTTTCCGCTTTCTTCCGTAGTTCATTTATCTCCTGATCATTGATATTGCCTCCCAGTTCCTCCTGGATCGTTTTGATCTGCTGCTGCAAGAAATACTCGCGTTGCTGCTGATTGATATCCTCATGCGTTTTCATTTGGATAGAGGCCTTCAACTGCATCAGCTGATACTCTCTATTCAATATGAATAACAAGCGATACGCCCGTTCACGCAGATCGTTTATCTTAAGCAACTCCTGCTTTACATCGGCTGTTACCGGCAAATTGCTACAAGAGAAATTCACCAGGTAAACCATATTATGGTTATTCTTAATGGAGAATATCAATTCGCGCGACGGCTCATTGGTATTACTCAGCATTTTGATCGTCAAGTCTTTGATAGTCGACAACAGGGCTTCAAACTCCTGATCGTTCCTATCCGGACGAATATCGTCCAACAGCGTCACCTTCCCGGTCAAGAAAGGTTCTGTTTCCGTTATCTCTTGGAGTTCAAAACGCTTCTTCCCCTGCAGTATCACAGTCGTATTTCCATCAGGCATTTCCAATACCCGCATAATATGAGCTACGACTCCAGTCTGATACAGATCCTCGAAACCGGGATCTTCTGTCTCAATAGATTTCTGGCATGTGACCCCTATGAGCTTCTTTTTGCGCACGGCCTCCCGTATCAATCGCATGGACTTCACGCGACCCACAATCACCGGAAGAGCAACTCCCGGAAAAAGTATCATATTGCGCAAAGGAAGAATAGGCAGTGTGTCACCCATTTTTTCCATACCTTGCGAAAAGTCATCATCTATGTCGCAGTCCATTATGACAGGAAGCACGACAGATTCAGTATCATCAAAACGATTGTTATAATGCATTCTGGAATTATTATTCTTCATTCTTTAATTTAGTCTCAATTTGTTGTATAACAGCTAAAACATAAAACGTGCCAAAGTTACATCATTTCATTCAATATTGGTTAATTTTGCCTTGTTTTAATAATGTAAGAAGATGGCTAATTCTTTTTTCCGGTTTAAGCAGTTTACTGTCAGTCATGAGAAGTGTGCAATGAAAGTCGGGACCGACGGAGTGCTTTTGGGTGCGTGGGCGCAGGCTGAAGAGGCGAAACGTGTGTTGGATATAGGCACCGGCAGTGGTTTGATCGCTTTGATGATTGCTCAACGTTGCTTTGCCGATATTGACGCTATCGATATCGACGAAGGGGCCTATACACAGTCGCTCGAGAATGTAGCCTCCTCTCCTTTTTCGGATCGAATAAAGGTGTTTCACCAATCCCTGGACGAATTCGCCTCACAAGGAAAAAATCGTTACGACCTGATTGTATCCAACCCACCCTATTTTGTCTCTTCCCTAAAACCGCCTACCGAAAACCGTTCACTCGCTCGCCATACCGATACACTCCGGCTGGAAGATTTACTCCGCCTAAGCCGCTCCATGCTCTCCGAGAACGGACGAATCGCCCTGATCCTCCCCTACGACCAGGAGGAGTTCTTATATACCCGAATGGAAGAGGCAGAACTCTTTCTTCTCCGGCAGACCGATGTTATCCCCGTTCTGGGAGGCTCTCCCAAGCGGATCCTGGTAGAGATAGGACAAAAGCCCGATATACTGCAAAAAGATACCTTAACGATTGAAATCGAACGCCACCGATATACACCCGAATACCAACAGCTCACCAAAGCCTATTATTTGAATATGTAATCGCTAAAACCGTACATAGTGTTCGTTTTTGAACAGACATACCATTTTGTTTTCTCCTATCAATCAGCCTTTTATGTTTTTGGCACATGCTTTGCTTATAAAGTGGCAAACGATAATAATTTCAAAAAACATAGAATTATATGGATAGGGAAATACCAAAAGAGGTACGCCGCAAAGCATTGATAAAGCAGTTGACAAAGGTCGGGATATTCCTGGCGGTCGGCGTGGTGGCTGTCTGGGCATTATTCGCTGTGATGCAAACGGGTGTAAAGAAAAAGGATTTGCAGATATCAATGGTGGATATCGGCTTGATCGAGGTCACATCGAGTGCTTCGGGCAAAGTGGTTCCGGCATTTGAAGAGATCGTCACATCGCCCATCAACTCCCGCATCGTGGAGGTATACAAACGAGGCGGTGATATTGTCGATGTGGGCGACCCTATCCTGAAACTCGATCTGCAGACGGTGGAAAACGATTACAACAAACTGTTGGACGAGCAGGAGATGAAACGCCTGCAACTGGAGCAGCTTCGTCTCAACAATCACAACAAACTGTCGGAAATGGAGATGGCCTTGAAGGTATCCCGCATGAAGCTCGACCGGAAAGAGGTGGAACTGCGCAACGAGCGCTACCTGGATGAATTGGGTGCCGGAACAGCCGATAAGGTATTGCAGGTGGAGCTCGACTACAACGTCAGTAAATTACAACTGC
The DNA here is from genome assembly GCF_029892605.1 of Parabacteroides sp. PM6-13. GTDB lineage: Bacteria > Bacteroidota > Bacteroidia > Bacteroidales > Tannerellaceae > QVMG01. The sequence goes on from NZ_JARXWF010000006.1 coordinate 26,363, forward strand.
AGGAAGACGAGCAGAAATATGAAAACGAAAAGGCCTTAGTCGAATCAGACTTCAAGATAAAACAATTGGAATACAGTATCTTCCAGAAAAACCTGGCGGAGATGAAACGTACGTTTGAAGATGCCCAGGTGCGCGCGCCCCGCAAAGCAATCCTAACCTATATCAATAACGAGATAGGGGCGCAGGTAGCACAAGGAAGCCGCCTGGCTATTGTCTCCGACCTCTCGCATTTCAAAATTGAAGGGGAGATTGCCGACTCCTATGGCGACCGCATCTCCACCGGCAGCCGGGTGGTGGTACGCATCGGAAACGATCGCATGAATGGCATCGTGAGTGATGTGACCCCCCTCTCGCGCAACGGGGTGATCTCCTTCTCCGTACAATTGGAAGAGGGCAATCATCCGCGTCTCCGCTCCGGCCTTCGTACGGATATTTATGTAATGAACGCTATCAAGGAGGATGTGATGCGGATAACGAATTCCAGCTATTATTCAGGCAAAGGCGAGTATGAATTGTTTGTCATCGCCGGCGAGCAACTTATCAAACGCAAAGTGATACTGGGCGACAGCAATTACGACTACGTCGAGGTGATCAGCGGCCTCGAGCCAGGCGACGAAGTGGTCGTGTCCGATATGTCGAGTTATAAAGATAAAAACAAACTAAAAATCAAATGATAAATTATGGTTGCTTCACGCCTTCGGCTAAGCGATCTTCAATTCATCATTCTTCATTCATAATTCATCATTATCATGTTAAAGATTTATATCAAACAAGCATTTCAACTCTGCAAAGAGAACCCTTTGGTCAGCACCATATCCATCATCGGGAGCGCCATCTCTATCGCGATGATCATGGTCGTTGTATTAGTTTTTCAGATCCGCTATGCCAATTTCCCACCGGAAGATAAACGCGACCGGATGATGTATGTAAGCGGAACAGTGGCTGCTTCACAGAATGAAACCAATAGAGGAAATATGTCGGTCGAGGTAGTCAAGGAGTGTTTCTACGCCTTGCAGACACCGGAAGCCGTTAGCGCATCTTATAAAATGCTCCGCCCGATCTCTCTTCCGGGCAAACGGCTCTACAAAGAATATGTGATTTCGTTGACCGATCCGGCCTTTTGGAAGATATTCTCTTTTCGCTTCGTCGAAGGAAAGCCTTTTACAGAGGCTGATTTCCAGTCGGGCATACGTACCGCCGTCGTCAGCGAAGAATTGGCACGGGATCTTTTTGGCACAACGGCTGTGGTCGGCAAAACGATCATATCAGACTTCCTGACATTCACCATCTGTGGAGTCGTGCGCGATGTCAGCCTGGCTGCCTCCGACGCTTACGCGGATATGTGGATCCCCTACACCACCGATGAGAGCGGGCTTCAGACATCGAAACACGAAGGCATAAGCGGGGTACTCAGTGTGAAGATACTGGCGCATAAACAAAAAGATTTCAACGCCATCCGGGAAGAGCTTACCAAAAAAACAGCACAATACAACGAAACAAAAAAGAATTACACGGTCAATTTCCTCCAGAATCCGATCACCCGCTTAGACGTAGCCATGGGTTCCCATGGTTTCAAAAAGGCAAATGCAAAGGATTTTCTGCTGAGTACGGGTGGTATCCTGCTTTTCCTGATCCTGATACCGGCATTCAACCTGACCGGGGTAGCACAATCGTCGGTGCAGCAACGCCATGCCGAAGTAGGCGTCAGAAAGGCTTTTGGGGCAACAGGTGGCAAAATCATCCACCAGGTCATTTATGAGAATCTGATCACCACGCTGACCGGTGGCGTGATAGGCTTCTTCCTCTCTTTCCTACTGCTCTATCTCTTCCGCAGTTTTCTCCTGGATAGTAGTCCGGCATTAAATACCAGTATGTTGTTCAAGCCATTTACCTTTGTTGTTGCGCTGTTGTTTGTCTTATTATTAAACCTGCTAAGCGCCATCATTCCGGCAGTTCGCATTTCGCGCCTGTCGACTGTAGATGCCTTACGAGATGATACGGTATAATCAAAAAAAGAGTCTAATCACCCTAATCAGAAAGAAACGATGTTCAAACAAATAATAAAAATAATCTGGAAGCAACGCCGTTCAAACGGCTGGATCTTCATGGAGCTGTTAATGGTAGCTGCTGTACTCTGGTATGTAGCCGATATGTTATGGATCGATACACGTGTCTACAACCAACCACTGGGATATGATATAGAGAATTGCTGGCGATTGAAGCTCTACGATTTGAATAGTAACGCGCCTGGCTTCGTCAACGAAGAGGATCGCACCACCACCGAAACGGAGGATCTGATAGCATTGATGGAGAATATCCGTCGTGAAACGGAAGTGGAAAACGTATGCGCCGCTTTCTATTCACATCCTTATTCCTGGGGTAATTCCTGGAACTCGCTCGAGCCGGTGGAGGGTGATACTGCCACAGCCCGCACCCGCTCGTATCAGACACGCCGGGTGACACCGGAATTTTTCGATGTTTTCCGTGTGAAAGACAAACATGGCAACGCCATCACCCCTCAACTCCCGCCCGGTGAACACTGCTATGTGATCTCGGAAGATATGGAAGAGCAGTTCTTTGAAGGCAAAGAGGGCAAAGGGCAACGAGTAAGGAATAACAACCAAAGCAATTCGATCCTGGTGGCCGCTGTCAGCACACCGATACGTGCCTCCGATTATGAAATAAGCGATCCCTGCTTCTTCGATGTGATGGTTGGCTCACAACTGGAAACGATGGTGAATAGTTTTAACGCCAGCAGCGCGGAGGTTTGCCTCCGTATGAAACGCGCCATGACGCTGGAAGAGATGTATCTCTTTCTCGAATCCATGGGTGAACGGTTGACGGTCAACAATATCTATGTGTATGGAGCCTATTCCATTGCTCACCAACGCAAGGAGGTTATCAGCTATTATCAGAACGAAAGCCGTACCAAGATAGCCTTGATGGGCTTTATGCTGGTCAATGTCTTCTTTGGTATTATTGGTACCTTCTGGCTGCGCACCCAGCATCGCCGGGGAGAGATCGGATTACGTATAGCAATGGGTTCTACCACAAGCGGCATTTCCCGCTTTATGAACCTGGAGAGTCTGTCTCTACTGCTTCTCACCCTCCCTTTCATCCTGTTATTTGTCGGGAATATGGCTTTCCTCGATATCATTGAAAGTGGACGTATCCCTATTGGTTGGGAGCGTATCCTGCCGGTAGTCTTCGCGACTTACCTATTGTTGGCCATCATTATCTGGCTGGGCATCCGTATTCCTGCCCGAAAAGCAGCCTCCCTGCCTCCGGCAGAGGCATTACGTCACGAATAATATATTAACAAACAAGTAAACTATAAGATCATGATTAAATTGACAAATCTGGAAAAGATCTACCGTACAAAAGAAATTGAAACGGTCGCGTTGGAGAATGTAAACCTGGAAGTAAAAAAAGGCGAGTTCCTGAGCATTATGGGACCTTCAGGGTGTGGCAAATCGACCTTGCTGAATATCATCGGCCTGTTGGACACGCCTTCAGGCGGAATCGTAGAGATCAATGGCATAAACACGATGCAGATGAACGACAAGCAGCAGGCTGCCTTCCGTAACGAACAGTTAGGTTTTGTGTTTCAGAGCTTCCACCTGATCAACTCCCTCAATGTTCTCGACAATGTGGAACTCCCCCTACTCTACCGCAAGGTATCCGCCTCGGAGCGCCGGAAAGCGGCACAGGCAGTATTGGAACGCGTCGGGTTGAGCCATCGTATGCGTCATTTCCCCACACAGCTCTCCGGAGGACAGTGCCAGCGCGTAGCTATTGCCCGTGCCATCATTGGTAATCCTGAGATCATCCTCGCCGATGAGCCGACTGGTAACCTCGACAGTAAGATGGGTATCGAAGTCATGGATATCCTCCACAAACTAAATAAAGAGGATGGCCGCACCATCGTGATGGTAACCCACAACGAGCAACAAGCCAAACAAACCAGCCGCACCATTCGCTTCTTCGACGGACGGCAGGTGCAGTAATAAATGGTTAATTATTAATGGTTAATGGTTAATTAAAATCAGGAACCGTGTAAAATAATTAACAATTAATAATTAACGATTAACAATTAACAATTATGATAAAGGTATATCTCAAACAGGCCTGGCAGTTGATGAAGCAAAACCGCTTCTATAGCACAGTCTATATCCTGGGAACAGGGTTGGCTATTTCGCTGGTGATGGTCATTGCCATCGTGTATCATATCAAGACCGCGGATATGGCTCCGGAGGTGAACCGTCACCGTACGTTAGTGGCCAATACGGCCGTAGCGGAGCATGTCAACGGAAGAGGTACCAACAATGCGTATCTCTCCTATCATACGATCAAGGAGTGTTTCTATACCTTGAAAACACCCGAATGTGTAGCTGTTGCCGCTCCGGTGGGACTATTGAAGTTTTTCATGGGATCGATCTTTGCCAATAAAGAGGGAGAGAATGATATGCATGAGGTGTATCTGGGATGTACGGATGCTAACTACTGGAAAGTGTTTCGTTTTTCTTTCCTGGAGGGGAAGCCTTATAGTGAAGAGGAATTTCAAAGCGGTTATCAGAAAGCCGTGCTTTCCGAGTCGCTGGCGCGGAAGATGTTTGGAAAGAGTGATGTCGTAGGATCTGTTGTACAGGTGAATGGAACAGACTATATCGTGGGAGGAGTCGTAAAAGATGTATCAACTGCCATGACGGAAAGCTATGCCGATCTATGGGTGCCATTCACGACTGTTCCGACATTAGTCAACCTCTCGATGGGAGAGAATCTGGTTGGTTTTTTCACGGCCTATATTCTGGCTAAGAGCCCGTCCGACTTCGATGCGATTCGTCAGGAGATCGACCGGAACAAAGAGATAATGAACCAGTCGCAAAAGGAGTATAAACTGAAACTCGGCGAGAACTATCCACCATCGCAAACCATATTGAGTATTACCAATGTACAGGAAAAGAAGGACTATAAAGATATTATTTTACAATACCTTTTTATCGCCCTGATATTCCTATTGGTTCCTGCCGTTAATCTCTTAGGACTCACCTCTTCCCGGATGCAGGAGCGTATCGAAGAGTTCGGCGTGCGCAAAGCCTTTGGTGCCAATCGTCCCGTATTGATCAACCAGGTGTTGGTGGAAAACCTTTTGCTCACCTTGCTGGGAGGCCTTGTCGGATTACTGATCTCTTATATGCTTGTCTGGATGTTTGCCGAGACATTATTCAGCGATTCTTTTTTCGGGATAGAGGCGCCGGTAACGATTTCACCCACTATGCTTATCAATTTCAGTGTATTCTTCTCTGCTCTCTGCGTCTGTATCTTACTGAATCTTCTCTCTTCGCTCTTTCCGGTATGGAATGCGTCCCGCAAGCAGATCGTAGAAGCCTTAAACGATAAATAACAAAGCCATGATAAAACACCTATTCAAATTGATCAACAAACAATGGCGCAAAAACGTATGGATTGTGCTGGAATTGTTTTTAGTTATTTCTCTCTTCTGGTATGTGGTTGATTTCTTTTCGGTATTGTTTATCAATAGCCGTACTCCGGTCGGTTTCGATATTGAGAACACCTATAAAATAAATATGGGGGTGTACTCTCCGAATAGTAATAACTACACGCAGCATGAAGCAGGGAGTCATGAGCCGGCAGAGAATTTCTTGCGTATCATCGAGCGAATACGACAGCACCCGGAGGTCGAAGTGGTAAGCCTTGGACATTTACATTATCCCTATTGTCTGTCCAGCAGTAATACGAATTATAAATTGGACAGTGTTATTATCAGCACCCAGATCCTATCGGTCACACCCGAATACTTTGATGTGTTCAGGGTGAAACTATCGAAAAGCAATGATAAAACATATATAGAAAACGCGCTTCGGGAGGGGTTGATCATCTCAAAAACGATTAATGATGAATTATCTCCGGATGTTTCGCTGATCGGCAAAACGATCTTTAAATACGATGACACGCCGACCTTTGTCTCCGAGGTAACAAACCCTATCAAAAGACACGAATACAGCGTGCCAACCAATTACATATTCATCCCCTTCGAAGAAAAATCTCTTTTCGGGAAAAACGAACAGGAGATATGGGAAAATGTGGATATCTGTATCCGGGCACGTTCGGGCAAATCCGCACAAAACTTCCCGGCATCGTTCAAGAAAGAAATGAAAAACGAATTGGGCATCGGCAACTTCTTTTTGGCTGACATCGTGCCGATGGACAATTTGCGGAAAGAGATATTTAAAATGGAGAGTATTTACAAATCCATTCAATACCGTAGCGCTTTCACGGTCTTTTTCTTAGTAAACATTTTCTTAGGTATTATCGCCACCTTCTGGTTGCGCATCGAAAAGAGAAAAGGAGAAATCGGTATACGCATAGCGATCGGTTCAACGCGAAATCAGATACAGGTGCAAATGCTTATGGAAAGCTTTATTCTTATGCTGATCGCACTTATACCGGCCATCATCGTTTGGGTGAATATCGTGCGATCTGATTTGCTTTCAACAACCTATCTCCCTGTTACGTCGGAAAGAATCGCAATAAATACGGTAATCACCTTAGTGTTAGTCATTATCGCCATCGTGGCCGGCACATGGTATCCGGCTCAGCGCTCAGCCAAAACAGAGGTGGCAGAGGCGTTGCATTATGAATAAAAGAGAACAATCAGAAGTTTTTCAACTCCTGATACAACCGTTGTATAGGCAGTCCCATCACATTATAGAAAGAGCCCTGGATCGCTTCGACAGCGATATAGCCAATCCATTCCTGTATGCCATAAGCACCGGCTTTGTCGTAAGGGCGGTAGTTGTCGACGTAATAGGTGATCTCTTCTTCGGTCAGGGTTCCGAAACGGACGGCTGAAGTGACAGAGAAAGTGAGTTGTTTTTCGCGGGTGTAGACACAGACGCCTGTTATCACCTCGTGCTGACGACCGGAGAGCTCACCTAACATACGGATCGCATCCTCCCTGTCTGTCGGCTTGCCCAGGATCTTGCCGCCGAGGGAAACAATGGTATCTGCCGTGATCAACAGTTCTTCATCCGCCAATGTGGGGAGATAAGCCTCCGCCTTCTTTTGGGCGACATACCCGGCAATGGCTTCGACCGGCATCTCTTCCGGATACGACTCGTCGATATCGGGAATAATACGAACCTCAAAATCCAGATTCAACCCACCCAATAATTCTTTGCGGCGGGGAGAATTGGAGGCTAATATGATTTTATATTTGCTGAGATTAGGAAGTAGATTCATATGTTTATTCTTAAAAAGGTCTACCATCCGAAGGCTTCGTCACACATCCATACTCCTTGTGCTTTCATGGTCTGTTCAATAATATCACGGGCTACCCCTTCCCCACCCTTACGCGGAGATATATACTTTGCGACTGCCTTGATTTCAGGCGCCGCATCCGAAGGACAAACAGGCAAACCCACCCGGTTCATCACCTCGTAGTCCGGAATATCATCGCCCACATACACCAACTCTTCGGGCGACACACCGGTCTTTTGGAGCAGATCCTCAAAGTCATTCATTTTGATAGCGCTACGCATATAAATGTGTTCAATGCCCAAACGCTCGAAACGGACGCGCACCGAATCGGTATATCCGCCGGTAATGATGCCGACAACATAGCCTTTTTTGACAGCCAGTTGCATGGCATAGCCATCTTTTATATTCACCGTACGCATAGGATCCCCATTGGGATGTAAAGGAATGATATCCGATGACAAGACTCCGTCGACATCGAAGACAAAGCCTTTTATCTTTTTCAAATCAAAGTTGATACTACTCATGTGTCGATTCTTTATGTATATTCCGGCTGAGCAAGCGGTATATCTCTTTCATAGCATCCTCTTTCAGCTGGTTTATCTGTTTTTCCATGATGTTTTCATCGTAACGCACTGCCGGTCCGGTCTGTGCCAACAGCGGCGGCATATTTTCGATCTTAGCGGCCGTCTCTTCAATCAACGGAAGAAGCAGTTTGTAGGAGATTCCTTCTTCTTCCAGTATTTTGGCCGCAAGTGTGTACATGTGATTGGTGAAATTGCAGGCAAACACGGCAGCCAGATGCACCGTTTTCCGCTTTTCGGAAGAGAGAAATTCGACATGTCCGGAAAGGGCTCCGGCCAGGTTCTGCAGGAAACGTCCGTCTTCCTCCCGGGCGGCTTCCAACAGGATGGGAATCTGATCGAAAGAGACCGCTTTTCCTTTGCTGAATGTCTGCAATGGATAGAACACCCCGTAGCGTTTTGTGTAAGGGGTAAATATATCCATCGGCACACTGCCTGCCGTATGCAGCCAAAGCCCGCCGTTTGGTTTCATCGCTTTCAAAACCTCTTCCAACACGGCGTCGCGAACGGAAAAGAGATATACATCCGCATCCTCCTCCACCTCCGCGAGGGAAGAGGTCCAGGCAGCGTTCAACTGCTCGGCTAACGCGGAGGCATGCTCCGGCGTGGGGCTATACACTTGGCTGATGGTCATGCCTACCCGATGCATTTCCAGCGAAAGACGGGTGGCTAAATTGCCTGAACCGATAAATACAATCTTCATCTTATTCGGCAGGATAGGTTCCGATATGTATCTTTTCCCATTGCAGTTTCTCTTCGTCGAAAGGCTTCCGCTCCTGGGCTTTATGGCCAAAGGCAATGATAGATAACACATCGAGCTGATAAGGAATATTCAGTAAGGCACGCACATACTCATTGGCATCGGTCTCTTCCGCCGTTACCCGGTTGCGAATCTGGCACCAACAACTACCCAATCCCAACTCTTCCGCCTGCAACTGCATATAAATGGAGGCAATAGCCGTATCTTCTATCCACACATCGCTTTCCATCACATTGCCTAATACAACGACCGCCAGCGCGCAACCCTCCAGAAAAGCCGCGCCATGCTCCTTGCATCCGGCCAGGCGTTGCAACATCGCTTTATCCTCTACCACAATAAACTGCCAGGGATTCTTACGCTTGGATGCCGGCGCCATCAGGGCTGCTTTCAATATGCTTTCCACCTCTTCGGGTTTCAATAATTCGTCGGTAAACTGCCGAATACTTCTCCGCTGCTTTATCAGCGATGCAAAACTTTCCATCAGATTTATCTTTTTTCGTTTATCAAGCAAAGGTAATGATTTACCCGCAAATGCCTCTACAACCGCCCAACAAAAAGAGAGAAAAGCCGATTGTCATTTTGATAGCAAAAAGTCGGTTTTGCTTTACAATATGACACGTTAAAAAGTGTTACTCGCCTGACTAATTTTAAATACCCCTACGTTTTTGGAAAAATAGTCGGGCGTTTTTGACAAAATGACAAAAAGGACTTTAAAGACATTAAAGACTTTAAAGTCCTTAAAGACCAAGACCGATTTCCGCTGATTTTGGGATTTCTCGGATGTGATTGGTTTGATTAAAAAGATTGCACTGATGGATGTGGATCTTCAAGTAGGAAGAGAGGTTCAGGCCCACTGTGGCTTTCAGCCATGAATATACACCCCCACCTTCCCATCTTACTTTACTAAATCTAAGACGCTCCTATCTCCTATTTCCTATTTCCTTCAATTCTTCCAAAATCTGAAAACACTCCCCCTTTCTCCCAACCATTTTCGGAGCAAGACAAAAAATATAAAGCCTTTTATACGCTTCCTTGCTTTTTTTCGTTTATATAGGGTATCAATGTATGTATGATGATGAAAATTCGTGCGATAGCGGCACTTTTATTTATAGGAATTGCTTCGACGGCATTTGGCCAGGGGAAGGTAAAGATATCGGGGTTTGTGTATGATTCGGACGGGAATCCGCTCGATTTGGTACTGGTGCAGGTCGAGAACAGTCCGCTGGCCGGAGATATGTCGAACGAAAAAGGACAATACAGCGTCTCGGTCACACCGGGTGACTCTATCACCCTACTGTTCAGCTGCCTGGGATACAACAAAGCCCAGCGTATCCTGCCGGTGGTCGCCAGCGATATGCGATTGAACGTACAGATGAACCCCATGTCTTTCGAATTGGGCGAAGCGGTTGTCACCGCCAGCCGTCGACAGACCACTGCCATGGAGTCGCTCGACGCGGAGCGCGTACGCTTTCTCCCCGACCCCTCCGGAGGGAGCATTGAAAGCTTAGTGGTCACTTTTGCCGGCGTCTCTTCTTCGAACGAACTAAGCTCGCAATATTCTGTTCGTGGCGGTAGTTTCGATGAGAATATGGTCTATGTAAACGGCCTGGAGGTATTCCGCCCATTGCTGATCCGATCCGGACAACAGGAGGGACTGAGCTTTGTGAATCCAGACCTAACAGAATCGGTCAACTTCGCCGCCGGTGGTTTTGAAGCCAAATATGGTGACAAGATGAGTTCGGTGTTGGATGTAACCTACAAACGACCTGAAAAGTTGGAAGGGTCGGCATCCGCCAGTTTCCTGGGTGCCAATGCCTACGTGGGCGGAGCACATGGAAAAGTGACACATATCACCGGGATGCGCTATAAAACAGGACGTTCCCTGTTGCGCACCCTGGATACCGACGCGGAGTTTGATCCGAACTTTGTGGACTTGCAGACTTTCATCACCTACCAGGTAGCCCCTAAATGGGAGATTGACTTTATGGGCAACCTGTCGGTCAACAACTACAAATTCATTCCCCACGTCAAAGAGACCTCTTTCGGAACAGCAGATAACCCGCAAAACTTCGAGGTCTATTTCGACGGACAGGAGCGCGATAAGTTTCAGACTCTTTTCGGAGCGCTTTCATTGAAATATAAACCGAATGAGAATACGGAGATAGGGATTCAAACCTCGGCGTTCAACAGCCAGGAATCGGAGTCCTACGATATATCAGGAGAGTATTGGATGAGCGAACAGGGCTCGGTGAACCCCAACGAAGATGTAAATTCCAATATGACCATCGGACGCTATCATGAGCACGCGCGCAACCGGCTTCGTTCGGATGTGTTCAATGTGAACCATTACGGAAGCACCCGTTTGGGAAAGCATACCGCGCAATGGGGATTGACCCTGCAAAGCGAACGCATTCAGGACCGAATCAGCGAATGGGAAAAGCGCGATTCGTCGGGCTATTCCCTACCCCATCAGGAAGATGCGGTGAGTGTGATTGCCAATCTCTATTCCGATCATAAGATGAATAGCATACGCTTTTCGGGATATCTGCAGGATGTTTTCAAATTCCGTACCTCGAAAGGGCTGTTCACGCTGGTGGGAGGTATCCGCGGAAGCTACTGGGACTACAACGAAGAATTTATCTTCAGCCCGCGTGTCTCCCTGGGGTATATCCCAAATGCCAACCAGAACTTCACGTTCCGCGCGGCTACGGGTATCTATTATCAGTCGCCTTTCTACAAAGAGATCCGTAAGGTGGTGCAGGATGACGATGGCAACGATGTGGTGGAACTGAACGAGAACATCAAGTCGCAGCGCTCCATCCATTTCATTTTGGGAGGCGATTATTCGTTTAAGACTATGGATCGGAACTTCCGTTTTACGACAGAGGTGTATTATAAGAAGTTAGACAATGTGATCCCCTATACGCTCGACAATGTAAAAATGCGATACTATGGCGAGAATTGCGCTAAGGGATACGCCATGGGGCTCGATATGAAATTCTTTGGCGAGTTTGTGCCGGGCACCGATTCCTGGATCAGTCTCTCGTTGATGAAGTCACAACAAACCATCCGGGAAGATACCGAAGCGCCTATGCCCAATGATTGCGGGTATAACCTATCGCTCTTCTTCCAGGACTATTTTCCGAACAACGAGCGTATCAAATTGAATTTAACAGGTGTTATTTCAGGCGGATTGCCCGTTACGATCCCACATAAAGGCTATGAGGCAGGCTATTACCGGCTGCCGGCTTACCGCCGTGTGGACATCGGCCTCTCTTACCAACTGGCAGGCGGCGTGGATCCGATAATGGATCGGGGTGTTTTCCGTCACCTGAAAAACATTTGGCTGGGGGTAGATGTGTTTAATCTCCTGGATTTCAAGAATACCAATTCCTATTACTGGATCACCGACGTGTACAACCAACAATATGCCGTACCCAATTACCTGACGGGACGGCAGATTAACCTGCGGTTGATTGTGGATTTTTGAGATTGATCACCCCTCTTCTTCTATCGCCAATTCTTCCTCTGTCTTTTCAGGAGTCTTCAATTCCGGGTAGCTGACACGGGTATGATACATGGTTTTCAGCTTCTCAATAAACACCTGTTTGATGCCTAATATATCCCGGAAGGTCAAAGGGGTATTCTTCATCAAGCCATCTTCGATCTGCCCGTCGATGATCCTGTTCACCAATTCGCTGATGCTCTCTTCCGTATAGTCTTTCAGACTGCGGGAGGCAGCTTCTACGGCATCGGCCATCATCAATACGGCGGTCTCCTTAGAGAAGGGATTCGGGCCGGGATAGGTGAACATATCTTCATTAATCTCCTGATCGGGATAAGCGTTTTTGAATGAGTTATAGAAATACTTCACCTTGCCGCGGCCGTGATGCGTCCGGATAAAGCTGATGATCGCTCTCGGCAGATTGGCCTTCTCAGCCATTTCAATACCATCTTTCACATGATTAATGATCACCTGCGCGCTCTGTTCGTATGTGAGCTGGTCGTGCGGATTGACATTCTTCTGGTTCTCGGTGAAGAATGCCGGGTTTTTCATCTTACCGATATCATGATACATCGCGCCGGTACGCACCAGGGCGGAGTTGGCACCCACTTTCGTAGCCCCTTCGGATGCCAGGATCGACACCTGGATGGAGTGCTGAAATGTACCGGGAGCTGTTTCGGATAGCTTCTTTAACAAGGGGTTGTTGATGTTCGATAACTCTACCAGGGTAATGGTCGACATATACCCAAATGCCCTTTCTACCATATAAATCAGGATATAGGTAAACATCAACAGGATAAAGTTGATACCAAAATAGAGATACATCACCCAGTTGATGCGGTTGAAGTCGACCTCCTGGTAAATAGCCAGCGAGGTGTAACTAATGGAATAAGAAAGAAAGATAAAAAAGGCGCAACGGATCAACTGGGAGCGTTCCGAGAGGTCTTTCAGACTAAAGGTAACCACCATACCGGCTATCACCTCCAATACGAAGAACTCCAACGGGTAAGGCACCATAATAGAAGATATCACAATGATGATCAGGTGGGTAAACAGCGCCGTACGCGAGTCGAAAAAAGTACGCACAATAATAGGGACGATCGCAAAGGGAATGATGTAAACGCTAAACCAATTGAAACTAACCGCCAGTTCCGTCAACAGAATAAAGATCGTAATATTAAGCATCAGGAACAATACATGCCGACGTCGGTAGAATATCTTGGGACGAAAAGACCATAAATAGAGCCAGAAGCAAAAGATCACCCCGAAAACCAAAATGAAAATACCGCCCAACTGAATGCCCTGCCGCTGCGCTCCGCCCGATCGCGATTCGTGAATGATCTTCATGGAACGAAGCACATTGTAGGTCTTCGCATCGATAATCTCCCCCCGGTCGACAATCCGCTCTCCCGCTTGTATCATACCGGCGGAGATGGGTACGCTGCCTAACAGCTCATCCAACACGCGATCGGTCATCTCTTTGTCGTACGACACATTCTCTTCGAGGTAATTGTTTATGTTGCACGACTGAAGAATGGACTTATCGAGGTTGGAAGGCATATTGTTTAATATGTATTCATAGGCGGTGCGCACGGTGAAGAAATCCGATACATAATGGGGTTGTGCCAGGTTGTTTTCCAACAGATTGATCCTTTCCCGCTTGTCGCGCTTCAGGGACTCCATGGTTTGCGCGGAGATAATACCGTTTCCATACAGGTAGTTTAGGGCTCTTTCGATGTATTGAGGATAAGGAGCCGGCACCTCCTTCGACAACCTCGCCCGATAATCTTCCTTCAGGCGGTCTATCTGCGTAGACATCACTTCGGGTTTCACACGGTAATAGGGTTCGAATTGAGCCATCACGCTGTCCTTCTCCGCCTTCACCTCTTCATCGGTTTTATAGATCGGGAAATCAGCCGGTGCCGTTAGTAGTTCGTAACGCCAGGGTTTCCCTTCAAAGAACTGATAACGGAATTGCCCTTCGCGAGGAAAGAAGTAAGAGATAATCACTGCCGCCAGCAGGAAAAAGATAGAGGAATTTATATTTAATCTTTTCAGTTTCATATGATAGTAATGTTTGGAACCCAATTATTAAAAAAGACAGAGTGCCCCTGATTATACAAATGTAAATAAATTGTTTATAATGCGAAAAAAAAAGGCTATTTTTGCCGCGCATTTGAATAAAGATAACGGTTATGAAATTACAAAAAGTAAGAGTTCGTTTTGCTCCCAGTCCTACCGGCCCGCTCCATATCGGAGGTGTGCGTACGGCGTTATATAACTACCTGTTTGCCAAACAACACGATGGTGACTTCCTCCTCCGTATAGAGGATACAGACTCACAACGTTTTGTGCCGGGAGCCGAGGATTACATCATTGAAGCTCTTACCTGGCTGGGTCTTCGTTTTGACGAAGGTGTCGGATTCGGAGGCGACAAAGGTCCTTACCGCCAGAGCGAACGAAAAGAGATCTATCGCCAATACGTGGATCAACTATTGAACCAAGGCCTGGCTTACATGGCATTCGACACACCGGAAGAGCTGGATGTCAAACGAAATGAAATAGCCAACTTCCAATATGATGCTTCTACCCGCGGGCTGATGCGTAACTCCCTCACCCTCTCGCAAGAGGTGGTCGACAGTCTATTGGCTGAAGGGGCACAATATGTGGTACGTATCAAGATCGAACCGGGAGAAGAGGTGAAGGTGAACGACCTGATCCGCGGAGAAGTGATTGTAAACTCTTCCGTATTGGATGATAAGGTGTTGTTTAAATCGGCTGATCAGTTGCCGACCTATCACCTGGCAAATATCGTCGATGACCACCTGATGGAGATTACGCATGTGATCCGTGGAGAAGAATGGTTGCCCAGCGCTCCGCTTCATGTATTATTATATCGTTATCTGGGTTGGGAAGAGAGTATGCCGCAGTTTGCCCACCTCTCGCTTCTGTTGAAACCCGACGGAAAAGGAAAACTGAGCAAACGCGATGGCGACCGCCTCGGCTTCCCGGTCTTCCCGTTGGAATGGAAGGATCCTAAAACCGGAGAGATATCTTCCGGATACCGCGAAAGCGGTTATTTGCCGGAAGCGGTAGTCAACTTCCTGGCGCTATTGGGCTGGAATCCGGGCAATGACCAGGAGATGATGGCGATGGAGGAAATGATCCGCCTGTTCGATCTGACACATTGCAGCCGCAGCGGTGCTAAATTTGATATCGAAAAAGGCAAATGGTTCAACCATCAATACCTGCAAAAGAAAGAGAATAAAGAGATTGCCGAATTGTTTATCCCTGTGTTGAAAGAACACGGTATTGAGAATATCGATCCGCTCTATGTGGAAAAGATTGCCGGACTGATGAAAGAACGCGTCAACTTCGTGAAAGAGCTTTGGGAGACTTCCGCCTTTTTCTTCAAAGCCCCCGATAGCTATGACGAAAAGACGGTGAAGAAACGCTGGAAAGAGGATTCTGCGGCTCAGTTAACCGAATTGATAGAAGTGTTGCGCACGCGTGAACCGTTCGACAGCGCAGGCACGGAAGAGGAGGTAAAAGCCTGGATTGAAAACAAAGGATATCACCTGGGGAACATCATGAATGCCACCCGTCTTGCCCTGGTCGGCGAAGGAAAAGGCCCGCATATTTTCGATATCACGGAAGCCTTGGGCAAAGAAGAGACAATCAATCGCCTGGAAAAAGCCATTCAAGAACTGAACTAATCATTCTCATGTTTTACAGTCTGCTTATACACCTGTATTCTTTTTTTATTGCGTTAGCCGCCCCTTTCCACAAGAAAGCCAGACTGATGCGGTTAGGACAATGGAAAACCAATTCCATTCTTCGGGAGAAAATCGACCGGAACGCGAAGTATATCTGGTTTCATGCCGCCTCGCTCGGTGAGTTTGAGCAGGGGCGTCCGATGATGGAGAAGATAAAAGCAGACTATCCCCAGTACAAAATCCTATTGACCTTCTTCTCTCCTTCCGGCTATGAGGTGCGAAAAAACTATGAAGGAGCCGACGTGATCTGCTACCTTCCCTTTGATAGCCCCTATAAGGTAAAGAAGTTCATACACCTGGCTAATCCGGCGATGGCGATTTTCATTAAATATGAGTTCTGGTCGAACTATCTGCATGAACTGCGTCGCAACCATATTCCGACATACATCATCTCGGCTATTTTCCGCCCGGAGCAGATATTTTTTAAATGGTATGGAAGAGGCTACCGCAAGGTACTTCGCTGTTTCGATCATTTGTTCGTGCAAGACGACCAATCGCTTCAATTACTGCAACGATATGGTATTCCTAATGCCACGGTAGCCGGTGATACCCGCTTCGACCGTGTGTGGGATGTATACAATCGTCGTCGGGAGATTCCGGCTGTCGAACAATTCGTCGATCAGGCCAAAGCCAACGGACAACGCATCCTGGTTGCCGGCAGTTCCTGGCCGCAGGATGAAGCCATTTTCATTGAATACTTCAATAACCAACCGGATATCCGACTGATTATTGCCCCGCATGAGATACACCGCGAGCATCTGATGCATATCGAAGCGCTCCTGAAACGCTCTTCTATTCGTCTGTCGGACGGATTTGCCCGGGACAAATTCAATCGCGATTGCATTATCGTGGATAGCTTCGGCATGCTCTCTTCTATCTATCGCTATGCCGATATCGCTTACATTGGCGGAGGGTTTGGCGCGGGTATCCACAACACACTGGAGGCTGCCGTCTACGGCATACCGGTGCTCTTCGGTCCTAAGTATCAAAAGTTCAAAGAAGCCCGTGATCTGATTGCGATCGGTGGTGCCTTCTCTATTACGAAAGCGAGCGAATTCGACGACCGCATGAATGATCTGCTCACCTATAACGAACTTCGCGAGGAAGCAGGTAAAGCAGCCGGACGCTTCGTCTGTGAGCATACCGGTGGCACGCAAAAGATATTAGCGGCTTTGCCTCTCTAAGCTACCCAGTGTACGGTTATTTCGTATTTTATTAATTATTAAGACAGTCATAGACTGCCGGCTATCCTTTTTTACTATTTTTGCTTATTATAAAAGCATAAAAAACGAATAATATGAAAACACCGTCTACCTATCCGCTCTTTCTTTTGATTATCCTTTTAGCCCTTTCCGGCTGTAATAGTAAAAATGGTTCCGATGAGACAGGACTATTAGTTGTCGATGTCGAGAAAAAACATCCTTCCAAGCGACTATCACTGCAAGAAATAGCGTATGTCGAATACATCCCGTTGGAAACATCAGAAGACTTTCTCTGGACCGGTACGCCGGATGCTTTCACAAACCAGTATATCATTAATAAGAACCTCACAGCCGGCACCATTATGTTCTTCGACAAAAAAGGAAAAACTTCACATTCCTTCAACCGTCAGGGGAATGGCGCCGAAGAATATGCTCCATACAGTCCGGTTCTTTTCGATGAAGAACATCAGGAAGTCATCGTCAATGACGTGCGCAAAGCCAAACTGTATATCTACGACCTGCAGGGTCGTTTCAAACGCAATCTGAACTTTCCGGAGGGCAAGTATTACAATCATCTGGTGAGTTTTGATGATAATAGCTATATTGCCTACAATATGGAGTATGATGATGCAAAGCCAAACACCTATCAGTTTCTCTCGAAAGAGACCGGAGAAATTGTCGACGAGATCGTTATTCCCGCCACAGGAGAAAAGATCAGCGAGTTTGTCAAAATACCAAGAGGTGATTTTACGGTTATGTTTACTTTCCAGACCTACCCTATTATTACGACCTCTTCCGGATTGATTTTACATGAGCTGTCTAACGATACGATCTTTGGCATCAACACCTCCAAAGAGCTACAACCTTTATATATCCAGACCCCTTCCCGGGCAAGTATGGATCCGCAATTGATCCTTTATCCGGCAGCCAACACCCGGGATCATCTCTTTTTCTATACCGTAGAAAAGAAATTTGACGACAATACCCGAAAAGGATTTGAAGAGAAATACATTATGTATGAGAAGAATACAAAAGCCTTCTTTGAACCGGAGATCTACAATGCCGATTATGTTTCCGAGAAAGTGGTAAACCCTTTCATCACCACCTTCTCCGACGGAAAGTCTATGACCTATGTAAAGGTATTGAACACCATCGACCTGATCGAATCCTACGAGAAGGGCGACTTAAAAGGAGAATTGAAAGAGATTGCCTCCCGCCTGGACGAAGAAGACAATCCGGTATTGATGGTTATCACCTATAAATAAACGTTATTTTTCAACCATATAAAAAAACAGAAATGAAAACAGGTCGCACCCACCTCTCTCTATCGTTAGTATGCCTTTTACTTCTTGGTAGTTGCAGCTCAAAACAAGCCAAGACAGATGAGAGCGAATTGGTCGTTGTCAATGTCGAAAAGAGTTATCCGGGCAAGAAACTGAAATTGCAGGATATAGGAAAAGTGGAATATCTTCCCTTGGAAACATCGGATGAATTCCTATGGAGCATACCCAGCGTCAACAGCATATCCGACACCTATATCACAAACTACGACAGTGAGAATGGGACGCTACTTATTTTCGATCGCAACGGAAAGGGTGTCTCCACCTTCAACCACCAGGGAGGCAGTGGCGAGGAATACGCGCCTTACAGCGAAGTCATGCTCGACGAAGAGAATAGGGAGATCATCGTCAACGACAGCCACTCGGAGAAGATATTCGTGTATGATATAACGGGGTCGTTCAAGCGGGTAATGGACTATGCCGAAGGCAAAAAGTATTACTCGCTTGCCAACTACGACAGGGGCACGTTTTTAGCCTACAACCAGCAAATAGAAGATGATCAGGCAAACTCCTTTCTTATCCTCTCCAAAGAGACCGGAGAGATCATCGAAGAGATTGTCATTCCGGCTACCGGGAAGAAATTATCGGCAAGAATCGAAAGCAGCTTAAACGGTAATCCGGTAACCATTTCTTTCAACTACTATCCGATCATTCCCGCCTATCCGGATCTTGCCTTGAATGAGATATCCAATGATACCCTCTTTGCCTTTTCTCCTTCGCAAGCGTTACGTCCCATATGCGTGCAGACTCCTTCCCGGGAGACAATGAATCCTGTCGTATTCCTCTATCTTGCCAAAGAGAGTAAAGACTATCTGTTTTTCCATACAAGAGAGAATACATTCGATCTGGACAAAATGGTTGGAGGCAACAGTCGATTCCTCGCTTACGACAAGCGAGAAAAGAGCTTTTACGAAGCAGAACTGACTGACGAAAACCAAATAGGCAAGGGATATGCCCTCAACTCTCAGTCAGAAGTACCGTTGAATCAATTCGTACAAGTCCTGAACACCATCGACCTGATCGAAGCCTACGAGAAAGGCGAACTCAAAGGCGAATTGAAAGAGATTGCCTCCCAATTGGACGAAGAGGACAATCCGGTGTTGATGATTGTGACCTTTTTATAAAGACTGATGAAATTAAGTTTGCTCCTTTGAGGAGAGTAAACTTCGTTTAACCTTAAGACAATTTCCGATATGATAAAATACAATTATCTATTACTTCTCCTACTCTTTATCAGCCTTATAGGTTGCCGGGAGAAAAAGACGACGACGATAGATTCCTTCTCTTTGGTAAAAGGAGACGCTTTGTCATTCGAACTGGACAACCGTACGAGAACGCTTATTGGCGCCCTGTTCCCCTATACCGACAAAGACGGAACGGAATACCTGACATTTCAAAATCAGGGACAAAATGATCTTTTGTTTTATAATATGAACACCCAAGAATTGGCGTTCAAACTACAACCGCCCTATGAAGGCAGCAATGGCGTGGGAGATTTTATCGGTTATCACATACACAACCTGGACAGCTTGTTTTTGACTGTATGGGGACACCGAATAGTGATGATTGACCGTAACCTGGCGATTAAAGATAAATATGAGTATAATATGACCCACGATAGCCTGCCGCTTGCCCGTTATCATTCCATGTCATCAACTCCCATCTATATCTTGGACAATAAGTTGTATATCATGCCCGGAGGCAATCGATGGGCGGATCTGGCACCGGTATGCGCGACCATCGATCTGACCGACAAATCGGTAAAAGCCTTTACCTCTTTCACCTACCCCTCTTTCCCTGGTGCCGACAACAAAATGAAAAGATCAAGTACGGAAGACGAGGTCAGCCGTATGTATAACGGGGAGCAATTTGTGTATGCTTTTTATTACGACGAAGATATTTATCTGGCATCTCGTGATCATAGCGATATCAAGCGTATAAAGATTAAAAGCCGCTACATTCCTAAGGTTAAAATATTGGATGATTATGGCAATGTTACCCCAGAAGGCGCCTGTGCCAATCCGAATTACGGGAATATGCTATACGACCCATACCGGAAAGTCTATTACCGGGTAGCCTATCCCGAAGTGGAAATCGAACAAGGAATTAAAGGGATGGAATTATTGAGTTATGGCAGGAAACGTTTCTCTATCATCATCGTCGACGAAGCATTCCAGGTGATTGGTGAAACCCTCTTTCCGGATTATATATACAATTCACGCCTTATGTTTGTCAGAGAGGATGGTTTATATATCTCGAATAGCCATTATATGAATCCTGCCTATAGCGATGACATATTAAGCTTCGATCGGTTTGAATTGGTAAAAAATTAAAGAAAAGGTATTTATTTCCCGAAGACTCCAAAGAAAGAGGATTCCCGGTTCTTGTGAATCGGGAATCCTCTTCTGTTTTTACTTCTGTTTTTACTCCTCTTTCAAAGCTTCCTGAAGCGCACGTTCAAAGTTATGCATCTGGAAGTTATCGTCCATGATACGTCCTTCGCGGTCGACCATTACATAACGGGGGATGCCGTTGAATTTGAACAACTCCCGTAGATATAAATAGTCATCCTGTTTGATTCGGTAGACGTTGGTCAGTTCCTGTTCCTTCACAAACTTCTCGTAATCATTCAAAGGAGACTCCCTATCATTGGTGATAAAGAGAAAGGCTACATCCGGGCTGTCTTTGTATTTAGCGCGAGCCTCTTTCTGGGCTTTGATCCCGCCGATGCAGGGGCCACAGGTGGTTGCCCAGAAGTCCACAAAGATATATTTCCCTTTGAACTGGTCGGTCATGCTGCGAAAGATCTCTGTTCCTTTTCCCGGAGGTAACTTATAAGCACCTTTTGATTTAGCAGCATACATATCGTTATAAAGGCGTACTCCTTCGGCTTTCAGGAAACTATTCGGGGAAGGCAGAACCAGCTTACTCAAAAGATCCAAGGCATCTTCTTTCTCCATCTGTTCAAAATCGAATTTCATCTCACGCAGTTTCGTGATATCATACGTCAGGCTGGGTGCCAGTTGCAATACTTCGGTATAGATAGAATCTTTGTAATGCCAATAAGCGAGGGTATTATCTTTATATCCCATCTGTTTCATGTATTTTGCCACATAGTCTTCGATCTGTTTTTTGTATTTATCGCTGAATGCATTCATCATCTTAAGTTCCTCTTCATTCGGCGTAGATGTAACATCTCTTGTATCCATAAGCGCGATATAGGCTTCATCGTCGGCCTCTTTTTTCAGCCCCAACTCACCAAACAAATAGTCATACAAGGTTATCTCCGGTGTTTGCATAGCCATTACAGCCGTTCTTCCTTCCGCGAATATATTGGCATATTCGAAACGGTTCAAAAACATACTAAAGGAGGAAGTCATCAGTAGTTTTTGATCGTTAAGAGGTATCTTATGCAGAAAACTGTAAAAAGAGGCCGGCAACGGTTCCAGGTTCGCTTCTTTCTCTTGCATACGTTTGTATTTGTAGCTCATTTCGTATTCAAACAGATAGGAATAATATCGTATCAAATTCTCTGCCTGCAAGATCTCCCGTGTATGGGGAAGTAACTTTTCCGTGTCGAGTATTTTCCGGAGTGCTTCCTGCCTGTCGTGCATGATCGAATCCAACAGTAAGCAGTATTTATCCGCCTCCAAAGAAAAACTCTCATACAGTTTGTTAAAGTTAATGTTGGGAAGACGGCTTTCCACATCCGCCAATTCCTTGTTGACCTCCCCGGCTGCACCGGAGAAACGGATATCTTTGAATGCGTATCGACGATCGCGGTAACGATCGGCTTTACGAAACTCCTCCCAGTCGATCACCATCGACAAGGTCTGTCCCGGCTCGATGTAGAAGTTAAGAGTCCGGTTCTGGAAAGCAACATACATATAGTTGGGATGTATCATTGGGATCTCTCCTTCGAAACGACCATCTTCATGTATCTGAATAACAACCGGAGAACTCTCCCGCGTCAGTTCGTTTTCGGCATAGACAATCGCCGATGTAAACCCGGCTTGAGGCGTATACCCCTTTATGTAACCGATCAAACGAGCCGGTTGACGAGAAAAGAAGTCCTCGCTATCCAGGTCGACCAGTGTCTGCTGTGGTGCTTTTTTCAGCTCCTCTTCTATCCATTGAGTCACAGCGGCAGGCACCTCTCCCTTCGGAGCTGCTTTCGCCTTGGGATTTAGGGAAAGACCATAAATAATAGTATTATCATCTTCACCATAATGTATCCTCTTTACCTTTTTGGTATCCAACGGAGGGAAAAGAAGGATCATCGTCGAATCGCCCGATGCCGGCATATAAATCTGCTTGTCCAACTCCCCTTTTTCCATACCGGTAACGATGTAACGCTCACCCGTATCCGCATCCTCAATAAAGGTATTGAGAGGAAAATGAACCCACCAGTGGGGAATAAATGTCGAATGAATATGGAGACGTGTCTCCTTTGGATTGATTTCAATTTTGGACACATTCGTAATGCCCGAAGAATTGAATTCATAAACCGGGTTCGTCACCACTACCTTTTGAGCCGACAGGCCTACTGCTCCTACCAGAAACAATATAAAAAACAATACACTTTGCTTTTTCATCTATACATCGATTTTACTCACATTAATAAAATAAACAGGAACTCGCGTCCTCAAATATACGAATATTTCGTAATCAGCAAACACTCTTTGATTATTTTTTTTATAATCAAATGATATACTGTAGATCTATATCTATTTTTTGAATCAAGAAAAGAGAGGAAACTAAAAACGTTATTTCCCGGTAAACTCCGAACGCTGGTAATGACGGAAAGTGAAATGACGTTGGGAAATATAACTGACCAGTGTAGCAATAATGGTCACGAGGAATTTAGAGGGCGTAGGATAGAAATCAAGGTAATCGACAAAGAATTTCAATCCCCAGTAGTTAATCACTAAACTAAAAAGAACCACCAATAGATAACGGGAGAACTTCGTCCGCTTTTTCATAGGCGACCCCTTGAAAACAACACTATTGTTCAGCCAGAATCCGGTCAGAAAGGTGATAGGAAAGACTGTCAGGAAAGCGGCGATATGCGGAGAGATAGTCACAATTCCCAGATCCAGGTTTTGCTTATCAAAGACAAAGTTATAAAGAAGAAAATAGAGCAGGATATCCAACACCATATTGCCTCCCCCACACACCGCGTATTTGAACGTATCATAAGGTATGAACTTGCGGAATATGGGGAAATAAAACCAACCAATGACCTTTTCAATAAGTACCTTCACCTTTACTTTTATCTTTCTTTTGGGGGCAAAGATAACAAGAATCTCGCAAAGATGGGTAACATAGCCCTGCTTTACTAAAAGGGCTTCACGTGGGGACTAAGTGCTTTTATCTCCCCTTGAGACAAGGCGCGTTTATATACCCGAATAGTATTTATCACACCATCAAAGCCTCCTATCGTTATATCTGAAAGGGATAAACCTGTTACCTCGACTGATTGATCGAGCAGTCCGTTGATATAGGTTCTCAAGACACCTTTTTCATAAGTTATGACAAGGTGGAATTTATCTAATTTCCCGGGGGTGTACCAATGCCCACCGGTTCCCCTGTTTTGTGTTTTCCAAATAGCCGAATTAGCTAATAGATTGGTACTTGAATAATTCTTCCCTCCTACTTCAATACAGGGCTTAGGATCGCCTTCCGTAGGAAGTCCATACGAGAAGCCCTCCATGGCTATGATATTTCCATAATAGGCATTGTGGTCAATGGAGAGAGTCATGGCTATGGTGAAGCTGTCGGATTTGCGCGTGCGGATCTTTTCCTTTCGTTCGGCGGAAACCCTGCCAATACGTTTTTGCAACAATAGATCCTTCTCCAGGTCTATGCGTCCGGCGGGGATATCCATATTAGTATGGATCGCCGTCGGGTAACCATTCGGGCGCGAAGAACTGACAATCCAGTCATAGTAGTCACCATGCATCCAAGCCATCTGCGGTTGATCGCCGATATTATAAATCACAAAAGGACGCGCATTGTTCTTCGGCGAATCGAATGTTAATTGTTCGGAAGAGGGCAGACTGCCATCCGCACCTACGGCATATCGCTTCAATTCATATACCTTTCCATATTTGCCATTCACCGGTACCGAAGCATAGATCACATCCGGATTGGCTTTGTCGATCGCCATACCGGCGCTGTAGCATTTCTCAATCGTGGGCGTCTGATGGAAGTGTCCTCCGGCATTTGTCAGGAAGGTTTTCTTCCATGCGTTACCCGTCCATTTCACATGGTAATAATCGTGTGATGTTTTGTCTTCGTTGATTCGCACCATCGCAATAACAGGATGTTGCTCATCGATCATAGAGATCTCCCAGAGCCAGTTGCGGTAAGGAGCATCTTCCACAACTGCATCCGGATGATCGCTCTTATAATCGGCTGTTGCCTCTACATTGTGAAGCGTTTCGCTGCCAATGGTTGCCAAGTGATTCCCTTTTATGTCCTTTAACGCCTGCGTATTTATATCGACATAATTGAAATAGAGATAGTTCACCGATTGATTATCCGGATGAGTAGTCGTATAGGCCAGGTATATCCGGTCTTTTCCGTTCGACATATACTTGGCATAAGGCCTCACACCTCTCCCGCCCTTTTGCGATTGCACGATCTGATGCGGTCCCCAATCAAAGCGTACTTCATCGTTTTTATCAGGCATGGTCAAGCGCGCGATGGTCGGATGCCAGCCTATCCCCCGCCAGCAAAGATAGATATGATCAGGATCATCCGATAAGATAAAAGGAGATGGATAAGTGGTATTATGATTCGTTTCCAGCCTTACCTCTTTCCCTAACGTCGTAATGTCGCCCGCCTTTTGTGAGATACGGTAATAGAAACAGGGCTCATCAGTATGCCGCGAATAAAAGATCATGATCCGTTCATCCGGCAAAACCAGGAAGGTGGGGTTGTTATGATCGTCGGGTTGAAAATAGGAACGGATCAATACCTCATTTGTCGTCCCTCTCAAATGGTCGATCTGCGTAGCTTTGATATTACCATGTACATCGATATAGCCGATATAGGTATTGTTGATGGTGCCTTTCTCGTTGGCATAATGGATCGCTCGCGGATCGGCAAACCAACACCAGGCGCCCTCTTCTGTTAATACGTTTTGTTTATTCTCACACCAAGAGGTGGTCGCGGTGATCATACACACAAACAGGAGTAATAGTTTTTTGTACATAAAGCAAAGGAATAAATAGTTTATTATATTTTATAGAAACAGTAAAGAGACTTGTTTACCGGCCGGCATACCGTGCCATTTCACAAGCAGCCAACAGGAAAGCACCCACGCCAAAATCAGCTTGTGAGTTGGCATCGACCACCTGTCCGGGAATGGCTTTTTCGCCAATCGGCTGCACATATCCCAGTTTGCCATCCTCCTGAAGCGCGACGGTCACCAGGTAGTTCCAGGCTTTATCGATTACCGGTTTATACTCCGCTTCGTCCAATAAACCATTATTCACTCCCCAAACGATTCCATAGGTAAAGAAAGCCGTACCGCTGGTCTCCGGTCCGGGGGCGAACTCAGGATCAAGCATGCTGCGCGTCCAATAGCCTTCCGGCTGCTGGCTGGCTGCCACGGCTTGAGCTATGGTCTGAAAGCGTTCGATGTAAAAGTCGCGATGCGCATTTGTTTTAGGCAGATCTTCCAATACACGGGCAAAAGCCGCCAGTACCCAACCATCGCCACGTGCCCAGAAGTCTTTCTTTCCGCTGGGGGTAGTATGTTTGGGATATACATATTTGGCATCCCGATAGTAAAGACCAACTTCGGCATCGTACATAATGCTATCCGAGAACTGCAGATATTCATACATCTTATCCAGATACAACTCGTTCTGGGTGATCTTATGCATACGAGTCATCACCGGCATTACCATATAGAGGCCATCCGCCCACCACCAATAATCATTGTTTGGTGTACTCATCTGATATTCCATCACCTCACGGGCACGAGCGATCTTATGTTCAGCCGGTTCTATCTGATAGAGATCGGCATAGACCTGGAAACAGGTCTGCCAGTCACCAAAAAGCACATATTGATCGCGCTCTCCATACGAATAGCGCCACTCCTCTTTGTTGTCCGATTTAGCTCCCTTCCATTCGTTATGTATTGCCCAAGCCTCGGAGAAGGCCAGGTATTCAGGCTTTTGGGTCAATTTGTAGGCCTCCATATTTCCCGTATGGTATGCTGCTCGGTGCCAGAAGGCATTGCCGTGCTGAGGATTATTGGTTTGCCAATAGTTGTTTACTTTGTGAATGATCTCAATAATCGCTTCCGGTGAGTAAGCCGGAGTGTCTTGTTTTGTTGTACATCCAATAAAAAGGAAAAAACAAAAAGATAAAACAAAAATCTTTTTCATGTTACGCTTAATAATAGATAAAGTGAGTAAATATGTTGATTGTACAAAAATAAACAAATCCCCTGAAGCATTATCTACTTCAGGGGATTCTTTTCTTAGATGCTATTTTTGAATAGTATCAACTGCTTTATTTACTTCGCCTCTTCTTTGACAGGTACGGCTTCCATGCCTATCTTCTTAAAGGCGGCTACGATTTCCTTTTCGGATGTTTTGTCCGAACGGTAGGTCACTTCTGCCGTATGGGTAGGCAGATCGCATTTGAGGTCAGTCACGCCCTTTTCAAAGGCGATGTTTTTTTCCACTTTCTTTACACAGTTAGCACAGTCCATGCCTTCTACCTGGAATTTCACTGTTTCTTTGTTACTCTTTTTCTTCGTGTCTTGTGCATGGGCCATAGAGAAGGTGAAAAGTGCACAAAGCATCATTAATAGAACTCTTTTCATGATAATAATTTTTATTGGTGTGAAATAATATGTTTTATAAATCTCTGTCTATATTGAAACGCAAGCCGACATAAATCGTCCGCCCATGTACCGGGCCCCAAACCATAGAGCCATCAAACAAACCGCCTCTCGGCTCGTTAGCCTGTATGATCGGGTTCTTTTGGGTGTAATCGAATATATTCTCTGCTCCGGCATAGACCGACCAGCGGCGGAAATACTTCGTGATCTGCGCATTCCATACCTGATAAGAGCCATAATGCGTATCCCATAACGGATTCGCCTTGTCGGGCTCCGGCATGCGACCGCCTCCGTTGAACTGTCCGGTCAGGTCGAACTGCCATTTCTTCAAAGGAGTCTGATAGGAGGCTGTCACCAGCCCTTTATAATCGCTCATAAGCGGTTTACGCATGCGGGTGGTCTGACCTTCCGCATTGCGGTAGTCGGTTTTCGCATCCGTATAGCGGTAGGCAGCCGTCAAGGTGAAGCCACGGAAGAAGGGATAAGTCGCCTCAATCTGGTAGCTATTGGAATAAGACTTCCCATCCAGGTTATAGAAACGAACGGCATGCGGATCACTATCCATATCGACCACCACCTGTTTGAGGAAATTCGTATAGTACCATTCCGCATTCAATGTCAGCTCTTTGCCGAATAAAGGGATATAAAACGACGCATTCAGTCCGGTGTTCCACGCCTCTTCCTGATCCAGGTTATCAGCGATATCCATCCGTCGGCTGCTGGCCAAGAGGTAGTTATTCTCCGCCAATACATTCGCCGTGCGGAAACCCTTCCCAGCAGAAGCGCGTAGGTTCAACCATTCGGTCGGATTATATTTCAGGTGAATACGTGGTGTTACAAAGAAATCATACAACGAGCTGTAGTCGGCACGCACCCCTGCCAGCATGATAAACTTATCATTCAGGTTGTAGGTGTACTGCACATAGGCACCGGGCACCACCTCCGAACGATTGTATTCTTCCGCTTTACCTGCCTGTGTCAGATTCTCCGTGAAGCCATCGTAATTGAGGCTTAATCCGGTACTCAGGCTATGAGCCGGCGAGAATTCCTTTTCATACAAGAGGCTGGCATACACATTATTCTGATAAATATTGTAGGGCGTACGGTCGTACATCGACTTCTGCTCATGGTAGGATCCGGACAGGATCAACGCCATGCTCTCTACCTTCTCCTTATCAATAATATAGGCCTGTTTGGTAAAGCCCTCTACCCGATTGGTATTGAGTTTGATCTGATAGGGATCAACAATGCCTTTGTTGGTCACCTGTCCCCCCGTACGGTTCTCATGCAAATAGCGCGCTCCGTATTGAGCCACGTAGTTATCAGTTTTATGATACCAGCGGTTCATCACATTGACCTGTTCTTTCAACGGCATATCCAAGAAGCCGTCGTCGTTACCATCGTGCTGCTTACTGTCGTTTGAATAATGCACCAACAGTCCGGTCGACACATTCTCATTGATATGCCAGGAGGCATCCGCATTGCCCTCATAGCGCCCGGCGTCACTGGCAAACAGGTTTGCCGACACGATATCCGCCGTAGGAGGCTTTTTGAACTCCACATTGATCTGACCCGCCAGGGCTTCATAGCCATTCTTCACCGAAGAGGTTCCTTTCGATACCTGTATGCTCTCCATCCAGGCTCCGGGCACATAATCCAAGCCATACAGCGAAGAGGCTCCCCGGAAGTTCGGATAGTTCTCCGTTAGCATCTGCACATAGGTGCCTGATAGCCCTAATAGCTTGATCTGTCGCGCACCGGTAGAGGCATCGGCATAAGAGACATCCACCGAAGGATTGGTTTCGAAACTCTCCGCCAGGTTACAACAGGCGGCACGGCATAACTCGTCATAAGTGATTTTCTGCGTCTGCACCACACTGGTACGGGAGGCTATCGTCCCCATACGACGTTCGTTTACGACCACCTCCTGCAGTTCCACTTCGCCTTTCAAGCTGATGCGTAACGTTTCATTCGGGTTCGTAACAGTCAATATCTCTGTTACATACCCAATATAGCTAACTACCAGGCGCTGATTGTTGCCCTTGGGCGCCAATTCAAAATAGCCGTCTATATTCGAGGTGGTTCCCGTCTGGGTCCCTTCCCAATAGATATTGGCCCCAATCACAGGCTGATTACTATCATCATACACATAGCCTTTGACAACATTCCCTTCAGCAAGGGCTGTTGCTATAAAAGCTATATTCACAAACACACTTATTATAAATTGTCTGAACATATTTCTTTTGATTTAATTTTGTTTTCGGGAATACTCATAAAGCCTTCCTGGAAAGCCCCATAAGCCGCCATAAGCTCAACCGATACCCAAAGGCAAAAAGCCCTTATAGGCGTATAGGTAAAGCCCATCGCTTCCTAAGGCACACAAATGCCTCTACCCCGCTAAATCAAAAGAGTAGTCAGCAAAGAAAGATATGTCTCCGGGGGGAGTGGCGGACCATTCGGCAGAGCCGCCTCTGTTTTGCTGGCTATAGGAAAGAAGGTGGTAGATAAAAGAGATCCGTCTATGACAAACAGATCGATCACAATCGGATCAGGGTTTTGCTTAGCCACCTGTTCGAAATCCCAGTCGAAATAGACTCTTTCCAAATTACAACACATCTCATTGGAATGAGTAAAGGCGTTTGTACCCGCCTCAAAAACCGGTACTTCATCGTGGCTATGCCCATGTATTTCGCAACATTTCTCAGAAGTCAACACTTCTACGCCGGCATCCCGGCAATCATTGCAGCAAAAAGAGATAATATTGACACCGGCTCCTCCGTAAAAGACCAGAACAGCCATCAAAAAGGTGAATGTATATGTCAATATCTTCTTCATTGTCAACAAAGATAGGCGCTTTTGCCATAAAACAAGCTTTTTTTACCAATATTAACTATACGGGAGAAGGGCATAATAATGTAGTGATTAGGGTTGATATTAAAAAAGAGAGAAATTAAAAGGCATAGGATTCCCAAGAGCGCTGCATGCGCGATTCAACTTAGCCCATGGGTGACCGTAGGAAACCCTGGGTATCCGTATGCGACAACAAAGGAGTTCTGAAGGAACGACTGTATATACACAAATACTCAATAGTCACTCCTTCAGAGTTCCATATAGTGTAACCTAAATGACCCAGGGTTCCCTACGGTCACCCATGGGCTGGATTGAATCGCGCTGCCAGCGCTCCTTGGGAATCAACTATCCCAAAATTGGAAGGGATGGGAAGGAGAAAGGAGAAGGGAGAAGGGAGAAAGGGAGGGAGAAGATGTGAAGATTGCGGGGAAGCACGCCGCAGGCGTGAGATTATGCATAACCGTATGCAAGCGTAGCGCAGCTTACGGTAGTGAATCCTCTATATAAAAAGCCCCGCATGGGGCGGGATTATGGCAGATCTCGCACCTGCGGCGCTTGATTGACAGGTTGTCACTATACCGTAAGCTGCGCTACGCTTGCATACGGTTATGCATAATCTCGCGCTGGCAGCGCGATCCTCACCTTCCCATCTTCCAAAATTTGAAAATATCTCCTTTCCCCTTTCTCCCTTCTCCTTCCTCCTTTCTCCTTTCTCCCCTTCTCCTTCCTCCTTCAAGCCTTACAACACCACCTTTTGATAAGGCGTTGCTGTCATTTTCTTCTCTTTCCCATTAGGCAAGGTGAGTGTTACCGCACCATCGCATACAAAGTAGTATTTCCCCTCTTTGTATTCAAGCGTAGCGTTTGTCTTCTCGTTTGCTTTGATTTTGAATCCTTTTGCTTCCAGGAGCGTTCCGTTGCCTAAGAACAATACAAAATCATTCTTGTTCTCACCCACCAGGGCGTACGTTGCCTTCACCGACATCTGCCGGTAGCTTATCGCTTCCTCCTGGGTGGATGAGAAGATATAGTCTTTTCTTCCCGAATGATTTTCAATGATAAGACCTACAAAATCCGCAGAGGCGTTAGCGATCTCAAACGATGCTATCGAGCTGATCGAACGTCCCTCTTGCTCTGTGTAGGGCTCGAATACGCTGACAAAAGGCCTCTCCCAGGCTTCGCCATGTTGGCGGGCGGCAATCGTCAGGAAGGGCTCTTTATCGACCTGGTATGGGAAGTCCTGGCTGCCACGATAGGCTTTACAGGAAGGGGCTTTGATAGAGAATACCTCCCGTCCGGGATAGCCCTTCATCCATAGGTTCATATATACATGATCCCCCTCTGGCATACTCATTTTCCAAATAGCCTGGTAGTCGTTCGTTGTTTTGGCCGAACGCTTATCCCACATATAATCGAGGGCAAAGAGATGTCCTCCGGCAAAGGCCATCTCATCACTCGGTTGCAGATCCAACGCCTTCCCTTGGGTGTCCTGTATTAACAGCTCCTGCCCCAGGTTATGGTAATAATAATCATGGAACTTCTCCCCTCCCCGTTGCTTTTTGGAGCGGAAGATATCGACATAATAACCGGTTGTCTCTCCCGTCCGTACAATGCTTAACAGGCGATTCTGATCGCTCCGGCTTTCCGGTTCCAGGAAATAGGCCTCCGAGAAGGTGATATCCGGGTAGTACCCGGCTTGCTGGCCCGAGGCGGGATAATGACTTAACAGATCGAACGGGTGGTTGCTAAGCATCTCCGGATATTTGGAAATGCCGTCGACCATAACCGTATTATGTGCCGGAAACTGGGAGTAATATTCCAGATAAGGCTTTTCAAAGTAGGAAGAACCGATGCCCGATTCTGCCCCCAAGACATACCCTTTCCCATACAGCTCCATCGCCAAGCCATTCGAATGGGCATGATTACCATACGAGGCATATTGGGATATCATCAATCCGTGTTGTTTATCCTCCTGTTTATTGCGCTGTACAAACCAGCTCACATTGGGTGCATAAAAGGTCTGGGTGATATAATCATTGAGTTCGCCCTTGCCGATCTTTTCATCCAATACTAACGGTTTGGCGGTAAAGAAAGAGGAGATCTGAGGAGGCAGGTGGCGATTGCCTTCCTGCGGTGTGCCGGCATGGGGTTCAAAGAGTTTATACATTTCAGTGAATGTCACCTCATTTGCCCGGTTGTTGTATTTCTGTGCCATCCGAACCATATCACCTATCACATCGGTACCCAATCGGCTATAGTAGGTATCACCGAAGGCTGTTACATACCCATTCGGAAAGAGGTATTGCGGCAATACGCGAATAGCCTTTTCCATAACGGGACTATAATCCAACAGGTTCTGATGGAAGGTATTGTCGTAGTCGCGTATAAAACTCACCAACTCACGGGCTACCCCCTGTGCATAACCGGGGCATTCGTTCCATACGCCGTTCGCACTATCATACCCATACGCCATAAACCGCGTAAGCGACCACTGGCGCGCGGATGATTTATTCAGAATATAATCGATATAGTATTCGCGTCCCTTGCCGTCGGCATACTGCTTATTATCTTCCAGTACCATAGCAACCTTCAAGACATGCTTTCCGCCATGCAGATTCCAATTGTTATGAGGCACCCCATTCTTCAGCGTCACATCGATCCAGTTCTTAAATGCAGTGGCATAAATATCGATCTTCTCCGCCTTTTTCTCCCGGATATAGGGATAAAGGAAGTCGTAGGTATAGGCCAATTCGTCGAGAATACGTTCCTGAATCACTTCGAAGGTTGACATGCCCACCAGTGTTTGCGCGTGTCCGTTTCCCACGTCGATCGGCTCGGTGCGATAATACATACCCGTCAGGTAGGTATCGAATATACCAAAAGCAAATGCCGCATATTTCTCATCGCCTGTCAACCAATAGATAAAGGCGGCATCTTTTGCCAATCGCATAATCTCCTCATTCACACTTTCGATACTGGATCCCGACACGTTCGCCTGGTCTACCCATTCCAATGGATTGCCCTCTTTGGCCGCATTATGGAAAAACACTCCTTTCGTATCATCCATATAGGGGATGATATCTTCCAATTTGGGGCGTTTGTATGAGCTACTCACCCCGCGGGTACTGCCAAAACGGACCGTAGGCACCGGCGCCTCTCCATCGGCATGCGAGTAAACACCTCCGTTGATATAGACCTGCGTGGCGTGACTCTTCCAGTACATCATCAGGCGGGAAGAGACCCAGTCGGCCTCCGTTTGTGTCTTTTCCACATAAGGATCGATGCGCTTCCGGATACCAGTCAACACCTCTTTCGCCCATGTTTCCTCCTGTATCTGCTTTTGGAGGCGTGGCTTTTCCGCATCTGTCGTCATCAGGCGTGGATGCCCCTGCGGCAGATTTTGCGGCAGGGGAATCGTTTGCGCCGAGAGTGTGAGACTACTTATAAGAGCCCATAGCCATAGATAACTTCTTCGTAGGGCATTCGATCCCCTACCAGACTTCTTCTCATTCATATTATTTGTTGTTTGAATTATTCTTTCATACTATAATACGAATATAAGAAGTCATTTACCTAAACGTATACGGCATCTATTGCATTCAGTAGGGAGAAATAACTGCTTGCGCGTTCTTTACCGGAAAGGACAACAGCCGCCGCCACCCCTCCTATCAGTTCGAAGGTGGAAAATCCGGTAAGGATCGGACAAAGTTCCGGCATGGTTTCTCTGTTTATGTAAAACACATCGGTTGTAAGTTGCCAGAAGGGCGGTTCTGGCTTTATCACAGTCTCAAAGGTGTTCATCATAGTGACAAACTCATCCTTTCCCTCATAGACGCCAATAATGAATAGATGCAGCCTGTCTCCAAATTTGAAATCCTTGGATAATACGACCATCCCTTCCGGATAGTACTCCTCGTCCAGCCATATATTCGCCTCCGCATTCAGGGTACCCCGTGAGCAGACGATATGCCCCATAAACATAGGATCTTCCAATGCTTTATAGAGATAATAAAGAGGTGGATGTTGATTTTTTGCGATTCGCTGCGTGCGCAGGTAATTGCGCAAATCACTGTTCGAATGCAGAAAAGCGTTATGATGCGAACCGCTGTCTTTGGGATCAAAGCCGATATCCACAAGGGGCTTTAGTTTTTTTGCGATAACCGAGAGGGTGGCGAATTCATTTCTACAGGCCACTTGTTTGGGTGTGTGACTCTTGTTCTGTGTAATTTTTTGAGAGACGATAATCTGATCTCCTACCCGGCGAAAAGTAAGTCCTCCTGCAGACTTCCTTATAATGCCAAAATCGTTTCCTTGAATAATTGCCATGTCGTTTTGGTGTTAAAAGTTTGGTTATTAATTTTTTTCATATCACTTATAGATCGCTTCCATATCGCTTATAGATTGCGTCCATATTGCTTCCAAGGTTACTTCAAAGTAAATGCTTTTTTTTATATAAAACAAACGTTAAAAATATGTAGACACCATGTAGGCACCATGTAGGCACTATATAGGCAGTCCCTAGGCACTATTAATCTGTCAGCCGAGATCGAACAATCTATATCATTTTGATAGTTGTGCTATAAGCTATCACTAACAAAAAGGAAGCAATTCTGACAAATTGCTTCCTTTTCAAAAAAGAGAAATTTAAAAAATAACACAATAAATTTATTATTTTTTAACATATAGACCGGTTAAATGGCCTACTAATTCCCCTTATAACACCTGTTTTTTCTTATACGATTTATACTTTTTCAGGTCTTTTTGGGTGGCGGGTGAAAGGTGCAGGGCGCAGCCTCCCCGTTCTTGTAGTTGGAACTGGAGTTGCGTTTCGCTATTGACAATCAGTGTTGTAACCTTTACTTTCGTGGATGTATTCACCTTTTCGTCATCGGTATAGATGCGTGCTACGTAGGACTTGCCGGGCTCCAGGAAATGCAAAGGGGTAGCGAGGCGTTGTATTTCATTATTTCCAATCGTTCCGATAAACCATTCTTCTCCCTTTCGGCGGGCGATGGTGACATACTCACCGATCTTATCATGAATCACCTTCGTATCATCGAAGCTGACCGGCACGTTGTCGAAGAACTCCAGTTCCGGCACTTCTTCTATGCGGGCGGGTGTATCATACCAATAAAGTGTCTGTAACGGGCTGTAATAAATCACCGGGAACGCCAACTGGTGAGCATGCGTATTCTTGATGCGCGGATCAAAATAGCAGACCGTATAATCGGCTGCACCGGCTATCATGCGTGTAAAAGGAAGAATCGTATTATGGGTCGCGTCGGGAAATTCTTCATTCCCTCGAATACCCTCCTGGGTCAATAGGTTCGGATAGGTACGGCTAAAACCGTTCGGACGGTACTCGTCATGGATATTGACCATCAGGTTATTGTCGGCCGCCTTACGCACCAGGTCATGTACCCAGGTCGACCAGCCTTGTGTCTGGTATTGCACAAAGCCAAACTTCACCCCGGCCAATCCCCATTCTTTATAGATCGGGAATATCTTGTCTGCCTGATATTGGAGCGCATGCTGATTCACATAGACCCACACGCCTACCCCTTTTGATTTGCCATAAGCCACCACTTCGGGCATATCCAATTCCGGCACCATCACCTGACCGGCATCGGTATCAAACTCCGTCGAGGGGCCATACCACTTCCAGTCGAACAGGATGTATTGCATATTATGCTTCGCGCAGAAGTCGATACAGGCCTTCGCATTCTTGGTTGTCAGCGTAGTCTCCCGCATAATCTTTCCGGGACGGATCCACTGGCTGTCTGCGATCTTATTCGCCTCATTCAGGTTCAGGATAATATCATTGTTCTCCAACAGCCCGCCTAAACGATCGGACGCCATAATAACCCGCCAGGGGGTACCAAAAGGGGTGACCATATCCGACACGGAATAAAGCGCTACCTGCACGGTATTCTCCTTCTTCGCAGAGAGTTTAAACATAGCGCGTGCAAAGTCGACTTGTCGGGCTTCCGTTACGCAGGCATAGAGATCATCTGCCAGCTTCAAGGTCAACGGCCGCTCGCTCATATCTTCCCAATCTTTCAGGGGCTTCTCGTAGTAGGGTGCTTGTGCCCATTGTGTCCACCAGGCGGTGGTTCCTTCCGGGAAAGCAAACTCGGTGTTCTCTTCTGTCACCTTATGATAGATGGCCTCCGGATGCGTTGGGAAATAATAACGGAAAGCAATGCCTTCATTATAGGCGCGTATCTCTATATTCATTTTGTATTGCGAGGCATCGTTGCGGGCAAGAAAGAGGGTCATTCCGTTATAATGATCCTTCACCACGGAACGCTCTCCGTAAAGCGGAGACCAGCTCTCGTTCACCGCATACTGCTCGCTCTTTTCAAACAGTAGAATATCTTCCCACTCCTTAGGCTGATCCCAGAACTTCGCCAGGGCGCGTTCCCATATATGGTTATCGAGCTGAATATTCAATTTAGACTCCAAGACAACCGGTTTTCCGTCGTATTGCACCCGGTAGTAGAGATCCAGTGTGCCGTCAGCCTGTTGCTTCTGGTAGAAATGAAACTGATGTTTGCCATCAGGAGAGGCAAGACTTCTCCGGGTATGTTCTAAGATCGTTTGCGCCGAAACGCTTACACCAATAAGTATGCTTGTCAGCAATAAACAGATTTTTCTATGCATGATATTTAATTATTAAAGGTTTCTATTCGTTCTCCACCTATGTAGATCTCATCGACTGTGAGGTTAGTTATGCCGGAGAATATCGCCGTTGGTTCAGCTATAGGCTTAGGGAAATGGATGTTTTGCATCACCAAATTTCGTATCATCGGCTGGTCATCCGCCATCGTCTGCACCAGTACCCAGGTATCGCCGGGTGCCCAAAACGAAGAGTTCCGGATCTCAATCCTTTCGTACAAAGGCCAGTTGGCAGATGCGTTGTAGTTCGTAAAGCGGATATCTCCGTTCGCTTTATTGCCCACAATGGCATGGTAATTATCAAAATAGAAGCCATCTAATACCCTATGGCTGCCATCGCTATCGGAAGCGGTTGCCCAGGTGTTGATTCCTGCCCGTATGCAGTGCGCCGTACGGGTCCATCCCATGGCATTACTTACCCGGATATATTCGGTATCGGCATTACTCCAGTGCATGCGCTCTTTGTTGTAGATGCCCGCCGCAGCGAAGGTGTTGCGTATCTCTGCCGGATTACGATCGGTATGGGTGAGGTTGATTGATTGGTTTTCGGAATAGGTGCGTCTGGGAAATTCGTCCGACGGATTGTAATGCCCTGTGGCAAACACATCATCATTGCCCAAGGTGATAGATCCATTGACGCTTATATTTTTGCCACTCGAGAGGTTGAGTCCGTCTACCCAGGCATGGTGGTAAGGCGAAAGACCTTTGATATTGTTCAGGTTAACATCTACCACATCATGGGTTTCCCAATTCCATTGCTGAGCATCGCGCGAATAGGTATCCTGGCAGGTGATGTTGTTTGACTTCCGAATAACAACGCCCCCTTGATGAGGCGTATTCCGGGCATCTTTCCGGTCGGTCGAATAGGTGAGGCATCCCTGTCCATCGTGCATGCCACGACCCGAAAGCGTAACAAAGCTGGAGTGATAGATAAAGATCGCCGGCTCAATGGCCTCCCGACACTCTTTCTGACGATTTATCATCAAAGCATTCTCGTCGGTATAGACAAAGAGCGGCTTCCCGCCTTTCGTGACGTCCCCATTCCAATGTTCAATCCGCAGCCCTGACCAGAGATAAACACCGGCGGGGATATAGAGGGTGTTAAGCTCCGGCGTGTTTTTGATCTTTTCTAAAGCCGCTTGCAGCGCGTCGGATAGGTCGTTTGGGTCTCTTTTTCGCAGGTTGGGGAAAGCAACTATCTTGTCAGTATAAGCAACAAACCGGCCGACATCGTGGTTCCAGGTGAAGAGGCGTCCGTCGTTCAGGCTGGTATCCGTGACGCTTCCTGCCGCACGACAGATCTCCCCAACGGTGTCCGTGATAGGATTCTTTCGCAGATAATCCTCCGAGAAGGCTTTGAAGTCAAGCACATGGGAGGCGGTAAGCGATGGCTTCTTCTCCGGCTCTTCCAACGGGTCGTTGATAAGAAGAAGCTGCGGATCCTCGGCAGAGGCCTCTTGGGGATCGTTGCCGTTGATGATCACAATGGCATAGGGCAACTTCTCTACCAGCTCGAAGGTGAGCGTTCGCCTGTCAGCACTGATTGTTAGGGCCTCCTGTGGATAGAAAGCCACGGGGTGGATAGTCACACTATTCATCTCCTTGCCGCCCATCACCTGGATTTCTATCTTCGGTATCAGGCTGTTTGAGGCAAAACGAGCTACATCCATACTATGTCCCGGCTTGCCGGCAATCATATTATCATATCGGATAGCGGGCACATGGACACCGGCTACTTTCACCTCAAAACGCGTCGATAGGGCGTCATCTTTCACATGATCCGGATAGGCTACCCCCGCAGGCCCCGTCGTAGGGATGGTAAACGGAGCATATGGATGCACAAGGATGTTTTTATCTCTACCTCCCTGGCAAGCACAAAACAGGACAGCTAGCACAATACTGCTAAATAAAAGTTTTCTATTCATACGATTTCTAATTACTTCTCCTTCTTATACGAATAAGCTGTTTGAGACACTCAAATGTAAATACAAGTTTTAGATCTCATGGAAGAGTATCCCTATCGGGGCGTTCTTGTTTGAAAAAAACCCGGAAGGGACAGGTGTAATCTGTTAAATAATTGCATGTTTTACACGGTATAATGTTATTATATGTTAATATCTTTGCCTGTTTTACCAATCCACCAACTTATAATTTATAAGTTGCTCTTTTAGCTCAAATTATCATTTGAAACTATTACTACCTGTTTTGCTTACATATTACGCTTTTTACCCTGCTTTTATTTACATATAGTGTTTTTACGGGTAATACCCGGCAGGTGGGCAGTCGCTTGCATATATAAAAAATTATTCATATGTTTGACAATAATTAAGATTTAGACAAACAAATCTAATTAACGAGAGTTATTTTTATTTATTAACTAACTAAAACCTACAATCTATGGCACAAATCGAAAGTTCCGCCATTGGAACAGGACGTAAGTCATTAGGTAACATTACCTATCGTCACCTAAATGGAGACACCATTGCATCACAGCGTGTAACTCGTAACAACAGTAGAACACCTAAGCAAATTGCTCAACGGGACAGTTTTGCAACTACTGTAAACCTCTTTAAAGCTTTGAAACCGCTTGTAGTCGTTGGATTTGAGAAAACCAAACCCCACTCCCCCTACAACCTGTTTATGAAGTCAAACAAAAGCTACATGAACTATATCAAGACCAAAACTGATTTTGATATGGAACAACCAGCTCTTTTGAACCTCTATGAAGCACTATCTGATGAAGGATTTACAGGCAAAGTTGTCATTGCCAATGGCACGACTACACTCACCAGTGTATTTAACATTAGTAATGACAAGAAACTAACCGGCACTCTCTATTTCGGTCGTGATTTTCAATCTGGAGACACTATTACCGTAGGTATTTGTCATACCTATCAATTGGCAAATACCCAATTTGAAGCGATCAAACTCTGTTCCAAGACCCTCACGGAACAAGAGGTAGCAGCCCTTTCGGTTAAAAGTCAGTTCGTGATCAACGACACTACTTTTCCGAACATTGATCCCTTCGGTTTTCTTCCGACAGGATACACCAATGTGCATACCGTATTGACTGCCATTGTGGTGAATGAAACCGATCGTTCTCATTCCTTTATGCAATTAGCAGATGGTGATGATGGATTCTAAAAAAATCCCATCGAACCCAAGGAAAAGGAACAGATAAACAGAAAAGAAGAAAGCATTTCTACATATATATGCCATTAATCAAAGGCTATCGACCATTCGTCAAACAAATTTGTCCGGCTATTTTTAATGCCACATATTTGCTTTCGAAAACAGGATACAATATGATGAGAGAATATATATGTGTGTGATTGATAATCAATGCCTATTCTATGAGTTTATTTAGGTTATCCTTAAAGAAGATGCAGTAGTAGTAGTCCCTATGGAGAGTATGTTTGACAGTTTGACAACGTGTAGATGAAAAAAGACAAACATACTCTCCTCTTCTTTTTATTGATTCTGTCAATAAATATTTACATTTGCAAAACATGAATAAAGAAGGAAGAAAACGAAGTGTGATCATTATAACTTATTGGCTAGGAATCAGTCTGTTGGTTTGGTTCTCGCGCGATAAAGAGATGCCCTTTTTGGAGCGTTTATTTAGTTTTTTAGCATTTGCTACGATCTACATCGTGATCTCTTTTTGTTTTAGCAAGACCCTTTTTCGGAAAACCCTTCAGAATAGGAAAACGTTGCCTCTTGTGGTTAAGTTCTTCCTGATGAGTAGCTGCATGGCAGTTGGCTTGCATTTTATGGATAAGTTTTTCTGTTTTCTGGAGCAGACAGGTATCTTTCAATCGACCTATTACCTTGATGAGACACTTCCTTTTATGGGAGGTATACGGGATGTCTTCCCTTCTGTGGTGGGTTCCAACCTTATCTTTTGCGTTATTTTGTTGTATTATGAGTATTCACTTCTGCAACAATCGAACCTGGAGGCACAATTAAAGGTATTGCATGCGCAGGTGAATCCCCATTCGATGTTCAATGTGCTTAATTACCTCTATGTATTGATACAGAAGGATACGGAACTGGCCTCCGCTTTGTTGTTGAAATATTCCGATACCCTGCGTTATCAGTTGTATAGCGCTAAAAGCGACTTAGCGAAACTGGGACAGGAGGTACAATACCTAAAGGACTTTATTGATGTAGAGAAATTCCGCTGGGAGGATAAACTGGATGTGCGTTGCACCTGGCAGATCGAGGATGGCAATATGGATATTCCGCCGCTGTTATTCATTCCTTTTATCGAGAATGCCTTCAAGCATGTATCACGATCCGAGTCAAATAAAGGCTATATCGACATTCGCTTCATGCAAAAAGGCTCTTTCATCATGTTGGAGGTGGAAAACTCCAAATCGAATAAGCCGACAAAAAAGAAAACAACCGGAATCGGATTGGAGAATATAAAAGCACGTCTTGATATTCATTACGGACGAAGATACAACTTAGCAATCAAAGAAACAGACGATGTATATCTGTCTGTCCTTAAAATCTTTACATGATATGATGGAAGCTTCAGTTAAACCACCTGTGTTACGATGTCTGGTAGTCGATGATGAGTCGTTTGCTATCGAAGGAGTCGTAGGATTGATTCAGAAAGTAAATTATTTAACCGTTGTCGGAACCTGCTCTTCGGCTATAGAAGCTTC
Organism: Parabacteroides sp. PM6-13; assembly: GCF_029892605.1. GTDB lineage: Bacteria > Bacteroidota > Bacteroidia > Bacteroidales > Tannerellaceae > QVMG01. The sequence continues at coordinate 67,872 of NZ_JARXWF010000006.1, forward strand.
TGACTTCCTTCGTCGGGAAGAGGTTGATCTTATGTTCCTGGATATCAATATGCCTGATCTGACCGGCTTGGAGTTCCTGGAATCATTAGACAATCCGCCTATTACGATATTCACAACGGCTTATTCCGAATATGCCCTGGATGGTTTTCGTTTGAATGTGGTTGATTATCTGTTAAAGCCTATTAGTTTTCAACGTTTTTTTCAGGCTGTTCAAAAAGCGCTGGAGCTATACACCTCCCGCTTGACGATCCATCATAATACGGAGGAGATACCTTCCGATATGTACATCCGCCAAGGGGATTCTTTTATAAAAATATCCTGGGAAGATATTCTGTATGTGGAGAGTATGCAAAACTACCTAAAGTTGCAGTTTAAGGACAAATCGTTTGTGATTCATCAGACTATGTCGTCACTGGAAGAGATGCTTCCGCGTGACGCGTTCTTTCGTATTCATAAATCCTTTTTGGTCAATGTGGCTCATATAGAATTGATCAGTGGTGGTCGCGTGTTTGTAAACGGGAAAGAGCTACCACTCTCGAAGCATCGGCGGGAGGAATTGTTTAACACCGTGGTAAACAATAAGCTGATCAGCAAATAGGAAATACAACACAACAAACAGGACGTATTTGTTCAAAAAAGAGGTAAATTCGCAACTTCTTATAGAACGAATAATTATGTCTGAACAGAAGATACTGACTCCCCTTATGTTTGCCGGAACGGGCAGTGATGTGGGAAAGAGCGTGATTAATGCTGCTTTCTGTCGCATTTTCCTGCAGGATGGATATAAGCCGGCTCCTTTCAAAGCACAAAATATGTCGCTTAACTCCTATGTAACACACGAAGGACTGGAGATAGGGCGCGCACAAGCGGTACAGGCCGAGGCGGCCGGTGTGCCTTGCCTGGCGGATATGAACCCGTTATTATTGAAACCCTCCAGTGATAAGGTCTGCCAGGTGGTGTTGCATGGGAAACCCTCCGGCAATCAAGAGGCCTATACCTATTTCAGCCAAGAAGGGAGGGATGAGCTGCGTAAGGAGGTCTATGAGGCGTTCGATCGCCTGCAGGCAGGCTACAATCCGGTGGTCATGGAAGGGGCAGGTAGCATTTCAGAGATCAATCTCCGGGAGGTGGATCTGGTGAATATGCCGATGGCAATCTATGCCGGAGCGAATGTGATCTTAGTAGCGGATATCGACCGTGGAGGGGTGTTTGCTTCGGTTTATGGATCGGTTATGCTGTTGACACCAGAGGAGCGTAAACACCTGAAAGGGATTCTGATTAATAAGTTCCGGGGAGATATCCGGCTCTTTGAATCGGGCGTGAAGATGCTTGAAGAGCTCTGTGGCATTCCTGTGATTGGAGTAGTCCCTTATTATAGAGATATCTACATCGAAGAGGAGGACTCCGTAATGTTGCAGACAAAGAATCTACAGGCGGCTCACCATAAGGTAAATGTTGCGGTTGTATTGCTTCGTCATATGTCTAACTTTACCGATTTCAACGTATTGGAACGTGACCCGCGTGTTCATCTCTACTACACAAACAACCATGAAGAGCTGGAGAAGGCGGATATCATCCTGCTACCGGGAAGCAAGAATACGCTTGGTGATCTGTATGAGCTGCGTCGGAATGGAGCGGCACAAAGCATTCTGCGGGCCAGTAAACGGGGCGCAACCGTTGTTGGCATTTGCGGTGGCTACCAGATCATGGGACAGGAGGTGTATGATCCCGAACATATCGAAGGAGGGATCGAGCGGATGCCGGGGCTTGGACTCTTGCCGGTCGTCACACGGATAGAAAGCGAGAAGACCACCCGACAGGTAAGATTCCGGTTACTTGACAAAGAAGAGATATGCGAAGGCTATGAAATCCACATGGGCACCACCCTGCCGATCGAAGGTCAACCGGACTCTCCGCTGAACCGCCTGGAAGAGGGCAAAGGAGAGGGCTATTTCCTTCACACAAAGTGTTTTGGCACCTATATGCATGGGATCTTTGATAATCAGGCAGCGATCGACTACCTATTGGCGCCTTATGCTGAGAAGCTCCAGGGTGCTCCATTCGATATGAAAGCCTTTAAAGAGGAGCAATACAACAAACTGGCCGACCATGTGCGCCGACATGTGAATATGGAATTGGTTTACCGGATAATGGAAGAACAACCATGATACAGGGACATGGAGATGATATCCACCACTATGCCGGCCGGATCGTAGCTAATTTCAGCTCTAATATACGCAGCGTGCAGGATATGCCGGATTTGCATGCCTACCTCGCTACCCGCCTGCCGCTGATCCATTCCTATCCGGAACCGGAGGCGGAGTCGCTTCGGGCCTTATTAGCCGGGAAGCTGGGGATAGAGGAGGCCTGCTGTTGCGTGACCAATGGCGCAACCGAAGCGATCTACCTGATCGCAAAAGCGTTCGAAGGTAGTAGAACAGCGATAGTAGTCCCAACATTCAGTGAGTATGAAGATGCCTGTCGGATACATCAACATACCCTCTCTTTCTATGATAAGCCGGAAGAGATAAATCACTCTTCCATGGATTTAGTCTGGATCTGCAATCCAAATAACCCGACGGGCAGGGTGTATGATATCGATCTGTTGAAGGATATGGTAGAGAGAAATCCGCAAACCTGTTTTGTGTTTGATCAGTCTTATGGGCATTTTACGCATAAAGAGGTCTGGGATATACCGAAGGCAACAGGCTATCGGAACCTGATCCTTCTTCATTCTATGACCAAGCAGTATGCCATTCCCGGTTTGCGCCTGGGCTATCTGACGGCTCACAGGGATAATATTGCCAATATAAGCCTCTACCGGATGCCCTGGTCGGTGAATGTGTTGGCTGCAGAAGCCGGGAAATACCTATTGGAAAACAAAGCGAAGCAGCCTGAGTCTACCTGCCTGGAAGAGGCTAAACGTCTACAGCAGGCATTGCAAGAGATAGAAGGACTGACGGTCTATCCTACCGATACCCATTTCTTTCTATGCCGTTTGAAAGATAGAAAGGCTGCCGCATTGAAGGAATACCTGATAGAGGCGCAGGGATTATTGATCCGAGATGCTGCCAACTTCAGAGGATTGGATTCCTCGTATTTTCGGATAGCGGCTCAATCGGAAGAGGATAATAATCTGTTAATAAAAGCCATACGCGAATGGATCTGATCTGTTACTTTCGATTGATTCCGCTGTTGATGGGGTGGATAGCTGACCGGTTGTTTGGAGATCCGCCTGTCCTACCGCACCCGGTGGTTGGTTTCGGAAAGGTGATTGCCTGGGGCGAGAAGAGATTAAACAACGGCAAGAGACGAAAGGCGAAAGGGGCCTATTTCAGTATCTCCCTGATCCTATTGAGTTTTCTATTGATGTATGGCCTATTGGCGATTCATCCGGGTTTGGCTGTTATCCTTTCCGCTATAGTCGTCTTCTATTGCCTTGCCGGAAAGACCTTAGAAGATGAGGTTCGTCAGGTCTTTGTAGCAACAGACCGATCGCCGGAAGAGGGAAGAAAGCAGGTGGCCCGTATTGTTGGGCGCGACACCTCCGGGCTCTCACCTCAGCAGGTACGAACGGCAGCCCTTGAAACCTTGGCGGAAAACCTAAGCGATGGCGTGATTGCTCCATTGTTCTGGTTCCTGGTGCTGGGCGTGCCTGGTATGTTTGCCTATAAGATGGTAAATACGCTCGACTCGATGATTGGATATAAGAATGAGCGCTATAAAGACTTTGGCTGTTGGGCCGCCAAAATAGATGATATAGCCAATTATATTCCGGCTCGTCTGACGGCTGTTTTGATGGTTATCGTCAGTGGGAAGCCATCCCTGTTTGCTTTTGTACGGAAACAGGGGCGTAATCATGCCAGCCCAAACTCCGGCTATCCGGAAGCCGCTCTGGCCGGCATATTAGACTGCCGCTTCGGAGGGCCGAACAGCTATTTCGGCAAACGGGTCGATAAGCCCTATATCGGCGAACGGGAAAGGGAACTGACTACGATGGATATGCAACGTGCCATAGAAATAAACCGCCGGGCAGAAATCGGCATGCTGTTGTGTGTTATTATCGTTCTAATTGTGTGTACTTTTGTGGGTCTTAATAGATAATGCATGAAAAAGATTATTCTGATAACCGGTGGACAACGTTCAGGCAAGAGCCGCTTCGCGCAAGAGAAAGCGCTGTCGCTGGCTGCCAACCCTGTTTATCTGGCCACCTCCCGTGTATGGGATGAGGAACATCGCCAACGCATCGAGCGACATAAGGCCGATCGAGGGAACGAATGGACAACCATCGAAGAGGAGAAACAGCTAAGCCGCCATCGCTTTTCGGACGGTGTGGTGTTGATCGATTGCGTTACCCTGTGGGCTACCAACTTCTTCTTTGATCTGCAATCGGATGTAGAGGCCTCTCTCAGCGCCTTAAAACAGGAGTTTGATCTCTTCACCGATCAGGATGCCACCTTTATCTTTGTGACAAATGAAGTGGGCATGGGCGAGATGTCTGCCCATGAGCTCCAACGTAAGTTCGCCGACCTACAAGGTTGGCTCAATCAGTATATGGCCGCCCGTGCCGACGAGGTGTATCTGATGGTGGCGGGTATTCCCATGCAAGTGAAATAACAAACCTAATAAAATAGACAATGATACGATTCACAATCGAAAAACCGAACGACGAGATACGTCCTTATCTGCAGGACAAAATAGATAACCTAACAAAACCTAAAGGCTCCTTAGGCGTGTTGGAAGACTTGACCATGCAGATTGGTTGGGTACAGCAAACACTCTCGCCCCAATTGAATAAGCCGATGCATATTGTGTTTGCCGGTGATCATGGCATTGCCGCCGAAGGCGTTAGCCCCTCTCCGCAGGAGGTTACTTATCAGATGGTAGCTAACTTCTGGGCCGGAGGTGCCGGTATCAACTTCCTGGCACGGCAGCATGGGATTGACCTGAAGGTGGTCGACGCGGGGGTGAATTATGACTTCAAACCGGGTGATCCGATTATCGACAAGAAGATCCGGAAGAGTACGCGCAACTACCTGCACGAAGCGGCTATGACACACGAAGAAATGGCGCTTGCCCTGGAAAGAGGAGCGCAGTGTACGGAGGCCTGCTTCGAGGAGGGCTGTAATGTGATTGGATTCGGGGAGATGGGTATTACCAATACATCCTCTTCTTCGCTCTGGATGAATTGCTTGACAGGCATTCCGTTGGATAAGTGTATTGGTGCGGGTTGTGACTTCACCGGCTCCATTATTCATCATAAATTCAATGTACTCAGCCAATCCATAAAAAACTATACCGGAGATGGATCGGTAGAGGATATTATGCGTTACTTTGGCGGGTATGAGATGGTTATGGCAGTTGGTGCTATGTTGAAAGCCGCTGAACTGAAAATGCTTATTCTGGTAGATGGTTTTATTATGACCAACTGCGTATTAGCCGCCTCCAAGCTCTATCCGGAGGTGTTACACTATTGTATATTCGGACATCAGGGAGATGAAGCCGGACACAAACTATTGTTAGATTATCTGAAAGCCTCCCCCATTCTTAACCTGGGCTTCCGCTTAGGCGAAGGGACAGGTGCCCTCTGTGCCTATCCGATCATAGAATCGGCAGCCAGAATGATCAATGAGATGCATTCATTCAAGAAGATACAGGTAACCAAGTATTTCTGATATGCTGAAAAGTATTCTGGCCTCTTTTGTATTCTTTACCCGGTTGCCTCTCTGGCGGCTGAAGGCGTTTCAGGTGCCGGCAGATTCTTTCAGCCGGGTAATCAACTACTGGGCAGTGGTCGGATGGCTTACCGGAGGGGTTATGGCGGCTACCTTATGGCTTGGGGCGCAGGTACTGCCTTATCCGATTGCGGTGATGCTTGCCCTGTTGAGCCGCGTCTTGTTGACAGGCGGTCTGCATGAAGACGGCCTGGCAGATTTCTTAGACGGTTTTGGTGGTGGAAACACGAAAGAGCGGATCTTAGCCATTATGAAAGATTCGCATATCGGCACCTATGGGGTGATCGGGTTGATCTTTTATTTTCTATTATTCTATACCATATTGACAAACCTCCCCTACCCGCTTGCCTGTTTCGTTCTGTTGGCTGGTGATCCGCTATGTAAATTCATTGCCTCACAGGTAACCAGTCTCCTGCCTTACGCCCGGACGGCCGCCTCGAGTAAGGCCAAGATCATCTACAAAGGAAGCAGCCCCGGCGCCTTATGCCTTTCTGCATTCTTCGGATTATTTCCGCTGTTCTTATTCCTTGATATGCACCTCTGGCTTGCCGCCTTTGCTCCTATCGCACTGTTTTTCTTTTTAATCTTCCTGATGAAAAAGAAGATAGAGGGCTATACCGGCGATTGCTGCGGTGCCCTCTTCCTGTTGTGTGAGATCTCTTTTTATTTAGGGGTTTCTTCCCTATATTTGTAGATATGAAAGTTTACTTAGTACGCCATACGGCTGTTGGTTGCCCTTCGGGCATGTGTTATGGGCAGACGGATGTACCTCTGAAAGAGACCTTTGAAGAGGAGGCTGCCGTTGTAAAAAAGAATTTGAGCGGTATCATTCCCGATGCTGTTTACTCCAGTCCTCTAAGTCGCTGTCGTCGGTTGGCCGCTTTTTGCGGGTATGCCAATCCGGTGTTAGACGATCGTTTGAAAGAGATCCATTTTGGTGATTGGGAGACGCAGCTATGGGATGATATGGATATGTCGGCTTGGGAGAAAGACTGGGTACATACTCCGGCGCCCAATGGTGAATCGTTTATGATGATGTATGAGCGGGTAGCTAATTTCTTTGATGCGTTGAAAGCCAATGAAGACTATCAATCCGTAGTTGTTTTCGCACATGGCGGTGTAATCAGTTGCGCCCGTGTCTATTTTGAACAAGCGGATATCCACCGAACCTTCGAACTGATGCCCGCTTACGGTGAGGTTGTCGCGTTCGCGTATTGATCGTTAGCGTCGCTTACTCCTGGGGCGGAAAGAGGTATTTCTCTCTGCCGGTTTGCCCGTTTTATTTTGTCCGGCTGCCGGTCGGGCGGTTTGTCCTTTGCTCTGTATAGGTTTTCTTTTTGCCTGATCGGGCATTTCCTTTTTCCTTGAAGCAGGAGAAGGCGCGGAGCTCTTCTTCTTGGTAGAGGTGCTTTGTATTTTTGTGGATGTGGCGATTTTACGATAGAGTTCTTCCGTCTCAGCTGCGGTCAGGTTGCGGTATTGTCCTGTCTTCAGGTTACCCAGGTGAATATGCATGATGCGTATCCGTTGTAGTTTGGTCACGGTGTATCCCAGGTATTCACACATACGGCGGATCTGGCGATTGAGACCCTGACGCAATACGATCGTGAAGGTATTGGGACCTTTCTGCGTCACCACACATTTACGAGTCACCACGCCCAAGATAGGCACCCCTTTTTGCATCCGTTGCACGAAGTCGGCCGTAATCAATTTATTCACCGTCACGATGTATTCTTTTTCGTGATTGTTGTCGGCACGCAAAATCTTATTCACAATATCTCCCTCGTTGGTCAACAGGATCAATCCCTGCGAGTCCTTATCAAGACGTCCGATAGGGAAGATACGCTCCTCATGCCCGATAGCGGTCGTGATATTATTCTTTTCGTCGGCGTCTGTGGTGCTGACAACCCCGACCGGTTTGTTATAGGCAATGATAACCGATTTAGCGGTTCGCCTGATCTCTTCTCCAAAGATCTTTACTGTTTGCCCCGGCAATACAACGCTTCCCACCTCGGCTCTTTTGCCGTCGATGGTCACTTCACCCTGTTCTATATATTTGTCGGCTTCGCGGCGCGAACAATATCCGCTGTCACTAATGAATTTATTGATTCGTGTCTGCATAATGATTTTGAAGAATTTCTTTATCGATTGCAAAGGTAACATATAATATTTGTGTATTTTAACAAAAACCTTTACTTTTGATAGTTCTATACAAACAAGTATTAAAGGTGCAATACGGCATGAGAAACCTTCTTATTACAGCTATCCTGTTGTGTGTGTCATGGTTAAGCCCTGCGGCCTATGCTGTGAATTATACTTTTCGGGGGATCAATATGTCGGATGGGCTTTCAGATTTATTGGTCAATGCCATCTACAAAGACTCCGAAGGCTTTATCTGGCTGGGCACGGATAATAGCCTCGACCGCTTCGACGGTGTCGGTATCAAGCATTATCCGATAGGTGGCACCGACCTGAAGAAGAAGCGCGTCAATGTGATTCTGGAAGGAAAAGAAAAACAATTATGGATAGGCAATAATACAGGACTCTGGCAGTTGAACTCTTACCTCGACCTGCCTGAAAGGCTGTTTGCCGAAACAATCGATTGTCCGGTCTATTCGCTTTATTACGACGAAGCAGGTGTGTGGTATGTAGGTACCGAGAAGGGATTATTTATCTATGAGAAAGACAAACTACATCATGTTCCGCTGCATGAGAATATCTTCTCGGCCGCCAATAAGGTGACGGGCATTCAAAAAGGCGAAGCGGCAGTTTTGTGGCTGACAACCGCCGACGGCTTATGTAAATACAGCTTGGAATCGGGTGATGTCTCTTTTTATTATTCCACTTTCGGGTTGTCGGGAGAAAATATATTTCAACACATCACACGCATTGATCATACGCTCTATATGGGCACGCAAAACCAGGGCATCTTCTCTTTCGACATCACGACCTCGACCTTCAGCCGTTTACCTGATGTGGGGAGTAATATTATCTCTGCCCTATCGAGTGATGGGAAAGAGAATCTATATGTAGGGACAGATGGCTATGGCGTGCATTTCCTGTCGCACAAAGAAAAGAGAGTGACCCGCTCTTTTATTCATAACGCGCAAGACAAAAGCTCTATCCGTTCCAATTCGGTCTATTCCCTATTGGTCGACCGCGAAGGCATTGTTTGGATCGGATACTACCAGGCCGGCTTCGATTACAGTATGTACCAGAACGGGCTTTTCCAGGTCTATGCCATGCCTCCCGCTTTCGACAGCAAGAACCTGGCAGTACGTTCTTTTTATATCGACGATCAGGTAAAGATTATCGGCACACGAGACGGACTCTATTATATCAATGAGACCACCGGACAGACACGGCTGTTTCGTCAACCCGAACTGCGTTCCAACCTGATCCTGTCGATCACCTGTTACGATGATAAATACTATATAGGCACGTACGGCGGAGGGCTTTCCCTAATCGACCGTAAGACCTTACGTCTGGAGCCCTTTCAGATCTCGCGCGATGCTATCTTCCGTAACGGGCATATCTTCTGTCTGAAAAAAGACGCGCAAAATGTGTTGTGGATCGGCACCTCGGATGGTGTCTATGCCTATGATTCGGCCCAGCATGAGATGCGCTGTTTTACACATACCAATTCGCAAATGCCGGAGGGCAATACCTACGATGTATTCTTCGACTCAACGGGAAAAGGATGGATATGTACCGATAATGGCTTGTCGATGTATGACCCCTCCTCCAACAGCATGCGGTCGACGGTCTTCCCAGAGGGCTTCTTCCATAAAGAGAAGATCCGTTTTGCCTTTGAAGACAGCGATAAGAAGCTCTATTTCCTGCCCGACAGGGGTAGGTTACTCACGTCTAATCTCTCTATGACCATCTTCGGCAGCTTACCGATTCATCCTATGCTGCATGGGAATGCCTACACAACGATCATACAAGACAAGGAAGGATGGTTTTGGCTGGGCAGCGACGACGGGTTGATCCGCACCCGGTTTGAAGACAGCAAATATTATTTATTCAACTTTACGGATGGCATACCCGATCCGATCTTTATGCACCATCCGGCTTATAAAGACGAAAAAGGAGTGCTCTGGTTCAGCAACAACAAAGGGTTATTATATGTAGACCCCGGGCAGGTCGATAGTCTTAAGCGCAACCCCTACCCGATCGTTCTTACGGATGTACTGATAAAAGGGAATCCGATCTCTTCCGAACGATTAAACCGGGCAAAGACAGAGAATGTATTGACTCTCAAAGAAGAAGAGAATAACGTAGGTTTCCGTTTTGTCAATCTCTCTTATAGCGATCCGGCCTCTATCCTCTATAATTATAAGCTTGATGGCGTCGATCAGGAATGGAAGGTGCTTACCGGGGAAAATGGCGTCAGCTATTACGATCTGAAACCGGGGAAATATGTGTTCCATATACGCATCGCCGGTGATGAACAGACGGAAGTCTCTTTTGATCTGAAGATAGGCTCCTGGCTCTCTTCCGCTTGGGAATGGGCATTAGGATTTGTTATACTGTTATTAATCGCCTTTCTGCTCTATCAGCTCTACCGCTCTCGCCGGTTTATTTATGAGCAAATACTCTCGCGGAAGAACAAAGAACCGGAAGAGGATACATTGGATCCGAAAGCAGATGAGAAATATAAGACAAACCGCTTGAGCGAAAAAGAGTGTAAAGAGCTCTACAAAAAACTGCAAAACTATATGGAAGAGCAGAAGCCCTATATCAATTCCGAATTGAAGATAGGCGATCTGGCAACGGCTATCGAGGCCTCTTCCTATTCGTTGTCCTATCTGTTTAATCAACATATGAACCTTTCCTATTACGACTATATCAACCAATACCGGATTGAAGAATTCAAACGTTTGGTGGTCGATCCGAAATACAAGAAATATACGCTAACCGCCTTAGCCGGTTTGTGCGGATTCAGTTCCCGCTCCTCCTTCTTCCGCTCTTTCAAAAAAGTGGTAGGAATTACGCCCAACGAATACATCCAAAGTCTCGGACTTCAAAACGAAGAGTGACTCATCAGCAAAACGGCGGATGAGCTCTTTACCTATCCGTCGTGAGACAAATAACACCCTTTGTTTGCCATTTTTGTGTCAAATAATTATTTGACACTCGCTGCGTTACACATCCTATTCCATTGCATATCAGTCTGTTTTATTTTTATTAGTCCAATAGAATGAGGTGGGATTTATTCCGCCTCTTTTTTCATGGTCTTGACTCTTTCGCCCCATATATTTGCTTTCGAAAACTGTCCAAAAAGAGGCGTAGACAGTTTGAAGTTATACCTGAAAACAATCCACATTATGGGAAATACGATCAACCATTCGGACACTCTTCTGGCAACTATTTACGAAAAATATCATGCCGATATTCTTCATTATATACGATACCGCATCACGCATAAATATGAAGCGGAAGATCTGACGCAGGATGTATTTATGCGTCTAATGGATTGTCGGCAAATGCTCCGCCCGGAGACGGCACGTTTCTTTTTATATACGATCGCGCGTAACATAGTGATTGACTATATCCGTCGCTATTATAAACGCCAGGAGATCGATTATTACCTGCATGAAACCATGCAGACCTACTCCAACGAAACGGAAGAGAGCATTCTGGCGAATGATATTCTTCGCTTGGAATACCGGAAGATGAAGACCTTCCCCAAACAGCGCCGCCTGGTTTATTACCTGAATCGTTACGAAGAATGTAGCGTTCCTGAGATATCCGATCGCCTGAACCTAAGCCGCAGAACGGTAGAGAACCATCTGTTCATCGGGCGAAAAGAGATCCGCTCCTATGTCAAGAAAAGTGTGTAAAATATATGTAACAGTACTAATTCATTAAATCTGATAAAGCTTATGAAAACGTAAAAGTAAACAGGCATGTAACATGCAAAGTGAATGTATTAATCTCTTAAGTCGTGAAATTATTAAAACCCAAAAGAATGAAAGATCACAAAATCTTTTTTAAATTTTTTATCGTATGTGTTTCGATGCTGATAACAGTATCAGCCATGGCACAGAACAAAAGAATTAGCGGTACAATAGTCGACGCCACAGGCGAAGCCGTCATTGGCGCCAACGTACAGGTGAAAGGAACAACCATAGGCTCGATATCCGATGTCGATGGTAACTTCTCCTTCGAAGCCCCCCAAACGGGAACGTTAGTAATATCCTATATCGGATACAAAACACAAGAACTTGCCTTAGGCAAAAACATTTACACCATCACCTTAGCTGAAGACTCGGAAGTGTTGGATGAGGTGATTGTGGTAGGGTATGCTACGCAGAATAAGGGTTCTTTGACCAGTGCGATTACGCAGGTAAAGGGAGATGATGTCTTTAAGAGCAAAGGTATTGCCAATCCCTCTGTTGCTTTGCAAGGTGAAGTGGCTGGTTTGACAGTAACACGTAGTAGTACTCGTCCGGGTAGTGAAAACGCTGCCATGAAGATTCGTGGAGACATCTCTATCAATGGTAATTCATCTCCGTTAGTATTGATTGACGGGATGACCTCTTCTCTGAATGAGTTGAACGCAATGGATGGAAATGACATTGAGACCATTACCGTATTGAAAGATGCTTCTGCTGCTATTTACGGTTCCCGCTCGGCATCTGGTGTTGTGTTGGTAACGACCAAACGAGGAAAAAAAGGGAAAGCACAAATCACCTATAACGGTTCATTCAGCCGTACAATTGACGGGATAAAGCCTCCTTTGGCTAATCATAAACAGTGGCTGGATATGTTTTATGATGCTCAATATCAGGATGCGATTGCCAATAATCCGCAGTATGCCAATAATCCGGAAGAGATTCATAGCCGCATCAACTGGTGGATATTCAATAGCTTCGGTGGACAAGACGTTGAAACAGGAGAATCCTATTCGGGTGAGTCTTTGTTTAATGCCCTGCGTAGCGGAAAGATATTGACGCTTCGAAGAGGTCAAAACATCGATCGCTGGCAGCCCACCTCATTAGTGGATGAGATGTACGGACAAGGCACATCCCACAAACATACGGTTAGTATTTCCGGAGCAGATGATAAGTTTGCTTACCGCGCCTCTTTGAATTACGCAGACAATAATTCGCAATTCAAATTAATGGATGACGGGGAAAAGAAATACGGTGCCCGCCTAAATATGGATTATCAGGCCACAAAACTATTGAAAGTTGAGACTGGCATGTCGTATGAAAGACGTGACATTACGACGCCTTACGATTATGCTGGACGCGCTTGGGAAGACCCTTGGTTCTGGCCGATATACAACGAAAACGGACAAGTGTATGATACTTTTAGCGGAAACCGTAACCCTGTGGGTGTTGCCGGCAAAGACGGGGGACATAAAAAGAATAACTATTCAACGCTCCGCGCCAATGTAAAAGCGACTCTCGACCTGAACGATTATCTGGAAGGGCTTTCTTTATCTTTCCAGGGAAGCTATAAAGAAGCAAGAAAAGAGTACCAGGAATATAGAAAAAAGGTACAATACTATGACTGGGCAGGTACCCCAACAGGAAACAGAAACGGCCCAGGGCACTTGAAAGAAGAGATAGAAAAATGGACAAACTATAACTTAGGGGGCTTCATTAACTACAACCGTACTTTTGTAAAGAAACATACGGTAAAAGCTATGCTGGGTATGACAGCTGAGAATGAAGACTACAAAAAAATCTCTGCTTCACGTAATAATGGCCCGATGTACGCAGGATCCGATCTGGTTGACCTGGAAACCATGCTGAGCCATACAAATAATGGTGCCGGTGGAGGACAAAGCTCTTGGGCTCTGCTTTCATATATCGGACGTTTGAACTATGAATACGATGGTCGTTATCTGCTTGAAGTATTAGGACGTCGTGACGGTTCTTCCAAACTATCAATCAATCAACGTTGGAAAAATTTCTACTCCGTATCAGGAGGTTGGATTGTTACTAACGAAGCCTTTATGGAAGGTACTTCCGACTGGTTAAGCCACTTGAAAGTGCGTTATAACTATGGTAAAACCGGTAGTGTAGAAGGTATCGGCAATTACGAACGTTATGCCACGTTGTCATCGGGAAGTGTTTTATTTGGAGAAAGTCCTACCAACCAGACACTCATCCGCTTGGGCGGTATGACATCCGATCAGCGTACCTGGGAAACCATTAATTCGCATGATGCCGGTATTGATTTCGGATTCCTTAATCAGCGTTTGACCGGTTCGTTCGACTACTTCCAGAAGAGCAATAACGGCATGTTTATCCCGGTGGTTTACCCGGCTATCATGGGAGCTTCCGCGCCGAAAACAAACAATGGTAAATTCCGTACGAAAGGTTGGGAAATCGAATTGAATTGGAGAGACAAAATTGGTAACGTCCAGTATAACATCGGTGGATTCCTGGCAGACGCCTCTTCCGAAGTAGTGAGAATCGAAAACAATGAAAATGTTCCTAATGCGGGACTCAACTCCAACCGCTTGGAAGGAATGCCACGTCAAGCCATTTATGTCTATAAAACAGATGGTATCTTCCAAACACAGTCTGAAGCCGATGCCTATTATGATCAGTATTATTGGAACGAAAACCGTACAGGACCTAAGGCAGGCAATATTATACCAGCACCAAGAGAAACCGGCACAAACCGTTTGCGCCCGGGTGCTCGTAAAGTAGTTGATGCCAACAACGATGGCTCTATTACCACAGAAGACTTGGTATATGCTGGAGATGCCGCACCGCGTCTTACTTTTGGTCTCAAAATGGGACTGGAATGGAAAGGTATCGACTTTTCTGCCTTCTTCCAAGGGGTAGGCAAGCAGAACATCCTCCGTACCGACCGCCTGGCTTATCCCTGGCAGGCCAATTATACCGGAATCAGTAATGTCTCTTACGGAAAACAGTGGACTCCGGAAAATATGAACACAATGTACACAGTGGCTTCACGCGACAACTCATTCAACAACTGGAACTATTGGGCCAAAGATGTCATGGTACAGAAATCCCGTTATATCCGCTTGAAATCACTGATCGTAGGATATACAATTCCTCAGAATATCACGCGTAAAGCAGCACTCGATAGAGTAAGGGTTTATTTCTCCGGAGATGACTTATGGGAGTGGACAAAAGTAAAAGACGGATTCGACCCGGAAGCCGGTACAGGTTCAAACGACACCTTCCCTTTCAGCCGTCTGATTTCTTTCGGTATAGACGTAACATTCTAATAACTACAAAAAATCATATTGTATGAAATACATTAATAAATTATTCATATTAGCTACCGCAGCGGTATCGTTATGCGCATGTAGCGACTTTCTGGATAAAGAACCATTGTCACAGGGTACAGAAGCTATCTTCTATAAAACACCTGAACACTTTATACAGGCGGCCAATTCGCTTTATGATATAGAAGGTTGGAAAGACTATGACGGAAAAGCAACCTATTACAAGATGGACCAAGGCACGGACATCTCCGGTTTTGGCAGTAATGGTGGCGGCTCTGTGGGTGAAGGTGATTTCCGCTGGAATAAGCCCTACGAATATATCCGCAAATGTAATATTGTCTTGACAAAAGCAGCCGCCTATGAAGGAGCACAGGAAGATATTGCCTCCTCAGTAGGAACAGCATTATTTTTCCGCGCTTGGCAGCATTTCTATCTGTTGCAGTATTTTGGAGGAGTACCCATTGTTGAAGAGATCATAGACGTAGCTACCCCGGTGTTGTATGGCCCGCGTAATAGCCGTTATGAAGTGATTGACTTTATCATTAAAGACTTACGGGAAGCAATTAAAAAACTGCCACAGGAAAAGAACATTGTAGCTTCAGATAGAGGCAAAGTGAGCCAAGAAGCGGCTAAATCATTCCTGGCAAGAGTATTGCTTTACGAAGCCACCTGGGAGAAATATGTTCCAACCATTGGTTACGACCTGGATGGTAATGGCTCTTCTACTGGTGCGGGTACAACTAAACCGGCCGGTTATCCTTCTATCACCGATATGTTGACAGAAGCAAAAAAAATGTCGAAAGAGGTAATCGATGAAGCAGAAACAGGCACATACCAACTCTGGCAGGAATGTGATTCGTTGAGCTATTTCTACTTGTTCAACCTCGATGATAAAGGAGGAAATATTGCCAATCCTTGGGGAAAAGGAAAAGCGACAAACAAAGAGTTTATTTTCACTAAAAAGTATGACTTCGACCTGCTTAAAGGAGGTATTAATATGTCGCATACGGTATACACCTGGCAAGCATCAAATATCAGTACTGTATTTGGAGAATCTTTCCTTTGTCGAAACGGATTGCCTATCCGGGTAAGCTACACCGGCAATATGGCAGACGCACAGGACAATCCGCAATTTGGTGGATATAAGGACTTCATGGATGAATATCAAAATCGGGATTATCGTTTTACCAGCTGTACATTCCTGCCCGACCGTCCGGTATGGACAAGTCGCGCCGAAGATGGTCGTCAGCTGACAGAGTTAGGCAAAGCTTATCCGGATCCGGTATATCCGGCTCCGTCAGATGTCTATAACGCGAATGACCCGGCTTATAGCAGCAAACTGGCAGTATTCACTCCGCTGATCGGACTCAATAGCACACATAACGGTTATGGCAGCCGTAAGTTTGGCGTTGAGGGAGCAAAGCGTAACAGTGAACAGGAATCGGCCGACTATCCACTTATCCGTTTGGCAGAAGTTCATTTGATTTATGCTGAAGCTACTTGTGAACTGGGTAATGGAGCCATCTCCGACGCAGACCTTGATTTCTCCATTAATAAGAACCGTGCCCGCGCCGGTGTGGCTCCATTGACAAACGCTTTGATCGCGAATGTTTGGGATGCTGGCTATTGGGATCACGAACAAAACAAAACGATCTGTAAAAAGATGAATATGATGGACGAAATCCGTCGCGAACGCGCATGCGAACTCTTTGCGGAAGGATTCCGTGAAAATGACCTGAAACGTTGGGGTATTGCTCACATCAATTTGAAAGGTCAGAAACTGGGACGTAAAATTTACGGCACAGCTTATATGACGGCTAAAGCAAATGATGCAACCTATTTCGGACAAACTGCTTACGATCCAAGTGTTCGTCCGACGCAATACGGCATTTATGAAGGCACAGGCCCGAACGACCCTGACTACGGTCGTCCTATCGCAACACTGCCTGCCAATACCTTGTATTCACAACGTGATTATCTTCGTCCGATACCACTGGGACAAATTCGCTTGAATGAGAATTTGGCACAAAACCCCGGTTGGTAATTGTGTAAAAACTATACTTCATACTAAAAGGGTTGCTCTTACGGGCAACTCTTTTTTTGGTATGACAGGCTTATTCCTATTTGCTTTGAGTAGTAGGTTCAGATCACACAGATTACACAAGGGTTTATATTCAAATGGGAGAAAAGGGGAAGGTGGCTTTTGGCACAGATTGCACAGATTACACAGTGTTAAATATTCAATCGGAGAAGACGATAAAGGCAAGCAATCGTAGATTGCTCCGCTCTGTAGCCAGTTGCCTCAGGCTGCTGGTCTTCAAATGGGAGGGGAGGGGAAGGTTGCGGGGAAGCACGCCGCAGGCGTGAGATTATACATAACCGTATGCAAGCGTAGCGCAGCTTACGGTAGTGAATCCTCTATATAAAAAGCCCCGCATGGGGCGGGATTGTGACAGATCTCGCACCTGCGGCGCTTGATTGACAGGGAGTCGCTATACCGTAAGCTGCGCTGCGCTTGCATACGGTTATGCATAATCTCGCGCTTGCAGCGCGCTCTCCACCTTCACATCTTGCAATATCTGAAGACGCTCCTATCTCCTATCTCCTATCTCCTTCACATCTTCCAAAATTTGAATCCTTCCCCTTTACATCTCATCTCCTTTGCTTTACACTACGCTAAGCAATTTACAATTCACCTTTCCATTTCTTAAAACCTTACAATCCGTAAGTAGCTATTCTTTTTGGAGAATTTGCAAGTAGCATTTTGACATTTCGGCGGGAGTATTTTTCCAAAAACGTAGGGGTATTTAAAATTAGTCAGGCGAGTAACACTTTTTAACGTATCATATTGTAAAGCAAAACCGACTTTTTGCTGACAGTATGTATTTTTTCGACTAAATCATCCTGTTTTGGGGATAAGAGAAAAAACGACGCTATTTTTAACAACTTGATTTGAAGGATTTATGTATTTTTGCGCCAATGGAAATACAGGAATTGCTCAAGTTATATACTACTCACCCACAACTATCCGCCCTTCATACTTTGTTGCAGCAGAACGATACGCGCAACATTTTCTTAAAAGGGCTTCATGGTTCGGCTGCCACAATGGCATTTGCCTCTCTTTTTAGCCAAGGTTCTCATTCTTTTGTCTGTATCCTGAACGATATGGAAGAGGCGGGTTATTTCTACCACGACCTGATGCAGCTGGCATCGGGCGAGGAGATCTATTTCTTCCCTTCTGCCTACCGGCGGTCCATCAAATACGGGCATATCGACGCTGCCAACGAGATATTGCGTACCGAGGTGCTCAGTATGCTGCAAAGCCCGCCCAAATCGTTTGTGATTGTCACCTACCCCGACGCGTTAGCGGAGAGAGTGATTGCCCAAGAGGTGTTGAAAGAGAATACGCTGAAGATACATGTAGCGGAAAAGCTGGATAATATTTTTGTGTCCGATGTATTGGATAGTTATGGCTTTGAGCAGGTCGACTATGTGTATGAACCGGGGCAATATGCCTTGCGCGGTAGTATTCTCGACGTATTCTCCTATTCGCACGAATATCCTTACCGCATCGACTTTTTTGGCGATGAGGTAGAGACGATCCGTACCTTCGATGTCGAAACCCAGCTCTCGAAAGAGAAATTAGACAGTATCTCTATCGTCCCCAAAATAAGCACCAGCAGCCACGCGAAAGCCTCGCTATTGCAATCGCTTCCGGCAAACGCGCTCTTGGCGGTCAAAGATCTCGCCTGGTGTAAAGAAAAGGTGAAAGGCATCTGGATGGAAGAGCCGATGCAGGCTGACGAAGACTCCTTCGCAAGCCAGGAGAGTATGCGGCGCAAACTGATTCCGGACGATGAATTTCTACGCGCTGTCGTCGAATTCAAGCGGTTGCATTTTGGTACCCGCCCGATGGGAGTAGCCGAGGCAACCATCACCTTCGCGACCCAGCAGCAACCGATCTATCACAAAAACTTCGACCTGGTTAGCAAATCCTTCCAGAGCTATCTCGAACAGGGCTACACGCTTTACATCCTGAGTGACGTGGAGAAACAGGCGAAACGCATACAGGCTATTTTTGAAGACCGGGGAGATAATATCCCGTTCACGTTTGTCAACCGTACGGTTCACGAAGGGTTTACGGATGACACCCTGCGCGTCTGTCTGTTTACCGACCATCAATTGTTTGACCGTTTCCACAAGTTCAGCCTGAAAAGCGATAAGGCGCGAAGCGGTAAAATTACGCTTTCGCTCAAAGAATTGAATCAGTTCACCACGGGCGACTACATCGTGCATATCGATCATGGCGTAGGGCAGTTTGGAGGCTTGGTGCGTATGGAGATCAACGGCAATATCCAAGAGGTCATCAAACTGATCTACCAAAACAACGATGCGATATTCATTAGTATCCACTCCCTGCATAAGCTATCGAAATACAAAGGGAAAGAAAGCGGCGAAGCCCCGAAACTGAACAAATTGGGCACGGGCGCCTGGGAGAAGATGAAGGAACGGACCAAGTCGAAGATGAAAGACATTGCCCGCGACCTGATTATTCTCTATTCCAAACGCAAACAGCAGAAAGGATTCTCCTACAGCCCGGACAGCTTTATGCAAAACGAGTTGGAGGCCAGCTTTATTTACGAAGACACCCCGGATCAGACGCGTGCGACCAACGATGTGAAGATGGATATGGAAGCGGAACGCCCGATGGACCGATTGATTTGCGGTGATGTAGGCTTCGGAAAAACGGAGGTAGCGATTCGCGCGGCGGCGAAGGCGGTGGCCGACAACAAACAGGTGGCCGTATTGGTGCCTACGACAGTATTAGCCTTTCAGCACTTTCAGACATTCACAGAGCGCTTGAAGGACTTCCCTTGCCGCATCGACTATATCAGCCGTGCCCGCTCGACCGCGGAGGTGAAAGAGACGCTCAAGCAGGTCAAAGAGGGAAAGGTCAATATACTGATAGGCACCCACCGCATCGTAAGCAAAGATGTGCAGTTCAAGGATCTGGGTTTGTTGATTATCGACGAGGAGCAGAAATTCGGCGTTTCCGTGAAAGAGAAATTGCGGCAGATGAAAACGAATGTAGATACGCTCACGATGACCGCCACACCAATCCCGCGTACGTTGCAGTTCTCCCTCATGGGGGCACGCGACCTGAGCAATATATCTACCCCACCCCCCAACCGCTATCCGGTGCAGACCGAAGTGGAACGTTTTAACCCGGAGATTATCCGCGAAGCCATCAATTTTGAGATGAGCCGCAACGGACAGGTGTTTTTCATCAATAACCGCATACAGAACATACACGAGATCGAAGCCCTGGTTCGGCGCGAGGTGCCCGACGCACGCATTGCGGTGGGGCATGGACAGATGGATCCCAAGACATTGGAGAAGATCCTATTCGATTTTGTCAACTATGAATACGATGTGTTGATCGCCACCAGCATTGTAGAAAGCGGTATCGACGTGCCCAATGCGAATACGATCATTATCAACAACGCGCATCAGTTCGGGCTCTCCGACCTTCACCAGTTGAGGGGACGCGTAGGGCGAAGCAACCGCAAGGCCTTCTGTTACCTCCTCTCCCCGCCTCTCTCTTCACTGACCCAAGAGGCACGACGCCGATTGCAGGCGATCGAGAACTTTGCCGAACTGGGCAGTGGTATTCATATTGCGATGCAAGACCTCGATATTAGAGGTGCCGGTAACCTCTTGGGAGCCGAACAAAGCGGGTTTATTGCCGATTTGGGCTACGAAACCTATCAAAAAATATTAGAAGAGGCTGTAAATGAGTTGAAAACTGAAGAATTTTCCGATCTTTACAGCGAATCCGCCGGGCAAGTGCGCAACAGCGGACAAAATTATGTGCGGGAGACATTTATTGAAAGCGATCTGGAACTGATGTTCCCTCCCTATTATATCCCTAACGACTCCGAGCGTATATCGCTTTATCGTGAACTGGATAATATGGAACAGGAACGGGATATCCAGGCGTTTGTCGAACGATTGAAAGACCGCTTCGGGAAGATACCCAAAGAGGGGAAAGAGCTGATCCGCGTGGTGCGTCTGCGTCGTATGGCAAAATGCTTGGGCATGGAGAAGATCGTATTGAAGAAAGAGCAGATGTCTATCTATTTGGTTTCTAATATGGATAGCCCGTATTACCAAAGTGATGCTTTCGATAAACTGATCGCTTATATCCAGAAATATCCCCGGATGTGCAACCTGCGGGAGGTGAACGGAAAGCGAAGCATTACGATCAAGCAGGTAGACACCGTGGAGAAGGCGTGCGTGATACTGGAAGAGATGGAACAGATGCCTGTCACCATCCGCTAAGAGAGGAGATAAACACCTCTTATTCTATGACAAAAGAGAAAGAGTAATTATTCAATCAACTAAGTATAAGTGCTATTATCATGAAAAAAACATTAGTAGACCTGTTTGAAGGTTCGGTAGCTCAATATCCGAACAACACATTTTTGTTGGAGAAAACAAAAGACAAGTTTGAACCCACTACTTACACAGAAGTAAAAGAGCAGGTTTATGACCTGGGAGCCGGCCTGATCGCCTTGGGGGTGAAGAAGGGCGATAATATGGCCTTATTAAGCGAAGGGCGTAACGCCTGGATTATCGGTGAATTATCGATGTTTTACGCAGGTGCCACCAATGTCCCCCTCTCTATCAAGCTGGAAGAGGCAAACGATCTACTCTTCCGCCTTATTCACGCGGAAGTGAAATATATCATGGTTTCAGGCACGCAACTGAAAAAGATACGAGCCATTATCGATCAACTGCCTCTGGTAAAAAAGATCATTGTGTTCGATGAGCAGGAGATATACGAAGAGAAAGAGATCACCCTGCGCGAGGTGAGCGAGATGGGTAAAAAATGGTTGAAAGAACACCCGATGGAAGAGTTTCTTTCTATTAGCCAATCGCTTCAGAATGATGATCTTGCAACGATTACTTACACCTCCGGTACAACTGCCGATCCAAAGGGTGTCATCCTGACGCATCGCAATTATACGGCCAATGTCGAGCAGTCGTTGACCTGTATGGATATCGATAGCAGTTGGCGCACCTTGATTATTCTTCCGCTCGACCACTGCTTTGCTCATGTGGTGGGCTTCTACATCTTCATGTCGAAAGGAGCCAGCGTGGCGACGGTGCAAAACGGCAAAACAGGTATTGAGACATTGAAAAATATCCCAATTAACATCAAAGAGGTAAAACCCTACCTGATCCTGAGTGTGCCTGCGCTGGCTAAGAACTTCAAGAAGAACATCGAACAGGGCATCCGCGCACAAGGCAAATTGGTGACCAGCCTGTTTGAGTCGGGACTCAAAACCGCTATCAACTACTACGGTGATAGCGATAGCGAGCATGGACGCGGCTGGCGCTTCATCTTGAAGCCGTTAGTAGCCCTCTACGACCGGGTGATTTTCCGGAAAGTGCGTGAGAACTTCGGAGGGGAGATGCGTTTCTTTGTTGGTGGCGGCGCGCTGTTGGATAAAGACCTGCAGAAGTTCTATTACGCGATCGGCATCCCGATGTATCAGGGCTATGGCTTGAGTGAGGCTACCCCGGTGATCTCCACCAACGGACCACGTCGTTATCGCTTCGGCAGTAGCGGGGTATTGGTGCAGCCGCTGGAAATGAAGATATGCGATATGGATGGCAAAGAGCTTCCCTTGGGCGAAAAGGGCGAAATGGTCGTGAAAGGCGAAAATGTCATGGCCGGCTACTGGAAAAACCCGGAATCGACGGCGGAGACAATCAAAAACGGTTGGTTATATACAGGAGATATGGGCTATATGGGGAAAGATGGCCTGCTCTATGTCTTAGGGCGCTTTAAGAGCCTCCTGATTGGTAGCGACGGAGAGAAATACAGCCCTGAAGGCATCGAAGAGGCGATGGTAGAACACTCTTCGGCCATCGATCAGATCGTGTTACACAACAACCAGGACCTTTATACAGTTGCTTTAATCGTTCCGAATAAAGAGGTATTAAAGAGAGAGTTATCTCATCAGAATCTATCCTTAGAAACAGCAGAAGGAAAGGCTGCCGCCATCACGATTATACAGAAACAGATAGACCGTTTCCGCAAAGGGGGCGACCTATCGTATATGTTCCCGGAGCGTTGGTTGCCAGCCAGCTTTGCCGTGCTTCCGGAACCCTTCACCGAACAAAACGGGCTGGTGAATAGCTCACTAAAAATTGTTCGTGGCAAGGTAGAGAAACTGTATGCCGACCGCCTGGAGCATCTCTATACCCCGGATGGAAAAAATCCGCAGAACGAAAAGAATCTGGCCTCTTTATAGCTATGAAATAGCACGTAGATGACCGCAGATACTTTATTTTTATAAAAAATCATCTGCGGTCATCTGCGCTTTAGTCTGCGTCATCTGTGTGCCCTCATATCATCGACTAAAGAATCTGATTCGTCAAAACACGGATTACTTTAGCCTAAATAGCATCATATAAGCGACAGTATCAGGTAAATAATGTACCTTTGCGGGCGTAATAGATTTGATGAAAAGGAGGCATGAAGAATAGGTTTCATATACGGAGGTTGATTATTTTGATATTACTGGTGGCAACAGGCACCGCCCTATTTGCACAAACGGTAACCAAAGCTGCCGGAACCGTAAAAGACGCCATCACCAAAGAGCCTGTATCGTTTGCTTCCGTCCTGTTTGAAGGCACGACGACCGGCATTATGACCGACGACAACGGCGCCTTCAGCCTGCAAACCACCGGCGATCAAACCACCCTGGTGATCAGCTCACTGGGCTACCAGACCCAAAAGCTCGCCCTACCCCAGGGGAGAAATAGCGAAACACTGAATATACTCCTCCATCCCACTTCGTATGAAATAGAAGAGGTAACTGTTCGTCCGAAACGGGAAAGGTATTCACGCAAGGATAATCCGGCCGTCGAGCTTATCCGCCAAGTGATCCAAAACAAAGACCAGAATCAGATTGAATCGAAAGAGAATTATAAGGTTGAGGTCTATGAGAAGCTCGCCTTGGCCCTGGATGATTTCGATCCGAATATGGAGAAAAACATTTTTTGGAAGAAGTTCAATTTTGTAAAGAACTATGTCGACACCTCCGTTATTACCGGAAAGCCTATTCTCACCCTGTCGGTTCGCGAAAATATATCCGATCAATACTATCGGAAAAGCCCCCGTTCGGAGAAGCTGATCACCAAGGGACAGCGCGTAGAAGGAGTAGATCAGACCATCGATGACAATGGTACACTGACGGCTAACCTGGAGGAGCTGATCAAAGGAGTCAATATTTTCGATAATAATATCGAATTATTACTCAATCGTTTTGTCAGCCCCCTCTCCTCTACCCTGGGCGTATCCTATTATCAGTATTACATCATGGATACGCTTGACATCCGGGGCGACCGCTGTGTCGATCTGGCGTTCGTGCCTGTCAATAGCGAGAGCTATGGCTTCACCGGCAGACTCTATATCACGCTGGACGGGAATTACTCTGTCAAAAAATGCCTACTGAACGTACCTCGCCATATCAACCTGAACTGGGTGGATTTCCTGCAGATCGAACAGGAGTTTGAACGGGCGTCCGACCAGACCTGGGTGTTGGCGGAAGAGAACACTTATATCAACTTCTATGCGATCAAAGGAGCGCAGCAGCTCTACGCCCATAACTACCGACACTTTGATAAATATGATTTTGCCCCTGCCGATGCCGATTCGGTGTTTGGCCTACTGGGATCGATCCATAGCCTGCCACAGGCGGCTCTTCGTCCCGACACCTTCTGGGTGAACAACCGGCATACGCCGCTGCGCGAACAAGAAAACGCGTTGACAGACCTCTTGGAAGAATTCTACAAAGTACCGGTATTCAACGTATTGGTAAAAACTATTGAAGTATTGGTTAGCGGATATATACCCACCAAGCCGGACAAAAAAGAGAGTCTGTTCGACTTCGGCCCCATGAATACCACCTTTAGCTCTAACCGACTGGAAGGATTCCGTGTCCGTGTAGGAGGGATGACCACAGCCAATCTGCACCCACGCTGGTTTGCCCGCGGATATCTGGCGTATGGGATGAACGACAGAAGATTCAAATATAACCTAACCCTAACACATAGCTTCAACAACAAGACATACCACGAGTTAGAACGCCCGCTCAACAACCTGTCGTTCGTTCAGGAGTACGATGTATATACCCCGGGGCAGGACTTCCTGTTTACCAGCAAAGACAATATGTTTGTCGCCTGGAAAGTAGGTGAGCCCATCACCAAAATGGAATATACCCGCCTTTCGATGCTTCAATATGAGAAAGAGTGGCTGAACGGGCTTCGGATAAAAACCTGGATACAAAACAAGAATAAGGAAGCTGCCGGAACGCTGCGGTATAATGAATATGCGACAAACGGTCTGTTGCGGAACATCCACGATATCACCACCTCGGAAGTAGGACTACAGTTGCGCTTTGCCCCGGGCGAGAAGGCTTACAACAACCGCTCAGGGAAAGAATCAGCCTTCAAACTGGCAAAAGACGCTCCCGTCCTCACGCTTTCCCATCAGATCGGCATAAAGGATTTCTTAGGAGGCGACTATAACTATCACCACACGGAACTAAGTGCCGAAAAGCGAATCTGGCTCTCTTCTTTCGGACATATCGATGCCAAGGTGAAAGCCGGGAAGCTCTGGAACAAAGTGCCTTTCCCTTTGTTGATCATGCCGAACACCAACCAGTCGCTTACCATACAACCCGAAGCATTCAATATGATGAACGCCTTGGAATTCGTAACCGATCAATATGCCGCCTTCTATGTGACCTATTACCTGAAAGGCTGGATATTCAATCGGATCCCGGTTATCAAATGGCTGAAACTACGCGAGGTGGTCTCCATTAGCGGTATCTACGGAGGCTTGACCGACAAGAACAATCCGTTGATCAACCCCACCGGACTCTTCCAACTGCCCGACGAAACACGTCCTTTAGGCTCGAAGCCTTACCTGGAAGCCAGTGTCGGCATAGACAATATACTCAAAATTTTACGCGTTGATTATTACAGACGACTCACTTATCTGAATGAACCGAATGTACACAAAGGAGGTTTCCGGATAGCGCTTCGATTCACGTTCTAAGAGAGATCATGGAGAAAATAGACAAACATATCCGGCATACACCCAATCCGTGGGCACTGATCCCGTTGGGCGTATTCCTTGTCACCTACCTTGTAGTGTCGGTGATAGCCGGTGATTTCTATAAGATGCCGATCACCGTAGCCTTTGTGATTGCTTCGGCGGTGGCGATTGTTATGTCGAAAGGCGGAAAATTTGCCAACCGGGTGGAGCAATTCTGCCGGGGAGCCGCCAATAGCAACATCATATTGATGGTGCTTATCTTCATCCTGGCAGGTGCCTTTGCGCAAACGGCCAAATCGATGGGCGCCATCGACGCCACTGTCAATCTCACCATGGCGCTATTACCCTCCAATCTATTGGCTGTCGGGATCTTTATCGCTGCCTGTTTCATTTCCCTCTCGGTAGGCACCTCCGTCGGTACCATTGTTGCCTTGGCACCGGTGGCCGTAGGCATTGCCGCCAAGGCAGGTATGCCCGAAGCGTTTATGCTGGGTGTAGTCGTGAGTGGCGCTATGTTTGGTGATAACCTCTCGTTTATCTCCGATACCACCATCGTAGCCACCCGCACGCAAGGATGCGAGATGAGTGATAAGTTCAAAGTAAACATACGCATCGCCCTGCCGATCGCGCTCATCGCCGGAGGACTCTACCTATTGAAAGGATGGGGCATGGAAAGCTATTACGTGCCGGAAACGATTGAATGGGTGAAGGTAATTCCCTACCTGATTGTGCTGGTGGTTGCCATTTGCGGGGTGAATGTGATTGTGGTGCTCTTTATCGGCATCCTGTTTTCAGGGCTTATCGGACTATGGACCGGCGGATTTGATTTCTGGGGATGGACCGGAGCGATGGGCGATGGCATCAACGGGATGGGCGAACTGATTATCGTCACCCTATTGGCCGGAGGTATGCTGGAGATGATTCGTTATAACGGCGGAATCGATTGGCTTATGCAGAAGCTCACCTCGCGCATCCATTCGACCAAAAGCGCTGAAGGCAGTATTGCCGCGTTGGTGAGTTTTGCAAATCTCTGTACCGCAAATAATACAATAGCTCTCGTAATGTCCGGCCCGTTGGCCAAAGACATTGCCGATCGCTTCCATGTCGATCCGCGCCGGAGCGCGAGCCTGTTGG
Source organism: Parabacteroides sp. PM6-13 (assembly GCF_029892605.1). Lineage (GTDB taxonomy): Bacteria > Bacteroidota > Bacteroidia > Bacteroidales > Tannerellaceae > QVMG01. The sequence goes on from NZ_JARXWF010000006.1 coordinate 95,101, forward strand.
ATATGTTCTCCTGTTTTATTCAGGGCATATTGCCCTATGGTGCCCAACTATTGATGGCTGCCGGGCTTAGCAGCGTCTCCCCTATCGAGATTATGCAATACCTCTATTATCCGTATCTGTTGGGGATAGGCGGGATATTGGCGATTCTGTTTCAATACCCCCGCAAGTACAGCCGATCATAAGACGTTGATAATCTCCCGCTGTCGGTCGAAGTATATCTTCCGTTGTCTTTCCCCGCTGACAGAGATCAATGTAGAGGAGCGAAACATCGAGTTAGTTCGTTGCTTAACAAGGTCGTACGACTCGATATCCAAAGAGGTAAAATTGTTGAACACAAAGGTTTTTATCAGACTGATGCGATAATCGTTCAGCTTTAGCGAACACATACTCACATTGAAGTTGATGCTTGCGATATAGAAATGAAGGTTGTTTCCCGTTTCTTTGTCTATGCCCAAGGTGGCGGATTTCTCCAGGTTGAAAAGGAATTGCTCCATCTCTTTTTTCAGACAACGCACCTCCTCTTCGTTAATCAGATCGATATTCCTGAAATAGATAATGTCGTTCACCCAATATTGGAAAATCAACGGATCAAAAATATAATAGGCATCCTTGATCTTTCGTGTCAAACGACTGCATTCGTCGACCAACGCCCTCATTCGCTCGTTGAAAAACACCTCTTCAAACGTCTTTACCATATTGGTTTGTCCGGATTCATAGATATTTTTCAATAGCTGCAACCGCTCCAGGTATTGGTAACCGCTCAGCAATTGCATGGGAAAGACGGATGTACAATCGACTAATTCCGAAGTAGGATCATCGACAGCATCCTGAAGAATACCATTATATTGCTTCATCATGGCGTAATCGACCTCATTCGGATTAAAATGATTGATCATTTTCAACTGAAAGGGACGGCTTTTTGAGGAAATCGTATTGCTGATGATGCCGTCTAACGAGATATCAAATTTTTTCACGATAAGGGCTACTTCGGCAAACGAGAAAGCCACCTCCCCACGAATCCGACGGTATACAGCCTCTTTTTCGATATTCAACAGCTCAACCAATATATTAACCAATATGGTCTTATTGGGTACTTTCTCTTTGATAACCTGCAATATATTTTCCTGGATCAACAGTTTATTCATCTTCTTACGCAATATGAGGGTTTTTAACACCTACAAATATACCCATTATTTCTATAAACCCTATGGTTTTCTTCACACTTTGCTTCACTCACCGGGCAAAGTTATTTTATCAAAAACGCATGGGAAGAAAGTATGAATTCGGTTGTTTAATTCTTCATTTGAGCCTATCTTTGCCTATTATTTCATACAAATAAAAACAGATTAAAATAAACGAATTATGACAAACTGGTTTGAATGTAAAGTAGCCTATGATAAATTGATGGAGAACGGAATGCAAAAGCGAGTAACAGAACCTTACTTGGTTGATGCCCTTTCGTTTACAGAAGCGGAAGCACGTATTATCGAAGAGATTCGCCCTTATATCACCGGCGAATTTGTGATCTCCGACATCAAACGCGCTCGCCTTTCGGAGCTCTTTTTCAACGAAGCCGGCGATCGCTTCTACCGTATCAAGGTACAATTTATCACCCTCGACGAAAAGAGTGGAGCGGAGAAGAAAACTTCAGCAAATATGCTGGCACAGGCGTCTACATTGAAGGAGGCTATCACCGTATTGGAAGAGGGCATGAAAAACACGATGGCAGATTATGTGATCGCCTCCGTTTCAGAAACGCAGATCATGGATGTGTTTCAGTTCAGCGCGGCTCATATCCCGTCAGCTCCCAAGTCCGACGAAGAATTATTAGCAGAAGAAAAAGCGTAAATCGAAGTATTGCCTTCGGTTTTATTCACACAAGGTGTAACAAGGTATGTGTATTGCTCAACGAGTACAACAGCTCCGCTCTTCCCTACCCGACGGGGTGGAATTGGTGGCTGTATCAAAATTTCATCCATCGGAATCGATCCGGGAAGCCTATGATGCCGGACAACGCATTTTTGGGGAAAGCCGTGTGCAGGAACTGAAAATCAAACAACCGGAATTGCCTAACGATATCGAATGGCACTTCATTGGCACCCTTCAGCGCAATAAAGTAAAAGATATTGCCCCTTTTATTCATACGATCCACAGCGTAGACTCCGTGAAACTACTGGATGAGATACACAAACAAGCATCCAAACACCAACGGATAATCCGCCTGCTATTGGAGATACATGTAGCTCAGGAAGAGACAAAGCATGGACTGAGTCCGGAGGAATGTATCGAGTTGCTGGAACATTGGAAAGCGGGATCATATCCCTTTATCCGTATAGCCGGCATCATGGGCATGGCCACAGATACCGACGACAAGGCGCTTATTCGAAAAGAATTTCATACATTGCACCGGATATTCAACGACATCAAACAACGTTTTTTTGCGGAAGAGGATTCTTTCAAAGAGATATCGATGGGCATGAGTCACGATTATCCGATTGCCATAGAGGAAGGTAGTACCCTGATCCGCGTCGGAACATTTATTTTCGGGGCACGTAATTATTAACATAATTTCCGACAACAAAATTAATAGCTATCTTTGTTTTACTAATATAAACAAGAAACAATATGACAGACATGAAAACACAATACGCAGGGCTTGCCTTGCGCAACCCGATCATAGTAGGAAGTTCCGGGTTGACCATCAAAGCAGAACGCAACAAAGAGTTTGAAAAAGCGGGAGCTGCCGCTATTGTACTGAAATCTCTTTTTGAAGAACAGATAGAGATGCATGGCAACTCACTGCTTCAGGAGACCGATTATCCGGAAGCAATGGATTATATCCACCAATATGTGAAAGCCAACCAGGTGAATAAATACCTGGATATGATTAAGGCGGCCAAAGACACCTGCACGATTCCGATCATAGCCAGCATCAACTGCTATAAGGCAGGCTCCTGGATTGAGTTTGCTCAACAGATCGAACTGGCCGGCGCGGACGCGTTAGAATTAAACATATTCTATATGGAGACCTCGCTTCAATATGATTTTGAAGCAACACGGGATATGTATATCAACATTATCCGCAAGGTAAAAGAGGCGGTGCGCATTCCGGTGACAATCAAATTAGGGAAGTATTTCAGTAACATTCCTTCGGCTATTAACACCTTGAAGGTGAATGGCGCTGATGGCATCGTACTGTTCAACCGCTTCTATCAACCTGATATCGATATCAATTCGCAGCAGATCGTTTCCGGCAATGTATTCAGCCATCACTCCGACCTAAGCGACACGCTTCGTTGGACAGCGATTGTTTCCGGATTGATTCCGGGCATTAGCATTGCTTCATCCACTGGTATTCAAGAGTGGGAAGATGTTGTAAAATGTATCCTGGCAGGTGCCGACGCCGTGCAGATATGCAGCGCGCTTTATACGCATGGGCCGGAAATCATCACACAAATACTTCGTAGCCTGGAAGAATGGATGCAGCATGCCAATTACGAGTCGATATCACAATTCACCGGCTTGCTCAATTACGCAAACATCAAGAATCCGGCGATGTACGAACGTTCGCAGTTTATGAAATACTTCTCCAATAGGGATTGACTTATTGAAGGTATATAAAAAAAAGATCACGCTATTCTCCATTTAGAAAATAGCGTGATCTTTTTTATGTGTATCTCTCAAGCGGTCAACACACAAGGCAATCGCAATAAGCGATCGTTCTTATTTTATCATATCGAAACCGGTATAAGGCACCAAAGCTTTGGGTATACGGATGCCTTCCGGTGTTTGATTGTTTTCAAGCAGGGCGGCTACGATACGCGGCAGAGCCAACGCACTACCGTTCAGCGTATGACAAAGTTCCATCTTTTTATCCGCGTTGCGATAGCGACACTTCAGGCGGTTTGCCTGATAGCTTTCAAAGTTAGAAACAGAGCTCACCTCCAGCCAACGCTGTTGTGCCACCGAATAGACCTCGAAGTCGAAGGTTAAGGCTGACGTAAAGCTCATATCCCCTCCGCAAAGGCGCAGGATCCGCCAGGGAAGTTCCAATTTAGTCACCAAAGACTCTACATAAGCAACCATCTCCTGCAATGATTCATAGGAATGTTCCGGTTTGTCAATGCGTACAATCTCTACTTTATCGAATTGGTGCAAGCGGTTCAATCCACGCACATCCTTGCCGTAAGAGCCCGCCTCACGACGGAAACAGGCTGAATAGGCGGTGTTTTTCACCGGCAGGTCGGTTTCATTCAGGATCACATCGCGGTAGATATTAGTAACCGGCACTTCAGCTGTCGGGATCAGGTAAAGATCATCGACAGTGGCATGATACATCTGTCCCTCTTTGTCGGGCAATTGTCCTGTCCCATAACCGGAATCGGCATTTACCACATAGGGTGGTTGTATCTCCAGATAGCCCGCTTCGCGTGCATTATCTAAGAAGAAATTGATGAGCGCACGCTGCAAACGGCTACCCATCCCTTTATAGACAGGGAATCCGGCACCGGCAATCTTAACGCCCAGTTCGAAGTCAATCAGATCATATTTCTTCGCCAATTCCCAATGAGGCAAGGCATCTTCGCCTAATACAGGCATGACTCCGCCTGTTTTTTCAATCACATTATCTTCGGCTACCTTTCCTTCAGGCACCGAATCATGAGGCATATTCGGGATCTGCACCAACAAATCGTGCATCTCCTTTTCCGCATTCGCTTTTGTTTCTTCCAGAACTTTATTGGCCTCTTTCATCGTGCCCACCTGAGCGCGTGCTGTTTCAGCCTCTTCTTTTTTTCCCTCTTTCATTAAGGCGCCGATCGATTTCGAGATGCGATTCAATTCTGCCAGATTACTATCCAGTTCTGTCTGGCTTTTTTTGCGCAACTCGTTGAGTGCAATCACTTGGTCTATGATCTCTTTGGCATCGAAATGTTTACGGGCCAGGCGGCGAATTACTTCGTCGGTATTTTCTGTAATAACTTTAAGCGTCAGCATATAGTCTTTTTTGATTGATTATTTTTGGGGAACAAAGATAGGTATTATTTCATTATTTCACCCTTCCCCCGGTAATGAATGTACGCACATAATAGGGCTCGCTCAAGGCACTGACCATGACGCCCCGGGAGCTGCTGGTATGAATGAAACGGCCGTTCTTCAGGTAGATGCCCACATGGTTGGGTGTTTTCTTCCGGCTACCATCTGTCCGGAAAAAGACCAGGTCACCCTCCTGCAAACGATCGCGGCTCACCTTTCGGCAATCGTGTTTCAACATATCCGCCGATGAGCGCGACAGCTGTTTGCCATAAATCTCCCGGTATATATTCGTCACCAAACCAGAACAGTCGACTCCTTTCTTGGTCAGACCGCCCGAACGGTGAGGCACGCCCAGCCATTTCGATCCTTCGTTATAAAGAAAAATATTATCATTCGGAGTCAGGCGCACCCCATATAAACGTGATAGCTCCGCCGGTCCCTTAAAATCGGCCGGCAACACCACCTTTTGTTGTTTCGTTCCACAAGAGAAGAATGAAAAAACAAAAAAGAGAAAAAACAACCACCGCTTCAGCCTTTCTGTATGTATCATACAGCAAAGATACGAAGCCTGTTTCGGATATGGTAGTCCGGAACAGGCTTCTTTTTAATCACTAACGGAAATTGCGTCTCAGAAGACATTTATTCTCTTTTGTCCTTATAAGAGCTCTTTACCATCTTGGTAAATGACCTCTCTTGCTTCCGTTTCTCATGTACAGAAGCTGTATAATGCCAGGCCTCCCGACGGAGTTTGAGGTAACTCTCATATACACCACGCTCTATCTCACCATTTTCTACCGCTTCAACTACGGCACATCCTTTCTCGCTGATGTGCTGACAGTCGCTGAACCGGCATTTACCTTCATAATCTGATATATTCAAAATTTCTGACAGGTTACCGGTATTATCATTTGTAACACCGAAGAGCTTTACACCCGGAGTATCGATCAGTACACCTGAATCTGCCATCAAGACCATCTCCCAGCGGGTTGAAGTATGACGGCCTTTCCCGGTTGAATCACTAATTACACCTGTCTGCAAGACTTCTTGTCCGCAAAGAGCATTGATTAAGGTACTTTTCCCGACACCCGACATGCCTGTAAAGACAATAGTTTCTCCCGGAGAAATAAATGTCCGAAGTAGAGCGATACTTTCCTCCGCTTCCACGCTGGTATAGAAAACGGGTGTCTTATCGGAAATATGTTTCAGGGCGTTTTCTGTTTCTTCCCGGTTGAAACTCAAATCCGTTTTAGTTAATACCAATACGGGTTGAATACCTTCGTCTGCGGTTTGCAATATGAAACGTTCAATCCGGCGGACATTAAAGTTCTCATCCAGGCTTTGCACGATAAAGGCTTTGTCGATAAACGAAGCGATAGCCTGCCTTTCTGAGACAGTACCGCTTTTCAGCCGATAAAGCGTCTTTTGTCGTGGTAAAAGGTCGAGGATAATGCCTTTATCGATATCAATAGGCTGAAAAATAACCCAGTCGCCTGTGCATGGATATTCGGAAGAACTCTTACCATAGAACATATTCCCGGCCAGTTCACAGGTATAGAATCCCTCTTCGGCAACTACTTCGTAACAGGTTTTATGGGTAACTGTTACTCGTCCGTGCAAAAGGTCTTTGAAATTAGAATGTTGTTTTTGTTGGAATAGTTCGTCGCTCCAACCGTATAGTTGTAAGTTGTTCATTGTATTAATGTGTAGTTGCATACACAGAAGACATTACAATGCCCTCATATTGTACGCAAATTAAAACTGAAATAATATTAATAGAAAACCACTCCCGAAAAGAGTTATCCGAGAGCAAACGAATGGACAATCTGTACAGAACGCACAGATTGTTTACTAAACCAAATCCTTCTTTGTAATTGTCATAGGAGGACAAAGATACGATATTTTTTTGTATCCGCCTTAAAAGCAGATTCGGGAGGCGATACCTTATATTACGAATGGGGATATTTTTGACTTTATTCGATCCAGGTAATTATTTATGCCAACTGAATCTCTCTGCTCAATACAGTAAAATATATTAAGCACATCTATCATCTTAGAGGTTGCCTCTGCCGCTTCTTTGCTTATTACCTCCCCGCTGCTATATGCCTTAATCATAGCTTCTCTTAATACGTGGTCATCCATCCCCCTAAAATCCTGCGACCTGTCATATAACCTCGCATCACCAAAATCAATAACACCTACGCGATTTTCATCGTTTATCAAAGTATTGTTGTAATCTAAGTCGCCATGACAGAAAACAAGATCACCCGTCCCTGTCATACATTTTGGCACCTCGCAGATGAAAAAGTCATCTATCTTTTTTAGTTCCGGTTCAGAAAAAAAGTCTTTTAGTAAATCTCTGTCTCTTCGATACCAATTTTGGTATTCTTCAGCTTGCTCTTCAAGCGTTTGTGCCTTTATATCACCGTAGTTTTTGATACTGTGAAGTTGCTTTAAGAACCCGCCTAATTGTGTACCGATTTCGATTTTTTGATGTTCGTTCAATCCGTCTATAACTGTTCCGAGAGGCTTACCCTCCACGCCATAAAAGCCAAAGAATGAGTTATCCTCCGCCACCCAATTCAAAACAGGAACGCTTAAACTAAAATTTTGCTCTTTTATTAATTTGAGTGTGGCGATTTCTTGTTTACATTCCTCTTGGTATTCGGCATTACGTGGAAATTTGAACACAATTCTTCCACCGTCAATGATATAGACCCGACTGGTCCAGCCTGTTTCATTGACTTCAATTCTATTCTCATCAACGCTCGTTAATCGCTTTACTATTTTTAGTTCGTTTTCTATACTCATACAAACATCATATACTATTGCTGAACCGTTGATAAACAAAACGGATGCCCTGCCGGGTCGAGCATTACGGTTGAAGTGTTATAATATTGTACTTCTGCCTTTTTTGCGCCACACCGCAAAGCGTATTCTACGGCTTTCTGTAAATCATCTACCTTGAAGTCGATATGTGCCATCTGCTGTTGGGCATTTTCTTTCCATGGCCATACAGGGGGAATATAATTCTCTACAGTCTGAAAAACAAGCAGTATTCCTTGTGGAGTGCGTAAAGCTGCAAATTCATCACCGGAGATTTCCTTCTCCCAACCCGATAATTTTACGTAAAAATCGGCAAGTTCGTTTGCGTTCGGGCAATCAAACGCTATGCCTATAATGGATGAGATCATATTGTTTGTTTATATAAGAACTAAAGCTTCTTTATCATTTCATACTGTTTGCCTTTGGGTTCGATGCCGTGAACAGAAAGAAAAGCTTTTACCGAATCGCAAGCTATATCTGTATTCACGATTTTAAGTGTTGCAAATCTGTTATCATTAACCATTTCCTGCAAAAGTATCGAACCGATCCCTTTACGGCGGAAACGAGGATGCACGGCAAGTTGCGTCACATCACCCGAACCGGGTTCAAATACACTATAGCCAATGAGATTCCCATCTGAGAACACTCCTTTATAGATAAAATCCTTTTTTGTCCGTTCTATCGATTCGAAACTGTTTTGCCACGAGGGATGAAAATCCCAGAAAGTGGATATAGTATCTTTGTATTCGTCGATATAGATGGGCTGTATGACGTAAGGAACCGGCAGGGTTTTTGGCGCGATATTCACTTTGCCGTTATCTTCCTTGTAGTAATAAAACTCCCGGGTTACCTCAAAGCCTATCTTTTTGTACACATTGAAAGCCCCGGTATTATGCTGGAGAACCTCCAGTATATATGCTGTGACTCCGGCTTCTTTGAGATACGGAATAGACGCCTCGAACACTTTAGTCGCAAGTCCCTGTCCCCGATATTCCGCGAGTGTCCCGGTTCCGGTGTCGTAGGCCATCCTTTTGCCATGATAATCACCAATACCGTTGCAGGTAAACGAAACGATTCTATTGCCATCGAAAGCAGCAAACGAAAGTGCCGGATCATAGCCGCGCCTGCGGATCATCGTACGGAATTCTTCCTTGTCAATTTGAATATCATACTGAGCGAATGCTTGTGAAAACGCTTCAAACAGTTGGTCAAAACTGATTTTTGCGAGAGATTTGATTTCCATATAGGTTCTCTATCTGTTTTATTTCAACTGATATTTATCTTTCATAATATATGATGTTATTTTTCCAACAAATTTAGTGAATCTTAGGCAAACAGCATTGATAATGTCACTCCGAAATCTGGCGGGTGTCTTTTTTCTCACCCGCGTGAGAAAAAATTCTCATGCGGGTGAGAATTTTTTTTCAGGCTTAAAATATTCGTGATATTGCACTACCTTTGTATGCGCGCAAAGCATGTGCAAGAAGAAAAATGATCGATCAACCCACCATAGATAGAATACTTGACGCAGCAAACATCGTAGATGTTGTATCTGAGTTTGTCACCCTTCGGCGACGGGGGGTGAACTATATTGGGTTATGCCCTTTCCACTCCGATAAGACGCCCTCTTTTACTGTTTCTCCGGCTAAAAACATCTGCAAATGTTTTGCCTGTGGCGAAGGAGGCTCTGCGGTACACTTTGTGATGAAGCATGAGCAGTTGACCTATTTCGACGCGCTTCGGTTTCTGGCTAAGAAATACAACATCGAGATACAAGAACGCGAGCTGACCGAGCGAGAAAAGCAGGTACGCAGCGACCGGGAAAGTATGTTGATTGTCAATACCTGGGCGCAACAATACTTTTCCAACCAACTATTCACCTCCGAAGAGGGGCGCAACATCGGGCTTCGCTACTTCAAAGAGAGAGGATTCCGCGAGGATATCATCCGCAAATTCCAACTCGGTTACAGCCTTGACAAACGCGACGCGCTTGCTAAAGAAGCCATCGAAAAGGGCTACCGGAAAGACTATCTGGAAAAAACAGGCTTGATCATTGCCTACGAAAATGGCAATCTAAACGATCGTTTCCGGGGACGGGTCATGTTCCCGGTGCATACACTGAGTGGCAAGGTGGTGGCTTTTGGCGGACGTACGCTCAAGAAAGATGAAAAGACCGCCAAGTATGTCAATTCACCCGAAAGCGAAATCTACCACAAAAGTAACGAGCTCTACGGCATCTTCTTTGCTAAACAACCGATTGTCAAGGCGGATCGATGCTATCTGGTAGAAGGCTACACGGATGTGATCTCCATGCATCAGGCAGGGATCGAAAATGTGGTTGCCTCATCCGGAACGGCGCTTACGCAGGGACAGATCCGGTTGATCCGTCGTTTCACCAACAACATCACCGTCTTGTATGACGGCGACGCGGCCGGTATCAAAGCAGCGCTCCGGGGAATCGACATGTTATTGGAAGAGGGCATGAACGTAAAGGTACTGTTGTTGCCCAACGGTGAAGACCCCGACTCGTTTGCCCGCAAGCACAACGCGACAGAATTCATTCAATATATAGAAAAGAACGAAACGGACTTTATCCGCTTCAAGACCCAATTATTGCTCGACGACGCAGGCCATGATCCGATCAAGCGGTCGGAGTTGATCTCGGACATTATCCGTTCGGTGGCTATCATCCCCGACGAAATAGCCCGCACGGTGTATTTGCGCGAGTGCAGCAGTATGTTAGAGGTCGACGAACGGGTGATACTGAATGAGGTCAACAAGATACGTCAGAGGAATGAAGAACGGAAGGCACAACAAACGCCTCCCTCCCCTCCTACTATCATGACGCCTCCCCCTGAATATCCTCCCCAGGATATGCCTCCGGGAGAGATTCCGCCCGACCTGCCCCCCGAGGCCTATCTGCCACAAGGAGTCGCCGAGGCGACACCTCCACCGGAAGCGATAACAACCATCCCGGTTTCCAGATCCCGCTCTCCTTATGAACAGAACGAGCTTCAGTTGCTTCGCTACATTGTGCGCTATGGCGAAAAGATCCTTTTCCGCTACAAAGAGGAGGAGAACGACGAAGAGATAGAGATCAGTGTGACGAATTATATCTATACAGAGCTGGCGCAGGACGATCTGACATTCCACACGCCACTCTACAAAGCGATGTTGGACGAGGCGGTTGCGCATATGCATGACAAAAGTTTCACGCCCAGCCGTTATTTCCTGTATCATCCCGATCCGAATATCAGCCAGCTGGCTGCTAACCTGATGAGCGAGAAATATCAGTTGAGCAAATACCATACGAAGTCCCGGAAAATAGAACAAGAGGAAGACCGCCTGCAACAATATGTATTGAAAGAACTGTTTGCTTTGAAGGATGCCTATATCAATTATAAGATCAAAGGGGTGCAATCCGAAATAAAAGAGGCACAAGTCAATAAGGATACCGACCGTATCATCCGCCTGATGCAGCAGCTAACGGAACTGAATAAAATCAAAAGCCTTCTCTGCAAAGAGCTGGGCGAACGAATCATCATAAAAATGTAAAAAGCCTATGTACTTTTTAGAAGCGAAAGATGTTGTCAAACAATTTGCCAATCACCGGGCGCTCAACCATGTGAGTATCCGTGTTCCCGAGGGGAAGATATTCGGATTGCTTGGGCCAAACGGAGCAGGCAAGACCACGTTGATACGAATCATCAACCGTATCACGGCACCTGATAGCGGAGTTGTTTATTTCAACGGACGGGAATCACGCCCCGAAGATATCTATCAGATTGGCTATCTGCCGGAAGAGCGCGGATTATATAAAAAGATGAAGGTGGGCGAACAGGCTATTTACCTGGCACAGCTCAAAGGACTTTCTTATATGGTGGCCCGCGAGCGACTGATGCGCTGGTTCGACAAATTCGACATCATGCCCTGGTGGAACAAGAAACTGGAAGAGCTCTCGAAAGGGATGCAACAGAAGGTGCAATTCATCATCACGGTGATTCACGAACCTGCCCTGTTGATCTTCGACGAACCCTTCAGCGGATTCGACCCCATCAACGCGGAGATACTAAAAAAAGAGATCCTCGAACTCAAACAGGCGGGGCATACGATTATTTTCTCTACGCATAATATGGCATCGGTCGAAGAGATTTGCGATGAGATCGCGTTGATCAACCGGTCGGAGGTGGTCCTTTCCGGCAATGTATCGGAGGTGCGCGAGCGGTTTAAGACTAACAATTACACGCTACACCTGCGCAACAGCCTGACCGACATGCCGGCCTATTGCCATATTCTTTCGGAAAAGGAACGCGACGGGATCCATGAAATACGCCTACACAAGGAGGAGACGTTTACCAATTCAGCGTTAATAAGCGATTTGGCCAAACAGAATGAGATTCTTTCGTTTGTCGAAGAGATCCCTTCCATGAATGATATTTTTATTAAAGTAGTATCCGATTCAAATTCCCAACAGTCATGAGCAAAATAGGATTGATTATCAAAAGAGAATACCTGCACAGGGTCAGCAAAAAATCATTTATCATTCTGACGCTGCTCATGCCCTTGATGATGGTTGCGTTGGTTTTTGTGCCGTTATGGTTATCAAGCATCAAAGGGAGCGATGTCCGGCAGATTGCGATTATCGATACGACCGGGAAGTACGCGCCCCTGTTTGAAGATGTAGATAATTACCGCTTTATCCAAAGCGATAAATCATTGGAAGAATACCGGAATAGTCCGGATAAGGAATTATATGCTATCCTGCAGATCACGGATGACCTATTGACCAATCCAAGAGCTGCCACCCTTTATTCGGAGAAACAGGTACCCAATGAATTAAGCCGCATCGTCAATCAAACGATCCGGGCTCAGATAGAAGACGACAAACTGGCCACATTCAACATCCCCAACCTGAAGGAGATTATCCAAGAGAGTAAGGTGAGCTTTAACGTGCAAACCATTAAATGGGGCGAAGATGGCAAAGAACAGATCTCGTCGGCAGCGGTGGCGTCGGTTGTGGGCATTATCTTTACCATGATCGTGTATATGTTTGTCTTAATGTATGGCGCTATGGTGATGTCGAGCGTGGTAGAAGAAAAGACTAACCGTATTGTGGAATTGATGGTCTCTTCCGTCCGTCCTTTCGACCTGATGATGGGAAAGATTATCGGCATTGGCTTTGTGGGGCTGACACAGATACTTATGTGGGGCATACTCTCGGTGGCGCTATTCACCATCGGCGGATTTTTCTATGCCGGTAGCCTGGGCACCGATATGGCCACCCTGCAACAGGGCATGCAAGCTGCCCAAGGCATGGGTGCGGCGGCAGAGATGCAACCGGGTGCCGAATTGTTTGCCATGCTTAGCACGATCAACTTCCGGGAGATCGGCCTTTTCTTTGTTATCTTCTTTATTGGGGGATATATGATGTATGCGTCGATCTTTGCGGCTATTGGCTCTTCGGTGGATAACGCGGATGACACGTCGCAGTTTATGGCACCGATCACCATCCTGTTGGTCTTTGCCCTGTACGCAGGTATCTATAGTATGGAAAATCCGGATGGTCCGTTGGCTTTCTGGTGTTCGATGATTCCATTTACTTCACCAATCGTTATGATGGTGCGTATTCCTTTTGGCATTCCGCTTTGGGAAAAATTACTATCCGTTGTCTTATTGTATGGATCTTTTATCGGCGCAATCTGGTTATCGGCCAAGATCTACCGGGTGGGCATTTTGATGTATGGCAAAAAGCCCAGCTTCAAAGAGATGATAAAATGGTTGAAATTTAAATAGAGAAAAGTCCTTAAGGTCTTTAATGACTTTAAGGACTTTTCCTTTATAAGGATAGGTATTACCCCATCTTACTGATTTTCCTCAGGCGCTCTTCGTCAATGATCTTGATCTTGCGACCATCGAGCGCAATGATATGCTCTGTAACAAAGGTGGATAAGGTACGGATGGCGTTAGATGTAGTCATATTGGAGAGATTGGCCAGGTCTTCACGAGCCAGGTAGATGCTTAAGGTAGCACCATCTTCCTCCAAACCATAGCTGTCTTTCAGGAAGAGCAGCGATTCGGCCAAACGGCCACGAATATGCTTCTGGGTAAGATTGACTGTTCGTTCGTCGGCCACGCCCAGATCAATAGACAACTGGCGAATAAAGAACATGGCCAGGTTCGGATTGGTCATCAGGAATTCATTCACCACCGTCATTGGAATCATACAAACAACAGAAGATTCAAAAGCGGCCGCATTGGTAAGATAACACTCTTGCGCAAACGCAGCACGGTAGGCAAAGTATTGAACAGGTTTGATCATACGAATGATCTGGCTACGCCCCCCTACTCCTTCTTTGAAGATTTTTACTTTTCCTTTCAACAAGCACATCATCTCCTTGGGCGTATCTCCCTCACAGTAGATAAGCTCGTTACGCTTAAATTGCTGTATCGATGCATTCTGTCGGAGAACTTCCCGTTCTTTTTCAGTCAGAACTCTCCAAACTTCTGATAAACTAGCCGAAATATCGACTTCTACATGCTGTTGTTTCACCTTGACTGTTTTATAACATACTTATGAAGCACAAATATAAGACATTTCTATGAGAACAAATGTACAATTTATTAGTTTTAATAGGGATAACACTGATAAATGAGAGGAATAATTCACAAGATTAAGAATATTTCTTCTAAATTTGTTAATAAAAGGCCGTTTTACTTGAACAGAACAGTTGCCATATGGACCCTTTTAATTAGCATAGCGATAAATATTCATGCTAACACCTCTGAAATTGCTGCCAAAAGTGCTTTTGTCTCTTTTGCGAATGCGACTCCACAATCACGTCATCAGGCAGACTCTATCATGCAATATGTGATCGAAGAGGCCTCTCTCTATGCGAATGCTATCTCCGGATATAATGCGGAGATCTATATCAAAGGAAGAACAGAGATCTTACGCAGAAACTGGTTGATGCAATATGCCCACCATCTCGTGCCCATCGACCGGAAAAAGCCCAATACTATTTTTGAAATAGTAAGCGAGTCGGAATACGAAGCCCCCAACCTCTATCATCATAATTTTAAGGCATTGAACGGAAACGTCGTTCCCCGTGGGCAAAAGCAACGTGAAATCCTGACATTCTTCAATCTGAATATTTACGCTCCGACCATATACGAAGAGGCTATCATCACGCCAGTCGGCCAGAAAGCCTTTCGTTATTATGAGTTCAATTTGGAGGAGATCACTGAAATCGACGAAGGATATATCTACAAAATACGTTTTCTTCCTAAAATCAGAAGCCAAAAGCTCGTTAGCGGTGATCTCTATATCCGTTCGGATGAATGGCGCATAGAAAAGATCGATATGCACGGACGTTATGACTTTGCCGAATTCAACATAGAGATAGCCTTCGGAGATCAATTCGGACAGCTGATACTTCCCAACAAGGCGAATCTCTTTGTGCGCTACCAACTATTGGGCAATACGATTGAGAGTCATTACCATTCGTCTTTCAAATACACCTCTGTTCAATGGATCAGGAAAGAGGAAAAGAAAAACGGCAAGCGGGAGTGGAAATCCCTGGACCTCACCAAATATTACACCTTATCGTCCGACTCGATCCCTTTCATACAAGAGGATGCCTATTGGGCAGAGAAGCGAGACGAAGCGCTTTCTGAAGAAGATGAACATGTGTATAGTATCAATTACGACAAGGCTTCGCCCAAGACGAAAGACTCCACGAAGACCGATTACCTCAAGCTGACAGAAAAGCTAGCCAGTACGATCAGTTACGATATGCAATCGACTCGTATCCGCTATTCGGGCCTGTTGAACCCACTACAGCTTGGATATTCATCCCGAAGCGGGATCTCGTACCGCCAGCAATTAAGGATCACCAAAACATTCAAAAACGACCGTCAATTGCTTTTCAAGCCGGAGGTGGGTTATCTGTTCAAAAGAAAGGAGCTTTATGCCAAATTATTGACCGAGATGCACTATCTGCCCGAGAAAAAAGGGTATGTACAGCTGACCATAGCGAATGATAATCAGACTTACTCTTCCCGTATGAAGCATGAGATCAACGAGCATCTGAAAGACTCGCTGTTTGACTTTAGCGATTTAAACCTGGATTATTACCGTCATTACTATATCGATCTGCGCAATAACATTGAACTATCCAACGGCTTGGAGTTATACACCGGGGTATCATATCACTACCGCGACCCGGTGACTAAGAAAAAGATCGTCAATCCCGGAGAACTGATCGAAGATCTCATCGATGAGCATTTTTATGACTTTATCCCTGTCATCGGCTTAAGTTATACGCCGCGTCAATTCTATCGCATGAATGGAAAAAAGAAAGAGTATGTCCGTTCTTATTATCCGACCATGTCGATCGAAGTAGCGAAAGGGATCCCGGGAGTATTCAATAGCATGGGTAATTACACCCGGGTAGAGGCCGATATTCATCAAAGCCTCAAACTGGGACTGCTCAAACGATTCAACTATCATATCAGCGCCGGTATGTTTACGCAAAAAGAATCATCCCTTTACTTTGCAGATTTTCAATATTTCTCGCGGCGCAATTTCCCCGAATCCTGGGACGAACGGATTGGCGGTGTCTTCCATACCTTACGGCGAGAGTGGTATAATGCTTCCGATAAGTATGCGCAAGCTCATTTAATGTATGAAAGTCCGTTTATCCTGATGAATCTATTTGATAAGAAAGCCTCCAAGCATGTGCTTTCCGAGCGCCTCTACCTGGGGCAGTTATGGACACCCGCCCTGCCCAGTTACACGGAAGTAGGTTACGGATTCGGAAATGCCATCTTCAATATTGCTGTCTTCGCGGGATTTGCCAAAACCGATTTTGAACGTTTTGGCGTGCGGTTTACCTTTGAGCTCGAATGATCATCACCCCCTTATTGGTCTTGATTCGCTTTACATAATCAGTCAAAGTACCCTCTTGCACAATGACTTTCTTTGCCTTAGAAGAGGCATGAATAAAGGTTAGTCGTCCTTCTGTGCGGTAGAGAAAACCTACATGCGAGATATCGAGGCCGGCTATCGATGTAACAAAACCAACCATATCGCCACTTTGCATACCTCCAGCCAAGCGATCGATATCTTCTTCCGCTATATAAGAATAAGCACGCTTGTTGATCTCTTTTTCCTTTTCGGCCATCACGGCCATCCGCTCGGGATTTCCTTTCAATTGTTTATAACTTTCCGGATGTGTCGACATAAAAGAAAGAGAAAGCACCAACGGTTCCCCGCCGATAGCCTTTGTTTTGTCTTCCACCAAACCCTTCCGTTCGTTTTCATAGATCCAATCGGAGGTATAATGCAAGCGGTCGGTATAATCGGTTATTTTCCCTTCGCGGTAGCGCAATTGCTGCAGATGATCACAAAAGGTTTCATAGCTGGGATTCTTCTCTTTCAAGGTACGCGCCAAAGAGAATACATTTTCCACAAACGTCAGGCAATCCATTTCCCGCAGATTGATTACCAATCCTTCCGGTTCTTTCTCCAACGTTGCCCCCACATAGGGAGTTCCCTGAAAGAAAAGAGCCGTTTCTACGATCAAATCCTCCAAAGGCAGCGTTCTCTTATCTCCCATCGCCGAGAGGTAAGCAGCAAATATTTCTCTATCTTCCGGTGTATCATAGAAGTGTTCCCGCTCGGGCTTCTGCCCATTCGCACAGGAAAGAGCCAGAAGAAATAGACTAATTAAACAGAGATAACGTTTCATTGTGGTTTCGTTTCTAACATATCCTGCAATTTGATCAGTTCGTCGCGGTACTGCGCCGCTTCTACAAACTCGAGCTTCTTGGCTGCTTCCGCCATCAGCTTCTTCGTCCGTTCGATTGCCTTTCCTAACTGATGGCGATCCATATATTGCACCACCGGATCGGCCGCCAAGGTAATTTCCGGTTCCACATAGGCATTTGATTCCACAGCGGCACCCGCTTTTCCCAAGGCAGAAACGCTTGTTTTCACAATTTGCGTAGGCGTAATGCCATGTGCCTCATTGTAGGCCAACTGCTTCTCGCGACGTCGGTTGGTCTCTTCTATGGTCAGACGCATACTCTCCGTAATCTTGTCGGCATAAAAAATAACCTTTCCATTGATATTACGCGCCGCGCGTCCGGCTGTCTGCGTAAGTGAACGATGCGAACGAAGGAAGCCCTCTTTGTCGGCATCCAGAATGGCTACCAGCGAAACCTCCGGCAAGTCGAGCCCTTCGCGCAAGAGGTTGACGCCAATCAAGACATCGAACAGTCCTTTGCGCAAGTCTTCCATAATCTGCACACGATCCAGGGTTTCCACATCGCTGTGTATATAATTACATCGAACGCCCATACGGGTCAGGTAGGCTGTCAATTCTTCCGCCATGCGCTTAGTAAGCGTAGTTACCAATACACGTTCATTGGCGGCAGAGCGCTGCGTAATTTCTTCCATCAAATCGTCAATCTGATTCAGGGAAGGACGCACATCGATGATCGGATCCAACAGCCCGGTCGGGCGGATCAACTGATCGACCACTACCCCTTCGCTCTTCTCCAGCTCATAATCAGCCGGTGTCGCGCTCACATAGATAGCCAGTGGAGTCAACGTTTCAAACTCTTCAAACTTCAAAGGGCGATTATCCATGGCAGCCGGCAAACGAAAACCATACTCCACCAGGTTTTTCTTTCGGGAATAGTCGCCGCCATACATCGCGCGAATCTGAGGTATCGTCACATGGCTTTCATCGACCACCAACAGGAAATCATCGGGGAAATAATCCAACAGGCAATAAGGACGCTCACCCGCATCACGTCCGTCAAAATAACGGGAGTAGTTTTCTATTCCGGAACAATGCCCTAATTCACGGATCATCTCCAAGTCGAAAGTAACCCGTTCATACAATCGCTTCGCCTCATAGGGCTTTCCTATCTCATTGAAGAATTCAACCTGACGTCCTAAGTCTACGTCGATCTGGCTGACCGCGCTGTCTAATTGTTGCTTTGTGGTAACAAACAGGTTTGTAGGATATATATTCAATTCATCCTGCTCGTCGTATTCCTCTCCGCTCTGTGGGTTGAAAGAGGAGATCCGTTCAATCTCATCGCCCCAGAACTCAATACGGTAAGCCACCCCGTCATAGCCTTCGATGGCCGGGAAGATATCGACCGTATCGCCATTCACCCGGAAAGATCCCGTCTGAAAATCTATTTTATTATTGACATACAAGGCATCGACAAAACGACGCAACAGTTTATCCCGGTCGATCTGCATCCCCCGGTGAATATGAGTCACCCTTTCGGCAAAAGCTCTTGGGTCGGCCATACCATACAGGCAGGAGACCGACGAGATCACAATCACATCCTTGCGTCCTGAGAGCAAAGAGGCTGTCGCACGCAGGCGCAGCTTATCAATCTCGTCATTGATCTGCAGATCCTTTTCAATATAGGTGTCGCTCGAAGGCAGGTAAGCCTCCGGCTGGTAGTAATCGTAATAGGAGACAAAATATTCGACCGCATTATGCGGAAAAAAAGTCTTAAATTCGCTGTAGAGCTGTGCCGCCAGCGTTTTGTTATGGCTTAATATCAGTGTAGGCCGTTGCACCTCTTTGATCACATTGGCCACCGTAAACGTCTTACCCGAACCGGTTACGCCCAACAGGGTTTGAAACGGCACACCCGAGTTGATGCCCTCGGTAAGGGCAGCAATCGCTTCAGGCTGATCTCCCGTCGGACGAAAAGCCGAAGTTAGTTCAAAGTTCATGCTTAGAAACTACTCTCCTGCGGCATCACCAGCCAGAGGATCAGATACACCAGAACACCGGCAAACACCGTAAAGACACTTAATAAAACATAGGCAACACGCACCAGCGTAGGATCCCAACCTAAATAGTTGGCTATACCGCCACACACACCTGCAATCATCTTGTCTTTAAGAGAACGTGTCAGTCTTTTCCCTTCCATAAATAAGCTATTTTTTGTTTTCGATTAAAATATTCAAAACAAAGATAGTGTTTTCTTTTTAAGGATCTCAGAAGCATTAGGGACTTTATACCGATTATTTTCGTATCTTTGTCGATGAACAATCGAGTTTATATTGTATCTTTCGTCACAAGGCTTTGCGCTGTCTCCTGATTGGCAGGTATTCCTATCGTCAAAATCGACAACAAAATCAACTTCCTTGTTTGTAGTATTAACCGTCGCGAAGAGAAAACTTTCGTGGCATATATTGAACCAACCTGATAGATAAGACAGGAATAGAAAAAAACAATGACATTTAAAGAATTAGATATTATAGAGCCGATAATAAAGGCTCTGCAAGAGAAAGGATATGAAAATCCAACCCCTATACAGGAGCAGGCGATACCGCCTGTCTTAAACAACCGCGACCTCTTGGGCCTGGCACAGACCGGTACCGGTAAGACGGCTGCCTTTGCGATACCCATTATTCAACAATTACAGGAAAAAAAATCCGGCGGACGACGTCGGGAAATAAAAGCGCTGGTGCTCACGCCTACGCGGGAATTGGCTATTCAGATCGACGAGTGTTTCAGCGATTATGCCAAGTACACCGATCTGCGACATACGGTTATTTTCGGAGGGGTAAACCAAAACCCGCAGGTAGAAAAGTTGAAACGGGGTGTGGATATCCTGATTGCCACACCGGGACGCTTATTGGATCTGATGAACCAGAAGATTATCAATCTGGATTTTATCCGCCATTTTGTATTGGATGAAGCAGACCGTATGCTCGATATGGGCTTTATTCACGACATCAAACGCCTATTGCCAAAACTGCCGAAAAAGAAACAGACACTTTTCTTTTCGGCCACGATGCCCGACTCTATTGTCGCCCTCTCACGCTCGATCCTGTATAAACCGGTCCGAGTAGAGGTGGCGCCCGTTTCTTCGGTGGTAGATACGATTGAACAATACATCTATTTTGTAGAAAAGCCTGAGAAGAAAGACCTGTTGATCGATCTATTAAAAAAAGACAGGGAGAAATCCGCTCTTGTCTTCTCGCGCACAAAACACGGAGCCGACAAGATAGCCCGGATCCTCTCGAAGGCAGGGATAGGCAGTGCGGCTATTCATGGTAACAAATCGCAAAACGCCAGGCAACGAGCCTTGGCTGACTTCAAGTCGAATCAGATACAAGCATTGATTGCAACCGACATTGCTGCCAGAGGGATTGATATCAACCAGCTGGAACTGGTGATCAACTATGACCTGCCCGATGTGGCAGAGACCTACGTGCATCGCATCGGCCGGACAGGACGCGCCGGACATAGCGGCATGGCACTCACCTTTTGCTCTACTGAGGAGTATCCGATGGTCAAAGACATTCAAAAGCTCACAGGAAAGAAACTGAACACGGTACCGGCTTCGGTATAAATGGAAATTATTAAAAACTAATACATAAAAGATGGCAATATCATTTAACAAAAGAGAATTAGAGAAGAAGAAAGAACAGAAAAGGCAAGAAAAGCTAAAACGCAAAGAGGAGCGTAAAGCGAACAGCGGCAACACCACCTTTGAAGACATGATTGCGTATGTGGATGAGAATGGTGTGATCACTGATACGCCGCCCGAACAAACTAAAAAGCAGATCGACTTAGAGGATATTATTATCTCTACGCCGAAGAAAGAGGACGTGGAAGATCCAATCTTAATGGGAAGAGTGGAGCATTTCAACCCCGACAAAGGGTATGGTTTTATCAAGAACCTCGACAATATGGAGAAATATTTCTTCCATATCAGCAGCGCTCCGGCGCAAATCAAAGAGGGGAATAAGGTGACATTCGAACTGGAACGAGGGCTGAAAGGCCTGAATGCCGTAAGAATCGCCCTGGCCGACAAACCGGCACCCAAAGCGACACCGAAAGAAACGCCTGACGAAACAACCGCGGATGCGGAATAATAAGTCCTTAAGGACATTAAAGACTTTAAGAAGTTCAATGACAAAAGAAAGAAGGCCGGATCGTACGATCCGGCCTTCTTTCTTTTTATGATCGAAAAGCTTTTTGTTATGCTTTTGCTTCTACTTCTGTGATGGAAACGTATGAACGATCACCTTTTCCTTTGTGGAACAATACAACACCGTCAACCAACGCATACAATGTATGGTCTTTACCGATGCCTACATTCTTTCCCGGATGGTGAGCCGTACCTCTCTGACGAATCAGAATGTTACCAGCTTTCGCTGTTTCTCCACCAAACAACTTCACGCCTAATCGTTTACTGTGCGATTCGCGTCCGTTCTTCGAACTACCTACACCTTTCTTATGTGCCATTTTCTTCTAAATCTTTAAACGTTAAGCAACAATTTCTTTAATACTCACTTCTGTGAACTGTTGACGGTGCCCGTTCAACTTGCGGTATCCTTTTCTTCTTTTCTTGTGGAAAACCAATACCTTGTCACCTTTTACCAGCGGAGAAAGCACTTCGCAAACTACTTTCGCGCCTTCCACCGTAGGAACGCCTACAGTCACTTGTCCATTGTTGTCAACCAACAATACTTTGTCAAACTCAACAACAGCTCCACTTTCAACGTTAGGAATGTGGTGTACGAACATCTTCTTTCCTTGTTCTACCTTGAACTGTTGTCCGTTAATTTCTACAATTACGTACATCTGTTTTTTTATCTTTAACAGGTTATATCCCGGGGGTGGGCGTCGTCTCCGATTCCTCTTGTCTACCCTCTGCGGAAAATCAGAGTGCAAAATTACTGTATCCGAATCTATTATCCAAATATTCCTGTCGTTTTTTCGCTCCTTAAAAGCCGAAAGGACCGAAATCGGGCGTTTCTTCTTCGCTTTCTTTTCCTTTAATATAGATAACAGTATCTTGTAACTCTATAACCATCGTCGGGTCAAGCTTAGTTAGAATCGCTTCGCATTGCTGCCGACTGTCGCAACAAACGCAAGCTTCATAAGTATCCTCCTCCCCACCCTTCCGAAGCCAGACACCTTTGTAGTCCAGCTCCTTCAAGCGTCCCGAAAGATCTTTGCTGATATTGGATAAAGAGATTGGTCCTCGTGCATATTTCAACACACCCGAATAGGGAGGTTCTGCCTGCCATTTCTCCGGAAAAACAGGAAGAGCATTATCCGTTTCCGGGAAATAGTGATCAATTAACCCATCGACACCCTTTTGTGCCGCCTCCGAACCGGAAGGAAAAACCACCGACACATAACGATTCCCGATCACTCCAAGCCATTGATAAGGAGACAAACAACTTATGCCTCCTCCCAGATCGGCCTGCTGACAACGAAACACCTGCATGGAATAAATACCAAAAGCATCTTCCGGCGTCGGCATCTCATAGATATCAATCGTATAGGATTCCCCGTTCCACGTCACATCCCGATTGGTCAGTTTCTCCACACCATATTCCAGAAACAGATCTGCCCCACCATTCATAAAGCCATACAAGCCCTGCCCTGTAAACACACGCTCGCGAGTAATGGATAATTGACAATGGATAATGGATAATTGACTACATGCAAAGCATAAAAATAAGACCAATAAGACCTTTTTCACATTAGTATACTCCTTAATTGCTTTAAGTGATTTCCGCTTTGCTCCAATTTTTAATTCTTCACTCTTCATTCTTCATTTTTAGCTATCCATTCTCAATTCTACAAGATCGATCTTTTCCAAATCGCTCACTCCCAATTTCAACTCATCAGCCAATTCCATGAAAAGGCGTGATCCTTTCCGATCCTCCTTCTGAATACCTTCCTCAATTCGTTTCTTGATGATAACCTCATGGGCAATGCGGTCGACTGCTACCGGATCGGTGCCGGCCAGGATCGTTTTATACTGCGTAATAAATTGAGGATTTGCTCCCGGTCCTCCGTCGAAACAACCGATCAAGCCATCGGCGATATTCAGTACCACCTTATCGCGCAAGGGCGGAAAAGCACAAACATACGCGCAGGTCTCGTGCCATAGGTCAGTATGTAAGCGCTGTGTATTAGAAATGGAACCAAAGCCCAGGTTCTTCAGGCACACCGTAATGGAATAACCAGCGTTCTTCAATATAGGCACATTGATAATCTTGGTCACCTCTTCGGTACATATCTTTGTGAAATAAGAATTCTTACCACCATTCACCATATAAGGCATCGTATAGGCATCGTATTCCCCTTCGACATCGGCATAGAGATAATGCGCCTTATCGATGCGGTCTTCGCTATAATAGCGCCCTTCGGCATTGATATAACTCTTGTTTTCATCATAACACTCCGTAGAAGAGATCTTTATACCCGGATAGTTAGCCTCCGTAAAACCGGAATCTTCCAGGTTCTCCTGTCGACGATCCCAGATCACCAAACGTTCACGAGGAATGCCTGCCTCCTCCAGTTGTTTCACGATCGCTTGGGTCACCGCATGCGAAGTCGACAACAATTTCCCGCCTATCGGGTTCACTTTGATACCGATCACATCCTCCGGTCCGACAAACTGCCTCCAGGCCTTCTTCAGATCGGTTTCGCCGGTGAGCTTCAGTAGGCACTCTTTCACCATATCATAAGCAACCGTTTCGGATGGTCTTCCGTCGACAATGCTGCCAGCATGATCTACTTTGACCACTTTCCCGGGGTATTTACCCGGCATCGACTGCGCCGTTCGCGGAATAGATTTCGCAACGTCTATATTGGTTTCAGGTTTCACCTTTTCCTGCATAAGAGAAGGAGCCGCTTTGATAATCGGAGTGACGGCTGCACCTACTCCACCAGCCATTATCGTTCGGAAGAATTTACGTCTTTCCATAATATGTTGATTTAGTGTTATGAATCACAAACATACAAAAATAATCCACGAAAGAAGACTCAATCCTACACAAAAAAAGGAACCGTTTTCAGTTCCTCTTTTTCATTTCTTTTATCAGATTCGCTTTGAATCTGTTTTGAAGTCAACTTTATTTCTTTGATTTTTTAGCAGCCTTTGCAGCCTCTTTCGCTTTTGCTTTCGCCTCTTTCTCTGCTACTTTTGCAGCCTTTGCTGCAGCTTTGTTTTTTGCCTTAGCATCCCTGATAGCTGCTTTTCTTACTATTTCCTGATTTTCTTTAGCCGCTTTAATAGCTCTTGCAGTCGCTTTGCTTTTTGCTTTCGCTTCTTTCTCTATTTCTTTAGCTGATTTAGCAAAATCTTTCTCTTTTGCGTTAGCATTTTTCTCAGCGGTCTTAGCTACCTCTTTTACATGTACAATCTCTGCTGTATTTATTTCCTTTGTATCCTTTACTATCGTAGTACTCTTTATTTCTTTCTCTTTCAGCAATACAGAATAATGATCTGCAATATTTAAGAACGGTTCAAAAGAATACTTCTCTGCCTTCTCCCCATGGTAGCGGGTGTAGGTGCCTTTCAGTACCAGTCGGGCATCTTCCATCCAAGGCTGCGAAAGCAATGTCTTTTTGTATTTCACCACCTGTATCTTCTTCGGTTCATTTTTCCAAACCACGTAAGCCGATTGAATAGCCTTTTCCCCTTTACTCAATTGGGCAGCGCGGCGGTAATATTTATCTTTATTTCCACCCTGCAACACTATTGGTGCCAACTCCAACGACTCCGATCCGGAGCAGAGTACGGGCGTAATCGTCAACGTATGATATTTCACCAAAGGGATATCTGTTACACAGATGGTTGCCTGAAAGAAAGCCGAGTCATTTTGCATAAACAAATCATAATCTTCCACAAAAGCTTTTCCTTTATAAACAGCCGTCTGTTGAGCCTGAACAGAAAACACAGAAGCCACCAACAGGCAAAGTGTAATTAGTATATTTGTTTTCATCTTCCTGATCATTTGATAAAGTAACTAATAGATATACCGGCCTTTGTTATTCCCCAATAATCGGTCTTAAACAGCCCCAGATACTCCTGCTGGCCCTCTTTCATGACAAACTTGTCGTACTCAAAATAGCCATACCCAAAGCCTGCAGTAAACTCAATACTCCAACGAGGCGACAGATAGAGTTGATACCCGTAAGAGATACCACCGCCATAACCTGTTCCATCGTAAGCGTGATCTTTGTTCATACCAAAAGGTAAATCCACTTTTTTGAAAACATAATCCATATAATACCCATGCAAACCAATAAAATGTCCGTTGAACCGCTCTACCGGCCAATAACGGAATTCCGGCTGCACCAGCCAGTGTTTCAACGACTCTTTCTTGGTGATCTCGAAAGGCACATAATTTCCGGAAATATCCCCAGTAAAATGCCGCCCCAAAGAGAACTCAACGCCCAGGTTCGGGCAGGTAAGCGCATCATACAGCCCATTCGTTTTAACAGCGACGTATTGAGCGGAGGCGCTCAAAATGGATACAAGGCAACAAAATACAATTAACCCTATTTTCTTCATATATACATGTTTATATATGTGTTACATGACGCATAAAGCGCCTAAAGATACATATTTCTTTGATATTCTTTACTGTATGGATTTTATTCTTCTATTAATCCAGCTTCAGAACAGCCAGGAATGCCTTTTGCGGCACCTCTACCGTACCGATCTGTTTCATGCGCTTTTTCCCCTCTTTCTGCTTCTCTAACAGCTTACGTTTACGCGAGATATCTCCTCCGTAACACTTAGCCGTCACATCCTTACGCACGGCTTTGATCGTTTCACGGGCAATAATCTTCGAACCGATAGCCGCCTGGATAGCAATATCAAACTGCTGACGTGGGATCAACTCTTTCAGTTTCTCACACATACGGCGACCAAAAGGCACACTGTTGTCGAAGTGGGTCAGCGTTGACAACGCATCCACCGGTTCTCCATTCAATAAGATATCCAGTTTCACCAGTTTGCTCGGACGGAAATCATGCAGATGATAAT
This sequence comes from Parabacteroides sp. PM6-13, assembly GCF_029892605.1. Taxonomy (GTDB): domain Bacteria; phylum Bacteroidota; class Bacteroidia; order Bacteroidales; family Tannerellaceae; genus QVMG01. Next base: position 121,807 of record NZ_JARXWF010000006.1, read on the forward strand.
CGAACGAGGCATATCCTTTGGAGATACTCTTGAGCTTATCGTAGAAATCGATCACAATCTCGCCCAAAGGCATGTCGTAATGGATCTCCATACGCTCACCCGATATATATTCCTGTTTCAAGAGAATACCACGTTTGCCCAGACAAAGTGTCATGATGGGGCCAATAAACTGCGTGGTAGTAATCACCGACGCGCGGATATAGGGTTCGTCGATATGTTCAATCTGTGTCGGATCGGGCAAACCGCTCGGGTTATGCACCTCCATGCAGTTTCCTTTTTTGTCGTACACCTTATACGATACATTGGGAACCGTCGTGATCACATCCATATTGAATTCGCGATCCAACCGTTCCTGTACGATTTCCATATGCAACAATCCCAAGAAACCGCAACGGAAACCAAATCCTAATGCTACCGAGCTTTCCGGCTGGAAGGTAAGCGAGGCATCGTTGAGTTGTAATTTCTCTAACGAGGTACGCAGGTTTTCGAAGTCTTCACTATCGATCGGATAGACACCGGCAAACACCATCGGCTTCACCTCTTCAAATCCAGCAATAGCTTCCGAGGCGCCATTCTTCACATGCGTGATCGTATCCCCTACCCGCACCTCTTTCGAGGTTTTGATTCCGGAGATAATGTACCCCACATCTCCCGTGCGTATCTCATCACGGGGCGACATAGAGAGTTTCAATATACCCACTTCGTCCGCGTCGTATTCCTTTCCGGTAGCGATAAACTTCACATGATCGCCTTTGCGGATCACACCGTTCACCACTTTGAAGTAAGCAATAATACCTCGGAAAGAGTTGAATACCGAGTCGAAGATCAAACATTGCAACGGAGCTTCCGGATCACCCTTAGGAGCGGGCACCCGCTCGATGATGGCATCCAGGATATCCATCACCCCTTCGCCGGTCTTTCCACTGGCACGAATGATGTCATCAGGAGAGACTCCTAACAGCTCCACGATCTGATCCTCCACCTCTTCCGGCATTGCGTTCGGGAGGTCTATCTTATTGATAATCGGAATTATTTCCAGGTCATTCTCAATCGCCATATAGAGATTGGAAATTGTCTGAGCCTGTATCCCCTGTGCCGCGTCGACAATCAGTAGCGCGCCTTCACAGGCCGCGATCGAACGGGATACTTCATACGAAAAGTCAACGTGCCCCGGCGTGTCAATCAGGTTAAAGATATACTTTTCTCCGTTTTTGACATATTCCATCTGGATCGCATGACTCTTGATCGTGATACCTCGCTCACGCTCCAGATCCATATCGTCCAGTACTTGCGCCTGCATGTCTTTGCCTTCGACAGTTTTGGTATATTCAAGCAAACGGTCGGCCAGGGTACTCTTGCCATGGTCAATATGGGCAATAATACAGAAATTGCGAATATTCTTCATCTGCTAATTCTCATTTTGAGGTGCAAAGATAGTGAGAATCTCGCAAAGACAGACAAAATCAGGAAGCAAAAACAACTGAAACAGATGTTGCTCACTCTTGTCGTTTCAAATTTGACTTTCTTTTTTGTCAGCCTGTTGGGATGAGTTATTTTTAGTAAACTGTCTGAAAATAGAAAATGCAAGTGGAACAACTATCGTTAGTAAAATTTCTTTGACTTGAAAATTCAACTTAAATATCACGATAGCAAGTGCACAAAGAAACCAAACAACTCCAGTTGCCAAGAAATAATCATAAAAAAAGCTCCTTGAATTTTTCATCACATTATTATTTTGAATTTGATTTTTAACTTTATCGAGTGTTGCCTTATAAGACTCCAACACCTCAGAGCTTTGATTTAATGACTCCTCATCAACGTCATAATCAAGTGCACTAAAAAGGATCTTAACCGTAAAACTTCGCGGGTTGACTTCTCCTGATTCAATTCGTTGCAATGTTCTAACATTTATATTACATTTTTCAACCAACTCTTCTTGAGTCAATCCCTTTTGTTTTCTAAGTTCTACTATTTTCCGTCCTAACTCTGGTTGTTTCATTTTTTACTGAAATTTTCGACAAAGATATGTCTTGCTTCAAAATCAAAATATTTTTTAGATAGTCTTTTGCCCGACATTTACCCGACATTCTATTTGCCGGGTGTTAATAAGGGGCTTTGTTCAATAAATTCTTTATAATCACTTCGTATTCTTTGACTTGTTTTACTACATGCTCTTTTTCAATGGCTCCTCCTCCGCGGGAAAAGACTGTTTTTCCTGATCGATCTAAAATAATCGTCATGGGGAAACCGGATTTAATCGTTAATCGACTACTTTCCTCCCGTTCGATGGGGCATACCGGAAACGGTATATTATGCTTTTCTACACATTTCACAGCTCGCTCTTTGGGATCGACCGTAAATGACAAGAACAAGAAGGAAGGGTTCTCTTTAAAGGTAAGATACAATTTCGACAAATCATCCAACTCAGCCATACAGGGCCTACAGCTTTCGAACCAAAAATTCATTAAAACGACTTTGTCATCCAACATATCCCGGGTAATGGTATCCCCATCCAAAGAAACAGCCGTAAAATCCGGAAAAGGTTCTGTTTTTCTGGCTTGATGTAAGTCATTTCTTTCCGCAAAATACGCGGCGAGTAGCATATTGGTTGAATCTTTCTGATTCAGATCAAACCGTTGGGCAAACAAGGTTGGGCAAATAGTCAAAGCCACAATTGCAACAATCAAATATTTCATACTATGTTTTCGGATAATTATTTCATCTGTTATAGAGCGCCACAAATATAGGTCAAGCGATTTGACTTGTTGCCCAAATCGCGGGATTTTTATTCCCGTTTCCCTACCGTTTTTTTTATTCTCACCCGCATGAGAAAAAATTCTCATGCGGGTGAGAATTTTTTTGCACGGTTTTTAAAGGGGTGAGAAAAATGCGATTTCAGGGTTCTATCACACCAATTCCGTCAGTTCCCCCAAAGCGGCTTTTAGAATAAATGTCCAAATAAAAAAACGAAAGAAGCAGCCAATTAGCATAAGCGTAGCGGCCGTTTTAGGTTTTACCTTGTAAAAGCCCAGGGTAAAGATCGACATACTGCCCAGGAAAGGAATCCAGGCGAAGAGAGCTACCCACACCCCATATTTGTCAATATATTTCTTTTGTTTTTCAATACTTGTCTTCTTCACTTTCAGCCGCTCCAACCACTCCAGTTTACCCAGCCAGCCAATACCGTAAGAGGTCATACTACCCAACCAGTATCCGATGGTTCCAATAATCAGGCATGCCCAGGCATCGCCTCCGGCCAGTAGCATCCCGATCAGAAACACATCCGAACTGACCGGAATAAAACTACCGGCCAAACAGCATCCGATAAAAAGACCTACATAGCCTAAATTGAGCAGCCACTCCATGTTTCTTGTCGCTTATTCTATTTTTCGCGCAAGTTACAACATTTAAATGCATCATTTTACAGGTAATTGTACATATTTACGTGTCGTGATTTGGGGTTTAGCTTACTTTTGTATTCTTCAACGAAAACTACATAAAAGAAGAAATACAAATGAAGAAAAAACTGAATGTAACAAAATGGATGGTGGGCGTTAGCGCACTCTTCCTATTGGCCTGTACGGAAAAGGCACCCGAGAAAATCGATCGCTATGCTCTGGTAGAGCGAAACAACCCACATGTAACAGAATTTGAAGAACTATCCTCCCTGTCGGTCGGGAATGGAAATTTCGCGGTAACGGTGGATGCCACTGGCTTGCAGACCTTCCCGGAACTATACACAGCCGGTGTTCCCCTGGGGACACAATCGCAATGGGGCTGGCATAGCTTTCCGAATACGGAAAAGCTAACCCCTGAAGAGACATTGAAAAACTATAACTTCCGGGGATGGGATGAGCCTTACGCGGTACAATTTAATGACCCGGGACGTCCACAAGATGCTGCCAACTATTTCCGGATCAATCCGCATCGCTTGCATCTGGGCTATATCGGGTTGGAACTGACGGATGAGAATGGTCAAAAGCTGAAAGCAGATGCCATTCGCTCCATTGATCAGGAACTGAATCTCTGGGATGGACGAATCGACAGCCGCTTCTCTATTGGCAGCGACTCCGCTTGTGTAAAAACCGTCGTAGACCCGGTGAAAGACCGCTTAGCAGCTGAGGTAAGCTCCGCACTGATTGGTAAAGGAAGAATGCAGTTGAACCTTCGTTTCCCCTACCCGACCGGACAACATGCCGACGATGCCACAGACTGGAATTCTCCGCAAAAGCATAAAACAGAGATTGTTTCCCAAGACGAATCCTCATTCGTATTGAAAAGAACATTGGACGAAACGGTCTATTATCTGACTGTTACCTACAGCGGAAAAGCGACTGTAACAGAGAAGGAGGCTCATTATTTCGTTATTACTCCCGAAGCAGATAATTTCCATATTGCCTGTGAATTCACTGATAAGAGTCCGGCAAATAAAGTATCCACAGTAGAGGAAACCTTTACCGCCTCGGCGGCCTACTGGCAGGATTTCTGGCAAAGAGGGGGTGCTATTGATTTCTCTCGTTGCACGGACGAGCGCGCATCGGAACTGGAACGCCGTATCCTGCTTTCACAATACATCATGGCCATACAGTCGGCCGGTATGTATCCTCCGCAGGAGACCGGATTGACCTATAACAGCTGGTTTGGGAAGTTCCACCTGGAAATGCATTGGTGGCACGCGGTTCATTTTGCTTTATGGAACAGAGCTGACCTGTTGGAAAGAAGCATGGACTGGTATGCACAGGCTTATCCTGTGGCAAAGAGTATCGCTGAGCGACAGGGATTCAAAGGCGCCCGTTGGATGAAGATGACAGATCCTTCGGCTATGGAAGCGCCCTCCAAAGTGGGTTCATTCCTGATTTGGCAACAGCCCCATTTTATCTATATGGCCGAACTGATCTACCGCAATAATCCTTCACAGGAGGTGATTGATAAGTATGCTTTTCTGGTAAACGAAACAGCCGAATTCATGGCTTCATTCGCCACGTATGATGAACTGGAAGGGCGTTATATCCTGAAGGGTATTATCCCTGCACAGGAGACCCTAAGAGCATCGGAAACCATCAATCCTCCTTTTGAATTATCCTATTGGCATTACGCCATGTCGGTTGCCCAGCAATGGAGAGAACGTGAAGGCAAAAAACGCAAACCGCAATGGGATGAACTTATTGACAAACTATCGCCTCTGGCTTATCAGGATGGATTGTATCTGGCTTCGGAAGATGCCGTCGATACCTACATCGATATTCGCTTCACGTCTGATCATCCGGCCATATTAGGTGCGTTGGGTATATTGCCGCAGTGCAAACTGGTACGTCCGGATTATATGAAGAATACGCTCAACTGGATATGGGACAACTGGAACTGGGGGAAAACATGGGGATGGGATTACCCGATGACCGCTATGAGTGCTGCCCGTCTGGGTGATCCGGAGAAGGCGGTAGGTGCTCTGTTGATGGATAAGCGTACCAATACCTATCTGGTGAATGGGCATAACTACCAGGATTCCCGCTTGCGTATCTATCTTCCGGGTAATGGAGGATTATTGACCGCTGCCGCTATGATGTGTGCCGGTTGGGATGGCAACACAGTGAAAAATCCGGGATTCCCCAAAGACGGTACCTGGAATGTGGTGTGGGAAGATTTGCAACCTATGCCGTAAGCAACTGAGAGAAGAATAAACAAAGTAAATATTCAAAAGCAATAGATAGTATGAAACGACAGATATGGTTAATAGGACTATTCGTATTGGCCACATTCACTATGAATGCCCAGAAAACTGCCATTCACTTTACCGAGTCGGAAATGAAACGGTTCCCCGAAGCCTGGCAACTGGATCATGGCAAACGCCTTTATTTCGGATATGGACAGGGGTTAGGATGCCGTGCGATGCTCAAGGTATGGGAGAAGACAAACGATGACAAGTTCCTGAACTATGTGATTGCATGGGCTGATACCATCATCAATGAGCAGGGCGAGATTCATCTGTACGATGTAGCCACCTATAATATTGATTACATCAACTCCGGAAAGGTGTTGTTCGAAGTCTACAAGCAGACCGGAGACGAGAAATACCGCCTGGCAATGGATCGGCTGGTTGCCCAGATGAAGGTACATCCCCGCACCCATGAGGGGGCTTTCTGGCATAAATTGATCTATCCCCATCAGGTATGGCTCGATGGACTCTATATGGGTTCTCCTTTTCTGGCGGAATATGCTGTCACCTTCGATCAGCCACAATGGATCGATGATGTAGTGAATCAATTTATTGTTTGTGCCCGACACACCTATGATGCCCAAACTGGACTCTATTACCATGCCTGGGATGAGAGCAAAAACCAACGCTGGGCCAATAAAGAGACCGGACAGTCGCCTAATTTCTGGGGACGGAGCATTGGTTGGTGGTTTATGGCTTTGGTAGATGTTCTCGACTTTATCCCGCTCGATCATCCACAGCGTCCGGAACTTATCCGCATGATCGAAGGATTAGCAGAGACACTTCCCCGCTACCAGGATAAAACGGGACTATGGTACCAGGTGGTCGACAAGGGTGATAAGGCGGGCAATTACCTGGAGGCATCTGTCTCCTCCATGTTTATGTATGCCTATGCAAAGGCGGTAAACAAAGGATATATCAATCAAAAATACCGGAAGATAGCCGAAAAGGCGTACGATGGATTGATGAATACGCTTATCGTGACCAACGATGACGGCACACTGACATTGACACAATGTTGCGCTGTGGGTGGCTTAGGGGGAAACCCTTACCGTGATGGTAGTTTTGAATACTATATCAATGAGCGTATCCGTGAGAATGATGCCAAGGCAAATGGTCCCTTTATTATGGGTTGCCTGGAGTTAAACAAATAATGTATCTCAAAAAAAACAATATGAAAAAGATACACTTTATGATGGCAGCCCTAATGATGCTGGCCTGCCTTTCATGCGAAAAGAATACATCGGATAGTCCGTATGCTTATCTATACAAAGAGCTGCCGTTTGATATGCCGGTCATAGCGCCTCCTGTTTTTCCTGATTACACGGTTTCTGTTTCCGAATTCGGCGGCGTTGGGGATGGCATTAACCTGGAGACAGCGGCTTTTGCACGGGCTATCGATCACCTGTCGGAGCGCGGAGGAGGACGGCTTGTTGTGCCTGCGGGTGTTTGGTTTACCGGCCCTATTGTATTGAAAAGTAATATCAACCTACACCTGGAAGATAGAGCGATTATTCTCTTTTCCCCGGATAAAGATTTATATCCATTGGTAGAAACCTCTTTTGAAGGGCTGGACACCTATCGTTGCCAATCACCTCTTTCCGGAAGAAACCTGAAGAATATCGCTATTACGGGCCAGGGAGCCATCGATGGAAACGGTCATTACTGGCGTCCGCTGAAGAGGGATAAGGTTACAGAAAGTGTATGGAAAAAGACCATAGCCAGAGGAGGCGTATTCAAACGGGATGATTATTGGATGCCTTCGGCGGCCTATCTGCATGGCGATACGACCAGTAATATGAATGTGCCGCAAAACCTTCAAACTCCCGAAGAGTGGCAGGCCTTGCGCGACTTCCTTCGTCCGGTTATGGTTAGCCTGATTGACTGCAAAAATGTATTCCTGCAAGGGGTGATTTTCCAGAACTCACCGGCTTGGAATATCCATCCGTTAATGTGCGAAAATATCATTATTGACGACGTACAGGTGCGCAATCCATCCTATGCCCAAAACGGCGATGGGCTGGATCTGGAATCGTGCAAGAATACCATTGTGGTCAATAGTACCTTTGATGTAGGTGACGATGGCATCTGTATCAAATCAGGTAAAGATGAAGACGGACGCAAACGGGGCCGCCCTTGTGAGAACCTGATCGTACGCAACTGTACCGTGTTTAAAGGCCATGGTGGCTTTGTTGTCGGAAGTGAAATGTCCGGAGGCGTAAAAAATGTCTCGGTTTCTCATTGTCAGTTTTTAGGCACCGACGTTGGCTTGCGATTCAAAAGCCGACGCGGACGCGGAGGCGTGGTGGAGAATATCCATATATCACATATCAGCATGTTTGATATAGCTACCGAACCTGTTTTATTCAATCTTTATTATGGCGGAAAATCAGCCGTAGAAACCCTGGAAGATAACGATCAGCCGGAAGCCTTGAAAGAGATCATCCCTCCGGTAGACGAGACCACCCCGGCATTCAAAGATATCTATATCCGGGATGTTGTGTGTCATAACGCGCGTCGTGCCATGTATTTCTACGGATTGCCCGAACAGATGATCAACAATATACAAATAGAAAATTTCATTGTTCATTCCAAGGTGGGCGCGGAATTGATAGAGTCTGAAAACATCAGCCTAAAGAATGTGCAGATCTATGCAGAGACAGCTCCGGCTATTCTTTTCAACAATGTAAAGAACGTTGCGATAGAAGGATTCGAAACAGACCCGTCTTTGGAAACGATTTTTGCCGTAGGCGGCACAAGAACAGAGCAGATACGTATCGCTACGCCCTATGGAAAAGAAAAACTGAAGGTAGCCTCTAACCTTGATTCGGAGACAGTGACGTTGCTTAGTAATCCCTAATCTGTTTGGAGCGGAAAACAATAAGTAGCTCCTTTCGTGTGAGGCGAGGAGGAGAAGGTACAAAGGAAGTTCTCGGCAGCAATGCCGGGAACTTTTATTTTCAGCGCAATTGTCTGTCGCGTTTGTGAAAGATCGGCCACATGCAGCTGTCCTTTACCTGTACCTATTCCCTTTAGCTGCAACGCACATGGCGCATCGACTGTGATAGACATATCTTTGTAAGTAAACATTCCCGCTTCCCAGCAAATAACCTGTAAGATATTCAACCCTGCATGATAGACCGCTTGCCAGGCATTCGTATTGGCAACGATTTGTATATTGTCTACCGGGTAGTTCATCATTTCCGATGGCTGTTGAATTCCCGGTATAAGGATATAACTATATTGCTCGTTTTCGGGCTGTATACCATGATCGATCCACAGCGTAAAGACCTCTTTTTGTAAAGTATCTTGAGGAAGGTTATTATTTATGCTAAACCAGCTTCCCTGCTGTTCCTGTAGCGATAAGCCGACGTCTCCCCCATTAGGGAAGTAATATCCCACATTCCCATGCCATACCCAATTGATATCATCTTTATAACGATAGGCACCGGGAGACAGGGCTTGCAGCCTGTCTTCCCGGTTGATATACACCTCACCCTTCAACAGACATTGGTTAAGGGTCGTATTTATGGTGTGTTCATTAGCCGAGCAAATGTTTGTACCCAGGCAAACAATCTCCTCATCAAATAGGAACCAGGCTTTTTGTGCGGCGCTGTGGATGTTTTCATAGGCATCTTGGTATTTATAGGCAACAGCAGCATAGAGGCTATCCGATACACCTCCGACAAACGCTGAGGTGCCTTTGGTAATATAACTCGGAGCAATTGGGATCTCTATCAGTTCTGGGGAAGTGACTCCCGGTATTTTAGCCCAATTCCACACAGGAAAAATATCCGTGTACTCATGACCAGTAACCTGAATGCTATTGGCTCCGTCTGAAAGGAAATACTGCTTAAAGCCTTCGCCATTGCCAATGCCCTGTTCATTTCTTGCTGTACGATTCGATACGGTTCGGATATCAAAGGTATATTTCTCTCTTTGATGGAGTGTATAGTCTGAGCGATAATAGTGACGATTAAAAGGGATCAGATGGTAGCCCGGCTGTTCGCTGTTGCCGATACGCGCAATGGCTTGGAGATATTCCTCATTATGTGCAGCATCGATGACTGATAGTTTTTCCAAAAGAGGGATGAGCTCTCGTTGCGACAGGGCATTCAGACGCGTCACGCCACGTCCTAAGACATTGTACGACATGCTCTCGCCCCGAATCGTTGGCAGAAAGGTCTCCCGAACGAATTTGCTTAGAACAAAAAGCCTTTCCCCTGCCAGGGCGTATGCTGTGTCCACAAATAGTATGGCAATATCGACTACCCCTTTGATCATAGCCGTGCCATAACCACCGATATACAACTGCGGGCCATGTTGCATATAGGAATTATCATATTGGATACCCTCACGCATGGTATAAGATAATGAAGAATAGATCTCAGTCAAGGCCTCTTTCAACAATGTGGTGTCTTTGGTTAGGCAGGCTCTGTACATAAAATGGAGCGCGACATCTACCTTGTTCGCTCCGGCTTGTCTCTTCGGATCACCATTCTCAAAAGCCATTCTGTTAAGCAATTTGTCTAACAGGTCGGCCGGCAATCGCTTCTTCCCCTTTTCTAATACCAACAAGATCTTACCCATTCTTTGGGGAGCACCTATTTCGTTTTGCCACCAGTTGTCACTTCGCGGGTTCTCTGCATGCCAATAGGCTAAGGCCTTTTCAATTTTCTTCTGTAAAGTTTGGTTCTCAAAATAGAGACTACCTTCAGTTGTGTAAGCTAAACTCATCTGCAAAATATTGTCCAGATGTTGGAGCGGTGGCCAGACGGTTCTGTCTCTTCTGGTATAATCTATATGATTGAAAGTCCCCTCCTCCCGGTAGATTGTCAGGATGTCGGTCGTTAGCGAGTCTAATTCTGGTAGGGATTGTACAGTAGCGGTTTTGATTTCCTGTCTTATTTTTTCATTTATGTTTTGGAATAGATCCTCATGGGTGCTGTTCGATGCGAAAAGACTATCACTAAAACAAGACAACAAGAAAAGAAAGATCATAGATCCGGGGAAATAGAATCTTCGAAAATTGTGTAAATGATATGATGTCTTTAGCATGATAAATAGCGTCTCTAATGTATAAAATTATCTCTAAAGCGACAGATTACTATCGCTTTAGAGACATAAAGACAGAAATTACTTCCAACCTGGGTTGGGGGTAAGATTCGGATTTAAGACAAACTCGCCTTTAGGGATTGGGAAGTAATACTGATGATCGCTCCAGGGACGGACACCTTTTTCCGCAAAGTTGTTATCCAAAGGATGGCAAATGATAAATCCTTCCTCATCCACATATAGGTCTTTGCCGATAACAAGCTTGGGAGCAACCACCGGATATTTGTTATTGCTGCCATCGTATAATTTTTCAACCGACTTAAAATTGATGCCTCTCAATGGCACAGTCATTAATTTACCTCCTTTCCATCTCATCAGATCCTGGTATCTCAGGTCTTCTACAGCAAATTCCACTCTTCTTTCTCTGCGAATCTCGCGCAAAAGAGGAGAAACCGTATAATCTAACTTCGCCGCATAGATAGCATCTAAGCGTGGGTCTTCCGGGATATTATTCAACGTCAACTTTGCCGTTGGGTATTTGTCGAAATCAAACCCTGCTCTCTCTCTAAGGGCATTGATGGTTAGGTCAAGATCACTTTGATCGAGCGTTCCGTTTAATTCATATTTCGCTTCAGCATAGTTGAGCAATACTTCGGCATAACGGAATTCAACACCAATTTGCGTACCTGTTGACTCATGCTGTTTGTTATCAGGCATCCAATGCTTGATAATCCGGTATCCTGTAGAGACATTACCTGTATATGAGCAGGTGGGATAAACAACTCCATTGACAGATTGATCCATTTGATTGTTTCCATCGCTGTAAATAGAGAAATACTCACCCGGCTTCATGATGGTTTGTCGCAGGCGCGGGTCACGGTTATCCATTTCACTCCAGTTATCATAGCCCTTAAAGAGAGGATTCTTCTCATAGCTACCGCCTGTTCCACCGATATAGATAGGTCTTCCGTCTTCGCAAAGGTATTCATCTACCAAGCCTTTGGTAGCGGCGACGTTACGGTTGTTCTGAAACCAATAGCGCTGTCCGTAGTGTCCCACCTGCGTGCCATCATATCCACGCGCCAGGATTGCTTCCTTATGCGATACGCTTGTTCCTGTCTTGATAAACATATTCCAGTATGCCTGATCTGTACCATCGGTATACAGGGTGTAACGTCCGCTATTGATCAACTCGGAAGCTGCTTTTACAGCCTCTTCTAAGAATTTATTAGCAGTAGACTGAAGTTGTAGTTCTGTATGATATTTTCTAAAAGTGCCTTCGAACAAACAGATACGCGCTTTTAAGGCATTGGCATGATCCCGGTTTATTCTTCCGGTAGGAGCGGCTGCTGAAGGTGCCGGCAGATATTGAACCGCATAGTTCAAACAAGCCAAGACAGAATCCATCACCTCCGCCCGGGGCGTTCTGTCCATATACAATTCCGGTGATTCGATGGTCAGCGCATGCGACAACCACTGTACATCACCAAAATAAAGAACCTTCTGATAATATTCCCATGCTTTGAAGAAACGGGCTTCTCCTTCATATCGGTTTTTCAACTCTTCCGAGATTTCCGCTTTGCGGAAGTTATCAAGGAACCAGTTAAGACGGTAGATGATTTTGAAGTTCCAGCCCGTATTGCCGTTACCATCATCTTTATTGGGTGTAATATACGAACCATTATATCGGCCATCAATACTGGAGCCACTATTCACCATGTTATCTGTATATAAATCACCCAGCATCAGGTGGAAAGGAGGAATATTACGCGGATAAGAGAATTGGGCACCACCAAACGAAGGCGATGTATTAAATCCGCCAAAGCCATTATCGTAGCCTCTGACAAAGAAAGGGTAGAATGTGTTTAGTCCCAGTTGAACATCATTCTCTGATTTAAAGAACACCGTTCCTGTCAAGTCTGTCACAGGCTCTCTGTCCATAAAGCTGTCATTGCAGGCAAGCATAAAAGATAGGCTTAAGATGCATGACATGATTAAAATATATGTTGATTTCATCTTTTAATGATTTTATTGATTAGAAAGTAATTTGAGCACCCACAGAAATAGACTTCCAATTAGGATAGTTTTCAGACATTTGCACCGGATCATATACCTTGGGCACATCTGTTAGGGTGAAAAGATTATATCCCGAAGCGTATAACCGCAACTTCTCCACCTTTGCTTTCATCGTGAATGCCTTTGGCAAGGTATAACCTAAAGTAACCTGTTTCAGACGGAAATAGGAGGCATCGATCAGGTAACCGGTTTGCTGTTCCCAGTTTTGTCCGTTGGCACCATAGGTAGGATATTTCGCCTGTGTGTTTTCCGGTGTCCATGAGTTGTTAAGCATATACTCACTTCCCGCATTACCGGTTCCCGGGCGGAAAAAGTTTCCGGCTCCCAACCAATAGTCACGTTTGGCTACTCCCTGGAAGAAGAGATAAAGATCAAAACCTTTGTAAGAGACATTTCCTGTTAGGGAGTAATTGTAGCGAGGCGTACTATTACCAATAATTTTTCTATCACCGGGTTCTTTGGCAGTCAAGCCTTTCGTGATTTTCTTATCGCCATCCAGGTCTTTGTATTTCACATCACCCGGATACCAGTTGGCTCCTAAGGCCGACTGGTCATGTTCTATTTTCAGTTTGCCGTTTGCGTCAAAATCATCTTCCTGGAATAATCGATCGGTTTCATACCCCCAAATGTTTCCAAATTTAGCCCCACCATAAATGGTTCCTATTGTTTGGTTCTCGTCGTTGGCCGGGAATGAAATCACCTTTGTCTGCGAGTCGGCTATTGATAAGGTTACATCATAGCGGAGTCCGTTTGCTAATTTATCGCGCCAGGTCAGGAAAAATTCCCAACCGTAGGTTTTCAGTTCGCCCGAGTTTACCAAAGGAGGAGCAACAGCTAAAATAGCCGGGTATTCGGCTCCACCCATTAAGATGTCTTTTGTTCTTCTTTCAAATACTTCTGCTACCACTTCCAAACGGTTGCCTAACATCATAGCATCCAAACCAATATTCAGGTTCGCAGTCGTTTCCCATTTTAATGCAGAAGCCACCAGATCGTTCGGTGCATATACCTGTACGATTTTTCCCCCATTCATATAATAATTCAATGCACCATATTTCAATGTAGAGGCAAAAGGATAGTTCGAACTGGGCTGACTACCTAATACCCCATAGCCACCTCTCAGTTTCAGGTTGTTCAGCCAGGAGCGGGTGTTTTCCATAAAAGACTCTTCGGAAATTCTCCAAGCGGCAGAGAAGGATGGGAAAAACTTATATCTTTCTCCTTTTGTAAACTTGGATGAGCCATCGTACCGACCATTCACTTCGAACAGGTAGCGATCAGAAAAGTTATAATTAACTCTACCAAACACACCTCTGGAAGCCGTTTCCGTACCGGAATCAGTCACGGCCTGCTTGCTTTCGGAAGAGACTTGTACAGATTCCAGATCCGGCGTAATCAGATATGTCGCGTTCACACCGGTTTTCTTGCTCATATACGATTCCTGGTTGAATCCGATAACTCCTGATACGGTATGCTTTTTAGCAAACGTTTTATTGAAATCGGCATACAGGTTGATCGTAAACAGCTCTGTTTTTTGACGTGTTTTTGTGAGCATATTGTTGGTCGCGTGCGTGGAGCTTAATGTCCAGGAACCAGCAACATATTCCCGCTTGGGCGTTAACTGGTCGAAATCTTCCGTACGGGGACGATAAGAGAGGTCTCCTTTCAAAGTTAACCCGGGAAGCACCTTGTATGAAGGAGAAATGGTATAATAAGCAGATTCTCCGATCGTCCGTTGTTTAGCTCCATAGGCCAACCAGCCTAAGATATTGTCTGTCCAGGTGTTGGGTTGCGGGTCATCCGGTCCCGACATCAGAGGCATTCTGATATTTCTGCCCGGCTCATTACGCATAGCTGTCCAAACGCTGCCTTTGCCACCTACTACAAACGGTGTTTTATAATCCGTACGTGTTTGAGACACTTTTGTTGTCAAAGAGAGTCTATCTGTCAATTTCGCCGTCACATTCGCTAAGAAGGAGATTCTTTTGTATTCGTCCGTGTTTATCTTATACATACCTTCCTCGTCGGTATATCCCAGAGACACATAATAGGTAACGTTATTACTTCCTCCCGATACGCTTAATGAGTGTTGCTGAACCGGTGCCCAATCTCTGACGGCTACTTTGTACGGATTCATATTACCCAACCAGGTGATTCCCCCACTGGTAGCACCTTCGGTGGTGTACATCCAGGCGTTTTCAGGTGTTGGATTTGCCTGATACTTCAATAAACCATCTAATTCACGTTGTTGCGTAGTTGTCAATTCTTTGTAATTCCCTCTTTTCCCCCAGTTGCGCAGGTTGCTATTGTAAATTCCGGCCAAGAATTGCACGTCAGAACTCAGAATATCGGGTTCTGCAGAAGGAGCCTTCCAACGAATATCATAGCTGTAGCTGATCTGTGCCTTTTGATTGAACTTACCGGTTTTGGTGGTAACAATGATGACCCCATTGTTTGCACGTGTACCATAAATAGCCGCAGCCGAGGCATCTTTGATGATATTGAACGACTCTATATCATTCGGATTAAGCATATTCAAATTGGTAGCTCCGGCTTCAATACCGTCAATCAGAATCAGCGGTGATCCACTAACGCTTGTACCGCTTGAGTTCATGGACGTTACCCCTCTTAAGTTAAACGTTGGCTCCTTATTCGGTGCACCATTTTCGATACTGACATTGAGGTTGGGCACCAAACCTTGCAGGGCTTGCCCTACATTCGATACCGGCTTATTTTCAAATGCTTCAGAAGAGACACTGGTGACAGCACCTGTTAGATTGACTTTCTTTTGGGTCTGGTATCCCACTGAAACAACCACTTCTCCTAACATTTGGGAGCTTTCTTCCATCTTTACATGAATAGTAGTACGCGTGCCTACGGTTAATTCTTGTGTAGCATAGCCCAGGTAAGAAAAAACAAGTACGGATTGCTCATTAGGAACCTGGACACTATACTGACCGTCGAGGTCGGTCACTGTACCCGTTGTCGTTCCTTTAATAGATACATTGGCGCCAATAACTGGTTCGTTCAATTGGTCCGTTACAGTCCCGGTTACGGTAGTCTGTGCTTTCGCCATTGTTCCGAGGCTTAAAAGGAGCCCCCATAGAAGCATTTTGAAAACGCTGTTGATTTTTCTCTCTGCCCGATTGGTCGCAGGCAGCTTTTTTGAGAACTGTTTTCTCATGTTTTTTTAGTTTTGTGCGTTAAACAATTTTTACGATTTGTTCGCTTTAGTTTATGCAAAAAACACACAAAAGCAGGGTTTTCAGGGGGAAAATCATCCCAAATTAGCGTCCATTTGTCTCAAATAGAAAAAAAACGTAAATACGGCTGTGGTCTTAACAATAAAATCACCCCTTGTTCTTCGGATCGACCAATAATCCGAGGACAAGGGGTGTGAAAGGATGGTATACTATTATTTCCCCAGTATAGATTCACGTATGCGCAGAGCGAGCCCGCTACATCCTTCTACGACAGAGAGGTTCCAATCGTCATCTATTCGCAGACCGGCATAAGCCGCATACTTCGCATAATCTATCGCGGATGTGGTGTCGACATAACGACGCATCTCCATCAAAGGCTGGCCGGCAACTTCAGCACATACCTGCCAGAATTCCTCTTCCGTAAAACCGCGATCCTTCTCTTTGTAGTATTGCCAGTAAAGTGCTCGCATAACATCATCCAAGCTCCGGCGGTTATCGGTCATCTGTCGAATTTCTATATCCATCAATAGGCCAATGATCGGTCCTTTGTCGTAATAGGAAATACGGGTATCCGCCCCATTGGCATTGTTATTAAAGAAATTAAGCCATATATCATAGCTGCTTTGCCGGAGGCTCATATGATTTTTACCATTCTTCCCCTCCACCTTTCGGATAACGGCACTCATCTCTTTCAGAAAATAGTCTTTGTTAATAATACCTGCCCGCAAAAGAATAGGTAGTTCATAATAGACCGTAAACCCTTCGGAGATCCATAGTAGTGGTGTAAAAACCTCTTTGTCATAATCGAATGGGCCTAATTCAATGGGGCGTATGGTTTTCACGTTATAAAGATGGAAATACTCATGTGTGATAAAAGAGAGAAAGCTATTATACATCTCTCGCGTCGTAAAATGATATGTGCCATAGGTAAAGCAGGCTTGCGAATTAAAGTGCTCCAAGCCGCCTCCCCCACGTCCCATCAGGATAAAGCAATAATTATCATAAGGCACATCACCAATCAGCGCCGTGCAGGAGGAGATCATTTTTTTCAGGTCGCCCACAAAGTCCTGTTCTTCGAATCCTTCCGGTGTTTCCATGGCCAGTTCATATTCGTGCCCTTCGTGTGTAAAGTGGATAAGTGTCTGGTTTCCGATATAAACAGGAGAGTCATAGAGCAGATCAAAGTCTGCAGCATAGAATGTATTCGTCTCTTCCATCCTTTTCAGTCCGGTAGAGATATGTTTCCACGTGTCGGGCAGCGTAAAATGTACCGTGACAGGCATATTCTTTTTTTCTTCGATATGCATATAAACACCATTGCCCGGAATAAAGGCCTTTTCTTCGGTCACCATACATTCCGCCACACTGTGAGCATTGGCATAGACACGATAAGAGACGGTCACATCGTGGCAATTGCCATGATGCACCACCCACCCGTTTTTGCCACTCTTTTCCCAAATAAGCGGATGGCCATCAGGATCGAATGCCTCAAAATCGACTACATTTTTGGGATAGTCGAGGATAATGTAATAACCGGGTGCCCAAACCGGCATACGCAAAATGGTGGCTTCTTCCGAAAGACCGGAAAGGGAAAGACTGACGTGAATATACTGTTCTTCCGGATCGAAAGAGAGGTGGTAACGCATTCCCGTTTGGGAAAACAGAGAAAGAGAGGAGAATAACATCCCCAATAGAAAGAGACAAATAGATCGTTTCATCTGTATATAAACATGTGTGTTTTCGGTATTCCGCACAAATGTAAAGATTCTCTCTGATCCACCCAATAATATACAGATGAATATCCCTCCAATCGACTATCACTCGGTACGCAAATGGTTTACCGGATTCTCATTGGCTACCCGCCAGGTGCGTACGGTGATGCAAAGGATAATTCCACCCAACACCAGCATACTTGAAAAGATAAAAAGAGGGGCATCCAACGCTATTTTCACCGCAAACTGCTGCAACCAGGAGCTTCCCACGATATGAGAGATAAATAGTCCGATAACCAACGCGGGTACAGATATAATCAGAACTCCTTTATTTATCGTATATAAGACATCGCGAGCGGAAGCACCTACGATCTTCCGGATAGCAATCTCCTTGCTGCGTCGATTCACCTCATCATCGGTATAACCATATAAGCCGATGAATGTGATCAACAGCATAATAAGAGCCGCAATCATCACCGCCTTCCGGAACATACGGGCTTCAATATAACTCAACTCCATCTTATCTACATAACTCATAAAATAGGCATCTTCATCCTGTGCTATGGATGTAAGTCTTTTGTTCAGTTGCGCAACAACAGGGGCAGAAGCCTCATGCAGTTTGACAACAATCCGTTTCCGTGCCCACCAGACATCCTCTGTTGGATTCATCGGGAAGATCACCAACGGCGGAATATCTTTCAGCATCTCCGACTCCTGCTTAAACAATGCCATCAACTGAAAATCTTTCACCACACCAATCACCTCCATCGGCTCGTTACTCATAAACGTTTTCAATCGCCTTCCAATGGGAGATTCCCCCCACCCCATAATAGAGGCAAATTTCTCATTCACCAGAATCGTCGACGATTGCGTATTCTCTTCCGTGAATGCCCGCCCTTGCGCCATTTGTATGCCGAAGGTATGCAAGTAATCCTTGTCGGCCGCCATAAAGCGGGTGCTAAACTGCTCATTGCTCTCGGGGATAACAATTATATCGCCATTCATAAAATCGAGCGGCAGATTGGTTGCTACAGAGACCGATTTCACCTGCGCCATGTTCTCCAGTTCGGATTTGATCACCTTATATTGTTCTCCACTCTGCCCGCTCATATCCTCTGTGAAATAGACATGTTCCATCGAGTAGCCCATATCCTTATTCATCAACAGGTCGTATTGCCGCACAATGACAAACAACAAAGTGCAGACAAAAGCGATGCCCGCGAACTGGGTAAACAACAAAGAGCTCTTCCAACGATTCTTATGTAAGGAATAGGATCTAAACACCTGCGACACCGGTATCCGCGAGAAGACAACCGCTGGCACAATTCCAGTACACAACAATAACACGCCAATCACCGAAAGGGGTACCCATATATTATACATAAACACATTCTTCAAAGAGGTCTGGATCATATTCTCTATCGGCACTTTGAACAGGAAAATAAGAAAAACAGCCAGCCCCACCGATATCAGGATCAAGCCCAGTGTTTCGAAAAAGAACATAGAGAAGACATTCCGATTGGTTGCCCCACTGCATTTATAGATCCCAACCGATTTGGCACGTACCATCAGGGAAGACAAAGAAACCAACAGGTAATTCATCGCGGAAATAAACAATAATGAAAAAGCCAGGACACTCAATACAGTCAATAGTCTCCGAACCGTATCATCGTGGGAGTGCAGCTGAGTTACCGGTTTCAATACATAATGAATATCATTTCCTTTCGCCTTCTCCGCCTCCACATCATAATATTTCGTAAGCATAGCGGGTATTTTCGCCTCTACCTCTTCGGCAGAAACACCGGGACGCAACTTCACATACCCTAAAAAGGAATCGCGTCCCAGCCAAGGCATCTCAGCCGGATCGTACCCAAAGCCTGTAACGGCATCCATCGTCAGATGGCTATTCGCCGGCAGATCAGTATAGACTCCCGCTACCAGAAGAGGTTTTTCACTCCCTTTTCGCAGGAAAGGCTTGCCCATCGGATCCTCCTCGCCGAAAACCCGCCTGGCCAATGACTCCGACAAGAAAATATGCGAGTTTACATTCAGATCATCGGCATGCCCCTGCAAAAGCTTTATACCGAAAACGTCAAAGAAAGAGGATTGAACACTCATCCGCTTAATCCGGAAACGATTCTCTTCATGGATGTAAATCTCTTCGGTCGTAGGAATACGTGATGTGGTCACCATCTCCTCCACCTCTGCCAGGTCATTCTTCATCGCCGTCGCCACCGGACCAAAAACCACCGGACCATCATAAGCGGTGGTCTCCCCGCTATAAATCAAACGTTGTATCCTGTAAATCCGATCGGCATCCGGATAGAATCTATCATAACTCAACTCAAAAGCCACCTTGGAGAACAACACCAAAGCAACCGCCAAGCCCAAGGTCAGCGATATGACCTTAATACTATTGCTTCCTTTCCGGTATACTAAATACCGCAACGTATAGAAAAACTGTTTCATCCGGATATCTGATTATCTGTTTTTACAGATATACAACAAACCGCATGCCAACAGATATAATATACTACAAAACAAACACTTACATACTCTACCGCAAAATAAAAATGTCAAATAATTATACAAGACTGTATAATTATTTGACATTGAATCTATCGATTTCACCCTAATGGGGTTATCCTGAAACAACTATTCTCCGAATGAATCTACCAGTCGTCCGTACGGAAAGGAGAAGCAAGCAATCCTTCTTTGTTTTTCAAGTTAGCATCTTCGGGGTTATCACTCCAGGCGTAACGAACGGCTACCGGATTTTTAATTCCTTTATGACTGACAATGACTTTGTTCCCCCGGATCACAGCGTCTGCCCAAACAAATTTCCGGTCTTCCCCTGCGATGGCAAAATGCTTTAAGGCGCCCTTACTTGTGAGGCCGCTCCCTGTTTCCGTGAAGGTGAGGATAATCTTATCGCCCTCTATCTTCATCTCCTTATACATCGGTCCCGAAGCCACCAATTTTTCTCCATAAACCAATTTACGGGCACCTAAGAACAGGCGGTGAGCCACATCCTTTTTGTTCAACGGATGAATATCGTTCCACTCACCCACATCGTAGGTAACCGCCATGGCTGTATAAGGCACCTGCAAGGCTGTTTTATACTGCGCTTCACGAATGCCTGCCCAGCTACTTTCCGATGGCTCAGGCTGTTTGGGCTGGAAGTTAGGCAACTGCACCAATAAGAAAGGCATCTGTGGCATATCCCACAATTCTCTCCAGTTGTTAATCAGTGCTGCCAACTGTCCGGCATATTCTTTATGTCGTCCGGCGTTCGACTCACCCTGGTACCAGATAGCCCCTTTCACCTGGTAGTGACGGATAGGATGGATCATGCCATTGTAATAACCCGAACCGACATTCCTCAGATCAGGACCGGCACCTGGTCGTCCACCCATGCCTCCCCCGAACTGGGGAGCATTGCCCAAATCGAGCCCTACCCTGTATTTCCAATCGCCCGTGAGATCAATTTCCACACCATCACCTACAACCTTATAGTTTTTATCTTCCACAAAACCGCCGCCCCCTGCATTATCGGTCAGCTTTACAACAATCGTATTCGTGCCCTCATGCAGGATACCGGCCGGAATATCATACTTGCGCGGAGGGTATTGATAGGTAACATTCCCCACAAAATGGCCATTCACAAAGGTCGAATCGGCATTGACAAGCGTACCCATATAGAGCTTTGCATGTTTCCCATCCATAGAGGCTGGCACCTCGATATCTTTTCTAAACCATACCACCCCGCGGGCATTCAGTCCTTTGTCGCGCCAGAGTCCCGGCATAGTCATCGTTGCCCAATCGGAATCATCAAGGTCTTCCGCCTGCCATTGGCCGGCGCCTTTATCCATCTGTGCATTGCGTGCCTTATCGACAGCCTCTTTGTCGAACAGGTATTGAGGAAATTCTTTCAGATGCTCCTGGCTGATCCACCCTTCGATAGGCGTGCCACCAACACTTGAATTCAACATACCAATAGGTACCTGGTATTTTGCATAGGCTTCCTGGGCATAGAAATAGGCCAGTGCCGACCAGTTCATCACATCGGAGGCGGTTGCCGAATACCATTTTGCACCATCAGGGATATCCTCTTTCAGTTCTTCGATGGTGTTTTGTGTCGGCACCTTATAATGGCGTATCATGTGATTGTTAGATACATTGATTTCCGGATATTTCTCCACCAGACGAGCCACCGGCGTCTCCTGATTGGACTGTCCGGAGCAGAGCCACACATCCCCTACCAATACATCGCGGATAATGATTTCGTTTACCTCAAGAATAAAAGGACCTCCCGCTTTCTGAGGAGGAAGCGTTGCCGACCAGTTGCCCTGCCTATCGGTTACGGCATCATAATAATTGCCTCGGAAACGAACAGTCACCTTTTCGCCGGGATCGGCCCAACCCCAGATGGTCAGTTCTGTGTCGCGTTGTAACACCATCCGATCACTAATCAGCTTCGGAAGACGTATGGCAGCGGAAAGAGTCTGTGACGCGCATATGGCAATAAAAAAGCATAATGCCCATGCGGAATAATTCATCAATGGTTTTCTTACGTGATTTCTCATGTTTCTATTTTGTATTAATTACGAAAATCAGGCATACAAATAGGTATGCGAACCTTATGTTTGCAAAAATACAGAATAAACCCATTAAAAAAAATCACTTTTTCCGAAGCGGCAAATCAAACTGAAAAATACTACCTTCTCCTAAGGCTGATTCGACACGGATCTCTCCACCAAAAGCATCAATAATCCATTTACAGATCGAAAGCCCCAGCCCTATCCCTTTATGAAAAGCTTCCGCCTTATAGAAAGGATAGAAAAGCGTCTCCATATCGGCATCCGCTATACCAATGCCCGTATCGGCTACGGTAAAGCGTAAGGTATCATTCCCGACCGTTTCGTAAGCGAGCGTAATACTGCCTTCGCGGGTGAAGTTAATAGAGTTCTCCACCAGTTGAGAAATAACCTGTTTCAGCATCATTGGATCCGTATATAAAGAGACGGAATGAGGTAGTTCTTTAAATACCAACTTGACACCGGCGGGCATCTTGGGCAAATACTTCTCCATGATTCTTTTGCAAAACGGCTTGACCTCTATGGTTTTAAAATCAAACTCTGCGGTTCCTGCCTCTAACTGCGTATAATAGAGCATCTTATCGACAATACGCAGTAGCTGATCGCTATTCGACCGGATGCAGTCTGTCAGCTCCCGGTTTTGCTCGGAGTCGGAGGCATCTGCCAAAAAGCACGACAAGCCGACTATGGCATTGAGAGGCGTACGTATCTCATGACTCATATTTTCGATAAAAGCCGATTTGAGCTTACCCACTTCCCTGGTTCGTAACAATTCGAGCTCCATCTCGCGTTGTTCTGTCACATTTGTCGAATAACACATCACATGGAGTGGAAGGCCTTCCGAATCATATTTATAGACATGGAAATTAGTCGTAAGCCAGAAATATTGATTATGCACCCATTGACGATAGGTAGCCGAAAACTCGCTTATCTGCCCCTGCAATAAGGGGAGAACTCCTTCATCAAAGACCCGTTTGGTATCTTCGGGATGAATCCGTTGCAGATGGTTCTTATAGGATTGCCCGATCTTCGGGCGTTCTTCGGATTTCTCCCCCCAAATAAGGGACTCATCACTCAATGAATAGTCTATAGTGACCTTATCTGCTTTCACATCGTATTCCCAGATAAACGACTTTCCTGTATCGACAGCCAGTCGCATCTTTTCATAGTGCTCAATGTATTCTTCCGTATTATCATAGACCAATTGCAGGTATCCGAAAACATCTCCATTGGCATCTTTTAACGGCACATTTTTCCCAACCAGGCTTTTGTATTTCTGTTGTGCGCTTGACTGGAAATAGTGCGAATCACTTATCTGCCCAAAATCATATTTATTCTCAAAATAGGCATATTCCCCATTTCGTATAAGGGCTTTGACCTCATCGGAAATCGTCGGATTCTCAAACAGGTTTACCCCCAGTACATCTTCACGTGTAGTCACCAGGATATCAAGGCCGGCAGGATTAATCTCTATCAGATACCCTTTCTCATCGTAAATCTCTATACCTACCGGTATGTTCTCCACCACCATTTGCAGCAACAGGTCATTGCGTGTCGTCTGCATCGCCAAGATATTGGCCTCTTCTTTGAGTATCTCCTGATCAGCAATATAAGAAAAGCACTTGGCAAAGATATGGAGTTGCTCTACCTCCTCAGGAGTCCATTCTCTATGTTCGTTGACACTTTCTATGCCCAGAAAGCCATTGATCACGCCGCGGCTATCGGTAGGCACAAACAAAAGAGAACAAACATTGTTATCCTTGATCATGTTCCGACAGTTTATCGCATCAATAGGAATTCGCTCAATATTGTGCATGACGATATCCTCTTTGGCTCTTAATTGAGAAAACAACCAGGGCAACTCCTTCTCCGTTAAGTGAAGATGGGTTAAGAATCGTTGGTCAAGAAATTCAATGATTCCTCTGACACCTTCAGCCGTAGCCTCATATTTGAAAGAGATTTGCGTACCATCCGTATGGATAAGACCCAGGTAGGCACGGTCGACACCAAAACAGGTGAGCAATTCACTCAAAGCATCCGTTATAGCAGAATCCTCTTTGGAGTAGAACAATAAATCGAAAACATGGGAATGCCACTCCCAAGCGGTTTTTTCTTCTTTTTCTTTAAAGTACTTGTTACTAATCGGGTTATATTTTTTACGATACTCCATCATATCAATTTAAAGCGTGTTTTTAGGCATACAATCAATAAACAAATATAATCATAATATGTTCGGTCAGATTATATTTTTGTGAAATTTTTATACTCCCCCCCGATGTATCCCCTCCACAAATGCATATAAACCTTTTTTAACACTTGTTTATGAGTCAACAAATGACATATAATAGGCTATTTTTAGCTACAAACCGGGGGTATTCTGCCTAAGGACTTCCTAGGGAGTGCCTACGTACTGCCTACGTACTGCCTACGTACTGTCTACGTACTGCCTACGTACTGTCTACGTACTTTTTATATAGTTAGTACGGAGGCACTACGGAGGCAGTACGGAGGCACCCCCTAGGCACTATTAAAACGTAAGCTAATCACCCTATATACATCCCGATTTATCGGTCTATCCCTGACAAAAAGTGTCTTATTTCGGGGAATTGGTTACTTTTTGATAGCAAAACGCATGCGTGTTAAACCTATCATTTTACGAAGTATTAACATATGGCCCGTTTTAAGGTCATTTTTCAGCGAAAATATAAGAGAGATTGCAAATTCCTGTCGGAGGTATATAAAAACAAAATAAGTCAAATGCGCGGAATAGTTAGGATTCCAGAATTTTGACAGAATTATTCATTATTTTTGTCAATTAAGAGAATGGCGAGACATGAAAATATTGGTTATAGAAGATGAAGACTCCCTGCGGGATGTGATGATACGCTCATTGGAAAAGGAGCGTTATGTGGTGGAATGGGCAGCCAATTACCGGGAGGCGTTATGGAAGATGAATGATTACAGCTATGACTGCATCGTCCTGGACATTATGCTGCCCGACGGCAGCGGCCTTTCGCTGTTAGAGGAGTTGAAAAAGATGAAAAAGAAAGACAGTGTGATCATTGTCTCTGCCAAGGACTCGATCGACGATAAGGTGAGGGGATTAGATCTCGGAGCGGATGATTACCTGACCAAGCCTTTCCATCTGGCGGAACTGAATGCGCGGATAAAATCCATTATCCGCCGCAAGCAGCAGGATGGCGAGATGAATCTCTCCTACGCCAATATCATTATCTATCCCGACCGGCATGCCGTTTTTATCGATGGCGAAGAGCTATTGTTGAACCGGAAGGAGTTCGACCTGCTCTATTATTTTGTAACCAATCCCGAACGATTATTGAGCAAAGATGCTTTAGCCGAATCGGTTTGGGGTGATTACATCGATCAGGTAGATAGCTTTGACTTCATCTACAGCCAGGTGAAGAACCTGCGAAAGAAACTGAAAACCTCGGGAGCAAAGCCGGAAATCAAAGCGGTTTATGGATTCGGGTATAAAATGACATACGAAGAATAACAGGATATGAAGCTGAGCCAATACACGTTACGGAATCTGTTAGTGCCTCTATTAATCATTATGACAGTATGGGCTTTCGGTTTTTACTTCTTTATCATGCATGAGGTGAACGACGAAACCAATGATACCCTGTTGAATTACAAGGAGATCATCATCAAACACGTCTTGGAAGACGAAAGCCTGTTGAGAGATAATATCGGCATTATGAACAGCTATTATATCCGGGAGATACCGGCCGAGCAGGCTGATCTGTCGCGGGATCTATTCTTCGACTCCACAAAATACATCGAAGTGGAACGGGAGCATGAACCGATCCGGGTGCTCCGCACTCATTTCCTGGCGGCCAACGGGAAGTTTTATGAGTTGCAAATAGAAATATCCACCCTTGAAAAGGAAGACTTGAAAGAGGCTATCGTATGGAGTATTATTGCATTATACATCATTCTGCTTGGGGCGATACTGCTGGTTATGCACTTCGTATTCAAGAAAAGCTTCCGTCCGCTCTACGCCATCCTTGGCTGGTTGCGCGGATATCACCCGGCCAAACCGCAGCCATTGGCCAACGCGACGGATATCGATGAATTTAAGACGCTTAACGAGGCCTTTGTCAAAGCAGCACAACGGGGAAGCGATATCTACAACCAACAGAAACAGTTTGTCGAATTGGCCTCTCATGAATTGCAAACGCCCTTAGCGGTTAGCATAAATCGCTTGGAGCTCTTAAGTGAAGATCCTCATTGCACGGAGGAACAGTTGATGGAAATGGCCAGCATTCACCGCACACTGCAAGGGATAGTGAAGATGAATAAAGCGTTGCTTTTATTGTCGCGTATCGAAAACGGCCAGTTCCCGGAAACAGAAGAGATTGCCGTTGCGGAGGTGATAGAAAATATGGTAGCCGACTTCAAAGAGATCCATGAAGAGCGCCGCATCAACGTATTCATCCTGAAAGAAGCCGCACCAACCTTCCACATGAACAGAGACCTGGCGAATACAATGATCTCCAACCTGATCAAGAATGCGTTTGTCCATAACATACCCGACGGAGAGATCTATATTGAGCTCCTGGCTGACCGGATCATTATCAGCAATACCA
This sequence comes from Parabacteroides sp. PM6-13, assembly GCF_029892605.1. GTDB lineage: Bacteria > Bacteroidota > Bacteroidia > Bacteroidales > Tannerellaceae > QVMG01. The sequence continues at coordinate 148,774 of NZ_JARXWF010000006.1, forward strand.
GCGAAAGTCCGGAATTGAACAAAGAACGCCTATTCCAACGATTTGGCAAACAAACCAACCGCCCCGACTCTACCGGCCTGGGACTGGCACTTGTCAAATCCATTGCCGACCTTTACCACATCAACGTCTCTTACCATTATAATGGGAAGCATCAGTTCCTGTTGGAAATGAAGAAGTAAGAAGTCATAGAAGCAAGAAGTCAAAGAAGCAAGAAGTTAAGAAGTTAAAGAAGTAAGAAGTTAAGAAGTCAAGAAGTTAGACAAAATACTTCTACGTCTTTGGCTTCTTGCTTCTTTAACTTCTTTGACTTCTTAACTTCTTTGACTTCTTAACTTCTTTGACTTCTTAACTTCTTTAACTTCTTTAACTTCTTTGACTTCTTAACTTCTTAACTTCTTAACTTCTTTCCAACTTCTTTCCCAAATCCCCCCTTTTCTTTGTTGTATCAAAAAAGATACAAAGATGAAAAGAGTCTATCCTTTATGCGTGATTTTGTTGTTGGCGGTGTCGACAAGCCTATGGGCCGACAATGACAGAAATGCTGCGACAGCGGAGAATCTGCCGGCCACCAGCCGTGAATTTCTCAATACTCACTTCCGAAACACCCATATATCCTATGTTGAAATAGATAAATATCTTTTCTGGATATCGGGCTATGAGGTAATCCTGGTCGATGGGACAGAGGTGAATTTTGCCCGCAACGGTGAATGGACAGAGGTAGAGAGAAAGAAGGAAGCGGTTCCCGCCGTTATCATCCCGAAGAAAATAACAGCCTACATTAAGGAGAACTTCCCCAAACAGATTGTTTTAGCCATTGAAAAAGAATTCAAAAAATGGGAAATCAAACTGAACAATGGCATAGAACTCTCCTTCAATAAAAAAGAAGAAATAATAGAGGTGGATGCCGATTAAGCATTCATCAAAGGAAAATGAATATAGGAAAAAACAAAGACAACAATTACTAAAAATTAAAAGGTATGAAAGCAAAAGTATGTATGATGGCCTTGTTTGCCATGGGATTAGTCACAACAGTTGGCTGCAACGACGACAATTACATTCCGGAAGATGTTTTCGTGCAGGCATTCCGCCAGCAATATCCGGGCGCCTCACGCGTGGAGTGGGAAAACAAACACGGATACAAAACAGTAGAGTTTCGTTATGAAGGGAAAGAGTTGGAAGCCTGGTATGATCAATCAGCCAAGTGGCTGTTGACAGAGACCGACCTGCGATACAGCGATCTGCCGGCAGCCGTTCAGAGTGGATTCAAAGCGACGGAATATGGCGACTGGCGTGTGGATGATGTGGATAAACTGGAGCGGGTCGACACGGAAGTAGTCTATGTGTTGGAGGTTGAAAAAAGCAACCAGGAGTATGATCTCTATTTCAGTGAAGAGGGCACTCTGATAAAGGTGACGCAGGAAGAGGGCGACACCGGGCATCAGCCAATTGCCGTCTCACAAAAGATCATGGATAAGATACGCGAACTGTATCCCAATGCTTCCGGCATATTGGATATTGATCGCGAAGGGGCTTACCTGGAGATTGAAATCAGAGATGGCAAGACCTACAAGGAGATCTATTTCGACAATGCCGAAGAATGGGTTTTCACTAAATGGGAGATACGCCGGGCAGATGTGCCACAGGTGGTTATTGATGCCTTAGGCACCTCTAAATACAACGGATATAAGATCGACGATATTGATATTATCCAAAAAACGGATGGCATTTTCTACCTGTTCGAACTGGAAAAGAGCGACAGGGATTACTATTGCCTGATCAGTGAAGACGGAAAAAGCGTAACAGACGACCCGGGGATTTAAGCGGTTCGTATCGTGTGTGGTGACTCCGTATGGCAACCTGCCGTACGGAGTTTTTTATTGTTTCCATCCGAGAGATAACCTTTTTGTGCAGAATAATGCATAGTTTTGCATATTAGCTGAAAATTATGTCTACACCCAAATATCTTATTATCCTGTTTTGTTGCTTGTGTCCCTTCCTGAAAAGTAAAGCGCAATTTGTAAACTATGGGAACGATCCGGCACGCTACAAATGGAATTATGTAAACCTGTCCAATTATAAACTGATCTATCCGCAAGGGATGGATTCGATGGCCTACCAATATGCCCTCCAGTTAGAACACCTGTTTCCGCAGGTTCAGAAAACGATTAGTATGCCACGCAAATCTATCTTCCCGGTAGTATTGCATCCGGGCAATATGCAATCGAACGGTATGGTCTCCTGGACCCCGCGCCGCATGGAGCTGGTTACGACTCCCTCTTATAAGATAGAATCGCAAGCCTGGACGAAGCATCTGGTGCTTCACGAATCGCGCCATGTGGTTCAAACCAGCAAACTCATGACCGGTATCTTCCGCCCCTTGTATTTCCTGATCGGCGAACAGGCGGCTGGTGTCACCTCTTTGTTTGCCACCAAATGGTTTTTTGAAGGAGATGCGGTAGGGGTCGAAACGGCGATGTCGAACAGTGGGCGTGGCCGATTGCCGGAGTTCCATATGACATACCGTGCACAAATCATGTCCGACAAGCCTTTCTCGTTTGATAAATGGTACCTGGGGTCGTATAAAGACTATACAGGCGATTATTATGCACTGGGCTATAATATGACCTCGTATGCCAAACAGGCCTATGGGGCGGATATATGGGATAAGATCACCAGCCGTTATGTCAATCGCTTCTTTCATCTTCCTCCATTTATTAATGCCATAAAATATCATACGGGCGGCGGCGTAAACGATCTTTTCAACCAGACTTTTTCTTTCCTGGAAGAGGAATGGAAAGAGCAGGACAAAGACTATCAGACACCTTCATACGCCTCTCCGGCGGTTTCGCGTTATACTTCCTACCGCTATCCGCAATCGCTTAACGATTCTACGGTTATTGCCATCAAATCAAGTCTGCATGATATCAACGCCCTGGTAGCTCTTACGCATGGGAAAGAGAAACGACTTACTTATATAGGTATCCTCAATGGACGCATTCAACTGCAAGGGAGTAAGGTTTATTGGTCGGAGATCGTGGGTGGTCCCCGCTGGACGCATGAGAATTATGCGGTTATCAAGCAATATGATCTACAAACCGGGCAAACAAATATCCTGACACCCGGAAAGCGTTATCTCTCGCCTGCCGTTGACCCAGAAGGCAAACGAATCGCAGTATCCTCTCCTATGCCCGACGGAACAAACAAAATCATACTGTTAAACGCTGAAAATGGCGAAGAGATTGCTCATTATACGTTACCGGAAAATGCCTTTGCTAAAGAATTAACCTTTGGCGAAAAGGATCAGGTAATCGCTCTTACCGTAGATAACCAGGGCTTATCTATCCAGCAACTGAATCTTCTTACCGGAGAAAGCCGAGAGCTCCTCCCTCCTACTTCGGTCAATATCACTTCGCCCTATTGGCATAATGGCTTATTATACTTTGAGTCGGGATTGAATGGAACCAATAATATTTATGCCCTAAACACAGACACCCGGCAGATCAGCCGGGTAAGCGCCGCCCGCTTCGGGGCTTTCCAGCCAACACTCTCAGCCGACAAGAAAAACCTGCTCTTCGCCGATTACCAGGCAAAAGGATACCGAATCGCAATGCTTCCGCTTGATTCATTACGTGCCGAGCAAGCCGATTTCGACCATCCCTATCGCTTCGCGTTGGCAGAGACATTAGCTGGGCAGGAGGCTTTCAATATCGATACCGCCACATTAGCGCCTATTCCTTTTGAGCCCAAGCCTTACCGCAAGGGGGCGAACCTGTTTCATGTCCATAGTTGGGCGCCGATCTATTATGATGTGAGTGACCTGATGGGCTTCAGTGGCGACGACCTGACCACGATTGTAAAGCCCGGCGTATCAGTATTCTCCCAAAACGCGTTGAACACAGCCATTACCCAGCTTGGTTGGTATTACAATAAGGGATACCACCACGGCAAACTCTCGTTTACCTATTCGGGCTGGTATCCGGTGATCGACCTAAAACTGGACTATGGCAGTAAGGCTTTCGATATGTCATGGAAGCTGAACGAAGAAAAGAAAGAGACAACGGAAACCCTTCGAACCGGTCGCAATCGCCTGGAAGGAGAGGCACGCATCTATATCCCCTTCAACCTGACGAAAAATCATTACATACGAGGCATACAGCCTTCAATCACCTATTATTATTCCAACAACCGCTATCAACAACACGACAGCAAAAAATTCAAAGACTTTCAATACATTCTTTCCGAACTTCGTTTCTATAACTACCGCCGCATGGCACAGCGTGACCTATTGCCGAAGTGGGGATATCAACTGCGCCTGCAACACCTCACTATGCCTTTCAACGACGAGAACTTCGGTAGCCTGTATGCCGCCCGACTAACCACCTACTGGCCGGGAATCGGGCAGAACCATGGACTCATGCTTCGCCTGGGTTATCAATACCAGAGTATAGATAAGAATTGGATGTATATGCCTACGCGCATCATCGACAAGCCCCGTGGATATGGCTATATCTACCAGACCCGCCAACAAATGGCCTTCAAAGCCGACTATTCCTTCACGATTGCTTCACCAGACTGGAACCTGGCAGGACTGCTTTACCTGCAGCGCATCCGCAGCAATATGTTCTATGATCTGACCAAAAATCAGGCAAAGAAAAATAGTGGATGGAATCAACAAAGCAGCGTTGGGGCAGACATGATCTTCGACCTGAACGTCATCCGCATGAGCTATCCCCTGTCTGTGGGAATGCGTTTCACGCAACCTATTGATTATGGCAGTTTCCAGGTCGAGGGTTTATTCTCCGTCAGCTTCTGATCTTACAGCTTTTGTTTGCATTTTCCGGTCATGCGCTCAGGCGTTAAGCGCAACAGGTATGTCCTGTGGAACGATCCTTTCGCGTATTTCAGACCAACGACTTTATGTTCGGGGGAGTATTTGTCGATAATTGCTTCGAGGGCTTTCATGCGCTCTTCGTCATCCGCCACAAGCTCCATCCGCCCGTCGACAACAATACTTTCATAGGCTGTTGTGAATTTAGCAGAAAGCACATGCGTATGCCCGACCACACAAAAAGAGACAGCCGGATTCTTCTCCATAGCTTTTAGCTTTATGCCTTCCGGCGCACAGTGGAAATAAACGACCTCTCCCGTCCATACATAATTGAGCGGTATGCCATAGGCCTTACCGTTTTCAAGTGTCATCGACAAATAGCCATATTCCCCTTCACGCAGAAGCTGAAGCGCCCTTTCTTCAGGAAGCAACCGATCCTGCCGGCGTACAGAGCTGTTATCGTATTGTATCATGTGTGCAAATATACTATTTTTATTCACAACCTCCCGGTTGCTTTCAGATACTCCGTTTTATGGATTTCCAGCTTTGTGCGGGCGATGATGTATTCACCATCGGCATGTTGGCGGAGCGTCTGCGCTTCCAGGTAGTCGGAGATCGTTTCCAATCCAGCATGATAATGGTCTTGGCTCATGCGTAGGTTTTCTTCGGTCTGCTCGAGTGCCTGGCGGGTAAGTCTGATCTCAAGTAAGGCTTCGTTGTAGAGGTTCAGGGCTTGTTCCACTTCCAAAGACATTTTTTCACCCAGGTCATCGCGTTGCAACTGCATAATCTGCCGTTCCCGTTCGGCAGCCTTTACCTTCTTCACACCCTCTCCCCAGTTGAACAGAGGGATACGCACGGAGACCATCGCCGAGAAGGAACCGCCGTCGAAAAGAGGATCGTTGTTCAATCGAATGCCATGGATGTAATTGTAAGAGCCACGCACACCGACCTGAGGGAGAAAATCGCTCCGGACATATTGTTTCTCGTACTTCTTTAATTCAATCTGTTTGTCGAGGATTGCCCAATCGGGACGGGCAGTGATATCGGCCATGCCACTGAGTTCAAAAGCCTGTTCCGAGAAGCTCTCCGCCGGCATTATTTCGCTTTGAAGTGGAAGCCCAAGGAGGTGACAGAGATTCATGCGCGAGAGGCGTACGCCGTTTTCCGCCCGGCGCAGTTGCAGTTCCGCCTGGTTGAGTTGTACCTGCACCTTCATTAGATCGTTTTTCGACTTCATGCCGGCCTCACAGGCATTCTGTACCACCCGGTGAAACTCTTCTACTGTTGTTTTGAATTGCGTGGCCGACTTCTCCAACTCACGTGCCTGCACACAGGTCCAATAGGCTTTGTCGGTGGCCAGAATAATCTCGTCCTCTGTCAGCTCGCGGTTCAAACCGGCTATCTCATCACCCACCTTCGACATCTTATAGGCCGACGTAATCTTTCCTCCCATATAGATTGGTTGCTCCAGATTCACGCCTGCCACGTATGTGTTAGATGTCTTTAGGTTGAAATTCATATCAGGGATATTCAGAACGGAGAACTGGTTGAGGAGAGGCATCAATTCCGTAGGCACCATGCCGCTCAGGTCATTGGGATCAAACAGGGTCATCTGTCCCATCTTAAGGTTCAGATCCCGGTTCGTATTATTATAATAGCCCAACCCCTCAGCGGATAGTTTCGGCAAGAAATTGGTCTTCGTCGCCTGAACGGTCAGATGTGCTTTCTCCTTCGTGCGTTCAGCGATTGCAATCTGCTTGTTGTTTTCCAATGCCATGCGGCGGCATTCTTCCAGGGTCATATTCTGACCATACAGGGAATGGGAACAGAACAGGCCGACAACGATCAACGTTATATATTTTATTGCATTCATTTCTATAAATTTCTATGGAGTTATTTCGTCTTTATTTTGAAAAAGAGGGCATACAAGACCGGGATAAACAATAGGGTAATCAGTGTTCCCACCAATAATCCGCCCATAATCACCACGGCTGCCGGACCGAACAGCGAGTCGCCCAACAGAGGAATCATGCCTAAGATAGTGGTCAGCGAGGCCAGCATGACAGGACGGAAACGGCTTGCCGAGCTATCCAATAGGGCCTTGACCGGTTCCTTGCCGCTTCCAATCTGAAGGGTAATCTCGTCCATCAATACAATACCATTCTTAATCAGCATCCCTACCAGTCCCAAGGTGGCCACGATCGCTACAAACCCAAAGGTTTTCCCGGAGAGAAGCACGCTGAATACCACACCGATAAACAACAACGGCAGGCAAAGAATGATGATCGTCGGCTTCTTGTAGTCTTTGAAAAGCATAATCAAAATAGCGATCATCAAGACAATGGCCAGCGGATAATTCATAAAAAGGTATTTCATCGACTGCTCGCTTGCGCTCCGTTCGCCCTCCCATTTCAAGCTATAGCCTTCGGGAAGCGGGATGTTTTCGATCTGTTCGGCAATGGTCTGGCGTGAATTCTCCACGGCATAACCCGGCAACGGATTACATTGGGCACGCATCGCCCGTTCACCGTCGCGACGAATCACCACCGGCTCTTCCCATACGACCTTCAGCCCGTTAGAAGCCTGGCTCAATGGCACGGTCTGCAGGGCGGAAGTAAGCAGGTCTTCTTCTGTTACCGTACCCATAATCAAGCCCTGCACGGTTTGTTTATCGATGCCCGAAAGGGAAGGCATCATACTAAACACCGGCGTATTTTCGAGCGATTCGATCGGATTCCCGTTTTTATCGATACATTTCACATAGATCGTTTTGCTCTCGATTCCTTCATAGAAGGTTCCGGTCGGGATGCCATCGGTCGCGGTCATCAGCGAGAGCCCTACATCCTGGCGGCTTAATCCGATATTCCGGGCGATCGGCTGATTATAGTCGACCATCAGCGTTGGCACTTTCGGTTCCCAGTCGGTGGTGACCATATACAGTTGGGGACTTGCATTCATGATATCCATCGCCTGTGCCGTCAGTTCGCGCAAGACTGCCGGGTCAGGACCACTGAACTGTACTTCGATTGGATAATCTTTATACATCAGGTTGTATCGTTTCAAGCGCACATAGGCGTCAGGATAGTTCTCATTGAGGTAGTCCTGTATCTCCCCCATCGTAGCCACCAACGCTTTGGGCGAGGTGTAGTCGACAATCAGTTCGCCATACGACAGGGAGGGATCGGCCATGCTGCGCACTAGGTTGTAGCGACTGGGGGTAGCGCCAATCGAGGTGGTCACATGGGTTACCTCTTCACGCGATAATAGATAATCCTCAATCGTTTTAATGTCTTTTTTCACCCGTGTGCTGTTGACTCCTTCGGGTAATTTGTATTCGATATACAACTGGTCGTAATCCATATCAGGGAAAAAGCCCTGCGGCAGGAAGCGAAAACAGAAGAGGCTTACCAAGATTAAGGCAATACCGACTCCCAAGGTTACCATGCGATGGGACAATACCCAGGTCAACACCCTGCGCAATAGGTTGTAATATTTATTATTATAAGGATCTTCGTTCTCCTTATTGACCTTTACCTTCAACGATTTGTCGGCATGAACCGGCACCAGCGTCAACGCAAGCACCCAGCTCATCAACAGCGAAACAGCCAGTACGATGAAGAGATCGCGCACATAGATACCTGCCGTGTCGGGTGAGAGAAAGATTGGAAAGAATGCCAGGATCGCTATCAGTGTAGCGCCAAGTAGCGGCATTGCTGTCTTCCGTCCGATCGCCGTCAGTGCCTCACGCCGGGGAACACCCCGCTGCAGATCGACCTGTATGCCGTCGAGTATCACAATGGCGTTATCGACCAGCATCCCCATCGCCAATACGAAAGAGGCAAGCGACACCCGTTGCAAGGTTCCATCGAACACATTCAACACCAGCATGGAGCCGAAAACAATGATTGCCAGGTTTAGTCCCAGGATAAGACCCGACCGGAAACCCATACTGAATATCAACAAAATGACAACAATCAGTACCGATTCAACGAGATTGACCATGAACGAATCGAGCGCTGCACTCACCCTTTCCGGCTGGAAAAACACTTTGTGCATATCCACTCCGGTTGGAAGACGATTGCCTTTGAGCGTTTCGATGGTCTGTTCGACCTCTTTGCCTATCTTCGTGATATCGGTTCCGCTCAATGCCGAGATGGAGATGCCCAAAGCCTGCTGCCTATCATAACGCAGTTCGTTGCGCACAGGGCTTTCATAGCTCCGGGTAATCCGGGCGATATCCCGCAAACGCAACTGGTCGTTCTCATGCCCCTGCAATAACAGGTCGCCAATATCCTCTACCGTTTTGTATTTATCATTGACCGACACGCGAATTCGGGCGTCACCGCTTTCGTAATAACCGGAGTAAACGGTCTGGTTCTGCCCGTTCAATGTGGAGAGAACTTCCGCCGGATGTACACCCAGGTTGGCTAAGCGGTCTTCATAGAGTTCGATATGGATCGCTTCTTCACGCTTACCGTATATATTGACCTTCGAGATGCCTTCAATCTTCTGAATCTCTTTTTTGATCAGTTCGGCATATTTGCCTGCCTCTTCATCCGAATAACCATCGAAAGTCATGGCATAGAACATACCGAAAACATCGCCGAAGTCGTCCATCACAATCGAAGTCGTCGCTCCTTCGGGCAGACTTCCCTGCACATCGGTTACTTTCCGGCGCAACTGGTCCCAGCATTGCTCCACCTGCTCGTTTTGTACCAGTGTAGACAATTCGACGGAGATCATCGACATATCGTTCATCGAACGGCTACTTACTACATCGATATCCTTCATCGAACGAATACTTTTCTCCAACACATCGGTCACCTCCAGTTCGACCTGATGGGCCGATGCCCCGGGATAAAGCGTAACGATCGTAGCCTGTTTCACCTTTATCTCCGGGTCTTCGAGCTTACTCATATTATAATAAGAGAACATACCCCCGATCACCAGTACGGCAACCAGGAAGTAGATCAGCTTCTTATTGTCCAGTGCCCATTTGCCTAAGTCTTTCATAACAGGCCTCCTACGTTAGTGGATGAAACAGCCGGTATCACTTTCACTGCATCGCCCTCTTTCAGGGAATGGACTCCGGCAGCGACCACCTCTTCTCCTACTGTCAGCCCTTCGAAAAGAATGACTGTGCCGTCTGCGGGAATATTCGACAAACGAACGGGTCGGCGATTGACCTGCCGGCGCGCGCCGTCGTACACCCATACACAAGGCTGCCCATCGTTCTCGAACAGAGCTGACAAAGGAATCGAAACCAGCTCAGACTCCTCAGGCTGGAAGGCAATCTTCACCATCGTAGACATACCCGGCGAAGGCACCTCCCGGCTGCCTGCCGTCACAAGACGGAGCCGTACGGTGTATAACTGGTTCAGGTTGGCTTTGCGGTTGATTGAGATTAGTTCAAGCGGGAAAGTCAGGTCGGGATAAATATCGAAGTAGCAACTAAACGAATGAAACTTGTCACGTTGAATATAGTCCGTCGCCGGGATATTGATCTCTACTTCGGGTGCCTCGGTGCTGATCAGCGAGAATATAGGCATTCCGGCACTTACCGTCTCCTCCTTATCGAAATAACGTTTCTGAATATAACCATCAAAAGGAGCCGTCAGCCGTGTATCGGCCAACGCGTTCTTATGCGCTTCATACTTGGCCGTGATCTGTTGCAAGCCGTAGACTGCCTTGTCGTAATCATTATCGGCTACGCTCTGTTTCTCATGCAGCTTGATAATGCGTTCCGCCTCGGCCTTTACCTGTGTGTATTCAGCTTCCGTTGCAGCAAGCTGAATCTCATAATCGCGCGCATCCATGGCAGCCAATAACTGTCCTTTGCGTACAAACTCACCTTCGCTCACATGGATACGGGCAATCGGTCCGCTGATACGGAAGGCCAGGTTCACCTCGGATGCCGCCTTCACTTTACCGGGGAAAGAGGTCGTTTTCTCTTCTCCATAACGTACAGCCTTGTTCACTTTGACTGTCTTAATTTCTTCCTTCTGCACCTTCTCTTGCTTACATCCTGTAAACAACAAGAGGCTACAGACTAATCCTAATACAATCTTTTTCATTTCGCCTTCTGTTTATAATATTCATAGGCAAAGGTAGAGTTGATTAGATGGCAAAAAAACTCCATTAACTCTTCAAAAATGGTCTATTTCGGAACTACATCTTGATTTACAAGCGTTTCAAAAGAAATATTGTTTATTTTTGGAACAACAAAGATTGCATCTGAACCATGTCGTACAAGCAAAAAAGGCCAAAAGCCATTGAACACCTTTGTCTTGCAGAAGATAATAAAATCTTTTTCGAGAACTTTTTACTGAGTGGAAACGAATATGACCTGCTCGGAGTCGAACTGGCTCCCCGCGTAGTCGATGCGGCGGGTCTTTGCATTTGCCTATCCGGAGAGAGCGAAGCTATTATCGGAACCCAGAGTTACCTAATTAAGAAGGGTGATATGGTTGTAGTCTTTCCGAATGAGATCTTACACATAAGAGGGAAAAGCGCCGATTTCAAAGGATACACCATTGCCTGCACACAGGAATTTCTGATGAGTGTCAATATCCCGTCAAGCACTTCGCTTTACCTATATATTAAAAACAATCCCTGTATCTCGTTGAAACAGGAAGAACAGGAGGGTTTGCTTAAGATGTGTGATTTCCTGAGAGAACACGATGCACGCAAAGAGCATCCCTGCCGTGATGAAATATCCCGGCATTTGGCCTCCGCTATTCTTTACGAAGTGATCGGCATCTACAAAAGAGGGGAGCCGTTGAAAGTACAACCCTATTCGCGCAAAAACAAACTCTATTTCGAGTTTATTCAGTTAGTAGCCAAATATCATCACTGCCAACGGGAGGTCGATTTCTATGCTGATAAGCTTTGTATTACTTCACGTTATTTATCGTCCATTTGTAAAGAGGTCAGTGGCATTACCTCCAAAGGCTGTATCGATCACCACATCATCAACCATGCCCGGCTCCTGTTGGTCACCACCGATAATACCATTCTGCAGATATCGGAGGAATTAAATTTCCCCAATTCCTCTTTCTTTAGCAAATATTTCAAAAAGCATGTAGGTGTGACTCCCAAAGTCTACAGGGATACCCACGGCGACTAATGCCTTATTTGGGGGCAAAAACAGGTTTGTCCTGTTTTCCGGCAGATACTTGTTTTATAATAAATAGAAAATAACTACCTTTGTCGATTATTTTATCTCCACCTAAAGAAAGGACACAATATGGCTATCTACTTAAAAGATGTATCAAGAACTTTTGGAGAATACCTCCTTATTCCCGGTTTAACAACAAAAAAATGCATTCCTGACAATGTTTCCCTGAAAACGCCTTTGGTGCGCTACACGGGAGAAGGACCGTCGGCTATCAACCTGAACATTCCGGTTGTCTCTGCAATCATGCAATCTGTTTCTGGGCCGGAACTGGCCATAGAGTTGGCACGTAATGGTGGATTGTCATTTATTTTCGGATCGCAATCGATCGAAAGCCAGGTTGAGATGGTCAAAAAGGTTAAGAAGTTTAAGGCAGGATTTGTGATCAGCGATTCCAATCTGACGCCTACTCATACGTTAGCCGATGTGATCAATCTGGTCAAAAAGACAGGACATAACACCATCGGCATCACGGACGATGGCAAACCCAACGGGAAATTATTGGGTATCGTGGCCAGCCGCGACTACCGCATCGAAAAAGATGCGCCCGACACTCCGGTAAAAGATTTCATGACCCCATTTTCCGAACTGATAGTAGGCAAAGTGGGTATTGGCTTGAAAGAGGCTAACCAAATCATTTGGGATAACAAACTGAACACACTGCCGATCATCGACGATGAACAACGTCTGCAATACTTTGTATTCCGCAAAGACTACGACAGCCATAAGGAGAATCCATACGAGCTTTCCGCCGCAGACAAAAAACTGCTTGTTGGAGCCGGTATCAACACCAGAGATTATAAAGAACGTGTACCCGCGTTGGTAGAAGCCGGAGTTGATGTGCTTTGCATCGATTCTTCCGACGGTTATTCCGAATGGCAGTATGAAACTCTGCGATGGATCAAAGAGACCTACGACGGCAAGGTACTGGTTGGTGCCGGTAATGTAGTCGACGAAGAGGGATTTATCTACCTGGCTGATGCCGGAGCTGACTTTATCAAGGTGGGTATTGGCGGTGGATCGATCTGTATCACCCGCGAGCAGAAAGGTATCGGACGCGGACAGGCAACAGCTTTGATCGACGTGGCACAAGCACGCGACAACTACCACCGCAAAAAAGGGGTTTATATCCCGATTTGTAGCGACGGAGGTCTGGTGCATGACTACCATATGGTATTGGCCTTGGCAATGGGTGCCGACTTCCTGATGATGGGACGCTATTTCGCCCGCTTCGACGAATCGCCTACCAAAAAACTAAAAATTGGCAATAGCTTCGTGAAAGAATACTGGGGCGAAGGATCAAACCGCGCGAAAAACTGGCAACGCTACGATATGGGCGGCAATGAAGCATTGAAATTTGAAGAAGGAGTCGACAGCTACGTGCCGTATGCCGGCAAGATGAAAGACAACCTGAATCTTACCCTGGGTAAAATGAAGGCGACCATGTGTAGCTGCGGAGCGACCACTATACCCGATCTGCAACACTTTTCAAAGATCACATTGGTATCATCCACCAGTATTGTGGAAGGTGGTGCGCATGATGTGATTCTCAAAGAATAGAAACGATTATTCATATAAAAGAAAACGTCCTTAAAGACCTAAAAGTCTTTAAGGACGTTTTCCTTTATACCCCCTTTGGAGGGGTTTGTTTATTTGTTTATTTGTTTATTTATTTGTTAGCAGCCAATCCTGCGCTTTAGCTAAAGACTCAGGACTACCGATATCCAACAGTTTCAGGTCCTCCATCGGATAAGCCCGGATCGTTGTACGAGCACAGATCGACAGGTAAAAATTTATAATAGGAAACTTCCCGGTCCATTCATCCATCCATTCAAATATATCCTGCGACAAGACATGAATGCCACCAAAGGCATATTCGGTATACATCGACGGATCAAAATCAGGATAATAGGACTTCACCTCACCGGTCTCCCGATTACGCCATCCGCACAATTTATGCGCGTTATCAAAGAGAAGGTAGCGCGATGTATTGCGGTTGCTCACCAACAGGGTTGCCAACGGATTGGTTTTGGCATGATCCATATAGAGCTTCATCAAATCGACATTGGAAAAGATGTCTACATTGTGCACCAGAAAAGGTTCGTTCCCTTGTAGGAAACGGGCGGCATGTTTAATGCCTCCTCCGGTATCCAACAGATAATCGCGCTCATCGGATATATCGATATGAACACCAAAGTTATTTTTCGCTTCTAAGAAGTCAATAATTTGTTGCCCTTCGTGATGGATATTAATCACCAGTTCTTCAAACCCGGCACCTTTCAGTTTCAGGATGATATGTTCCAACATGGGTTTTCCATCCACTTCTATCAAAGCCTTAGGGGTCTTGTCTGTCATCGGCTTCAGGCGTGTGCCCATACCAGCCGCAAAGATCATCGCTTTCATATTGTCGAGTCAAAAATTTGTTCCACATTTTGTTCCCTGTGTATCAAGGTCACCTTCACACCAAACCGCTTATGCAGATGCTCAGCCAGGTGTTGTGCCGAATAAACCGAACGATGTTGTCCGCCGGTACAGCCAAAACATACCATCAGATCCGTAAATCCACGATCCAAATAACGCTGCGCGGAAGAATCTACAATGGTGTAGACATGCTCCAGAAAGGTGGTGATCTCCCCATCTTTTTCCAAGAACTCAATCACCGGCTCGTCTAATCCCGTAAACTGATTGTATCGTTCATACTTACCGGGGTTATTCACACCGCGGCAATCAAATACAAATCCGCCACCATTACCGGTCGTATCGTTTGGGATACCTTTCTTATAAGCAAAACTCATCACCTTCACTTCCAGCGTGCGGCGACGTATATCGTCTGTAAACTGTTTCAGTCCTGTCAGTTCTCTCAATACCTGATAGAGATAAGGATATTCCGGATACTCTTCGCGGAGCAACTCCTTCAGGTTCTTAATAGCATAGGGTACGCTTTGCATAAAATGCGGTTTCTTCTCGAAATAACCACGAAAGCCATAAGCCCCTAACACCTGAAGCGTACGAAAAAGCACAAAATGGCGCAAGCGATGACGGAACAACGCCTTATCAACCACCGTATAGTCAGCAAGCGCTTCCATATACGCCTCCAGCAATTCCTGCCGCAATCCTTCGGGGTAGCTGGCTTTTGCCTGCCAAAGGAAAGAGGCGACATCATAATAGACCGGTCCTTTACGCCCTCCCTGAAAGTCAATAAACCACGGTTTATCATCCTTCACCATGACATTGCGCGACTGAAAATCGCGATACATAAACGTAGGCGTCTTATCTTGCAAAAGCACATCGCACATCTTCTGGAAATCATCCTCCAAACGATTCTCCTGAAACTCCATACCGGTAGCTTTCAGGAAGCAATATTTGAAATAGTTAAGATCCCACAATATCGAACGTTCGTTGAATTCCGGCTGCGGATAACATTGCGAAAAGTCTAATCCTTCGGCACCGACATATTGCAATTTAGGCAATAAGGCGATCGTCTGGAAAAGCAGACTCCGTTCTTTCTCCGTAAACACACAGCTTTTCCGTCCCTTTTCTATCGCATCAAAAAGTAGGGTATCGCCCAGGTCTTCCTGCAAATAGAAACGTTTGTCATCCGAAGCGATATACACTTCCGGCACCGGCAATCCTTTTTCCCGAAAATGAATGGCCATCGAAAGAAAAGCATTGTTTTCTTCCGGTGTCGTACCGCTAACCCCAATCACCGGTATGGAACCCGTGATCCGAAAGTAGCGTCTATTGGAACCGGAGGAGGGCAATTCGATCAGATCCGTAGCCGGATGCCCGGTATATTGATTATAGAGTTTGGAAAGTTCGTTTTTAATCATAAACTATGTGTTTTCATGGCGAAGGTACAATTATTTACATAATTTCCCGCCTCCCTTGCAGTAATTACTTTTCAACAGCTAAGCGAAATTCACTTAACATATTCAGTCTGAAAGTAATATGTTTCCTTTGACGGCTGCCCTTCTATATGGTAACGTGTGGAAGCGCTTACACGGAAGAGATAGCCCCTTTCGATGGCCGGATCAATGGGCAAAAAAACCTCCGTTCCATGTATTCCGGTAGACAAAATATGTTGTGCCTTATTAGCCTCCAGGCTATCAGTCAAAGAGCAGTAAAGGGTATAGGTCAACGCCTCCGATTCATTTTCCGGTTTTTCCCAATATATATGCAATTGATTGTCTTTCCGCTCGACAAAGACCTCTTCAGGCGAAGCAGGCACGCGATCATCGAGCCAGGTCAATGGCGGCAAAAGCGCCGGATGGGGATAGTAATTGTCTCGGATCTCGGAATAGAGTCCTTTCCGGTCGTCCAGGATATGTGCGCACCGAAAAAAGGCAGAACCTCCCGCTCCGTTAAAACGACTGTAGTCGATCTGATCAGTAATATCCGAAACTGTCCAGTCGGCCTCCTCTTTATCTGTCCGGTAAGCGCCTAACCCGGGAACAAACAAACGCTCGCCCACTATTTCCGCCCAATTGTCCACAAACGGATAGAAATGGTCATATTGATAATACATCATCGGCACAATCATATCATGCTTGCCCGCCTCCATCCATTGCTTGGGATCCTGAAATACGGTCTCGTAGGCTGTCCACCCCGCATTCGGCATCCGTTCGATCGAGCTGTATTTTCCCAAAGGAGAACTGCTGACCTGTACCCAGGGTTTCAACTGTTTCACTTCGTCGTACAGGCGAGCGACCAGGCGGTTTATATTATCCCGTCGCCATTCCGCCAGCGATTTTCCTTTTCCATACACCGTATGTGTCGCCTTATCAGGAAAAGTCTTCGCCTGATCGGGATAACGGATATAATCAAAATGAACCCCATCGATATCGTACGAAGAGACCAGTTCGCGTACCAGAGAGAGAAGATAATCAGTCGTTTCCGGAACACCCGGATCCAGATACCATTCCCCGCGATGGCGTTTGACCATTTTAGGATAACGCTTCACAACCGAACGCGCGCCCTGCTCCCTAACGGTTTTTTCATTCCCTACCGGGAAGGTAACCAGCCATGCATGACATTCCATGCCCCGTTTATGGCATTCTTCGATCGCGAATCGCAATGGATCATAGCCGGGCGACTGCCCATATTTACCGGAAAACACTTTCGAGGAGGGTTCGATCAACGAAGGGTAGATCACATCCCCCCGCAAACGAGCCTGTACGAAGATCGTGTTGAAGTTCGCCTCTTCCAGGCGATCCAACAAACGAATCAACTCCTCTTGTTGCACTTTTATACCGGCTGCTGTCGTAGCCGGACGGGATGGCCAGTCCAACCCGTAGATCGTGGTCAGCCACACCGCCCTGATCTCTGTGCGGGGAGGATCCACCGCCCAAAGAGAAACAACAGCCAGAAAATAAACAACGAGGAAACTGATTCTTCTCATCAAAGGCCTTTTTCCATCAGATAGCGTTCCGCCTCGATCGCCGACTTGCAACCTGACGCGGCAGCCGTAATAGCCTGGCGGTATACCGGATCCGCCACATCACCCGCGGCAAAGACTCCCGGCACATTCGTACGAGGCGTTCCCGCTATGGTCTTGATATAGCCGGTCTCATCGGTCTCCAGCCAGTCGGCAAACACCTTCGAGTTGGGCGTATGCCCGATCGCCAGGAAGAAGCCGTCGATAGCGATATCCACTGCCGTCTCGTCGGCTTCACCTTTTCGCTTCACCAGATGGGCGCCTTCCACGCCATGTTCACCGAAAAGTCCGATTGTATTATGTTCATACAACACCTCTATCTTCGGATTGTCTGCCACACGTTGCTGCATCACTTTCGAGGCACGCAGGAAAGGTTTGCGCACAATCAAATAAACCTTTTCAGCCAGCGACGCCAGGTAGAGCGCCTCTTCACAAGCCGTATCGCCTCCACCTACAACGGCTACTCTCTTTTTTCGGTAGAAGAAGCCATCGCAAGTCGCACAGGCCGACACACCCATACCCGCGTATTTTGCTTCGTCCGCCAGCCCCAGGTATTTAGCGCTTGCCCCGGTGGCAATAATAACCGTATCGGCTTCGATGATCTTTTCGCCTTCGATCGTCACCCGCAGCGGAGTCTGGGAGAAATCACTTTCGGTGGCAATACCAATACGCACATCGGCCCCAAAACGCTCGGCCTGCTTCTTCAGATCCTGCATCATATCAAAACCGGATATGCCCTCCGGATAACCCGGGAAGTTTTCTATATCCGTGGTGGTGGTCAGCTGACCTCCCGGTTGAATTCCTTCATAAAGCACGGGGCTTAAGTTCGCACGGGCAGCATAGATCGCTGCGGTATATCCGGCCGGGCCGGAACCAATAATCAGGCAACGTACCTTTTCTATCGATGGATGTTCCATATTCAATACTCTCTGTTAATTGTTATTATTTTGTGTTTTTTAGTCTCAAGCGATGGCGGATCGTTAGCGAAGATCAATGACTTCCGCATCCGGATACTCCTTTGTATTAAAAACAAAAAAGGCATCCGGCTGGTTTATTCCCTTCTTTATTTCATCGATCTGAATAAGGGTTCGGGAAGCATTCTTCATCTCAATTTCAATACGCGCGGGCAAATAGCTTTTTTTCTCAATTTGCAGGGTCACGCGTGTGATATCCCCTTTTTTCTTAGGAGTCAATTCAACATTGTAGGCCATTCGTCCACTTGCCGTGCTGCTTTCGCCCTTCAACTCCGCTTTGTATTCCTTTTTATAAGAGCTCAGCAGGAGCGTCGGATTGATATCTTGCAATTCTTCACCCGTAGGCTCTGTCACGTTCACCTCTTCATTCGCTACCATATAGGCCCATTGGGTTTTCCCGTCGAACCAGATACGCACATCGGGCATAAACAGCGTGAACTTATCGCCCTTCATATGCAACTGCCCCTCAAAGCTCTCCACAACACCGGCTCCTTCGGCACGCATACTCATCGCAAAGCGAGCCGAAATACCATTCGCCCCATCAAAAGCCGCCGCCGCTTTATCCAATACCTCTCCCCCACGCTGTGCCGCTATCGGCATAGCAACAACACCCAGTAGGACAACTGCTATTATATATCGTATCAATCTATTCTTCATTGCTTTACGCCTTCGGCTAAGCGATTTCCGCTTCGCTCCAATTCTTCATTCTTCATTCTTCATTCTTCATTACTTAAGTCCATTAAGCAACTGCTCCAACGAATACTCATCCTGAATCAACACCTGCCGCGCCTTACTGCCCTCAAAAGCCCCAACGATACCGGCCGCTTCCAGTTGATCCATCAAACGTCCGGCGCGGTTATACCCGATAGCAAATTTACGTTGAATCAACGAGGTAGATCCCTGTTGCTGGAGAACAATCAGGCGAGCCGCCTCATCAAACAGCGGATCCCGATCCGACAAATCGATATTGCCGGGAGCTGACGATTCACCTTCAGGCACATATTCGGGGAGCAGATGCGCTGTTGGGAAGCCCACTTGCTCTCCAATATAGGTAGAGATACTTTCCACCTCCGGCGTATCCACAAAGGCACATTGCACACGAACCATATCATTCCCTTGCGAGAAGAGCATATCACCACGACCGATCAATTGATTGGCACCCGGTCCATCCAGGATCGTGCGCGAGTCGATCATCGAGGTCACACGGAATGCCATACGTGCCGGGAAGTTGGCTTTGATGGTTCCGGTGATGATATTGGTAGTCGGACGCTGGGTCGCGATCACCATATGAATACCTACCGCGCGCGCCTTCTGGGCAATACGGGCAATCGGCATCTCGATCTCTTTGCCGGCCGTCATGATCAGGTCACCAAACTCATCGATCACCACCACGATATAAGGCATAAACATATGTCCTTTATTGGGATTCAACCGGCGATTGATAAACTTCTCATTGTATTCTTTAATATTACGCGTATGCGCCTTCATCAACAGATCATAGCGGTCGTCCATCAGTTTACAAAGCGAGTTCAACGTATGGATCACCTTCGTAAAGTCGGTAATAATCGCTTTGTCCATATCCGGCAGCTTTGCCAGGTAATGACGCTCGATCTCTGCATAAATGCTAAACTCAACCATCTTCGGATCGACCATAACAAACTTCAGTTCCGAAGGATGCTTCTTATAAAGCAGCGAGGTAATGATGGCATTCAGCCCGACCGATTTCCCCTGTCCGGTAGCCCCGGCCACCAGGAGGTGAGGCATCTTACAGAGATCAACCATAAAGATCTCATTGGTAATGGTCTTACCCAAAGCGATCGGAAGTTCATATTTACATTCTTGGAATTTCCGGGAAGCAATAACCGATTGCATGGATACGATCTGCGGATCTTTGTTTGGCACTTCGATCCCGATGGTTCCCTTGCCGGGCATGGGCGCAATGATACGGATACCCAAAGCCGAAAGACTCAAAGCAATATCATCCTCCAGATTACGGATCTTGGAGATACGCACCCCTGCTTCCGGAATCACCTCATAGAGGGTGATCGTTGGTCCTACGGTTGCTTTGATTGAGGAAATATTGATACCAAAGTTCTCCAGCGTTTGTTTGATACGACGCTGGTTGGCGGTCTGCTCTTCCATATCCACCTGATAATCCTTCATATCATATTTCTTCAACAAATCAACAGAAGGATTACGGTAGCTCGACAGATCTAATTTCGGATCATAAGGTTCCATATCGGCGGGATCCATCTCTTCCGTATCACCCTCCGGCACATCTACCGTGAAAGGCATATCTTCTTCATTATCCTCTTCTGGTTCTTGCTCTTCTTGTATTTCCGGGATATACTCTTCGTCTTTCGGTACATTGACTTCAAAAGTCACCTCATGATCATCATCCTCTGCAAACCGATAGATATCGCTTTCCGGATTGTCCATAACCTCCTCCGGTTCATTTTCACCAAACTGAAACTCCGGTTCTTCCGGTTTTTCTTTTTTCTTTTTTCGCTTCATCCAACCAAAAGAGAGCAGTCGTTGCAAGAAAGGCACGGTGCGTTTGCTGGAAAAGATGGCAATAATCAACCCTGTCCCAAGCAATAAAAGAACCGTTCCCGGAATACCAATATTGCTAATCAGCCATTCAGAGATATAATAACCATGCAACCCACCCAGATAGACAAAGGTATCTTCATAGCCTTTGACAAATAAGAAAGCTAAAAAGACAGAACCCCAAATCATCATAGAGCCGCAAAACAGAAAACGTTTCAACAGATTCGCTTTGGTCAATTTCATCAAACGAGCCCCTAAGGTGCCAAAGAAAATCAGAATCAGAAAAGAGGAGATACCAAACCACTGGTTCATCAATAGATCTGCCAGGTAGGCTCCCCGCACGCCCGTCCAATTCTCCACCGAACCTTTATAGGCAACCAAATCGGAAAGAGGCACATTTTCTATTTTGCTCTGATCAGCCCCTCCGGTAAAGAAAAAGGAGATCAATGCCAACCCTATATATATGGTAAACAGACAAATGATCAGTCCGGTAATATATTGCGTACGCTCATTTGCAAGAAAGGCTTTCAATGACTTAAAAAAACCACCCTCTTTCTTCTCTTTTCGCTTCTCCTGTTTTGTATTCTTTTTCTTTGCCATCTACCCAATGCTTAATGTTGGAACCATGGTGCGTCTTACGCCACCCATATAACCCACAAAGGTAAACAGAATTATTGAAATACGCTGCCGGGAAGATCTGAGAGTTTGAATGATTTTCCTATTGAGTTTTCTCTAAAGTCCTTAATGACTTTAAAGACTTCAAAGACTTCAAAGACCTCAAGGACCTCAAGGACTTTAAGGTCTTTAAGGTCTTAAAAAGGAAAAAGCCTCCCCCTCTGAGCAAATCGTCCCCCTTTTTGAATTCTATTTCTCTATTATAAAAAACAACCGCCCTTTTACATACCGTTAAAATTTGTACTTTTGTTTCGTTATCTAAATCATTACAGCACAGTAAAACACAAGCGAATATCATGAAGGGGTTCTGTTGTTCATTCCGTATATATCTGTATGTCTTCTTTTTCCTGACTCAACTGGTTGTCCACTCCGGTAAGGCTCATGCCGAATCCTATAAATTCAATCATATTACGATTGAAGACGGGCTGCCCTCCTCCGAGATATACCAGATATATCAGGATAAAGAGGGGTATATGTGGTTTGCCACCCGAGATGGCTTATGCCAGTATGACGGGTATGCCATCCGTACTTATAAGTCAAACCTATACACGCCTGAACTACTTACCAACAATGTCATCTATTGCGTGGTTGAGGACAACGATTCCCGCTTATGGATAGGCACTTACAGCGGGCTGAATGTATTACACAAAAAGAGCGGCATCATACAACAGGTGACTCATGAAATGCTTGTTGGCAGATGGATTAATAAAATGCTTGTTGCCAAAAATGGCGATTTGATCATAGGAACAGAGAACGGCGTATACAGATATAATCCCAACACAGAAGAGTGTATGCGCATAAATTCTTACGGTGGGGTCAAAGCCCTGATTCAGGACAGTCAGGATTTTATTTGGATAGGCACCTGGTCCAGTGGCATTCACCGTTACGATCTTACGGAAGATAAAACTTATACATATCCTGCTCTGACACCGAACAACACCTGTTATTCCCTGTATGAAGACCAACGCAAACGTATATGGGTAGGCACCTGGGATACCGGACTCTATGTTATCGAAAATCCATATAACATGGACAACCTTCAGGTAAAACGATATACGCACATTCCGAACGCGCCACACAGCATTGCCGACAACTATATCTATGAGATCTCAGAGGATTTGAATACCGGCAAGATATGGGCAGGAACGCGAAACGGTTTAAGCATCCTGGCCGATGAAGACGAAGGGCTTTTTCAAACCATCTTGCCGGATAACTCCAAGCATTCTATTTCATTCAAAACCATCAGTTCTCTTTTACGTGACAAGGAGGGCATCATGTGGGTTGGCACAATGGGAGGAGGAGTCAACACGGCATGGACACGTCAAAGCGAATTCAAAACAAATAACCTGAAGGATATTAAGCCTGAATATATAAATACTTCGGCGGTCAGTGATATCATGGTAGACCAAAAAGGACTTGTCTGGATAGCACTTGACAACCGAGGGTTTATCATCCATAACAGAAGAAGCGGGGAATACACATACAACATGGACTCTCCGGATTTTAAGCATTTGGGAAGACTACCGACAATCAATACGATCAAACAATCGCCTACGACAGGCAAGATCTGGTTTGGGACCTACGACTGGGGATTTTATCTCTATGACGAAAAAGCGCCGGTCGGAAAACGCGTGAAGCAATATGATAGAACGACAGCACCCTGGATGTGGAATCAATGTGTTTTTGCCATACAAGAGGACTCTCGGCAGTTGACCTGGCTGGGTTTCAGAAATGGCTTAATGGTTTTCACGCCGGAAGAGGAAGGAATCAGCCTGAATGAGCTTACGATTGGCTCTACCCCTTTCAGCTCATTCTCTTTTGTCGATGTTATCGAACAGGAGGAAGGGATCATTTGGGCAGCCACAGCCAATGGAGGGATCGTACGTATCGTAGGTGATCCACGCGAGAAAGAGAGCCTGCAAATACAGGAGTACTCCCCGGAAAACAAAAAATTAAACAATCGCTTTGCCGCTTGTCTGTTTCTGGACAAGCAAAAACGACTCTGGGCCGGCACCGAAGGAGGAGGACTTAGTCTGTATGATAAAGAGACTGACGCCTTCGTCTCCATGCACCAAAATTTAAATCTCCCGGGAGATGGCATTCTGAGTATTCAGGAAGACACGAAAGGGAATCTGTGGATGGGCTCAAACGTAGGGCTGATCAAACTGCAAATGCATCAAAATATCGACTCTGCCCAGTTTAGTATCTATACAACCTCCGATGGCCTGCAAGATAATATATTCAATCGGAATGCGGCTTTTACGGATATCAACGGGGAGATGTTTTTTGGAGGGCACTTTGGGTATAATCACTTTTTTCCGGACCTCATGACAGAAGACACCTCCTTCCCTCCTATCGTCATTACCGATATTAAGGTATTTAACAAATCATGGAATCAACTCAACCAGAAAGAGCAAAAAGCGGTTTCCGCCTATGCTCCCGGATTTACGGATAGAATCAGGCTGAATCATACAAAAAACAATTTTGAAATCGAATTTGCGGCATTAGGATATGCCGCACCCAACAATATCACATACGCCTACAAGCTCGAGGGCTTTGACACCGACTGGCAATACACCGATGCCGATAGGCGGTTTGCCTATTACAACAACCTGAATGCGGGCAACTACACCTTCTCCCTAAAAACAACCAACGCCAATGGGAAGTGGAATGACTCAGTCAAACAGCTACAGGTCACCATCCTGCCTCCGCCTTGGAAAACCGCCTGGGCATACCTACTCTACGTATTATTGATTGTACTGGCGGTGTATGGAGGGTATCGATTCGTCAGATACCGAATCAAACTGACACAAAGCCTTCAGTTAGCCGAATTGGAACAAGCTAAGCGAGACGAGGTGAATCATTCCAAATTGCAATTCTTCACCAATATCACCCATGAGTTATTGACTCCGTTGACCATTATCTCCGCATCGGTCGATGAGCTAAAACAAACAGCCCCCGAAAATAAAGAGCAATACCGGGTGATGACAAGCAATGTCAACCGGTTGATTCGTCTGTTGCAACAGATATTAGAGTTTCGTAAGGCGGAAACAGGCAATCTAAAACTGAAAGTGTCCCAGGGAGACTTAGCCGGTTTTGTGCGCAATAGCGTAGAAAGTTTTAAACCGTTAATAAAAAAGCAACGGATGCATTTCTCTTTGATATGCGATCCGGAATACTTCCCGGCCTATTTCGATCCGGACAAATTGGATAAAATATTGTATAATCTGCTGTCGAACGCGGCAAAATATAATACACCCGGTGCTGCCGTATGGATCGATTTGCAATATGATACGGAAAACGGATGGGCTGTTCTTTCTGTGAAAGATAATGGAAAAGGGATGTCAAAAGAGACGGTAAACAATCTGTTCAAACGCTTTTATGAAGGCGATCACCGTAAGTTTAAAACAACCGGCACAGGGATTGGCTTATCGCTGACAAGAGATTTGGTCTTATTGCACAAAGGCAATATCGAAGTAAATAGCGAACCGGGTAAAGGAAGTGAATTTAAGGTGATCATCCCTATTCGAAAATCTTTCTATTCGCCGGAAGAAATCGACGACAGCATATCTATTCCAGACAGCGAGACTTCGTATTCAGTCCCTAACAAAGTCGTTAAGGAAAGTGACACCATCGAACAGCCTCCCCGCGCACACAGCCTCCTTCTAATCGAAGATAACGACGATTTATTACAACTAATGGTTCGTCTATTAAGCTTGGATTTTACTGTTTTTACCGCAAAAACAGGCACAGAAGGCATCCACTGCATGGAAAATGAAGAGATCGACCTGGTTGTGTCCGATATTATGATGCCGGAGATGGACGGAATAGCATTCTGTAAACAGGTCAAGAACAATCTGGAGACCAGCCATATCCCTATTATTCTGTTGACAGCTAAGAATCGAGAGGAAGACCGCGTGGAGGCATACGAATCGGGGGCCGATGGCTTTATCACCAAGCCATTTAATCTGAGCGTATTGCATGCGCGCATCAACAACCTGATCAAAGCCAAAGAGCGCAACACCCATGATTTCAAAAAACAACTCAATTTCGAGGCGAACGAACTCAATTACACCAGCCTCGACGAAGAGTTTCTGCAACGCGCCATCGACTTAATACACCAACACCTGGATGACCCCGAATTCGATCAGGTCATGTTCCAGGAGGCGATGGGCACCAGCCGGTCGACCCTCTACCGGAAACTAAAATCCCTGACCGGGCTTAACCCCTCTTCTTTTATCCGCAACATACGCATCAAAGCGGCATGTCGGATCATGGAGGAGAAGAGAAACCTGCGTATCTCCGAAGTGGCCTATGCCGTCGGATTCAACGACCCGAAGTACTTCAGCGCATGCTTCAAAAAAGAGATGGGCATGTTAGCCAGCGAATACATGGAACGCTTCGTCCCGGAATCGTAGAGAGAAAGGCTGCCCCACCGACCTCCCCCAAGAAGGAGGGTTACTTGCGTAATTCCCAAAATACAAAGTGTAAGCAAAAAACCCGTTTTGCTATACAATATGATACGTTAAAAAGTGTTACTCGCGGGACTAATTTTAAATACCCCTACGTTTTTGGAAAAATAGTCGGGCGTTTTTGACAAAATGTCAAATTCGCACTTAATGCAATTTGGTCAGGGTGGGGATCTTCAAATATTCCCATATTTGAAGGAGAAGGGAGAAGGGAGAAAGGAGAAGGGGGGGGCTTTAGATTAAGTAAGGTGGAAATATATATTCATGGCTGAAGGCCACAGAGGGCCTGAAGGGCCGAGTCCCAGCGGGACGAAGACTTAGCCCACGGGTAAGCAGGCTGGAGGTCTGCGCCACCCTGGGATTCCATGGATACATAAAAATGAGTTCTGTAAGAACGAAAGAAGAAATCCACTATTTACAGGCGCTATCACCATATATCCCATCATATTATCTATCGTTCCTTCAGAACTCAATTTCTTGCATTGTCGTGATACCCAGGGTGGCGCAGGCCTTCAGCCTGCTTACCCGTGGGCTAAGTCTTCGTCCCGCTGGGACTCGGCCTTCCAGGCCACTGTGACCTTCAGCCATATAAAGAAAATCTTCCAATTTTGAAATAGTTGATTCCCAAGGAGCGCTGCCAGCGCGATTCAACCCAGCCCATGGGTGACCGTTAGGGAACCCTGGGTCGTTTAGGTTACACTAAATGGAACTCTGAATCGAAGATCGGCCTTAGCCAAAGAGTGACTATTAGGTATTTGTGTATATAGTCGTTCTTTGGCTAAGGCCGATCTTCGATTCAGAACTCCATTATTATTATACTCTGATACCCAGGGTTCCCTGCGGTCACCCATGGGCTGGGTTGAATCGCGCTTACAGCGCTCTGTGGAAACCTTCCAATTTCCTCCGATTTGAATATAAACCCCAATGCCATCTGTACCAACCTCTCCCTTCTCCCTTCTCCCTTCTCCTTTCTCCTTTCCCCCTTCTCCCCTCCAACTTGAATATACAACCCATGTCACCCATGCAAAAAACAGCCTGTTTCTGCCAACCATTTGCATCCTTTCCTGCCTCCGCAATTTATGCTCAAAAAGGGCGAATTATTGCTCATCCCGCTATTCATCCACCTTTTTGGGCATTGCGTAGCCTCTCTGTTAAAAGATGTATAGTTTATTTGCCCCCAAATTATCGCTTTGTATAACTTTAAAAAAGAACGAATGAAAGTACGAAATTTTCTTCTGGCTGCCGTTCTCTTCGGAGTATATCCATATATACATGGATATGCGGCAGAAACAGACGCGTTCCGCACAAACAGCATGGTGGTGCAACAACAAACCAAACCGATCACCGGGGTGGTAAAAGACGCCACAGGTGAAACTGTTATTGGAGCTAATGTTTCAGTAAAGGGTACCGCTATCGGTACAGTGACTAACATTGACGGGGAATTTGCCTTATCAGTTCCCGAAAACGCCATTCTTCAAATTACCTACATCGGTTACGCTACGTTGGAAGTGCCGGTGGGTAACCAGACAGTATTCAATGTAACCCTCCGAGAAGACTCCCAGTTACTGGAAGAGGTAGTAGTCGTAGGGTACGGAACAATGCGTAAGAAAGACTTGACGGGATCTATTATCCAGATCCGTCCGGAGAAGTTAGCGAACGAAAATCCGAAAACCATTCAGGATTTGCTTCGTGGTACTCCGGGTTTACAAGTGGGCTATGATTCTTCTGCCAAAGGGGGCGGTTCTATGATGATTCGTGGTCAGCGTTCGGTGTATGAGACCGACAATTACAAAACACATAGCGAACCGTTAATCATTCTTGATGGTATGATGTTCTACGGGGAGCTTTCTGAAATCAATCCGGGTGATATCGGACAAATTGACGTGTTGAAAGATGCTTCGGCTGCTTCTATCTACGGTGCAAAAGCAGCCAATGGAGTTATCATTATCACAACAAAAAAAGGGAAGAAAGGAAAGCCGGTTGTTGACATCAGTGCCAATTTTGGCTTCACAACCAAAAGTGCTTACCGCGACATGTTTGATGCAGATGGCTATATGCAATTCCGCGAAGACTGGTATAAATCAGCTACCTACGGACTTAATGAAGCGACAGGTAAGTATGAAGCATATCAAACATCGGCCATGCGCGATAAAGCGGGCTATTACGACAGAGCTGAAAACCTGGGCAAATATGGCGTTAGCGTAGAGCAATGGCGTGCATATGACAGCAACACCGGAGACCTGAATGACAGGGGGCTTTATGGCCGCCGTTTGAATCTGGAAAGCGCTGTATTAGACAACTATATCGCGGGAAAGACCTTCGATTGGGCTGACCATACCTTCCGTACCGGTTTCAACCAGGACTATAAAGCAAGTGTATCCGGAGCAAGCGACAATGTAAACTACTACCTTTCTTTGGGTTACCTGCGTAATGAAGGAGCTGTCTCTTATGATGATTACCAGGCGATACGCGCCAATATGAAAATTGATGGTAAAATAACCAACTGGCTGCAGATTGGTGCAAACGTTAACTTCCAGGATCGTAGCGACGGCGCGCTTACACCGGGATTGGGAACCAACTATTGGGATGCCAACCAATTGCGCAACTCTCCTTATAGCAATTATACTAATGAGGACGGTAGTTTGACGCAGTATCCTATGGGAGCAGATGTTAAACGAGGACACAACTATGATTTCGATCGTCAGTACCTTGATCTGGAAAAGGGATATACTGTGCTTAACTCTATTTTCAATGCAAAAATAAGTTTGCCTTTTGGTCTTAGCTATTCATTCAATGCTTCTCCTCGTTTCCAGTGGTTCTATGACCGCTATTTCATGTCTGCCGATCTGCCCGACTCTAATCCTGTTTCCAGAGGGGTAAACCGCGAACAGGCCAAACGTTTCGACTGGTCTCTTAACAATACCATTGCCTGGGATTACACATTTGACGACAAACATCATGTGAATCTGACTTTGGTACAAGAAGCTGAAGAACGCCGTTATTGGATGGACAAAATCGAATCCCGTAACATCCTGCCTTCCGACGCATTGGGCTTCCACAATACGCAGAACGGAACAAAAGAAGATAGTTCTTTCTCAACAACAGATACTCACCAAACGGCAGACGCCTTATTGGCTCGTCTTTTCTATTCGTACGACAATCGTTATATGCTGACCACTTCGGTACGTCGTGACGGCTATTCGGCATTTGGACAAAACAATCCTTATGCGACCTTCCCATCTGTAGCCTTGGCTTGGTCGTTTACCAATGAGAAGTTCTTTAACTGGGAACCGATGAGCATGGGTAAACTGCGTGTTTCCTGGGGTAAAAACGGAAACCGTTCCTTGCAGGATCCTTATGTGTCTATGGCAAACCTCTCTTCAGGTCTGGGAAACACCATGGGATATATCCTGGCGAATGGAAGCATGGATGAATTCAAATACCTGATGGTAGACCGTATGGCTAACCCGAATCTGGAATGGGAAAAAACAGCCTCCTGGAACGTAGGGTTGGATTATGGTTTCCTCGATAACCGTATCACAGGTAGTTTGGAATACTATAACATGGCTACCACCGATATGATTATGTGGCAGAGCCTCCCTAACTTTACCGGATTTTCATCTATCATCTCCAACTTAGGAGAGGTAAACAATGAAGGGTTTGAGTTCTCTATCAGTTCTCAGAATATCAAGAATACTAATTTCGAATGGAATACGACGTTCAACCTCTCTTATAACAAGAACCGAATCAAACATCTTTATTATGAATACGAAGATGTACTGGATGCAAACGGCAATGTTATCGGCACAAAAGAGATGGACGACAAAGCGAATGGTTGGTTTATCGATCAACCGATCAAGTCAATCTGGGACTATAAGGTAATTGGCATCTGGCAAACCGACGAATATGAAGAGGCATTAAAATATGGACAACGCCCGGGTGACCCGAAAGTGAAGAATAATCCGGACAATGATATTTACAATGAAGATGGAACCTTATCTAAAATTGTTTATAACGATGAAGATAAAGAGTTCTTAGGCGAGAAAACTCCTCCCGTACACTGGCAATTACGCAACGATTTCACGCTATTCAAAAACTTCGATATCTCTATCAATATCTATTCGTACATGGGACATAAGAGCCAAAGTGGAAACTATTTGAATCAGGACAATGGCGGTTCTTTGGTTACTTATAACTACAATGTGTTCGAAAAGAAATACTGGACTCCTGAAAACCAGACGAATAAATACGGCCGTTTGGATGCACAAGGTCCTGCAGGTATAACAGGTGTACAAAAGCTTTATAACCGTTCTTTCATTCGTCTGGAGAATATTTCCCTCGGTTATAATCTGCCCAAAGAATGGATTCGTAAGTATGGCATCGAGAGATTCAAAGTCTTCGGATCGGTTAGAAACGTTGCTACATGGCAAAAAGACTGGGAATATGGTGATCCTGAAACAAGTGGATTAGCAACCCGTGTATACTCTTTGGGATTAAATGTTACATTCTAAAAAACGTAAATCATGAATAAAATAACTATAAATATGAAAAATAAGATAATGATGGCTACGGCACTTTTGTCGTTAGCCGGTAGTTCCTTCTTGTTTACCGGTTGCTCCGAAAGCTTCTTGGATCCTGATCCTCTGTCGTTTTATGAACCGGGAGCTACCTTTACTACAGAATCGGGCATGATGGCCGCGATGGCAATCGCAGACCGCCACCTGCGCTCCTACTGGACCAATACATCGTCGAACACAAACTCGGTGGTGGCCGGTACAGAACTGATGTTCTCTGACCTGGGCGTTTATGGAAAAACAGATGCGAATGTAGGAGGAGTAAACTTCGATATTGCAACCGGTTTGACACCGACCGGAGGTGCCGGAGGTCCCGGAGGAAATGATGGCAACTACATTAACCACTTCTGGAGTGAGACCTATACGGGTATAAAATATGCCAATACGATTCTCAGCTATGTTGACAAGGTAGAGAGTATGGATGAAGCAACCCGGAATATGTATAAGGGTCGTGCCTATTTCCACCGTGCATACCGCTATATGGGATTGGTTTTCCAATATGGTGATGTGCCTTTGGTTACGAAGCTATTGGAAGTTCCCAAACAAAACTATCGTTCTACCAAGAAGGCTGCTATTATTGAAATGATCACAGCCGATATGGAAAAGGCAGTAGAAATGGTACCCGAGCAGAAGGATATGATCTATACCGGTATGGTAAACAAAGCAGCCTGCCGTATGTTGCTGACAAAATGTTACCTGGCAAACGGACAATGGCAGAAAGCTAAAGAACAGGCGGATATCCTAATCAACAATTCTGGTTACGAATTAATGCGAACTACATTCGGAACACAGGACAAAGGGGGCGAACCTGAAACATGGGCAATCACACCTAATGTAATCTGGGATCTCCACCGTCCTGAGAACAAATTGATCGCTGCCAACAAAGAGGTAATCATGGGTATGCCTAATAGAGGTTCACAATCAAACATTGCCTTTGCGACGATGCGTATCTTCGGCCCGCTATGGCAAAATGGAAACTTACGCTCTCCGGATGGAAAAACGGTTGAAAAATATGCACGTAACAATGCTAATTATAGAGCAGATCTGGATATGACCAGAGCTTTCGGACGTGGTATCGGTACACATCGCCCAACACCTTTTGCCCAACATGATTTATGGGTTGTCAACGGAGTGGAAGATGAAGACGATTTGCGCCACAATGAGAAGTCTGGTAACTGGGTAAAAATGACTTCTATGAAGTATAACAATGTAAGTGATGCCTACCGGGGACAAAACCTGATGCTCTATCATCCGGAAACAGGCGCACTGCTTTGCCAGGATACAATTCGTAGCTGGTATGACTGGCCTTATTATAAGCTTTATATACGTGATGCCGTCAGCGAAGCTAATATGGGAGCTGTCGACTTCAACGGTGCTTCAACCGGTAGTGTAGCCGACTGGTATCTGTATCGCTTGGCTGAAGCTTACCTGCTCCGTGCCGAAGCAAAATTCTACTTGGGCGATGCTTCAGCTAAAGACGACTTAAATGTGCTGCGTGAAAGAGCACAATGTTCTCAATTCTATACAGGCGAAGTAACGATCGGTGATATCATGAATGAACGTGCTCGCGAATTGTATATGGAAGAATGGCGTAACATGGAGCTGACCCGTGTTTCTTACTGTCTTGCCTTGAGCGGCAAACCGGACGAATGGGGTAACACTTATAACATCGACACATGGGATAAAAACAGCGGAATGGAAGTGGGAGTAAATACCCCGAGTAGCTACTGGTACAAACGTGTGACGCTTTGTGGCCGTATGTACAACCAGGGACCTATCATTTCTGCCAATAAAACGATTAACTATCGGATGGATAAATGCAATGTTTACTGGCCGATTCCGGAATCTTCAATTAAAGCCAATAAGCGCGGAGATCTTGCCCAAAACTACGGATATAGCGGTTATGATCCTGCTACGCCGAAATGGGAAACCTGGCAGGAAGCTGTTGCTGACGAAGACAAGGTGAATTAATCATATATAGGCATTAAGATTTTTAGGGCATCTTGTTGAATACTGAAAAGACAGAAAGTCCCATAAGTGGACTTTCTGTTTTTCAGTTTTAAGCAATGCCTTTCGAAGAAAATGTGGGAAGTAAATGATTTATTGAAAACACAGAATCATATTGAATCTATCATGAGAAAGACAATTATTTTAACATGTTGTTTCCTAATCGCCGGACTCCATATGTATGCGTCGGATGACTATAATCGTATCATCGGAATCATCCACAAAGTAAACAACCACTGGCAGACAACACACCCCGAACCCGGATGGGCTTTTTGGGAACATGCTGCTTATCATACCGGCAATATGGAGGCTTACTTTTTGACCGGCGAAGAGAAATATCGTCAATATTCCGAACGCTGGGCTGAAAAGAACGAATGGAAGGGCGCCAAATCGGATGACAAAAAGAGTTGGAAATACAACTATGGTGAAACAAATGACCATGTTCTTTTTGGGGATTGGCAAACTTGCTTTCAGACCTACATAGACCTCTATCTGCTTGATCCGGCTGATTACAAAATTGCCCGCGCCCGCGAGGTGATGGAGTATCAAATGAGTACGCAACGCAATGATTATTGGTGGTGGGCAGACGGTCTTTATATGGTCATGCCGGTGATGACGAAATTGCATAAAATAACAAAGAATCCTCTCTACCTGGAGAAACTGAATGAATACCTGGCTTACGCGGATCAGATCATGTATGATAAACATGAATGCCTGTATTACCGGGATATTGCCTATGTGTTCCCGAAACATCAGACCATAAACGGGAAAAAAGATTTCTGGGCAAGGGGCGATGGCTGGGTCTTTGCTGCTTTTGCGAAGGTATTGAAAGACTTGCCATCAACGGATATGCACCGCAAGAAGTATGTGCAACGCTTCCGCGATATGGCTGTCGCCATTAAGAACTGCCAGCAACCGGAAGGCTACTGGACACGCAGCATGCTGGATCCCGACTATGTACCGGGGCCGGAGACAAGCGGAACGGCCTTTTTTACCTACGGTCTGTTCTGGGGCATCAACAATGGTTATTTGGAAAAAGATGAATACCTGGAAGCCGCCTTGCGCGGATGGAAGTACCTGGAAGGAACTGCCCTACAGGAGGATGGTTCGGTAGGCTATGTACAGCCGATCGGTGCCAAAGCCATTCCGGGACAAGTGGTCGACAAGAAATCAACCGCCAACTTCGGAGTAGGCGCATTCCTGTTAGCGGCATGTGAATATGCCCGTTTTTTGGATAAGTAAAAAAGATCCGATTCCGCATAGAGAAAGGCACAGATGATATTTTGATATCATTTGTGCTTTTTTGTTAAAAAAACATTACGACAGGCATTTTCTCACAAACCTCTATTACTTTTGAGGGTTTGTTACAAGAAAAACACAGCGTTTGAAAGACACAATCTGAAGAATAAATAAATAATCATAGAAAATAACATTTGCAAAATTTGTTTTATTATGGAAAGACGAGAGTTTTTAAAGAGCCTCGGAATAGCCGGGGGAACTGTTCTGGCAGCTTCGAGTCCTTGGTTATCCGCATTTTCAGAAGTTGACCATACGAATAGTTCACGCGCCAAATTGGCGATCATCGGTCCCGGCTCTCGCGGACGTTTCTTATTAAGCTTTCTGAAAAAGAACCCGAATGCGGATATCATAGCCCTTTGTGATGTGTATCAACCATCGATTGATGAAACACTAAAATTGTATCCACAGGCCAAAGTGTATAAAGACTACCGCGCGCTTCTCGAAAACAAAGAGATAGAAGGAGTGATTGTAACGACTCCTTTGAATACCCATTATCAAATTGTTATAGATGCTTTTGACGCAGGAAAACATGTATTCTGCGAAAAGGCGCTTGCCATGACAATCGAAGATTGCTATAAAATGTATGAGAAGCATCGTGAAACGGGTAAAATATTCTTTGTAGGCCAGCAACGCCTGTTCGACCCCCGCTATATCAAAGCCATGGAAATGATCTATGCCGGAACATTCGGTGAGTTGGAAGGATTCCGTGCTTATTGGTTCCGCAACAACGACTGGCGACGCCCCGTTCCTTCCCCCGAATTGGAGCGACATATCAACTGGCGTTTATATAAGGAATACTCAAAAGGGCTGATGACCGAGCTTGCTTGTCATCAGATTCAGGTCGGTTCTTGGGCGATGCGTGAAATACCCAACAAAGTAATGGGACATGGTGCAATCACCTTCTGGAAAGACCGACGCGAGGTATACGACAATATTTCCTGTATTTATGTGTTCGATAACGGCGTTAAATTGAACTACGAATCGGTGGTGTCCAACAAATTCTATGGACTCGAAGAACAGATATTAGGAAACTTAGGCACCGTGGAACCGGAGAAAGGAAAGTATTATTTTGAAAACTACGATCCGGCACCAGGTTTTCTGCAGTTAATAAACGATTGGGAGAACCGCTTGTTCGACTCTCTGCCTTTTGCCGGAACAAGCTGGGCACCGGAGACAGCCAATGTGAATCATGGCGAATACCTTATCGGAGAAAAGCCCAAATCGGATGGCACATCGCTATTGATCGATGCTTTTGTGGAAGCTGTGATCACCCAACAGCAGCCTAAAAATATCGCGGAAGAGGGCTATTATGCCAGCGCTTTATGCCTATTGGGACATGATGCCATCGAAGCAGAACAGATCCTCACCTTCCCGGACGAATACAAACTGAACTATTTGAACCATAAAAAGTTGACAGTATGAAAGACACCATCATAACCGCAAAGCGAAAGAAGACGGAGATTATTACCTTCATTGCCTGCTTCCTGTTGGCGAATATCGTGAATCTGTATGCGATCATACATTATAAAACGCCCATGAAAGAGCTGTTTACGCAACTGGGATATGTTCTGTTGTTCACCATCGGATTGTATGTAGGTTGGTCTATCCTGCGGATTGTTTTCTATTATGCCAAGAGACTGTTCACCAAACAGAAAAGATAAAGAGGCGATCCCCTATATCTTCAGGCAAGCAGATCCGGACAAAACACTCTTTTATGCCTGGTTTGAAGCGATGCACACCCGTATCGACCTCGTGTTTTGTCACCTGACGGAAAAGGATTCTCTCTGCCTGAGGGATGAAGTATACACAGAGATTAAACGGCTTGAATATATGGCTAATCGCTTTCATCCGGAGAGCGAATTAGCCATGATCAACCGCCTGGCGTCCGACTATCCCCTATCAATCAGCGAAGAATTGTGGGATATTATCGAGGAGTGTATCGAATATCATCAAAAGACTTTCGGAGCATTTGACATCACCATCCAGTCGAGTGGCAACTTCCGAGAAGGAATAGAACATATCCTTTTAGATCGGGCAAAGCGGACTATCTTCTTGCAAAACGGACATATACAACTGGATCTGTCGGGCTATATCAAAGGCTACGCGCTCGACAGGGTGAAAGAACTATTGACAGCGTCCGCTTGCCGCGACGCGCTTATCAGTATGGGAAACAGCTCCGTACTTGCCATGGGCAATCACCCGATGGGGCATGGATGGAAGGTAAGTACTCAATATAACGGTGTGCTGACCGAAGCAAACAAAGAGGTGACACTCTACGATGAATTCCTGACCACTTCGGGCAACGAAACAGAGGAACGAAAGCATCTTATAGACCCGGCAACCGGTCAGTATATCACCGGAGCACGTGTCGCATCTGTGATTACAAAGTCTGGCTCCTTAGGCGAAGTATTATCGAAAACGTTACTTATCTCCCCAAAAATAAAGGAGAAGCTGCTTAACAACTTCTCCTTCTCCTATTTATAAAGACTTAATTGCTTTACGATCTTCGATTCTTCATTACTTTACTTTCTTCTCCTTCGTCGCTTTCTTCTTCAATTTCTCGATCTCTTTCTGCAAAGCTTCGATCTCTTCACCCTGGTTCTTGATCGTGGTGAGGAGTGCATTCAACTCTTCGTTCTCGATCGTCTCAGGGAATTGAGCATTCACACGACTAATGAAGTCCGACAACACATTCATATAGTTATTGAAGGCATCATAGGGGTTATCATACGGACTGAATCCGCCACCCGGATGGCGCGTATTCATATAATAGAAATGGTCGCTACTCTGCAGGTAGTTCCAGTCTTGCAAGATACGGCGATCTTCTACCAGACGCACACGCTCGCTGATCTCATTGATCTTCTGGAAAGCCTCCTTCTGCAACACATTACCCAACCACGAGCCGGTATCCTTTTCTTCATCGGCCCAAGACATCGGATAGGGCACCGTCACACAATCGACCGGTTTCAATAAATTGAAGACATCGGAAGGTGTGGAGAATGAGATATTGTTATCCGCCGCAAACCTCGGCAGGGCACGGAAGAAATCAAAGATACCCGATTCGGCGGGATGCAGCGATCCAAACACTTCGTAGTTCATAAAGAGATTGATGATCTGCTCCGACTCGGGAGTAGCAGCAATCCAAGAGATGAATTTATCAGCAGTCAGCGGATATTCCGCCCAGCTATAGTCATTGAAACGACGAGAGAGATCCTCACTGAAACGGTCGTTTTTCAACAACAACTTCAACTGCGGCTGCACACAAGAGGAGTACATATAGTTCGGGCTCTTCCAACCCAATACATGCTTCGCCCCCTCTGTCAGCATGCCTTTGAAACCATTGGCATAGACAAGCTCAGCGATATCATCCGAATAGATCAATTCCGTATTGCGGAACACTTTTGGCTTCACGCCAAACATCGCATGGATCTTATTCTTATGTTGTGTGATTTCATTTTTGAACTCCTCCGGATCGCCTAAGGAAGAGAGTGAATGGGCATAGGTTTCCGCCAGGAACTCTACATTCCCTGTAGCTGCCAATTCCTTAAAGCTATCGATCACTTCGGGAGCATAGATCTCCATCTGTTCCAAGGCCGTTCCGGAAATCGAAAAAGCCACCTTAAACTTTCCACCGCTCGATTTGATCATATCGAGCATCATGCGGTTAGCCGGGATCAGACAACGCTCTGCTATGCGATGCATAATCTCTTCATTCTGGAAATCATCGTAATAATAGTGGTCATTCCCTATATCGAAAAAGCGATATCTTTTTAGACGGAACGGCTGGTGTATCTGAAAATAGAAGCAAATCGTTTTCATAACTCTTATCTTGTTTTAATTTTTATCTACTAAGTAATTGATCATAAATATGGCGTACCTTCTGCCCGGCATATTCCCATTTGATATTATCCACCTCATTCTTTCCTTCTACCTTCAGGAATTCATGCATGGCCGGATAGGTAATAATAGAATACATGGCGTCGGCCATGGCTTCAATATCCCAATAGTCGACCTTAACGGCGTAATCCAAAATCTCGGCACAGCCCGACTGTTTGGAAATGATCGAGGGAACACCACACTGCATCGCCTCCAAGGGGGAGATACCAAAAGGCTCAGATACCGAAGGCATGACATAGACATCACTGGCCTTCAATACCTCATACACCTGTTTTCCTTTCATAAAACCGGTAAAGTGGAAACGGTCCGCTATATTTCTTTGCGCCACAAGGCGAATCATCTTATTCATCATATCGCCACTTCCTGCCATCACAAAACGGGCATTCGGCGCTCTTTGTAATACCTTTGCCGCGGCTTCAACAAAGTATTCGGGGCCTTTCTGCATCGTGATACGCCCTAAGAAGGTGATCACCTTATCTTTCACCCCTTTCTTATCAGGTATCGACAGAATCTCCTGGCTCAACGGCTCCACGGCATTGTGTACCGTTGTCACCTTCGACGGATCCTGATGATACTTCTCGATCACAGTCTGTCGGGTTAGGTTGCTGACAGTGATAATATGGTCGGCATTGTCCATCCCGTTCTTCTCGATGGCATATACATCCGGGTTCACATTCCCCCGACTACGGTCGTAGTCGGTCGCGTGCACATGGATCACCAACGGTTTCCCTGTCACGCTCTTCACATGCAATCCGGCCGGATAGGTAAGCCAGTCGTGCGCATGGATAATATCAAACGGCTTGGTGCGAGCAATCACCCCCGCCACAATGGAATAGTTATTAATTTCTTCCAACAGATTATCCGGATAACGTCCCGAGAACTCGATACATCCGATATCGTTCACATGGCGATAGTTGAAGTCGGCATAGATATGATCGCGAAAATCATAATAATCCTGCGGATCCAAATTGACTTTACCAAACCGTTGCTTTATATACTCCCAGTCGACATCTCTCCAAACAATGGGTACATGGTTAACCCCTACTATTTTCAAAAAACTCTGTTCTTCATCTCCCCACGGTTTTGGGATACAAAAGGTAATATCCATATCGGGTTGCAGCGCCATGCCACGTGTTAACCCGTAACTGGCTGTACCCAATCCTCCTAAGATATGCGGAGGGAACTCCCATCCAAACATTAATGCTTTCATATATGTGGTATTCGATTTATTCTACATCATATTTCTTCAACAAAGCCAACACCCGCAAGATCGCCGATACACTTGGTGCGTACGAAATAGCTCCCCGGGATGTAAACGGCGGGTTCCCATCAAACAGTTCGGAGATCGTACCGATGCAGTGCAGAGAGATCTCCTCTTCCAGACTGATCAGCATGCGCTCGGCAAATGAAACGCCGGATTTACCAAACACACGCAGGTAAGCCTCCAAGTAAGGCCCTAACAACCACGGCCAGGCCGCTCCTTGATGATAAGCCAGGTCGCGATCATATTGCGATCCGACATAATAGGGACGATAGCCTTCGCTCTTGGGACTTAACGAACGTAGTCCTTTGGGTATCAATAATTCCTTCGTTACATAGTCTAATACCGCCCGACGCTGCATACGCGACAGCGGAGAATAGGGAAGCGATACGGCAAAGATCATATTGGGTCGTACACTCCAGTCTACCCGGCTATCGCTCACCGAATCGAACAGATAATTGTATCCATTCACAAACATCTCCGGGAAAGAGATATTGATACGCATAATAAGAGGCGCCAGTTTATCGTTCTGAGGACCATTCGTCAGCTCGTTATAGAAACAAAGCGCGTTATACCATAGCGCGTTAAATTCCACGATATATCCGGAACGAGCCACAACCGGCTTTCCGTTCACCGTAGAGTTCATCCAGGTGATCGCCTTATCCTTTCCTTCGGCATATAACAAACCATTATCCATCACCCGCATATCTGGGTGTTTCTGATCTAAGATATAATCGATCATTTCACCGACAATATCCGTATATTGTTCACAGGCTTTTTCTACCCCGACATGGCTGGCATATTGCTGAATAGCCCAGATGGCCCATAAAAAGACATCCGGTTGTCCGATCTCATGTATCACCGCGTCCTCCGCACCGGTTTCCATAAAGCGGCGCAATGCCGGGATGGCAGTGTGCATAATCTTCTCGAATCGCACCGGATCGTCGATAGAGAGGGTCGATCCCGGCAATGACAAGAAGAGATCGCGCGCCCTCACCTTGAACCAGGGATAGCCGGCCAACAGGTAGGCATCCGTTTCGTTCGGACGATAATAAAATTGTTGAGCTGAATTCTTTAGGCTGTTGAAAAAGTTGTCTCGCGGAGTACGGGCGTTCACCTCCTCTTCGTACAACGATTTCAGGCGTGTGGTCACCACCTGTTCGTCGCCCGCGCAGAAATAGACCGATTCCCCTTTCTTGATAGCTACTTCAAAATAGCCGGGCACATACAGGTCTTCCTGATACGGATAGCCTCTCTCCTGTTCTTTCGGATACTCAATGCCTCGATACCAGTCGGGCTGGTACACAAAGGTCGCCTTCTTGCTAAACTGCATAAAGAGCTCCGGGTAACCGGGATACATACATGTCTTGATGCCATTGGGGATCTCCTCATAAGAGCGATTGAGTGTCCCATTCTCATAGGTGAGATTCTTCACACTGCGAAAAGCCAGGAAAGGACGGAAACGCAAGGTCGTCGCCGAATGGGCGTCTTCCAGCGTATACTTGATCATAATCCGGTTTTCGAAAGAGGAGAACACCTTCTCTTTGGAAAGGATCACCCCCCCTACTCTATAAAGCGTACGCGGCACGGTATCCGACGTATACTCCCGAATATACTTATGACCATTCGGACTAAAACTTCCCCCTTGGTATTTGTGCAATCCCAAGTTAAACTCTGCTTTGTGCTGAATAACTGTTTCGTCTAAAGAAGACAAAAGCACGTGGTTATCATTATCCAGCTCGGGTACAGGCATAACAAGTAACCCATGATATTTCCTGGTATTACAATCCACAATAGTAGTACAATGATAGGCTCCTTTTCTATTTGTTCTGAGCACTTCACGAGTCAGCGACTCTTCCAGGTTAACCATTAATCGTTTGTCAAATTTCAGATAACTCATATCTATTTGATAGGTTTTAAGTTATTGTTTTTCATAGAAATCTTATTATTCCTATGTTTTTAATGAACCAAAAATACACAAACTAAAACAGAAAACAAATTTGTTGACAAAATTATTTAATTTATACCGCTTTATAATCAAGGCTTTCCATACAATTGCTTTATAACCAAGTGTTAAAACAACTTTATGTTTCGTAGCAGAAATCTATTTCATAAAGCGGAACGGTATGCCAATAATGATTGTCCGGTATGTCGTTTGAAATAACGGCCGAGATAGGATTGGTCGGGAAAATGCAGGTAATCGGCCATCTGTTGCAGGGGCATATCAGAAAAGGCCAATAGGGTTTTGATCTCCTGTATAAGGTGTTTATCGATGGTATATTTGGGTGCTTCACCTACGGTTGCACGGGTTACCGTATCCAAATAACGCTTCGAGATGCAAAGCTTATTCGCGTAAAACTCCACATCCCTATGACGCGTGCAATTCTCCAGGATCAGGCGAATAAAACGATGATAGAGATCCTCTTTGCGGGTATACTCTTCCGGCATCGTCCGCAACTCATTGCGCCGCACCTTGTCGTACACATTCAGCAGAATAATCCGCAGGTAGTTGCTGGCAATCTCCGTGCGGTAGTCGTTCGACATATCGGCATAAGCCAGTACGATAAGATTTAATAAATGTAAGGTTGGCATAGCCGATACCGGAGAATGATAATAAACCGGCGCGTGTTTCAGGTGATGAAAAAAGGTAGGATCGAATTGCCGGTGCGCCTCCTCGAACAGTTGCCGGGTGAAATAGAAACAGACGACCCGGAAATCGCTATCCGCGCTTTCGATCATCACCACCGATCCGGGCAGAAGAATCACCTGCGCATCGGTTCGCAGATCGTAAAGCTGTGTATCGATTGAGATCACGGCATGCCCATTCTGACAAAGTAGTATACCACCCCCATGCAGGCGCAGCGGGCGATTATGGAGAATGCGGAGATCAGTTTCCCTGGCAATAAAGGGATTCTCTTCTGAAATGATATGGGGTTGGGCTACTGACATCTTTGTTTTACAATGAACAAAGATAAGAAAGTTTGTTCTCGTTTTGAACAAATTTGCACTTTTTATAACGCCACTGTTCGGGATGGGAACCGGTACCTTTGCCGGCGAAAACAATCAAAGAAAGAAATGCGTAAATTAATTGGTACAGCAGCTATTGTCTGCTGTTTTTTAATGTCCGGATGTAAGCAACCATCCGTTCAAACAGTTACGGCTTCGTATGCCGTACTCACACTTCAACCTGCCGACAGGGTCTTATCGGGCAGGTATCCGGCATCCATCCAGGGACGACAGGATATAGCAATATATCCCCAAGTCTCAGGAACCATATCGAAAGTAAATATCAAAGAGGGGCAACGGGTGCGCAAAGGGCAGTCGCTTTTCATGATCGACCAGGTACCTTTCCAGGAGGCACTCCACATGGCCAATGCCAATGTAGAAGCGGCCGAAGCCGGCGTAGCTACGGCACAACTGGTTTATGACAGTCGTGTGGTGTTATTTGATGAGCAGGTCATTTCAGCCTTCGATCTCAAGTCGTCGCAGAACCAACTACTCACAGCGAAAGCCCAACTGGCTCAGGCACGGGCGCAACAGGTGACAGCGCAAAACAACCTGCGTTATACGATGGTAGAAAGTCCGTTGGATGGTGTGGTCGGCACCCTGCCTTTCCGCGAGGGAGCCTTAGTTTCGCCTTCACTTCCGACGCCACTGACTACCGTTTCGGACAATTCGCAAATGTATGTCTACTTCTCACTCACCGAGAATCAGTTATTCGACCTGACCCGGGAACACGGTTCCATGGATGAGGTCTTGGCATCCCTTCCGGAAGTGGGTTTGCAGCTCAATAATGGAACAATGTATACCGAAAAAGGATATATAGAAACAATCAGCGGCGTCATCGACCCATCTACCGGAAGCGTCTCGGCACGTGCCGTGTTCCCTAACGAGGGAGGCCTGTTGCATAGCGGCGCCTCGGGCAAGGTGGTTATGCCTCGCTCTGTACATGGTGGTCTGGTAGTGCCCTGTTCGGCCACCTTCGAAATGCAAGACAAGATCTTTGTCTATAAAGTAGTCGATGGCAAGACCCGTTCTGCCGCTATAGAGGTAGCCCTGACCGACGATGGGAAGGAATATGTTGTAACATCGGGGCTCAACGTGGGCGATGTAATCGTTGCCGAAGGGGTCGGTATGCTCCGTGATGGTGCCGAAGTGAAAGTAAAAACAAACGAAAACAGGGAGTAAACCGATATGAATCTGAAATTATTTATCGACCGCCCCGTGATGGCGGGCGTCATCTCTGTTGTCATCCTGCTTGGTGGTTTGATCGGCCTGACCACACTGCCGATCGAGCAGTACCCCGACATCGCGCCGCCCACGGTGATGGTGGTTGCCGCCTATCCCGGAGCCAGTTCCGAAACAATGCAGAAATCGGTGGTTGCCCCTTTGGAAGAGGCGATCAACGGGGTGGAGAATATGGACTATATGCAATCGAGCTCGGCCAACAATGGTTCGGCGACAATTACCATCTACTTCCGGCAGGGCACCGACCCCGATATGGCGGCGGTAAATGTGCAAAATAAGGTGTCGCAGGCCACCGGATCGCTACCGGCTGAGGTGACCCGTATCGGGGTGACCGTGGTGAAACGCCAGACAAGTATGCTGAAGGTGCTCGCGATCCATAGCCCTAATGGCACCTACGACCAGAAATTCCTGGCCAATTATATGAAGCTCAATATCGAACCGCAGATCAAACGTATCCGGGGCGTGGGCGATATGATACTCCTTTCCGACAGCTACGCCATGCGTATCTGGTTCGATCCGGGAGCCATGGCGCAATACGGACTGATTCCCGACGATATCGCAGGCGTGCTTGCCGAGCAAAACATAGAAGCGGCCACCGGCTCGTTTGGTGAGAATTCCGGCTCGACGTTCGAATATACGATG
Source organism: Parabacteroides sp. PM6-13 (assembly GCF_029892605.1). Classification (GTDB taxonomy): domain Bacteria; phylum Bacteroidota; class Bacteroidia; order Bacteroidales; family Tannerellaceae; genus QVMG01. The sequence goes on from NZ_JARXWF010000006.1 coordinate 192,809, forward strand.
AAATACCGCGGGCGTTTGATGACACCGGAAGCCTTTGGCGAGATCATTATCAAAGCACTTCCCAATGGCGAATTGCTTCGATTGAAGGAGGTTTCGCATATAGAACTCGGTACAGAGTCGTATGGCTACATCTCGCAGCTCGACGGTCACCCGGGAGCACAGGCACTGATATTCCAGACCGCCGGATCTAACGCCACCCAGGTTGTGGAAGAGATCGACGCTTTCCTCGAAGAGGCACGCAAAGAGCTTCCGCAGGATATGCGGATCGATACATTGATGAGTGTCAATGACTTTCTGTATGCTTCTATGCAAGAGGTGGTATTATCTCTGTTCATCGCCTTCCTATTGGTCGTTCTGGTGGTCTATTTCTTCCTGCAAGACTTTCGGGCAACGCTTATTCCTTCTATTTCGATCATCGTATCATTGGTGGGAACATTCGCATTCCTGGCTATCGCCGGCTTCACTATCAACCTATTGACACTTTTCGCGTTGGTATTGGCCATCGGGACGGTGGTCGATAATGCCATTGTCGTCGTTGAGGCCGTACAGGCACGCTTCGACATCGGCTACCGATCGTCCTACCATGCCACAAACGACGCTATGGGTGGGGTATCGGCAGCGATCATTACCTCTACGCTTGTCTTCATGGCGGTGTTTATCCCCGTTTCGATGATGGGTGGCACTTCGGGCATCTTCTATACGCAGTTCGGTATCACCATGGCTGTGGCTGTCGGTATTTCGGCAGTCAACGCCCTAACCCTTTCACCGGCTCTGTGCGCCTTGTTGATGAAACCTTACATCGGAGCCGACGGACAGGAAAAGAACGGCTTCTCGGATCGTTTCCGGAAAGCGTTCAACCATTCGTTCACAGCCATGATCGACCGTTACAAATACGGTGTGTTGTTCTTTATTCGTCGCCGCTGGCTGACATGGACACTGCTTCTGGCAATGTTCGCCGGGTTGGTGGTATTGATGATGAACACCAAGAAAGGATTTGTTCCCGATGAGGATATGGGTACGATTATGGTGAATGTCAATATGCCACCGGGTAGTTCGTTGCAAAACACAGACCGCCTTATGCAGCAGATCTACAGCCGCATCGAAGATATGGAGCAGATCAAATTATGCGCGAGTGTGTCGGGATATAGCCTGTTATCGGGCGAAGGAGCCTCCAACGGGATGCTGATTCTCAGCCTGAAAAACTGGAGTCTGCGCAAAGAGAAAGAAGACGAGGTCAACGCCCTGTTGATCGAAATTCAACAACGTACGGCCGATATCAAAGACGCGCAGGTGTTTGCTTTCTCACCACCGATGATCTCCGGATACGGGGTGAGCAACGGGTTCGAAATGCACCTGCAAGATCGCAACGATGGTGATCTCAACGAATTCTTCTCTATTACGCAGCAGTTCATCGGAGAGCTGAACCAACGCCCCGAGATTGCCATGGCCTATTCGAGTTTTAATCCGGCCTATCCGCAATATATGGTAGATGTCGACGCAGCCAAATGCAAACGCGCCGGCGTATCTCCGGCCACAGTGCTTTCGACCATCGCCGGTTATTATGGTGGATCATACGTCTCGAATATCAACCGTTTCGCCCATGTTTACCGTGTCATGCTGCAGGCCGATCCGCAGTATCGTATCGACCCTTCATCGCTGGAGCGCACCTATGTGCGTATGGATGGCGGGCAGATGGCACCATTGAGCGAATATGTGACCCTGACTAAGGTGTATGGCCCACAGACGCTAAGCCGTTTCAATATGTATAACTCGATAGCGGTCAACGGATCGGCTGCCGACGGCTATTCGTCGGGCGACGCTATTCGCGCCATCGGAGAGGTAGCCGCGAACGTTTTGCCGCGTGGATACAGTTATGAATTCTCCGGTATCACGCGCGAAGAGAGCCAGACATCGAACAATTCGCTTGTCGTATTCGGCATCTGTATCATATTGATATACCTGATCCTCTGCGCGTTTTACGAGAGTATATTCATGCCGCTGGCTATCATTTTGGCTGTGCCTGCAGGACTTATGGGGAGCTTCCTGTTTGCGAAGTTGTTCGGCTTAGAAAACAATATCTACCTGCAAACGGGGATCATTATGCTCATCGGGCTATTGGCCAAAACCGCTATTCTGATCACCGACTACGCCATCACCCGGCGCAAAGCCGGTATGAGCCTGACACAAGCCGCTATCGGCGCCGCCAAGGTGCGCTTGCGTCCTATTCTTATGACAGCATTGACGATGATTTTCGGTATGCTTCCATTGATGTTTGCCAGTGGCGTAGGCGCCAATGGTAACTCTTCGCTCGGCACGGGCGCGGTAGGCGGTATGCTGATCGGTACCCTGGTGATGTTGTTCCTGGTGCCCTCTCTGTTCATTATTTTCCAATGGATTCAGGAGAAGTTCCGCCCGGTGGAATATGAAAAACCCGACTGGATGGTTGGAGCCGAGATCGAAGAGGTGAAAGAATTGAAACGATTAAAGGAAGAAAAATGAATATGCGAAAAATAATTATACTATCAGGCGTTGCCCTATTAACCGGTTGCAGTCTGTACAAACCCTATTCGAGACCGGATAATATCCGTACCGAGGCCTTGTACGGCGCCGATTATGAAACGGAAGACAGCGTGACATTGGCTTCCATGCCGTGGCGCGAACTGTTCACCGATCCCTGTTTGCAGGCATTGATTGAACAGGGATTAAAGAACAACACCGATCTGCAGTCGGCCTATTTGCGGGTGCAACAGGCCGAGGTGACGCTGAAAACAGCCCGATTGGCTTACCTGCCGTCGTTCAATCTGGCGCCGAACGGTGGAGTAGCCAGCTTCGATCAAAGTAAAGGCGCGTGGAGCTATTCCGTTCCGTTGGTGGCCAGTTGGGATCTCGATATCTTTGCCCGGATCACCAACAATAAACGCCAGGCAAAATCATTGTATGAACAGAGTGATGATTACCGCCAGGCGGTGCAGGCAGGATTGATTGTTTCGATATCCACACAGTATTACACCTTATTGATGCTCGATCAACAACTGGATATAGCCCAAGAGACGGCTGTTCAGTTTAAAGAAAGCGTGCGGGTGATGAAAGCGATGAAAAACGCGGGTATGGCAAACGAGGTCGGGGTTTCGCAGATGGAGGCGGCCTGGTATTCGGTCGAATCGTCTGTCGAGGAGTTGAATCGTTCGATCAAAGAGGTCGAAAATTCACTTTCCGCCGTCCTGGCCGAGGTGCCGGGAACAATTGTGCGCGGAACCCTGGACGAACAGCGTTTCCCAACAGAACTGTCAACGGGTGTTCCCTTGCAACTGTTGACCCGTCGTCCGGATGTGCGGGCAGCCGAACAAACGCTTATACAAGCCTATTATGCGACAAACATCGCTCGGGCTTCGCTCTATCCTTCGATCACGTTAGGAGGCATAGCCGGTTGGACCAACTCGGTTGGTTCTGCCATCATCAATCCCGGGAAATTATTACTGAACGCAACAGGATCGTTGGCACAGCCTATTTTCAATGGTGGATACAATCGTGGGCGTGTCAAAATCGCCAAAGCGCAACAGGAGCAGGCTGAGCTTTCGTTTCAGCAGACCCTGTTGAATGCCGGCATGGAGGTTAATAACGCCCTGACGCAATACCAGACCGCCGAAGCCAAGCAGCAGTGGCGCAGCAACCAGATCGCATCGCTCGACAAGGCATTGGCACAAACCGAATTATTGATGGCGCACACCTCGACCACCTACCTGGATGTATTGACCGCCCGGCAGTCACTCCTTCAGGCCGAGATGTCGATGGCAACCGACCGGTTCGAACAGATTCAGGCGGTCATCAACCTGTATCACGCCTTAGGAGGAGGAGCCGATTAAGGCTTTTTTCTCACGCCCTTTTTGAGCCTTAAAAAAAATTCTCACCCGCGTGAGAAAAAATTCTCATGCGGGTGAGAATAAAAAAACAGGCACCTGGCAAGCTATTTTGTCAGGTGCTTTTTCATATATATTTTACACAGAACAAATTCATACGAGTGACCAGGTGTATTCCCCTTCAAACTTATTCGAATCAACGATATCTCAAATTATAAAGTCGATAAAGTGCAAATACTAATCGATAATGAACAAGTGTTTTTTCTCTTTTTACCCATAGATTTGTACATCTGCTTTATAACAGAGAAAATCCAGGATTGGATGTAAAGAAGTAACTAACAAACGACAATATGAATACAAGTATTTTATTTAGAAACAACTGGTTAAAAAAAATCACGACAGGATTCTCTTTCTTTTTGATCACGTTCTTTGCTTATGCCGGAAATAATCCGGCATATGTTACTTTACAGAATGGCGCCCAATTTCAAACAGCGAAGGGACTTCTGCGCGTAGAATTCGTATCGTCGGAAATTGTGCGGGTACAATATACCCAAGAGATTGACTTTTTAGGAAACGGAACCATTGTTTGCGTTGATAGATCTGTCGAAAAAGTCCCCTTTCAAACCCAAAAAATGGATAATAGTTTAGTGTTGTCATCTGAGAGTCTGATTGTACAGGTCGATTTGAAAGACTATTCAATCATTTATAAGGATGCAAAAACAAATCAAATACTGTTATCTGAAAAAAATGATAATCCCCGGGAAGGAGAGCAGATCTATACAGAGAAAGTGACATACGATGAACAAAGCAAACGAATAGTAAAGACTGCCGACGGAGAAAAGGAAGTGATGGATGTCATTCGTCGTGATACCATCGGATACAGTTGGAAGTTTCGTAATCACTTCCAATGGGCAGATAATGAAGCCATATATGGCTTAGGTTCGCACATGGAAGATTACCTGAATTTAAGAGGGAAAGAACTTTATTTGTGCCAGCATAATTTAAAAGCCATGGTACCGGTTTTAAACTCTACTGCCGGATATGGCTTATTGTTTGATGCGGGATGTGGTATGATTTATACGGATAAAGACGATGACAGTTTTATAGAATTAGAAGCAGCCAAACAAATTGATTATTATTTCATGAAAGGGGCTACTATGGATGAAGTAATAAAGCAATATCGTATACTTACAGGAAGCTCTCCCATGATGCCTCGTTATATGTTCGGATATATTCAATCAAAAGAACGATACAAAAGTTCGAAAGAGGTAACGGATGTGGTAGCGGAATACCGTAAACGCCAGGTACCGTTGGACGTTATTGTTCAGGATTGGAACTACTGGCCTCAGGGATGGGGCTATTTGAAGATGGATCCTAAATATTATCCAAATCCGGCTAATTTGGCTGATTCCGTTCATCAAATGGATGCTAAACTTATGATTTCGATATGGCCTAACCCTACAAGCTGTCCACAAACGGATGATTTTAAGGAAAAGGGATTTATGCTGGAGCGTTCTGTCTATGATGCTTATAATCCATTAGCTCGCAAATACTATTGGAAATATGCCGATAATGAGTTCTTCAATAATGGATTTGATGCGTGGTGGTGTGATTGTACAGAACCACTTGATGCCGATTGGCAAATGATGAAAGAGGGTTATGGGTGGGATAATCACCGGGAACGTTGGGAAAATAACCTGGCTTTGTTAAGCGATGTATTGGGAGCAGAACGCAGCAGCACTTTTTCTCTTTATCATTCAAAAGGCTTGTATGAAAATCAACGGGTGACATCGGACAAAAAACGTGTGGTAAACCTAACACGTTCAAGTTATGCCGGGCAACAACGTTATGCTACTATCTCATGGAATGGGGATACGCATGCGTCCTGGAGCTCTTTTGCTCAACAGATTCCTTCCGGATTGAATTTTATGGCTACGGGATGCCCTTACTGGACAGTAGATATAGGTGCTTTCTTTACAAAAAAGACCAGACAATGGTTTTGGTGTGGAGATTTCAATCAGGGAGTAAATGATTTAGGCTATCGTGAGTTTTATACCCGCATGTTCCAATATGCCACTTTTCTACCCATCTTCCGGAGCCATGGGACAGATACGCCACGTGAGATATGGAATTTTGGAGAACCCGGTGAGCCATTTTATGACAGCCTATTAAAAATGATTCATTTGCGCTATCAGTTAATTCCTTACATTTATTCCCTTGCGGGTAAGGTGAGTCATGATCATTATACTATGAGCCGTTTATTGGCCTTTGACTTCCCAAATGACACTAAGGTATTTGACATAAAAAATCAATTTATGTTTGGTCCATCCTTTCTTGTATGTCCTGTTACAACGCCTATGTATTACGAAAAGGAATCGGTTGCTCTTCATGGAGTAGAAAAGAAGCGAAATGTGTATTTACCTAAAGGCACAAATTGGATTGATTTCTGGACAGGAGAGCGTTATGAAGGCGGACAATATGTGGATGCGGATGCCTCTATTGATAAAATACCATTGTATGTACGCCAGGGTTCAATTATACCAATGGGACCGGTTGTTCAGCATACAGGAGAGCTACGTGGAAAAGATATTACGATTTCAGTCTATCCGGGACAAGATGCGAGCTTTACGCTCTATGAGGACGAGGGTGATAACTACAATTACGAACAAGGATATTATTCAACGATTGAGTTGAAATGGAATGATAAGAAAAGGACGTTCACTCTTGCCAAAAGAAACGGAGAGTATGACAACATGGAAAAAGTGCGCACAGTACATATAGAGTTGCATGATAAAAAGAAAATAGTTACTAAAACTGTTCGTTATTCAGGAGATGAAGTTAGTTGTAGGTATTAATCCTTCTGAATAGTCACCAACTAAAAAAAGCACCTGGCAAACCATTTTGTCAGGTGTTTTTTTATAGGTATTTTTACAAGCATAACAAATTTGATACACATATAAAAATCAAATAATCATGGAACAAGCATTTGTTCATATCACTCACATGGAGACCGAATTAGGGTTGATGATCGCCGCAGCAACCGAAAAAGGAATCTGTATGTTCGAGTTTGCCGACTATAAACTGATTGACCTGGAGCTCCGCCAAGTAGGCGAACACTTTAAAGCCCCGCTTGTGCAAGGCGTCAATCCGCATTTCGACACCCTTCGTAAGCAGTTAGAGGAATATTTCAAAGGAGAGCGCAAGGAGTTTGATATTCCGTTGGACCTGGTCGGCACGGAGTTTCAGAAAACTGTCTGGCTTGCTTTATTGAAGATACCCTACGGCTGCACCACAAATTATGGAAAGCAAGCCGAACTGATCGGCAAACCCTCCTCCGTCCGGGCTGTTGCTAACGCCAACGGTAAGAATAAGATATCCATCATTCTGCCTTGCCACCGGGTCATCGGAGCCGATGGTTCGCTCACGGGCTACGGCGGAGGCCTATGGAGGAAGAAAAAACTCCTGGAATTGGAGAAAAACACCCTCGCGGCAAACAGCTAACCTAAAAACAACTATAAGGCGCCCGGCATCACCCTGTTGCCGGGCGTTTTCTCAATTAATCGGTAAGGTAAACCAGAAGCAGGATCCCTTGCCCGACTCCGAGTCGACCCCTATCGTCCCTCCCATCTCTTTCACCAGGCTTTTGCAGATCGATAGCCCCAGGCCTGTGCCCTGCACAAACGGATTGAGCTTCACAAAGCGGTCGAACACCGTATCGAGATGCTCCGAGGGGATACCGATACCTGTGTCTTTCACATAGAACCGCAGGTAGCCATTGCCAATGTGTTCGCAACCGAGATTGATCGTCCCGCGTTGGGTGAACTTCAATGAGTTAGCCACAAAGTTGTGTAACACCTGCTTCACCCTGTCCGCATCCGTGTTGATATGGTAATCGTCCGATATCGGATCCATTTTAATCTTCACATCCGGATTGGCCCGATGGTTAAACGAGCGCATCACCTCCCCGAACAGCTTGCATACATGTTCTTTTCGCTTTTCAAACACATAAGTTCCCGACTCTATCTTCGACAGGTCAAGGATATCCGAAACCAACTTCATCAACAGCTCATTGTTGCGTTGGATAATCGAGAGGTAATTCTTTTGCTCCTTGTCTTCAACTATTTCCGCCAGGATGTCGGAGAAACCGATAATGGAATTGAGCGGGGTACGTATCTCGTGGCTCATATTAGCCATAAACTCCGACTTGAGCTGATTCAACTCCTCGGCCCTGTTTTTGGCGATGGTCATATTCTTGAAGTCGGTAATATCTTCGCTGATAGCAGATAGTTCGATCTGTCCATTGAACGGATTCTGCTTAGAGGTAAACGTAGACTTAAGCCATTTGTCTACCTCGCCCTCCTTCATCACCCGCATCTCGCGCTCAAAGCTCATCATGACTCCTTCTTTAGCCTTCATATAGAAGTCCTCAATAATATGGTAGTCTTCGTAGTGCAGGTTGCAGAAGCGTTCCTCGAAGCTGTCGGTCATCTTCGTATCAGTCGTCTTCCCCAGGTTAATGAACCACTGACCCGTCCCGTAGCCTTCCCTGGTAGTGAGGTTCAAGCGGCAATAACCGATCTTAGCCATATTGGCCACCGTCAAGAAATAATCTTCAAACTCTTGTATGCGTTGGTAGGCATTGGTAGTCTCGGTATTGTCGATCGATATAAACAGGTAGTTCTGTATCGTCTGCGACTCATCAAAGATGGGGACAACCTTCACCATCATGTCTCTCATTTTAGGCGAAAAGGTTTTCCGGTAATAATCACCTGTTGTACTCAGATCAACTTTAAAGTTAAAATTGAGCTTTTCGCCCTGGCTCACCTTTTGCATAACCTCTTTGGGGAGGGTGGGGTGATCGTGAATATTGATTCCCAACACCGAACTGACATTGTCGACCTCCAGAAACTGCTGATCCGCTTCATTCAGATAAATCAGATAGCCATCCTTATCGTATAACTCAATATTGACAGGCATATTGGAATAGATCGTCTTCTCCATAGATTTGTGTGCCTCGTGTATATCGGTAATGTCCATCACCAACGAGATCACCTCATCTTTACGTATCGAAAAGCGGATGGCCCGGCAATACTTACCATACTGCAACAAAGGGACATCGACCTCGATAGGGGTGTCGATATTGATCACCTCTCGCATCAGTTCGAAGTCGCCGAAAGTATTCGCTTCTGATCCTTTGCGTCCGATCATATGCCCCAAGGGCATTCCGACGATCTTCTCCATCTCTTGGTTAAAGTCGAGGTAAACGAAATCAACCGGTTTGCCCGCCTCGTCGTAGATGATCCGTTCAGAAACGAAACCGATGGGCATATATTTATGAAGCTTTTGCAGGTATTCTTTGTCGGCCTCTATCTCGATTTTCGATTTCTGAAGCTCGATACAAATATTGATGATGTTCATCAATGCCGAAAACCATTGAATATCTTCCGTCGTCCAGTTGCGCTGCGTATCGACCAGGTCGATACCGGCAAAACCCCACACCTCTTTATCGGACGAAACAAGGGGCACTACCAACAACGACTGGATGTTTTGCACCCCCAGCAGTTTCCGGTAGGATTCATTACCCGGGGGCAGGTCGTCGAGCTTCGAGAGTATAACCGGGCGAAGTGCGAACAACTCCTGAAACCACCAGTCGTCGGCTTCATAAGGCACATTGCCCAGAATATCGATCTCCTCCAGCCCCGGACGGCTGACCACCTCGTAGACGCAGGTCGAGGTTTGCTTCTCCCGGTCTAAAGTCATAAGATAACTCCTTTCTGCATTGAAGTGGGTCATAAAGGAGTGGAGTATATGGTTAACCATCTGATCAAAGCTATCCTTTTCGAGGAAGGAGAATAAAGAACTGGAGATACCGTTCAACTGGTAGATAAAGTTCTTCACCATACCTTGTGCCTCCTCTTGGAAGTGCTTCTTTTCCGACTCTGTGGCAGTCGATAATACCCCCATCACCTTCTGACCGGCAACCGCCTGAAAACGCATAGAAAGCCAAACAATCTCCCCATCCACCCGAGCTGGAAAGGTGTGCTGTTCAATCTCCTCCGGTACGGCAGAGAGTAGTAAGTCGATAATTCGCTGCCGATAATCTTCTCGGATCAGTTCAAAGAAGTCTGACATACCAATGGTCATGCTATTCAAGTCCAGCAAATGAGCAACAGAGAGGGAGCAGGTAAAAATTTCCTCTGCCAGATCCATTTCCCACCATCCAAGCTGGAATGTATTTGAGATCATCTGATATTTAGCATAATCGACCAGCGGGTCTGCGGGCTGAAGGTCTTTTCTTTTCTTTATCATGCTTTTTCTTCTTATTATATCCAGGTTAATTACTTTGTTTCCGTAACTATAGGTCAAATATTAAAACTATGGCTTACTATAAGCTCAACAACGACTAAGGCCTACTCAACAACAATCAAAATAAACTCACTATGGCAATTAGTCTACACTATTCTATACAACCGAGAATCATTCTTGCGGCAAAAATAGCAAATCGTAAATTATTTACCAACTTAAATGGAGGAATTATCCTTTCATCCCCAAGTTTTCGCTATTATTTCAACATCGCAATCGCTAATAGGCAGCGATGCCGTCGTTAATAGCCTGTGATTCCGTTGCAAATAGGGAGCGATCGGACTGCTAATAGGGACCGATCGGAATAGGAAGACACTTACCCAATCAAGTAGTTTTTTTTAAGTAAGTCGGCTCACCATTAACCAATCAATAAAAATACTATCTTTGTTATAATGAAATTCCTACTTGGTAGGTATAAGAAGTATACCAGCCTGTTTGACACACACGCCTGGAAAAAAGTACGGGGGTGGATAAATAATATAATTAGCGAATGAGCCATTATTCACCTTACATACCGGACGAGTTATTACCTATTATCCATGGCAAGCTTCATGATTTCAATCAAAGAAGATTTCCGGACAAGGGGTATTACATTGTGTTGTATCCGACCAATAAATCGCTCTATTATACACTTTGGTTCTATAATCCGGACGCGGAACATCATCCTTTCATTTATTTATATAACCTGGAGCTGGACGCCCTCTCGTCTGTCCGAAAAGCCATGCGTACCATGGCCAACTCCCTGTTGCCGCTGGAATTGAAAGAAGAGATCGATTCCACCTCCTATCAGGGTGATGATATTGTCCTATTTGGCAAATACCGAGGACACCACCTTCAATCAATATACCAGATCGACCCTCGCTATATAAACTGGATTGCCGACAAATATGAAGCGAAAACAAAAAGCGAACGCCGCTTCAAGGAGTTAGCCAGAACCTACAACAAAGTATTTCTGGATCTTCAAACCAAGAAAAAATACAAATCAATCGCTGGACATTTCGCGGGCAGGCCGGGAGAAAAACTGGAAAACCTGGAGCTGACTATTACCAAAGTGCGTATTGAAGATGATTTCTACAAAACCGACCTTGTCGACGGCGTGGAGTATTTCTATGTCGACCAGTTGCTGACGGCAACCGATTCGGCCGGTAATTATTTTTTGTTGACCGTTAAGGCCAAAGACAGAAGCCTTACCTCCAAAACACTTTCACCCGGCACTCATTCCTATCAGAAAAATGAAAAATTGTCTATTGCTTCGGCAAAAATCTTAAAGCATATAGAATCCCACAACACGAAATACACGAAAATCGGCTATATAAAATTTACAGAGAATCAATAGAGGCACGCTGCTTTTTCAGGAAGGCCAACCGCTCCTTTTCACCACATTGAGAGATGAGTGTAGCATAACGTTTCAATGAATCGATCCATTTTTTCTGCTCTTCACAGATCTCCGGATTTTCCGAATGGATGAAGTCGATGCCAAACATATGAAAAGCACTTAATTGAAAGTTCTCCTTGCTCGCGTGTGTATAAGAGGCCTCCAGGTTAATACTGGAAATATAGATATCCACCGCATTCCCATTCGCATATTTCCCATTATAAGCGATCTCTTCGATCTCATCGATCAGGCTATTCAGTTCCTCTTTCATCAGCCGAACCTCCTCGTCCGAAACCAATCCCATCTCCGAGAAGAAACGAATATCTTCGATTATGGTTGAAAAAATATTCTTATCCCACAACAGGGTCGTATGTGCCACCTCCCGGTGCATATGTGATGCCTGGCGAAGAATCTCCGTGAGATTATCCGGAAAGGTTACGGCACTCATCTTGGGCATACTTTTAGTGCCATGCGTCTGATGCAGCCAGCTACACAAACGAAACTTCGTCAACGTCTTATATTGCAAATAATAGACAAACGGCAAGTTACCTGAAGCATTGCTTACTCTTCCCGAAGGGGTGTCCCGCACATACAGATAAAGATTGTAATAGCCTCGAAGAATACCATAAATATAATCGAAAGGAGCCTCTTCCTTTTGCAGATTGTAAGAAAACATGGCTCCGTGGGAGACCGAATTTCCGGCAATTTCATCGAGCGACAATCCCATCGCTTTGGCTATAAGCACCACTTCATAGAATGTGAAAGGGACATCGCCCCGAATCCGACGATAAGCAGCCTCCTTCCCTATCGATAAAGTCTCCATCAAAATATGAAGCACACTTCGATCATCCAACATTTTTTCTTTTACTGCCTCTATCAATTCACTATTAAGATCTGCCTTCATCTTTATCCTGGGTTTAGACGTTTTCAAATATCGCAACTAAAGTAGAGAAAAAACCAATGCGATGCCGCTTTTTGAAACAATTATTGTTCATTTTTATACAATACACCTTTCCAGACAAATACAAATGCGTGTGATAGACCCATTTACCCTCCTTGAAAACATTATATTTGTAGAAGTCTATTAATCAAAAACATTAACTATCATGAACAAGAAAGAATTAATCGATGTATTAGCTCAAAAAGCTGATTTATCTAAGACAGATGCCAAAAAGGCCTTGGAAGCATACATGGAAATCGTAACAGAATGTATGAGCAGAAAGGAAGAAATCGTTTTGATAGGATTTGGCACACTCCTGCCAAGGCCGCAGAGTAGCCGCCTCGCCAGGAATCCTAAAACAGGAACCCCCGTGATGATCAAGCCGCGTACAACCGTAAAATTCAAACCCGGCAAGTTCCTGCTTGAAGCGATGAATAGCTAGGCGCGGTCATATCCTCATCATTTTTTCCCCTAACTATTGGCGACAAAAGATGTAATGACTACTTTTGATTCAAAAAAAGTATATGAAGATCATTAATCTAAACGCGCCGAACTCTATTTTGAATCGTTTTGTTGCCGAACTGCGGGATACCTCTATACAAGGAGACAGTATGCGTTTCCGACGGAATCTGGAGCGTATCGGAGAGATAATGGCTTATGAGATAAGCAAAACCTTTTCGTACACACTGCGGAACGTTCAGACACCTTTAGGAACGGCACCGACCTTTTTGCCGGACAACCATACTGTTTTAGCCACCATTCTGCGTGCAGGGATACCTTTCCATCAAGGGTTTCTGAATTATATGGATAACGCTGAGAACGCGTTTGTCTCCGCCTACCGGAAATATAAGGATCGATTGAACTTCGACATCCACATTGAATATATTGCCACACCCCCTTTAACCGGGAAGACCTTAGTCATCACCGACCCGATGCTTGCCACCGGCTCATCTATGGAATTGGCCTACGAAGCCTTGCGCACCAAAGGAGAACCGGCTGAAATCCATTTCGCTTCGGCCATTGCCAGCCGGCAAGCGATAAACTACCTGCAAGAGAAACTACCGAATCTTCCCATTACCGTATGGGTAGCCGCTCTCGACGACGAGTTGAATGAGCATGCCTATATCGTTCCCGGACTGGGCGATGCCGGCGATCTGGCGTATGGTGAGAAGATGTAAAAAAAGCGGTTCTTGAAAATTGTAATCACTTTGTTGAAAATATCACTTTCTACAAGTTGAACAGGTTGAATATTCTGTTCAAAAACCGCTTTATTTCTTAAAAAGTCAATTACTTTCAATTTCGTATCTTTTTTCTCAAAGAAATTGTTTCTCTCTTTTTTCGTCCTGCCTACATTCGCATATCGATCAGCGATTTTAGCGAATAGATAAGGTTTTAATATAACAGCGAAAAAGGATTAAACAATGACTGCTTTACAATTTCAGACAAGACTACTTAGTTTGCAAGACAATTTGTTCAGTTTTGCTCTTTCACTAACTGCCAACAAAGAAGATGCGCAGGATTTATTGCAAGACACGACACTGAAGGTATTGGACAACCGGGATAAGTTTGTTGACAACACAAACTTCAAAGGCTGGGTTATGACCGTTATGCGTAACACTTTTATCAACAATTACAACCGTATCGTCCGTACACACTCCATTGTTGAAGCGGGTGCCGACCTCTACAATGTAGATTCCATCGACCATTCAGGCTTTGATTCACCGGAAGGAAACATCGATATGCACGAGATCAACCGGGCCATCGAAGGCTTAAGTGAAGATATGAAAACCCCTTTTGCTCTTTTCATTAGCGGATACAAATACGACGAAATATCCGAGATGATGGGCATTCCCATGGGTACGGTAAAGAGCCGGATATTTGTTGCCCGCCAACGTTTACAAAATGAATTGAAAGATTTTTATTACAATTAAATAACCGTTTTCACATTTAATAATTTTAGACAGAAAGAGAAAAAGAAGGTGGTGCCCGCGGGTTTCACCTTCTTTTTTTGTCTTGGTCTATTGTATGGGCAATCGCTGAAAAAGACTTATCTTTGAGCCTTGACTCAAAGAATTATGAACTACGGATTCGTTAAAGTAGCCGCGGCTACTCCACCGGTAAGGGTGGCAGATTGTTTTTATAATATCGAACAGATAGAAGTGTTTATGCGAAAAGCAGCGGCACAAGGTGTGCAGGCTATTGTCTTTCCGGAATTATCTGTTACGGCGTATACCTGCCTGGATCTGTTTTTGCAACAGGCACTGATCGAAGAGGCGGAAAAAGCGCTTGTTCAATTAGTAGAAAGCACCAAAGACATTGACATGCTTACCTTCGTCAGCCTTCCTCTGCGAAGCGGGAATTGCTTAGTCAACGCCTGTGTAGGCATACAGCAAGGACGCATATTGGGCGTAGTGCCCAAGACATATCTCCCCAACGGCAAAGAATTTCAGGAGAAACGCTGGTTTACCTCCGCTACCGACCTGCAGGGGAACACCATAAATATATCCGGGCAGCTCTATCCTATGAGTGAAAATATGCTGTTCACGGCGGGAACTGTCTCTTTCTGTGTGGATATTTGTGAAGACTTATGGATGCCGATTCCTCCCAGTTCCAGGCTGACCATGGCCGGGGCAACGATTATCGTCAACCCGTCGGCCAGCAATGAGGTGATCGGAAAACACCAATATCGTAAGCAATTAGTAAAACAACAATCCGCCCGTTGCCTGGCTGGCTATGTGTATGCTACGGCAGGTTATGGCGAATCGACCTCCGACGTTGTCTTTGCCGGCAGCTCCCTGATTGCGGAAAATGGAAACATCCTGGCTGAAGCCAAACGTTTCCAACGCGATGGAGAACTGCTTATCAGCGAGATCGATATTGATCATTTGCTTCTTGACCGCATGGAAAACACCAATTTCAACAAAGGACTGACCGGATTCGAACGGATCGAAGTGTTGCAGGTACCGGCCTCTCTGCCCCATATGGACCAGCCGGTCGCGCTTACACGTAAGATCAATCCGCACCCATTCCGCCCAAGCGGCGAAAAGCTATCGGAACATTGTGAAGAGATACTGCAAATACAGGTGGCCGGATTAGCCAAACGGTTGGAACATACCCAGGCACAAACGGCCGTTATCGGGATCTCCGGTGGACTGGATTCGACACTGGCTCTGTTGGTCACCGTGATGACATTCGACCTGCTCCAAATCCCCCGGGCGAATATAACAGGCATTACCATGCCCGGATTCGGCACCACCGACCGCACCTATATCAATGCCCTCAGCCTGATGCGTTCCTTAGGTGTGACAATCAGGGAAATACCGATTAGGGAGGCCACCACCCAACATTTCAAAGACATTGATCATGATCCTGCCGTGCACGACGTGACCTACGAGAACAGCCAGGCACGCGAACGGACACAGATCCTGATGGATATCGCCAACCAGGTGAACGGCCTGGTGATTGGTACCGGCGACCTCTCCGAACTGGCGTTGGGCTGGGCCACCTATAATGGCGACCACATGTCGATGTATAATGTCAATGTAAGCATCCCCAAAACATTGATTCAGTCGCTTGTCGTTTGGATAGCGGAAAACCGGGCCGACGAAACGTCGCGCCTTACCCTGCTTGACATCGTAGACACCCCTATTAGTCCGGAGTTAGTACCCGCCGACGCGAAAGGGAACCTCCTGCAGAAAACGGAAGACCTGGTCGGTCCCTACGAACTACACGACTTCTTCCTTTACTACTGCATGCGGTTCGGCAGCCGCCCTGCCAAAATATATTACCTGGCGCAACTGGCTTTCGACGGCATCTACGACAAAGCAACCATCAAGAAGTGGCTATATACCTTCTATCGCCGTTTCTTCCAACAGCAATACAAGCGTAACTGCCTGCCCGACGGACCCAAAGTCGGGAATATCAGCTTTTCACCACGCAGTGACTGGCGCATGCCAAGCGATGCGGCCTCCACCATGTGGCTGAAAGAAATAGAAACACTCGATTAGTGCCCTGTTTCAGATGAGACAACCCCCTGCCTCTGCTTTGGCCGATCTGCAGAAACAGTATGATCTGCTTCAGTTGGAGTATGCCTACGAGAAAGAGAACTATCGCCTGCAGGCAGAGCGTATCGGTGTCGAAAGGAAGATCCAGCAAGGCCTGTGCTGGTATCCTGTCGCGCCGGGCAGGAGTTATTACAACTCCCTGAATCAGCTTGTCGTTGTCGTTGAGCGGCGCTCAGACTTCGAGACCGAGCATAATTTTGAACCCGGCCGTCCGATTGTCTTTTTCAACACCTCGCTGAGCGGTGAGATGCAATACCTCACTTTTACCGCGACGGTCAGTTATGTCGGCGACGAGTATATGGTGGTTGTCCTGCCATCGGCTGCCGCCTTAGCCGAGGTGCAGGGAAGAATGGATCTGGGTATTCAGCTCTATTTTGATGAGACCAGCTACCGGGTCATGTTTGAAGCCCTGACCCGGGTGATGAAAACAAACACCGGCCGGCTTGCCGAATTGCGCGAGAAACTGATCGGCAAACAAATGCCCTCCACCCGCTCCCTCTTCCCTACCCGCTTCCCCTGGCTGAATCCGTCGCAGGAAAGCGCCGTCAACAAAGTATTGGAGGCCAAAGATGTCGCGGTGGTACATGGTCCGCCGGGCACAGGAAAAACGACCACCTTAGTCGAAGCCATTTATGAAACGCTACGCCGGGAGAACCAGGTATTGGTCTGCGCCCAGAGTAACGCGGCAGTCGACTGGATCTCAGAGAAGCTGGTCGACCGGGGCGTCAACGTGCTTCGCATCGGAAACCCGACACGGGTAAACGAAAAAATGCTTTCATTCACCTACGAGCGTCGCTTCGAGGCACATCCCGATTATCCGGAATTATGGAGTTTGCGGAGGAATATTCGTGCCTTACAGTCGGCATCGCGTAAGAGCGGAAGCAGTGGAGACACCATTCGCAACCGCCTATCCCGCATGCGCTTCCGCGTGACAGAGCTGGAAGTAAAAATCGATATGGAATTATTCGAGGAGGCGCGCGTAGTGGCCAGCACCCTGGTTGGTTCCGACCATCGCCTAATGCTGAACCGCCACTTCACCACCCTCTTCATCGATGAAGCCACACAGGCATTGGAACCCGCCTGCTGGATCGCGATCGGCAAGGCCGACCGGGTAATCCTCGCCGGCGACCACCAACAGCTTCCACCCACCATCAAATGTCCCGAAGCCGCCCGTGACGGGCTCGACTTCACCCTGATGGAGAAGATTGTTAGCCACAAACCCCAATCGGTCTCCCTGCTCACCATGCAATACCGCATGCACCAGGCGATTATGAAATTCCCTTCGCAATGGTTCTACCACGACCGGCTGGTGGCAGCCCCGGAGGTGAAAGAGCGTGGCATTCTGCAATACGATCAACCTATCAACTGGATCGATACCTCGGAGATGGATTTCACCGAAGAGGTGCGCTCGGGAAGCATGAGCCGCGTAAACAAACAAGAGGCACAATTATTGATTGCCGAGCTCAAAGCCTACCTGGAAAAAATCGGGAGAGACCGCATCCTGGAAGAGAACATCGATTTCGGACTGATCTCACCCTATAAAGCACAAGTCTATTACCTGCGCCAACGCCTCAACCAGGACTCTTTTTTCAAACCCTACAAACGACTGATCAGCATCCATACCGTAGACGGATTCCAGGGACAGGAGCGCGATGTGATCCTGATCAGCCTGGTACGCGCCAACGAAACGGGGCAGATTGGTTTCCTTCACGACCTACGCCGCATGAACGTAGCCATCACCCGTGCCCGAATGAAACTGATCATTCTGGGCGATGCCCAAACACTCACCAAGCATACCTTCTATCGCAAACTGTGGAACTACATCCAGGAAATAAACCAATCGGCGGAGTGAATTTGTTTTTTCAACGTTTGTAAACCATAATTTAATTGTATATTTACCCACCTGAAACTTGATATACAAACCATATGAATTATTACGAACTGACGATTACCCATACAAGCTCTCTTCCCCAAGATATCATTTACGATGTATTAGCCTCAGAATTAGGCGAGATCGGCTTTGACAGCTTTACGGAAACGGATAAAGGGCTGCTTGCTTATATCAAAGAGAATCTATATGATAAAGAGGCATTGCAAAACCAGCTCCACTCCTTCCCGCTTGTCGATGTCACCTTTCATATCGAAGAGGCATTGATCAAAGACCGGGACTGGAACGAAGAATGGGAGAAAAACTATTTCAAACCGATTCGCATCGATCAGGATTGCCTGATACGAGCCTCTTTCCATGAAGAGGAGCCCGGCTTTACCTATACAATTGTGATCGACCCAAAAATGGCCTTCGGCACCGGCAATCATGAGACGACCTATCTGATGATCAAAGAGATTCTCGGGATAGACTTCGCCGGAAAAGAGGTATTGGATATGGGATGCGGCACGGCAGTCCTGGCGATTCTGGCCGCCATGAAAGGAGCACAGAAGGTGACAGCGATCGATATCGACGAATGGGCATTTAAGAATGCATTGGAAAATATCCGCCTGAATAATAAGGAAGAGATTGAGGTAGCCTGCGGAGGTGCCGAATTGATTGCCGACTATCCACCTTTCGATCTGATTTTCGCCAATATCAACCGCAATATCCTCTTGCAGGACATCCCCACGTATGCGCAACACCTGAAACCGGGTGGCACACTCTATATGAGCGGATTCTACCAAGAGGACATACCTATTATAGAGGAAGCCTGCAAACAGCAGCGTATGGAAATCATCTCTTTTACGGAAAAGAATAACTGGGTCGCTGTAAAAGTGAAAGGTTAAAGT
This sequence comes from Parabacteroides sp. PM6-13, assembly GCF_029892605.1. Taxonomy (GTDB): domain Bacteria; phylum Bacteroidota; class Bacteroidia; order Bacteroidales; family Tannerellaceae; genus QVMG01. The sequence continues at coordinate 212,186 of NZ_JARXWF010000006.1, forward strand.
CTTTTAACACTAAAAGAGCAGATTTCTTTAAACTATAACAGCGTTAAAAGCGTTATGAATATATAGATTATAAACATTAAAAGCATTGAGATTATGAAAGGTTCAGATTCAAAATTATTAATTGGCCTTGCCATTGGTGTAGCTGTAGGTGCTGCTGTGGGTTATTTAGTAGGTTCCGATAAAGGCGAAGAGCTGTTGGAAGAACTGAAAGATATGGCCGGAAAAGCAAAAGAAGGATTCAATGTAGCCGTGGCTAAAGCAAAAGAATCCGGACAGGAAGCGTTGAAAACAGCAAAGAATTATAAAGATGAAGTGCTGAAAACAGGAGCAGTAGAAGAATAACATCAGTTTATGGATAAAGATTTAGGACAAGTTTTCACAGAGCTGAAAGATGATCTGACAGCGTTTGTAGAACTAAAAGTCGAATTCCTGAAACTAACAGCATATGAGAGAGCGGGGAAATGGATTTCCTCACTCTCCTATGTATTAGCATTGGTTGTGCTTGGTATTTTTGCCGCCTTTTTCATCTTTCTGGCCTTAGGGTTTCAGATCGGAGAATGGCTCAACTCTACCAGTGCAGGTATTGCTATCGTAGGAGGAATTTACCTTCTTGTTATCGGAATCTTAATTATGAATAAGAAATGGTTCACCGGAAAACTCACCAACAGCATCATTGCTGCCCTGGACGACGAAGAGAATGAACCGGCACAAACGAGTGAAACAATCTATGAAGGCAGTGCAGAAGACACCCCTGGAACAGCTTCGTGAAAGAAAGCTATCCATAAAGCGGGAAACGGATATACAGACGCATAAAATAAATGATGAGCTGAAATATTTGCATGAGAATGCAGGACGGCTGATCATTGCCAGTGCTGCATCCGCCCTGCTTCCGGGGAAAACCAAACGCAACCCCTCATCGAATCAACAGACTTCCATAGCCAATCCGGCTATAGGCGACGTCACAAACGTGTTGGGAAATAGCGGACTTTTTTCCGCCGCATTCAAGATGGCACAGCCATTCCTATTGACTTGGGGAATCAAAGGAGCCAAGAAACTTATTAGTAAGATCTTTTTCAAGCAAAAGGTTAAGAAATGATAAGGCTGTTTTAACAATTAATTTATGTTAGAAAACACATTTTTCTACCCTTAGGAGAAACAACTTATTAAAAACATAACTACCTTTGCAGTCGAAAAATCATGAACAAGATGAAATGTAGAGGAATACTTTTCGCAGTATTTGTACTAATGCTCTTCGTATTGACCTCATGCGCCACACCTTGTGGATGTTAGGAAACAAGAAAAAACAGTATTTTTAATAAACCCATTAAAAAGAATTATTACAATGATTAAAGTAGGTATTAACGGTTTTGGTCGTATCGGACGCTTGGTTTTCCGTGCTGCTCAGACAAGAAATGACATTGAAGTTGTAGGTATTAACGACTTGATTAGTGTTGAATACATGGAATACATGTTGAAATACGACACTGTACACGGTAAATTCAACGGTACCGTTGAAGTAAAAGATGGCAATTTAGTAGTAAACGGTAAAGCTATCCGCGTTACAGCAGAAAGAAACCCGGCTGATTTGAAATGGGATGCAATTGGTGCAGAATATGTTGTTGAATCAACAGGTTTATTCCTTTCAAAAGATACTGCAAAGGCTCACGTTGATGCCGGTGCAAAATATGTAGTTATGTCTGCTCCTTCTAAGGACGACACCCCTATGTTTGTTTGCGGTGTGAACCTGGATGCTTATGTAAAAGGCACTCAGTTCGTATCTAACGCATCTTGTACTACCAACTGTTTGGCTCCTATCGCTAAGGTATTGAACGACAAATTCGGTATCACTGACGGTTTGATGACAACTGTTCACGCTACTACGGCTACGCAGAAAACAGTTGACGGTCCTTCTGTAAAAGACTGGAGAGGTGGCCGCGCTGCAGCTGGTAACATCATTCCTTCTTCTACAGGTGCTGCTAAGGCTGTAGGTAAAGTAATTCCTGAGCTGAATGGCAAACTGACTGGTATGTCTTTCCGCGTTCCGACTCTGGACGTTTCTGTTGTTGACTTGACAGTAAACCTGGCTAAGTCTGCTACATACGAAGAAATCAAGGCTGCCATGAAAGAAGCTTCTGAAAACGAACTGAAAGGTATCCTTGGATACACCGAAGAAGATGTTGTTTCTTCTGACTTCATCGGCGACGCTCGTACTTCTATCTTCGACGCGAAAGCTGGTATCGCTTTGACTGACAAATTCGTAAAAGTGGTATCTTGGTACGACAACGAGTGGGGTTATTCAAACAAAGTGTTGGAACTCATCGCTCACATGGCAAAAGTAAACGGATAATCAAAAAATCCTATATTATAAAAAAAGCCGCATCGACTGATGCGGCTTTTTTTATATATTTCAATTAAAAGCATTCACAAAAGATTACTATTTGTTCTTTTTTACTACATTTGCTCCCAAGATATGGATATAGTAATCACCTAAATATCTAAAGAGATGAGTCTGATCAGGAATATTATTGGTAATAAAAGCACAAATTCTTATTCACTCAGTAAAACCGTTAAAGATATTTTTCAATTATTCCTTGATTGCGAAAAATCGGATGCGGCAAAGCAAGGATTAGCCAAGGTTCTTGAATTCTTTGATGCTGACCGTATATACATAGGATACTTCAACGAAAGCGACTCATCCATCTCCTTCATACATGAGAGTACGGCGGAGGGAGTGGCCAACGCCACAGGCCTATTGAATCAACAATTCAACCACAAAAAGAAATATTCCGAAGAGGAATATCCTTTGTGGATCGGGAACATAAAAAATGGTATTGACACGGTGATTTCCGATATCGATCGGATGCCCATGATATCCTTTACAGAGATACCCTTATTGATTGAAAACAATGTCAAATCCTCTATCACCACCTCCATTCACCAGGAGGGTGTCGTCTGTGGTTTTTTGGGCATTGACTTTGTCAACAGGAAACACAAATGGGACGAAGAGGATATTGAAAATGTACATTTCTTTGCTAACATTTTCTCCGTTGTGATTGAAAATGAATATATGCAAAAAGAAATAGAAGAAACAACCCTGGAAATATTTAAAAGTAAAACAATTTTTCAATTAGTATTCGACACCCTTCCCGTTGGTATCGAATTATACGACGCCAACGGAATCCTCCGAAAAATAAACCCATACGGCCTACACTTATTGGGAACAAAGGAGGAAGATGTTTTAGGTGTCAACCTGTTTGAGAATCCCAATATCTCGCCCTCCTCTTTCGACAAACTACGAAAGGGGGAACCGACCGTATTTGAAAATGATTATTTTTTCGACAAGGTAAACGAAACCGGTTATTACAAATCTGACAACTCCCGAAAAGTATTGCGCCTGATTGGGAAATGCACCCCTTTGAAAGACATGAATGGACATATCTTTGGTTACCTGGAATTGGTTCACAACGATGCCACTTATTACAAGACCAAAGAGGAGCTCAACACCAACCTCACGAAACTACGCATGGCGCTGGAAGCGCAAAATGCTTTTTTCTGGGAATATGATATCAAAAATGAGCAAATCATCATCGATGCCAATTTGCTCAACAACCAAGAAGGAAACCCGCTGCCACGAATACGAAAAGAGGTTTTAGGCAATACGTTCATCCATTTCGAACAGATACATCCGGAAGATGTTGAATCCTTCCGAAAACATACCGACCAATTATTTCGGGGGGAAATCTCGTCCTTCGAAGAGACTTACCGGGAGGAGATCGCCGGTAAAATGTATTGGTTATACACCTGCTTCCAGACCTACAAGTTGGATGAAGAGGGCAAACCGGAACGGATCATTTGCCTAACGACAGACATTACCGAGCAGCGGGAAAAAGACATAGAAATCATCAAAAACAAAGAGTTTAGTCGGGTCAGAAAGTCTTTCGTCTCAAACATCAGTCACGAAATACGTACGCCACTGAATGCCATTCTCGGCTTCACCAAAATCATCACCGAATCGAAAGACTCCGGTGAGCAAGCTCGCGCTTATGGGAAGATTGTGCAACAAAACAACGAGATTCTGTTGCATATGATCGACAGCATACTGGATTTCACGCAAATTGAGTCCGGTCCGATTATCTATGAGAAAGAGGTGATCGACCTAAAAGAGATCTGCTACGCAGCGATCAACCTGACCTCCTTTAACAAAAAAGAGCACCTGGATTTCCACTTCGACTCATCACAGCCTTCGTTATTTGTCTATGCCGACAGAAAGCATATCAAACAGGCCATCTACCATTTGTTGGACAATGCGAATAAATTCACAGAAAAAGGCTCTATCTCCTTATCATATAGTCAACAGGACGAAGGCTTCGCCAGGATTGAAGTGACAGATACCGGCATTGGATTAACGCCGGAGGAGATCAATCAAATCTACAACCAGTTCTACAAAATCGATGACTACCAACGAGGCATCGGGCTTGGATTAAGCATCACCAAGCGATTTATCGAAGACCAAGGGGGAGAGAGCGGAGTAGATTCAGTAAAGGGCAAAGGCTCTACCTTCTGGTTTACATTGCCTATCGCTAAACCAACGGAATAGCCTCCATGAAACCATATCAACTTATCACCCTATTAGGACCGACCGCATCAGGGAAAACCCCTTTTGCCGCGGCGCTTGCGGCTCATCTGGATACAGAAATCATCAGCGCTGATTCCCGGCAGATCTATCGTTCGATGGACATCGGAACCGGAAAGGACTTGGCCGACTATGTGGTAAACGGGAAGCAGATCCCCTACCACCTGATTGATATCCATCCGCCCGGCTACCAATACAATGTATTTGAGTATCAACATGATTTTTTCCGGGCCTTCAAAGAGATCAGCAACCGCGGGAAATTGCCCCTGCTTTGTGGTGGAACAGGTATGTATATCGAGGCGGTCCTCAACGGATATAAGCTGTTGGACGTTCCGCAAAACCCTCCCTTGCGCGAATCCCTAAAAGGCAAGTCGCTGGAAGAACTGGAGGGGATCCTCGCCTCTTACAAAGTATTGCATAACAAAACCGATGTCGATTCCGCCCAACGGGCGATCCGGGCAATCGAAATCGAAGAGTATTACCTGACACAGGCTCCGGACACCAACGAATATAGCCCAATACATAGCCTGATTATCGGAGTACATATCGATCGGGAACTCCGACGTGAGAAAATAACCCGTCGGCTTCATGCTCGCTTAGAGGAGGGCATGATCGAAGAGGTAAAAAGTATCCTGGAGACAGGCGTAAAGCCGGAGGAGCTGATTTATTATGGTTTGGAATACAAATACCTCACACAGTATCTCATCGGCGAGCTCACATACGAGGAGATGGTCAGCCAATTAGAAATAGCCATCCATCAGTTTGCCAAACGGCAGATGACCTGGTTCCGAGGCATGGAACGCCGGGGGCATACAATCCATTGGATAGACGCCACCCTTCCGATGGAAGAGAAAATAGAAATGACAATCAAACTATTAAATAACAACAATTGATCATGATAACAACAGACAACTTCAAAAGCGACAACTTCTTCTTGATGGCCGGCCCATGTGTGATCGAAGGCGAAGAGATGGCTTTGCGGATAGCGGAAAAGATCCTTCATATCACGGAAAAACTTTCCATTCCCTATATATTCAAAGGCTCTTACCGCAAGGCTAACCGCTCGCGCATCGATTCCTTCACCGGCATTGGCGATGAGAAAGCGCTTAAGATCTTGCGAAAGGTGCATGAAACGTTTGGCATACCCACCGTAACCGACATTCATGAAAACCAGGAAGCCGCTATGGCTGCCGAGTATGTCGACGTATTGCAAATACCAGCCTTCCTCTGTCGTCAGACCGATCTATTGATTGCCGCGGCTAAGACAGGCAAAATTGTCAATATCAAAAAGGGACAATTCCTCTCCCCCGCCGCTATGGAGTTTGCCGCGCAGAAGGTAGTCGACGCCGGAAACAAGAACGTGATGATCACCGAACGCGGAACCACCTTCGGATATACCGACCTGGTGGTCGATTACCGGGGCATTCCTCAGATGCGACAGTTTGGTTTTCCGGTGGTGATGGACGTAACCCATTCGCTTCAACAGCCCAACCAGACCAGCGGTGTCACCGGAGGCCTGCCTGCCCTGATCGAAACCGTGGCCAAAGCAGCCATCGCCGTAGGTGCCGACGGCCTCTTTATCGAGACACATCCCGATCCGGCAGTAGCCAAGTCGGATGGTGCCAATATGTTGAAGTTGGATCTTCTGGAAGATTTACTCGTCAAATTAGTCCGCATCCGGGAAGCGATCCGATAAATTTACTTCTGGGAAAACAACCTCCCCTGCCGGGTATTCCGCTCTTCCAAGCGGCGGTTTACCTTGGCGGTAAACTGATAATTCTTCCACCCCCAGTCGGGAGCAATCAACAGTTCCTTCGGCGATTGGGAAACAAACCGTTCCACCACAAAGGAAGGGTTCAGGCGTTCTATAAAATCGATCACCAATTCCACATATTCCTCTGCGCTGTAAAGATGAAATCGTTCGGGATACTCCATGTATTCCCGTCCCATACGCGTCTGACGGATCAGTTGTAATTGATGCAGTTTAATGGTCGTCAGTGGCAGTGCCGACAGGCTATCCGCATGATGTAAGATCTCTTCACGCGCCTCACCGGGCAATCCCAGGATCAGGTGCGCCCCGGTATAAATGCCTCGGCCGGCTGTTCGCCGTATGCCCTCTTCCGACTCTTCCCAAGTATGCCCCCGGTTAATCCGTTCGAGCGTGCGATCCAATGTCGATTCCACTCCATACTCCACCATCACAAACGTCTGTTTCGACAGCTCTGCCAGATAATCCAATAGTTCATCGGGCATACAATCCGGTCGTGTCCCGATAATCAGCCCCACCACATCCGGGAAGGCCAACGCCTCCTCATACTTCCTTTTTAGCGATTCCAGTTCATCGTACGTATTGGTATACGCTTGAAAGTAGGCCAGGTATTTCATCTCCGGGTATTTGCGCGAGAAGAAAGAAATGCCTTCAGCCAACTGCTCTCGAACTGATTTCTCCGTATGGCAATAGTCCGGGCTAAAGGTCTGGTTGTTACAATAAGTACATCCCCCTACCCCCTTCGTGCCATCCCGGTTCGGACAGGTAAAGCCTGCATTCACAGATATCTTCTGCACCTTAAAAGGAAAGACCTCCCGCAGGAAGTCTCCAAAATCTCTATATCGCTTCTCTTCGTTCATCTCTGTCACTGTCTTCTGAGTGTTCATGGTGTAAATATATGCATAATCCACCGATATAGGATAGTCAATCTGCCACGATCAATGATTTGTCCCTTCAAACAAATCATGCCCTTCGCGTGCCTGCACGGTTTTAGCCCGGTAGTTATTAAAGGTGTAAGAGAGCGTCAACGAAATCAGCGGATAATTGGGACGAATCCGGGTAATCGACTGCAAGTTTGAGGTGGAGATATTGCTTACATAACGAGCCGAGTTGAACACGTCACGAAAAGAAAGCGTCGCAGCCAACCGCCGATTGAACAACTGTTGGCGCACCGCCAGATTGACATACCAGAAAGCATCGGTCTGCCCCTGCGTAGTGACCGACGGCCCTACAAAGTTGCCATCTAATTGGATTCGGGTATATCGTCCGGCATCGAAACCATTGTTAAGCGCCACCTCATAATTGGTACTCTTCTCATCCATGCCCAACTTCTGGAGTTTGTTTTTCACCTTATAATGATACACGCTTCCGTTCACATGGGCGCTCCACCAACGCGTCGCCTGCATTTGCAGAGTCAATTCCACTCCGGTCGCATAGTCGCTGCCCACATTCGCCATGGAGTCGAGGGTCACTCCTGCTTCGAAAGGCACCCGCAATCGTTCGATCTTGTCTTTCCTTGTGCGATGAAAGGCAGAGGCCGACAGAGTGTGTTGCCCGACGTTCTTTTTATAATTCAGTTCAAAAGAATGGATGTATTCGGCACGGATGTCGGGATTCCCAATCTCTGCCGAATAATAGTCGCGATAGGTAATATAAGGTTCCATAAAGAACAACTCCGGCCGAGTGATCCGTCGGGAATAGGATGCCATCAGTTGATGTTCGTTAGGAAAATGGTAACCAACATGAGCAGAGGGGAAGAAATCCCAATGGTTGTAAGTACGATCGGCGCCCTCAATGGAACTGCGCAACACCCGATGGGTATGTTCAGCCCGCAAACCTACCTGAAATTCAAAAGACTTGAAACCTTCCGCCCAAAGAGCATAGAGCGAATTGATGCCGTGCATAAAATAAAAAGTATTGTAGATATCATCCCGCCAGTAGAATTCCTGCTTTTCCGGACTCCAGTATTCCATACTGTAATCGCCATCTTCCAGGTAAGAGAAGTATTGATAACCAAGCTCTACTTTGCCTGTTTCATTGTAGGGATACATATAGTCCACGTTGGCACGGGTAGTCCAGCGATGTTCGTCTTCGTAGGCGCGATGCCCCTGCTGGCGGATGTTATTTCTGTCGAACAGATCGCTTTCGAAATACTCCATCGCGTCGCCTCCGTATTTGGCGTAAAAGCGAGCCGTCAGTTGATGTCCCCGGTTATTAAACTGATGATCAACGCCTACGCTTCCTTGAAAATAAGTTTCATGGATATTATAATAGTCGCGACTGAAGTAGTCGCCCTTCGCCTCAACAACCTGATCAATCTTTCGTTCTTCCGTGTAGTCCAGATCACCGTCGCGCGTTCTTCCACCGTATCCTCCTTCGAAATCCATATCGAAAGTGGTACGAGGCAGGCTGTATTGCCAGCCCGCTTTCAGGGCGTAATTGAAATTATTACTTTCGCGCGGCCCGTTGGAATGGGAGATCGTCGAAGCATTATCCACGAGGGTCGTCTTTTGTTGATTGAAATCACTCTTTCGTAAGCGTTCCGCATAGTTTCCACCGACAAACCAACGCGAAGCTTTGTTTTGTTTGGTTAATAAAAAGTCTGCTCCGCGCGAAAGCACGGTGCTTCCCGTTAAGTTGACCATGCCGCTTAATCCCTGCTGTCGGTCTTTCTTCGTAATGATATTGATCATGCCCACATCGCCACCGCTGTCATGGCGGGCAGAGGGAGTGGTGATGATCTCAATGTTTTCGATATGCCCCGAAGGAATCTGTTCCAAGGCTTGCGAACCACTGAAGACACTGGGCTTGCCATCCACATAAACAGCAAAACCGCTACTTCCGCGGAATGTCACCTCCCCTTCGGCATCCACCCGTATCGAATGCGTATGCTCCAAAATATCGACTGCCGATCCGCCACTGGCAAACATATTCGCTGAGGCATCGATCACCCGTTTGTCCAGTTTGTATATAATTTGTCGCCTGTTGGCTACTACCTCTACCTCAGCTAATCCTATTTCAAGGGATTGCAACGCCACCACACCAACGTCCAATATCATTCCTTCTTTCACTGTTTGCGGTTGGGCATACAGGTCATACCCCATCATCCGTACCATCAACACATACTCACCCGCCGACAGCGAAGCAAACCGAAAAGAGCCATCTTCGGCAGTCATCACGTCGCTCACCACCTGCTCGCCCGAGTAGAGGATGACATGAGCCAACTCGATGGCGCTTTGCGTAGAAGCATCAACCACCTTTCCTTCGATACCAGACATTGCAAAAAGAGAAACCGGCATACACCATGCCAATAAGAGAAAGAAATAGTTTTTCATATCCGTATTACTAATATCGGGCAAAGATACAGTTTGATCATGTAAATTCATAGAGCTATTTTTTATTGCTGTGGAAGGAATTCCTATCAACAAATCCGTATCTGATTTAAAAAGGGAAGACTGATCTATATCAGTCTTCCCACAACCTAAACATCTGTCACAACTGTTATCTGCAAAATTTAATTGCTACTTCCAGATGTTCCAATTTCCCATCCCGGATTTTGCCCAAGGTTTGGCAAGCGTTTCGTTTCATTATCCGGTATAGGCAAGTAATAGTTTTTAGGGCTATTAAACGTACGAAGCGGATGAGACTCTGCAGGTCCATAGGTATATTCAGGATCGTCGGCATCACCCGTTATTCTGACACCATACAGATTATATATTTGTTTGTAACGCGGCAGGTTTTTCTCACTGGCAGGCGTAACCCCTTCGAACAACATCCAGCGACGTTCGTCGAAGAATCGGTGATCTTCGAAAGAGAGTTCGATGCGGCGTTCGTTTCGTATACGCTCACGCAGCTGCTCTTTACTCATTCCTTTATAGGCCGGCATCCCTACACGCGCTCTGATCTGATTCACAAACTGGTATGCCTGATCGGGTCCGTAAGCCTCATTATAGGCTTCGGCAGCATTCAGTAAGATCTCCCCATAACGGAAAATAGGCCATGCATGCGCAGGTACGGTCGGTATTTTAAAAGAAATATTGTTCAAGAATTTCTTACAATAATATCCGGTCAATGTTCCTCCATGCAACGAAGCATAATCAGGGCCTAAAGAATAGCGAATATCTACCGGACGACTTTCTTCCTGTTCCACATCACCCCAAATGGAGTTATGGTGCAACACGGTTTGTTCCAGACGCGGGTCACGGTTTACATACGGGTTGTTTTCGTCATAATCGGGATCCTGATCGATAGGCAATCCTTTTGTCGTCTCATAGCAATCGACAAAATTCTGCGTCGGGTTTGTACGACCTACGGCATTCAATTGTCCCCCAAAGCCACAAGGTGCCATGTGGGATTCAATGGTGTTTGTCCGCCAGACAGAGCGACAAAGAATGAATTCATCATTGTACACCGGGTTGGTCACAAAACATTCGTAATAGTCGTTGTTTACCTTTCCTGTACTATACAGTTTATACGGCTTGCTTTGAGAAGCATTCTTGGTGATAAAAGCGTTTGCAGCTTCTGCAGCCTCTTTCCATAAGTTAACATCCTCTGATCGGTTATTCAATTTGGAAGCACGGTAAAGCAATGCTCTTGACTTCAGAGCATAGACAGCAGCGCCATTGACACGTCCCCAGTTCTCTGTCTCATTGCTGTAACGGAAAGGAAGCAGATCTTTCACCTTGTCACACTCCTCCGCTATCCACTTCAGCGCCTCAGCAGCATTCGTGCGCGACATCTGCATGGCTTCCGGATTAGCCAGGTCAAAGACGATTGGAACGCCTTCTTCATCCTCTGCAATAATAGGGATATCTCCAAACCAGCACAATAAATCGAAATGATAGATAGCACGCAAGAAACGGGCTTCCGCACAATAACGGTCATACAGACGGTTGTCGTCGCCGGCAATTTCCCTGTTCCCAACCACAGAGGCTTTCGCATTCTTTAAAAACTGATTGCATTTACGAATGGCAGAGGTGTTCCTGGACCAAGGGGTCAACAGGGTATGATCCACAGCCGTGTAGGCATCTTCCAACACTTTATTGAAGTAAATCACATTCCACCAGGCCATACAATTGTCGGTCATCCCGTCACGGAAAGAGCTTCTGTATTGCGTATCGCCAAACCCTTCGAATCCATCCGGCAGACTTGTATAGATATTGGCCAGAAAGCCTCTCGTCAAATCCGGATTGTTGAACGTTTGCGTCTCAGACAATGAGGCATCATATTCTTTGTCAAGATAGTCATCACAAGAGATAACCGTGCCTGCAAAAAACACTATAACGATATATGTTAGTATCTTTTTCATAATCTTATTCATTTGTCATAATTAAAAACCAATATTTATTCCCACCGAGAATGATTTTGTTTTAGGATACCACCAAACAAAACTCATCGGTTTTTCCGGGTCAAAGCCTTTGGGGAGATGACTCCAGGTATGGAGGTTATAGCCACTGAAATAAATGCGGCAGTTGGTCATATTTGCCTTGGCAATAAGCGCTTTCGGTAGTGAGTAACCGACTTCGATATTACGCAAAGAAAGGTAATCGCCATTGAAATGCCAGATCGTATTCTTTTGGTATTCACCGGAGCTGTCAATACTGTTAAAAGCATTGGTAGAAGGACGGGGATACTTAGCATTTATATTGCGCGGGTCATTCGGATCATCCGTGTAGTAACCCCATGCATTCACCACTTCATGTGTTCCCATCTTTCCCCAGGAAGAGTAGGCCATATTCTCACGCCCCATAACCGAACGATTCAGATACGCTGTCAGTATCACGCGGGCATCGAAGCCAAGCCAGTTAAATCCTACATTCAAAGAAGGAGTAAGTTCCGGAATGATCGTGTACCCATGTGGAGTCATATCATTCGTATCAATCTTGCGGTCTCCGTCCAGGTCTCTAAACACAGCCGTTCCTAAGGGCTGCCCCTCGCCTGATGCCGAGTGGTAAGGATACTTATGCGGATTATCTAAGGCATCCTGGTGGCTACTGGCAATCAAATCAGGGTCACTCGCCCATTGGTCAAACAGGAAGAGGTTGTATCCTCCGACATTCCCATTGTAACTTCCGTCAGCCACAGCATAATCGAAAATACGCTTTCCGGTCTTTTGCTGCCAGGGCATATTAGGTGCCAATTCATCCATTTCTACAATCTTGTTGGTATTCCAGGTAAGCATACCCTCTACGTGGTATTTGAATTTCCCTATATTATTATGATGTCCCAAGGAAAGTTCAAACCCTTTGCTTTCTGCCTTACCGTAAGAGTCCTGCGGAGCGCTTACGCCAAACATGGTAGGAACGGTAGAGCGGCTCACAAGAATATTAGAACGCCATTCTTTAAACGCATCGAAAGAGCCGTAGAGCTTTTTATCAAAGAAATCAAAGTCAATACCCACATTCACCATATCGGATATTTCCCATTTATTATTCAGATTCCCTGCTTTTGATTCATAGGTTCCCTGCGTATACGACTGGCTCGTTCCAAAGTTATATCCCGATCCCTGAGCGAATGTTCCCTGGTAAGGGTATCTTCCGGCTCCGGTAGTCGATTGTCCGGCACGGCCATAAGAAGCACGTAGTTTCAAGAGCGTGATATATCTGTTTTTCAACCAAGACTCTTCAGAGGCCACCCATCCGATAGATCCACCGGGAAACAAAGCGAAGCGTTCGCCCGGCGCATAATTATCACTTCCCATGTAAGAAACATTTCCGGAAAGGATATATCGATGATCATAAACGTAGGTCGCGGTTCCGTTGAAAGAGAGATTCCGGTTGGATGACGATTGTCCCCGAACAACATTCTGGTAGGTACGAACAAAAGTCCGTGCGCTTACGGCATGTTTACCAAATGTGTTATTATAGCTCAATCCTCCGTTCATATTAATATTGTAATAATAATCACGCGGAGTTGACGTAGGATTAGTCAAAGCGGAATAGGTGCGTCGACGGGTATACTTATATTCAGAGATATCCGAAACATCATCCATCAGATTATAATAGAAAGCGTTCACATTAGATGTTTGAACCGACTGGAATGTCTCGTATGTGTCAAAGCTAAATGTAACATTGGCTTTCAAACCCGGGATAAGAGCTCCCAGATCACCCGTTGCCGTCAAGGTAGAATACAAGTTACGACGGCGGTTCTTATCCATACCCGATGCTGCCAGCATCACTCCGGCATTATTGGCATCCGTATCGACAAACAATTCTCCATTCGGACAATAGATAGGCTTCATAGGGTTTGCTTCAACAGCACCAAAGGTTACCAACCCGAACACCCCTTCGCGAGGTTGTGAAATATTATCGATACGTCCCCCTAAGTCTAACGAGACATTCAGGTATTTATTCACATCAATATCGATATTCGAACGAAGGTTATAACGATTCAATATATGCTGAGTCGTGAAGTCTTCATTGTAATTCGTCCATTTGTCATTCCACATACCCTCTTGGCGGAGATAGGTGAACGAAACAAAATAACGCGCTTTGTCATTTCCCCCACTGATATTGAAATTTGTTTTCATCTGTGGCGCGGCATCCCGGTAGAGTTCCTTGAACCAATTGGTGTTAAAGTATTTATACTTATTCATTCCTTCCAATTCTTCTCCGGCACTTACTCTCCGGTAATATTCGATTTCTTCATCTGAAAAGATCGGATCCATACCATCCAGATAAGCAATCTGGTTACGGGTCAAAGCCATATTGTACGAATTCTGATTCTCAACCATACCGGTTAACGTCTGATAACCAAACTCCTGCGACAGGTTTATCTTGGTTTTCCCGGCTTGTCCGCGTTTGGTTGTAACAATAATCGCTCCGTTTGCTCCTCGCATACCATAAATAGCAGTCGCGGCAGCGTCTTTGAGAACCGATATTGTTTCAATCGGATAGGCATCCAGGAAGGAGAGGTCACGCTCCACATCATCAACAATAACCAACACCGAACGAGCTCCTCTGTTCATGGTTCGAATACCACGAATAAAGGTGGCTGTTTCACTCCATCCGGGCTCACTGGCCGATTCATACGCTTGTACCCCTGTAACAGTCGATGTAAAGGCATTTTGCAACACAGTGATCGGATGCTTTTCCAACTCTTCACCTGTTACGGTAGACATCGATTCGGTGGTAAGCTTCTTCTGCTTCCGCCCAAAAGGCACGGCTATTGTATGGGCATATTCATCAAGATCCTCGCGCAGAGTGATTTTATACCCAACAGTAAACTCCGGTTTCACCGTCTCTGTAAAATAGCCAACGGCTGTTACTATAATCTCATCACTCGCTTTTACACGGGGTAATTTGAAGTTTCCGTTTTCATCAGTCAGCTCTATATGGCTGGATTCCGCAATATTAACGATAGCTCCGGGGACTGGATTACCTTCCGGATCAACAATTCGTCCCTCTAACGTTCTTACTTCCTGGGCATTTGCCATAAAAGCAAACAACATCAAGATAGTGACAAGCAGGCATTTCTCTAACCCCGCCCATCTATTTTTTTGTTTTGTAGTACACATGTTCATAGACTTAAATTACCAACCAGGATTGTTTTCAATATTTGTTTTCCATTCTTCTGCTTCCGGAATCGGATAGAGATACATTTTAGAGTCAAACACCCGCTCCTGAGCTACTTTACGTGTCATCTTGATCACACCGCCTTCATTGGTCACATCTACACCGTAAACGGGGCGTGCCAAGGCTTTTTCTGCCACATTCCAACGACGCACATCCCATCCTCTATGCTCTTCATATGCCAATTCCACTGTGCGTTCCTTACGGATAAAATTCCGTCTGTCCTCTAATGTTTGCAGGTCTTTGCGTTCAAGCAATTTGGCAGTTAATCCCGCCCGGTCACGAATGGGTTGCAATATATTCAGTACTTCTGCACGACTGCCACCCGCTTCATTCAGTGCTTCCGCATAATTCAGCAGGATTTCGGCATAACGCATAATGATCCAGTTGCGGAAATTCGAACCAGAATGATTCGCACTAAGAATGTTTTCGGGGATATATTTGCGCATATAGTAACCGGTAGGAGTCGCATTGGTATTACCCAACGGATTGTCACGCTGCCCTCTGATCACATTAATAACGCCATTCCCCCAGCTTACACCCTGGTACAGCACTGTCGCCTGCAGGCGAGCATCCCTGTTTGCCAGGAAATTGGCTTCGTTATAACCACTCTCCGGGTTGATTTTCGGCATCAATCCTTCATTATAAACCGGCGCACCCGTTTCATCATAAGAGGCAAAAGGCGACTCTCCGTTAGCCATATCATACATATCGACTAAATTCTGCGTAGGACAATTACCGCCCATGCCTCCTTCACCTACCGGTGTGTCATCACTAATGGCCGACCATCCGACTGCAACCTGGTTGCGCCAGAATATGGTTTCGCGATTTTTTCCACTATGCGCATTTCTGAGAATAGCTGCTGTATAATTGGCTACCGGGTCACTTTCCGGCTGGAACAGGGCGTATAATCCACCATAGGTATCGATAAAACCTTTGGATGCCTCAACGGCTTCCGCCCATGTGATACCCGATTCTGCTCTGAATCGATCACTTGCCATATACAACATGATGCGTGAATAAAGCGCTCTGGCGATCGGTTTTGTGATGCGTCCGGCATTTCTTTTCTGCTCCGACTCATCGGCTATATAATTCATCAAGCCGCTCTCACAGTCTTTCAGTTCACTTAGAATAAAGTCAACCACATATTCTTTGATAGAAGGACGTGTGGTATATCCTGTCAACAAATCACCATCGGGATCCAACACCTCCGTAACGATAGGCAGAGGGCCATACCGCAGGAACATTTCCCAATAGAACCAAGCGCGCAGAAAACGGGCTTCCGATTTGTAGTTCAGCTTATCCGTCTCATATTTTTCATCACTCTCATCGGCCGGTTTGGGCACTTCGTCGATCTTGGTCAACGTAAAGTTGCACTTACGAATACCTCTGTAGTAATGTTCCCACGTCCCAGTCAACTCATTAGAGGCAGCCCCATTGTAATAATTACCAATATTAAAGCTGACGCGCGTACCACCATAAGAGAAGCTGGTGACGGAAAGATCCGTTGCCGCATCAAGCCATGAGCCATTAATACGTCCGGCTCCATGCCGAAGGAAGTTATAGGTATCGAAATGAAATTGCCGCGTTGTTGTCCAATCGCTGAAAACAATCTCTTCCGTCAATTCATTACTCGGTTGTTTGTCCAGAAAGTCACCAAACATATCCTCACAGGAGGTCAGTGTCATCCCCAACAGAAGTAAGGTGAATAATGGATATAAAATATTTTTTTTCATGATTCGTCTCGTATTAGAATTTAATATTAGCTCCAAAGTTTATGGTTTTCATAATCGGATATTTATGAGAGCCATTGCTTTCAGGATCGACCAAACCATCGAGTTTATCCCATGTGATCAGGTTGTTTCCATTAATATAGATACGACAGTCACTCATTCCTACTACCCGAATCCAATGCTCAGGCAACGTATAACTCAGCTCGATATTCTTCAATCGGAAGAAGGCACCGTTTTTCAGGAAAAAAGAGTTGAGTCGTTGATTATGATCGCCATTCGATCCATAATGCAACAAAGGATACTTGGCCGACTTCAAATTCTCTGCTTCACTTAATGCCGGATCCCATCGGTCTAAATGATGTTCTTTTACTTTCCCGCCATCGAAGAAGGCAAATTGGGCAAATGAATCATAATAGCGCGACACCTTGTCTACCCCCTGGAACATCATACTCAATCCGATACCTTTGTAATCAAGTCCTAAAGAAAGGGAGTAGGTATTTTCCGGTATATTGCTATATCCAATGAAGGTAATGTCTCTATCATCAATAAAGCCATCCTTATTCATATCCCGGTATTTCAGGTCTCCTACCCTGACGTTTCCGAATGTGGATTTTGGGAAATCAGGATTTGCCAGGTCTTCAGAAGTCACATAGCCTTCGCTCACCAGTCCGAAGTATTGCGAAATAGGCTGACCTTCCGATTTGCGGTAAGCTGTTTTAGAAGCAGGCTCATCCATTTCCAGAATCTCATTGCGGGCATGAGTGAAGTTAAAACCGACATTATAGCTCAAATCCTTGCTAATACGATTGTTATGCTTTAAGGATATTTCATAACCTGCGTTCTTCGTTTTACCTAAGTTTCCGGCAGCCATATTCACACCAACCCATTGTGGGCGGGTCAGGTAAGGCGTCAGGATATCATTTCGCTTTTCGTAAAACAGATCAAGATTCCCATCCAACAGACCGCCCCAGAGACCGAATTCAAGCCCTAAGTTATACTTGTGCGCTCTTTCCCAGGTCACATAATAATTGGGATACTGGCTTTCATATATACCCGTCGTGCCGGTTTCTCCGAAATAATAGGCATTACCAAGCTGGCTCCATACCTCTTGGTAGAGGAACCGTTGTTTTGCTCCGTTCACCTTATAGACGTCATTCCCTACCTGTCCATAAGAGGCACGGATTTTCAGGTTATCAAGCCATTCATTCGTTTTCTCCATGAATTTCTCATTGTTGATTCTCCAACCAATAGAGAAAGAGGGGAAGAAACCGAAACGACGGCCGCGCATAAAGTTTTCCGAACCGTTATATCCGAAGTTTACCTCCGCCAGATAGCGATCATCATATCCGTATGTAACACGCCCAACCAAGCCCTGGTAACGTTCGGCCAGATTGGCCTGATAACGATAGTCGTTCTGATTGTAAAGCAACATACCGGTCACATCGTGAACATCAAACTTGCGGGCATAATTCAATTGGGCTTCCATATACAACTTATACACGGTTGTTTGAGAATGCCCCGCATAGCCTAACTCCGTATCGGTATTAAACTTATTGTATGCGTCAATCGATTGGTAATTATCGCGGTCATTTAGTTCATAGGTAGCAAAATCAGCCGTAAATCTCCGGTTATAGTAAGCATCATAGTCAAAGGCAAGCATTGCTTTGGCTTTCAAGCCTGGCGTGAGCCAATCCATCTTATAATCGAAAATAAAGTTGGTTTCGTTAATGGTATTGGTAGCCCGGTAAAAACCACCCTTTGCCAGGCGTCCGACAATATTATTCTGGTATTGTGAACTTCCGCCATACAATGTTTTCTGGTCTTCGCCTTCGCCTACGGTATAGGAAACCGGGAACAACCAACCCGGCGTACGGGTCAATTCATAGAACACATCACCATCGCTGGCATTCGGCCCCCGTTTTTCTTCAAAACGTGTGCCGAAGTTGATCGAAAGTGTCAGATCGTTTGTCAACAATAAGTCCATATTGGCACGGAAAGCGTAACGGCGGTAACTGGCATTCGACTTATTGCCATAAGGATCGGTACTGAAGTTCTTATACAACCCGTCCTGTCCGTAGTATTCGGCAGAGGCGAAATATCGCATACGCTTGGTACCTCCCTGGATGTTCACATTATAGCGTTGTGCCGGAGCCGATCCGCGTAATACATAATCATACCAGTCTACATCGGGATACAGCAATGACTCCAACCCTGAGAGTTGTCCGGCAGAGGCTTTTCTGTACATCTCCAGATCATTGGCTGAATACTGGGAAGGCATTCCATCGTTGCCCAACGCCTCTTCAAGCAATACCAACGAGTTGTAGGAATCTAAGTATTTGGGATTGCGTGTGGGCGATTGCATCTGCCAGTTGGCCGTCAGGCTGACGATCGGTTTCTGCTCTTTCCCGCGTTTGGTCGTGATCAGCATCACCCCATTAGCACCCCTCACCCCATAAACGGCTGTCGCCGAGGCGTCTTTCAATACAGATATGGTTTCAATATCATCCGGAGCAATCTGGGAATACTGCCGCTCTACCCCGTCGACAAGGATCAAAGGCTGGTTATCACCGGCAAACGAAGCGCGTCCACGAATAAATATCTGCACATCGTCATCGCCCGGCGCACCGGAAGCCTGCGAGGTGATCACACCGGGTATCTTACCGGCAATGGCCTGTGAGATATTGGCCGCCGGTGATTTCAGTAATTCTTTGGAACTTACTTGTGAGATAGCACCTACCACACTTTCTTTCTTCTGTGAACCATAACCGACAACAACTACCTCTTCCAGCAATTGCGAGTCTTCTTGCAATTCGATATGAAGAAAGTCTTTGCCTCTGGTTTCTATTTCCTGCGCTTTATAGCCCACATAGCTGATCTCCAGTATGGCATTCTCATTCACTGAAATCGAAAACTCTCCATTATAATCCGTCACCGTACCGTTCTGAGTTCCTTTCTCCCGTATACTGGCTCCGATAACTTCTACACCTGCATTATCCGCAATGCGTCCTTTTATCTGCTTGGTCTGTGCAAAAGTGAATTGTGCAGATAAAATAAAGCATCCGATCAGAAATAACCGGAGAAATATCT
Source organism: Parabacteroides sp. PM6-13 (assembly GCF_029892605.1). Classification (GTDB taxonomy): domain Bacteria; phylum Bacteroidota; class Bacteroidia; order Bacteroidales; family Tannerellaceae; genus QVMG01. The sequence goes on from NZ_JARXWF010000006.1 coordinate 231,977, forward strand.
TCTCCAGCCTTCTTAGATTAAATCTGTGATTTTCCATTTATATAAGCTTTATGGTAGATTTATTTATTTTTTATAATACTGGATATCTGATTTGGAGTCAACTCGAAATCATAAATAGCAAGATCGTCAAACATAAATCCGGGATCCGGGTCACCCCATGTCCAAGCCTGGTTTCCTCCCAAACAGATATAGGTATAGGCAGATCCGTGTTCAAACAGTCCGGCGAAGCTCTGTCCTTCCGCATTGCCGTTGATCTCCCATTCGTTGATCAATACTCCGTCGAAATACACCTTAGCTGATTTTTCAGTCATCGTAGCTATATAATGGTGCCATTTCTTGTCGGCCAGCCAATCGGTTGCATTATGTAAAACCTTATTTGCGCCGGCTACATTCTGGGCATCCGTGAAGTCACACCATCCATTGTTGTTGATCATCAATACGCCCCGGTATTGCAAAGCAAACATCGGTGCTCCGTTTCCACCTTCCGGCGCTTTGTTATAGGCTGTCAATAGCGGCGACCACATATAAACAGGGGAATCACCCGCCTCTTTTGCATTCACCCACATACTGATCGACATTTCTTTGGTTTCAGTCGAGTGAGATAATACACCCGATGGCAACAAGAGATAATTCTGGCGCATGCCTCCTGTTACATTTTTAAATACCTGTCCGAATCCGGGATCATCCACCGTGACGAGGCTACCACCTCCGATAATCGTAGCCGTACCCAGATCATCAAACGTATTCATGTAGACAGGCGGTCTGCTTACCGGCGGTTTCACAACCGGCACGTTTATCTCTTTCGCGGTCACTTTATTGCGGTAAACCTTTAAGTCTTTCAATTTGATTGCTTCAGGAGGGGTACTACTGTCATACCCCAGGTAAAGATGAGTAGACGACATCATAAAGTCTTTTACATTGACGAAATCGAAGTCGGTCGATACATAGTCGGTCGCCTCCTTGCCATCAACATAGATTGTATACCCATCGACATGGACAATCACCGCCAGGTAATGCCATTCGTCCGGCGTCAACAACGCCGAAATACCCGGATCAGAAGAGAAGTTTCCGGCAGCGGATTGAAAAGCAATACTTCCGTTGCCTTTAATGGACAAAGCGGACTGATTGTCTTCGCCTGTCAAGGAGATCAAAGTGCCCTTTTCATTCTCCCGACCTACATTCAACCAAAAGGTAAAAGAACCTCCCAATTGAAGATTCGCATTGAGAAGAGGACTGGCCAAACGCATATATCCTCCTTCCAAACTTAATACATTGGTAAGATAATCATCGTAAACGATTTCCGGAACATTCCCTTCGGGATAAGCAAACAGCTCAGCGTCAACATCCTCCAACGTGTCAAATGCATGATTGCTTAATAGTTGCAGTTTGGGATAGACTTGATTCCCGGAAGGGGGATCCCATTCTCCCCACTTATGGCATGAGGAGAGAAAGAAAACTGTCATTACCGTTGTCAATACAAACAACGGCCACCTTCTTGTCTTCATAATAATACTTTGTTTTAGGTTATTGAAAAAAATAAATGTAATTTATACACTGCAAACATACGAGGTCGCTTTTCAAAGGAGGAGGATTATTGTATTTACAAAGAGGATAATCGAGCAATTTCCCATTTTAGCTTATTCGAATCACAAATCAACATCTACTCACTAAACGCTTCGGAAAGGCCTCCTCCCCTACCACATTTCCCCAATTGCTTCTGATCCTTCGGGAAGCGAATGTTATTTGCTCTGCGCCTACGGCTAAGCGATCTCCGATTGTTAAAATGAAAGATTTTAAGCAAAACGACGTTTTTAATTACAATCCGGTATGTTAAAAAGTGTTTCCCCCGGGAGTTTGTCAAAAAAGTCCCGCCTTTTTGCGCGCAAAGTCCCGCAAAAATTACAAATCGTAAGTTGGAGTTTTCGAAGAAAAGGGGTGAATTTAACTTTTATAAACAATTCAAAAAAGGGGTCATATGGCCGGTTCCCCGTCACTCATCGTCTATTTCCCGTGTGTGTTCCATCAGCTCTGTCGGGGTTACATTAAAACGCTTAACAAAGCAACGGGTAAAATATTTGGGGTCATTGAATCCTACCTCGTAGGCTATTTCCGATATGTTCATTTTCTTAGTAATTCTGTTTACTTCGATCAACTCACGCGCAACATTCAACCGGTAATTACGGATGAATTGTCCCAGCGACTGTCCCGTCAACGTTTGCAGTTTCTTATTCAACAGACTTTTACTGACTCCCATGGATTTAACGAACTCAGCTGATTCGTATGATGGGTTCTTATAGTTTTCCTGTACGACGGAAAGGGCTTTATTGATAAATTTCTCATCCCGCGATTCTTCGACCATCTGCAGTTCGCGCACATCCATATTCTGGGCAAACCGACTATGGTAGCGGCTTCTGTTCTCAAGGATATTATTAATCCGGGTTAATAACAGTTCGTCGTTAAACGGTTTTGACAAGAAGGAGTCAACTCCCATCTTGTAGCTTTCAATGCGGGATTCCTGTGATGTTTTAGCCGTAAGCATCAAGAATGGAATATGAGAGGTAGTAAAGTTTTTCTTCACCCTCCGCGAGAGTTCCACCCCATCCATAACTGGCATCATCAGGTCGCTGACGATGAAATCGACATTGTTTGCCTTCAACAGTTCGAGTGCTTCTTCGCCATTCCCTGCTTCGATCACATTATACTGCTCTATCAGGATAGAACGGATAAAGCTTCGCATATCCTGGTTATCTTCTACGACCAACAAGGTCAGCTTCCCGGGTATAAAAGAGGAGATAGGCTGATCCTCCTTTTCTTCCGGGAACAGCGGTTTCCCGGCGACGATTTCCTGTTGTCCGGGAGACGCCTCGTCGATTGGTATCACTACCCGGAAAGAGCTTCCCGCGCCTTTGTTATTGGCAGCGGAAATAGTTCCGCCCATTTGTGTAATAATACTCTTTGACAAATAGAGTCCGATGCCTGTGCCGCTTTGTCCATAAACCGGAAATTTCACCTTGTTTTTAGACTGATAGAAGCGATCGAATATATTGGAAATATCCGCCTCCGGAATACCAATGCCATTATCTCTGACAGCTATATACAGGCGCTTTCCTGAGCGATCGTTCAAAATTGCCGCATAAAGCGATATGGTGCCCCCATCCGGTGTGAACTTGATCGCATTTGACAACAAATTGGTGATGACCTTTTGCATCGCATCCTGATCAAACGCCCTTTCGTCTGTATCGATACGCATATATTGCCTAAGTGTTATCTTCCTGCCTTCCGCCAAAACGGCAAACGGGGAAATAAGGGTAGATATGAAGTGTCTGAAATTTCCTTTCGTTTTCACAATCTGCAACTTGCCGGATTCCACCTTGCGGAAATCCATTATTTGATTGACTAATGAAAGCAGGTATTTCGCATTGCGCTCGACAAAGCTGAGTTGTTCGATCACTAAGGGGTTGTGACTCAGCTTAAGGGCACGCTCGATGGGACCTGTAATCAGGGTGACGGGGGTGCGGAATTCATGCGTAATGCTTGTGAAGAAAGAGATCTTATCGGCCGTTAGCTCCTGTACCTTTTCGGACATTTCAATCAGTTGCGTTTTCTGCCGCGTAATTTCATCATTCTGATGTTTCAGCATCTCGTTTTGATGGGATAATTCGCCTGCCTGAACTTCCAATAACTGCTTCTGTTCCCTGAGTTCATGCGTTCTTTCGTCTACAATTTTGTGCAAGTGCTGTTTTTGTTTTTGCAGTATATCAATACGTCGTATATAGATATACACAATCAGGCATATCACACTTATCATCAAAAGGGATATAAACCAGGGGGTTTTATAGAAAAAGGGGGTAACGATCACCTGGACTTTGGTTACGGGGGGGTCTACTTCTTCGTCATCAATCGAGTATTTCACCTCAAAAACATAATCTCCGGCAGGCAAATTCGTATAATTGGCAAAACGGCGGTCGGCAGGCACCTCGATCCAATGCGGATCAAATCCGACTAAGCGGTAACTATAACGGGCTGTTACCGGCGAATCGAAGTTTAATGCCGCAAATTCTAACGAGAAAGACTTATCACTTTCATGCAGGTGTATGGCTTTTACGGTAGAGATATCCCTGTCGATATATTTCTTTCCGGGTTTTATACGCTGGTTCATAACGCTCAATTCGGTCAGGGTCACTTTCGTATTATGCGTTCTTAAAGTCTGTGTTTTGGGATCGATCGCTGCCAAACCTTTTATGCCACCAAAATAAAGCATACCGCTTTGAGAGGCTAAAGCACCATTCCAGTAAAACTTATTATCCATCAAGCCATTGTTGCTTGTGTAATTTGTAAAACTATTCGCCGCAAGATCAAAACAGGATATCCCGTAATTGGTATTTATCCATAGGCGCTTACGATCATCTTCCAAAATCCCCCGGACATTATTACTTATCAGTCCATGGTGATTATTGTAATTAATAAAATGGCCTATGGTTCCGTCTTCATTAGGAATATGCTTAAACAGACCATTGCCATTGCTTCCCAACCACAAGGTATTATCAGAGGCCAGAAACAGGTAACAAATATATTCCCTCAACCGGGAGGTCGGGTCGTCCAGTTTGTATTTCAGATGGGAATGCCGGAATTTATCATTCTTTCGTGAATGTAGGTCAAAAACAAAAACACCATACATTGTTCCCATCCACAACAGGCCGTTTGGGTCGATAATCACGCCTGATACACAGTGTATCTGATCCGATAATTGTTCGTCATAAAAGGGATTATACAACCGGTCTGTCTTGAAATCATAATAGTAAAGCCCCTCGTCTGCGCCAATCCACATAAGGTCGTTGATAGGATCATAACATAACGAAGCAACGAAGCCAAGATGAAACCCCGGATTATGCCAGGGAGCAAAATACTTAACCGCGGGCATTCCAGGACGTTCCGGGTCGAAAACGGTGATTCCTCCTCCCCAGGTGCCAACCCAAAGCTGGTTTCGGTTGTCTTTAACGATTTCGCTTACGGAATTATGGCTCAAGCCACTGTTCGCTGTTGTATAATGAATAAAACGTTCGCTTCCCTTTTCTTTCCGGTTTATACCGCCTTCGACCGTACCAACCCACAAGGTCTCCTTTTCATCTTCATATATCGCATTTACCGGATTAGGCGATAAACTGTGCGGATCATACTTCTCATAGACATAGTTTTTTATCGACAAACTCTTGGGCGTTATTTTATTCAATCCACCCGACTCCGTACCAATCCATACGATATCACCGTCTGCCATCATGCAATTAATGAAGTTCGAGTTCAATCCTTTCTCCGGACTTTCGGTATCCAGCATGATTTGTTCAAAGTCATCGGTAATCGGATTATAGACATTGAATCCCCGATAGGTGCTTACCAATAACTGGTTTTCTCTATTCAGCGCCAGGTCTGTGATGAAAGTCTGTGTTAATCCCCTTTGAGTTCCATTCGAGTAGTATGACTTAAGGCTTTCCCGATTTCTGTCATAGCGTATCAGTTCCAGGTTTGTTCCAATCCAGATCTCATTTTCTTTCCGGCAAAGCGAGCTGATCCTGATGCTTTCATTAAACTCAAGCTGGGGACTTATGGTGGTTGGATGCAACTCATCCTGGCGGGTAAACACTTTACTAACCTTATGTCCCACAGCAAGCCACACATTGCCATCGCCATCCATATCGTTTATGACCACAGGATAATCTGAAAAGCCGGTTTCAAGCGAATAACATTTTTGCAAACCACCGTTTGCGTCAAACGTTATCTTGTAGATGGTTCCGTCACAAGCAATCCAGATATTGCCTTTATTATCTTTTGTGACATACGAAACGGATTGTTGAAAAACAGCAGCAGCGGGGTCTTGTGGTTCAGCAAGTGTAACCATTTTGTCGGTAGACAAATCGAGCACATCAATCCCTTCCGTCGAGGCAATCCACAAGCGTCCGAAAGCATCTTCACAACAACCTGTAATAAAATTGCTCCTTACTTTCCCATCAGGCGTATGGATTGTATAATGTATAAACTCGTAACCATCATACCGCGAAATGCCACCTCCCCGTGTTGCCAGCCAAAGAAAACCGCGGCTGTCTTTATATATGTAATCGATGAAATCATGGAGGAGTCCGTCTTCCATAGTTATATAAGTAAAATTATTACGCGAAGTAAAAGACTCCTGCGCACGGGTCGTCGGACAAGAAAAAAGGATACAAAATAGTATGACTATGTAGGAATGTGGTCTCATGGCGATTACTTTTTGTCAAGCAAAAATATAGCTTCTATTTCAGAGTACAAATTATCCTCAAAAACAATTAGTTCCCTTTATCTGTTTGTCCTCCTTTTTTATTCGATAATCCCCCCTCCTACAAGCTATTATATTCTTCTTTGCTCATCGATTCTTAAAACACAATTATCATGAATACACAATTTTGTTATCCTTTTAGGGAAAAGATCAGGTACGCTTTCGTATCAATAGCCCTTCTGGCTGTTCATGTTAGTATGTTTGGCCAGGCAACACCAGCCAAGGATATAGAGGCAACGGTTCATCTCGAACAGACAAACGCTCCCATCCACCCTTTTATGTACGGTATGTTTACCGAGCTTCTTCATAATATGTTCGAGAATGGTATCTGGGCCGAAATGCTAAGCGACCGTAAATTCTTTTATGCAGTCGACAATTCGGAAACGTTGGAACCCCGAAACACCCGGCGGCATCAGCTACGTTGGCGACCTGTCGGAGCAGCCTCCGGCGTTACGATGGATAAAGACAATGTGTATGTCGGCAAACAATCGCCCAAGATCACACTAAACGGCGGCATCCCGAATGGCATTCAGCAAAAGGGATTGTGGCTACGCCAGGGGAAAGGCTACGAAGGACGGATTGTGTTAAGCGGAGACCCGCAGGTTAAAGTCACCGTCAGCCTTGTATGGGGAACGAAAGCCAATGAGCGAGAAAGTATTGTGATCGACAGGCTTAGTAAGGACTACAAAAAGTTCCCATTCCATTTTTATCCCAAAGGAGACACGAATGAAGGATACATCGAAATAACAGGCGAAGGAACAGGTAGCTTTAATATTGGCGCTGTGTCGTTAATGCCTGATGATAACCTGCATGGATTCAGAAAAGACATTGTTGAAATACTCAAATCGGTAGGTGCTACCATCTACCGCTGGCCGGGAGGCAATTTCTTAGCTAATTACGATTGGCGCCACGGTATTGGCGACATCGACCGCCGTCCGCCCAGGTATGACTATGCCTGGTTCACCGTAGAATCGAATGATGTAGGAACGGATGAGTTCCTGACTTTATGCGATTTGATCGACACCGAGCCCTATCTTGTGGTCAACAGCGGATTGGGAGATGCCTATTCGGCTGCCCAATGGGTGGAATATGTAAATGGAGATAAAGACACACCAATGGGAATGTGGCGTTCAGCCAACGGACATCCCGAACCTTATCAGGTGAAATACTGGGGAATCGGCAATGAAATGTATGGGGAATGGCAGATCGGTTATATGTCGAGCTGGCATTATACATTGAAACACAATTTCTTTGCGGAAGAAATGCGCGCAAAAGATCCCAACATCAAACTGATTGCCTCCGGAGCAACCATCTATGAAACCGGCACAACAGCCCGCCATCACCGCAAACCTCTTCAGATGAAACTGCCTATCGAATACCTGAGTCAGGATGACTGGACCGGGATGTTGCTAACAAACAGTCTTGAAAACATAGACTATATGGCTGAACATATTTACACCTATTTCAATGGTTATTTCGATCAGGAGAAACAAGACTGGGTTGCCGTTCGCGACACACTGGTCGATCTCGTACGCCGTACGCCTAACCGCATCAAAGGCATGATCGAATCCATGGAAGAATACCAGAAACGCATACCGGAAGTCAGAGAGAAACCAACACCTTTCTGGGTCGACGAATGGGTAGCCGGCGAAGGACGTGGCCTCAAAACAACCATTGGAGTTGCTGCTGCCTTGCATGAATTTATGCGCCATGCCGATCTTATTATGATGGGCGCCTATACCGGGTTTAACGGTTTATACAGATACAATGACGTAGATGCCGTAATCAGTACGAATGGATTACTGTTTAAACTGTTTCTGGAACACCACGGAACGCGGATGGTAAACCTGACAGGCAACTCTCCTCAACGCGAATTAACCGGCACCATTGGCGTGGATATACCGAAAGAGATATCCGGAAGCCCTACTTATCCCTTGGATGTGTTAGCCACCGTCAATGAAGACAAAACGAAACTTACCGTCTCCATTGTCAACCCGACATACACCGAACAGAAGATAAAGCTTCATTACAAAGGCGGTTCTATCGGCAAAGAGGCAACGCTCTATTCACTGGCACCAACCATCGTGACCGACGACAACTCACCGGAGCAGCCAAACAAGGTTGAGGTTGAGGTGAGTCGCAGCAAAGTCAAGCAGGAAGTAGAGGTGCCTCCTCATTCTATCCTACTATATGAGTATGACTTAACAAACAAATAAAAGGAAATCTCTTTTATGACACAGATATTATCTGTAAGGAAACACCACTATATTATGAAATACAATTTATTGATTTGGTTTTTATCGCTGTCGTTCCTCTTTTCCTGCCAGGGGAAAGAGGTGATTCCAACACCGAAAACCAATCCTTGGCCGGACAATTACGAATCTATTTCCAGCATGGAGCACTATCAGTCGTGGGGCACATACAACCTACACGACCCGGCATGTAAAAAGTTGGGTGATTACTATTATATGTATTCCACCGATGCCATTTACGCAGAGAATAAACAGGAAGCCATTGCGAAAGGAGTCCCTATCGGCTATATACAAATGCGCCGTTCCAAAGACCTGGTTCATTGGGATTTCCTGGGCTGGGCTTTCCCGGAAATACCGGCCGAAGCATCGGAATGGGTGAAGGGTAATTCGGGAGGAAAAGGAGCAACCAATATCTGGGCACCTTATATCATTCCATACAATGACGTGTATCGGTTGTATTATTGTGTTTCCGCTTTCGGCCTGCCCAATTCCTATATTGGTCTTGCCGAGTCGAACTCTCCCGAAGGGCCATGGACGCTGAAAGGCTGCGTCGTAAAGACCAATTGGGATAGCGAAAAGAATGCCATCGATCCCAGTGTGATCGTAGATGCAGAAACAGGCAAATGGTGGATGCATTACGGCTCGTACTTCGGGGGATTGTTCTGTGTGGAGCTCGATCCTGAAACAGGCCTGACAAAGGTCGAAGGCGATCAGGGGCACTTGACAGTCCGAAGAGCAAACTTCCTGAAAGACAACCTGGAGGCTCCGGAGATCATCTATCACCCCGATTTGAAAGAGTATTTCCTCTTTGTCTCTTACGACCCGTTGATGACCACCTATAACATACGGGTAGGAAGAAGCCAAACGCCCGACGGCCCCTTTTATGATTTCAATGGAAAGGATATGCGTGATACAATCAATAACTTCCCTATACTGACCGCCCCGTATCGTTTTAACAACCATCCCGGATGGGCCGGCACAGGACATTGTGGGGTCGTCGAGGAGAATGGACGCTATTTCATGTTCCACCAGGGACGCCTTTCACCCCAGAACCAGCAGATGGTGCTTCATGCCCGGGAGGTTTTCTTCAATTCCGACGGCTGGCCGGTCGTCTCTCCGGAGAGATATGCCGCCACCCCTTCCCGATCATTGCGGGAAAAAGACCTGATCGGTGAATGGGAGGTGATACATATCATAGAGCCTTTGCATGAACGTCAGCTCGAAGCCGGACAAATCCTGTGGGGGGAAGACCAATTAGCGAACGAAGAATGGAACACCTCTTTCATCCTCACTATAGAAGAGGCCAATCAGCTGAAAGAGGGAGGCGAATGGCAGTTCACAGAAGCGAAACAAACCCTCCGGATCGAACAGGGCGAAAACCTGTTCAGCGAACTATTCGTCTTTGCCGGACAAGACTGGGAGAATGAATCTGAAACCATTCTCTTCACCGGGCTTGACCAAAATGGACGTTCTTTCTGGGGCAAAAGGGTGAAATAATAAAAGATTCCAACAATAAACAGTAAATAAAATGATCAGATTTAAAAAAATCAATCTCTTATTCTTTATTTTTCTCATGGCTGGCAGCTCATTCGTGTTTGCCGGTAATAAAAAACAACAAGCAACAGAAACAGTAAGCAACCGCGTATCACGCCTGGAAAATCGTGAAAAGATCAAATACAATCCGATGATTTTCGGACAGTTCATCGAACACTTCGACAATCAGATCTATGGAGGCATTTACGATCCCGGATCCAGGTTTTCCGATGAGGATGGCTTCCGGATCGATGTGATGGATGCATTGAAAGAATTGAAAATGCCCATCATCCGCTGGCCGGGCGGATGTTTTGTCTCCACTTATCACTGGCTGGACGGAGTCGGGCCAGAACGGACGCCTGTTTACGACAAAACCTGGCAGGTGGAGGATCCCAACACATTCGGAACAGACGAGTTCATCAAATGGTGCCGGAAGGTTGGCACGGAGCCCTATATCTGCACAAACGCAGGGACAGGCACCCCCGAAGAGATGAGCGACTGGGTGGAATATTGCAACCTGACAGTAGGCAAATTCGGACGGATGCGGGCAAATAACGGACACCCCGAACCCTACGATGTGAAATACTGGAGCGTGGGCAACGAAAACTGGGGTGGCCACGAATTGGGTGCCAGAACCGTTGAAGAATGGGGACCGATGGTTCGGGAGTCGGCCAAGCTAATGCGCAGTGTGACGAAGGATCTGAAACTCTTTGCCGCGGCTACTTCGAATAAAGACTGGACCATGCCGCTACTGAAAGCTGCCGGTCAACACCTGGACTATATTTCGGTGCATGGTTATTGGGATCCGGCATTTCATGTCAATAACATATCTCCCTACCTGGAGTGTATGATGCGGACAGAGAGACCGGAAGAAGATATTCAGAGAACCATCAGGATATTGGAAGAGGCCGGGTTTGCCGACCGGATAAAAATTGCCTACGACGAATGGAACCTGCGCAACTGGCATCATCCCTGGCATGGCGATTTCCGACGCGGATTTGAGTTGGAGGCCCGTCGTAAGAACGACATTCAATCCACCTACACCATGGCGGACGCCCTCTTCTCGGCCTGCTTCCTGAACTCCTGCCTGCGCAATGCCGACTATGTCGAAATAGCCTGTTTCTCTCCGGTAGTCAATACACGCGGTGCTATTTTCGTGCATCCCGAAGGTATCCTGAAGAGAACCACATTTCACACTCTCTATATGTATGCCAACTGGTTGGAAGAATATATAGTTCCTGTGGAAAGCTCCGTGGAAAAGCTCACTTCCGGCAACAATTCGACAAATGTATTGGATGTAATCCTCACCTCCGATGAAGCGGGCAAACGATATGTGTACGCGATTGTCAACAAAGACCCCAAACGCGACATCGACTTAAGACTCGATTTTGAAGGCCTTGGAAAGAAAGCCCCCAAAACATTGAGCGGACAGGTGTTAAGCGGAAAAAGCCCGGACGATTATAATGATATTGGTGCAGAAAACAGGGTCGTTCCCGAAAAGAAGAATTTTAAGGTGAAGAATGGGGCGGTCACGCTTCCTCCTCACTCGCTGACCTTTATTACTGTTGAATAAGTATTTCTAAAAATTCAACCTTTAGTAATTGGGGCGCCCACTATGAGGGCGCTCCAATTCCGCGATAGAACTTTGTTTCATTTAGCAAGCAAACCGAAGTATAAACAAAAAAATCGAAATCACCACTTTTTGCCTATCTTTACCGGCTGTTGAAATCCATTGCGACGAATGGTGTTTATTCTTACTTATCTTAATTAAATTATTACTATCCGCATTATGAAAAGAATTATTATTTCATGCCTTTGTTTGACAGCTATTATTCTGTTTCCAGCATTTGCTCAAGAGAAAACACCGGGTAACAAACCGGAAGGTTACCTCTTTGCCTATTTTGAAGGGAAGGGGGCCGATCAGGAGCAACTTCGTTTCGCCGTCAGTCAGGATGCGACCAACTGGTTTGCCCTAAACGGGAATCGGCCAATTATTCCATCCAGCGAGATATCACAAACCGGCGGCATCCGCGATCCGCATATCCTCCGGGGAGAGGATGGTAAGTCTTTCTATATGGTTGCCACCGATATGTTTACCATAAAAAATGGTTGGGATACTAATCCGGGCATCATCCTGATGAAATCCGACAATTTGTTGGATTGGAGTCATAGCGTGATCGACCTGGCCAAACTATACCCGAAGAAGTTCGGAGATGTCAAATGGGTATGGGCACCGCAGACGATCTATGATCCCAAGGCAAAAAAGTATTTGGTTTATTTCACCGTTCGTTTGCATGGCAACAACAAACTCGATTTCTACTCCGCCTATGCGAACAAAGATTTCACTGGGTTTGAGAAGGAGCCGAAATTGATGTTCAGCCCTAAGTACGGTGGTATCGATGGTGATATTATCTATAAAGACGGACTGTATCATTTCTTTTTCAAAGGTAATACGAAGGATGAAAAAGGGAGAGAATTCAAGAACGGCATCCAGCAGGCCACAAGCAAATCCCTGCAAGGTCCCTGGAAAGAGGATTTCAAATACCTGGATGTTTACGCCGACTCTACAACAGTCGTAGAGGGATCCAGCGTTTTCAAACTGAACAACTCGGAAGAATATGTATTGATGTACGACCTATATGCCAATGGACGATATGAGTTCCAACGCTCCACTGATTTATTCAACTTCACACAGCAGACGGAATCGTTTACCAAGAACTTCCACCCTCGTCATGGTAGTGTGATCAGTATCAGCCGGAAAGAGGCGCGTCGTTTGCATGAAAAATGGGGCGGTGTGCCGGGAAGCCTATTGCAACCCGTAGAGCAAGGTGATCTTTATCATTTCACCAACAAGGGAAATCCTCTGTTGACCCATCATTACACGGCTGATCCGGCTGCTATGGTTATGGGCGATACGCTCTGGCTTTATGCCGGGCATGATTTTGCCGGTGGACAAAGAGGCTATCGGATGAAAGACTGGTTGATCTTTTCCACTACCGATATGCAGCACTGGACGGAATATCCTGTTCCTATGAAAATAACCGATTTCTCCTGGGCGAAGAGCGGCGATGCCTATGCGGCTCATACCGTAGAACGCAACGGGAAATACTATTGGTATATCAGCACCAACTGGTCGGGCATCGGCGTTGCTGTATCCGATCGTCCGGAAGGTCCTTTCAAAGATGCCTTGGGAAAACCGCTTCTGACCAACGAAGATTGCTTCGCCTCCCGACATGCGTGGGCCTGCATCGATCCGGCTATTTTCATTGACGACGATGGGCAGGCCTGGATATTCTGGGGCAATGGACAATGTTACTATGCCAAGCTAAAAGAGAATATGATTGAGATCGATGGGGATGTGAAACAGATTGATTTCGAAGACTTCCGCTTTACGGAAGCTCCATGGATCCATAAATACAATGGAAAATACTACCTGAGCTATGCCACCGAGTTTCCGGAAAAGATAGCTTATGCCACAGCCGATCGTATCGAAGGGCCTTATACATACAGAGGTATCCTCAATGAGATAGCCGGCAACAGCAACACCAATCATCAGGCGATCGTTGAATTTAAAGGTGAATGGTATTTCATCTACCACAACGGAGCCATCAATGATAACGGAGGCAGTTATAGCCGTTCGATATGTATCGACCGACTGCACCATAATGCCGACGGATCCTTGAAGCGTATCATTATGACAACGGAAGGGGTGGCTCGTTAAAAAAGAACAGGTAACATAGAAAAAGATAAATGGTAAATCGTTCATGAACGATTTACCATCTTTTTTGCATCATTTCTCATCGTTTATTCTTTTGATCCCTATTACTTTTGTAGCTCATCTTTATTTAATAGCCATGAAACATCCTCTTTTTCCTATTATCAGTCTGTTTTTACTCTTTGCATTCACCTCCTGTCAAAAACAGGCAAATGCCATACATAACGGCATTCCCTGGTTTGACGATCGGGGAAATATAGTGAACGCGCATGGAGCTTGCCTTGTTGAAGACAACGGGCGTTATTACCTGTTTGGAGAATACAAATCGAATGGCGTAAACGCCTTCTTTGGCTTTAGCTGTTATTCGTCGGATGATCTGGTTCATTGGACATTTGAAAGGGTCGCGTTGGGCGTTCAACCCGACGGCTTACTCGGCCCTCAACGGATCGGCGAACGGGTGAAAGTAATGAAATGCCCGACGACCGGTGAATACGTCATGTATATGCATTGTGATGATATGAAATACACAGATCCGCATATAGGCTACGCCACCAGCCCGACAATCAACGGGGAATACACCTTCCACGGTCCTCTTCTGCATGAAGGCGAGCCCATCCGCCGTTGGGATATGGGCACGTTCCAGGATACAGACGGTACGGGCTATCTGCTTATCCACCACGGCATCATATATCGATTGAGCGACGATTATCGTTCTGCAGCAGCAATCGCGGCAAAAGATATTAAAGAAGCAGGTGAATCACCTACTATACTAAAAAAAGGAGGCATCTATTATTTACTCTCCTCCAACCTGACCAGCTGGGAACGAAACGACAACAAATATCACACAGCCACCCAGATGGAGGGTCCCTGGACATTGCAAGGATTGTTTTGCCCGGAAGGCACATTGACGCACAACTCGCAATGCTCTTTCGTATTACCGGTTGTTCGCGGGAATGATACTATCCACATGTATATGGGCGACCGCTGGTCGTTCCCCAATCAGTCGGATGCCGCCACCCAGGTATGGATGCCTATGCAGGCCGAAGGGCATACACTGTCTATTCCTGCATATTGGGAGGCCTGGGACTTCCAATCGCTTCAAAAGGTTGATCCGTTAATCGGAGGAAAGAAAATAGATAAAAAGAAATATGTTTTTGCCCGGAAGGAAGACTGGAGAGTGAATGAAAAGCAAGTTGCTTCAAATGTAAAAGACAGCTACCTGGAGGTATCATTCAAGGGGAGACGGTTTGCGCTTGTTGGAGAATCGAATCCAACAGGAGGATATGCGAAAGTATATATACTGGATGAAAAAGGGCAAACGGTTCATGCCTCATTAGTTGATTTTTACAGCAAAGTAAGTGACCAGGCCATACGCTTTATGAGTCCGCAACTCCCTGAAGGGAAATACACGGCACGCGTAGAGATAACGGGCATCATTCCGGAATGGTTTAAGAAAAACGGCGATCGGTTTGGAAGCAGCGACTGCTTTGTGACGATTAGCGATGTGGTTTTCTTCGACTGATCCGTCTTATTTCTATAACATAAATTTAATCCGCATGAAAAAAATAGTAGGAATCTGCTTTCTCTTTATTGCTTTGCAAAATAGTCTCTCCGCGAACAATTTTCCCCTGATCAAAAACAACACGGGGGCTAAAGTCTATTATACCGGTAGCGAACAGGTGGTCAAAACCGCCATTGACATGCTTTTGAGTGACTCCAAGCTGGTGTGTAAACAGCCTTTTTCCCTGACAGATCAAGTGGAAGATCAAACGATCGTTGTCGGTATACCCGAACAGGACGCACAGTTCCGCGAGTTATTGGAACGCTATAAGATTGATTACAAAGACGTCTCCGGCCAATGGGAAGCCTATAAAATCACTACTATAGAGGCAAACGGAAAGAATTATCTGTTTGTGATCGGCAGTGATGCCCGGGGAACGGCTTATGGTTTGCTCGAACTCTCCCGCCGGATAGGCGTCACCCCGTGGGTATGGTGGGCCGATGTGGTGCCGAAAAAAAAGAGCGATGTAACGTTTACAGCCGACAACAAAGTATACGCTCCTTCGGTTCAATACCGGGGTATCTTCCTCAACGATGAAGACTGGGCTTTGATGCCCTGGGGTACACGCACCTTCGAACCTACTCCCCGAAAGGGTGCCATTGGCCCCAAGACCTATGCAAAGATATTCGAACTCCTGCTTCGCCTGCGGGCCAATACGATCTGGCCGGCAATGCACGAATGTACGATTCCTTTCTTTTTTGTAGATGGCAATAAGGAGGCGGCAGAGAAATACGGTATTGTGTTAAGTACCTCCCATGCCGAACCGATGATGCGCACCAATACCGGCGAGTGGAACAATCAGGAACGGGGAGCATTCAACTTCCTGGCAAACAAAGAACAGGTCCTCTCCTACTGGGAAGAACGCGTAAAGCAGCTGACACAGACGGAAAACATCTATACGATCGGCATGCGAGGCATCCATGACGGACGTATGCAGGGGGTGAACAGCCTGGATGATGAAACAGAAGTATTACACAAAGTAATTGAAGAGCAGCGCACGATGCTCAAACGTCATAATCCGAATAAGGCCATATCGGCAATTCCCCAAATATTCGTCCCCTATAAAGAGGTATTAAAGGCATACGACAACGGCCTCAAACTGCCGGAAGACGTAACACTGGTATGGTGTGACGACAACCATGGGTACATCATGCGCCTGAGCAATCCCGAAGAGCAGAAACGCTCCGGCGGCGGAGGGGTCTACTATCATGTCTCCTATTGGGGCAAGCCGCACGACTATTTGTGGCTCGGATCGACCCAGCCCGGCCTGATCTATACGGAGATGAAGCGCGCCTGGGACAACGGTGCCCGTCGCCTTTGGATCTTGAATGTGGGGGATATCAAACCGAATGAATACCTGACTGAGTTCTTCTTAGATATGGCATGGAATATTGATTCTTTCTCCGGCAACACGATTCACGCCCATCGACAAAACTGGATAAAGAATACGTTTAACGGGAACGCGTCAGACGATATCGACCGGATTCTGGAAAACTATTACCTCCTGGCAGGACACCGCAAGCCGGAACATATGGCCTGGAACCGGGTGGAAGACTATGCGCTTCGAGCCACAGGATACGGAAGCAGTAATCAGCCTGTCAAAGAATCGGAACTATCACCCATTGCCTTTGGCGATGAGATGGAACGACGCATCGGGGCGTACGAAGAGATTGCGCGTTTGTCGACCCGGGTTTACGAGAAAGAGATTCCGCAAGAACTGAAACCTGCCTATTACCAATTGGTTCATTATCCGGTGTTAGGCAGTGCGGCGATGAACCGCAAGATCCTTTATGCCCAGAAGTCACGCCTCTATGCCGAACAGGACGTAGAGCTTGCGGCTTATTATGCCCGGTTGGCTACCGATGCCTACAACGAAATCGCCGCCTTGGATTACTGCTATAACAAAGATATGCTGAATGGCAAATGGGATTTGATGATGGATATGAAACCGCGCGATTTGCCGGTATTTCAAAAGCCAGTCCTTCCGGAACTACCGGCCAGCGCTTTCCAAAACAATAGAACACCCCATATACCATCGGTTCGTCCTTTGGTGGAAACGGCAGGCACGCCGCAGGAGGGCGATCGCATGATTGCCTTAAGAGCTTGCGATTTTGTGAACGATATCCAACTAGAGACCATCGAAAGTCTCGGCCATAGCGGGAAGTCAGTGCGCCTACCTAGGGCAAAAAAGATCCATGTAAAGCAGCCTCACCTGGAGTATAAAGTAAATACGATAAATAGTGGAGACGTAAAGATCAAGATCGGCCGTATACCAATGCATCCGGTGCATGGCAACACGGAAATGCGTTTCGCCGTTGTTATCGATAAGCAGAAACCACTGATCATCTCTTCCAACGCAGAGTTTTTGTCTGAGAAATGGGCAGAGAATGCCTTACGCAACCAGTCTTTGACTATCTTAGAGGCCCATATCCCGGAACCGGGCGAACACACGATCCGCATCTATGCGCTCGACGAAGAACTGGTGTTCGACCAATTGATGCTGGATTTCGACTTGGAAAGAAAACATTACCTGATTCCTACTAAATAGAAGAGGAAAACATTATATATATAAAGAAGAACAAATATGAAAAGACACTTCACATTAGCTATCATCGCTGCTTTGTTCTTGTCTTCTCCGGCAGGCGGACAAGACAAGGCATCACGTCAACAGGAGATTCAAACAATCGAATTGAACGGCCAGGCCGGAGGAAAACGTTTCGATGGAGTCGGATTGGTTAACGGTGGAGGAGCCACTTCTGTTCTTCTCAAGGATTATCCGGAACCACAGCGAAGCCAGATTCTCGACATGGTCTACAAACCCATGTTCGGAGCATCCGTCAGTGCGTTGTTCGTGGAGATACCCGGCGACGGCAATTCAACACAAGGCTCCATGCCTAGTCATATGCACACACGGGACGACCTGAATTATTCGCGCGGCTACACCTGGTGGATACTTCGTGAAGCCCAAAAGCGCAATCCCAACCTGACGCTCGACGGTACCGCCTGGAGCGCTCCGGGATGGATTGGAGACGGCACGTTCTGGTCGCAGGATGCTGCCGACTACTATGTAAAATGGCTGGAAGGGCTTCGCGATGTGTATGGGCTGGAGTTTACTGCCATCGGTTGCCGCAATGAGAAAGGGGCGAGTTACGATTTCGCGAAACTATTCCGGAAAACGCTTAATGACAATGGCTTTGAGCATATCAAACTGCATGCGTTTGACCATTGGCCTAAAGGGAAATTAGACTTTGTAAAAGATATGCTTACCGACAAAGAGCTTAGCGACGCGATCGATATTATCGGAGGACATGTCTTTTATGAAGGTGACCCCGTATCAGAAGAGGAGAAAGAGATGGCGGAGAAGCTTGGGAAACCCATCTGGAACACGGAAGATCATGTGTACAAAAAGGGATTCGACTGCCTGATCAGTTTAGTAGAATGTTTCAACAATAACTATATCCGTAACGGAGCCACGAAGATTGTGAACTGGTATGACATCGCCGGCATTTACCCACTCGAACCCTATTCGGAAGATCCTCCCACGGTATTGGCCTATCAACCCTGGAGTGGCCATTACAAAGTCCGTCAGGCCTTGTGGGGATATGCCCATTACGGACAATTCTCCCAAATCGGTTGGGAATACCTCAACGGGGCATGCACGGCGTTGACAGGAGGAGGCAGCCTGGTTACCCTGAAGTCGCCATCGAACGATTACAGTATCATGATCGAAACCAAAGAGGCCAAAGCCCCGCAGCAACTTCGTTTTCATCTATCGGGCGAACTGCCTGCGAAAACCCTCTGTGTATGGAGCAGTAACGAAAAAGAACAGTTTGTCCGGCAAGCGGATATTACACCGGTGAACAATAGTTTCACCATCACATTAGAACAGCAAACCGTCTATTCCATTTCTACCACCACCGGTCAACAGAAAGGTTCTTTCGAAAATATTCCCGAACCGAAACCTTTCCCATTCCCTTATTATGAAACATTCGAGCCATACACCTCACCGGAACAGTGGGGCTATCTGCCTCGCTACATGGCCGACATATACGGAACGTTTGAACTTGTCGACCGTCCCGACAGTGAAGGAAAATGCCTGCGCCAGGTAGTAGGCGTGCCTCCCATTTCCTGGGCACCGGGGTGGAAACCCTACAGCATTATAGGCGATGAGAACTGGCAGGATTATGAAGTCAGTGCCGATATCTACCTCCATCCCGGCGATGCCGCGGCGCTTATGGGCCGTGTCAATCATGTAGGCACAGGATATGGATTCATACCCAAAGGCTATTACCTGCAACTCGAAGAGAATGGAAATTGCAGTCTGGTGGTTGTCCGGGGTAAAATAAACAAGAAAGAACTGGTGGGTGACGCCGAACAACAGGCCATCATCAAGAGCGGAAAAGACGAAGGCGAAGGAGGCGAGAAAGTGCTTGCCACAATTCAACTCCCTAACGTGAAAGCCCAACAATGGTATAACTTGAAACTCCGATTCGAAGGATCTTCCATGACGGGATTCATCGATGGCAAACAGGTATTACAGGCAACCGATTCTCTCTATGAAAAAGGCATGGCCGGAATCTTAACCGGTGCAGAAAAAGAGAGATTGAGTACACCCTATTTTGATAATCTATTGATTAACGAAGTAAATGGGAAAACGCCACAGCCTTCCAAAGCTGGAAAAGGGCAAAGTCCTATCTATGAAAAGGGAAACCATGCTAAGGATCACATCGTCTTAAACCCGGCTGATTTCCGGTTTTACATCGAAAAGTTCAACAAAAATGATGACGAACTCCATCCTCAGTATATTCCCAATCAAAACGCCTGGGAGTTTCTGGAGAAGAACATCCCGTTTTTCGAGTGTCCCGATAAAGAGATTGAAACGACCTATTATTTTCGTTGGTGGACCTTCCGCAAGCATATAAAACAAACGCCAACCGGCTTTATCATTTCAGAGTTCCTGCCTTCGGTCTATTGGGCAGGGAAATACAATTCGATATCCTGTGCGGCAGGGCATCATTTTTATGAAGGACGTTGGTTGAAGAACAATGAATTTCTGCATGCGTATGCCAAATTCTGGTTTACCGAAGGAAATCCGCGCATGTATAGCTTTTGGGCCGCAAACGCCTTGTGGGAGTATTTTAATGTAACACAAGATTCGGTTGCGTTGGAATTGTTACCCGATTTAATCACCAACTACCAGGCATGGGAAAAGGGTTGGCAGCATCATGGCCACTTTATCGGAAGAAACAGCGACGGCTTATTCAGCACATACGACGACCGCGATGCCATGGAAATGCAAATTGGCGGAAGCGGCAAACGACCGACAATCAACTCGTATATGTATGGCGATGCCATGGCCATTGCTAAGATGGCAGAGAAGCTTGGTCAAAAAGAGATTCAAACAACCTATCGCTTGAAAGCAGATACAATTAAAAACCTGGTTTTGAAAAGACTGTGGGACAAAAAAGCCACGTTCTTCAAAACACGCTCGGAGAAAGACGATCAATGGGTTGATGTCAGGGAACAGCATGGTTATACTCCCTGGTATTTCAATCTGCCGACCGAAGGGAAAGGCTATGAAAAGGCCTGGGAATATATCAAACGGAATGACGGATTTAACGCCCCCTATGGTCTGACAACAGCCGAACAATCTCATCCCCGGTTTATCATCACTTACAAAGGACACGAATGTCAATGGAACGGCCCGGTCTGGCCCTACTCCACCTCTGTTACATTGACCGCGCTTGCCAATCTGTTGAATAACTACGAACAGGACGTTGTAACCAAAGCGGATTATTACGAACCGTTTGTGAAATACAGCCTCTCGCATAGAATCGTAGATGAAGAAGGTAATATCCTCCCCTGGATTGATGAAAATCAGAACCCATATACAGGCGATTGGATTTCGCGCACACGTCTGAAAACCTGGAAAGAGGGCACCTGGTCGGATGAAAAAGGAGGCGTCGAACGAGGAAAAGACTACAACCATT
Organism: Parabacteroides sp. PM6-13; assembly: GCF_029892605.1. Taxonomy (GTDB): domain Bacteria; phylum Bacteroidota; class Bacteroidia; order Bacteroidales; family Tannerellaceae; genus QVMG01. The sequence goes on from NZ_JARXWF010000006.1 coordinate 253,335, forward strand.
CGACCTATTGCGACAACCTTATCTCCGGATTGGTAGGCATCCGGACGCAGGATGACAATTCGCTTGTTGTCAACCCCCTGATTCCCGACAAGGCTTGGGATTGGTTCTGCCTGGACGGCTTGAATTATAAAGGAAAAACCATCACCGTATTATACGACCGGGAAGGCACAAAATACGGAAAAGGACGTGGCTTGATGGTCTTTGTCGATGGCGAAATGAAAGCGCAAAGCGAAGCCATCGGGAAATTGAAAGTGGAATTATAAAGCATTATTCATGCGTATATTTTTGAAACTTGCCCGCTATATCGGCATCCGTATGCGTGCCTTTATGCACCAATACCCGATAGCGTAGTTTAATTGTCTCACCCTTCGACAGATTCGTCGCCTTGTCGTCGGCCGGCCAATACATGGGGGTGGGTGATATAAAACCATAGTCGCGCGTAAACCAGGGCGAAGGATACCACCTGTTCGACGGATGCTGCATAATAGCGATCCCCTCTACGCCCGTTTTCCGTTCACCATAGCAGTCGATCCAGGCGGAAGCAACGCCAAAAGTCCCTTTTTCTCCCTGATTTCCTTCCGAATCGATCATCACACCTCCCTGTGTGACCGAAAGATCCGCATCGATACGGGCGCTAAACAATGAATGATTGGTTTTCTGAATAGTCACATCCATCAGCATTTCCATCTCCACCTCAAAATCCAACTGATACAACTCCTTGGACGGAGAAGATATAATGATCCGGCGACGATCAATAACAGGTGCTTCGGCATCGGGGCGTTTCCAGATACATTCATCTTCGATCACTACCCGCTTGCCTTTAGCCTCGATAATACGAGCGCCAACAGAAATAATACGTCCGCGATCGAGCCCTTCCTGCCAGTAGTTACCGCCATTCACCCGGTCGCACCCGAAGAAGAGAGAACTATGATGCGGGTATTGCCCATTGCGCATAGAGGTGACGCCGGCACCCGAGGTCGGCCCATTCACCGGGAAAAAGAAAGGATATTTCTCGTTCTCCGCAAAGTGATAACTGGTAAAAAACTGATTCCCCACACTCACATCTATCCGATCGCCCACCTGCACAGCCGACAGAGTCCTGTTTTGCCCATAACTACCGCAAACAACCAATAAAGCGATCCCAATCAATAGTATTCTTTTCATATTCTATTTATTAAAATAAACAAATCATCTGACAACCGAGCTACTTTGGGGCTGGATTGTCCCCAGTAATAATATCCTTTGCCGTCATCATCAATGAAAACAGCAGGATCAATTTGATTAGCCCCTTTGGATACGTCCGTCACTAAAAACGCGGGCTTCCGGGTTGGCATTATAGACTCCCGGAAATGATATTGGATTCTGCGCATAAACAGATAGAGTATGTAAAAGACATACTATTCCAATGATCTTTTTCAAGTTTTTCATATGTATTTATTGTTTTGCTTCATACTATAGGAAGCTGTTTTATGTGATTAAAATAGTTTTTTTTAAAAAGGAATCCCCGTAAAGATAGAGAAAATTTGGAAGAATAGAGTATATATACTAAAACCATTCCGGAATACTCCGGAATGGTTTTCTTAAAGAATCTATTCCCTTTTTATCTTAATATTACTTTTCTGCTGTTTCATTGGCTCTCATCGGCCAATAAGGATTCTGATAAAGGGGCGACTGTTCCGGGCTTGTTCCGTCGGGTGAAGTGATCAGAAACTCATCTGCTTTGATCGGATCTAGATAATGTGCCATCTTCCATTCAAAACCATTGTAACATCTCTGTGTTACCGTACGCTGGTAAGGACGAATATATTCGCTCTTTTCTTTCGGAGAAACATTCGCCTTATCAGAGCCGTCGGCCAGCAAATCGTCATACCACCCTTCCATAGGAGTATTCCATAAGTGCATACCTTCCGGTATATACGGTTTTGTTAGCATCTGATCCATGGATCTCCAACGACACAGATCCATATAGCGGATCCCTTCCGACAAGTATTCACTACGACGTTCGCGACGGATATTATAAAGCGTGGCATCTGAAAGAATATTTCCTCCGGAATAGGCTCCCCAGTCATTTTCAGCCTCTTTACTCATTACCGTCGCGGCTATTGTCTTATCGATATCGTCGCTCACATTAGCGCGACGGCGAATAATCTGCCAATATTCACGAGCTGTGGCATTCAGGGCACCTTCTTTCTCATAACTGGCCTCCATATAGTTCAACAAAGCTTCCACCGCCCGATAAACCGGGAAAGCTATATACCCCTTGTTTTGGATATAATACTTACTATCGAAAGCTCCTCCTTTACGCAAAGCATAGCCTGTGGTATAGCGACGCTGGTCATAACCGATCGTGATTTCCGGATTAGGCTCTTCGAAGTTAATATTGAGACCGGTTTGCGATTCTACTAAAATATTCTTTTGTCCGCCTACCTTCAGAAAAAGAGACAAACGGGAATCCCGGTTGACCACCACGTCGGCCACCGTTTGATCGCCTTTGTAATATCCATCACCTTCCATATAAGAACCATGCGCATAGACAGGTGTTCCATCTTCCATCAAAAAGTTTTGTACATAAGCGCGGGTTACACCTACCCCCCAATTACTTTGGTTTGCTGCCAAAGCAATGTCATTACCGAGTACATCTTTGGCATAATCACGCCATAACAACACCTCTGCGTAACCCGACAAGTCTTCGGAAGCAAACATATCGTAATAGGGATTAGCCGGTGCTGTGGCCTCTTGTTGCAGGATACCCGTATTGGTAGTCAACTTATTTTTATATTTCTCAGCCACCTCTTTGGAAGCCGACATGGCTATATCCAGAAAATAATTGATCTCATTATCAATATTCCCACTGGGAAATTGGTAATTGGCATTGTAATCCTTTGATTTACCCGGCCAGCCTTCGCCGTTAGGCACAAATGCCGTTCCTTTGAAATACTTCAACCAGGTAGCTTCAAAAAGAGCTACGCGGGACTTCAATAACAAAGCCACATCACGGTTAATACGAACAGTTGCCAAATCAACATCCGACATAAATAAGGCAGCTGAGTCCAGATCATTCAATATGAAACGAGCCACTTCGTTTCGCGGCATACGCTTACTTTGCTCTACCAGTTGATCAAAATCATCCGTCAATGGTTCTGTTATAATAGGAAAATCACCAAATTTCTGATACCGTTTAAAATATTCCAACGCGCGTAAGAAGTACATTTCTCCGATATAATGCTTAATGGAAGATACTTGGCCATTGATTGTATTTTCCGAACCGTCCATATTTGAGCCAAAACGTGCCAGGGCATAAGGGAAAAAGAAATTGATACGATAGATATTTCCAAAACTCCAATCTCCACCGCTCTGGGAAACTTTCAGATCCGTAGACGTATACCGGCTGGCAGGAGTCAGTCCAACCTGATTATCGGTACCGGCATCATTCGCATAGAAACCATAGGAGTTGCCTGAACTGGCAGGAAGGATCCTCGGATAAATATCATTCACATAGGCCTGTACCTGGGACGCATCGGCAAAAAACTGCTCAGGAGCCACATTCGACAGAGGCTCTCTGTCTAAAAAGTCTTCGCAGGAGACAAACACTCCACAGAGAGCTATAATTAAGACTATTTTATTAACTATTTTTGTTTTCATTTTCTTCGTGTTTTAAATATTAGAATGTCAAACTTAAACCCGCAGACCATGTTCTTGATAATGGATAGGCATTACCTCCCACTCCACCGGCACATGTTTCCGGATCGAATACGTCGAACAAAGGAGTCAGTGTAAAGACATTTTCACCCGACACAAACAAACGTAAATTTGAAATACCCCATTTATTTGTCAAAGAATTCGGCAATGTATATCCCAGTTGCAGGTTTTTCAGTCGCACATAGCGGGCATTCTGCATATAGCGAGTCTGCACCTGTTGATTTTTAGCGCCACTACTTACTATAGGACGAGGGAAATAGGCATCCGTATTGGCCGGAATAATCCTGCCATTTAATCCGGATTCTTCCGCACGGAAATAATCTTCATGCTGTACGAATCCACGTATGTGCCATTCGCTTTTGTTTCCTCGAACACCCCAGAAATAACCGCCCGGGCCTTCATTACCATCGTTGGCATTTCCACCAGGCCAATAATCATGTTTCAATACTCCCTGAAAGAATGCACGAAGATCGAATCCCTTATAGTCTGCCGTAAGGTCTAATCCGAAGAAATAATGCGGATTCGCATCTCCCAGTATCTTCAGGTCGCCATGGTCGTCCCAGGTACCTGCTCCGCCATCGATCTTACCATCATTATTCAGATCGGCATACATGATGTCGCCGGCGGCAAACTTCGATCCCAATGCATTTTGTCCGCCATTTGGAAGACTTGCCAGATGCGCATCCATTTCTTCCTGTGTCTTTGCGATTCCAACCGTTTCATACCCCCAAATTAGCCCTACTTTCTGACCTTCAATATAGTGTCCACCGACATCTCCGTTCCCTAATGTTCTCCGGATAGCGTTTGTCCGGTTACCCGGATAGCTGTCGATGTAAGTATCCTGATCCGACAAACTTGCCGTAATACCATATCCCAATCCATTATTCAAACGATCCCTCCAGGTAAGCGACAGTTCCCATCCTTGTGTATGTAAGTCGCAGTTGTTCGTTTTTGGAGGCGTAATACCCAACACGGAAGGAAGCGAAGGTGCCGGACCGATCATGTCTTTCGTGTAACGGATAAAATAGTCGAACTGACCGGATAGACGGTTATTAAACAACCCAAAATCCACACCTGCATTCCATTGTCCTACCGATTCCCAAGTCATTGTCTGACTGATCATATCTCCCACATAAGCTTTAGAAGATCTAACGTCGCCCAGTAGCCAATCTCCTGTACCCGATTGCATGGTCATCGTACGGTAGGTCGGATACCATGTATTGGTATTCTGATTACTCAATTGCCCGTATGAGAAACGAAGTTTCAACTGATTAACAGTATCAACCAACGGTTCCCAGAAACCTTCCTGTGCCATATTCCATCCCAAAGAGAAAGAAGGTGCCCATTGCCAACGGCTACCACGGCGGAAACGGGAAGAACCGTCGTAACGAAGATTTGCTTCAAACAGGTATTTCCCCATGTAATCATAATTCAAACGGCCAAAGAATCCGGCAATAGCCCATTCATTCTGATAACCATATATTTGCGAATCGTAAGCACTACCGTTTCCTTGCAAACCGGAGGTTAGGTTGAACTCTGGAAAGTCATTAAACATAATCCCCGCTCTTCTCACCGAATAGAAACGTTGATGCATATCTTCCGCCTGGAACCCACCCATGATTTTGAAGTTATGAACATCGTTGAAAGAATGAGAATATTCACTATAAATATTCAGGTTCCAATAGTCTTCTTTGGTATCGTCCTGATATAAATAGCTGGTACCATTGGTATTGTTCTCTGTTCCGTCAGGACGGTGTTCATAGGCAGGAAGTGTCACCTCTTTGGTGTTGCTATTCATCGTGCTGTAATTGAACTCTATCTTTGTAATCCAGTTCTTAATCGGTTCGATCGTGAATGAACCCTGATGATAAGTACGGTCTGTCACCATTTCACGCTGGCCGCCCTTGGCTACGGCTAATGCGTTAGCTCCATAAATATGCCCATTAGGATCATACATCGGAATATTCGGCCAGTTCTGACGGCCATAATAATTATAATAGCTACCGGAGAAGGCTCTTGGACGCCATACGTCATTGCGCGTAAAACGAGTACTATAGCTAAACTTCAGCCAATCGGTCAATGTGGCCGTTATTTTTCCGGATACATTAAAACGATTCAAACCATCGTCTCCTATTTTCAACATACCTCCCTGATCCAGAAAATTAGCCGAAGCATAATAGGTCATACGCTCACTTCCGCCCGACACGCTGAGGTTGTGCTCTTGTGAAAACACCTGCGATTTATAGGTTTCCGCATACAAGTCAGTATTGGCATAACCTAAAGACCAGGGATCACTCCAAACATTCGGATTGTTAGGGTTCGGATCTAATCCACCGGTAAGTTTTCCCGCTTGGAAATCGAGCATTTTCTGCATTGTTTCATCTGAAAATTTAGCAGAGCCTCCATTGTTTATAATAGCCGTATTCATGAAATTGGCAAAACCATACGAATCCATTGATTCCGGCAAATTGATCGGACTGGCAACACGGAAACTATTATTATAATTCACCGAGACTCTACCGGTTTGTCCACTCTTTGTCGTGACAAGAATCACCCCAAACGGCGCGCGCGAACCATAAATAGAAGAAGAGGCAGCGTCTTTCAATACCGAGATATTTTCAATATCCTGAGGGTTAATGGTATTCAGGTCGCCTTCCATTCCATCGATCAGGATCAAAGGTTTACCACTGGAACCATCGCCAATAGTACCGGTTCCACGAACCGCAATATCCATTGTCTTATCGAGTTCTCCGGTGCTGGTCGTAATCTTCAGTCCCGGCACCACCCCTTGTAAGGCCTGCACAGCATTTGTTACCGGACGGGATTGAATATCCTTAGCCGTGGCAATCCCTACCGATCCCGTCAGGTTCACCTTCTTTTGTGTACCAAACCCTACGACAACCACCTCATCGAGCAGCTGATTGTCTTCTTCTAAAACAATGCGCATGCTTCCAGCCTGTGCCTTCACTTCCCTATTTTTATAACCAATGTAGGAAATCATCAAGGTCGCATTGGGCTGTACCCGCAAGGAGAAGTTACCGTCATAATCGGTAATTGTTCCATTGTTTGTTGTCCCTTTTTCCTGAATGGTTGCTCCAATAACCGGTTCGCCGGAAGGATCAGTCACCATACCGGTAACCGTTGTTTGTTGTGCAAATGCACCCACGGCAAAAAACATAAAAAACATACCCAGGAAGTACATCTTACGTTTTTTCCTTTTTGTCTCACTTTTTGCATCTAATGGAAAAGTGCAGTTTTTTGTTGTCATGTAATTTGTGATTTAAAGTAATGAATGAATACTAAGTAATTTTCTCTGAATAAATTCAATGGATCTCTAATGCATATTCGTACTAAATTTAGGTTGATAAATAGGCTATCATGCCCGGCATTTTCCAAGGGAACGATATCCGAGGCAAAGCTATGCAGGAGTTATGAAGGGGGGAGATGGTAAATTCAGCAAATAGCAAGGACAAATTAGTCTTTCTCAAAACGGGTGTATTGGTATCTCCGGATAAACCCTTTTTTGCGGTTCCCTTACAATTCGTAAGCTCCTTTCCTTTTTGGGGGATTCCCGACTATCATTTTGACAAAAACGCGGGAGTTTGCGCGCGAAATGGCAGGAGTTTGTAGAAAAAGTCCCGGGAGAAACATTTTTTAACGTATCATATTGTAAACCAAAACGCTAATTTTGCTTACACTTTGTATTTTAGCATTTAACTTTAATAAAGGTCAGATCAGAAGTAAAATGAAGATATACGACCCATCGATTCTTCCTCCGCCATAAAACAGCGGGTAAATCAGGCATTCTTAAAGGGTAAAATAGGCAATCACAGAAGATATAAAGAACTCAAACCACTACAACACAACACATTATCAAACGTTCGCTTATAACCAAAAGATGGTTCTTTTTCATGCGGCTTCTGTTTTACAAGTATTTCTTGTATTTTTGTAGATAGACAACATCCCATGGTTTTTAAAATCATTCACCTATGTTTTACCGGCACTGCTTTTATTATTGCTTCTTCTTACTAATGTTCTCTATTACAGGAGTTGCGCAAAGCTACTCATTCAAGCACTTAAGCGTTGAAGACGGGCTATCGAATAACTATGTAAAAGATATAATACAAGACGGACAAGGGTGTATCTGGGTGGCGACCGAATCAGGATTAAGTCGTTTTGACGGGAAGCATTTTACGACCTACGAAGAAAATACATCCGATATAATCAGCAACGCGCTAAATGCGCTTTTATACGATCCTTCCGAAAATAAATTATGGATAGGCACGAAAAGTGGGTTAAGCTTGTTTGATTGCCAGACACAAGAGTTTAACAACTACGATAGTGAGAGGAGTCCGAAAATTGAAAATGTAGCTCATCTATGCTATGCCACAGACAGCAGCATCTGGATAACCAGTCATAACGGAGGACTCTTTTTGTACGACAGAAAGAAAAAAGAATTTTACTCTTATTCTACCGACAGTAATATAGAGGAAACAAACTATTCTCATTGGACTTCATTCGATGACGGGAAAGGCAAGTTGTATTTAGGGCATGCCCGAAAAGGGTTATCGATTATTGATCTGGAAACCCATGAAGTACGAAACTATCTTCACGACCCCAATAATCCCAAAAGCTTGCCGGGTCACAGTGTTTATTCTATTCTGATCGACCATCTGCAAAATATATGGATAGGCACAAACCAAGGGCTCGCTCTGTTCTATCCGCAAACAGATGAATTTTTATGTTTTAAACATGACCCGGGAGACCCCTACTCGCTTATCGCAGACCATATATACAACATCAAAGAAATGAATGATGGCAGTTTATGGATAGCCTGCGATATTGGTGGTATCAGTATATTGGATTTACACAATATTAGTTTTATGAATCCGGAAAATGTCCGGTTTTTCAATATTTCTGCTTCAAGTGACAATACGGGTACTTCTTCTAACAACATCAGAAGCCTATTGCAGGATTCGTTTGGTAATATATGGATAGGCAACTACAGCAGTGGTGTAGACTTTATCAGCCACAAGCAACCGGCATTTCATATTCTCCCCTATATCGAGAAAGGCGATATTCCCAAAAACAAACCAGTATGGGGGATTTGTTCCGACAAAGAACACCAGGTATGGATGGGTAGTGAGAATGAAATAGCTCTGTTCAGAAACAACACACTAATAAAAGCCGTCTCTATTACCGAGCACATCAACAGGCCTTATGCCCAGGTATTTACCATGAAATGTAACAAGCAAGGATTGCTATGGCTGGGAATTTATGATGATGGATTATTGACTTATAATATACAAAATAACCAATTCAAACGTATAGAACTGGATATTGAAAATATGGATATCATTACCTTCTATGAAGACAATGACGGTAGGATGTGGATTGGAGCAGAATATGGGCTCTACTCCTATTTTCAAGGCACATTATATAAAGAAGAGGATATTATCAGCCAACTTCGGGATTGGTCGACCTATGGGATTACACGTGACCGACAGGGCAAATTGTGGGTCGGAAGCTATGGAGGTGGAATTTGTATTTTTGACCGGGAGAACCAATTAGTAGAAACGCTCTCTACCGAGAAAGGGTTTTGTTCGAACTCAATCAGCCACCTGATTACAGACTCGAAGGGAGGAATATGGGCTGCGACACGTAATGGAATCGGCTATATTAAAGACACAAACCACCCGGATCAATTTGAATTATACAATTATAAACAGGGGCTCACGGAAACGCACGTACGCGCTCTTTTTGAAGACGAATCAGGCAATATATGGCTGAGCACCAACGATGGTATCTCCTTCTGGAACAACAAGAAACAGACATTTGATAATTATGACTTCCGCGATGGCATCCCCTCTGGAAACTTCATTGAGGGCTCCAGTTGTTCCACGCCAGACGGAACTATTTACTTCGGATCGCTGAACGGTGTATGTTATTTCAAACCCGGAGATCTTTCTAATGTGCAACAGGTCGCACCTGTCCAGATCATCGATTGCAGAGGTTTTAACAAACAGATAGAAAGCCGAAGCGATGAATATATTATCCCTTTATCGAACGGGCGCATCCGCCTCCCTTACGACCGGAATACCTTCCGAATCTCCTACACTGTACCCGACTACTCCCAAAGCCGGCAGGTAGAATACGCTTATAAGATGGAAGGATTGGAAAATGCCTGGTATAACACACAGGGGGAAAACCAGATCACCTTCCGGAACCTTTCACCGGGGGAATATACATTTTATGTAAAAGCCAAATTGAGGAATCAGGAATGGGACGAAACACATAGGGCGTCCGTCGCTATTCTGATCACTCCCCCCTTATGGCTTACCTGGTATGCCAAACTGTTTTATCTCCTGATCTTTCTATGGGTGGTCTTTTTCCTGCTTCGCCTGTATAAAAACAGATTAGATCTGAAAACCTCGCTGGAACTGGAAAGAAAAGAGAACCTGAATAAGCAGGAGTTGAATAATGAACGACTGCGTTTTTACACCAATGTGACCCACGAATTGCGCACACCACTCACATTAATTCTGGGTCCACTGGAAGATCTAATTAATGATCGCGGCTTGCCATCGCCTTATAACCAAAAAATAAGTACCATACACCGCAGCGCGCTCCGACTGTTAAACCTGATCAACCAGATACTCGAATTCCGAAAAACAGAAACACAAAACCGCCGGCTGACAGTCAGCAAAGAGGATTTAAGCCGGTTGGTGAGAGAGATCGGTCTACGCTACAAAGAGCTTAATCAAAATGATAAAATAGATTTCCGGATAATAATTGAAACAAAAGAGGTTGTCTTGTTTTACGATGTCGATATGGTGACAAGTATTTTGAATAACCTATTATCTAATGCGATAAAATATACAACAGAAGGAGAAATCAAGCTCATCATGCGCTCTGTTGCTGAGGAAAACAATATATATACGGAAATAGAAGTAAGGGATACGGGATACGGGATCGATGAGAAGGCTATCCCCTACATTTTCGACAGGTATTATCAGGCAAAAGGAAAACATCAGGCATCAGGCAGTGGCATAGGGCTCGCTCTTGTAAAATCATTGGTCGAATTACATGAAGGGATCCTGTCGGTAGAGAGCCATTTGGGTGAAGGAACAACATTTCGGTTTCGTTTGTTAACGGAAAACACCTACCCAAACGCCCTGCATGCAGAAAACAAAATAGAATCAGAAGTAACACAAGATCTGGCTACTCAAACAAAGCAGGAAGAAAAAGAAGGCGAATCATGTCCTATTATTCTTGTTATTGAAGACAATGATGATATTCGTGACTACATTGCCACATCGCTTTCTCCCCATTATATCGTTCACGTGGCAACTAACGGAAAAGAGGGGCTGCAGTTAGCGCAAAAAGAGATTCCTAATATGATTGTCAGTGACATCATGATGCCGGAAATGGACGGATTGGAATTCTGTCGTCTGATAAAGGAAGATATACGCACCTGTCACATTCCCGTCATTTTGTTAACAGCCAAAGATTCCATCCACGACAAAGAAGAAGGATATGAAAGCGGCGCGGATTCCTATCTCACCAAACCATTCAGTGCCAAATTATTGTTAAGCCGTATCCACAATCTACTGGAATCCAGGCGAAGGCTTGCCAATATAGTTTCCGCTCATTCGAATGGAATAAAACCATCCTTAACCGACCATCCGGAAGAGGGAATGAGAATAAACCCACTGGATGAAAAGTTTTTAAACAAAATCACTCAACTCATTGAAGAGAACCTGGACTGGGACAAACTCGACATTGCCTTTTTAAAGGATAAAATGAATATGAGTCACTCCACTTTCTATAGGAAGGTGAAAGCGCTTACCGGTATCTCTGCCAATGAATTTATACGAAAAGTCAGGCTGAAGAATAGCCTTCGTCTTCTGCTATCGGGCACCTATAATATTTCGGAAACGGCCTATATGATCGGCTTCAATGATGTCAGTTATTTCCGTCAATGCTTTAAAGAAGAATATGGAATAAGTCCTTCCGAGTATGTAAAAAAAATGAAAGAGTAAACTTCATTTACTTATTAACTCATACCCTGCCACGCAATTTTTCCACGCCTCTTTCGCATAAATTAAACCCAACACCGTGGGCTATCTAAATGAAATTAATTAACTTTGTCGCTTTTACTACAAACAGCATATTAAGAAACTAAAATATTACTATCGTGGCAGATACAAAGTACATTTTCGTTACCGGGGGCGTCGTTTCTTCTTTAGGAAAAGGAATTGTTTCCGCATCACTGGGTAAATTGCTACAAGCCAGAGGCTATAAAGTGACCATCCAGAAGTTTGACCCATACATCAATATCGATCCGGGCACACTCAATCCGTATGAACATGGGGAATGTTATGTAACCACCGACGGGCACGAGGCGGACCTCGACCTGGGACATTACGAGCGATTCCTGAACGTGCAAACAACCAAAGAGAACAACATTACCACCGGTCGCATCTATCAAAGTGTGATCAATAAGGAACGCCGGGGAGATTTCCTGGGCAAAACCGTACAGGTGGTGCCGCATATCACCGATGAGATCAAACGGAATGTGAAGCTGTTAGGCTCAAAATACAAATTTGATTTTGTGATCACGGAGATTGGTGGAACCGTGGGGGACATCGAATCCTTACCGTATATTGAAAGCGTGCGTCAGTTGAAATGGGAATTGGGCAAAAACTGCCTTTGCGTACACCTGACCTATGTGCCCTACATTGCCGCGGCGAAAGAATACAAAACGAAACCGACCCAACACTCCGTAAAACAATTGCAGGAGCTGGGTATACAGCCGGACATCCTGGTATTGCGTACCGAACATGAACTAAACCAATCGATCACACGCAAAGTAGCCCTGTTCTGCAACGTGGCGGAGAATGCCGTTATGCAATCCATCGACGTGCCGACCATCTATGAAGTACCGTTGGTATTGCAACGCCAGAAAATGGACGAGATCGTATTACAACGCGTGGGACTCGAAGTAGGTCCGACCCCCGACATGAAGCAATGGAGAGCCTTCCTCGATAAGAAGGTGGCCGCTAAGAAAGATGTAAAAATCGGGCTGGTGGGCAAATATGTCGAACTGCAGGATGCCTATAAATCGATTGACGAATCATTGCAGCAAGCGGCTATTTACAACGGAAGACGATTAGATCTCCATACAATCCATTCCGAAAAGGTGAACGATAAAAATGTGGCCGAGCTATTGAAAGATATGGATGGCATCCTGATTGCTCCCGGATTCGGGCAACGGGGTATTGAAGGTAAACTGGCTTCCCTGAAATATGCGCGTGAGAATAATATTCCGCTCTTAGGCATCTGCCTGGGTATGCAATGCATGGTGATCGAATTTGCCCGGAATGTCTTAGGCTTGAAAGAGGCCAATTCGACAGAAATGGAACGGACAACCCCCTACCCGGTGATCGACCTGATGGAAGAGCAGAAGAATATTACCAACCTGGGCGGTTCGATGCGTCTGGGCGCTTACGACTGTGTATTGAAAGAGGGCTCAAAAACCTATGCCGCTTATGGAAAAGAACTGATCCAGGAGCGCCATCGTCATCGTTTTGAGTTCAATAACGAATACAAGGACGCGTTTGAAAAGGCCGGCATGTTGTGCGCGGGAAGAAATCCGGAGACCAACCTGGTAGAGGTAGTCGAACTGCCTTCACACCCTTGGTATGTTGGGGTTCAGTATCATCCGGAATACAACAGCACGGTGGTAAACCCGAATCCTCTTTTCCTCGACTTTGTGAAAGCAGCCATCGATAATCAAAAGAAAGACTGAATATACATCAACAGAATATAAATGGATAAGAATACAATTTTAGGGTTTATATTGATCGGGCTGGTCCTGTTTGTTTTCAGCTGGCTGAATCGGCCGACCCCGGAACAAATAGAAGCCCAACGCAGATATCAAGACTCTATCGCGAAGATAGAATATCTGCAACAAGTGGAAATAGAGAAAGAGGCAGTAGCCAAAGAGGCTGATCCCATTTCGGCAGAAGCAAGCGATTCGTTGCAACAAGTGCGCCTGCAAAACAATTTTGGTATTTTCGCCAATGCCCTGTCAGGTACGGAAGGATTTGCCACATTGGAAAACGAGAAGGTGGAGATCCGCCTGAGTAATAAAGGGGGACATGTAGCCTACGCCCGGTTGAAAGAGTACGACAACTACAATGGGGATCCACTGGTGTTGTTCGACAAGGATGAGGTCGTGTTTGACTTCACCCTAATCACGGCCAGCAATCGTATTTTAAATACCAGCGACCTCTTCTTTACACCGATAAAAGGAAACGATCCGAATAGCATCACCATGCGCCTGGCCACGGATACAGATAGTTACCTGGATTTCATCTATACATTAACACCCGACGACTACATGATGAGTTATTCCATCAAAGCAGTCGGGATGAATGGTATGTTGTCGCCATCGACCACCGCCTTGGATCTGGTATGGCGCCAGGACATCCGTCAGCAGGAAAAAGGGCGTAAGTTTGAAGACCGCTACGCCGCGCTCCACTACAAATTCATATCCGACGATGTGGAGAAACTGAGCGAAGCGAAGAACGACAGCAAAAAGATATCCAACCGCCTGAAGTGGATCGGATTCAAAGATATGTTCTTCTCTACGGTCTTGATCATTGATGGAGAAGGATTTGAAGGTACTACCTTGGAATCGAAGATGCTGAACTCCGATGTACACCTGAAGAACTACAAAGCGACAACCGCTGTACCTTTTGATATACAGGGACGCGAGTCGACCGACTTCACCTATTACTTCGGGCCTAACAGCTATGCTTTATTGAAAGCCTACGACAAAGGGGTATCTAAGGATCAGCAACTCGACCTGGAACGTATCGTATCGCTCGGAAGCAGCGTTTTCCGTTGGGTGAACCAGTATTTCATCATCCCGTTGTTTGACTTCCTGGGACGCTACTTCAACAATTACGGACTGATCATCTTCCTGTTGACCCTGGCGGTTAAGATTGTGATCTTCCCATTGACCTACAAATCATATATGTCATCCGCCAAGATGCGTGTATTGCGTCCGCAGGTAGAAGAGATCAATGCCAAATACCCGGGTGAAGCCAAAGCAATGGAAAGACAGAAGGCAACGATGGAGCTCTACAGCCGAGCCGGCGCCAGTCCGATGAGCGGCTGTGTACCGATGCTTCTGCAAATGCCGATCCTGATCGCCTTGTTCATGTTCTTCCCGTCGGCGATTGAATTACGCCACGAAAGTTTCCTCTGGGCAAAAGACCTTTCAACCTACGACGCGATCGTGAGCTGGAACACCTATATTCCGTTGATCACTCCCTACTTCGGGAATCATATCAGCTTGTTCTGTTTGTTGATGACTGTCACACAGATCATCTATACGAAGTTCAATATGGAAATGACCAATACCGGGCAGCAACAAATGCCGGGTATGAAGGCGATGATGTATTTCATGCCATTGATGTTCCTGGTATTCTTCAACCAGTACGCCTCCGGTTTGACCTATTATTACTTCATCTCCACCCTGATGACCATCGCGCAAACCATCGCCTTCCGCTTCCTTATCAACGAAGAGAAGCTTCTGGCCAAACTTGAGTCCAACAAAAAGAAGCCGCAAAAGAAATCAAGCTTCATGAAGCGTCTCGAAGAAGCCCAGAAACAACAAGAAGAGGTTCTGCGCAAACAAAAACAACAGCAACAGCAACAACGCAAAAGATAATAGCTAAAAGCGCGTAATCTCCAAAAAAAAATCCCAACTGTATCTGAAACAGTTGGGATTTTTCTTTCTATACGTCTTTCTATACGGATCGGATCATTCAATATCCGGCTTTTCATTTTCCGGCAACAAATAATCAGAAGCTTTCTCCGGTGAGATAACAGAGCGTCCGAGTTGTGATTCAAGCTGATCTCTTGCTGCTTTAGCGACACTACCACCACTTTTTGCAGTAGCAGCACTTTGCTTAAAGCCTTTGGGATTTCTCTGTTTTGATATTTCTGAAGTAGAGGCTTCCGCAAGAGTATTCAAGGCAATCTCAAGATTTGTCATATTATCACGGAGACTCTCTTTCCTGACTTCGTCGCTTCATTTATCCTCTTTTTATAACATGCAAGAAGATAAGTGGTTGCATTTTTGCTTCACCCTATTTTGGGTGAATCGAAGCTTTTTTTAACTATATTCGCTGCTATGTTTATACGCAGACGGAAAAACAAATCAGGTAGTACAACGATTGTTGTCGTTGATAAGAGCAATGGTCGGTTCACAGAACTGTATAAAGTTGGTACCAGTAAAGATGAATCCGAGATATTAGAACTAGTATCTCATGGCAAAAAGTGGATTCGCTCTAAAGAGTTATCCATTCAACCTGAGTTAGATCTCTATGGTGAGGAACGTGAAGCCAAATCAGAAGAGCTGGCAACAGTAGAG
>NZ_JARXWF010000007.1 GCF_029892605.1 Parabacteroides sp. PM6-13
GCATACAAACCGATAATTCGGTCAGCAACATTATCAGCTAAGATGGTTTCACGTTTCTTGATAAACTGAGGATCAAAGGTGGAGTTGCGATCACGGGGCGTTGATACGGTAACTTCACCTAAAGGTGTTTGAACCTGCTTGTGCATTTTGCCGTTGCGGCGATTACCAGACTCACGCTCATCAGGATCTAAATGAGCATCCATTTCTCCTTCTAAGGCAGCATTTAAGATACTTTCCAATAATGGAGCAAACGCTCCATCTTTCCCCAACAAGGATTTGCCAGACTTCAGCTGTTCCAATGCCTTGTTCTTAATCTCTTCAAAATTAAAATCTTCCATAAAAAAACTGTGTTAGCAAAGTTAATACTTTTATTACGCTTTGCTGACACAGTTCAAATTACAGCCTCGCTATGTATTTGTTTTGATGACTGTTGCATAGCACCGCTACGCGGCGCATTTTTTGTGTGTCCCTTTCCCCCGCGCTTCCGCACGGGGCTGTATACATATCGCTGCTATGCAGCGCTTCCTCACTCCAATTTCCTTCTCCTTTCTCCCTTCTCCCTTTCTCCTTCAAACCTGAAGATCCCGCACCAAACGCCGCCAGGCGACCCGTATCCAGCCCCGTGGGAAGCGCGGGGGAATAGGACGTATGATCAATAACGCCGCATAGCGGTAACTATAATAGGAGGTGATAGTCTCAGATCTCGATCTGAAAAACATACTTTTGCCCCATGTCAAAGGCGAAGTCGGAAGATAAAGGAAAGCTTTTTAGGTCGCTTTCAGAGCCATTGGAATAGGTTACCTGAAGAGTGAAAGGGGCAAGGCTATTATTGGCTTGCGGAATAACCAATAGTGTTCCCACTACATTCGGGTCTATAATGGATGTATACCCTGCATCAGTTACTGTTATCGGTTTACCATCAAACAGGGTGTAGTCGCTACTCGTATTATCTACACTCCAGCTCCATGGGATTGCTTTTTTGGAATCAAACTCGCATGTAAGCGTTCCTGCATTGCTTAGTCCGCTTAATACGATATTTTCAATACTTATCGGGTTTCCACTGCTTTTCACCTCTACCCGAACGGAAGCGAGCGTATGAATAAATGTAAGCGGTATCTTTGGCGAGGTCTGTCCGAGCGTCAGTGCTATGACAAAATCCTTTTGTTTGGCGGGATGTGTCGGTATTGTATATTGCAATAATACAAGCTCATCACTAAACATACAATCATCTAACCCCGGATCATCTACCGGGCTATAAGCAAAAAAGTCGACCGTGCCCTGCGTAGGCATATAACAAA
The DNA here is from genome assembly GCF_029892605.1 of Parabacteroides sp. PM6-13. Lineage (GTDB taxonomy): Bacteria > Bacteroidota > Bacteroidia > Bacteroidales > Tannerellaceae > QVMG01. Next base: position 1,299 of record NZ_JARXWF010000007.1, read on the forward strand.
CGGGTGAGTAGATCCACGCTCCGTCGCGTTTCTCTACCAATTGATCGTCCATATAGTCGTTGACAGGATCACCTGTCGGTCTGTTCCATCGGGCCGATACCCGGAACATACGAAGTGTTTCTTCGGTTGTCTCCTCCGCCCGTGTTCCCGCTTCGACACACGAAAAAGCAATCGCCCGCCCGGCAGTGTCGCCGGGCAGGGGATCGGTATGTTCGCTGCATCCTGTCCACAACAAGGCGGCCAGGGCGAATAGGATATGGGCTGTTCGTCTCATAAGAGGATTACGGAGCTGCATTAATCCGCGTCGCTCCAGTCTCCTACTACCACCTCGAAGCTGATTGCCTCTTCCGCTTCGTCACCGAAGGTAAGATAGAAATTATACTGGCGTCCGATCTCGAAGCTAAATCCTTGCTCCGTCGTACTTGTCGAGCGCAATGGGTCGATCACCCGGAAGTAACGATCTTCGTAGGCCTCTTTAGAACCGGCGAAGTAGGTGCCTTTGTCGGGATTGTTGAGGTAGGCTTTGTAGCTTACCTTGATCCAGAAGCCCCCAGAGGGTATTGTGCCTCTGACTTCATCTGCCTTATCCCCCACCTCGGTGGTCTGCGGCAAGACCATCAACGCGTTGTAGTCGCCCAATAAGGATTTATATTCCCCCAATAGATTGATAGGTGATTCGCCGATATCGAGGCCTAAATTGCCACGATCATCACCCTTTTTCCACAATACAACCGGAACATTGTCAGTCGGATCACTGTCATTATAGGTGAATGCGCCATCAACCGGGATCTTTGCCAGGTCGATCGTTCCCGACTTGGCGATATTAACCAGCTCCACGCCACCAATCACATAGGTAAGACCGGTATTGGTCGTACGCGCGGAGAATTTTACCCGCGAAAGGGCATGGGTAAAGGTGAGCTGTACATTGCCATTACTATTGAGATCATCCGTTTTCCCTGTCAACGCATCCGTTCTTGCCAACAGGAAATCCTCCTGGCCTTGCGTTTTATTGTTCGTGTCGTAAATATCAGGCACTGTATAAGCGATTGCTGCGCCTTTGTAGTTGGTAAGTCCTGTTGTTACATTTTTAGACGCCGCCGGGCTATAAGCGAAGAAGGTGATGCCCCCGCCGATAATCTCCTCCGCGGGCCAGTAGCGCACCGGGGTATAGGCCCAGTTGCCTGCTTCACGACGGGAGATATCGAAGGCGTTGAACATATATTGATCCGCTGGGATATTACCAGCTTCATCTTTCGCATCTGCGAAAGTCTTTTTGTTTTCTCTATCCCACCAGCCGGTTACAGTAAAACTGAGGATATTATCGCTTGTCGTAACGGCGGCTTTCGAGCCGTTGCCTTTATCAATAAAGGTACGGAAGCCAATCGCTTTCGTGTTTGTCAGATTATGATCTATCTCCTGATCGTTCGAGCAGGAAGTGAATGTGATGGCGGAAGCCAATGCCGCCAGTAAATATATTTTTTTCATATTGAAATGATTTATTTTAGTTGTTTTATTGCTGTTTTTAGGCTCTCGCTATAAAGAGTTATTCGTAATATGTGCCTGCTGCATTTGTTATTGTAACGTCTGTAGTACCACTTAACGGTTCGATTGTTGTTGCGGTAACGGTTGCCTTAGCAGTATTGCCATTGGAATGAGTGTTTAGCATAAATAGCCAGTCTCTTCTATCAATATTTGTTGTGAACCCGCTCCATACCTTTAAGGTAGTTATCGTGACAAGATTGTTCAGCTCATCCACATCTTTCGAACCATCAAGCCTCATCGTGGTATTATAGACATCAAACGTCAGCTGCTGCTCCCTCTCTTTTAGGCAGGAGATATCCAATTCATCAAAGCTTACACCCAGTCCCATGCTTATCTTATTAAGACTCTCCAGCTTGGATAGGTCGAGCGTAAGTCCTTTTGTCTGACTGAGGCAAAGCGTCTCGAGATTAGCAAAATACTCAATGCCTTTCAGCTCTTTTTGGGCTGCCTCTGCATTGGCTATATTCATCACAACTATCTTTGTTTTATTTAATATATCCCCCAGCGTGACGCCAGTGCTTGCATAATCCGCTTTAACCGCTGCCGCCAGCTTCTCGCTGATATACTCAGGGTAGTAATTACTGATCTGCGGCACCTCCACCACGGGAGCGTCCGACCAGTCGCCTACATTTACATCGAAGCCAATCTTGCCACCCGCCTCAGCAACGCCGAAGGTCAGGGCGAAGTTATATTGGCGACCGATTTCAAAGGTATGTGCGACGGGGCTTTCCTCTGTCGTAAGCGCCGCGTCAAGTACCGGGAAATAGACCTCCTTCCAGGTGGTAGGAGAACCGGCGTAATAGGTGCCCGGATCGTTCACATCGAGATAGGCTTTGTATTCCACCTGGATGGCAAAGCCTTTATTGGCCAATCCCTCTTTAGTATCATCCCACAGCTTAGTGGTCTGCGGAAGCACCATCAGCGCGTTTGTTTCACCCAGGATAGAGTGGAACTTGCTTTCATCATACTGCACAAAAGCCGGCGTCTCACCCAGGTCGATGGAAAGGTTATCATTTCCTCCATCGGGTGTCGCGTGGTCTGTCCAGTGTACGACTCTTTTATTCGCGGCAAGCGCGGTAGCATATTCATCGGCAAAGCTGCCGCCTGTCGGAATAACCGCGTAGTCGATCTTCCCGTTTTTCTTGATATTCACCAAGGTGACACTTTTAATCAGATAGGTCATATCCGTATTCGTCTTTCTGGCGGAGAAGGTGGCTCTCGAAAGCACATGGGCGAAATTCAGTTTTACCGTCTCTTTGTTTAAGTTGCCTGTTCGTGCCAATAGGAAATCCTCCTGCGCTTCCGCTTCACCCGGATCGGGCACGGTGTATTCGATCGAACCTCCTTTGTAATCATAAAGGCCTTTACCCTTCGTTACATGTTTAGACGATGCCGGGCTGTAGGCATAAAACAGAACGCCTTTGCCCGATGAAGGCCAGTAAATCTTCGGATCGTACTCCCAATCGGTCACCCCCGCTTCGCGGCGTGTCAGGTCGAAGGCGTTGAATAGATAGCCTCCCGTATTGGTGTTTCCGAGCTCAGTAGTCGTGCCATCTGTGGTCTTATCCCACCAACCGCTCACGGTAAAGCCGAGGATATTCTCAGAGTTTGTTACGGTGGCGCGCGATTCGGCACCTTTGTCGATCAGGGTGCGGAAATTGATTTCGCTCCCATTTTTGTCTCCCTCTACATCGCCGATCTCCTTGTCGTTCGAGCAGGATGTCAGCATAACGGCAGCAGAGGCTGCCAGCATAAGCATTCTTCTCATGGCTGATACTAATTGAATGTTTTCTTTTTGTTGTTTGCAAGTCGTTTGCGCTTGCGTTGTTTTACTATTCATATACACCCTTATATTTAGTTGTTTAATTAATTCTTACAGTTCGATAATCACTTCATCCCCCCATTCGCCGACGCCGATATCGAAACCGCCGCCCGAGCCTCCTTCGCCAGGGTCGATCTCTTCGATGCCTTCGCCCTCGGGATCGTTCCATATCAATATATCGTATCCGTCGCGTGCCAGTTTGGCGGCACGGTCCGCCATCGATTCGCCGACCTGGTTCGATACGTTCCAGGAGGCGTTATGGTATTTGTTTGCCATGGAGTAGATCTCCATCGTGAACCAGTTCTCATAGGGTGCCACCGGTGCGAAGGTATAGAACTCCCCTTCGAGGTAGCCGCATTTTTTCTCCGCGTCGTATCCCTTTTTGACATTACCAAACAGCATGGTCGAACGCGTGTCGCTTGGGCTATTGGTATGGAAGACAAACGTCGCAGCCATGCCCGATGCCGCGCCGCGGATATCTTTGATGTTTCCTTGCCCGATGATATTGTTGACGCGATAGGTGAACTGCCGCAAGACGTTCCGGGGGTAGAAGTCGATCGTCTGCTCCACGGGGCTGTTGGCGATCACCTCAAACGAGGTGGTCCAGGCATGGATATAGAACTCACCACCCGACGGGGCGCTATAGGTTGATTCGTAAGGCGCTTTGGTGACGTAGTTGTCGTAGGTAGCCCGCGACGCACCGGAGAAATAGGCTTCGATCGTTTCGCCGTTTTGCTCGTTACGGAAGTATATATTCGAGGCGTTGTAGTCGTAGCAGTAGGGGCGATAGGCGGCGTTGCTCTCCAGGTAGATCTGTTTCACGCCGGCGGCCGGCACGTCGTCGCGTCCGTAGTCTGCCACGCCCGGTGTGGCCGAAAAGAGGTTGATACGCATCGAGCGCGCCTGTGTGGCGGGATCGTCCCAATGTACGACCACCTTGATGGCATTGTCACCCGTGCCGCAGAAATCATCGTCGCTCAATTCTTTATGTTGGCAGGAGAGGGTGATAAAGGCTGTCAGGAGTAAGAGTAATGTCTTTTTCATCGCGACGCCTCCTTTCCTTTTTGCCGGTGGGGGCTTTTTCCGATCAGCCATACGAGTGATACCTCGGCTTTCGTCACACCGAAATAATTGCGCTCGTGGCGGCTGACGCGTGGAAACACACCCTCCTTACATTCGCTTACGTTGTATTTGCTGTATTCGCCTCCTATATATCCGGCGCCTATGCCAAAGGCAAGGTTAAACCGTTTGCCGATAATCATTGAATAGCCCGCTGTGAGCCCGGCGGAATAGGTCCAGAGACTCTGTTGTCCCAGGTCGCTGTTTTTGTCGGCAAACAGGCGGATATCGTAGTCGCCTCCATAGCCATAGGCACCGATGTACCATCCGGTCAAGGGCGTGGTGTTGTCGCAGTTGCAGTAAAAGGAGGGGAGCCACCGGCGTAGTTCGATGCCAGCCAGTTGGATGCGATGATAGTTGTAACGGTCGGCTCCGGTGTCCCACCACGACCAGTTGCCCTCGATCAGGGCGGACCACTCACGCTTTCGCCCGAAGGGCAGTTCGATGGATAGGTTGGGCAATAGCCCCAAATCATAGAGAAGGTTGGTTTTAATAGCCATCAGAAAAGGCCTCTTTTTCCGTAAGGGTGGAGCCTCCGGTTGCGCATACACAATCTTTTCGATGTAGATGGTGTCTACACGCGTTATCGTCTTTGTTTCCGGGATCGTATCCGTATGCGCGTTTACCCCCTCAGTAGCCTCGCTGGCTACTAAGTTGACTGGAAGCAATAATGCGCCGCATAGGGACGATATCAGTAGTATTGTTCGTTTCAAAGCGTAAACGGTTACGTCTTTTATGTCTTGACTTTTATAGTGTGCGGATGCAAAGATATATCGTTTTTTTGGAATAAACAGGCTGTTTTGCTCAAATAGTTGCAAAAAGGGATACGATTCATGGGGGTCGATGCGGTTTTTGTGACAGTTTGTTTGTGTGGGGGTAGGGGGAGAAAGGAGAAGGGAGAAAGGGGAAGGAAATTGGAGTGAGGAAGCGCTGCATAGCAGCGATATGTATACAGCCCCGTGCGGAAGCGCGGGGGAAAGGGACACACAAAAAATGCGCCGCGTAGCGGTGCTATGCAACAGTCATCAAAACAAATACATAGCACCGCTATGCGGCGCTGTTGATTGCGCGATTCATTACCCCGCGCTTCCGCACGGGGCTGTATACATATCGCCGCCAGGCGGCGTTTGCGCGCCCTCTATCCAATTCCTTTCTCCCTTCTCCTTTCTCCTTCACATTCCCTCCCATTTGAATCCCAGCAGCCTGAGGCAACTGGCTACAGAGCGGAGCAATCTATGATTGCTATTTGTTATTCCCCTCACTCCCCACTCCCCACTCCCCCATTAATCACTAATCATTAATCACTCCTTTCTCCTATTTCCTTCCTTCAAAGACCAGCAGCCTGAGGCAACTGGCTACAGAGCGGAGCAATCTATGATTGCTATTTGTTGTTTCTCCTCCATTGCTTCACCCCTCACTCCCCATTAATCACTAATCATTAATCATTAATCATTAATCACTCCTTTCTCCTTTCTCCTTCCCCTCTTCTCCCATTTGATTCCCAAGGAGCGCTGTAAGCGCGATTCAATCCAGCCCATGGGTGACCGCAGGGAACCCTGGGTATCAGCGTATAACTACAATGGAGTTCTGAAGGAACGACCAGATATATGCAAATAACCTACAAGTCACTCCTTCAGAGTAAACGGGAGATACCGGGGCGGTCTCTCTCTTTATGGTGCCGGATGGTTTAAAGAGAGAGAGTTGCAAGGCGAACCTTGCAACTCTCTGATCAAATGTTATACGCTAACACCCGAAGGGTGATTAGGGGGTTATGGTAAGCTTAAGATATACTTTTGTCGTAAACGTATATATTGCATTACCTGATGTTACTGTAGTCGTAACTATTCCTATGGGGTGAGGATTAGTGCTGAAATGGGTATCATCATCGGTGTTATTCATTGTAAATGAAACCTCTACACCTCCATTACTATTATATGAAGCAGTATGTCCAGTGTCTTTAGTACATAAACTGGTGTCTGTCCATGACGGAGTTACCGTTGCTCCTGTAACATTATTCAACTGAATAACACCAGAATAACTCTTTGTGAACAAATGGCTAGTATGTACCTCCGGATCAGTTATGGTATAATTCGCCGGTGCAATAGGAGTACCACTTGCATACTGCCGTACATTAATATAATAAACAGCATTTTTCGTTCCGTTACCAACCGTCAAGGTAATATAACCTTCCCGAGTATCAGTCGTTGTGTTCGCAGTTACATTAAAGGTTAATTTCTTGTTCAGCACGTCTGCTGCTGGTGTGGTAACCCAATTGCCTCCTGCTGTCGATGTGAAAACGGCCGAAGCGGTAGTCGTTCCTTCAAGGAAATCTAACGGCAGAGAGAAGCTCGTAGCCTCACTTCCAAATCCCAAATAAGCCGGCAACTCAGAATTCAACCCTACTGTATTATCCTTCGCATACTGGCGGATGGTGACATAGTAGTTAGCCATAGCACCACTTGCTGTATTAGTCGCCTGTAAGGTAACGACAGACTCACGGAAAGTACCGGCGGCGGCGGCGAATGGAGTTAACTCATAGGTTAAATGATTTGAAGCGTCAACCGTTGGTGTTTTATCAAGAGCAAAGTAACCAGCATTGGTATACTCCAGTACTTTAACCTCAGAACCAGCCTTCACATTCAACGGAAGTGACTTTGCGAGGTCCTCCGGCAATGCATGTGTCACAAACATCGGTGGCATATCTATGCCCGCGGCATTCGGTTTATATTGACGAATGGTTACTGTCCGTTTGATCTCTTGGTAATAATCGTTCTTAATGGTCAGTGTCACCAGCGCGTCGCGGTAATCACCCGCGCTACCATCGTAAGCCGTAATATTGTAATTGATTACAGAGCCTGTGTAAGGGTAAGCTGATGGCGTAGCAATAGTCAACCCATTTCCTGTAACCTCAATACCGGTAATACCCGCGCCATTAAGCAGTGTATAATTAATCACACCTGCGCCACCTGTTATCGCCGTTGACGGTATTTCAATCATTTCCTGCTGCAATTCAATACCCGGAGCCTCCGGCGCGCCTTGCGTCACCTTAATGCTGACTACCTCTTGGTTTGCCTGGTCGTTCTTTACCGTGATGGTAATAATACCTTCACGGGTAGCACCTTGCGCACCGTTGTATTTCGTAGCGGTAAAGGAAATATTGCCGTTTGTGCTGATGGGGTTTGATTCAGTCGCCGCCGGCAGCAGATCGGTTAACCAATCAACATTCTTTGAGATATCAATGATAGAAGAACCATTCTTCAAGGTATAGGCAACAGTACCTGTGTAATTATCCGTGGTCGCTCCCTTATACGGTGCCGACACCTCCGTAGAAGCCAACGAGATGCCTGCGGCTTCCGGTGATTTCTGTATAACCTTGATGCTATATACTTCTTCTACTCCTTGGGTATTCTTGATCTTAATGGTAATAATACCTTCGCGGGTAGCACCATTCGAACCGTCATACTTCAAGGCGGTAAATTCGATATTGCCACTTGCCGAAGTGGGAAGTGTCGCCGGTTTCAGTTCCGTAATCCAAGTAGTAGCATCGGTGGTGATCGATGTAATCGATGAACCACTCTTCAAAGTATAGGCTACAGTACCTTTGAAAGGATTGCCATCAGCTGCCAGATGCGGAATTTCCATTGTTTGATTAGCCAATGTGATCTTCGCGTCACCCGGTGCGTACTGAACGAATGTCAATACATAAGAAACTGCATTGGCATGGTCGTTCTTAACCGGAACTGTCATATAAGCGTAACGAGCGTCGCCGGTTGATCCATTGTAAGGATTAGCGAGAACCGATATGCGCTGCTTGTTATCATTGTCGGTATAATAGTTGTAAATAAAGGAACCATTGCCTTTTTCACCGAGTGGTGTGACTCTGATGTTTTCCCAATCTACTCTAGAACCGTTTTGAGGTGTAAAGTTCACCCAGAAGCCTGTTGCGGATGTTGGTCCTGTTCCTTCCGTCGGGATCACCAGCGGTGTAGTCGGGATAGAAAGACCTGCAGGTTCCGGTGCATGTTGAACCACCGTGATGGTATAGGTGATCAGATTGCTATGGCTGTTCTTCACCGAGATATTGATCTTGCCTTCTCGGGTGTCGCCTGCCTGACCTCCGGTAAACTTCTTAACACCAAAGTAAATAGTGCCTTTGGGATCCTTGCTGCCTAACGTGGGCACATCCATTGCTTCTAACCAACCACCGACAGATACTGTTTTAACATCTTCTACTCCGGAACCATTTAATAACTCGTAAGGCACGCTGTAGACTGCTTCTTCCATCTCGACTTCCTGATAGCTAACATGGTATGGCGCATCATCGATGCTGATACCTGCCGCATTCGGTGCATACTGTACCAATGTCAGCATATAAGAAACCTTATTGGCATGATCATTGCTTACAGGTACATTGATATATACGTAGCGAGCGTCGCCGGTTGAGCCGTCGAACGGATTAGCGTATACCAATAAGCGTTGTTCCGTATCATTATCATAGAATAGTCTACTGATAAACGTGTAGTCGTTTGGTGACCAGGTTATTTGATCTTTATCTACTCCACTTACTCTGGATCCGTTTTGAGATGTGAACGGAATTCTAAAGCCATTCTCCAGCGTTCCTGCCGTCGGAATAACGATCGGTGTGGTCGGGATAGAGATACCGGCGGCTTCCGGCGCGTGCTGAACCACCTTAACCGTGTAGGTAATCGGGTTAGCATGGCTGTTTTCTACCACCAGGTTGATGGTTGCTTCTCTGGTGTTACCTGCCTGTCCTCCGGCAAATGACTCAACGGTGTAAGCGATTTCGCCATCCGCGAATCTAATTACCTTCAACCAGCTGGCTGATGAGGTTGCTGACGTTACTTTCGATTCATTCAATATTTCGTAAGAAATCGTACGAGCCTGTGGCTCATCGTCAATAACTTCTGTTGCCTGATAACTGATATGAACCTCTTGCTCGCTGATGCTGATACCCGCGGCATTCGGAGCATACTGGCGAACCACTACCTTATACAGCATACGGTCGGCATGGTCGTTTCTTACTACTAAGTAGATCTGTGCTTCGCGGAAGTCACCAACAGAACCGTCGTAGGCTTTTGCGTTGAAAGTTATGCTATGAAGATCGTTTCTGCCTTTTTCGACATTATCATTAAGCGTCAACCAATCATAGGAAGTTTCTTCGTCATATTGTTCATAACGAACATACTTATCAACCAGTTTAGAACCATTCAATGTCGTAAAGTCGACACGTCCGGATTGTTCGAGGCTGGTAATCATAATCACCTGATCGCTGACGGTGATACCGGCTGCTTCCGGAGCGTACTGACGAATCGTTACATAGAAATAAGAGGCATTGTTGTGCGTATTGGTAGCACTAAATACCAGGCGAACGTCACGGTATGGACCATCTGCGCCATTGTATTGGCGTAAGCGGTAACGGAAGGTATATCTGCGGGCTTCGCCTTCATCATTTTCATTGCCTGTAATCGGATTGGAGATTCCTTCTATAAACCAATTGGTTCCGAACCCAACATTTTCAGCGCGTAAGAATTCAATCTCAGATCTATTCAACGCATTGAAGGTCAGTAGATACGCAGGAGTTACGATAGGAATTAAATTTCCTTCATGACTATGTTCCACCAAGCTTGGGTATTCGCTTACACCGGCTGCCAACGGAGCATACTGACGGATGATGATATAATAGTAAGCGTCGTTCACATGCGAATTGCTTGCTTTGATGGTGATCACCGCTTCACGCATATCGCCTTCGCGGCCGTCGAATTGATCCACGCCATAGGTCAGGGTGTAGTTCATCGCGTTGTCGAAGGTAGATCTTACTTCCAATCCCTGGATGGTTACCCAGTCTTCGGATACACCTTCGTACACCAGTGTTGATCCGTTGATCGAGTTCAACGGCAGGAGGGCTACCTGCTGTTCTCCATAGACTGACTTATCGGTTGTACCGTCGGAGTTGAATGTAATGATCTGTACCGTATTGTTCATACCGGCCGCTTCGGGCGCGTGCTGACGGATGGTTACGTAGTAGTAAGCTGCGTTGGTATGATCGTTGGTGGCTTTCAGGGTGATGATTGCTTCGCGGTATGCACCTTCGGCACCATCGTAGGCATCGAGTTCGTAAACAAGCTCGGAAGCGAAGATTCTAACATTCGTTACCCATGTTTGAGAAACACCTACTACTTCAACGGTAGAAGCGTAATTGGCGTTCACAGGCATAATACCTAACTGAGCTCTTGAGTTGTGTGTCATCAACGAAGTCGGCAAGCTGAGGCCTGCTGCTTCCGGAGCATACTGACGGATGGTGATATAGTAATATACCGTGTTGCTGTTTCCGTTGGATGCTTCCAGGGAGATCGTTGCTTCGCGGTAGCTTCCCATAGAGCCGTCGTAGGCGGCCAGGGCATAGGTCATCACACCGTCGTTATTGATGGTTACCGATTTCACCCAGTTGTTTACGGAGTTATTGGCTACCACTTTCAGTTTGGAGTCGTTGATCGGATTAAGCGCCATCTGGTGAGTAGCTGCTTTGTAATCATGTGTCAACAGGGAGTTCGGGATGTTAGCTCCGGCAGAGCGGTGTCCTGATTGGATCACATGAATGCTTGTCTTGATAGAGGCAGCGCCACGGAAAGCAATGACCATCACTTCCCCTTCGCGTACTTCGTCGTAGGTATTTACCAGGGTGGTCAGTTCCAGGATACCATTGGCGTTAACAGCCGCGCTGGTGATCCAGGGACCTTCGTTGCCTGTTCCCGACTGTGAGGAGGTGACATGACATTCGTAGCGTACATTGGTCTGATCGCCATCTTCTACCCACATGTTCTGCGCGTAGGAGGTCTGGTTGTGCATCAGGTAGATACGTTCCTGTGTAGAGATGGTCGGGGTGCCCAAACCGTTTTGGATCACGGTGATCTCTTCGGTATGCACCTGGTTGGCGAAGGTCACCGTAACGGTGATCTTGCCTTCACGGGCGAACGCGTCGGTATGTTCGTCGGCTGCGAAGGTGTAGAGCACATTCTTCACGTATCCGTCGATATCGGTCGAAGGTGTAAGGTTCTTGATCCAGTTCTCACCTGAGGTAACCACGGCGGATACGACAGCGTCGCTGTATTGAACCACTACCCCGAAGGTATTACCCAGTGAGGCTTTCGGGCCTACGGTGATGGTCTTCGGCGTAATGCGTATGCCGGTTTCCGTCAGTCCGTTCTGGGTTACTTTAATAGATGTCTTATTGCCGTTTTCGGCAGAGATAGTAACGGTGGCGGTACGCGGTTTGTCGGAAACCAGCGCTTCTACCATCATATTAATATCGGTTGTTCCCCGTCCTGATTTCTGGGAGAGGTAAAGCCATTCCGCGTCGCTACTGGCTGTCCAGCTCGTATTCGATTTGATGGTAATCGGGATATTGGCCGCTTCATTGCTAATAAACATCTCTTCTACCGAAGTAGAAACTGTAGGATCACTTTCATCACATCCTGTGTTCAGAAAGACCATCAGACACAATGCCAGAAGTAAACCTACCTTGATATTGAATTGTTTGAATTTATGTGTCATAATTGTTTGCTTTTTATTTGATCAGGAAAATAACACTCAGGCCGGCACGGGTAAGTCCGAACATGTTTTTTGTCTCCGGGTCGTACATACGTACATCGCCCGGGTATTGTACTCGATCCGATTTGTCGTAGTCGGCATGAATGTATCCGGCGCCTACATTGGCTTCGATGCGCCAACGATTGCCCAGTGCCAGTGAATAGCCATAGGAGAGACCTCCGCCGACCAACCAACCGTCGTAGCGATATTTCTCCAATCCACCGTCATAATCCATATACTGAGCGTGCAATCCGAAGAAATGTCCTTTGAAGCGATCGCCTAACCAAAAACGCAATTCGGGCTGTGCTCCGAAGGCCATCAGTTGTTTGTGATCGTCGAATTCCCAAGGGTTAGCAAAGATGTCGACACCCAGGGTCCAGTGTTGAGAGAGTCCGAATTCAACGCCTATATTGGTCGTTCCGTAAGCTGCCCAGCCCAACGCGTTGGTCTTCAGGGCAAATTTATCTTGCGCATTGGTAAACGTCGTAAGAGTCAATAACAAGCCACATACTAAAATTAACTTTTTCATATTTCTGCCTCCTTACTGATTAATTGGTTTCACCATTACCCCATACATCGATACCGTCCTGTGAGACGATGATGGATGTGATTGTTTTGTTACTTCCTTGTGTTTCAAAGGTGATAATCGCTGTTCGTTTGAATTTCGTGTTGTTCTCATCGACCAATACCTTCATGTCTAAGGAATGTCTGCCGGTCGATACGGAAGGACGGCACCAGGATTGGTTGCTCGATGCTTTCCATTCTGCGTTGCTAGTCAGCAGGATGTCAAAAGCGTCGGACTTCTGTTCAAAGAAAATTTCGCTTTGTGAAACACTGATCGTTGGGGGATCATCTTCGCTGACGCATCCTGTCAGCACAAACATGAACAACGCCGCCAAAATCAATAGAGACCCTTTTCTTTTTAGGAATAAATCGCTCATAGGTTCAAAAAATTAAGTTAGTAAATATTAGAATTTGATTTGTTCGTTTCATAATGGTTTAGCTCCATGACGGTTCAACATCGCTGAATTAGGCTTTACACGCCTTTTTTCTCTCTCTTCTCAACAGAGAATGGTCAGCTAAAGGGTACATAGTTGCAAAGGTAACATTCTCATTATAGGAAGCTGTCCCGTTACCGTAAAATTATTTAGCAAATCGTAAAAATCACTTGTCAAACGAACAAAAATTAACCAAAAAGTGTCCGTTTGCTTTAAAACGCTTGCTTTTTTTCTCAAAAAATCAAAAAAAGTAAAAAAAGAGGTTGTGGGGCTTTCCCCTGTTTGGTCGGTCGCTGTTTTTGGGGTATGTTACAAATTAAAAGTTAAGCAAAAAGCCCTTTTTTGTAACAAATCCATACGTTAAAAAGTGTTACTCGCCTGACTAATTTTAAATACCCCTACGTTTTTGCGCGAAAACTCAGGCGAAAGTTTTAAATCGTAAGTTGTAGGGGTCCGAAAAAAAGGGGCAAGTAACAAATTGTAAGGGGAGGCGGGGTTTCTTTCCTTGGGAGATAGGAGATAGGAAATAGGGGGTGGGGACACAGATTACACAGATTACACAGTTTTAAATATTCAAATCGGAGGAGAGGGGAAGGAAATAGGGGATAGGAGATAGGAGGAGACGTTAAAGGCAAGCAATCGTAGATTGCCCCGTTCTGTAGCCAGTTGCCTCAGGCTGCTGGGATTCAAGTAGGAGAAAAGGGGGAAGGTTTTCTTTATATGACTGAAAGTCACAGCGGGCCTGGAAGGCCGAGTCCCAGCGGGACGAAGACTTAGCCCACGGGTAAGCAGGCTGAAGGCCTGCGCCACCCTGGGTATCATGACAATACAATAAGTTGAGTTCTGAAGGAACGATAGTTAGTATGATAGGATATATGGTGATAGTGCTTGTGAATAGTGGATTTCTTCTTTCGTTCTTACAGAACTCATTTTTATATATCCATGGAGTCCCAGGGTGGCGCAGACTTTCAGTCTGCTTACCCGTGGGCTAAGTCTTCGTCCCGCTGGGACTCGGCCCTTCAGGCCCACTGTGGCCTTCAGCCATGAATATATATATCCCCACCTTCCCATCTTACAAAATCCGAATAATCCAGCAAGCCCGGAAGGGCTTCAACTTGGATAACCCCGTGCAAACCGTAGGTGCAGCTCGGGGTTGAAGTAATGTCTATATAATGAGCTCCGTAGGAGGTCAACTGTTGAGCCCCTACGGAGCTCGTTTTTATTATACTCTCGCCCCCCCGAGCTGCGCCTTAACGGCTTGCACGGGGTTATCCACATCTAAGTCCTTGCGGACTTTAGAATCAAATCTTACAAAATTGGAAGTTTTTCATATAAATCCCGCAAGGATTTCCTATTCGTAACCGCGGGTGTAGCGAAGCAAACCCGTGGTAGGTAGGCAGATAGACAAGACCTACTCTACAAGCAACCCCGAAGTGGGTTGAACCCATTCCGGGTTCGTTAGTTATTATTAGCGGAATACCCCCGGTCGTTCGCTTCGCTCTCTTACCGAGGGTTACGAATAGGAAATCCCTGCGGGATTTAACTCATTTCAGTGCAACTTGCCCATCTTCACATCTTACCATATCTGAAGACACTCCTTTCTCCCTTCTCCTTTCTCCTTTCTCCCCATTAATCACTCTTCACTCCCTTCCAACCCCCTAATCACCTCCCTATACTCCCGCTCAAAATTAGGGGTGAATACTCCTTTGCCCAGTGCCGCTTCGATTTCGGCAATCGGCCAGAAGCGGCCTCCGTCCAGTTCGTCGGGGTGGGGTGTGATCGGACCGTCGTAATAGGTGTAGAAGGTATTGACCAGTTCTTTTTCAACAGAGGATTCAAAAACATAGCGGGTAATAAACAGCGGATGAAAAGTGGTGATCGAAAGCTCTTCGGCCGCTTCACGCGCGAGCGCCTCTTCGACGCTCTCCCCGTAATCAACATGTCCACCCACGGCCGTATCCCATCGCCCGGGTTGAATATCTTTATGCAGAGGACGCTTTTGCAGATAGAGCTCACCGGAGGCATTAAAAATATGCAGATGAACGACCGGATGGAGCGGTTTACTTCCGTTATGACATTGTTGGCGCGTGGCTTTACCGATTGTTTTTCCTGTTTCGTCGACTAAAGGGAACCATTCAACATTTTCCATGAAATCTTATCCTTTTTTAAGACCAAAGATAGCTGATCTTTTGAATATTATGTTATCTTTGTAAGTATTATAAACCTGAATATGAAAATGAAGATGAAAACAAAAGGCGAAGATTGGAAATTGCAAACCAGGACGAAAAGTCAGGATTTGCAACGTGTAGATGAGAGTACAATGAGCGGGGAATCAGCCCGCGAAGAGGTAGGTCTGGATCATGTGGAAAGAGGACAATTTATCCCTTTCTCACATGCATTAAAAAAATTGGGGTAAGCTGAAAAGCTTACCCTTATATATTTTCAGCCGTTGGGTTTCCAGTCTTTTAGTATCTTGATCAAAGCCTCTTCCGAAAGTCCTTCGCCATAGGTGGCATAGTCGAGCCGGAAGCTACAGCCGTTTTTATATTCCCCACAGCCATACGCCGTTTTTCCCCTTAGTATATTCCCTTTGTGACAGATGGGGCAGACCGCCTTGGCGGGTGCCTTCTCCTTGGGCTTCTTTTCTGTCGGTTGCTTCGTGGCCCTCTTCTTTTTCGGCTCGTTGGGGTCGATCAGGGTGATTGCCTGTGTGGCCGGGGCGGAAAGTACGTTGGCCACCACCTGATAGACCAGCTCTTTCAGCTCATCCAGGAAGGTACGTGCTTCGTAGGTGCCTTTCTCTATCTGGCGCAATTTTTTCTCCCATAGTCCGGTCAATTCGGCACTTTTGAGCAGTTCCTCTTTGATGGTTCCGATCAGTTCGCGGCCGGTAGCGGTGGGCAATAGGCTCTTGCGTTGTTTCTGGATGTAATTGCGTTTGAACAGGGTCTCGATGACAGCCGCTCGAGTGGAGGGGCGCCCTATGCCATTCTCTTTCAAGGCATCGCGCAATTCCTCGTTGTCGACCAGTTTGCCGGCCGTTTCCATCGCCCTAAGCAGGGTCGCCTCCGTATAGGGCTTGGGGGGCTGTGTCCAGCTCTCTTTCAGGATCGGCTGATGCGGACCGCTTTCGCCCACGGTGAAAGCGGGGAGAACGCTCACATCCTCGTCGTTTCCCTCTTTCTCAGGGTCTTTCTCTTCGGTACCGAATACCGTTCGCCAGCCCGGCTTCAGGATCTGCTTTCCGGTGACCTTAAACTCCACCCGATCGACTTTCCCCATCACGGTCGTGGTGGCGATGTCGCAATCCGGATAAAAGGCAGCGATAAACCGCCGTGCCACCAGGTCGTACACCTTCTGCTCGTTCTCGTTCAGGTAGTTGGCCGGCATGCCTGTCGGTATGATGGCATGGTGGTCGGTCACCTTCGAGTTATCGAACACCCGCTTGCTCTTGGGTATTTTTCCGCTTGCCAATAGCGGTGCCGTCAGCTCCGCGTAGGCCGTCATTCCCTTCAGGGTCTGCGGGATCTTCGGGTAGATATCATCGCTCAGGAAGGTGGTGTCCACACGTGGATAGGTGGTTATCTTTTTCTCGTAAAGCGACTGGATGGTCTTCAAGGTGTCGTCGGCCGAGAGCGAGAACTTTTTATTACACTCCACCTGCAACGAGGTGAGGTCGAACAGACGGGGTGCATACTCTTTCCCGTTCTTTTTGGAGACATCTGTGACGGTGAATTCGCTGTTTTCGACTGTTTTCAGGAATTCCTCGCCCTCCTCCTGTTTGGTGAATTTACCTTTGGTCGACGAGAAGGTGGTGCCGCGATAGATCGTTTTCAGTTCCCAGAACGGCTCGGGGGTGAAGTTCTCTATTTCGATTTGCCGGTTGACAATCAGGGCGAGGGTAGGGGTCTGCACCCGTCCGATCGAGAGCACCTGTTTGTTTTGTCCATAGCGGATGGTGTATAGGCGGGTCGCGTTCATGCCCAGTAGCCAGTCGCCGATGGCGCGCGAGAGACCCGCTTCATACAGTCGTTGGTAGTCTGATTCCGGATGCAACGATTTGAACCCCTCGCGGATCGCCTCTTCCGTGAGGGAGGAGATCCAGAGGCGGTAGACCGGGCATTTGCAGCCCGCTTTTTGCATGACCCAGCGCTGGATCAATTCACCCTCCTGGCCGGCATCCCCGCAGTTGATCACCATTTCGGCGTTTTGCATCAGTCGTTCGATGATAGCAAACTGCTTCTCGTAACTGGGGTTACTAATCAGTTTGATGCCAAAGCGGGGCGGGATCATCGGCAGGGAAGAGAGGTTCCAACTGCGCCAGGCATCGGTATAATCATGCGGCTCTTTGAGGGTACACAAATGGCCAAATGTCCAGGTCACCTGATACCCGTTACCCTCTATATATCCATCCATGCGTTGGCGTGCGCCCAATACCTCGGCGATCTCACGAGCCACGCTGGGCTTTTCCGCAATACATACTTTCATTCTGCTGTCTCTCTTATTTACCTGCAAAGGTACTCTTTTCTTCAAATTTTGGAATATTTGATTCTAAAGTCCGCAAGGACTTAGATGTGGATAACCCCGTGCAAGCCGTTAAGGCGCAGCTCGAGGGGACGAGAGTATAATAAAAACGAGCTCCGTAGGGGCTCAACAGTTGACCTCCTACGGAGCTCATTATATAGACATTACTTCAACCCCGAGCTGCACCTACGGTTTGCACGGGGTTATCCAAGTTGAAGCCCTTCCGGGCTTGCTGGATTATTCAGATTTTGTAAGATGGAAAGGTGGGGATATATATTCATGGCTGAAGGCCACAGTGGGCCTGAAGGGCCGAGTCCCAGCGGGACGAAGACTTAGCCCACGGGTAAGCAGGCCGGAGGTCTGCGCCACCCTGGGATTCCATGGATATACAAAAATGAGTTCTGTAAGAACGAAAGAATAAATTCAATATTCACAGGCGCTATCACCATATATCCTATTATAACATCTATCGTTCCTTTAGAACTCGATTTCTTGTATTGTCTTGATACCCAGGGTGGCGCAGGCTTTCAGCCTGCTTACCCGTGGGCTAAGTCTTCGTCCCGCTGGGACTCAGCCCTTCGGGCTCGCTGTGGCTTTCAGCCATATAAATAAAATCTTCCAATTTGGGAAAATTGGAAGGGAGAAGGGAGAAAGGAGAAAGGAGAAAGGAGTGTCTTCAGATATTGTATGATGTGAAAGTGGCAAGGTACACTGAAATGAGTTAAATCCCGCAGGGATTTCCTATTCGTAACCCTCGGTAAGAGAGCGAAGCGAACGACCGGGGGTATTCCGCTAATAATAACTAATGAACCCGGAATGGGTTCAACCCGCTTCGGGGTTGCTTGTAGAGTAGGTCTTGTCTATCTGCCTACCTACCACGGGTTTGCTTCGCTACACCCGCGGTTACGAATAGGAAATCCCTGCGGGATTTATATGAAAATCTTCCAATTTTGGAAGATTTGAAGGTGGGGATCGCGCCGCAGGCGTGAGATTATGCATAACCGTATGCAAGCGTAGCGCAGCTTACGGTATAGCGACTCCCTATCAATCAAGCGCTGTAGGTGCGATATCTGTCATAATCCCGCCCCATGCGGGGCTTTTTATATAGATGATTCACTACCGTAAGCTGCGCTACGATTGCATACGGTTGTGCATAATCTCACGCCGGCGGCGTGCATCCCCGCAATCTTCACATCTTCTCCCTCCTTTCTCCTTCCCCTTTCCTCCTATTTGAAGACCACTTACCTCAGGATGTTGGTTACTTATTCAACAACTTCGCCGTGGTGGATTCTTTTTCGGTACGTGCTTTGACTAAGAGCACCTCTTGGGTGTAGAGGCCTACGGGGATCTCCAGTTGTGATCGGCCGGTGTTCATCTGGCGGTGAATCACCTCTCCGCCCACGCGGGTGATCGTGATATCCCGGATCTCACTGCCGTCCATCGAGGTCACATAGACCACACCTCTCGACAGATGAACATTGATCGACGAGCCCGAGAGCTCTTCCAATCCCGTGGCTGAGATGGAGCTGATCAGGCTGAAGCGTCCCAGTTGATCGCCCTCTTTATTGTCGAACGTATAGGTGAAGCTGTCGCCCGTGATGCGTGTTAACACATTCTCCTGCGCGTCCTTGAAGAAGAACTCATCGTAGTCGCTTTGCAAAGCCAGGAAGCCCGAAAGCGTCAGGGTGGTCTTCAGTTTACTGTCGGTCGAGATGCCGATAGGCAACTCCTTCGGCAGTCCCCACATCCGGTTAATATCCAGGTACATGCCTTCCGTAACGGTAAATACCTTCGGTACCTCGCGCACCCCTTCGATCAGCATCACACGGGAATCCTCCTGCGCATGATACCTATTATCCGCCTTTTCGGAAAGCACCACCAACGTTTTTGAACTATGATCGGCGGTGGATGCCGTGATGGTCAACATCGGTGAAGCGGCCACTTCGCCGTCGTCGGAACGCAGCTGACTGCGCGCCGGGTCGATCACGCCCATCTTTCCGGTAAAGATAAGTTCACTGCCTTCGGGTAAATTTTCTACCTTTCCGTCCCCTCTTATCTCTACAATAAACGACTGCATCGGAGGAATCGATAGCCAGGTAAGCGGATCGGCATCCTCAGGTTTGGTAGATCCTGGGTCTTTCAGCTTGACATACACTTGCTCTGTAGTCTCACTGTCCGTCACAAAAGATTCCGTCCCATTCAACGTAATATATTGGTTCCCACCCGAGAGTACCTTGTATTGGGGTTGAATAACCGCCCGGTTGGCCCGGTAGAACTCCTGGAAGTCGATATGGCTCATAAAAGGATTCCCGACCAGGAACGACTGTCCCTCTTTACCCGTCAGCGGTATGCGTATCAAGGTATCGGTGTACACAGCCATACTCTCGCCCGAATGCGACTTCTCATACACAAAGCGGTGACCGAATTCACGATCCTCCTCCGAGAGCTTTTGATACTCCTTCATCGTCAATACCTTCGATACCTCGTCGTAGAAGTCAAACGTCATCTGGCTGGACGGGAAGTGGAAAATCGTATCACTGATCAACTCAATCTTACTATAGTCCTTGATGCCTTTGTCTTTATCTGTGTTGAAAGCAGCGTCCGGATATTGAATCTTGCCGATGCGGGCACTAAAACCGCTCGCGGCACCCAATTCTTCGACCACATTGTGGAAGGGTTGAGTCCAGGAGGTCGAGTCCGCCCCGGTCTGCGGGCTTTTGGTATGATGCAGGCGCATCTCCACCAGCGGGTTCTGCCGATCGAATATATAGTCGCCCGAATACATATGACGCAACGGTGCCGATAAGCCATACCACTGGTCGGTATTCAGTCGCAGGTCTACCTTCGCATAGGTATACTCCAACTGGCTCTGCCATCCCAGTTCCGAGCCCTCCTTGAAATGAATCGTATCGCAGGCATTGGGCACATAGTTATAGTCGAACTCGATAAAAGGCGTCGTACTTACCTGCGTCATATCTTTCTGACCGTAATACTGCGGCTCATAAAAAGGCGTGATCAACTCGAAAGCGATAATCTTTTTCTTCGGGTCATAGCCTGTTGAATCCGGTGCTCCATCCTGCGATGTCTTCACCGTCTCCTGCAGGTATTCGTATTTCTCCAGCGAGGGATAACTGGCTCCCTCCGCGAGTGAGGCAGGGATAATTACCTTGGTTTGCGGCAGCGGAGGGAAGCTTGGTAATGTGCTGGCCTTTTCGGTGTATTTCCCATCCTCTTTTTCCGGGATAAACCAGTTGCCATCGAGGTTCCACTCCGAAGGAGCCTCCAGCGTGCCGCCCCAGATCACCGTGTCGGGCACCACCTTCAGGCGGAAGTCTACCGAGAGGTCGCAATTGCTTTCATCCCTCCAGCTTTCATTTCCGGAAGCCTCCAATACAAAGTCGTAGGTGTAGCCGGGACGGAAGTGGTAGGTGGTCTTTTCCCCCTCTTCAATCGGTATAACAAACTCCCTTAGGCGTGTGTCGCTGGCGACTACTTCGATACCGATATTGTTATTGTTGACTACGAACTCGCCGTTATCTGTTTTTATCACTGCTCCAATCGGCAAGGGGTCTCCCTCTTCCGTTACTTCATGATGTTCATAATTCGGGTCATACTTAACAAAATACTGATAACTATTATACACCAGCGGGTAGGACTCAAAAGCCAGGAAAGGACCCCGGTTGGCGGTCAATTGCCAGCGGGCGTTTATCTTTTTGGGATCATCATCCGTGAGCTTTTCCCATGTATCCGTACCTACCACATATTTCCGATCGATCGGAATCCATACGCCCGTATCTAAGCGGTTAGTATAGATGGTGTCGATCAGTCCGAAATAGGACTCTATGATAATCTCTTTGTTATTGATCACCGACTCGCCCGTTTCATCCTTCACATCGGCCAAGCGCACGCGCACGCTCCGGATCTCATCGAGATAGAGCATCGGAAGCACAAACTGTTCGGTCGGGCGTATCTCTTTGGTTATATTATTCCGATCGACCACGGTCATGCGTTCCGGCAATCGCACGGTATAGATATATTCCTGATCTTCGATATCGAAATAGGGCATATCGGGTTTGCCCGACGCGCTCACCTGTCCCGCCCAGGAGTCGGGCGACCAGCTCTCTGCCTGCAGGGCGATCTGGGTCGGGGTGGTACAGATAGGGATCACTGTGCCCATCTCCTTCGGCGCTAAGACATCCAGATCTGCCACCTTAAACGCCACATCCGTCGGTATAACCGTCAGATAGGTGTTTGCCAACGAGGAGATCTCTTCCGGAATACGATCCTTATAGAGCGTCACATAGCCCCGGTGTTCCCAATAACGCATACGTGCCAAGAGAAGTTGGAAGTCTTGGAAGTCTTTGATATAGGGCACCCTGCCTGTCGTGTCCTCCTGGTTGGGAAGCACCTTCCCATCCGCGTCAATATATTGCCCTACATAATTGGTCAGATAGTGCTTATTGGGATTACGTTCGGTATCTGAATAGGAACCATCGGTAAAACGGATATCGTCTATATTTACTTCTGTTATTTTGGTGATGGTATCGCCATTTGCCAAATAGTACGCTCCGGTACGATAGTCAATGCTATCCACATAGCGGTAGCCTGGTTTGGACAGTATTTCTATCGTCGGATCCACCGGATACTCCGTTACCTCTGTTTCCGGTAGGTTGGGTTCATAGGGATAAAAGAAGCGATAGGCCGCCAAATCCTTTTTCAGCGTGCGGAAACTGACCGGCCGTGAGGGGGTCTCTCCAATGGTCTCTTTATTATCATCATGCCCGATTCGGGTGGCCGAAGTGACGGCATCCAGTTCTAATTTTGCCTCTTCCTTTTCCGCTTGTGCATTTTCTGCACCCGGCACCAAGGTATGACGGAAATAACCCCCATACTGGTTAAAGCCCACATAATTGGGCATTCCCCATGCCCAGTTCGGCCCATTATAGTTCTCATCCCCTAACCAGGCTTCCCCATTCTCGCTGGCTAACCATTTGTTGAATCCATCCAGGTTGATGACAGGGGCGTTGTCGATTGAATCATAAAGCAGTACCGCTACTGAATCGGGATAGTTTCCTTTCAATTTGTAGGTGAATTCCCGCGCGTTGTAGCTTGTCTCTTGATCCACCGTTACAAAAGGTTGTGTATTCAATGGCCCATAAAACCAGTCATAATAGGCAAATAGGCGCTCTTCGGTGTTCGGGTCGGTCGCGTATGCCTTTACATCGACGTCGTTATTGGTACAAATAGCCATACTTCCCGTCTCACCCATACCAACGCCTCCGACGGTCATCTCAAACTCGGTGGCATCGAACTGGATCTTAAAAGCGGCGTTCCCGGCGCATCGTGGCAAGAGGATGGAAGCATCCGACTCCCCTACATAGATAGCGTAAATACCGGTATTAAAGTCGCCCGCATTATTTAAATCATTTAAGACAGCGGTAGGGATCCGTTGGCTGAATTCCAATATAACGTCACCTTTTGCGGAACCCTGATTGTAGTATGACATATAGCCATATTCTTCATCCTTAAAGTACTTAATATTGAATTTGTCATTAGTATCCGGGAGGGTATTTTTAAAATCGGCTTGGGCTATTACCCCATAATCATAGTTCTCATCTCCTGTATAATAGCCCATATTAATATACATTTTCTTTCCGGTCGTTGCGCTTTTCCCGTCTTGATAGGCTGGGAAAGTTACGCCCCGGGCATCCAAAAAGCGAAAATAGAGCGAGTCACGAAGTCCATCCGGCCATAGCTGGGACAGGTTCACCTCTACCTGCATGGTTAAATCATCGGTAACGCCCACTTCGCCGCTTTCCGGCATACAGAACACGCTGTTGGTACGCACCGCCGAGATTGTCGGATTAGTACGGAATACATTGATCTCATCAATCGCAAAGTCGTTCCCGGTGGTACTTAACCCGTTGTTTTGTATCTCCAACCGGAAGTCGATCGCCTGTTCTCCTTTTTCATTCGGAATCAGTGTCGACGGAATCACAAAGTCGAAACCGATCTGATGCCATTCACTTACAGACTGATAACCAATATCCCCGGTATAGAAACGCTTTACCACATTCTCCTTTCCGTATTGATCGATCACCTTTAAGACAAACACCAGGTTCGGACGGGTACCGCCACTCTCATTCAAAGAGGTGCCCGAACCTTCGTTCAGGTTGACTATCCAGGTGGAGAAATACAATTTGGCTCCGGCACAAAACGATTCGTTAAAGTTAAGCGCCGCCACAACCCCCGGCTGTTCCGCTGCGTCTATATAGAGCATATTTCCTTTATCTACCTTCTTATTCCCTTTCAAATAGGTAATATCATACACTGTTTGGTTGTTGTTCCACCAGCTATAGCCGTTTATATCCCCTCTGATCTCTTGTGGGAAGCCATATTCACTCCAGTAGGGGGTTTGGTGATGCAGGTGGCGGCCGGTACCGGTCGCCACAGAGGTGGCCACGCCATTCCCGTCATAATGAAGCGGATTGGTAAACCCGTAGTTCGACTCATCGACCCCCAAGGGTTTTACCCCCATGCGGTAGACCGAATAGTTGCCTTGTACGCTGCGGATCGGGAAAGGCTCGGGCAGCGTTGCCGGAGCGGTCTCCATCTGGTCGAATGATCTTGTAATAATTAATTTCTTTTCTGTGATAGAAGCGAATATATCCTTACTCGCGTCTGCGATATCCGCTTCCTTCATCAATTTGGGGCCGACATCTGCTTTGTCCTTATAAACAACCCGGAATACGGCGATACGTTTTTGGGCGGTATAATTGTTTGTGGTTGCCAGGTCGACAGCGAAATAGATAGTATCACCGGCATTGTATTGTGGTGAAATATTGCCATTCACCTGCAAATACTTATACCCGTTAGACCCTCCACTCGGGAAGGAAAAGCGACTATTAACATCCGTTGAGGTGCCGCAAGTTGTTCCGGTGCTTACGGTATGCATAAAGTTCGGGTTCGCGCGCAACTGGTCAGGCGTGAAGCTCCTCCACGAAAAACGGGTGCCCTTCTGCGGAGAGTTAGAGACGCCACTGACATTGGCGAAGTAGTTCTCAAAGATATATTGCGGGGTAAGACGCAAGCGAATATTAGTAGGCGACTCTACCTCGTAGTACTCCAGTGGGAGTCCGCGCCCGATTTGCGCGTCGATGGAGTCGGCTATCTCAGACGCGGGGCGTAGATGGAACACATTGCGCAGCGAGACCGTCGGTTCATACATCTCACCCGTATTGTTGTTTACATTTCCCGACCAGGTAAAGTCATTATAATTGCTTATATCACAATAGATAGTAGAGGCGTCGCTATTGAAAAAATCATCCCCGACAATATCATAGTTCGCCTGGTACCCACGGGTGATTTGAGTCTTGTTGGTATTAAAATACATAATACCATTGCTCATCGTGGCCTGTGTGGATCCGGTGGTGGCGGACGCCTGCAAAGCACTCGGGCGCGTCTCCAGTCCGTACGCGTCTATTTTGTACCACCGGTAATAGGCATAGCCGGATGTCGACGTGGTCAACGGCTCTTTTTCGTCTATCTTGGTATAAATGGTCTGATGGTATTCATGCACATTCTGGCGCGCCTGCTGGGGCGAACCACTATGTTTGTAGTTGAATACGGCCTGGGAATCCTCACTTCGTGTTTCGATCACAATATTGTCGCTATCCAGGAGAGAGCCTTCCTGCATTGTGTTTTCAATCCTCACATTTATAAAGGATCTTTCCCCATGCTCTTGAGGGTATATCACTCGAGCGAAGCCGTACCATCCTTCCGGATCGTTTGGATATTTGGGATCCGTAATAAAATCCTTCGGTACCGTTATGTCGATCTCCAAGGTATCTCCCGCGCTATAGGCCAGTTTTGCTTTGCCTACGATATAATTTCCGATATTGTCTGTATTTAAGGTTGAGGCATTTTCTATTATAGCGCGCACCCAAACGGTAAAGACAATCACCGTTCTATTATTGACATCAAACTTGTTCAGGTTCTGATAAAAATTCGTGCCCGCGGGCATACGGGAGAAGTAGTATCCGTCCCCTTCGTATCCTCCGGAGGCTTCATGGCCATACATCAGATACGCCTCCCGCGAACCGGCATAGTCGATGGGGACTAAGGTGTAGTAATCTCCTTCAATCGGATTAAAGAGATTCCCTCCTTTGAGATTAAATTCATCATCAATCTCTACCGTCGGGGGTAGGTAGTTCCAGACATTTTCCGAGTTAGCGGCCGCTTCATTGGAAATAATCTCCTGGTCATCATTCTTTACAATGCCC
This sequence comes from Parabacteroides sp. PM6-13, assembly GCF_029892605.1. Taxonomy (GTDB): domain Bacteria; phylum Bacteroidota; class Bacteroidia; order Bacteroidales; family Tannerellaceae; genus QVMG01. The sequence goes on from NZ_JARXWF010000007.1 coordinate 27,194, forward strand.
TCATTGGTCGCTACCATATGGAATACGGAGTTGGCTGTGCCATATTCGTAAGAGGCAGAGACCGTAGTGGTAGAGGCATCAGCTAAATAGATCAAGGTGCCTTTGCTTGCCTCTTGAACATAAGTCGTTATGGCTTTGGATACCAATTTGAAGTACATATTATCGACATCCGTTTCATTTGCTATCGGCATTTTAATCAAACGCCACATGGCACTGTCCGATTCAATACTGGTTGAAAGAGCCGGTTTGCCGTCTTTATCAATCACTAAATATAGGTCCTCAAGCGATTCTCCCGTATTACGAATATGGTACCAGCCGGGGTAGCCCATCACCTTATCTCCTTCTGTCTTATAGTCTACCGGTTCAAAGACCCATTCGGAACCGAAAATAGTGCCAGATTTGGTTTGTGTTTGAGTAGTAGCGCCAAATTGGGGTGTCTCCGTGGTTCCTCCCTCGTTTATAGCATTTTTTTGGCTATTACTAAAAAGCAAGGTAGGAGTATTCGTTGATGTCCAGTTACTCCAGTTGCTCCAGCTACCCCAGGAATACCACATAGAGCTTCTTGTACGTGTTCTTGTCTGTTCCGCTGTCGTTGACGCACTCAAATAAGTCGTACTTGTCCCCGGAACATCCCCCCCCGTATTTGTTTTCACCTGCAGGCTATAGGTATATTGTGCCTCTGCCGTTGCGCTGGCGAGGAGAAGTATTAGTAGTAAAAAATAGATTCTTTTCATATCTTGTCTTGTCAAAAAAAACGATGATTCAACGATTGTTATTTATTTCCTCTTTTATTGGCGGATCCAGCTATCGGTATAGACAGTGCCTACGGGGAGGGAGCTCTTTACTGCCGGCAGGTTCTCGATCGTCGTCGCGTCGGCTGCCGGGATCGTAGGGAGGCCTAAGGAGAGGATGGTCTGCACATCCAGTTTATACCAGTTGTTGCGCACCACGCCAAAGCGGCCGTAGCCTCCTTTCGTGACCTCCTGGGATGTGGGGAAATGTTGCACCGGCACCTCGTAATACATCTCTCCGTTTTTATAGAAGAGTAGGTGGGGCGATTGCAGAGGGGTCTCGTTGTTAGACAACGTCTCCCAGTCGAAAGTGTTGGCATTATCAAACTCCTCGATCGCCTGCTTAATCGTGGTATAACCACTTGCCTGCAGATAATCCGGGATAACAGCATTGGCTTCTCTGAAATAGGCCACATCTTCGGGGTGGAGGATAAAGTATTTGCCTTTGCTATCGGCATTGTATTGCGCTTTGCCATTGGTGTCGCCGCCGAGAAAGACAAAGAAGTCGTCCATGGGATAGGTTTTTATCGCTTCATCGCCCTTTTCCAGGAAGCTATCGAGGGTATAGCCCAGTGTCTCGTTGCCAATGTTTTCACGTTTCAGGGTTACCTTGACGATGGCACGCGTTACGACATTGCGTTTCTGATCCGCCTGCGTCATGGTGTTTTCCGGCAGGTAGACCGGGAGATTCGCCGCCTCGGTCCACGACCAGTAGCCCGCGTAGGTGGCGTCTTTATAGGGAGCCAGCTTCTGAGCCGAAGTGGCAAATGTTTCCGTATTCAGGTAGGTGAACTCGTCAGCCAGCTTGTCGCTCTCTTTGCCGGCATAGTCGTCGAAGTTCGGGTCTTCGGCATAGAAGGAGCTGCGGATGTCAGTACCATCCTTTATGACGCCCTCCTCCGTTGTTTCTTGTTTGCCATCGGATTTAAGGGTCATCTGACGATACCAATAGCTCTTTTTATTGACAATATCCATGGCCCAGGTCAGGTCGGAGGCGACCATATAGCGCACCTTGGTGGTGACTGTCGACAGGGCGTCGCCACTGCCGTAGATATAGCCACAGCTTTTTATATTAATCTCTTTCCCGTCCACTGTCAGGGTGCGGGCTTCGCAGGTTTTGGTTACCCGGTTCAGGGTGTTATGCGAGGTGATCGTACCGGTTCCGGTATCTTTGTGAATACCCCGGCAGAAGGGGCAGAGAGCATATCCCTCGCTATCGCAATAGTCATCGGGTATATCAAAATCGGTCGTTAAGTTATCAAAGCCGTAGAGCGATCCCCGGAAGCCCAGGTCCATCACGAAACGGCCGGTATTGGGCGGCGTGTATCCACCGTCTTCATTTGGCGTGGTTGAGGGAGAGTCGTCGGTAGGTCCTCCATAGAATAGGTTTATCTTGGCGGTGGCCCGTTCCAGGTAGCAGTCGGTTACGGGTCGAGATTCGGCATTAGCAGCCGTATTGAAGAAATTCTCTTCTGTGATAGCCACCAGCCCTTTGGCATTGAGCATCAGGAAATAGACCGGATCCCCTTCGGTGACCCCGTTGATATCATCGCCTGCCAGGCGATACATACGGTTGTCTTCCAGGGTGGTGTTGAAAGCCTCTTTTAGTTTGTTGAGTTGGACGCCGGTAGCGGTCACCGCTTTGATGCCTTTATTCGGGTTGACGATCACCAGCATATCATAGCTGTCCATCTCCGCCTGGCGTGCTTTGGTTATGATTTGGTAAGTATTCTTGTCTGAATCTTGCGTGGCATCTTTCACATCTGCGCCACTCGCCACGATATTGCCACTGTCGTCGAGCGCGGTTTTTATATCCAGATCCCAATAGTAATTGACAAAGTTTCCTCTATAGAGCACAATGCGCACCCCGTCGACCAGCATCTCGCGCTGTGCCTCGGTTGCCGTCGCTCTGGTATGGAGATTCTCCAAGGGCAGGCTTAGGGTGAACGACACATTGTTGCCGGACGCGCCTACGACCGGTTTCTCCTCCACGACACCGCTTCCTATAATAGAGTCATCTACGCAGGAGGCAAATAGCAACGCCATTACCCACAGCATACTTATCCGATAGAAGCTATGTTTTATCATCCTATTGTGATTGATTCTTTTTTGTTTGAAAATAGACCATGGTGGGGCTGACCGAAAAATGGGTCAGCCCCCAATGGGATATTTATTTTAGAGTCCTACACCCTGGTTACGTTCCATCCAAGACAGGATCTCGAACTGAACAGAGAGCCAAGAGCTTTCTTTATCGTCCGGATCTTTCCGGTCTTCCGGATCAGGAATGGTTGCTGTACCATATTTGTTTATACTATTCAGCGTCAATTTATAGAAGTTATTGCGCACCACACCGTAACGACCGTAGGTCATAGCGTCTGCTTGAAGATCATTGTCAAAGTGACGGATAGGTACATAATAATAGTTCTGAGCATTTGATTTAAAGAAACGAACCACCGCACTACCGGAGGCCATATCTTTGGAAGTGGATAACTTTTCAGCAGTAAAGTAATTTGCATCAAACACATCGTTGCCGTCTACTTTAGAAGTAGCAATAGCCTTCAAAATATTCGGTAAAGAAGAAATGACTTGGTTTTCCTCTACTTTCATCAGATCCTCCCAGGTTACATCATTATCGCTACTGCTGGCACTTGTGATCACAGTCTTTGCATCACTGGCTGCTGCAAGTATCTCATTTATATCTGTGCGTGTGAAGACATAAGTGTTGTTAAACAAAAAGTATTCATCGCTATTTTGTTCCGCCGTTTTTTCTTTTAATGTCTTTGCAAAGAAAGTCTCTTTAGGCGTGATCATCGCCGCAATAACGACTGAGGTGGTTACATCTTCGTATTGCTCATCGGCATCCATGGTGTTTTCCGTTACATAAGCATAGGTCTCTAACTCACGGGTCGCACTCGTTATATTGGTGAAGGGGTAATTTTGGATCGACCCGGCTACTCCTTTTTTACTTACTCCGCTCATATTCGGGTCTGTGGCATACATCAGGTAGCGGTAGGCCGGTTTGGCAGTAGTGGAAGATTCGTCTACCAGATAAGTATCACCTTGTTTATCTTTATCGAATGGGTAGTCATTGCTGTTTGGATTGAGCATCTTTGCCGCGTTTCGCATCCAGAATGTTTTTGTATTCACCACGTCAACATCCCAGGTGATATCTCCCACATTCGCACCTGTCATAGATTCGAAATTATCTTCTGTAGCCTTAGCAACCGTTACTTTGGCCACCGCGCGCTCTACAAATAATTCTACCGCTGCACCATTGGCTTCAGCCTGTTCCGGGGTCGGCATGATATTAGTCTCATCATCAACATCCACCAGTCCGGTGAAATTGCTCATCAGGAAGTTTGGCTTCTTGTTTTCTTCTGAACCTGTTTCTATGAGTTGAGACACTGTAACGGTAGCAGCCGCTTTAAGCACCGATAACTTCGTTCCGACTTTTGAAATGGTATTATCGCCTTCATTTGTAAGAGCCGTCGGAGGATTAACAAATACGGCTAATTTATAGTCCGCTTTTGCTACCGGTTTTGCTTTGGTCCGATAGGTCGTCGCGTTGGTTCCGGGAGTGATCGATAGCATATCTGATCCGGGAACGCCAGGAGTACCTATGTTTTCCAACAAGAAGCGGTATTTTACTACTCCCTCCGCATCATCTTTATCATAAAGCAGAATCAATACGGAATTTACCTTGTTTTCATCTTCCGTACCATAACTGGTTGTGCCTTTAGGGGCATCACCCTTCGTGCCGCCTCGTTGGCTGCTGTTAACCAAAGAGAAAGAAACGTATGCCACTTCCCCTTCCGGATTCTTTCCACCATTCTCACCTCCCGGTACATCGTCCGAACAGGCGGTTGTCAGTATTAGACCTGCTGATAGCAGCAACGTGGCTGCTCGTTTAAAGAAATTTGTTTTCATAAAAAATGAATTAAATGTTTAATGTTTCAATTGTTTATATTATTTATTCTCTTCTCTTTTCTTTTTTTCTCTCTTAGGGATCGATGCCGATATCCTGGAAACGGATCACCCAGTCGTTGATCATAATCTGCACTGCCAGCCAGTGGCCCTCTTCGGGGCGGGCGGGTTCTTTCACACGTTGCACAAAGAGCAGGATGTGGTAATCATCTTCGCGGTCGAGGTATTCCTGGAAGGGCATATTCTCGTATTCGAGCAGCCGCAGGGCATTCAGGTATTTCATCAGGGAGATATCCAAGAGGGCTTTGCCGTTTTGTCGGTCGGTGACGAGGAGGCGGTTTACGCGTCCTTCGTTCTGCAACCGCATGGTGTTCATCTCGGCAATCACGCCCACCTCGGGGTCGTCCTGCGTGAAGTAGGGCAGGTAGGTGATGGCGCGCTCTTTGGGATCCAACACCTGGTTGTCGTTGTCGTACCAGCCGCCGGAGGAGAGGATACGGATATCCAGGTCGTCGTTTTTGACCAGGATATTCTCATCCATGCATTGCACCACCATACGGAATTTGCGGGTGTTTTTCCGCAGGGAGATGGTATGTCGCTCTTCGCCGGTCCAGGCAAAGGTGACGTCGGTCAGTTTGCCATGCCAGAGCGGTTCGAGTGCCGAGCGGCGGTCGACCAATTGCTCTTCGTAGCCTTTCACCTTCAGTTGGAAGTCACTCAGGGTGGAGACGCCCGGCGTAAGCGTTGGGAAGTCGTAGGAGTCGGCATCGAGGCCTGCCCACGCCATGATGTCGTAGCGCGTATCAAACCATTCCGGGGGTATCTCTATGCGGTAGTCTTCGGGAAAGGGATTGCCTGTTTCGTGTACCTCGCGCACCAATAGGCCCGTCTCGGCATCAAACAGAAAAAGGCGCAGGGAAGATACCTGCACATGAAACTGATCCACAAACTCCATATTATGATCGTACTTGATATAGAGGTAGTTGGCGCAAGGCTCTAAGTCCTCCTTGGTGCAGGAAGAGAGAAAGATCAATACTACCCTAAGAATAAAGACAATCGCTGAAACTTTTTTGTTTTACGCATTACACACAAATTTTTCAAACAAATAATTACTCTTTGTTTGGTATAAACAGAGGCACACACGCATTGAAGGCAATGCGGAATGGCCGGAATTAAGTAAAAACGATTAACATATGATCCCCTTGAACGGCACAAATGTAATAATTAATTAATACAAATGTGCTTTTAAGGCTTGAAAATCATGTTATATCACGCAATTACATCACCATTCAAACAGCTTGACATATAACAAACAAGAGGCGTAAATGTTCGTTATCCTGTTATTTCTTTTCTTTTTTTCGGTAGAAGAGGTCGTAGAGGGTGGTGAAATCTTTCTTAAACATAATGCCAACGCCCTGCGTAGAAGGGGATTGTTTGAGGTATTGGTACATATCGTTGGCGTGGTTGTATGCCTTGAGGCGTATCTCTCCGCTGGGGGTTAGTTTGTATTCGAGGTCGAACTCGCCGACAAAGATATTCTTCTGTTGCGCCAGGCTGTTGCGGTAGCCGAAATTGCCGTTGAACAACAGGCGGTTATCGAGGAGCTGGCTGGAGAGAAGCATTTCGATCTCGGTGTCTTCGTTGAATCCTCCGTCCTGTGAGGTGCGTATATTGGTGCCGATCTGCACCTTGTCGGTCATGGAGTTGAGGATGTTGCTGAGCTGTGTGGAGATAGCCGATGAGGCGACCGCGCTGAAGTCGCTGCTGCGGTATTCGTTGACCACATAGTCGGGCGTATAGAATTTATGCAACACTAAGAGGTAGACAATCTGCCGCGACATCTGGTCTTCCGTATCGATCAGGCTGCGCACCTGCCGTTCGATCTCTTCGTTGGAGTTGGGCAGCTCGATGTCGAACGATATCAATGGGCTTTGCAGTTGTCCTTCGATGTTCAATACGCAGTTGACCGGTACGTTGGCACGATCGCTCTCGCGCAGGAGTCCCTGGTCGAGATCGCCGATATTGGCGGTCAGGTTGTAGGTGGCGTCGATATCGAGGGTGGCATTCATCGGGTCGCCCTGGAAGCTGATGGTGCTGCCTTCGCGTATCTTAAAGTCGCGGTAGAGGATCTGCTGGAGGCTGAAATTGTAGTTGCCCTCCTGGATGCTGGCGCCGCCATACATACGCAGATCCGACCGGGTACCGTATTGTATCTGCACGCTGCCGGTGCCTTTGCCTTTGATTCGGTCGCCGGCAATGGGGTCCATCACCAGTTCGATGGTTGCCTCCGGGGTGATATCGACCTGCGCGGTCATGCGTATCTCGGTGCCTTCGTCGGTATTGAACGAAGGAAGGCCGTTGCTCTTCTCGTTGCTCTCTCCCGCGATGGAGTCGGGGTTGTTCTTATCGATAAAGGTGATAAAGTCGTAAGCCGTCGAAGCGGTGCTGGTCATGAAGTTGAAGCCGGCAGTGGTATTCGCCTCGTTGCGCATATTGATATCGAAGTCGATCACCTTTTCGTTGCCGCTAATGCGTGCCGTGCCACTGCCGAAAGCCGTGCCGTAGATAACGGGGCTGGTGCGTTCGGTATGGTCATACAATAGCATATTGGTGGCTTGTATGTCGGCGAGGAAGTTGAAGTCGCGGAAGCTGGTATGGTTGAAGGTGAGATCGAGCTTCGCGGTGTTCCGGTGTTTGTCGTATAGGGTGACGCCTTTCGCCCGGATATTGTTGGGATCCATATGGATGGAGTCGGAGAAGGTGTAATAGGTGTTCAGGAATTCGATGCCCAGGCCGGCGTCTTTCACATAGACATCGCCTTCGACGGTGATATCCTTGAAGGAACCGAAGAGGTGGGCGTGCCCGAATCCCCGTCCTTTGACGCCTGTCGCCACATTGTCGAGGAAGGGTTGCAGGAAGGCGATATCGATATCGTTGGCATCGAAGCGCAGCGATAATCCCTCTTTGGGCTTGACGGGGTAGATATATCCGTTGACATCCGTCCAGGTGCTGTCGTTCTTATAGATGGTGCCCAGCATAAGGATGCCCTGTTGCATCTCGTCCCATTCGCTGTAGAGGTTGAGCCGTCCGAAGTTGGTCCGGTTGAACGAGAAGTCTTCGACCGTCAGGTCGGTGTTCAATATGCGGCTTTCGTAGATGTCGTTGATCACGAAGCTGCCGGTTGCCCGTCCACCGAATTGCAGGACGGAGATATTGAGGATGTCGAAAATATATTCCAGTTCGATGTCCTGCAGATCCAGGTGCAGGGAGTCCTGTATGTTGCGCGAGATAAGTCCGTCGAGGTGTATGTACTGGTCTTCGTGGGTGAAGATGAAATTGTCGATATCGATCTTACCGTCTTGCACCGTGATCGAGGCGGGTTGTATATGCCAGGCGGAGTCGCTCACGAACACCGGGCTTTCGTGGATCGAGATCTCTGTGCGCAGCTCCGGGCGTCCGCGTTCGTTCTCCTCTTCGATAAAGAGGGTGGAGGTCGATAGATCCGCGCTAAAGAGCTCTTCTTTGTTGTTCGCCCATTGGATGCGGGTGTTGATGAGGTTGTCCGCCGCGTCGGCATGCAGGTCGAGCTGGTTGCGGATGCCTTTCCGGTTGAACTGGGTCGCTTTCACCTGAAGATCGACCTTCTCGCCTTCGTTCTGCGCGATCAGGTAACCTGCTTCAAACGACGAACCCGCTATCTCGAACCGGGGCAGGTTGGCTTCGAGGCGGAACTTATCGTATCGGTTGTTGTAATAGCCGCTGATCACCACATCCTCCAACGCAGTAAAGGGCAGGAGCAGTGTCTGCGAGAGCTTTTCGGTATTGTTGAGGGTCAGGAACACCGAGAAATTGTTTTCGTTCACCCGGGTCTGGTTCTTGGTCAGTTTGATCAGGGAGGGCAGGTAGAGTTCAAATGTTTTACTGATGCTCGGCAATATGGTCTGGAACGAATAGGCACCGGCGATCTCCCCGTTCAACAGGTCGGAGGATATCTTGACCCGGCGGTCGTCGGCATGTCCCAAGGCTTCGATCTCCAATGTCTCCAATAGGAAATCGCTGGGTTTGGTCTCTATGGAGAGGCTATCGACGCGCACGCTTCCTTCCATATTGTCGAACTTATTCCCCGTAAAGTCGGCTTGTAGGAAGAAAGAGATCTCCGGTTCTTCGTATTTGTCGGAGAGATTCAGTTTGTCGGGGCGGAAATGGCGGAGGTCGGCGGTGAAGTTGAAGATGGAGTGTTGCCCGTTGTTCTCGAACATCCCTTCGGCGAGGAAGTAGCCGTTTGGGTCGTTCACCTCCAGGGTGCCGTCGAATCCGTTGTTTTGGAAATTCCCGGATAATAGGATATTCTCGTAGCGGTAGCCCCGGTAGTCGATCTCGCTGATGTTACCGAGGATCTTTCCCTTGAAATGGCCGTCGACCGGTTTTTGAGCATCGATGGCGATATCGAAACGTCCGTTCCCGTACGGGTTGTTTTCGGGGAAGAGATCCCGGATGGCCAGGTCGGACGAGATGGCTTTCCCGCGCAGGAAAGCGGCGATATGGTTCTCTTTATCACGCCCAAACAACATATCGGTTTGGATCGATCCGATGGAGGAGTTGAATACCCCGAAGGCCACCAGGTTGTCGAAGAAGCCCGATATCTCGCCGGTAAAACGGATCGTGCCCAATCGCAGGATTGGTTCGGGAATAACTATCGATCCCGCATACAGGTTGTTTGCCAAGCCCGAGAGCCCTTCCGGTGTGACATGCATCTGGTTCACCTTTCCGAACACATAGGTCTCTTCCTGGTTGGTGATGCCTCGCAGGTCCATCTGTCCGTCGAACTGCATTTTGTCGGGTTGCCTGATGAGCAGATGCCTCAGGTTGATATTGTTGATCGTGCCCGAGGCGTTGGCGGAGAGCTGTACGGTATCGGTGAAATGGGCAAAGGCAGGGATAAAGGCCGAGAGGTCTTTGAGGCAGAGACGCGACGGGGCGATATTGAGTTCCAACGGTGCATCGTTCAGGAACGAGGCGACCCCTTCGATCGTTGCCGTGCCCATGGTGGCTTTGTCGATCTTCAAGAGCGAATTGGGCAAGCGCACTTCGAACTGATCGATATAGGCGCTATCGCGGTTACCAATAATATTCATCGAGAGCCGGTCGAGCGAGAAGCCCGAAGACTCGTCGAAACTCAATTTCTTTACCTGCGCGTTGATGCTGTCTTTGTTGAATACCTTCAGGGAGATATTGGCGCTGATATTGTCGATATCGATATGTTTCGCATTGAAGACGCCGGCGGTTTTCCGTTCGCTTTGCACGTTATAGCTCACGTTGCCCTGTCGCAACAATACCGAGTTGAGTCGCAGGTCGATGTCGGGCTTCTTTTTCAGCGTGTCGCGGCTGGCAAAGGCATCGATCAGGAATTGCAGGTTGAGCTGGTCGTTGGGTTGCTGTTTGTTCAGATAGAGGTTGAACCCGAAGAGGCGAACGGTGGTGAATACGAACTTGCCTTGCAGGAAAGGGATTATCTTGAAACCGGCGGAGATATGGTTGGCTTCGATCATCGGATCGCCCGCCTGGTCTTCCAAGGCGACGCCCTCCAGCGTTAAGCGGTTGATCCAGTTGATGCCGATACGTTCGATCCGGACAGGCACACCCAAATAGTCCGACAACTCATGCGTAGTTACCTCCGTGATCTGACGTTGCACGTAGGGAATGTTTACCAGAATGGCCGGAAGAGCATAAAATATCCACAGGAGGATAAGTAGTGTAACAACTATGTATTTTAATCCTCTAATCTCTTTTCCTTATTTTAACTGCAAATCTACAATATTATCGATAGAGATTTCGTTAATTTGCATGAAAAAAGGAGAATATATGCGTCATATAACCATATTAGGAATTGAATCTTCGTGCGATGATACGTCGGCATCCGTCATTCGCGACGGGGTGATGCTCTCAAATGTGATTGCCGGGCAGGCGGTGCATGAGGCATACGGAGGGGTGGTGCCGGAACTGGCATCGCGCGCGCACCAGCAGAATATCATCCCGGTGGTGGCGGAGGCGATCAAGCGTGCCGGCATCGACAAATCGGAATTAAGTGCCCTTGCTTTTACCCGCGGCCCCGGTCTGATGGGTTCTTTACTCGTCGGCACCTCTTTTGCCAAAGGACTGGCGATGTCGCTCGATATCCCGATGATCGAGGTGAATCATTTGCAGGCGCATGTATTGGCGCATTTCATCAAAGAAACGCCCGACGATGACAACCAGCCTGGCTTCCCTTTCCTTTGTCTGTTGGTTTCGGGTGGAAACTCCCAGATTATCAAGGTGAATAGCTATAAGGATATGGAGGTGATCGGGCAGACCATCGACGATGCGGCGGGCGAAGCGTTCGATAAATGCGCGAAAGTGATGGGGTTGGGCTATCCGGGAGGACCGGTGGTGAACCGCCTGGCTAACGAGGGCAATCCGAAAGCTTTCCGTTTCAGCAAGCCGCATATTCCGGGTTACGACTACAGCTTCAGCGGATTGAAGACCTCTTTCCTCTACACCCTGCGCGATGCCTTGAAAGAAGATCCCGATTTCATCGAAAAGAACCAGCGGGATCTCTGTGCCTCCCTGCAGGCAACGGTGGTGGATATCCTGATGGATAAGCTCCGTAAGGCGGCAAAGGATACCGGCATCAAGGAGGTAGCGGTGGCGGGAGGTGTTTCGGCCAACTCCGGTTTGCGCGACGCTTTCCTGGATCATGCCAAACGCTTTGGGTGGAAGGTGTATATCCCTAAGTTTGCTTTTACGACCGACAATGCCGCTATGGTGGCGATTACAGGTTATTATAAATTTATGGATGGCGACTTCTGTCCGATGGACGCTGTGCCTTTTTCACGCGTAGTGATCTGATCTATGGAACCTATTTCGCACGATACACCGGACGAATTAGCCAGAGCGTTGGGCGAGCAGCTTCTCGCCAGGCGTTGGATGATGGGCACAGCGGAGAGTTGTACCGGTGGACGCATCGCGGCTGCGATGACTTCGCTTTCGGGTAGCTCGGCCTATTTCGCGGGGGGAATCGTTTCGTATAGCAATGAGGTGAAAAGGCGTGTGTTGGGTGTCTTGGCAGAGAGCCTCGTGCAATATGGCGCCGTAAGCCGTGACGTGGTGGAGCAGATGGCACAGGGTGCCATCGAGGCTTTGGGTGTCGACTGCGCGGTAGCCACCTCCGGTATTGCCGGCCCCACCGGCGGAACACCCGACAAACCGGTCGGCACCGTCTGGATAGCCGCCGCCCTCAAAGACCAAACCCATTCCGCCTGTTTCCATTTCCAGGGCGACCGCCATCAAATCATGTCGCAGGCCACGTGCGAAGCCTTGCGGTTATTGCTTTCACTCTTTGCAAACCTTTGCGTCGAAGACGCATGACGTTGATTAACCCCATGTGAAGCATAGCGGAACATGGGGTGGAGCTAAGCCCCACTCATCTTCACCCGGCCTCGAAGAGGTCGCACTAAAAGAATAGCTGATTATGAGAGACAGTACCACCTCTTCGAGGCCGAGGGAGACACTCATACTACCATACCCCATGCTCCGCTACGCTTCACATGGGGTTAATCAACGTCATGCGTCTTCGACGCAAGGCCTATCCACGACCTGAGGCTGATTGGTTGGATTTACAGCAGGAGTATTTGTTGGCTGAGCATGGTCGACCAACTGGCTGAGCATGGTGAGCCAATTGGCCGACCATGCTCGACCAATTGGCTGACATAGCTCAGCCAACAAATAGCCCGCCGTTAATATAATAGTTGTATCTTTTTCACAATAACACCTTTGTCCTTTAATTTATCCGGACTATAGATCTCCTTGCGCAAAGATATTTGCACATAGGCAATTTGTTTCCAATCCAGGGGCTTATTACTATTTTCTTTTACTGATTCCGGATACCAGTATTCATTTATTCCGGGAAAGTCTTGAGGCAGCATAACCGCGTTTGTTGGTACCAGGCTTGACACAGGGATGACGATTCTCTCCATATCTGCTTTTAGGGGAAAGACATAACCATATCCACGTCCATCGTGATCGACCAGGTTGATAATCGCCTTGTCGGTATCTCCCAATCCTTGGGCTTCCACACAGATAAATTGTGGGGTTGCCTGCTTGTCGCCGCGGTGGTTCATCCGGGGAGCGATGTAATGTGAAAAGGTCACATCGCACGGAAGACGATAGCTTTTCTGAGGCTCCAGGCTGGGGGTGGAGAGCTGATAGGCCTGTGTCAGTTCATCGCCGACAAATACGGGAGCGAATGCAATCTGTGGGCTATGTTGCGTGCGGCTACGTCTGATTCTCCTCCAGTTGTCGTTCTCGTCCAATAGGGTGAGAGGTGTTTTCTCTTCTACGATACGTAACGTATAGGTCTCCTGTTCATAATAGCTCCATTGATCGGCCATGCCATAGGTGCCTTCCGGGAAGAGCAGGGCTTCTTCCGCTTGCTGGATTCCGATGTGGTAAGCCAGTTTCCCTTTGGCGTATTGGCTTAGGTCGACATCAGCCACATAGCGGAATTCTCCCTGATGTTTCATCTCTATGCGTTCGTTTCTGAAAGGTTTAGTCATCAGAAACAGACAGACTTTTTCCGGGAGTGCGGGGCCATATATGTCACAGACAAAACGGCTGTTTTGATTCCCTGTCATTTCGGGGGAGGTCAGATTTTTTACCTGCCATTTTTTGGGTTTCTCTTTCATATAATAGGCATAACCGGCAAGCTCTTCTTTTTTAGTCAATTGATTGTTCTCGAAGGTGTATTTTCCGGGAAGGACAGCCATTGAGAGTTGCAGATCCGGTAGATTTACGCGCATATTCCGTTCGATATACACGGCTTGTCGGCTGATCCGCGCGGGATTCCCTCTTTTGAACGGATCGTCCACCTCCATAATATCCGGGTACACCTCCAAGATCCAGGTTCCCGGTTTGATCTTGTCGAGAAAGTAGATGCCGGTACCATCATATTCCACCACTGTTGATGAGCCTACGCCGGCTATGTGTTCCAATTTATTTCTGTCTTTCGGTTGATCGGATGTATGATTCGAATAATAGAACATATCCTCTGCGTTTAGCTGCCCTAACCTCTCTTCGTAGCTGACCCTGAAATCGCCAAACCGATTGTTCTCCGGATAGAATCCGGCATGTGCCCCGCGAGGGATGCGACGCATAATCTCTGCTGCAATCATACCCCCAATAGCCTTAGCCGGCGAATAGACCATATTGAAGAAATGGGTCTGCCAACCTAAATTGCGTGAGGCGGTGCGATGCATGTCATACGAAAACATGGCGGCAAATTGCACACCTCCATGGCGGTATTCACGCACCATGGCGGGGTACATATAACCATTGTTTGTGTCGGAAGCATCAAACTCATAGACAATTTTACTTTTCCCTTTCAACGCGACATCCGCCATTTGTGGGTATCTATCTACGAAATGCAAGCCGTTATCGGTAAAGGTGTATCCGTTGTTCAAGCCTTGCGGATACCAGGCATAGGATGCCCCATCTACCTGCGATTGCCGGATAGCCGGAGCAACATTAAAATCCTGGCTCAGGTTGTAAAATGTCAGTTTCTTGCACCCTGTACTTTTAATGGCTTTATACAGACGGTTTATGTATTTTACCATGCCCGGTATGTCGCTGGGGAATTGAGTCGGCTCGTTGATCAGTTCGACAAACAGGATATGAGACTCTTCCTTTATCGGTTTGCCGGTATACCGATTGACATGATTCAGGATATTCTTCATATAGTTTTCTTGACACTGAATGGCTTTCTCATCGTGAATAAGCTTAGCTTTCGGATAGGTTTTGGCAAACCCGGTATTACTGTTGTCATTCATCTCGGGGAATTGGGAGTCGTAGGTTACGATGGGGGAAAACAGCATATAAATGTCACGTTTGGTAGCCTCCGCAATCAGATAGTCCATCAAGTCTAAATGATCATTGTCTATGAGATTTCCTTCGGCATCCGAATTTTCCCAGTCACCCCAAAAGCAAATGCGCAATCCTTGCCATCCCATACGTTTGAAATGGTCTAAGTCCTCCTGAATCATACTTTTGCGATCACCACCGACATAGCCGGCGGCACGATAATCGCATGCGGAAGGCAAACAGTAGTTGGCTCCAAACAGAGCCACTTCCTGTTTGTTCTGCTTCCAACGGATCGTTCCCGTTTTATCTTGATAAACCAGTTCCTGAGCGGTTAGATTCATGCAAAGACAAAGAGTGAAAAGTAATAGATATATATTTTTCATGATATTTATTTCGATTTATTCTTTATTATTCGTTTGCTGACAAGCTTATCAAACAGGTAGCATCCACTGTGATCTTCGGCTGGAAGCTGTCACTATTCATATAGCATTTTAAGCTATGCAGTAATTGTTGGGCAGCGGCTCGTTGATTCATGTTTTGATGGAAATCGATGCCTGAAACCAGTACATATCCATTGTCTACTTTCACTTCAAACAAAAGCGCCAAAGGTCTGTTGGTGAACCAATCATCAATGACACGCACAACCGGATTGATCTCTTTTGAGATCTGGTCGATACGGATCGCATTGGAATGGCTCATTGCGTCCCACCACTGATAATCGCTATGGTATGCCGTGGGGAAGAGTTTTAAGGCCGGATGACGCGGGTCGCAGAGAATGCCCAACGTGTGGGGAGGCTGTCCGTTTGTCCAGGAGGTGTTCCAGAAAATACTGGAAAATCCGATCGCAATGTCACCTCCTAACTCATCTAGCAATGTGCCCTTCTTTAACGACAATAAAACCTTTCCCCCTTTTTTTAATAAATCCAAAGCGGTATCATCTATTTTGTCGGTTAATAAGAAGTCTTTCAATGCAGGATCCTCTTTCTTTTCAGGATATACCCAAAAGTCCCAATCATTTGCAAATTCATTGATCGATACCTCCAATTTGAATTGACCGGGTAGGAGGATATCCGACAAATCAAATCGGATCTCTCCCACTTCTCGACCATTCCCGATGGGCAGTTTGTCCACCGTAAAGGCTCCCTTTTTGATTGTTTTCTTGGAAGTGTCTTTAATGTGCCATTCGACCTGTACGTTTTCTAACGCTTCTTTGAAATTGGCCACCTCAATGTGGGCGATAAACGTTTCGTGATTCTCAAAAATCAAATGATCCATGCGGGCCAAGGGGACTACATGGTTGTTGAAGCGACGATATTCAGCAGCGCTGGTATACCCTTTTTCTTCCCAAAAAGCATCCAATGGGCCGACTAAAGCGGTTCCTTGTCCGGTAAAATCATTGAGCCCCAGCAATTGAAAACCTCCGAATTTCGGTGTGCGCAAAGCGGCCTCGATGTCGGCTTTATAACAGAGGGTTTGCAACTTGCCGGAAGCGAATAGAAAACTGTCAGCCAAGGCACTCATGCCGTTTTGGCTTAACGTTTCCTGAAAAATCTCAAAATTGCGTGCTTTGTAGACTCCGGTATATTTTTTTATCTCCGCTAAGTTGGGATACACACACCATTGTCCTATCTCATGGCTCACGAAGGGCTGTGTGAAGCGATTTGTGTAGCTTCTCCAGTCGTATGCCGTCGAAGGCTCTTTCGCGTTTATCACACTATTCAATCCCTCTTCCCAATGCTGTATGCGTGGTTCCGAATCGCTTAGAAAATCATTCTCCTCCAAATTAGGCCATCCTCCACCTGAGACATAGAGTCTTCTGTTGTCTTTTTGTTTCCAATAAGCGACAAAATCCCTCAAATAGGTATTCCTGTTTTTCCCGGCCGGTTCATTTCCGTGTGCCAGCATACAAAAGGAGGGATGATTGCCAAATAACTTCAATATGTTCTCAGCCTCATCATACAGGAATTGATCTATCGGCTTGCCGTCACCTATACTCGATGACTGGTTGGGCCAGGAGGAACATTCTACCTGTAGGTAGAGCCCCAATTCATCCGCTGCCTGAAAAGCCGCTTCAGGCGGACACCAGGAATGGAAGCGAATATGGTTGATGCCATAAGACTTGCATATACCTAATTCACGCAGCCATTCCGCCTTATCCATGGCGGGGTAGCCGGTCAAAGGAAAAGAGGCGCAATGAAGTGTTCCGCGCAAGAACGCGGGATGGTCATTCAAATGGATCATCCCATCTCTGATTGCCCATTCCCGGCAGCCGAAGGTCGTCGTTTGTCGATCCAGTTCCTTTTTCTTGTCGGATAATGTCAAGGAGAATTCATACAGATTAGGATGGAATTCATCCCAATAAGCGATACCCTCCGGAAGCGGCATATCCCATGTTAACAGATTCTCTCCGGAGGATAATTCGACAAACCGGCTCTTTTTTATGCCTTTAATACTCCCTGTCAGCTCTATCTTTCTCTGCTTGCCGCTCTGGTTTCGGATATACAGTTTGGCTTGCAAGCTCTTCTCTTTCAGATTCGGATAGACATCTATCCGGCTACAATGAATGTTAGACTTCGCTTCCAGGTACATATCACCAACTATCCCGTTCCAATTACCCTGGGTCTGATCAGACAGGCTATGTGAGTTCTCACCCGGGTCAATATCCCTGATCGCATTGTCTACCCGGATAGAAATCCGATGAGATCCCGGAGTCAGAAACTCTGTCAAATCAAAATAGTGAGGCGTGCCCAAAGCGTTTTGCATCCCAACAGATTTGTCATCCACCCACACACGCGTTTCCCAGTGGCAACGCTCTAAATACATGCCCACCACCTTCTGATCCCATTCCGAGGGTATTTCTATATCGCGTTGATACCAGGCCACCCCGGTGTAATAGGTATTGGGTTGCAGGAAGAAGGGTATTTTGAAATTCTCCGGTGCATGATAGGCCGCGTACTTATCTGTTTTATAGAAGGTAGAGTCAAAAAGACTTCCTGTCCATTTGGTTTCTAAATTGACAGCGGCTCCTTTTTTATTGCTCATCATGGAGCCGGGAAGAGTGACCTCCTCTTCTAAAGGAGTCAAATACCATTGTTCATTCACTCCTTTATCTAAGCTATCCATGGCAAATCTCCAACTGCCGGAAAGGTCTATTTGCGTAACCGTTTCCCCTGTTTGTGCCCGGAGGCCGGAAAGGACGAACAGAAACGCGTAAGCCAACAACAAATACTTTCGCATATTTATTTTATCTCTATCTTTTCCATTCCTTTCGATTCGAATTCGCAGCCCGGGTAGTTTTTATCCCGGAAATCAGCGTTAAGGAAGAAAGCAGATGCCTCTTTTTTTCCTTTGAGTAACCAGTCGAGCCACATGCGTGTTACCTTTCCCAGAATTCCTCCCTGAGGCTGTTTGTAGGTGCCTGCATGACCCACCGCATAGTTGGCAGAGGCGACCGGTACGTGGTTGATACGTTCGAAATCCAATGCGGCATTAAAATAGGCTACATCTTCCGGTCCTCCTATGAGATAGAGGATAGGTGCGTGAAGTTCTTTCAAGCTCTTTGGGGTGGCTCCTCCCATAGACATATCGCCCATGCCGGCATTGTGCAGGATTGTGGTGGTGATGCGTGGGTCATAAGAGGCCGCCATTGCTTGGGCACCACCGCAGGAGTGACCTGCTGCCGCTATATGAAAAATATCTACCAATCCGTAATAATCGCTTCCGGGGGTAACATGTTGTTTATTAATCCAATCCACGGCATCGAGCAGATTGTCCTCTTTGACAGCTCCGGAAGCATCTCTGCCGCGGGTTTTAATCTTTCCGTCTTTTGAACCTACGGCCATCACGATATAGCCATTCGTTACTAACTCGGCAAACATAGGAGCATAGTCCGCGGAATAATGTGTGCAGGCGCCATTGCCAAAGACAAGTACCGGTAAGCGTCCCTCTCTCTCTACCGCCGCAGGCAGATCGAACGGGCGATAGATGGTGAAGCCGGGTAGTGAATGATCATCGATAGCCACTCCCGGAAATTTCTCGCTTTCTGTGATCGTCTCCCGGAAGAGCTGTTGAAGTGTCTCGGCCAGGCAGAAACGCGCGTGCATCCAGGTGTGTGACCCTTCAGTGGCTACCGATTGGTAAGGAATACCATTGTCGTCAAAGTATTGCTGATTGCGTACGACATCCTGGTATAAGAAGTCTTTGCGTCCGACTCCAAACCACAACATCTTCAACTGTTTCGCTTCTTCCGATAGGTTGGGGAAATGTTTTTCCATCACCTCCGGCGTCAGGTAAGCACTGTATGAACCTAACCAGGCAAATTTATCAATATGTTTTAGTGCCGTGAACATGGATTGTCCTCCGCCTCGTGAGAAACCAGCAATCGCCCGGTGGTCGCGATCGGGTAGTGTGCGGTAATTCTTTTCAATATAAGGCATGATGCACTCGGTGAGTTCGCGGGCAAAGGTGTCGTACATCTCTGCTGCTTCCATGGTGGAAGGCCTTGGTGTGCCGTTGTTCATGTAACCATAGGGCATCACAATAATCATCGGTTCCGCTTTCCCACGTTCGATCAGGTTATCGAGGATTGTGTTGGCACGGCCGGCCTTGAACCAGGTCTCTTCGGTATCGGTTGTGCCACTGACAAGATAAAATACCGGGTATTGTTTGTTGGTATGGGTGTCATACTCGGCAGGTGTGTAGACCACCATATTGCGATATTGATTTAATACATGCGACTTATAGCTACAATAATGAACTTTTCCATGAGGGATAGCATGGACGGTGTATAATGCCTCATTATCGGGCATTTCAAGCAGGCTCGACTTGAAGTTCTCATTTGGGAAAAGTAAGGGGTTGCCCGGGTCGGCTACAGTCACCCCGTCTATAATAAAATTATAGGGATAGATGTCTGCTTTAGCGGGTTTCACTGTAGCGCTCCAGATACCCTCCGCATTTTTTTTAAGCGAGGTACTGCCGGACATAAACTGCCCTTTCACATCTACCCGTTTAGCTTTAGGTGCATTCACCTGGAAAGTGACGGTGCCGTCAGCATTTATCACGGGAGAATTGATTACACGCAAGTCTTGAGCCTGAGCCAGACTGCAAACAAGAATACAACAAAGGATTACTAACTGTTTCATGTTGTTTTATTTACTACTTAATTTGTTTTTTACAAGATGGGTGGAAAGGATATAATCACTCCTGGAAAAGCAAGGGTAAGAATTCTTTCAGGCAACGACGCCAGGTGAGCCATTCGTGTGCTGTGCCGGGTGATTCATAAAAGGTATTCTTTATTCCCCGGCGGCTAAGTGATTCACTTAATTGTTTGGCTCCAAAGTTTTCCTCACTTCCTATGCCTAAGAAAAAGGTATGTACCCGCTTATTGAATGCCTGGCTATCTTTGAATACACCATTGAAAAGGGTGTCAATCTCGTTGTCTTGGATAAAGAGCGCTCCGCTGAAAGAGCCTAAATAGGCAAAGGTATCCAGGTTAGGCAGAACGGTTTGGAATGTTTGATGTCCTCCCCAAGAGAGTCCCGCCATGGCACGATGCTCACGATCGGGAAGGGTACGGAATTCTTTGTCGATGGTAGGAATGATATCCTGCAATAGGATAGGGGTAAAGGTCGCGCCAAAAGCGGCACGCGCTTTCTCCACATCTTCTCCTTTGGGCGCTTTGAAGTGGATACCACAATTGCCACTGTCCATCACAACCAGCATGGGCTTACATTGACCACTTGCGATGAGATTGTCTAAGATGAAGTTGGCCTTTCCCTGATTGGGCCATCCGGTTTCGTCTTCGCACATGCCATGTTGAAGATAAAGCACAGGATAGCGTTTTTCCGGTGATGTTTCATATTCAGCCGGTGTATACACAAAACAGCGGCGGTATTGCTTTTCATACTGTGAATAATAGACCACCGAGCGTATCTGTCCGTGAGGTACCTCCTGCGGACGGTAGTAATCGCCCTCTTTCCCTTCCGGGATCTCTATGGCACTCGACCGGCCGAAGCTACCGCAATAGGTATGACTTTCGGTATCTGAAGCAGTTACTCCATCAATAAGAAAATGATAGAAATGAAATCCAACTGGAAGAGGTTTGCTTTGCCCGTACCACCATCCGTCTGCTGATTTCCGCATGTCAATCAGCCCACAGCAGTTTACCTGCACTTTTTGGGCTTGAGGGGCATGCAATCGGAAATAGGCTTGTTGCTTATTGTCTACACGTGGGTATTCCCGTTGAAAGAGAGCCGTTTCCGATACAAATGTTCCTTCGGGAAGATTCGGTTGTCTACTTTTCCAAAATTCCGGATAGATATCCATATAAGCGGTTGTCGCGCCCTTCATATCGAACAGGTTCCCCCACCGTGGCGAAGTGGCTTCCCATATAAAGGTGCCAAGTCCTAAGGCATGAGGAATACGAGCGACAATCTCGTTGACCTCTTTTCTGTGTTCCTGATATTCCACTACGATGATTTTTTTTCGATAGCGATTCGCCAGGTCGTTCAGGTTGTTTTCCAAATCATCCAGTGTACCGTGATGTTCTGGATAATAGGATTGCCCGATAATATCGAATTTCACATCATTACGGATGATTTTATCAAAAAATTTAATGGACTTTTCGTTTTGTCCACCACAGGCAATATGAACCATTATCTTTATATCCGGGTTAGCCGCGCGTACAGCGGCACTCGCGCATCGAAGCAACACGGCAAACGAGCGGTAAGAGTCGTTGATTTTTCCTTGTGGCCACATCATCCCATTCTGTATTTCATTACCGACTTGTACCATGTCCGGACAAACTCCTTCGTCCATAAAGCGTTTTATGGTTTCATGGGTATAGCGATAGACCTGCCCTTCCAACGCGGAGCCTTTCATATCACTCCATGCTGCGGGAGTAAACTGTTTGCCCGGATCTGCCCAGGTGTCGCTATAGTGAAAGTCAAGCAGGAATTTCATGCCCGATGCTTTGACTCGTTTTGCCATCGCGATCGTAGATTCCAATCCACAATAGCCCTCTTTTGAATAGCCATTTTCCGCAGTCGGGTCTACAAACAAGCGCAAACGTATCCAGTTGAAATGATTATCTTTTAATATTTCCAATGCATCTTTCTCTTGGCCATTTTGTGAAAACCGGATTCCCCGGTCTTCCTGAAGCGGTATCCACGACACATCCGCTCCTATGATGGGCATTTCCAATGTATCGGTATTCACATAGGGTGCTTCCGTCACCGGGTTGGTAGCGGGGTTTTGATATTGTTTATATAAATGACTGTATATCTCAAGTGTCTCTTTATCTGGCTTTCCGCCTTTGTCGAAAAGTGCGCGGAGAGGTTCCCATGCCATGGTGCCATACCCTAATCCATCGGGCGTGGAGCGTACGATGTCATTAATGATTTTGATGTTTTCCTTGTTCGCCCCATATTCGCATACACAAATAGGTTTCTTATACCGTGCGGCCAGGTCATAGATATTCGCTCTTAAATCATTATAAGTTTCATGCCATTGCTCGTAATAGGAAAGACCGATGATGTCAAATTCGGATCCTGTTTTCAGCATACGATCCAAAAACTCTCTACAGAGTGAGTTTTCACCTCCTAAGGCTAAATGAACTTGCAGTTTGGCCTCGGGCAATACTTCACGTGTCGCCTTTTGTCCGGCTTTGTATAGTCTCATCAAGGCTTCCCAATTTTCTTCGGTGGCATTGTCGTCAATGCGTCCTTCAGGCCATACCATTCCATGGTTGATTTCATTCCCTATTTGCACAATAGAAGGAGCTACTCCCTCATCCTTTAATCTGTTCAGTGTCTCCACCGTGTACAGGTAAAGCCTCTTTTCGAGCTCTTCCCCGCTCAATCCTTCCCATGCCGAAGGCTTAAACTGTTTGTCGGGATCCGCCCAGGTGTCACTGTAATGAAAGTCCAACGCGAATGTCATGCCCGCTTTTTTTATTCGTTTCGCCATTTCTACTGTATAGTCGAGGTTACAGAACCCTTTGTCGGGGGAGTATCCGGCAGGCGCTTCGGGATTGACAAAAATGCGTAAACGAACTGTGTTGAAGTGATGATCGGCCAATATCTGGCATACATCCTTCGGGTTTCCCTTATCGTCGGTATAGACAAGACCGGCTGCTTCCCATTGAGGGACAAAAGAGATATCTGCTCCGATGCAATAGGGTTGTGCCTTTTTGCTACAACTACTTCCCATAAAAAGCATCATGCAGCTAAAGGTGAGATAATAGAATAAACTTATCCGACAGCTATTTTTTTTCATGATGTAATAAATGTTTTGTTCATTTCTTCTTGGTGAGCTTTGAAGTATGATTGTTTGGGGTAGATTCTGTGGAATAGGCTTTCACAGAATTTACCCCAAATAAGCTATTTATTTTTTAGGACCTTCGTAATCGTCTCTTGTGAAATATTGAGTTAAGGTGTATCCCGCGGCTTCCGCCTGCTCTACGGCGAAGTTGGGAAGTGGGAAATATTGGCTGGTTGGCTCATAACCAAACGATGTCATGATAGGATAGAATTTATTGAATCTTACCAAATCAACCTTTCTGCCTCCTTCATAGAAAAGTTCATGTCCCCGCTCTGTAAGCAGCGCGTCCATAAATGCGGAAACGGAAGAGGTCGCCGCGGCAGGGAGAGCTTCTAAGCCGGCTCGATTACGTACCTGATTGACACAAGCAATAGCAGAAGCCGATACGGTTTTATTCAAGCGAACATCTGCTTCAGCATACATCAATAATACATCTGCCCAGCGTGCCAGAGGGAAGTCGGTTCCTTGAAAAGAGGTAGCCGTTTCGATGGGGTATTTGTTAAGGATGAATCCATCCCATTTCACTCCTATATCATTTCGGGTAACCCATCCTTTATGCAGCGTGCTATAATAAGAGGTGACAATCGCCTCTTTTCGTAAGTCACCCTCTTCAAATGTGTCGTAAAACTGAGGATCGACATTGTAGCATTGACTCCAGCCTCCTCCCTGATTGACAAACGGGGTTGGTTCTCCTTTGTCGTCGTACTTGGCCGCGTCCCATGGCACCAGATACCAGGAGAAAGGATTGAAGTTGCCCAGAGAACCACTGCCTGTAGCCGTTTCGGAACATGATACTGCCATGATGATTTCACAATTAAACTTATTGGCAATTTTAAATTGATCTACGTAGGGATTCGCACCTGCGGTGAACAGGGAGTATGTCCCGGTAAATTGAGAAAACAGGTCGTAGGCCTTTTTGTAGTACCCATCCATGTGAGCTCCCTCGTTCAGGTAGTGGCGCATCAGGCAAAAGCGGGCATAATCGGCCGTGTATCGTCCTTTTTCGGCTTGTTTTTCGGCCATGTTCTCAACGGCATATTCAAAATCCGCCGCGATAGCCTCTGCCATATAAGCCAATGTAGGGCGTTCCATTTTCTTTTCCGCTTCTATGTCACCAACCATTTCAGGATCTAAGATGACAGGAATCGGACCATAAAAATGCATTAAATAGTACATGGTCATTCCCCGCAATAGCCTGGCTTCTCCAATTAATTCTTTCTTTTTTGTTTCAGAAAGGATCGTGGCCTTCTCTAAAGTCCCAATGATTTCAGTCATTCGGGAAATGTCGCGTACTTTTTCAAAATGAGATGGCAGGACATTACTTGTTCTTCCGGCAAACTTCATATCGTCGTATTGCCCTTTAGGCATATAGATAAAGGGACCACCCCAGGTGCCAATGGTCCACGGCGCGCATAAATCCGATGTGGTGTCTAACATACGGTGTATTCCGCCTTCTGATACATAGAAGTTATGTTGATTAGAACTGCCGCTCCACTGATATGTCCAGTTTACGGAAAAGGGAATATAGCAATCCATCATGTAACTCTCGTAATCCGCTTCAGACGCAGGGAAGTTTGTTGTCGACAGGGATCCGTAAATCTTTGCGTCAAAATCATTTTCACACCCGGCTAAAACCATTAAGCCCGTTAAGAGTGCTGAATAAAGTATTTTCTTCATGATTGTTATTTTTTATGTTAGAACGATAGTTTTACACCTACAGAATAGGTACGTGTTTGGGGATATTCTGCTTTTCCTGATTTATAGCTACCTCCTGTATTTACCTCCGGGTCAAATCCGATAAAGCTCGTGAAGGTGAAAGGATTCTGAACATCCACATAGATTCGTATATGGTTGATGTAATTTGCCAATGAGCCTAAATTGGATTGGGTGAAATTGTAGCCCAGCGTCATATTGCGCACCCGAACAAAGGAAGCATCTTCATAGCCGATGTCTGTACCTGCGCCGCCAGGTAAAGAGACTGGAGAGAGTGCATGCGCTAATCCCGGAATCTTACCGTTCGGATTTAATTCGGAATGCCAAACGTCTTTTATGTAAATAGACTGATTCGCCTTTTGATTTGCGATATCGTTACCTCGGGTCCATGAATAGGTGTCGTTATATTTTCGGAGTCCCAGTTGCGAATAAATGAAGACATCCAGATCCCAATTTTTGTAGGCAAAGGTGTTTCCAAATCCCCAATACAAAGCGGGAACCACATTGACTAAATCTACATCGTCTACCGTGATTTCTCCGTCTTTATTCAAATCTTTAAGGATAGGCATCCCCGGCTTTTGATGCGTCTCGGGCTGATGAGCGGGCATATTGCTCTTATCGGCATTGATGATTCCGTCGGTACGATAGAAATATAAAGCCCTAACCGGTTCGTTCTCCCGTTTTTGATATTCTCGGTAATCATAATTCGGCATGCGTTCTTTCCAGATCGAGTTATAATGAGACAAGGTCAAGATGGAGGTCCATTTGAAATGGCTGGTCTTTATGTTTTCCGTATTGATTGTCGCGTCCCAGCCATAGCGACGGATATGTCCGCCATTGATAGGGTAGGAGGAGAACATAGACAATCCATCGGCATTCGCAGTTCCCAACATGTCGGTAATGTCATTCCAGAAATAGTCGAAACTACCACTGATTCGATCGTCCAGAAAGGAAAAGTCCAAACCGATATTTTGCATGATCGTCTTTTCCCAGGTTACATTCGGATAATCTTTACTTTTTAGATAGTAGGGGATGTATTTTACCGAATTATTGCTAAACATAACATGATTGCCAAACGCACCGTAGGAACCATACAGCGTAGTGCCCAAGTTGTCATTCCCCGTTACACCGTAAGAGGCTCTTAGTTTCAACAGATTAATCCATTCTACATTTTTGATAAACTCTTCATTGAAAATCTTCCATGCCACAGAAACAGAAGGGAACCAAGCATATTTTTTGTCTTTAAAGAATTTGTCTGTACCGTCTCGACGTATAGTTCCTGAAATGACATATCTGTCGAAGAAGTCAAAACTTGCGCGGGCAAATTGAGAACGTTTTTCATCTTCCGCTCTGTACGAGTTTGGTGTGAATGTGCCGGAGGCAGCACCGATATTGTCGTTGGCCAGGACATCGTTGTTGTCCGTATAGCTGACATTCATGCCAGTGTATTTGTTCAGGTAACGTCCCATCCCTACTACGGCATCCATCCGGAAGTTCTCGCTAAATACTTTGTTGAAGTTTATGAAGCCTTCCAAGGTGGTGTTATAACGTTCGTCACGGCTCAGGTTACCACGCGATTTATACATCTGGTCAAAATAGACATCGGAAGGAATGTATACGCTACGTTCCGAATTCTCATTGTTATAACCGAATAATACCTTTGCTGTCAGCATATTTTTGATAATATCAAAATCGGCGGCGAAGTTCATATTGTATCCGGAATTCTTTGACTCGTTTTGCAGCTTTTCCATGGCTACGCCATTCGGATAGTTCTGATAAACAGTATATCTTCCTTCTGCGTCATACAAGGGAAGATAGGTAGGATAAAGCATAGCTGAGGCCAGAGCACCGGCTGCCTGATCGCCTCTACCGCTTGAAGAACCACCCACTGTACCGTTTTGATTGATGTTTTTGTTGATATTGATGGCTGTGGACAATTTCAGTAAACTGGTTAATTGCGCGGATATGTTGCTTCGCAATGTATAACGTTCCATTTTAGAGTTGGAGACAGATCCTTCCTGGTTGAAGTAGTTCCCCGAGACATAGTAGCTAATAGCTTTCGTTCCTCCTTGAATGGTGATGTTATGATTAGAGATACTACCATCTTTCAATACCATATCTCTCCAGTTGGTTGTTTGGGCGGAAGCGATATCATTGCTGTTGAATATGTCCGAAAAACCATTATCGTAAGGGGTTGAACCATATACGCCCATATTGTTATTGTACATATATTGCTCTTTCCCGAAAGCATTGACATAGGTCATATAGTTTTTCGCATCGAGCATCTCCAGGTAAGGGTAGTTTTTGACAACGGAAAGATTTCCATCGTATGTTACTTTTACTTTTCCCTCTTTCCCCTTTTTGGTGGTTACCAAAATAACGCCATTAGCCGCGCCGATACCATAAATAGATGCTGAAGCGTCTTTCAATACTTCAATCGACTCGATATCTTCCGGGTTCAATCCTGCCAAGCCGGAGCGATTTACGCTTGACGGCATCACGGTGGTACTTCCTCCGCTGCTACCCTCCAACGAAGAGGCAGGCATTACCATGCCATCTACCACATAGATAGGGGCACCCGCGCCACGAATAGAAAGATTGACTCCTCCACCGGGTTGAGCACTGGCTACCGTGGCCTGCAAACCGGCAGCGCGCCCCATCAACATCTGAGACATATTGCTGGTGGCTGCTTTGGGTATCTCCTCTGCTTTGACCTTTACGATAGAGGTGGTCAGATTCTTTTTGGATACTGCTCCATAACCTGTTACAATGATTTCGTCCAACACTTTGGTGTCTTCACTTAAAACGACAAGATAAGGTCCCGCCTCGGTTACTGATACCTGCTTGGGGGTATATCCTATATAGGATATTTCCAGAAGGCTTCCCTTTTCTACTTGTAGTTCAAATCTACCGTCAATGTCCGTAACGGTCCCTGTTGATGTTCCTGCGACCCTGACCGAAGCTCCTATGATAGCTTCCTCGGCTTCGTCTGTCACTTGTCCGGTTACTTTGATAGTCTGTGCAAAAACAATAGTTGCACAGAAGAGCCCAACTCCGATAATCGTGATTTTTCTTAGAAAATTCACTTTTAAGTAATCTAAAAGCCAGAACCACTTGTTCTCGCTCTTACTGGTTTTTGTTTGTTCACTCATAGTACGATAAATTGTTAAAAAATTCAGACACAAAGGTATGGGGCTAAACCAGCGAGGCGGGATCATTTTGGACACTTACTAACACAAAATGGACATTTGTGTATTTACCTGTAAAACAGGGGTGTTTTATGACAATAAAAACCTGTATATTTGTGAATAGCGCTTATATTATATTGTATGAAATCACACATTTTTTTTCTCCTTGCCTGTTTATGGTGTACATGTGAAATCATGGCTTCCACTCTTCCTGTACGCTACCAGACATTCAATAATATTGAGGATAAAACAAAGACATTGCCCATTCGCTGTATTACACAAGATGATTCGGGGATGCTTTGGTTTGGTACAACAAGAGGACTCTATAGTTATGATGGGTATGATGTACATCACCATATCTCGGAAGGCGCCACTTCTCATCAATTAATTAATTGTTGTTTGATTCATCAACAAACTCTTTACTTGGGTTGTGATGCCGGCATTATAACACTTGACCTTACGAATGGGAAGTTTTCTTCCTTGAATTTCTCTTTTCACGAAACAGTCAGATCTCTGTTGAAGCATAACAATAAGATATGGATTGGTGCAGAAACGGGTTTGTATGTATACCATATAGATAAAAAAGAAATCCGCCCCGTGGTTACTTCTTCTGAAGAGGCTTTCAAAAATATATATTCTTTGGCGGCTGATAAAGAGCATATATATGTGGGTATGATGCACGGTATAGGGCGTTATTCACTGAATGATGAAACATTTCAGAAGATGGATTTTCCCTTTTTAATAGCTGGCTCTTTGCTTTTGGAAGAATCCGACAATTGTTTATGGGTGGGAACAGGACCTTCACTCATACGGGTTGATCTGACAACGTGGGAATTGAAAATAGTCAGAGACTTCCCGGTTGTAAAAACCCTGTGCCGTGACCAGGATGGCAATCTGCTCTTGGGAACAGATAATGGCTTGTTTGTCTACAATCAAAAGAATGAAATCTCCCATGTTGTACATGACGCACGTAATAATACCTCTTTGCCGGGAGATGTTGTTTGGGCTATTTTCAAAGATAAGGATAACAATATATGGTTGGGGACGGATGATGGCTTATCTATGTCGGCTCACAATAAGATGTTAAAGTCGTTTTTCCTACCATCGATTACGCGTTCGGGTAATGGCAATCAAATCTTTCATATTCAACGTGACTATACTAACTCCTTATGGTTAGGGGGAACTCATGGGCTTATTAATATCGAAGATATAGAGGGGGAAGATATGACCCACCATTGGTTCCGTATGAATGATAGTATATATCCTATACCTCACAACCGAATTCGAAGAATATACGAGGATCGTTCTCGACGCTTATGGGCTGCGACAGACAGGGGACTCCTATTGTATGATCCCGCCCGAAGAGCTTTCTCCTCCTATTTCTTAGCGGAAGACCCTTCTAACTGGATTTATGACATCATTGATGATGCAAACGGAGATTTGTGGATTGCTACTTTCCATGGCATCTATTGTGTCAATGGAAATATAACCAACGCAAGAGATACCTTGTATTCACGCTATCGATATACGAAAAAAGAGGGGTTGTATAGCAACGATGTCTACAGTATCGTGATGGATAATGAAAAGAATTTATGGGCATTAGTGAATAACCATCGAATTGATTACATCAACCTGGCCACCCGAACCGTACATCCGGTAGAACAGTTGCAAAGCGGGTCCATGCTAGATGCGGATTGTTTGATTGGAGATTCGAAGGGGAGAATCTGGATTAGCACAAGGAATGAATTGTTTCGCATAGAAATGAACCAGGGAGAGAGAATTGTGCATAGTGTTCCGCTTGAGAATGCCCCTTCGTCCGAGGTTTATGCGATGACAGAAGTGGGTGAAACGCTTTGGTTGACAACATCCGAAGGAATTCTTATTGTGCATAAAGAGAGCTTGAACGTACAGCACATCGGTACTACAGAAAAATACCTCTCTATTTATTATGATTCTACCATAAACAGGGTATGGTTAGGAACAACCAATAAATTGGCTTTGATCGATCCGGCCTATATATCCTATTCCTCAGCAGGGAACGATATTCAGGTAACAAACATCAAGATTAATGGTGAGCAGGAATTGGATTATGAGCGCTGCCGCGAAGGAAATGTAGTCTTAAATCATGACCAGAATAATCTGACGATTTCATTTTCTGATTACCAGTACACCCATGAAAGGCTAATGACCTTTTCCTTTCGGTTAGATGATTACAACTCCCAATGGGTGAAGCTGAAAGGAGGTGAGAATTCTATTCTTCTGCCTAATCTTACTCCGGGAAAATACAAGCTGTTTGTCTCCTCCTCTCAACTGCCGGAAGAGCGAGCACAAACAAAACCGATCTTGTTTATTACCATCCGTCCACCCTGGTATCTTTCGACCTTTGCCAAAGGCTTTTATCTATTGGTATTTGCAGGCTTTCTTTGGTGGATAGTTAATTTCTATATCGTGCGTAATCGTTTGCGTATTGAGCGGGAGCAAAGAAAAACACTCATGGAACAGGCACGTTCCAAAATGCAGTTTTTTACAAATATTGCTCATGAGTTTAAAACCCCATTGAGCCTAATCATAGCCCCTTCCAGTAAACTTCTCCATGGAAAACAACCGCAAGAAGATAAAGAGTTGGTAGAATTGATCTATACCAATGCGATCAAACTGAGCTCTTTGATTCATTTTTCGATTGAAGCATATCAGGATGATGACAAGATGCGCCAGAGTTTTATCTCTTCTGAAATAGAATTTGTAGACTTTGCTCGGACTATATTCGATTCATATAAAGAAAATTTGCGCTACGGAAAGCAAAATTTCATATTCACGACTAATCGAGATAAGATATATACGCATGTTGACATCTCTAAAATGGAATCCGTATTAAATAATCTACTGACCAATGCCTGTAAGTATACTCCGGAAGATGGGAACATTATTTTCTCTTTAGCTTACGACGAATCGCTCTCGAATCTCTCTATTAAGGTGACTGATACAGGTGTTGGCATCCCGAAAGCGGAGCTCTCCTACATCTTTCAACGTTATTACCAATCTTCACGAACAGCTATGAAGGACTATGAAGGGACTGGAATAGGACTCTCTATTGTAAAAGATTATGTAGAGATACATAAGGGTTCTATTGAGGTTTCTTCTGATGAAAAAGGATCGGTCTTTCATGTCACGTTGCCAATCAATTGTCTGCAAAACAGAGAAGGGGAATATAGGGAGGCTGAAGAACCACTATCTTTTTGTGATGACGATAAAAAGCCTTTAATTGTTTTGGTAGAGGATAATGTGTCGACTGCCCATTTTATTCAGGAATTATTAAAAGAGGATTACCGCTGTGTCATTGCACACAATGGGAAAAAAGGATTAAAACTATGCCTGGACCTATTGCCTGATCTTATCATTACAGATGCGGTCATGCCTATTATGGATGGGTTGGAAATGTGTCGCCGTCTCAGACAACACCTGCCATTGACTACTGTGCCTATCATCCTGTTGACAGCACAAAAAGATAGTCAGATAGAACGGCAAAGTGCTCAATTAAGTATTGATGCTTTTATTTCTAAACCATTTGATTATTCTCTTTTACAAGCGCGAGTCTCTCAGCTTATAGGTAATAAGGAACGACTTCGGCAGCAAGTGAGAATGGAACAGATTACAACGCCGGAGATGAAAGGAGAGATCTCTATGGATGAAAAATTTTTAGTGCGTATAACAAAAATCATCGAAGAACATATTGATGATCCGGACTTGTCTGTTGACACGCTTTGTAAGCTTAGTGGTATCAGTTCCAAACAACTCTACCGAAAAATCAAGCAATTGACGAATATGTCAACCGTGGAATATATACGATCTATCCGTTTGAAAAAAGCGGTGATACTCTTCGATAATGGCAATTTTACGGTTGCAGAGGTTATGTATATGGTTGGATTCTCCAATGCCTCTTACTTTACCCGCAGTTTTCGGTCGGAATTTGGAAAAACACCGCATGAATATCTTCAAAGCAAAAAGAACAATGTGATAGATAATGATTAAAATACCAGCAAAAAAAAACGGGAAGCGATCTGCCTCCCGTTTTTGTGTTGTTTGATGTCGTTTTATTTAAGTCCTCTGTTCTTTAATAAAGGCTCCGTGTTGGGGCGTTTGCCTCGGAAATTGACATACATATCCATGGCGTCATCGATGCCGCCTGGTGTCAATACATAATTGCGGAACTTGACAGCTACCTCCTGGTTGAAGATGTCTCCTGTTTCAACAAATGCCTGGTAAGCATCCGCATCCAGTACTTCTGCCCAGATATAGCTGTAATAACCGGCGGTATATCCTCCACCCATGGTGTGGTTGAAGTAGGTGGTGCGGTAGCGCGACGGGATTTGTTTCAAGATTCCGCGGTCGCTTAATACCTTGTTTTCGAACTCCATCACATCAAAGTTGGCAGGAATCTCTGTCAATACATGGTAATCCATATCCAATAAAGAGGCTGCCAGATACTCTGTGGTCACGAATCCTTGTCCGTATTTACCGCTCTTGTCCAGCTTTTCAATCAGTGCGGTAGGCATCACTTCGCCAGTTTCATAATGCTTGGCATATTGTTTCAACACCTCCGGTTCGAACACCCAATGCTCCATGATCTGCGAGGGCAGCTCTACGAAGTCGCGGGGAACACCGCTGATGCCATAATAATGAACGTCGCGGAACAGGCTATGCAGGCCGTGTCCGAATTCGTGGAACAGGGTTTCTGCTTCGTCTGCGCTCAATAGGGCGGGTTGTCCGGCGGCCGGCTGGCTGAAGTTACATACAATGGTCACAACAGGTACCACCCGTTTACCGGCTTCGTAGGTCTGAGAGCGATAACCGCCACACCAGGCACCACCGCGTTTGCTTGCGCGCGGGAAGAAGTCCATATATAATACGCCCAATAGGGTACCGTCTTTGTCTTTACATTCGAAAGCTTGTGCTTCGGGATGCGGCAACGGCATATTATCTAACTGCTTGAAGGTGATGCCATACAGTTTGTTGGCTACCCAGAAAGCACCATCGCGCACGTTTTCCAGTTTCAGGTAGGGACGTACTTCGTTTTCATCCAGGTCGAACTTCGCTTTCTTGGCTTTCTCGAAATAGTAACGCCAGTCCCAACCTTCCGGTTCAAAGCTTTTTCCCTCTTTACGAATCTCCGCCTTGATATCGTTCAGTTCCTCTTTGGCTTTGGCTAAAGCCGGTGTCCAAAGCTCATTCAATAGGTCATAAACGCTTTTAGCATCTTTCGACATACGCTCTTCCAACACAAAGGCGGCATAGGTGTCGTAGCCCATTAGCTTTGCTTTTTCAAGGCGTTTGGCAACCAATTCGGCTACCACCTTTTTATTGTCAGCTTCGTTATTGTTGTTGCCGCGCATGGTGTATCCCTTGAATATCTTTTCACGCAATTCACGGTTGTCGGCATATTGCAGGAATGGCATCACACTGGGGTTTTGCAACGTGAAGATCCATTTGCCTTCCATATCGGCTGCTTTGGCTACGGCCGCCGCATTGGCAATCAGGCTTTCCGGCAATCCCGACAGGTCTTCTTCTTTTTCGATGATAAGTTGGAAGTCATTGGTCTCCTGCAACATATTCTGACCGAAGGTCAACTGAAGCATAGAGATTTCGCTATTCAATTCGCGCAGTTTCTCCTGTTTGTCGGCAGGCAGGTTGGCACCACCGCGAACAAAGCCTTTGTAGGTCTCTTCCAGGAGTTTGGCTTGCTCTTTGTTGAGATTCAGCTGCTCTTTTTTATCGTAAACCGCTTTCACCCGGGCAAACAAGACCGGATTCAAACGAATGTCATCACTGTGTTTCGAGAACAGAGGGGACATCTCACGGCTTAACGCCTGCATTTCATCGTTGGTGTTCGCACTGTTCTGTCCGCTGAACACCGCGCTTACCTTGTTCGATAATTTGCCACTTTGATCCAGGGCGACAATCGTATTCTCGAATGTCGGCTCCTCTTTGTTGTTGCAGATAGCCTCGACTTCTGCCATTTCTTCTTCCATTCCCTGGAGGAAAGCCGGTTTGTAGTGCTCCAGTTTTATCTCTTCAAACGGGGGAACACCATACGGAGTCGTGTATTCCGACAGGAACGGATTTTCGTTGGTTTTCTCTTTACTTTCCGTACAAGCAGTCGCGCATACTAAAACCGCTACACTAAAAGCCATACATACATGTTTCATTTGCTGTTTAAATTTATAGTTGGAATTTATGAATTAACAGACAAATATAAGAACTATTTTTTTTCTTATATCATTTTCCCCAAGAAGCAGTGTGGAAGAACGAAAAAGGGGCGGGAAGGGGATAGTTTGAAAATCTTCAAATCTTACCAAATCTGCAGATTCCGCATCAAATCCGTATCATCCGTGGCTTAAATCATTCCGGTTTTAATCCAAGAATTTCGGGTTAAAGATGAGGTAGCCGATGTTCAGGCCGAAGTTGAAGTTTTGTCTTGGATAGCTATAGCCATTGGCGTAGAGGCTTAACGAGATGAAGGGCAATTGGAATACCAGGGCGGCTTCGCCCATGTATTCAAAGGAGTGGAGGAATTTGCCGTAGTAGGGTTTTAATTTTTCGTCTCGCCGGATCTCATACAAGGGATTGAAGGTATAGAGATCGAGACGCAGATGGGCTATGCGGCTTAGTTTGAAAATGGGGGAGATGCCTCCTGCGATGTATTGGTTGGCCCGGAAGGCTTCGTTGAAGACAATCTTGCTATGCGGCGTCGGGGTAAAGGCGGGCGCCTGCAGTACGGAGGAGGTGTAGTTGTTCATCAGGTTTTTGCTGGAGACAAATACCTCGAAGGAGTAGCCCAGGTTGAAGCGGTTACTTAAATCATGGTAGTTTTCCAATCTTCCCTTCATCTGCAGCCAGCTATGATGTCGCTCGTCTGACGATCGGCCGCCGGAGAAATTCCTGCCGTTGTATTTCTCATTGCCGGATACAAAGAAGGCTGTCAGTGCCTTTTGACTGCCCGATATGGGGTATTGTTTGGCATTCAAGGTGTTCTGATGAAGGCTCAACGAGATATGGAAGAGGTTATAGCGGCTGTGATCGAAGGCGGTGAGGTCGGTGGTTTGCAGGTAGCGATCGTTCAGGTAGCCTACCCCCACACCGATTTCGGCCTTTGCCTTGTTCAGAAAGGGCAATCCGACCAACAGTTTGGTATAGATCTCTTTTTGCCGCATAATGGCGGGCACAACATCTTCATAGAAGAGCGACTGGCTTTCCGAGAAGTTTTTGTTGGAATAAACGCCTCGCAGATTCAGGTAAGAGGGCACGCGGCTTTGCAGGTAGACCCTGCCGTCGAGCATGATGCCATTGAATGAGTTACCCACCTGGAAATTTCCCTTCACCTCCGAGGCTAATTGTCCCAAGAATTGATAGCCAATGCCCAGAAAGAGCTGATTGGCCTGATGGGACGACACATTACCGCCGAATCCGATGCTTACCTCTTCTTTCATTTTGACATCGAGGTAGAGGTCGAATTTGTTTTCTTTCCTATTGTAGATGGCGTGTGGGATGATCTCGCGGATCTTGGAATAGGTGAGCATCTTGAAATAGGCGCGCCGGAACTCTTCCATGGAGAACTCTTTGTTGATATCGCGTTGTAGCTGTGCTTCGATATACAATTTCTGCGCATCGCTCACACCGGTGACATAGATATTCTTGAAGAGAAGAGGCGGGAGGTTCTCTTTGTAGGCTTTTCGGCGGGCGTTGACCTCGGCCAGCGGCACCTCGCGAGGCACACGTGCCTTGATCGAATCGATCAGCAACATGGTGCGGTTGTATCCTATATCCATCAGCTCTTTTGCCTTCGGGAAATCGAGTAGGTTGACATCCGGGAAACGGAAATGGATCATCATGCCCTCCTCTTCGGGCACTTGATAGTTGGTCCGTTGCATGACCATGTTTTCAAGCTGATTGGTGAGCGTTTCCGACACCTTGCCCTGGTCGGCACCTGCTACGGCCGAACCGAATATAAAGTCGGGATTGAAATCTTCCCGCATGGGGCCTATGGGGAAATTGTCATAAATACCTCCGTCGTATAATGGTATGCTGTCTTTCCAGATAGGCTGAAAAACAAAAGGGAAGCTCATCGAGGCGCGCACGGCGTCGCCCAGGTCTCCATTGCGGAAGACAATCGCTTTTTTTGCATAAATATCAGAAGCCACGCAGCGGAACGGCACAAAGAGGTTGTCGAAATTCCAGGCCGCTTTGGCGGTTGCCTGCGCGAAGAGTCCCATAAAAGCCTGGTTCATCTGGATCGGATTGATTAGGCTGGTCGGGGTCAGAAAGCTGGGTTTTATCTGCAAGGAGTCCGAAAAGTCGATCGAGAAATGACCGAATTCCGGGGTAGGGTAGGGCTCCCGGAAATAATAGCTGTATTCTTCTTCTACCAGTCCCGACTGCCAATAGGAAAATTCCTTGGAGAGTAATAACTCCAACATCTCGTCGGGCGAATAGCCCATGGCGTACAGACTGCCGATGATGGATCCGATGGAGGTGCCTGTCACATAGTCGATAGGGATGTCGTTTTCTTCCAAGGCTTTAATTACGCCGATATGGGCGGCTCCTTTGGCTCCACCACCGCTCATTACCAACCCCACTCGTTGAGCCGGCAAGGTGATCGGGAACAGAAAAATAAGGAGTATGAGAATACTTTTTTTCATATAAATGGCACTGCTTACATACAAAAATAGGTCTATTTTCAATACATACAATAAACTTATAGCTTAAAATAAAAACAATCGCTTGGAATGAAAAGTTTTCTTTTTTTTATAGTTTTGTGAGAAATCATTCTAATCCGAAAATGTTATGAAGAGATCTTTATTCAGTATGTTATGTGTGGTGTGCCTGTTGACGGGCATCGGTCGTGGGGAAGCTATCGCCCAGACGTTTAAGTATTCACCTGATTATAAAGCTATCCGGGTGGATAAGTCGCGGTTGGATCGTGTTGATCGACTGCTTCAGGAGTATGTCGACCAGGGGGTTATTCCGCATGCGTTGACTTTTGTGGCTAAAAACGGACAGGTGGTTCACCATAAAGCCTTTGGCTGGCGGGATGTGGAACAGCAGATCCCTTTGCAGAAAGATGATATCTTCCGGATGTATTCCCAGACAAAAGCGATCACCTCGGTGGCGCTCTTGATTTTGTTTGAACAGGGGAAATTTCAATTAGACGATCCGGTGGTGAAGTATATTCCGGAGATGACCGACCAGGTGATCGAGCGACGGATCAGCGATACGAAAATCGACACCCGTACGGTGCGCCAACCGGTGACCATACGCCACCTGTTGAGCCATTCGTCGGGTGTGAATCCGCAGCGCGGTATGATGAAGAGCGATTATCCGACGCTGGCGGAATATGTGAAAGACCTGGTGAAATGTCCGCTGTTGTTTGAGCCGGGCACAAACTGGAACTACAACCCCGCTTCGAATGTATGCGGCTATCTGGTGGAGTATTTCTCGGGAAAGCCTTTGCAGGATTTTGTGCGCGAAGAGGTGTTGGAGCCCCTGGGCATAAAAGATATGGCCTATTTCTATGACGAATCCTATCGGGAGCGTTTTGTGACGATCTATCGCGCCAATGAGGCGGGCAAAATGGAACCGACCGAGATGTGGAGCGGGAAGAATCCTTTCGGCGAGGATCGTCGTTACGCAGGTGGCTCCAGTGGCTTGAGCGGAACGATTGAAGGCTATGCCCGTTTTTGCCAGATGATACTCAATTACGGGGTGTTCAACGGAAAGCGTATCTTAGGACGCCATACGGTGGAAATGATGAAGGAAAACCAACTGCCCTATCCCAATAGCGGTGGTGCCGATTTCCAGTTTGGCTTGGCTTTCCAGATTCATCCCGAAAATCCGGTGGAGCGTAAAGCAATCAGTAATTTCACGCCTATGGTATCGCCCGGAGCACTCTCCTGGGGAGGTATGGCCAATACCGATTACATCATAGATCATAAAGAAGATATGATTATCCTCCTGTACACCAACCGTATTCCTGATACGAAAGTATGGGAGAAATTCCTGAATACTGTTTATCAGGCGTTGGAATAAGAGAATGACGGAACTGACTCAAAGGTTTGGCATAAATTAAAACACGGAGGCACGGAGAAACAGAGTCTTTTATTATCAAAGAATTAAAAACTCTGTTTCTCCGTGCCTCTGTGTTTAATTTATGAAACAGATAGCTTTTGGGTCAATTCCTATAGCTTCGGTAGATGCTTTATTGATGCCATTGGGTGATGGCATAGCTATTGAGTCCAAATAGTCTTTTCACTTCCCAGTGGCTTTCTGTTGTTTGTTTCTCATACTGTGCGTAGGCAAGTAAGTTGGCATCGGCATTGTATTGATAAACCGCCTTTTCACTTGGAGCGTCAAAAGCTTGTATTGTTTTGTTCCACAAGGCGTAGTTTAAGGTGGCAACGTTTAAGACCTCATCGTAGGCATAGGTGATCAGATACCAATTCTCCCAAACGCCGGTTTGATGGTTCCAACGTGAGGCGCGACAGGAAGCACGCAATC
Organism: Parabacteroides sp. PM6-13; assembly: GCF_029892605.1. Taxonomy (GTDB): domain Bacteria; phylum Bacteroidota; class Bacteroidia; order Bacteroidales; family Tannerellaceae; genus QVMG01. Next base: position 65,568 of record NZ_JARXWF010000007.1, read on the forward strand.
CCTGGTCGGTATAGGTGTAGTCGTAGCGCAGATGACGTTTATAAGCGCCTGTCTCTGTCTGTTTGCATACCTCTTTCGAGGCGATTTGCCCCTCTACTGTGGTGGTGCTGTAAAGAAACTTCGGAAGAGATTCCGTCTTTGCTGATAGGGTGGAGCTACTGATGGTAAGTAACACAGATACTAATGCGATGGTAAATACTGACTTTTTCATGACTTTATTTTTTTAATTGTTAGTTGATTTCTTGTTTGTTTTTAGATATGCCGGTGGCTTGTCGGGCAAAATAGTTGCCCGATACTGAAAGATTATTTATGATGAATTTGGCCGATGAAACGACCTTCTGAAGGCTTATTGCTTATTCGTCGTCTTTCCTAAACTCTAAGATATCAGCTGGTTGGCAGTCGAGCTCCTGGCAGATAGCTTCGAGGGTGGAGAAACGGATCGCTTTGGCTTTGCCCGTTTTCAGGATCGAGAGGTTGGCCGGCGTGATGTCAATGCGTTCGGCGAGTTCGCCCAAAGAGATCTTGCGCTTGGCCATCATAACATCCAAATTGACAATAATACTCATGGTGTTTTGATTAAATAGTTAGTTCTTGTTCTTCCCGTAATCTCAGCCCGATGGCAAACACTTCCGCAATCAATAAAGCCGATAATCCCAGGATAAAATAAAGAAAGCTGAACGACTCATCGCCAATGGTTCGGTAGCCTTCTATTTCAATCAGCCGGTCAACCAATATTTTGCTGTAGATAAAGTTGCCGAAATCCAAGACAAAGACCACCAATAGGCCTATTCCCATATAGCGGATGCGTTTCACATTGATCCAGTCGAAAACGATAGAGCGGTTTACGGCGACAACTATTTTTATAAAATAGACGGCAATCATAATGATGGTCCCTATGAGAATGAAGGCGCTGATGGTTTCAAACGTTAGGAAAAGGCTGTCGGGTGCCATACTAAGTGTAGCCGAACGGATATTTGCCGGTATGACCTCGCCCGTTTTTTCGTTTATCAACTGACCAACTGTCGAGCCCGAAACCTCCGGTGTCAGATGTACGTCCAGAAACATAACATGCTCTGTTGGATTCGAGTCGTGTGAGTTCCATCCATCCATAAAACCTCTTACAAAGCTTGTTCCCAAAAATCCGCTTTGCATGCCGAAGGCAAAAATGATCACAAATGTGATAACGAGTAGTCTCTTTTTCATCTCTTTTCAATATTTATTAGTTGTTAATCATGCGTTATTTATCGTTATTCGATATGCAAATAAAGAGACTATTTTTGACACCACCAAACTTTTCTCGATATTATTTTATCGAAAAACGATATATTTTTATTCAGAAACGAGAGAAACCGTTCTACAAGCGGTTTTCGGGAGTCTGCTTGGGTTGGATTCTTTTTGTAAAGAGAGCTTTTTCTTTCTAAAAATGTATCCCGGAACCTCTTTTCTTATCATATAAATGCATATATTCGCTGTAAATATGTGTGATGTCCATGGAAAACAATTTTAACAGGCTATTGCTCGAAGCCATTGAAGGAAAAACATCTAAGCAACAGAAGACGAAAACGGCGACACTAATTGCCGATATTCTTTGTATTGACAAGGCGGCCGCTTACCGTCGTATGCGCGGAGAGGTTTCTTTCACCTTGCATGAGAGCATTTTGTTAGCCGGTAAGTTGAATATTTCTCTTGACGACATTGTTTTGAAGCTGTCCAATAAGAACGAAGGTCCTAAAATGACCTCTCATTATCCTCAGCAGCTAAAGATGGGACTTCAGGAGCCCTGGCATATAGAACAAGACAAACAATTTCTGGAAACGTTGACGCAGCAGCCTTATTCGGAGATGGGTGTGGCATTAGGCAATATATCTTCGTCGCTTCATTTTTACTATGAATACCTTGCCCGTTTTTATCTATTGAAATACAAATACCATCTTGGCGATATCCAACCTTTTTCCTGCGTCAAGGAAGCTCCTCTTCAGGTCGAATACCGGCAAGAGTTCTATCATTTATACCGGAAGATGTCCTATACCTATTATATATGGGACAGCTTGATTACGACCAGCGTCACGGATGATATCCGTTATTTTCATCATATAGGTTTGATCACCCGGGAAGAGGTAGAATTACTGAAAGAAGATTTGCATCTGTTTTTTCGCCATATGCGCAAACTGGCCGATCTGGGCTACTATCCCGATACGGGGAATAAATTTGAGCTTTATATCTCCGATACACATATCGATGTGACCTATGCCTATATGTGGACTGAGAAGATAGAGGTAAGCATGTTCACTTCTTTCGTGATTCTTACCACCTCCTCCCTTGAAAAGATGCCCTTTGATAATGTGAGCAGTTGGATTAAATCGCTTAAGCGAAGTGCTGTTCAGATCTCTGTCACGAACGAGAAAGAACGGATTGCCTTCTTTAATGCCCAGCATGCGATTGTAGATACATTGTAATTCTCTTTACTCCGCAACAGTCTCTTTTTTGTTGAGTTGCAGTTCGCCATTGAAGGAAATGCCTTGGCGGTTTATTGACTGAACCTGGATAGAAGTATTGCCATTTTTGAATACCTTTACATGAAAGGTATGGCTGTCTTCCGATGTTTTGGCCTTGAACGAAATATCTGCATTTCCTTTTTTGTCGTACTTCAAATTCTTGTCGGTTATCGTTGTATTGAAAATTAATCCTTCGCCTCCACCGTAAGGCACACTATAGGCTCTTCCGAAATAAGGCAAATGAGAGATTACCGAATCGCCCGCTAACCTGAGGGAGTAGGGGCCGGTTAAGTGAACAGCCCGCCCCGACATAGGCAATGCCCTGTCGACCTCTATCGTAAACGAACCGCTTTCCACCAATTCTTTTACCTCTTTGGCCAAGGCCTCTTTCTTTTCTTTTTTGCTTTGTGCAAACAAGGGGTGCGTGCCTCCTACCAATAGGGCAAACCCCAATAGCATCATAAATCTACACTTTTTCATAGGTCTTTTTTTTACATGAACCAAAAGGTCTATCTAAAGACCAAATGGAAAGGAAAGGGATCCACTGCTTTTACAACAATAGACGAACCCTTTTTTATACATAACAAATTTTGGGGTTGAAGAGTTTTCGTTGTGAAATCGAAAACGAGCGACGGGTTAAAATGCTGTCCGTTGATACGTGTCTCAAAATGCAGGTGTTCGGTTGTTGCCCGTCCGGTACGGCCTGTCAACGCAACAGGATATCCGGCTTTCACTACGTCACCTGATTTGACCAGATTCTTCGAGTTATGGCTGTAAACCGTCTCCAGTCCATTGTAATGGCGAACAACCACCACATTGCCATAAGCGGCATAGGGTTGAGCCATACGAACCACGCCGTCGAAAGCCGCTACAATGGTATCGTGGGCACAGGTTTTCAAGTCGACGCCGGAATGGCTACTTCGCTTTCCCGCATAGGGAGAGATCACTTTGGCACCTGGCAGGGGAAAAGCGTAATCATTTTCCGAGAGAAAAGCTAGGTCGATTATCTCCGTATCGGAATTACAAAAAAGCAGGCAATCCTGCGAACGCACATGATGCGTGTCGTAGTAGGTAAAATCCAGCGTGATTCTTTTGCGAGGCGTCAAATCGATCTGCTTCCATTCCGGTTCGGGTATGTAGAAGTTAAATGCGGAAACAGATGGCAGATCCAGTCCGTCAAGGGAAGGGAAAAATAGGGTGGGCGCATGATCGGCATACCGGGGAGCGTGGCACGAGACACTTCCCCCCAGAAAAAACAGTAATAATAAGACAACAAACAGATGGCTGCTTCTTCCCGACATAATATATAATAGAATTAGGAGGTTCAAAGGTAAGGAGTAAGCCTCGAAATAACGAAACAAATCCGTTAAAATTCCTCCCAAATCGTTTTTTTGCCTTGTCTTCGACTTTCACTATATTTGTATCTAATATCTAAATCAAATGCTCTTTTTGTATATGAACGAAATAGAATCCCGCATCAATAGTCTTCGCGAAGAGTTGGAACAGCATAATTATCAGTATTATGTACTGGCTTCGCCTACCATATCGGACCGTGAGTTCGATGAAAAGATGAAACAACTCGAAGCTTTAGAGGCACAACATCCGGAATATGCCGATCCCCATTCTCCCTCTCAACGGGTCGGGAGCGACCTGACCAAAGAATTCAAACAGGTGGAGCATATCTACCCGATGCTTTCGTTGAGCAACACCTATTCCGAGCAGGAAGTACGCGAGTTCTACGACCGTGTTTCCAGGGCGTTGAATGAGCCGTTCGAGATCGTTGCCGAGTTGAAATACGACGGCAGCTCCATCTCGTTGATCTATGAAAACGGGCGATTGGCACGTGCCATCACGCGTGGCGACGGAACGCGTGGCGACGAGGTGACGGCTAATGTAAAAACCATCCGTTCCATTCCTTTGAAATTAAGGGGTGACAACCATCCGGAACTTTTCGAGATCCGGGGAGAGATTCTCTTGCCCTGGGCGGAGTTCGATCGCATCAACAAAGAGCGGGAAGAGGAAGAGGAGCCACTGTTTGCCAATCCGCGCAATGCGGCGGCAGGCACCCTGAAGCAACAGAATCCGCAGATCGTCGCCTCACGCCGGCTGGATGCCTATTTTTACTACCTGTTGGGCGAACAACTGCCGGCGGATGGCCACTTTGAGAACCTGCAGGCAGCACGCTCCTGGGGGTTCAAGGTGCCCGATGTGATCCGGAAATGCCAGACCCTCGAAGAGGTGTTCGATTATATTGCCTATTGGGACAACGAAAGGCGGAACCTGCCGGTGGCCACCGATGGGATTGTTTTGAAGGTGAACTCACTTCGCCAGCAACGCAACCTGGGATTCACAGCCAAAAGTCCACGTTGGGCTATTGCCTATAAGTTTCAGGCCGAGCGGGCTGAGACAAGACTCAATACCGTTTCCTTCCAGGTAGGCCGGACAGGGGCTGTCACACCGGTAGCCAACCTGGAACCGGTCTTATTGGCAGGCACAATTGTTAAAAGAGCCTCCCTGCACAACGCCGACATCATCAAAGGCTTAGACCTTCATTATGGCGATCAGGTCTATGTAGAAAAAGGCGGAGAGATCATTCCCAAAATCGTAGGCGTGAACACCGAAGCCCGCTCTTTCATGATGGGCGAAGAGGTGCGTTTTATCAAAAACTGCCCGGAATGCAATACGCCCCTGATACGTCCTGAAGGAGAAGCTGCGCATTATTGCCCGAACGAAACAGGATGCCCGCCACAGATCAAAGGCAAGATAGAACATTTCGTTACACGCCGGGCGATGAACATCAATATAGGACCGGAGACTGTCGAAGACCTATACCAAGCAGGGCTTATTGCCAATGCGGCCGATCTTTACAGTCTGCGCATCCAGGATTTATTGACCCTGGAACGATGGGCAGAGAAAAGCGCCCGCAACCTGATGGAAAGCCTGCGTGAATCGAAGAGTGTGCCTTTCGAAAGGGTATTGTTCGCCCTGGGCATCCGCTATGTAGGCGAAACGGTTGCCAAGAAACTCGCCTATGCATTCCATACCATGGAGGCGCTTGAGGCCGCCCCCCTGGAGGCCTTGATTGAGGTGGACGAAATAGGCGAGCGCATAGCGCAGAGCGTCCTGGCCTATTTTGCGGACGAGAAGAACCGGCAAATGGTCGACCGCCTGAAAGAGGAGGGCTTGCAAATGGCGATAGCCGAAGAGAAACTGGCCGGACGATCGAACAAACTGAGTGGCTTAACCATTGTGATCAGCGGCACCTTCACCAAACATTCACGCGATGAATACAAAGCGATGATCGAGCAGCACGGCGGGAAAAACAGCGGATCGGTTTCCGGAAAGACCGATTACATCCTTGCCGGAGAGAATATGGGGCCGGCCAAACTGGAAAAAGCGGCCAAACTGGGCGTAAAGATTATGAACGAAGAGGAATTCCTGCAATTACTGAGTTGAAGCGTTTGGGAGACGGCAGGTCCTTTGATCCAAAATCTCCCCCACTTTTGATGAAGAACTCAGCTTTATTGCTTATTTTTGCCAAGTAAAACTACAAAAGGAAGACTTTCCCTATGGCAGATATAAACTTAAAAGGGATGGGTGTCGCGTTGATTACCCCATTCAAAGAAGATGATAGTGTGGATTATGATGCATTGGGTCGTCTGGTTGACTATCAACTACAGAACGGCACCGATTACCTGGTCGTATTGGGCACGACAGCCGAAACCCCTACATTGACAGAAGAAGAAAAAAAGAAAATTGTCAATCTGGTCGTTACCCGCGTGCGTGGTCGTATCCCCATTGTATTAGGAGTCGGTGGCAACTGTACACGCGCCATTGTAGAGACATTGAAAAACGATGATTTCGAAGGGATCGATGCTATCCTTTCCGTGGTTCCTTACTATAACAAACCCTCTCAGGAAGGTATTTACCAACATTATGGCGCTATTGCCAAAGCCACCCGTTTGCCGATTATACTTTATAATGTGCCGGGACGTACGGGCGTAAATATGACAGCAGCTACGACATTGCGCCTGGCTCGCGAGTTCGACAATGTGGTGGCCGTTAAAGAGGCATCCGGCAATATCACCCAGATGGATGATATCATCAAGAACAAACCGGAGAATTTCCATGTGATCTCAGGAGACGATGGCATCACTTTCCCGTTGGTCACCTTAGGGGCAGTAGGTGTTATCTCCGTGATCGGAAACGCTTTCCCGCGGGAGTTTAGCCGCATGGTGCGCCTCTCTTTAGCGGGCGATTACGCGAGTGCCCGTACCATCCATCACAGCTTTACGGAACTGTTCGACCTCTTATTTGTCGATGGCAACCCCGCCGGCGTAAAATGTATGCTGCACATGATGGGATACATCAAAAACAAACTGCGCCTGCCATTGGTGCCTACCCGCATCGATACGTTTGAAAAGATACGGAACGTATTGCAGCAACTGAATATCAAATGTTAGATTAATCCCTACGAACCAATAAAAAGAAGCGGGCTGTTTCAAAAGTGAAACAGCCCGCTTCTTTTTGGGCCCATTTGTATTTCAGTTTCCTATCCGGCCGCTTCCATCGGTGTCTTATACGGGAAGGTAAACCAGAAGGTCGATCCTACGCCCTCTTCTGAATCAACACCTACCTTGCCACCCATGGTGTTGACGATCATCTGACACAGTGAAAGGCCTAAGCCTGCTCCCTGCATAAAGTGATCCAATTTGATGAAGCGATGGAAGATCTCATTCAGTCGTTCTTTCGAGATGCCACGTCCGGTATCGGTCACATGGAACCGCAACATGCCTTCTTCTATCTTATAGCCAAAGCGGATGCTACCTTTGTCCGTAAACTTAGTCGCATTTGCCAATAAATTGCTTAATGCTTGTGTCATAAGTTTCTTTTCTACATTCACAAAGCAATAGGGCTCGCGCTCATCAAAGATCACTTCCACCTCTTTGCCGACCTTGTCTTGGTATATCTTTTGTTGCTCTTCCAACAGGGTGTTCAGGTCGACATCTACATAGTTATACTCTACCGTGCCGGCTTCCAGTTTCGACAGATCCAGGATATCTCCCACCAATTGCAATAACAACTCGTTGTTTGTCTCAATGATATTGATATATTCCTGTCTACCTTCTATATCTTCGGTATGAGCCAATATGTGTGAGAACCCGACAATTGCATTCAGCGGTGTCCGTATTTCGTGGCTCATATTGGCCAGGAAGGCTGTTTTTAACCGGTTGGATTCTTCCGCTTTGTCTTTCGCTTTACGCAATTCTTCTTCAAACTGCTTTCTCTCCGTGATCACCAAAGAGGAGCCCATAATGGTAACCGGGTTGCCGTTCTCATCGCGCTTTTGCACAATGGCCTGTCCTTCGACCCAGTCATATCCTTCCCGATCCTTGCGGCGTACCCGGTATTCCTCCTTGGCCTTCAGTGCACCCTCTTTGACCAGTGCCACCCAGGCTGCTTCGATACGGGGACGATCATCCGCATGGATGTTTTGCAGATATTCTTCGGCCGGTATGATGATCTCTTGTTTTTCTATACCAAGATCATCGTGCGACTGCCCAACGATGATACGGATATCGCTTTCAATGGTGTTATCCTGCAAATGCCATTTCCAGGGGATCACATTGGCAATCTCCAACGCCAGGGAGAGTTTGTCGTTCACTGTTTGCAACAGCTCCTGGGTCTTCAATAACTCTGTCATATCGACAAAGAAGAGATCCATATATCCATATTCACTGGCGGGTGAAACGATGATACTGTAATAGCGATCCGCCTCTTTATAATGGAAGGGCTGTACCGCTTTCTCTTTCTTCTTCGATAAAAGATCCCCGTAGATGGCAAGCATATCTTCATTGCCTTCCTCGAATACCTCACTGCCTTTCCGGCCAATAAAGGTATCGATAGCCGGGAACCATTCCTTAATGCCGGGATTCAACTCTTCCACGACAAAATCAACCGGCTTGCCTTGCGCGTCTAAGAGTACTCTGTCCTGTCGGTAGCCGATCGGCATATTGGTAAACAGGTCACCATATTTCTGCAACAATTTGATCTCTTTATCCTGCATCTTTCTTGTCTTTAATACAATCGTAATGCGAATAGCCAAAATGCTAAGGAATATGATGATGGCTAAGCCCAGAATCAGGTCTTTATTCTTTTCGAGGAAGGTAAGCGGGCGATGATAGAGATACGCATTCGCGGGTACATCGGACAGGTCAATGCCGTGATTCTGCATCGCCATATAATTGAATGTCGGAATAGGCAGCGGTACCTGCACAAAACGTTGTTTCTGATCGCCTTTGATCATGGCGTCTATAGCGTTCAGCGATGTCTCCATCACCTGCTCGAAGCGTGAGTAGCTGCCTCCCAGCATACCGCTCTCTTTCAAGCCTACGTCATTGACGGTAATGATCGGGTTGTTTACATACAAGCTGAAGATACGATAGGCATTTGTCTGGAGAATTAAATCCTGGTTGCCGGTCAATTCGTTATTGAACCAGGTGAAATAAAGGATTCCGTTCTCTTTGGGTATGCCTAAAAAGCCCTGGATCAGTTCGTCGGTCGTCAGTTTGTCCGGCGTCAGGTTCTCCAATTCCCATTCCGGGTAATGGTTTTTGATCTCCCGCGCCACGTCATCACGCAAGCGGGTACTGATATAACGCTCATCTGTGATAAAGAAAATCTTATTCACATGAGGTTGCATCTTTTTCATGATCTTCAACGTACCGGGAATATCAAACGGGTTATAGACCACCGTCAGGTTCTTCTTCTCATTCACCAGATCGGTTAACAGAAGCTGCTCATCTTTCGGTATGCTTTTCCGGAACAGATAATTTTCTGCCGGTCCTACGTATTCTTCACGCGCAACCAGTAATACCGGCACATCCGGCCAGTGTTTTTCCAAGTCTTCTCGCAAGAAACCAAATATATCCGCTTCGTAGAGAAGCAGAAACTTCGGAGGAGTGGAGTAATCGCTAAACAACTGCTGTTTGAAACCCTCCACATCGTCCATGCTACTCATACCCAGGCCATACATATATTGCACATGCACCTTGTATTCCGGGTGTCTCTGCTCTAACACTTTCTTGGTATGGGGTATCATCATTTCACTCCAGGCGCATGTCTCGGCATCCGGGTTCAAGATTAAAATATAATCTTCTTCCAGGTTTGGCTTCGGCTCAGTAGCATATATAGAGTGGAACGTACAGAACAAGATGGACAATACTAAATAAAAGAGTCTTTTTCGTAGTAAAAACATAGTCTTACTTGTCATTTTTTATCGTCTTAAAGTAATAATGGTCATTGTTATGCTAATCTATACATAATAACAGAATTAACAGAATGCGAATTTAGGGGAAAAATTGCAAATCCCCAAATAGTTCAAGCGATTCTGTGTATCATTTCTCATTGTATGTGATGATTTCTATTCACACAATGGATATAACCAATAAGTTGCCAAATTGTTCGATCTAAAATGATTTTTTATTCAAAAATAACAATAATAGGATTGTCTTCCTCCTCTATTTCAAATAAATGCGCCATCTCTTTCGGTAATTTTTTTGCTTGCTCCGGATGCTCTTCCAGCCAGTTCACCACATCAAAGGCCTGCACAACCGCGGCATATTCACCCGCCGGAGAGACGATCTCCGGGCGAAGCGGCATACATCCGGTCAGGTCATCGATAATCCCCTCTTCGGTTCGTCCGATCCGCAGTTCGCCCGTTCGTTTGTTATACATGGCCGTGAAGGCCTTCAGCTTATCCTCCGTATAGATACGATGTACCAAGCGGATAATCATCAATTCCCGGCTATCGAGAATCTTGGTGACCATCAAGGCATGGTCGTAACTCATATTAAAACGCTCTTCATAGGGCCAGTGATACTCGCCCAGATCCAATTGGTAAGCAGGTTCCAATGCATAGTTGTTGAATCGGTAGATGGTATCGTCATGTTCGCTCTTGAGGAAAATCTCATCGTCGACCTTCCACATCCGTTGCAATCCGGTAATATACACATGGGCATTGCCCGGTGAGTCCTTAAAGTCGATCAAGATCACCCCGGCGCCGGGGCCATATATCTCCCGCTTATTGTCACCTTTCAAGACGGAGATCGAATTCACATTACTGATATTAAATTTATTATCCTGTTCATGCAAGACGATGGTATGCAGAAGACTATCCTCCCGGAAGACCTGTACACTCTCTATTCCGTCGGCCATAAAGTCCATATTGTGCGCAACAATCGTTTTCGAATCCAACGGCACATACGATCCGCCGCCCGACACCCCTTCGGGCAGAACGAACTTCCCTGTAAACTGCCCGTCAGCATCATAGGTACACCAGGCGTTATGCCAGCTATTCAATAGAATCGTCTTGGTCAATTGGTTTACCCAGCCATTCGAAGCGCGGTATCCCTCAGGGTCTTCTCCGTGATGCCCTACGGTTGCCAGGTAACGCCCCGTCTTTTTATCAAACAGCATACATTGTTTCTGTGCCGTCGTCACCACGATCTTATCGTCCAGGATGGCAATTTTTACCCCATTGCCAAGCACACATTCATCCGTTGTTTCCAAAGGGAGATAACGCACTTTGGTGAAATACTCCGAGGCTTTCAATTCTACCGGTTTTGCCATGGCTTCTGCTACCGGAATGACTCCTGACTGCTCTTGTTGAACAGCCGGTTTACAGGATAATAACAGGCCGACACAAGCCACTGTCAACCACACATTACTTTTCTTCATCTTTTTTATCTTTTTTATCTTTTGTTGTTACAATAATCACACCATCCCTTGCTTTTTCTCCGTATATATTGACTGCCGTTTCATCTTTCAGGATAGAGATCGACTCAACGGTTTCCGGATTAATAGCTTTTATCAGACCATATGTTCGTATCTCCCCATCGATAACAAGCAACGGATCTGCATTGCGGTTCTTCGTCGTGACCAGGATCACGCCGTTTCTCCCTCTTTCACCATACAATTCTTCTGCCGACTTATTTTTCACAACACTAACCGACTCAATATTATTCGCTTTCAGCCGGTCTATTCCACCGGTTTGCACCTTGCCATCTACAATCAGAAGAGGTTGAGTGTCGAGTTGAATAAGCTTAACTGTTCCGTTCAGTGTATCTTGAAGTTGTTCTTTTACCATCTTCTCCATCAACACCTGTTGCTCCTTCACCAGTTTTTCTAATTCCGGCTGCTGCTCTTTGATCAGCTCTTCCATCAACACCTGTTGCTCCTTTACTAGTTTTTCCATTTCCGGCTGTTGCTCTTTGATCAACTCTTCCATCAGTGTCTGTTGCTCTTTCACCAGTTTTTCCAATTCCGGCTGCTGCTCTTTGATCAACTCTTCCATCAGTGCCTGTTGCTCCTTCACCATTTTTTCCAATTCCGGCTGCTGCTCTTTGATCAGCTGTTCTATCAGTTCCTGCTGTTCTTTGATATCCTCCTCCTTAAGAGTGGGTTGACCATACAGCTTAATTTCATTTGATTTGGGATCTACCTTCACCGAGTCGTCTGCCGTAAAATGTATTTTCACTTTTTTCGGTTTCGATATTTCCGCAACCGGAACTATTTCACTAATTTTGACCGTAGAAATCTTTTCTAGTTCATGGGAGATTTCCGGACGGGCAAAGGCAACCACCGTTATGGCGGCCAGCGGGAGTACGAAGATATACTTCAACCGCGCCCATGGATTTGATTTTCTTTTTAACATCATAGAGATTCGCTTTTTAAGTGATCTGTGATTAAAGCTGTTGGCCATAGAAGTGAAGCGCTGTGAACCAACAGCTTTTTTAATTAATAGTAATTGATATCTTTTGGCATCTACCCCCTCTTCGAGTACCTTTTCGTCGGCTTCATACTCATGGATATTCTGCAACTCCTGCTTAAACAGCCAGATAGCGGGGTTAAACCAGTGAAACACGATGCAAATCTCCGTCACCAACAGGTCTAACGAATGGCGCGCCCGGATATGAGCCAATTCATGGGTGATAATCTCTTCGCCACCCTCTTTGAAGTCTTTCTCCGAAATCACAATCCACTTTATCCAGCTGAAAGGAGCCACCGCTTCGGAGGTAACCACCAAGCGTATATTCCCCTCTAATAGTTTTTTTACCCGCCCTTTTCGGATGATCCGAGAGAGTTTGAAGCAGGAAAAGAAAAACAACAGGACACTATTTAGACAGCCCAATAGGTAGACCCACAACATAAAGCGAATCCACAATGGCGTAGCTGCCTGTGCCTCTTCTGCGCCTGTCATAGAGGCCAATAGCAGAAGCGTTTCCAGATCCCAAAGAGATTGTTGAACGATCACCGGTTCTTTGACCGAGAATTCCACCAGCGGAATCACAATGGAAAGCAATAATAAAGCCAGGATACCGATCCGGTTGAAACGATGAAAGGTCTCCCGCGTGCATAATAGCCTATAGAAAAGGTAAAACAACGCCAGGCAGAACGACGACTTCAATATGTAGACAAAAAACTCACCCATATTCTTATTGATTACCCCGTTCTACATCATCCAACAACTTCCGCAATTCATCCACCGAGATATCCTCCTCTTTGATCAAAGAAGAGACTACCCCGAGGTAGGAGTTGTTGAAATACTTCGCAATCACATTCTTTAATGTGCCTTTGCTGTAGTCCTCTTCCGAGATCACTGCGAAATACTGATAAGTATTGCCATAGGCGCGATGCGAAAGAAACCCCTTTTCTTCCAATCCCCGGACAATGGTCGATAACGTATTGAAATGAGGTTTAGGCTCCTCGTAATAGGTCAGCAGTTCCTTCACAAACAGGGCACCCTTCTCCCAGAACCACCCCATAATCTCTTCTTCTCGTGCAGTCAATCGCTTCATAATGCATTTATTTCCTGCAAATAAACTAATTCTTTTAGTTTGTAAACTAATCTGCTTAGTTAATAAAACAAAAGAGGCTCTTTTTTCTCCAAAAAGCAGATACTTTCCTACCTTTGTTCCACATCTCAACCCCAAAAAGAATGCAGATATGATAAAGCGATTTTTTACTTGGATAATAATGGTATTGTTTGTTTCTCTTGGACTGCAGGCGCAGCAGCCAACCCGAACCATTCCTGATGTCTCGCCGGTTCTCCTCGTTAATGACCCTTTGTCGATAGAAGAGACGATATTCTACGCGCCTCCCTATTTGCAAAATCCGGTCGACGGTGGCATCACAGTGATGTGGCAAACACATGTGCCTACCTACAGCTGGGTGGAATATGGGACAGACAAAGAGCAGCTAACGGTGGCACGCACGCTGGTCGACGGGCAGGTGATTTGCAACGGCTTGCACAACAAAATCCGGATCAACGGTCTGGAACCCGGAAAAACCTATTACTACCGGGTGTGCTCACAGGAAATACTTCTCTACCAGGCCTATAAGAAGGAGTTTGGCGCAACCGCCCGTTCCCCTTTCTATACCTTCCGGTTGCCGGATGAAAAAGAAACTGATTTCACCGCATTGATATTCAATGATATTCATAAGCGGGAAGCCACACTAAACGGTCTTTACGATCTGGTGAAAGAGATCCCCTACGACTTCGTCTTCTTTAACGGAGATTGCATCGATGATCCCGCCACAGAGGAAGAGGCATTATACCATATTGCCATGCAATGCAAAAAGGTAAATGCCTCCTCTCATCCGGTGTTTTATCTGCGAGGCAACCATGAGATTCGCAATGCCTTCTCCATCGGTCTGCGGGAGTTGTTTGATTATGTGGGCGATAAGACCTATGGTGCCTTCAGTTGGGGGGACACCCGTTTTGTTATGCTCGACTGTGGCGAAGACAAGCCCGACAGCACCTGGGTCTATTATGGATTGAATGATTTCACGGGATTGCGCCAGGAGCAGGTTGGGTTCTTGCAGAAAGAACTGAAAAACAGGGCGTTTAAAAAGGCAAAGAAGCGGGTATTGATCAATCATATTCCGCTTTACACCCAGTCTACGCGTGAAGCGTTCCACCCCTCACGCGATCTCTGGGAAGGACTCTTAAAGAAAGCGCCTTTTGATGTGAATATCAGCGCGCATACCCACCACCATGCCTATGTAGCCAAAGGAGAGGATGGCAACAATTTCCCGGTGGTGATCGGCGGAGGAAACCGCTTGGAAGAGGCCACGGTGATGGTATTGCAAAAAAAAGGCAAAGAAATGACGTTGCGCGTATGGAATGGAAAGAAAGAATTAATCTATAATATAAAATTGTAAGATGGATCCAAAAACAGAAGAACGATTACGGGAGAGGGCTACCAAAAACCCTTATGTGAATTACCTGGGTATTGAATTTACCAAAATAGAGGAGGGCGTTGTCGAGGCACGTATGCCGCTCACCGACGAGCAGAAACAATACAGCGGTGTAAGCCATGGTGGTGTGCTTGCTGCCTTGGCCGATACGATTGCCGGGTTTGCCGCCTACACGATGACCCCTCTCGATAAAGATGTGTTGACGGCCGAGATGAAAATATCTTTTCTTCGCGCTGCCTGGGGAAAAGAGTTGATTGCCAAAGGTTATGTCATCAAGCCGGGGCGGAATGTCCATTTCAGCGAGTGCGAGATCTATTGTGACGACAAGCAGGTAGCTAAAGCGTCCGGCACATTCTGTGTGGTTCGCCCACAGGTTTAGAGATAAAGAATAATACAAATTATAATGATATGGTGAAGAAGAGAATCGGTTCGTTTGTGTTTTTGTTATTCGCTGCCGGCTTAGTTCTGTCCTGTTCTAAGCCCCAGCGTGTGGTGCGTTATGGCGATATGTTGCCTCGCAGTAATCCGGAGACGCAGGGAGTGGCTACCGAGGGTATTCTCCGTTTTCTGGAAGAGATCGAAAGCCAAGGTATAGAGCTGCATAGCTTTATGATGTTGCGCCATGGTAAGGTTATCACGGAGTGTTGGTGGGATCCCTATAAGGCGGGTATGAATCACGCCATGCATTCGGCCACGAAGACCTTTACCGCTACTGCCATTGGTTTTGCTGTCAAGGAGAAGCGATTGAAGGTGACCGATAAGGTGATCTCTTTCTTCCCCGATGACTTGCCGGAGGAGGTTTCTCCTTTCCTGCAAGAGATGCGGGTGAAAGACCTGCTCAGCATGTCGACCGGGCATGACCGGGCACCCTCCTTCACGATGGAGGAGGATAATTGGCCACGTCTGTTTCTGGCAGCTCCCCTGGCATATGAACCGGGTACTCATTTTCTCTATAACTCAGCGGCCAGCCATATGCTTTCTGCCATTATCACCAAGCTGACCGGTGAGTCTACCTTCGAATACCTGAAACCTCGCCTGTTTGATCCATTAGGTATCACCGATATCCAATGGGAGACCGACCCACAAGGCATCAGCGTCGGTGGGGGCGGGATGCGTATCAAAACGGTGGATATGGCAAAACTGGGACAGTTCTACCTGAACAAAGGCGTCTGGGAAGGGAAACGCCTGTTGCCTGCTTCCTGGATCGAAGAGGTCTCTTCGCCCCATATCTTTCAGCGTCCCGATCGCACACCTGCGGAGAATGCCGGTGACGAAGGGGCACAGGGCTATGGCTACCAGGTCTGGATGTGTTCACCTGAGAATGTCTACCGGGCAGATGGCGCATATGGACAATTGATTCTTATCATGCCCGATCAGGATGCTGTCATTGCCCTCACCGCACGCACCAATCAGGCACACCGGGTGATGCAATTAGTTTGGGAGCATCTGCGTCCCGTTATGTTCGACCGGATGCTGCCGACCGACGAATATGCTTGGAATGATAAGACTACCTTATTGTCCAGCCTGCGCGTAAAACGTCCCTGGCTCACGCCGGAAGAGCAGTCCTTGCCGATTGATACAGAGAGACATTTCCGCTTGGAACCGAATGAGTACGGGATTGAGAAGATGATATTCCGCTTCAATGAACAAGCAGAGTGCTTCCTTACGATCGAAGAAAAAGGGGAGACCCATACCTTTGCCTTCGGAGAAGACGACTGGCTGACCGGAGAAACCAACCGCCCCGGGCCATACTACCTCAACCCGCGCCGCAATCCGGCCGGGATGGCACCCTTTACGGTAGCGGGATATGCTGCCTGGCCCAAGAAGGATCTATTGGCACTCCGTCTCTATTACCTGACCGACATTCAGTATGCGGACTTCTCCTGCCGCTTCCAGGGATCGCAACTGACTGTCACTTGCACCAATAGCCAATATCCGGATGCACCCGCCATTGTGCTGGTGGGAGCGGAAGGAGATGGGAAATAGGCGATAGGTGTCTTTTTATTCTCACCCGCATGAGAATTTTTTCTCACGCGGGTGAGAATTTTTTTTATGCTCAAAAAACGAGACAAAATGATAACAAAAAAGGACTACTCTTTCGAGCAGTCCCTTTTCCATTATCTCGTTTGTTTTTATTACAAAACGTTGATCTCTTTCAATACGGCATTGGTTTTGCGAACCGCTTCCGCGCTTTTCTTGAAAAGATCTTTTTCTTCGGCGTTCAGATCGAGCTCTACGATCGATTCGATACCATTCTTTCCTAAGATAACAGGTACACCGATGCAGATATCGCTTTCGCCATATTCGCCTTCCAAGGCAACCGAGCAAGGAATCATCTTCTTCTGGTTGTGGATGATTGATTCGGCTACCAACGCTCCGGCAGCACCCGGTGCATACCAGGCAGAAGTACCTAACAAACCAGTCAGAGTAGCACCACCTACCATAGTTGCTTTTGCTACCTCATCTAATTTCTCTGCGCTCATCAGCTGGCTAACAGGAATACCTTTGTAGGTGGCCAGACGTGTCAACGGGATCATCGTTGTATCACCGTGTCCACCGATAACCATTCCTTCTACTTCGTTTGCGTTACAGCCCAATGCCTGTGACAGGTAATATTTGAAACGAGAGCTATCCAACGCGCCACCCATACCGATGATACGGTTCTTAGGCAAGCCTAATGATTTCAGTGCCAGGTAAGTCATCGTATCCATCGGGTTAGAGATAACCACGATGATAGCATCCGGAGAATATTTCAGGGCGTTTTCGGCTACGTTCTTCACGATACCGGCGTTAACGCCAATCAATTCTTCACGAGTCATACCCGGTTTACGAGGGATACCCGATGTGATGATGATCACATCAGAACCTGCTGTTTTCGCGTAATCATTGGTGCAACCCACTACAGTGGTGTCGAAACCCAACAACTGAGCAGTCTGCATCATATCCATGGCTTTCCCTTCGGAAACACCCTCTTTTACATCCAGCATGATCACTTCATCTGCCACTTCATTGAAGGCAAGCACATTCGCGCAAGTAGCGCCCACATTTCCGGCGCCGACAACTGTTACTTTAGACATAATTAATACGTTTTATTTGTTTTACATTAGACAATATCCATTATTAAAAAACCACACAAAGTTACGACGTATAAACGAATAAAGAAATTTTTCCATATTATATTTTTGGGTGAAACACACTGAAAATTCGCTTTTTTCGCAAGTGACCTATGTTCCAATAGGCTTGGTCCGGCCTTTTGGACAGTTTTGTCCGTATTCGGACAGGGTGTGTTTTGGGTATATGTCGCTAAGTCAATGTGTTATCTGTTTTGGCATGTTCCTTGCAAACGGATAAACAATAAAATCGAACAACGATATGGGAATTATACAATTAGAAGGTATTTCGAAAATATACCGTACCAAAGAGGTCGAAACGGTCGCTTTGGAGAATGTCAACCTGGAGGTGAAAGAGAGGGAGTTTCTCTCTGTGATGGGTCCTTCGGGGTGTGGAAAGAGTACATTGCTCAACCTGATGGGATTATTGGATGTGCCGGCCGAAGGGCGTGTATGGATCAACGGCACGGACACCACCGGTATGAAGGACGGTGAAATGGCGGAATTTCGCAACGAAACATTGGGCTTTGTCTTCCAGAGTTTTCATCTGATCAATTCATTGAATGTATTAGATAATGTGGAACTGCCCCTTCTCTACCGGAAATCTTCCGATAAAGAGCGGCGCGAAAAGGCGAAAGCTGTATTGGAAAAGGTCGGACTCTCGCACCGTATGCGTCATTTCCCCTCTCAACTATCGGGCGGACAGAGCCAGCGTGTGGCCATTGCCCGTGCCATTATCGGCAACCCGAAGATTATTCTGGCCGATGAGCCGACCGGAAACCTGGATAGCCGGATGGGGGGAGAGATCATGGAACTATTGTTTAAGTTGAACGAAGAGGGAACCACCATCGTGATGGTGACCCACGACGAACATATTGCCGAATCCACCGAACGCATTGTGCGGTTTTTTGATGGACGCAGAGTGGAATAGTAATTGATAATTGACAATGGAAAATGGAGAATGAAAAAATATCAATTATCAATTAACAATTATCAATTATGTTACGGATTTATTACAAACAAGCCATAGAGATGCTGAAACAAAACAAGTTCATCAGTGCCATTGCCGTCATAGGTACAGCCTTGGCAATTATGATGATCATGGCGATTATTGTTTCGGATAATATAAAAACCATCAGTCTGGGGGCGGAACCCAACAGATACCGAACCTATTATGTAACAAGAGCGGTCGAGCGTGATACGGTCAAAAGAAGCTGGAGTGCCGGGGGAATCGGCTATGATCACTACAAGAATTACCTGACCGACCTTCAGGCGCCTGAATACACAACCGTTACGAGTTGGAGTAGTGTGTCGGTAAGCCGGGAGGGACATTCGGAGACACTGAATTTAGGTGTGCGCACTACTGGAGCGGACTATTGGAAAATCTACTCTTTCCGGTTTATCGAAGGAAAACCCTGGGGCGTAGGGGAGGTGCAATCAGGCGTAAAGCAGGTGATTTTGTCGGAAAGTACCGCGCGTGAGGTGTTTAAGGGAGAGAAAGCGCTCGGGCAAGAGGTGCTTTTGAATTCCGTACCCTACCATGTTGTCGCGATTGTGGAGGATGTATCCAAAATATATGATATGGCCAATTCCGATCTCTGGATTCCTTACAGCAGTATAGCTGATTATAAACAATGGGGAGTAGGCTCAATTGTGTATACATTGAAAAACAACGAAGACTTGCCGGCGTTGGATCGGGAGATACGAGAAGCGGAAAAAAGATATGACGCTCAGCATGAAAACAAGGTATTGACCTTCCGGGGTCCGGCAAAACATGCCGATTACCGGCTGTCGGAGCAAGCCTCCGATAATGAAGATGCGATAGAGATCATCCGGGTAGCACGACGGAAATCGTTGTTTATCTTTCTGATTCTTCTATTGGTTCCGGCTATCAACCTTTCCGGTTTGAGCCTTTCCCGCATGCGGAAACGAACGGAAGAGATCGGGGTACGGAAAGCCTTCGGGGCGAAGCGGCATGTGATTCTTATCCAGGTGCTTTTCGAAAACCTGATTACCTCCCTATTAGGCGGAGTGATCGGACTGTTGTTGTCCTATGGAGTTATCTATCGGATGAAACACTGGTTGCTCGGCGTGCCGGAGGATAGCTTTATCCCATTCAATGCGCTGATCTCCTGGCCTGTTTTACTATCGGTGGTCGTGGTATGTATTTTATTAAATCTTCTTTCGGCGGGAATACCAGCCTACCGGGCTTCGCGTATGAATATAGTCAATTCACTTACTCAAAATGATAAATTATGATACGTCATATATGTAAAATAATCTGGAACGAGCGTAAAGCCAACGGGTGGATCTTAGTGGAGTTTATTGTTGTTTTCTGTATTCTTTGGTTTTGCTGCGATTACCTGAGTTATATCGTCAGAAGCAACAGCGAGCCAGTAGGCTTCGATATCGACCATACCTATCAGATACAGATGTCACGGAAAATACAAAATGAAGCGCCGGAGGGCAAAAAAATGGATAATTACGCGTTGATGCAGACCTTTGTCAATCGAGTCAAGCAATATCCCGGGGTGGAAAGTGTCGCTTTCTCCAATGCGGCCGCGCCTTACTTGGGCTCTCTCTCCCGGAGTTCCATGCTCTCTCTTCCCGATTCAATCTGGGTAGGTGCTCGGACACGTCAAGTTTCATCGGAATTCTTCGAAGTATTTAAGATAAAACCGGAGAGAGGACGTATTTTTAATTGGGAGGACAAGGCGGAAACTCGAAATGTGATTGTATCAGGAAACCGCAATGGCTGTTTTGACTACTTCGATGAAAAGGGTAAAACAGTGGAACTTTCGAAGGTGAAATCGTTCTATTATGAAGATGAAAAGACTGAATATCCGATAATCGGTGTGGTGAACCCAACGAAGGAGGATCCCTATTCATACTATGAACCTTGTATTTATTCTTCGCTTGATCATAATGAGGTGAACCTGGAGAGTGAGATCGTAATACGTGTCTCGCCCCATGCCGATAAAGATTTTGCCGCACGCTTCACTAAAGAGATGCGCGGTCAGCTCAATCTGGGGCCTTATTTCCTGACTTCGGTTACCTCTTTGCAGGAACGCAAAAAGGAGGTGCTCAAAAACAACGGAATTACTGGTAATCTAAACAGTATCTACGCGATCACTTCTTTCTTAGTGATCAATATCTTCCTGGGACTTATCGGCACGTTCTGGTACCGGGTGCAATCGCGCCGTAGCGAGATCGGTACGCGTATCTCTATGGGAGCCTCTAAAAAGAATGTAAAACGTATGTTGTTTGGCGAAACCCTGATATTATTGTTTATCGCCAGTTTCGTGGCGGTGAATATCTGCCTGAATATCGCGCAGACTGATTTCCTGGAAGCGATCGGATTGCCTGAATCGCGGCGTGATTATATAGGCGCCGGTATCGAACAGGATTTCATCAATTATTTTGTTACCTATCTCTTCCTGGCGGTTGTTTCCCTGTTTGCTGTCTGGTATCCTGCCCGGCAGGCCGTGTCCGTTCCACCGGCAGAGGCGCTGAGGGAAGAGTGAAAAAAATTATGAATTATGAATTATGAGTTATGATCGCTTAGCGAAGCGTAAAGCAATTATAAATCAAAAATCGCTTGCCGAAGGCAAAAAGCAATTATTTTCTCAGTCTCATAATTCATAATTCATAATTCATAATTAACTTTGGTCTATGCTTCTAATTTGCGACGACGATAAAACGGTTTTGACTTCGCTTACGCTGGTATTAAAGCGGGCAGGGTATGAAGTGGCGACAGAGACTACTCCGCAGGGGGTGATTGACTTTGTGCGGCATACCTGCCCTGAATTGATCCTGATGGATATGAATTACTCCAAGACAACCACCGGAGAAGAGGGGCTGGAGTTGCTGGCGCGTGTGCGTGTGTTTTGCCCTGATACGCCGGTGATCCTGATCACTGCCTGGGGCTCGATCGACCTGGCTGTAAAGGGAATGCGGGCCGGTGCTTTCGACTTTGTGACCAAACCCTGGAACAACCTGGCTCTATTGAATACTATCCGTACGGCCATCGATCTGAGTCGTGAGGAGAAGAAAGAAAACGAACTTTCCGGCGAAACACTTTTTCATCATCCGAAGATTGTCGGTCGTTCTCCTTTATTGAAACAGGTATTACAGACCGTGTCGCGCATTGCGCATACCAATGCCTCCGTCCTGATAACCGGGGAGAGCGGAACCGGAAAGGAATTGATTGCCGAAGCGATCCACGAGAACAGCCAACGCAAAGAGAAGCCATTTGTGAAAGTGAATCTGGGTGGCATATCCCAATCCCTGTTTGAAAGTGAAATGTTCGGGCATAAGAAAGGTGCTTTCACCGATGCCTATCACGACCGTACGGGGCGCTTCGAGATGGCAGACAAAGGCACGATTTTTCTCGATGAAATCGGGGAATTGGATATGGTTTCGCAAGTAAAACTATTGCGCGTACTGCAGGATCAGACCTTTGAACCCTTAGGCGAAAGTATGCCCCGACAGGTGGATGTGCGCATCATCAGTGCGACAAACCGAAACCTGGCGGAAATGGTGTCGCAGGGAAGCTTCCGGGAAGATTTGTTTTACCGCATCAACCTGATCACCGTCCGGGTGCCGGCTCTGCGCGAACGGCTGGATGATATCCCTTTATTGGTGGATCATTTTGCCCGACAGCAGGCCAGTCACAACGGCCTGGAGCGGATCGAGATTGCTCCGGACGCCATTGAATTCCTGAAAAAGCTGCCCTATCCGGGTAATATACGTGAATTGAAGAACCTGGTCGAGCGGACGATACTTATCTCCGGCAGACCGCTTATCACCGCCCAGGATTTCAAAGCGCAATATGTGGAGCTTCCTGTCAATAAAGAGGTGGAAGAGAATAGCGTGCAGTCGCTCGAAAGAGTGGAAAAGAAGATGATCGCACGGGCCATCGAACTCTATGGAAGCAATATCTCTAAAATTGCCACTGCTTTAGGAATCAGCCGGCAAACGCTCTACCGCCGGTTGGAGAAATATAATATGCAGATTCCGGAATGAGAACAAAGTGGACGTTCATTGCCATTGTTGTATTTGTTACAGCGGTGTTCATGGCTATCGGTTTTCTCTTCTTCCGCCATGAATCGTTCCCTTTCTGGGTGATGCAATGCATTGCGTTGGCTTCGGTCTTGTTTTCCCTCTTCCTGTATAAAAAACTGATCAGACCCTATCAGCTTCTGTTGAGTGGCATGGAATTGTTGAAAGAACAGGATTTCTCCACCCATTTGCGCCCGGTCGGCAACAAAGATGCCAATCAACTGATTGATCTGTTCAACCGGATGATTACCCATTTGCGCAACGAACGCCTGGTGGTTCGTGAAAAGAACCAATTCCTCGACTTATTGATCAAAGCCTCTCCGCAAGGGATTATTATACTGAATTTCGACAAACAGATAACCGACATCAACCCGGCCGGCTTAAAGCTATTGGGCTTGTCGGATCTGGAAGAGGTGAAAGGCAAAAAGCTGTCGGAAGCCACCTTCACATTGGCTCCGGCGCTGTCGGCTTTGAAGTTGCAGGACGATATGATCGTGCGTGGGGAAGGCGCCAGTCTTTACCGTTGTGTTTATTCTTCCTTTGTGGATCAAGGGTTCAATCATCCTTTTATTTTAGTGGAAGAATTGACCAACGAGCTATTGCAGATGGAGAAAGAATCCTATGAGCGTATTATCCGCATGATGTCGCACGAGGTAAACAACTCCATCGGAGCTATCAGTTCCACACTCCATGTGGTTTCCGATATCTTCCGGCAGGAGAAAGATCCGGAGATGGAAGATGTTGTGTCGGCAGTGGATGCTTCTTATAACCGTTGCCGCAATCTGACCGGCTTTATCAGTAACCTGGCGAATGTCGTGCGCATTCCCGAGCCCTCCTTCGTGCCGATCTCCCTGAACGAACAGGTGCGAGCCATAGAGGGGGTGATCCGTCTCGAATGTCAGAAGCGCGACATCCGGCTCTCACTTTCGTTAGACCCAAGCGAACCCCGGGTGCGGATCGACGGAATTCAGTTCGAACAGGTGTTGCTTAATATCACCAAAAATGCCTACGAAGCGATCGGGCAGGAGGGAGAACTACGCATTACAACCAGCGCCTCTCCTGTATCGGTTGTGATTGAAGACAACGGAGCCGGCATCGATGAAGAGGCCAAACAAAAACTCTTTACCCCTTTCTTTACTACCAAATCAACCGGCCAGGGTATCGGCCTGATGTTTGTGCGCGATGTATTGGTGAATCATGGTTGCCGTTTCAGCCTGAACTCCCACGACGGTTGGACGCGCTTTGAAATACTTTTTTAGTTTATAGAGGTAGAACACCTTCCCATACATAATAGTCGGGGAAGAGGTGGCGTATGGAGGAGGGTTCCCGAAAGATACCGAAGACCGAAGAGCCTGATCCGGACATGGAGGCATAGAGAGCTCCCTGTTCATAGAGCTGCTGCTTGATCGATGCAATTGCCGGGTATTGGCGGAAGACGTTCGTTTCAAAATCATTGGTTATGCAATCTTTCCATGCCTCTATCGGGAGCGTGATGAGCTCCGTCAACGCTCTTGCCGGCTTTTGGGGTGTTATCCCCGCGTAGGCTTCGGGTGTAGATACGGCAATAGGCGGTTTGACCAAAGCGAGGTAATAGCCTTTCAACGATAAAGAGACCGGGGTAAAGATATTGCCTATTCCCGTAGCAAAGACCGGTCTGTTTTGAATAAAGAAGGGGCAATCGGCACCGATCTTCGCAGCCATTTCCTCCATTTCATCGTACGATAGCCCCAGTGAGCCGAAGTCGTTGAGCAACTTCAACATAAATGCCGCGTCGGAGGAGCCTCCCCCCAGTCCGGCACCAAAAGGAATCTGTTTTGAAAGATGGATTTCTAACGGTGGAATGGTTTGTTTTGAACGAAGCAATGCCAGGGCACGCATAATCAGGTTATTGGCAGGATCGCCCCCGATCGGAATACCGGTTTGCATAAATTGGTCATCCCCTGTCGTAGAGGGAACGATCTCCAATGCGTCTTTTACCGGGATCGGATAAAAAACGGTCTCTATGTTGTGGTAACCGTCAGGACGTTTTTCCACAACATAGAGGCCTAAGTTTATTTTTGCATTAGGGAAACAGATCATTTTTTGATATTCGGAAGTTCCAGTCCGTAGCCTTTCTTCTTGTCTTCTATCTTCAGCCAGAAGCCTAAGATAAATGCCAATACGCCTAAGCTGGCGAAGATCAACATCGGCAAGGTATAGTCATAGGATGCCTCCTGGCCTGCCTGAATAGCTTCGGCAACTCCCGGGTTTGAGTAGGTAAGCGCTTTGCCGATAATAATCGGGAAGAGCATCAAACCAATGTTCTGAATCCAGAAAATAACCGAATAGGCAGAACCTAAGTAGCGGTTTTCAACCAGCTTCGGAACAGAAGGCCACAAGGCTGCCGGCACTAAGGAGAAAGAAACGCCCAATACAATAATAGCCAGATAAGCTACTATTTTCGTGTCTCCGCTTAATGGGAAGAGAGCAAATATCAGGTGACAAACCATCATCAGGATAGCCCCTATCATTAACATAGAAGCCCCTTTTCCTTTATGGTCGAGATACCAACCAAGGATCGGTGTCAATATCATCGCTCCGATAGGGAACCAGGAGAAGATACCTGCCGCGTCAGCCGCAGATATATCCAGGCGGTTTTCCAGCATACTGGTGGCGAACTTCTGGAAAGGGAAGATTGCCGAGTAGTAGAGCACACACAAGAATGCTACGATCAGGAAGGTTTTGCTGGTGAACAGCTTACCAATATCACTGATTTTAAAGGGCTCTTCCGGCTCTTGTTCCTCCATCTCGATCTGTTGGTCGAGCTTCCGGTCCATAAAGAAATAGAGGATAAAGTTGATTAATCCAATGCAGAGCAACAGGCAACATACAGCCACCGGAGTGGTGATTGTTCCTGATTCTGCTAACATCGGAGAAAGACGGAACACGGCAAATACACCCAGGCGAGCAATCGCCATCTCCAGACCCATAGCCAATGCAAGCTCTTTGCCCGTAAACCATTTGACAATCGCTTTAGAAACGGTAATACCTGCCATTTCCACCCCGCAACCAAAGATCATAAAGCCTACCGATGCCAGTTTAGCCGTTGCCGGGAATGATACCCAGAAAGAATCCAGGAAGTTATATAGCGCATTGTTGCTTTCTGCAAAAACCGGGCTGATAGCATATAGTTTGATAGCCGCCCCGATCACCATTACTGCAGCAGAGAGAATCCCTGTAAAGCGTACGCCCATTTTGTCGAGAATGATCCCGGCAAAGATGAGGAAGAATACAAATACATTCAGGAAATACTCCGAACCGGCAAAGGTGCCGTAGGTGTCAGCCGTCCAGTTGAGTGGCGCTTTTTCTAACATCGTCTGTAATGGCGAAAGCACATCCACAAACATATACGCAAAGAACATCACCAGGGCAATCAGGATAAGCGCTGCCCATCGGATAATAAAAGAGTCATTAAGTTTTAATTTAACCTGTTCAGTCATGATATTAGTATTTAGTTTAATGAAAAATTCGCTTCATCATAAAAAGAGAGTGCATCGGCAACGACAAAATTGCTTCCTCCTATAAAGATCATGTCTTTATCGGAGGCCATTGCCGTGGCAACCAATATGGCCTCTGTCACCGAACGGCAAATATCCCCTTTTAATCCGGCTTTCTCAGCGTATTGCGCCAACGTCTCTGCCGGCAGGGCACGGTCGATAGAGGCTTGGGTGAATAAGTAGTGTGCCTTCTTAGGCATCGCCTTAACGATCTCTTCTATGTCTTTGTCGTTCGATAACCCTATAATTATAAAGAGGCAAAGGCGGTCTTCCATCTCCTCCTCGAGTTGGCGGGTGATGTATTGCCAGGCACCTACGTTATGTCCTGTGTCCAGGATGGTATAGGGCTCTGATGCAATGTTCTGCCATCGGCCTTGCAGCCCGGTGATTTTCGTGACGTTCTCGAATCCGTCTTTCACGGCCTCTTTCGGGATATGTATGCCTTGTTCGATAAGCACCCCGAGGGCAGTGAGCAAGGTCCGTGCATTCTTGATTTGTGCCATACCTCCCAGTTCGCAAAACATATCTCCCCAATCCCTTGATGTTAAAAAGAATTCTCCGAAATCAGTCGGCATAGATTCTTCTTCCAGGATTATTTCGTCGTCCGGTATATATAGCGGAGCCTGCATCTCTTCTGCCTTTTTCCGGAATACCTTTTCCGTGATCTCATCTCCCGGCTCGCCGATCACTACCGGCACACCCTGTTTGATGATGCCAGCCTTTTCAAAAGCGATCTCACCCAAGGTCTCTCCCAGGAATTGGGTATGGTCTTTGCTTACATTCGTGATGATGCTGAGTATAGGCGTGATGATGTTCGTACTGTCTAAACGTCCGCCCAGACCGACCTCAATAAGTGCAAAATCCACCTTTTGATCGCGGAAATAGGCAAAAGCCATGGTAGATGTGAGTTCAAAGAAGGAGGGGTGGAGGGGTTCGAACTTCTTTTTGTATTTTGCGACAAAGTCGACCACGTAGTTCTTCGTAATCATCTCTCCGTTTACCCGGATACGCTCCCGGAAGTCTACCAGGTGCGGCGAGGTGTAGAGTCCCACCTTATAGCCTGCCTGTTGAAGGATGGCGGCCAATATGTTCGATACGGAACCTTTTCCGTTGGTTCCTCCGATGTGGATACATCGATAGGCTGTATGCGGATGATCTAAAAGAGCATCTAAAGCGATGGAGGTATCTAACCCCGGTTTGTAAGCCGAAGCACCACTATGTTGATAAACCGGTGTGCTTGTATAGAGGTAATGCAGCGTTTCTTCGTATGTCATTTCCTTAAAATTTGGCATGGGCAAAAATAGTCAAATTATTCTTTACCTTTGTATTTCTATAAAGAATAGTGTGTAATAATGAAAGATAAACAACAAATCATTTATGTTCCGCAAGGCGGAGTCTGCTCGAAGAAAATCCTGATCGATATCGAAGAAAACCGAATTACGGATTTGCTGGTCGAGCGGGGCTGTGACGGAAACGCACAAGGCCTTTCCGCATTGATAAAAGGCATGTCGGTCGATGAGGCTATTGCGCGTCTGGAGGGTATTCATTGCGGCAATAAAACAACCTCTTGCCCGGATCAGATCGCTCAGGCATTGAAAACATATCAATCGGAACATTGAGCCAGCGGCAGGGTGAACCAAAAGGTTGACCCTACGCCTTTCGCCGAATCAACGCCAATTCTCCCTCCCAAATCTTCGATGATCTTTTTCGCGATAGGCAGGCCTAAGCCCAATCCGGTCTTGAAATTGTCGACTTTATAATACTGCTGAAATACTTTTTCGCTCTCTTCCTGGGAAAGACCTATGCCTGTGTCTCTAACCTCCACCCTGACTTCGCAATCGTTGTGCCTCTGATAACTTAAGGAGATCGTTCCCTGGTTGGTGTATTTGTTGGCATTGTCCAACAGGTGGAATATCACCTGAACAGTCCGTTCGTAGTCGATCCATACGGGGCAGGAGGGGAGGTGCTGGTCGAAGACAAGTTCGACATGGGGATTCCTGTTGTTGTAGTTGATGCTGACAGCCTCCTGGCATACTTTTTTTAGATCGACTATTTTCTTATTGTATTGTAAATCACATGACTCTGCTTTTGTGAAGTGGAGGATGTTGTCTATAATATTCAACAGGATGTAATTGTTTTTCAGAATCAGATCAATGAAATATTGATTTTCTTCCGTTTTATTGTTTTCCGCCAGGATAGAGGAAAAGCCGACAATCGCATTCAATGGGGTACGCAGCTCATGGCTCATGTTGGCAATGAAAGCCGTCTTGATTTTATTTGCCTCTCTTATTTTTATAAGTTCCAGTTCATTCTCCCGTTGTTGGGTAATGTCGGTGGTTAAGCAAATCATTTTACAGGGGGTGTTTTCCGCATCATAGGCATAGGTGTGGAAATAGGTCGTTACCCATCGCAATTCCTGGTTGAGGTATTGCCGGTACGTTTCTGTAAAAGAGTCTATTTCATTGCGCAGAAGGCGGGCAATTTGTTTTTGTATTTTCTTCCAGTCTTCTTTGTGGATCTGTTCTAAACGTCTTCTTTTATTGTGGTTGCGTTGACTCTCAGAAGAACGCAGAACGACACTATGTTCATAGTCGAGCAGGCTATAGTCAATGGTGACCTCATCGTTTGGGAAGTCATATTCCCAGATATACGAATTGCAGGTATTGATCACCATGCTCAATTTGGTGAAATTGGTTTTCATCTCCTCTTTTTGTTCGTTTTGAATCATCAGGGAGAAAAGATCTGAGAACAGATGCAGGTTGTCGATCTCTGCTTCAAGCCAGGTATGCCTCTTACGCGTATGTTCTATGCCTAAGAATCCACAAATCGTATGTTCGCAGTGAATACTGGTGCATAGAATAGACTTCACCCCATTCTTTATCATCAATTCTTGGGCAAAAGAGGCTTCCGGGGGCATTTGCATCACATCGTCAATGATCGTATCTTCCCCTCGTTTGATTTTACTGATCCACCAGGGGAAATCTTTTTCATAGATCAGGTTGGCATCCGAGAGCTGGTTGCTTAAGAAGGAAGAAATGCCCTCGGATCCATCGTTGGATATATCATGGATAAACGAGATGGAGCTATCAGTCTCATTGAAGTAGCCGATATAGATTCTGTCGGCTTCGAAGAATGTCAATAGCTTTGCAAAGCCTTTGTCGATCGCTTTGTAAGGATCGCTACGTTGCATAATGCGAAGTACTTCCTGAAGGGTTTTCCTAAAGGATGTTTTATTAACCGTTTGGGTGTCGGAGGGTAAAAAAGGTTGGTTTTCGGACATAGAAATTAAAGGTTTGGTTAGTAGTTGTTACAAATATACTCTTTTTTGCCATATATCAGCCCTAAATACATGACAAAATTAAAGTGCTACTGTTTGCGTCGAAGACGCATGACGTTGATAAACCCCATGCTCCGCTATGCTTCACATGGGGTTTATCAACGTGCGGCGTCTTCGACGCCATAGCTCATGCAATGTCGAGCGTGTAGTTCAAAAGCGCATCATTACCCTTGCACGACAATCAGCTTATATCCGATGCCTCGTACATTCAGAATCCGGATCGAAGGATCGCGGGATAGTTTGTGGCGCAATTTGGTGATGAATACATGCAGGCTGCGTATGTTAAAAAAGGAGTCGTCGCCCCATAGGTCGAGCAGTATATCCTTCATCGGCATTACCTGATCGCGGTTTTCACAAAGCCTTTTGAGTATTTCTGATTCCCGGTTGCTTAACGCCTCCTTTTCTCCCTGGAACGAAAGCGTCTGGGTGAGCGAGTCGAAGGTGTATCCGCCGATTTCAAACAGGTTACTTTCCGGTTTGCGGTATTCCACCTTGTGGAGCAATGCCTTGATACGGATAATAAGTTCTGCCATGCCGAACGGCTTTTTCAGGTAGTCGTTGCCGCCGGTCTCGAAGCCTTCCACCACATCAGCGGCTGCCGATCGGGCAGAGAGAAACAGAATGGGTATGGACCGATTGGTTTTGCGTATCTCTTTGACCATGGAAAAGCCATCCATGGTGGGCATCATCACGTCGGTTACGATGATATCGGGTGTCTTTTCCCTGAACAGGCGCAATCCTTCGTGGCCATCTTCCGCAATTTGAATATCGAACTCCGGCCCATCCAGCGTGTCTTTAATGATCATCGCCAGTGTTGCCTCGTCTTCTACCAATAATACATTGATCTTTCCCATCCTTTTATCCTTTCAAAATAAGATGAAACGTGCTGCCTTTTCCGATCTGGCTTTCAACCGTTACGTCGCCGCCCTGCTTTTTCATCATGTCTCTCACGTAGAACAAGCCCAGTCCGTGTCCTTTCACATTATGCAGGTTCCCGCTCGGGATGCGGTAGAAGCGGTCGAATATACGGCTTTGATGTGCCTGGCTGATGCCCGGGCCGTTGTCGCTTAGGCTGATGCGTACTTCATCCGGCTCTTTATTTGCCCGGATGGCTATCTCACATATCTCTTTGTTATTGTATTTTATTGCGTTATCGATCAGGTTGTTGATGATATTGTAAAGATGTGTTTTGTCGGCCGTCACGGTCAGACCATCCGGGATATGGGTCGAGAAGCGTACGTGTTGATTTGTTTTCATCAGCCATTGTTCCTGCAGTTGGGCGATAAGCTCTTTCAGGTCGATCTCGGTGGGGTGGAGCTTGAATGTACTGCGGTTTTCGACCGACAGGGTGAGTATCTGCTCAACCAGTCCGGCCAGTTGCGTTTGTTGTTCCTTGACAATGGTGAGGTATTTGCGTTGTTTCTCATTCACCGGATCTCCGAAGTGGAGTAGGGAGTCGACTGCCGCATAGCTGATCGATATAGGTGTTTTCAACTCATGCGTCATATTGTTGGTAAAGTCCGTCTTCAACTCCTCCTCTGTCTTCTGCCGCATAATGGTTCGCAACAGATAGAGAAAAGCCACGAGGATAATCACCAACAAGAGGAAAGAGGTGAATAATATGCCTGTCATCTGCCGGAAGACAATGCGTGCAGGCGATTTGATGTATAACCGGTAGGAGAAAGGATCGCTGATGGTCGGATCGGCTTCCGACAGGTATTTCGGATTCATCCGCACCGGATAATCATAGTAGGAGGCATCCTGCCAGTCGAAAACGGCCGTAGCCGTATCGGGTGCCATGGCGGGATGGCTTTTGCTTAAGGTGCGAAATACCTGGTGGTTTTTCTCCGCTTCGAACATGAGGTAGACCTGGTAATGCGCATGAATGTTTCTGGCTTTTAACTCTTCCACCAGAAAGCGGTCGTATATCTCAAACTTGATGGGAGCGATGGAGTCGAACTGATCGTGCATGCCCTGGAGAATGATTTCCTGCAGGCTGTTCAGGGCAGATAATAATTCATTAAGAGCTGTTTCCGCCTGTTCTTTCAGGTTGACCTCTGTTAGATCGATCTCTCCGATATCGACCGAAGCCAGCTTTTCCGTTGCCGGAAGCGTGTCCTGTTTGGCTTCCATATCAACATTGCTAAAGCTTATTTGTCTACTGAATTCTTCGCCTTCCCCTCGTTTTTGTTTGTATTCTTCCATGCGGTAGAATATCTCCTTGTAGTCGGCTATGCGCATGGCTTCCCGGATATCAGACTCCATCTGGCTGTAGAGCGTACCATACAGCCCTTTCAGCCAATAGCCCTGAAAGATGATCAAACCGATCAAAGCGGAGATGATCATCAAACCGATTAATTTGAAATGAAGACGAGGTTTCATAGATTTCAATCATCTAAATGAACGGAACAAAAATACAACCGGAATCCGGCTAAGCCTAATGAAACGCGAGAAATCAACCGCTTGGTAAGACTAAATAACACTTCGTAAGTCGATGGTAACATTGTTTTCATGAAAAAGGCTGTTTCTTTGTATCGGTGGAGCCGGAAAGGTGAATTGCTTTGCGCTTCGCTTTGCTGGCTAAGCGATCTTCGATTGTCAAAATGTAAGCAAAAAGGCGTTTTTGCTTTACAATATGATACGTTAAAAAGTGTTACTCCTGCGGGTAATTTAAAATACCCCTACGTTTACGGAAAAAAAGCCGGGCGTTTTTGACAATTTGTCAATTTGTTTGAACCTTGATTTCGCTGATTTTTGGATTTTCCGGATGTGATTGGTTTGATTGAAAGGATTGCCCTGATGGAGGGGATCTTCAAATCGGAGGAGATGGGAAGGAGAAAGGAGAAGGGAGAAAATGGGAAGATTGCGGGGATGCACGCCGCAGGCGTGAGATTATGCATAACCGTATGCAAGCGTAGCGCAGCTTACGGTAGTGAATCCTCTATATAAAAAGCCCCGCATGGGGCGGGATTATGGCAGATCTCGCACCTGCGGCGCTTGATTGACTGGTAGTCGCTATACCGTAAGCTGCGCTACGCTTGCATACGGTTATGCATAATCTCGCGCTTGCAGCGCGATTCCCACCTTCAAATACCACAAAATTAAAAACAAACCAATAAAATAAAATAAATGAAAACGATGCGATTCCTTTTGATAATGTGCCTGTTGGCCTGTTCGTTTCTGATGAAAGCCCAGTCTGTTTCCGGGAAAGTGGTTGACCCCGATGATCTGCCGATCGAAAGTGTGGCCGTTATCCGGCAGACGATGGATTCTGTCTTTGTGGAGGCCGTTATGACGGATAGCCTGGGGGTGTTCACGCTCTCTGCACCGATAGACGGGGCTTTTCGTTTGATCTGTCAGCACCTGATGTTCGAGACATTGACGAAAGAGTTCACTTCGGGTGAGATCGGAACCTTCCAGATGGAGCCCAAGAGCTTTGCCCTCGATGAGGTAGTAGTGAAAGGCGAGCGTCCGGTGGTCAGGGTCGAGGGATCTGCCCTTTCGTATGATGTTCCTCAGTTGATCAAAGATAAAGCCAGTATTAACGCCTTCGAGGCAATCAAAGAATTGCCGGGAGTGATGGGTGGAGATAATTCTATTGAGCTGGTAGGAGCGCGTAGCCTCGATATCGTGATCAACGGTCAGTTGACCACCCTCTCTTTGCCCCAGCTGATTCAATTATTGAAGACCATTCCGGCCTCACGGGTCTTGAAGGCGGAGGTGATGTATAACGCGCCGGCACGCTACCATGTGAAAGGCTCGATCATCAATGTGGTCTTGGACGCTGCTACGAGCGATGAGCCTGTTTTGCAGGGCGAGGTGGGTGCCAACTACCGACAGAGATACTACGAGGCCTTTAGTGTGAATGCCAATGTGTTGTATTCCACGCCTCGTTTGACAATCGACTTCCTGGTTGATGGTTCCCATGGGCGCGGTTATGGCGGAGAAGATATAGAGGCGCGCCACACGGTGGGCCAGGAGGTGATTCATATTGATCAGAAAGGACGTAGCCGGAATACCGGAAGCGATGGCTATGCGCGTCTGGGAATGGATTATACCTTCGCCAATAAGGATAAGCTGTCGGCCTCTTATTACGTGAATCTGGAAGATGGCGAGTCGAAGCGAGATGCCACAACGGTTTTTAAGCCACTTGGTGCGACTAATAGCGAATTGCGCCGGTCTGACGCGGTGACATCGGGCACGACCCAGTTGCATAATGTCGGATTGCAGTTTGAAGGACATAAGGGGCTGCGTGCCGGGGTGGACTATACGAAATACCATGATCCGTCTGATATGTATTTCAATGATTACGGGGCTGATAAAGAGGATGATATAAAGATGCTTAATACAAGTACCCAGGATGTATCCCGCTACTCCGCCTATCTCAATCAGTCGCATCAGATAGGGAAGTGGTCGCTTAATTATGGAGCGCAAGGTGGTTATACCCAGTCGGATAACTACCTGGAATATGCCTACGACAAGGGTCATGGTTACCAACCGGCACCGGAGCAGTTGGAGGATAACCGCCAGCAGGACTACACCGCCAATGTGTTTGTGGAGACAGCTACCCAGTTCGGCCCACGCTTCTCGGCCTCAGTTGCTTTGAAGGGCGATTATTACCGGTCGGACTATGCCTCGTTGAAAGAGGATATGACGCTCTGGAATGAATGGTCCCTGTTGCCGACGGTGTCGATGAGTTATACCTTCTCGCCTTATCATATCATGCAACTGAATGTGACCAGCGATAAGACCTATCCTTCCTACTGGGACCTGAGCCCGAAGAGCTATCCGCTTAATTCCTATTCCGAGGTGGTGGGCAATCCGCATCTGAAACCCTATCGCTCCTATAACAGCCAGTTGATGTATATCCTGAAGCAGAAATATATCTTTATGGCTTTCTGCACCTACGAACCGGATTATTTCACCCAGGTGCCTTACCAGAGCGATTCGGAGGTGAAGAATGTATTCCGCAATGAGAATTTCGATTACGCCCTGAAGACCGGTTTGGTGGCCATTGTGCCTTTCAAGGTCGGAACGTGGTGGAGTAGCCGGATTACGCTGCAAGGCTTCCGCATGCAGGAGAAGAGTGAACATTTCCACGATATGTCTTTCAATCGCCATGCCTTTGTTGGTGCTTTCGTCATGTCGAACACCTTTAGTCTTCCCCGCGTGCCGAACCTGAAGCTGACGCTGGATGGGCAATATGTCACCCCCGGAGCCATTCAGGGCATTTACGATCTGGGTTATATCTACAAGGTAGATGCGGCATTGAAATATACCTTTGCAAAAGAGAAGGCAACGCTTACGCTTACCGCTACCGATATTTTTGCCAGTGGCTATCCACACCGCATCGAGATCAATCAAGGCAACCAATGGAGCCGTATGACGAAGATCAACGATATACAAATGGTACGCCTCGCCTTCTCTTATAAATTTGGTGGTTATAAGAAGAAAGATCATAAAGAGGTGGATACCTCCCGTTTTGGGAAGTAAGCATTATTTACGCCTTATTCCGACTTCGTATTGTGATTATGAAAGTCTTTCGGCAGCATACCGAACTGCTTCTGGAAGCATTTCGAGAAGTAGGAGGGGTTGTTGAATCCTACTTGGTAGCATATCTCATTGATGCGGAACTCCTTTTCCGATAAGAGCTGAGCCGCTTTTTTCAAACGAATAAGCTGGATCAGCTCATTCGGCGTCATGTCGACTAAGGACTTTACCTTGGCGAACAATCCCGATCGGCTGATATTGAGCTCTTCGGCTAACACATCAACAGAGAATTCCGCATTGGAGATATTCTTTTCAATGATCTTATTCAACCGAGCCACAAATTTCTCATCCGCTTTATTACCTGCCACGCTTTGCAACGGGATAAAGGGCATTTCGGAGAACTTCTTCCGAAGGTTTTTCCGGGAGAGCAGTAGGTTCTCCATCTGCGCCTGAAGCAGTTGCGGTGAGAAGGGTTTCTCTATATAGGCATCAGCACCCGACCGCATACCGGTTAGTTTGGAGTCTTTATCTGTCTTGGCTGTCAGTAGGATCAACGGGATATGACTGAATGAGAGATCCTTTTTCACCTCGTTGGTGAAGGTTAACCCATCCATAACCGGCATCATCACGTCGCTGATAATGATATCGACCGGTTGTTTGCGCAACTGCTCCAATCCCTGTTTGCCATTCTTTGCCACTAAGATCTGGTAGCTATCCTGTAGGTTGTTGGAGAGGAACTCTCGCATATCCGCGTTATCTTCTACCACCAATAATAACGGTTTCTCCGTTTTTGGCTGATCAGGCTCAGGCGCATCCGTAGTCCCTACCGACGACGGAGTAGCCGCCTTGATTGTATTATCATCCGCGAGGATATCGATGCCGGGATGTAAGGCCGGATCGGTGATCTTCTGTTCGATCGGCAAGGTCAGGATAAACGAGGTCTCTACGTTTGGTTCGCTGGTGACCTTGATCGTGCCTTTGTGGGCATCGGTCAACAGCTTCACCAGAGAAAGGCCTATGCCAGTGCCCGGCTTTTTGTTTTTCTCTACCTGATAGAAGGGGCGGAAGATGCCTTCTTGTTCCTCTGGCCGGATACCCTCTCCATCGTCGGAGACCATAATAACAAGCTGTTCCTCTTCGGTATAGCAGCGAATGGCAATCTTGTTCTTCGCATGCTTGAGGGCGTTGGTCAGTAGGTTGCTTACTATTTTGGTGACTGCTTCGGCATCGAGTGTTGCTTTGGCCTCCTGATTTTCCATCTCGAACGTAATCGTGATGTTCTTTTGCTCTGCTAAAGGCTTGAAGCGTATGTAGATATTTTGAAGCAACTCATAGACGTCATACCGGTCGAAGCGGATAATGAAGGCTCCCTCTTCGGCTTTGCGGAAGTCGAGCAACTGATTGACCAGGTTGAGAAGACGCTGGCTGTTCCGATCGATGATATTGAAACTATCCCGTATGGCATTGGGCATCGTTTCCGTGTTCTCCATGATTTTCTCCAGCGGAGCGATGATAAGGGAGACCGGCGTACGTATTTCATGGGCGACAAAGGTGAAGAAGTTGATTTTCGCCTCTTGCAGCTCTTTCTCTTTCTCATGTTGTAATATGCGCAGCCCTCTTCGGTGCTTGTTCTCTGCTCGCAGGCGAATGTAGTAG
Source organism: Parabacteroides sp. PM6-13 (assembly GCF_029892605.1). Taxonomy (GTDB): domain Bacteria; phylum Bacteroidota; class Bacteroidia; order Bacteroidales; family Tannerellaceae; genus QVMG01. The sequence goes on from NZ_JARXWF010000007.1 coordinate 102,514, forward strand.
ATGATACATCCCAAGGTGCTGAAAAACAGGACTGCATAGAGGATGTAAGCCCAGGTGGTCTGCCAGAAGGGAGGATGAATAACGATCCTGAGTTGCTTCTCTTTCTCGTTCCATATGCCATCGCTATTGGTGCCCATCACATGGAAAATGTAACTACCGGCCGGCAGGTTGGTATAGGTAGCCTTTCGTTGATTGCCTACCAGGTTCCAGTCCTTGTCGAATCCCTCCAATTTGTATTTGTATTGGTTCTTGCCGGGGGCATTATAGCTGAGCGATACGAATTCGATACTGAAGACACTCTCTTTGTAGGAAAGGTCTATTTGGTCGGTATACAGGATGGAGTTACGGAGTATGCCATCCTGTTTGATCATCAGGTCTTTGTAGAACAACTGAATGTTGGTGATATACACCGGCGGAGTAAAATTGTTATCATAGATCTCTTCCGGGCGGATGATATTGAACCCATTGGTGCTCCCAAGGTAAAGATCACCGTTTGAGCTGAGTAGGCCTGCCTTCACATTGAGCTGATCGCTTAAGAGCCCATCGCTTTTAGAGAAGGTGCGTACGGTTTTGTCGAGCGGCCTGTAGCTCACCAAGCCACTCATCGTAGAGAGCCATAAGGTGCCTTCAATGCTTACTATGTGGTTGATCTTCTGACTGGCAACCCCGAGTGGGGCCGAGACAAACGAGTTGTTGTCGCTGTTGTAAGAGGTCAGTCCATTGTCGGTGCCAAACCACAGTGTCCCGTGCATATCTAAATGGAGCGAATTGATCTGGTTGCTGGGCAGCGACGTGGGGTCTTTGGCATTGTAGAGATGGTGATGCCAGCTTCTGTCCTCTTTGTTGTAGCGGAATAACCCCTTCCCCCAGGTAGCGAACCACACATTGCCTCGCTTGTCGTCCAGGATATCGATAGTCGTCGTTCCGGTATCTTTCATACGGATGAAATTATCTTTCTCCGGATTATAGAGACAGATCCCTTCCATCGTTCCGATCCAAAGGTTTTGCTCGTTGTCACGGTAGATGGAGTAGACACTACTGCCGAATAGGGAGGAGTTATCGCCTGCTTTGGGGTAGTAATGCTTGAAGCGCTTTGTCTTCAGGTCGAACACATTAAGACCGCCCGAGTAGGTGCCGATCCATAGTTTGTCCTTATCGTTATACAAGGCATGGATATTATGATACGACAAGCTATTAACCCCTGGCTGAGGCATATAGTTCGTAAATGTTTTTTTGATGGGGTCAAAGCAACTCAAGCCTCCGTCGTCGGCACCGATCCATATATTCCCCGCGTCGTCTTCGCAGAAGCAACTGATGATGTTCCCACCGACCGAATTGAAGTAACTGGAGTGTGTATAGCCCTCTACATGTCCTTTGGTGGGTGGTGCATAGTTGACTCCACCATAGTAGGTGCCGATCCACAAGCCACCCTCTTGGTCTTTGTAGACCGGGTAAATAAACTTGTCCGACAGGGTACTGCTTTTCAACTCGGATGCCGTCATCTGCGTGCATTCATAGGTTTGGGTGTTGAAGATACTCAAACCGTCGTCGGATCCAACAAGCAATAAGCCCGGTTCGTATTCGATGATATTGTGTATATGGGAGATGCCATTCACTGTTCCGGGTACTAAAAATTGTTCAAGCCTACCGCTTTCTTTGTCCATTTTGCACAACCCATGATTCCAAGTGCCAATCCAATAAGTATGGTTACTGTCTTCGATCATGGCATACACCCCGAAATCATTGGTGTCGACGTTGGGCAATGTGAGCTCAAGGGTGGTGAATAACCGGGAGGAGGGATCGTATTTGTTGATAATCGGGAGACTCCGTTGGGGAGCAGCCCAAACGGTATTCTCTTTGTCGACATAGACAAAAAGGATCATGTTGGATCCCGGCGTGTTCGAGTTACCCGACTCATAGGTGTATTGATGTAACGCCCCTTTTTGCCTGTCATAATAAAAAAGCCCTTGTGAGTGCGACGAGATCCAGATATTGTTTTGCTGATCGGCACGAATATCTGAAATATGACTCTTTATCAAGGTGCCTTTCTCTGTTTTCTTATCGAAGAAAGAGAAACATTCCGACTCCGGATTGTAGAGGTAAACACCATCGTCAGTCCCTATCCAAAGATCTTGATTGGGATCTTCATACAAAGCATAAATGTAATTGCTGCCAATAGAAAAGGGGGCATCGGCGTCGTATTGGAAGTTCTTGAACGAATAGCCGTCGAAGCGACTCAGTCCATTCTCTGTGCCAAACCACATAAAACCACGACTGTCCTGCGTTAAGGTACGTACGGTATTAGACGGTAAACCGTTTTCTATTTCATAGTGACGAAACCGAAACCGCTCAGCTACTGCTTTCGGACAAAGAAGAAGGTTAACCAAACCAAGCAAAATAATGGCGCGTAACAAGGATGTTTTCATATTATTACTACCCTTTCAATTAGATGCAAATGTAGGTAAATTACTTCAATTCATTCAATAATTAGCTCTTATTCTTACGAATTAATAAATTCCTCCTCCCACCGAAAGCTCTATGAAACGCTATCGGTGGAGCGAGTTAGGAAAAAGTCCTATCAAACGATAGGTTTTATAGCGGATTTAGGTTATTTTTGTGAAAGTAAACAAAGTTATACTGCAAATACTATCATGAGAAAGACCCGCGCCTTGTTTCTATTGCTGTTGATACCTCTATTGGTTTTTGGGCAATCCGCTAAGCTGTTTACTACTGACAGGGATCTGTCCAGTAGCTTGATTAATATGATCTACCAAGACAGCAACGGCATGATATGGATTGCGACGGAGGATGGCTTGAACCGCTATGACGGAGCCAAATTTACCATCTATAGGAATGAACCCGGAAACAACCGTTCGTTGATGCACAACCTGGTGCGCTGCCTGGCGGAAGACGCACAGGGCAACCTGATTGTCGGCACCTATGGCGGGGTGCAGGTCTATGACCCGGCGCTCGACTGCTTCTCGCCTCCTGCCACCTTGGCCAATGGAGGCATCTACGAGAACAATGTTGGCTCTATCCTGAAACGGCGAAATGGAGACATATGGATTTCAGGCAATGACATATCTGTTTTGACTATTCAGGGTGACAAACTGACTGTTCATCCGCTTCATCTGCCTATCTCCACCTTTGGTGCCGGTTCGGTTATCGAAGACCGCAACAATGCTATCTGGATGGCGCGAGGTGAAGAAGGTGTCTACCGAATAGGCGCCGACAATCAAGTATCTCATTACCTGGAACGCAAGAGTGGTATCAATGTCAGTAGCTTGTGTGAAGACCAGGAGGGTGGTATTTATGCGGCTACCATGGGCGACGGTCTGTGGATGTATGAGAAAGAGACGGATTCGTTTATTCTGGTCTCCCCCAAGGAATATGCGGATTTACCGCTTAAAACGCTCTATCCCAATAGCTATAACGAACTCTATATGGGTACGGATGGAAAAGGCATCAAGATCTTTGTGAACCGAACAAGGAAGATCGTCGACTATGATTTCGATAATACCTATTTTAAGTCAAATACCTCAAAAGTACATTCCATGCTGAAAGACAATGCCGGTAACCTCTGGGTGGCTATCTATCAGAAGGGGGTGATGAAGATCCCGATGCAACCCAATAGCTTTAAGTACATGGGATATAAATCGGTTGATAAGAATATCATTGGCTCCAATTGTATCACCGCCCTTTGTAAAGACCATGAAGGTACTCTGTGGGTAGGAACCGACAACGATGGTATTTATCGCATCACGGATCATAAAAAGCAGCAGGCACATTACCAGCCGGGCGATCATCCCGCCGCTGCTCCATCCACCGTTATGGCCTTGTATGAAGACTCGAAACATAACCTCTGGGTTGGCTCCTATATCAATGGCATGGGTAAGATAGATAAGGCAACCGGGCTATGTGCCTACCGAAAAGACCTGCTTGATCGCGACGGACGGCGTGTGCAGCGTGTCTACGCCTTTGCCGAAGATGATGACCAGCGGGTCTGGATCGCAACCATGGGATCCGGCTTGTTCTACTATGATATGAAAAGCGATCGGATTGTTTATGATGAGAAGATGAATACCCGGATCAATGGGTGGATCACCAGCCTGTGTCATTCCCGGGATAATATTCTCTATGCCGGTACCTACGACGGGGTGTACAGCATCGTGCCCGATCCGGAAAATCCCCAGATCCAAAAGATGTTGGTCAAACAAATCATCCATTCTATCTACGAAGACAGCCAGGGCATTGTTTGGATTGGAAGTGCTGATGGGCTTTATAAATGGAACCCGGATACTCACCGGATGAGTTCTTACACCGCTGCTGACGGCTTGCCCAGTAATGCTGTCTATGCAATGAAAGAGGATGAGCAGAACAATCTATGGATAAGCACCAATGCCGGATTGGCTAAGTTTTATCCGGAGAGCCAGCAGTTTATGAGTTATTTTGCAGGGGATGGTCTGCAAGGCAATGAATTTAGTAAAAACGCATCATTCAAAGACGAGAAGGGAATTATCTGGTTTGGTGGTACAAACGGTATTACCTACTTTAATCCCCAAGAGATTATCAATCCATCGAAGAAGTGGACGGTGCGCATTACCGATTTCTATCTCCACAACCAGCCGGTGCGAAAGGGTATGCTGAGTGACGGGCGTGAGATCATCGATGTGCCCGTATTTGAGGCGGAAGAGTTCCATTTGGCGCATGGCGACAACGCCTTTAGTATCGAATTCTCCACACAGGAATTGAGCAATCCCGAGCGTATGACCTATTATTATGCGATGAACGATGATGTATGGGTGGCATTATCCGATGGTACCAACCGCGTTTCGTTCAGTAACCTGGCCCCGGGCTCCTACCATTTCCGGGTGAAAGTGAAGGACTATACGATCGAGTCGGATGTGAAAGAGATCCGAATCCATATCCGGCCCCCCTGGTGGGCTACGGGCTGGGCTAAATTGTGTTATCTCCTATTGATCCTACTCGCTTTAGGGGGGATTATTATGCAGGTACGCCATCGCTATCGAATGCGTCAGGAGATGATGCAGCATATGCATGCCGAGCAGATAAATGAGGCCAAACTACAATTCTTTATCAATATCTCTCACGAGATACGTACGCCCATGTCGCTTATCATTAGCCCGCTGCAAAAACTGATGAGTAGCGATCCCGATCAGGCACGTCAAAAGACTTACCTGACTATCTACCATAATGCGGAACGTATTCTGAAGCTAATGAATCAGTTGATGGATATCCGAAAGATCGATAAGAACCAGATGTCGCTTGTCTGTTATGAAACAAATATCACCCATTCCCTGAGTAACCTCTGCGATACATTTGCGCAGGAGGCATGCAAAAAGAATATTACGCTGGCGTTTCATCACGCTAAGGAGGCCAATAAGCTTTTGTTGTGGGTCGATCCCGAGAGTTTTGATAAGATCATCTTGAATATCCTTTCGAACGCTATTAAGTTTACGCCCAATAATGGGCATATCGATGTCTACCTGGCAATGGGAAAGGATGCGACGCAACATGGCCCGCTGGAACGATACGCGGAAATCACTATTGCCGACAACGGCATCGGTATTCCCTCCGAAGAACGCGAGCGTGTGTTCGAACGCTTCTATCAGATACGCAACGGCCGAAGCCATTCGGGCATGGGAACAGGTATTGGTCTGCAGCTTACCCGTTCGCTGGTGGAACTGCACCGGGGTGATATCCGCATCGAAAGTAATCCGGACGAGGCACCCGGTACGCGTTTTATTGTTCGCCTGCCCTTAGGATGTGCGCATCTTCGCCTTGATGAGATAGGGAAGAAAGAGAATGCGCCTGTTAAGACGCCTGTTGTCACCGTGCCGATCGAAGTGAACGCGGAACAGCCTGCCGTAGGACGTACCCGCATCAATGGGCGTGTATTGATCGTGGAAGATGATGAAGATATACGCCGGTATATTCGGGAAGAGCTGTCGGATGAGTATATCGTTTCGGAAAGCAATAACGGGAAGGATGCGTTGGAAATGATCTTCAAACGGATGCCCGACCTGGTGATAAGCGATGTCATGATGGATGAAATGGATGGTTTTACCCTCTGTCGCAAGATGAAACAGAATGTGAACCTGAACCATATACCGGTGATCCTGCTTACCGCCAAAATCACCGAAGAGGATAATATAGAAGGCTTGGAAACGGGTGCTGATGCCTACCTAATGAAGCCTTTCAATATGGAGGTATTGCGTACAACGGTCAAGAATCTCATTCGTAGTCGGGAACGGTTGCGTAATGCCTTCAGTGGGCAACAAGACCAGGAAGATAAACTGCAAAAGATAGATATGCAATCGCCCGACGATAAATTGCTGGAACGTGTCATGCGGGTGATCAATGATAATCTTTCTAATCCGAACCTGACCGTCTCGATGATTTGTGATGACATAGGCATCAGTCGCGTACACCTGCATCGTAAGTTGAAGGAGCTGACCAACCAGACAACGCGTGATTTCATTCGGAATATGCGCCTGAAGCAGGCAGCAGCTCTTATGTCGGAAAAGCGCTATTCCATTGCCAAAGTGGCGGAACTGACCGGTTTTGTGAATGCCAGCTATTTCTCAACCGTCTTCAAAGAACTGTACGGCGTTTCACCTACCACCTATATGGACGAACACTTGGGAAATGAAGAATGAAGGATGAGCAATCGAAGAAAAAAAAACCGTTTGCGAAAGCCTGGGCTTTAACGCAAACGGTTCTACAATCTAATAGAACAAATAGACTAATACATAAAAAACAATCACGTTTTCTACCCTTTTGCCTCTTTACAAACATAGTCAACAATCTGTTGAATCACGCACGTTTTTGTTACCGAAATCTTTGATTGTGCTACAGAAATGCGCGTGAACGTTTCATTTTTCTTTCTTTATGTTACATATGGACAAATAGCTTACGCTTTAATAATGCCTCCGCACCCCCTAGGGGGTGCCTACATGGTGCCTACATGGTGTCTACATGGTATCTACATACTTTTTACGTACTTTTTATATAGTTAGAACGGAGGCAATACGGAGGCAGTACGGAGGCAGTACGGAGGCACTATTAAAACGTAAGCTAATCACCCTGGATACACCCCGATTTCCTGGCCTGCTCCTATCAAAAAGAGTCTTTTTTCGGAAAATTGGTTGCTTTTTGATAGCAAAACAGAGGCGTGTTAAACGTGTCATTTTACGAATTATTAACATATGGCCTGATTTAAGGTCATTTTGCAGCGAAAATGCAGGAGAGATTATACAGTCCTGTCGGACGCATATAAAAACAAAACAAGTCGAATTCGCTGAATAGTAACATTTGATATGTGAACATTTTATAAAATTAAAAAGCAATGATAGTCTAATAAAATGGTAAAATAGTCTATCTATGAGAGTTTAATACTTTGATATATAGCTTGATAAGGTTGTTTTTAAGGCTTTGCTGCCTGTATGTTTTTTGTATTTAAATGGACGATTCTATTTCTGAAAAATTAACAGATATGTTTCCTTTGCCTTTATTATATGATTTGCGGAAAAACACTTAAACTAATTTGATTAAGATTATGAGAAAGAAAACAAAGTTTCCTGGCAGGCGATGGGGTATCCTATGCTTGGCATGTTGTGTCTTGTTCAGTGTAAGCGCGTCCGATGTTACAGGTGTTGCACACGTGAGTGAAGCGGGCAGTATGTTGTCTGTGCAACAGTCGAAAACGGTACAAGGAACAGTAGTTGACGCTGAAGGCTATGAGCTTCCGGGCGTGAATGTCGTGGAAAAAGGAACGACAAATGGTACCACCACCGACGTGGATGGTAAGTTCTCATTGACGCTGACCGGATCGAATCCGGTGCTTCAATTTTCCTATGTAGGTTACCAACAGATGGAGGTAACGGTAGGTAATCAAGGCGTTTTGACGATCCGTATGCAGGAAGATTCCCAGTTGATGGATGAAGTAGTGGTGATTGGTTACGGTACCCAGAAGAAAGGTGATGTGACGAGTGCCATTAGTAGTGTGAAGAAAGATGACTTTATTCAGGGTAAGGTAAGTGATGCTGCCGACCTGATTAAAGGGAAAGTGGCCGGTTTGGTTATTTCAAAAGGTAGTGGTGACCCCAATTCCGGTTCCAGTATTCGCTTACGTGGTGTTATTACCTTGACAGGTAGCAACAGTCCGTTGGTATTGGTTGATGGGATACCGGGTGACATGGGCACGGTGGCTCCTGAAAATATCGCATCTGTGGATGTGTTGAAAGACGCGTCGGCAGCCGCTATTTATGGTACACGCGGTGCTAATGGGGTTATTCTTATTACGACCGTTGAAGGAAAACGTGGACAACAAGCGTCAATCAACTATTCCGGTTATCTCTCTTTATCACAGTTTGGTAAAAAGCATGATTTCATGGGACCGGAAGAGATTCGTCAAGGCTATACTGACTTTACTGATATGGGGTATGACACTGACTGGTTGGATGCCGTTACACGTACCAGTTTCTCACACAACCATAACGTGAATATTCATGGTGGTACAGAGAAAACGACCTATTCTGCCGATGTGACCTATCGCGATGATCAGGGGGTTATCCTGAATACATACAGTGAAGACTTAACCATCAACATGAACCTATCGCATTGGTTCTTCAATGATATGTTGAAAGTTAGCTTCAATCTGTTGAAGGGACAACATACCAATAGTGCAAATAATGCTACGTATGTGTATCGCCAGGCTATTATCCATAACCCAACCGAACCTATTAAAGATGCGGATGGCAACTGGTATGAGAATTTCGGTCGTAGCGAATATGTGAATCCGTTAGCGTTGATTAACGAACGCATTGGTGATTATGAAACCGATTGGTCACGCATGACGGGATCATTAACCTTCGAACCGATTAAGGGATGGCAAAATAACCTTCGGATATCTCGTCGCACCTGGAGTGGACACGATAAAGGATATTATACCTCAGATCATCCTGATCAGCGTAGCTCCGGCCACACAGGGTATGCCTATCATTCATATGGAAAAAGTCATACGGATGAATTAGAGTTCACCTCTAACTACCAAAAGACCATTGGTAAACACCGCTTTGAAGCGTTGGTGGGTTATAGCTACCAATACTCACAGGCGTCGGGCTTTAACGCAAACAATACCGATTTCCCTAATGACTTCTTCCAATACAATAACCTGAAATTAGGGGGCTATCTCAAAGATGGGAAAGCCGGTATGGGTAGCTACAAAAACGATAGCAAACTGATTGGTGCTTTCGGACGTATTAGCTATGGTTATGCTAATAAATACAACGCATTGGTTAGTATCCGTCGCGAAGGTTCTTCCCGCTTTGGTGCCAATCATAAATGGGGTACATTCCCTTCCGTTTCTTTGGGATGGACTATCAGTAATGAAGAGTTTATGAGTGATTTGACTTGGCTCGACCATTTGAAATTACGTGCCGGTATGGGTACTACAGGGGTTATTCCCGGCAGTAATTACCTTTCTTTATTGAAATATGATTTTGGATCACAATATTTCTATGATGACGGAGAATGGAAACCAGGTTTGGTTGTTACATCGAATCCTAATCCTGAATTGAAATGGGAAAAATCAACAGAATACAATGTCGGTATCGATGTTAGCACGTTAGACGATCGTTTAGGCGGTTCTATTGATGTATATCGGAAGACAACTACGGATATGTTATGGAACTATTCGGTTCCTGTACCGCCCAACTTGTATAACACCACGTTGGCCAATGTAGGGGAAATGCGTAATACCGGTATTGAAGTAGCTATTAATGCTGTTCCTGTGCGCACGAAGGATTTTGAATGGAAAACAACCATAACCGCTTCGCACAATAAGAACAAACTGTTGAGCCTTTCAAATGATTTGTATGAAACGGCAAACTTCCGTGTTACAGGCTGGTTGGATGCTCCGATCTCACAGGAAACACATTATATGGAAGTAGGTAAGGAATTAGGCCATTTCTATATCATGAAATCAGTAGGTGTATCTGAACGTGGTGTATTCTTAATTGAACACCCGGAAACGAAAGAGGTCGTAGAGCTTAACGATGCCATGCTTGATGATGAAAGCTATCGTCAGGACTTTGGGTCTGGTTTGCCTAAGCTGTTTGCCGGTTGGAGTAATCAGTTACGCTACAAGAATTTTGATTTGTCGGCACAATTCACAGGACAGTTTGGCTTTAAGATTCTAAATGGCCCACGCGCTTTCTATGAAAACAATGCTGTGTACCTGAATAAGATGAAAGCTGTTCTTAAAGCGCCTTATGGAGGAGAATACACCTTGTCGAGAGCACAAAAACAAGCCATTGTAAGTTATTATCTGGAAGATGGTGATTTCCTGAAATTGAGTAACCTAACCATCGGTTATACGCTTCAAATGCCTAAAAGCAATTACATCAAGAGTCTACGTGTTTATGCATCGGGAAACAATCTGTTCTGTATAACCGGCTATTCCGGTTTGGATCCGGAACTTGACTTTGGTAACGTACAGGCTCCCGGTATAGAATATCGCGATACATATCCAACAACTCGTTCGTTTACTTTTGGTATTAACCTTGGATTCTAAAAAAATTAAACAGCATATGAAAACTAAAATAAAAGCTTATTTAGGAGGCGCGCTTATTGCGTGTTCAATCTCCTTAAATAGTTGTACTGATTTGAGTGAAACGATATATGATACGATGTCTCCTGATGTCTATCAGTTTACACCGGAAGATGCACAAGCCTTATTTGTACCTGTATATAACAGTTTGCGAAATGTTCTTTGGGGTTGGTATAGCTATTCGGACATTTCAGGACTTGCCGGTGACCTTTGGTGTATTCCTAACCGTATCGGTATTGGCTGGGGTGACTTGTATATCCCGTTACATAAACATGAGTTTAATCCGGATATTGACCATTTCAATACCTTCTGGACACGGGCTTATGCGGGAGTATCCGCTTGTAACCAATTATTGGAAGACCCGGCAGTGCAATCGGTAGAGACGACAGTAGCACAATTAAGAGCTTACAGGGCCTTGTATTATTTCATGTTGTTCGATGCCTTCCGCAATATTCCATTAGATACGGAAGCTACTCATGAAGCAGGGTGGCTGCCAACGCAGGCTACTCCTCAAGAAACATGGGATTTTATCATTGCTGAACTGACCGATGTGAAAGGGAAATGTGGTAATGAAAAAGTTATGGGACGCATTAATAATTATGCGGTAAACATGCTGCTTGCCAATATGTATCTTAATCACAATGCCTGGTTCAATGATGATTCCGATAAATCATGGTATGGTAAATGTATTGATGAACTAAACGAAATCATTGAAAGCGGGGTTTACTCCTTAGCTCCTAACTACCTGGATTGTTTCAAAGAAGATATTTCAGGCAATCCTGAAATCATTTTCGGAATACCTTATGTAGAGAAATATGGTGGTGGTAACTATTATGCCAATATGTGGCTTGCTGTAATCAGTAAACAAACATATGGTTTCAACGGATGGGCAACGAGTGGTGCCAACGTTTTGTCACAGTTCCTGGATTCATACGATGCCGATGACGAACGTTATGATGATTGCTGGAATGTTGATACGCCTCAATATGCCATGGACGGAACTCCATTAATGGCAAATGGTGTACCGGTAGTTTATACCAAAGAAATTCGCAGTATCGACCAACCAGGTTGTTATGAATATGAAGGCGGCCGCTTAGTAAAATATGAAATCCTTCCGGGCGACTTCGGAACGAGCTATGACGACGTGCCTTTCTATCGTTATGCCGACGTGTTATTGAAGAAAGCCGAGTGCCTGCTTAGAATGGGCGGTTATAATGGTGAAACAGAAGAAGATGCGGCTGATTTAGTGGAACAGGTACGTGCCCGTAACTTTAAGGCTCGTCCTGACAAAGCAGCACGCACAGTGGCACAGCTTAAAGGTGGTAGCAACTATCCTTATGGACATCAGGAAAACCGAAATGAAATGGGACAAAACGATCCTGCAAAGATTTTCAGCGAATATGAAGGTGGAGACGACATCATATTGGGTGGTTTATTGGATGAACGTGCGTGGGAATTTGTAGGTGAATACAGCCGTCGTCAGGATCTTATCCGTTTCCAAATGACAAACGGACAAAATGTATTCAATGGCAAATCATGGTTCTGTAAACACCGCGTAACCAATGTGGCCGATAATCATCTGAATATCTTCCCGATACCGAAGGAAGCGATTGATGGTAATCCGAAATTAGTTCAGAATCCCGGGTATTAATAACTAAAGAATAACATAGTATGAAAAAGTATATATATAGTCTGTTGATCGGAGGATTGATCCTCTCATTATCAGCATGCAGTGAGGATTGGGAAGATGCCACCAGCAAGCATGTATATGGTCAGAATGAAAATCCATATTTGCGGGCAGATGCCAAAGCAACTGTGACAGAAAAAATGAAATTTGGCGCAGGGCAAACGCATACCATTCATTTGGAAGATTATGCTGATGTATTCAAGAAACAGCTCGATATGACCGTGGATGAAACCCTGGCAGGCCTATCAAGTGGTAAAGTTGTATTTCATAACATCAATACATCTCGTAATGCATGGGATAGAACAGCGCCTAATAAAGGAACATCAGGATGGTATTTTGACGCAGTAGGAGCTGTTGCTGATCAGGCTAAGGCTCAATTTGCTGTCGAATTGAATGCAGGCAATAAGACTCTTGTTGTTAGCGCGCTTGAAAATGCAGCTATGGGAGCTTCGGTAGGCTTGAATGTGGGATTTGCCATTGACGGTCCTAACTTCGACCAATATGTTCGTTTCTTTAGCGATATTGTTATTGTAGACACTCCTGTTGAAGTATCTATTCGGATTCCGGACGGTGAATATAATTCAGCACCTGTTGATTTCAATGATTATGCCAGCGCGATACAAGAACGCTTTGGCTTGAACGTTGCCGACTTCTGTACCGCACTGGGTGGTGATAAGATACACATGTATTCCGTAGGTGTTGAATCTTTGAAATGGGATGAAAGCAGTGGTTATACGGCTAATGCACCTGGTTATTGGATGAAAGCAGATGGTACGGTGACCAATTGGGGTGCCGATGGCTATTGCCTCTATGCAGAATGTAATGTAAATGCCGGCATCATGTATGTAGGTCGCTCTTATTTACCTGCCAAAGGCGACAAATATACCATTAGTATCGGTTTCCGTGATAAAGCAGACACAAGCAAGCTGTTGCGCTTTGTGATTAGTATTACAATGGATTAATCATCTTGAGGGTGTATCAAAAGTAAAAACTTGATACACCCTCAAATAAATAAAATACTTATTATGAAAAAAATACTATCATACCCTATCCTCCTTGTTGGGGCGTTGTTGATCGCTTTAGGCTTACAGGGGTGTGGCAAAGATACTCCCATAGCGCTTGATACCGTTGACGTAAAAGAGACGGATGTTCAAGTCTCTGACGCAGGGGGAACCGTCGAGATCAGCTTTACTGCTTCGAGTAAATGGACCTCCGAAGTGTCGGCCGACTGGATTGAGCTGGATAGAAAAGAGGGTATGGGTACCTATCTGACTAAGGTAAATGTTTCCGTAAAGAAAAATGAACTAAAAGAACCGCGTACGGCAAAGATCACGATCCGGTGCGCGACAGATAAAGGTGAAATCACCATTACCCAAAAAGAAAACACAGACCCGGTCATCAAAGAAATTGATCCGAAAGATATACCTGACTACGAAAAATATCATAAACCGGAAGAGTTCTCCAATATGAATATGTTGTTGGAGGATTCTAAATGGTCCTTTTCCCGCTACAAACAGAGCGAACACTTCTTTGTGTTTTGGGAGCCGGGCTTTGGGCCTGATCCTAATAGCACTGATGTGCCAAGCGAATTGCGCGTAGACATCGACGACCTATTAGCGAAGGCAGAACAGTTTTACAAAACAAATATCGAAAAGTTGAAGTTTGCCAATACCGGTAGCGGTGCCTCCAACCTGGATAAGTACAAAATGCAAATATACATGCACTACACGACGGAGTGGATGGCTTACGGTAGTGGATACGATAATGTGATTGGTGCTTTGTGGGTAAACCCCAGCACTTGCCATCCTGTTGGGTCGACCATCGCACACGAGATTGGACACAGCTTCCAGTATCAGGTCTATTGTGATAAAGTGGCGCAAGGGGCTCCCATGGATTTCACCCAAGGTTTCCGTTACGGCTACGAAGGCAGCAACGGTGGGTGTGGCTTCTGGGAACAGTGTGCGCAATGGCAATCGTTTCAGGATTACCCGAATGAACTATTTGGCTACCACGTCAGCGTATGGGAAGCAAACTATCACCGTAGTTTCGAACACGAGTGGATGCGTTACGCGAGCTACTGGTTACAATACTACTGGGTGCAAAAGCACGGTATTGAGAGTGTTGCTGACATTTGGAAACAAGCGGTCTATCCCGAAGATGCGCTCTCTACCTATATGCACCTTTACTGTAATAACAATGTAGAAACGTTATACGAAGATATGTATGACTATGCCACGCGCATGGTGACCTACGACTTGGATGTCGTACGCGACTACCGTCCCTCAACGACCGGGAACTATGCCACCAAGCTGTTTAATGCCGGCGATTACTATCAAGTGGGCTATGCCAGTTGCCCGGGAACCACCGGATTCAACGTGATAGCACTCAATGTACCCGATGCGGGAACAACCATCAAAGCCGATTTCGTAGGATTACAACCCGGAAGCGCCTTGGCTGCCGATGATCCGGGTGTTATGATCGATGGTGATGGCAATGTCGCAGGCACTACCCGCAACTACAACAAGCACACGGTAGAAGCAGGGTGGCGCTACGGATTCGTGGCCATCGTGAACGGCAAAGCACAATATGCCCCTATGCACAAAGAGAGCGCAGGGCAAATAGCCTATACCGTACCTGCCAACACCAGCCACCTATACCTCGTCGTGCAGGGTGCCCCCGCGCAATACGTGATACACGGCTGGAACGATAAGGAGTCGGACGATGCGCAATGGCCCTACAAAGTGAAGTTCGAAGGAACGGATTTATTGGGCAACTTCACGATTGATCCTAATGCCGATGTAAAAGATATCACCTTCACCTACAACCTGACCTGCGACGCCAGCAAGGGTGATTACATCCTGGGTACGATTGATTTGCAAGGCAATGGCGATATACAGAAGTTGGCACAAGCCTTCGTGATGCAATCGGCCATACTCAGTGCAAACACCCTGCCCATTGTCAACGGGAACACCGCTGTGCCGGAAGAGGGCAAAATCGCCTTGGGGTTATTACAAAGCGACGGTAGCTATTCCTACTCCTATACCGCCAATGTCGGTTTCTATTGCACAGCCGAGGGTAACCAGGGCTCGTGGGGCAACAACGATCCGTTATGGTTTGAATACGACAAAGACGCGTTTGTAATCACCTACGGCCACAAGCCGGGATCCAGCGTAGCCGGCAAGAAGTACACCATCAAGCCAACATTAGTTTACACCAAAGATGGCAAGCAATACAAAGCCACCTTTGTACTTAATATGCAGTTTTAAGGGATCTGAAACAAAACCCTGATATTGTAAATAGATAGTCTCGGTGTCCGGTAAAGGTTTATTCGAATCTTTACCGGACTTTTTTTTGAAAAAAAAATTCTCACCCGCATGAGAAAAAATTCTCACCCGCGTGAGAAAATCTTTAGCTGTAGAACAAATCTGAAAAATCGCCTCCTTTTGAGTGTGAAATTGGCGGGTGACGGATAAAATAGAATTATCGTCTTAGAAGTTGAAAGAATTGTCTATTTGAATTTGTGTATATGGTTGATATATAGTTGTGTATGGTAGTTTTCTTGTTCGGTTGCACTAAAATAATAAAGCTATTTAATTAGACAATTATGCTACGCGAAGGAGTTCCGAATCTTTATGTTTGCTATCGATTATACTTTAATTCAAATAGTAATGATATGAAGAACCTAAGAAAACTACATCATGTGAGAAATCTCTTTCTCATTGTTTTTGCATGCATCATGGCCGGATGTGCCGATGATCTGAAAAACCCAATTCCTACGGTCGAGATCAATCCGGGGTTTGCTACCTCCGGATATGCAAAGATATCGGCTGTATCACAAAATGAAACGGATACCTATAAGGCGGTTTACAGTCGCCAATATGGTATATCCAGGGATCTGACGATGCTGTTGACTGTTAGTGAAGAGGCGTTAAGTGCTTTTAACGCGGCTAACGGAACCAGTTACAAGATGCTTCCGGCAGAATATTATACGATGCCGACAAGCGTGAAATTTGAACTCAAATCGAAAAACGCGGATTTTGAAGTGGTTGTTAAATCCAAACAACTCTATAAATCTGCCGGTTCCGTGCAGAGTGCTTCCCAGTACGCTTTGCCGATTCGGGCTATTGCGGAAAATTCAGACGGAGTAGATGAGAATGAAAGTGCCAATACGGTGATCCTCCATATTGATATGGCAGCGGCTACCGTAACCACGACTATTCCCAGTGCTCCCGTTGATCTTTTCTTTGTCGAAGAAAGTACAGCCAAAGAAATAAAAACGATGGAGGCCAATCTGAACTTTACGGGTATTGATGCGAGTGCTATCTCTTTGGCAATCGACAAGAATGCCTCTTTGTTGAGCGATCCTCAGTATAAACTTCTTCCGGAAGCGAACTATTCTTTCGGTCAGGTGAAATTAGACGGCACCAAGAAACTGACAGCCGATATTGAGTTTAATGCCAAGAATCTGAAGGAAGGATATACCTATGTATTGCCTTGCTATTTCAAATCTTCTACGGTTGATTATGCCGTGGCACAGAGCGAGCCGGTTTATTACCAGCTTAATATTACGGAAGTGAAACTGGCCATCGCCGGAGCTTCTGAAGATGAAACGGTAGGTGCTTACAGTAGTTTGAAAACGGTGAAGGGATCTATCAATGTGGCAGCCAACTCTGTATTGCCGCAGGAGTTAACGATCAATATGGCTTACGATCCCTCTTTGATCGCAGCCTTTAACACCAATACGAAATCAAACTTCAGTACGCTTCCGGAAGGAACCAAGATCAAGATTACCAATGGTAAGATCAATGCGAACTCGAAGGATATGAATATTCAGTATGAAATTGATATCACAAACCTGAAGCTGGGTGGTGACCATTATTTGGTTCCGCTGGTATTGCAGGAAGATGATCTGGAAGTAGGATCGGTAGAAGGATCTAAGGTGATCTATCTGGATGTGGCTAAGAACCTGATCGGTACATACGACCTGACGGTGATTACCAACGAAAGAAAGCGTAATATCACCAACCGGGTATTTGCCGCGAAAGATTGCCAACGTGGTTGGGATGATGTGCAGGCAACAGCACAATATGGCTTTGGTGGTGATGGCGAATGGTATGCTGTTCTCTTCTCAGTAACCGACGAAGATATGCCGGGCAAACCGAATTGTAAGAAAATTGAAATCTATACCTTCCTGGAACTGCTCGTAGCAACCGGAGGATCAAACGACGTGAAAGACAACAAATCCTATTTCAACACGGAAACGGGTGAGATCTATATCGACTGCTATGTATATGAAAGCTGGTTTGACAATACCTATAAAGAAACCTATTCATTTAAGTTGCCGTAGGAAATCATCGGATAGAGATAATCTTGATCTATTAATTAAAACAAAAAAAGAAAAACATGAATATTTATTTGAAATCACATAGAATAGCTCGTAAAATCTCTTTTTACGCTTTATTCACATGTTTCTTTGCATGCGCTACGCTTTCGGCGAAAGCAAATGATAAAATAGGAACTGCCATGGGAGTACAACAGCAGGCCATCCAACTGCGAGGGGTTGTGTCCGATGCCTACGGGGAACTGTTAGTTGGAGTTAGTATTGTGGAAAAAGGTACGACCAACGGTACCGTAACCAATATTGATGGAGAATTCTCCTTGTCTGTTCGCAGTGCGAGTGCTCAACTGGAGATCTCCTATATCGGTTATACGACACAGACACTGGCCGTGGGGAATACAAGAAACTTCAATGTTACCCTGCAAGAGAGCGTGACCGGATTGGATGAAGTAGTTGTAGTGGGTTATGGTACACAGAAAAAAGCAACTTTGACCGGTTCGGTATCACAGGTAGGTGGTGATGAACTGAAGAAGGTAGCGGCAGCCAACTTGACCAATACATTAGCCGGTAAAACAGCCGGGGTGATTGCCAACGTGCGTTCGGGTGAACCAGGCGAAGACAATGCCAGTATTTTGATTCGTGGTAAGGGAACGACTGGTAACACCTCTCCGTTGATCGTGGTGGACGGTATTGCCGACCGTAGTTTCTCTCGTTTGAATCCGGAAGATATCGAGTCGATCTCTATCCTGAAGGATGCTTCGGCTGCTATCTATGGTGCCCGTGCTGCAAACGGGGTTATCCTGGTAACCACCAAACGCGGTAAGGAAGGGAAGGTAAATGTTAATTATAGCGGTAGCTATACGGTTTCACAGCCAACTCGTATACCGAAGATGTTGAATTCTTTAGAGTATGCAACCTACATCAATGAATACGATGCCGGACATGGTCTTTCTCAAACCTATTCCGATGAAGCAATCGAAAAGATAAAGAATGGATCCGATCCGATCAATTATGGTGATATCAACTGGTGGGAGTCGGTAGCGAGAGATTGGGCACCGCGTACGCAGCATAGCTTGTCGGTAAGTGGTGGTTCAGACAAAGTATCTTTCTATACCTCTTTTCAATATATGTGGCAGGATGCTATCTACCGGGAAAGTGCGCAAGACTATGGACAGTATCAGTTTACAGCTAATGTAGATGCGAAGATAACGAAGGCGATTAAGTTTAGCTTAGACGTTCTGGGACGTCAGGAAAGACGTAATCGTGGTATCTATGAGACTGATTATATGTTCGAGTATTTCCTGAAAACAAGTCCGATGGTACCGGCAAAATATCCGAACGGTTTGTATCGTGCAGGCGTTGATGGAATCACCCGTAACGCGGCTATTATGGTAACCGATCTGCCGGGAACAGATAACAACAAGAGTAATATCCTAAACTTGAAGCCGCGTCTTCGTATCGACTTGGATGTATTGACCAAAGGATTATACCTGGAAGGATATGCCGCTATCGACTTGAGTTTCAATAACGGAAAAACAATCTATCATCCCTATGATATTTATGAATACGATGCGACAAGCGGTGAATATAATACCCTGCGCGCGCAAACAGGTCAGATTTCAATGAACTCCTGGGCAAACAATTCGGATCGTATCACGCTGAATGGTCGGATTGGTTATAGTAATACCTTTGGTGATCATAAGATCGACGCTTTTGCCGCTTACGAACAGTCTACCTATAACTACAATACGGTAAGTGCTTATCGTACCAACTACCTCTCTACGGCTATTATGGAAATATTTGCCGGTAGCGATAATCCGGAAGATATGAGTAATGGTGGGTATGGTGATAAGACAGCCCGTCAGAATTTCTTTGGACGTGTGAATTATAACTATAAGGATAAATACCTGGCTGAAGTAACCATGCGTTATGATGGATCAATGAACTTCCCGAAGGGAAATCGTTGGGGACTCTTCCCGGGCTTCTCTGCCGGTTGGGTATTGAGTGAAGAAGACTTCTTTATTCCGGCGAAAGACTATGTAAACTTCCTGAAACTGAAAGGATCATGGGGTATGATGGGTAATGATAATGTTTCGGCATTCCAATATCTTTCTCGCTATGGTTTTATTAGTTCCAACAAAGGTTTCAAAGGTAGTGGAGTTATGTTTGGTGATGAAGTATATAAAGCCATTTATCAGATGGTAGAAGCCAATCCGAATATTACTTGGGAAACGGCTAAAACATGGAATATAGGTCTGCAGGCTCAATTCTTGGACAACAAATTCAATTTCGAATTTGACGTGTTCAAATCAAAACGTGAAAATATTTTGCGGGCAAGAAACGCTTCGATCCCCTCTTACGCAGGTCTCTCATTGCCTTCTGAAAACATCGGTAAGATGGACAATAAAGGGTTTGAAATCGTTGCAGGCTATCAAGATCGTGCCGGTGACTTCAACTGGGGTGTAAATGGGAATTTCACGTTCGCAGAAAACAAGATGGTCTATATCGACGAGGCTGAATCTACACCGGCATGGCAACGGGCAACCGGACACCCGATCGATTCATATACACTATATGACGCGTTAGGTATCTATCAGACACCGGAAGAGGTAGCCAACTCAGTACATA
Source organism: Parabacteroides sp. PM6-13 (assembly GCF_029892605.1). Classification (GTDB taxonomy): domain Bacteria; phylum Bacteroidota; class Bacteroidia; order Bacteroidales; family Tannerellaceae; genus QVMG01. The sequence continues at coordinate 122,800 of NZ_JARXWF010000007.1, forward strand.
TCGAAGGGGCTCAACCGGGTGACTTAATCTACCGTGATACCAACGACGATGGACAGATAACCTGGGACGATGCGATCCGTATCAATGCTTCCCCGACTCCTAAAGTAATCTACGGTTTTACTTTCAACGGTGGTTGGAAAGGCTTGGATTTGAATGTCTTCTTCCAAGGACAGGCACAGGCACGCACCTTGGTGCAGCCAAGTATGAATATGATTACCTGCTTCTATGATGGACGTTGGACTCCGCTGAATACAGCTGAACAGAATCTCGAAGCGAAGTATCCGCGTGCGATGATCAAACAGACCTATGGCGATAAATTCAATGGTGACGGTTCTACCTGGTGGTTGCGCAACGCGGCTTTCCTTCGTTTGAAATCGGTTGAATTGGGATATACCCTACCGAAGAACATTTCTCAAAAAGTGGGTGTAGAATATCTCCGTGTATATGTGAACGGTAATAACCTGTTTACGATTGATAAGATCAAGGACTTCGATCCGGAACTTACCAAGAGTATTACCGCTTATCCGCTGCAACGCTCATTTACAGCAGGGTTAAATATCACTTTCTAATATCAAAAAGTAAAAATTAAATTATCATGAAGATAAAAAACTATATCATATATGGAATCGCCTTGGTAGCGAGTTTCAATGTCGTGTCTTGTGATGTGTTGGATGTAGATCCGGTGGATTCATACAGTGATGCCGCCGTATGGGGTGACTTAGCATTGGCGGAAGCCTACCTTAATACGTCGTATACGAGAATTATATCGGAGTCAGGAAAAGGATCTCGCTTTGCTAGCCTGACAGATGAGATTTATCAGATGCACCTCTATGGAACAGATAATGTAAGACAGGGACATGTTTCTCCTGATAATTCCCATTTTGGATGGGATGATGATATGTGGAATCCTTGGAACTATTATTACAAAGCGATCAAAGAAGTCAATTTGTTTTTCGGAAAAATAGAAGAAGTACCTGTAGTGAATGACGGTGACGATGTATGGAAAGAAGAATTGACTGGACAGGCCTATTTCCTGCGCGCTTTCTTCTATAATCAGCTTTACAATATTTTTGGACGGATACCTATTATTGACAAAACATTCTCTATCGATACGGAAGAATATACCGAAAAAAGAGCTTCTATCGAAGAGGTGACTGCCTTTATTGTGGCAGATTGTGATAAGGCTATCAGCATGTTGCCGGTTACTTATGCTGATGGCGGTGATTTTGGTCGTGCCACCAAAGGAGCGGCGATGGCGCTGAAAGCTAGAACCTTATTGTTTGCTGCCAGCCCGTTGTTTGATGAAAACTATCCAACCCGTAGCAAATGGGAGGCAGCATCGGCAGCTAATAAGGCAGTTATTGATCTGAATGCCTATTCCCTGAAACCGGTAAACTCTTCGGCTGATTACACGAAGTTGTTCAATGATCCGCAAAACCCGGAAATTATTTTCCAGAAATTATTTGATGCGAAAAGAACGGTTGGTAGCAACCAGGCATTCCTGCATCAGTCTCCTTGTGGCTCCGGAAACGGTTATGGCGGTTGGGGTACAATCCAACCAACCCATAATGTGGTTAAGAAGTTCCAGATGGCAGACGGTAAGCCGTATGTGCAAGGTGGCGAAGATGAGTATCCCTGGGCCGATCGTGACCTTCGTCTGGAAGGAACGATCATCCTGGATGGTTCGTTGTGGGGCTATGGAAGCGACAAGCGCGAAGTGGAATACTTTGTAGCGGGCGAAAAAGGTGTTGTGGCCGGAAGAGACAGCCGTGAAGGCTCTGCCTGGTGGAATGCAACCCAGACAGGTTATCTGATAAAGAAAGGCTTGGACCCCGATTATGATGACCAGGGAACAGCAGCTCATACCTCACCGGGTATTATGATGCGTCTGGCTGAATTCTATCTGAACTATGCCGAGTGTCAGATTGAGTTGGGAAATAATGCGGAAGCTTTGAAATATATCAATGTGGTACGTGAGCGTGCTCAGATGCCTCCGGCAACCGGAGCAGATATCTGGGCGGATTATGAATACGAACGCCAGATTGAACTTATTTTCGAAGGACAGCGTTGGTTTGATATCCGTCGTTGGAAAACAGCGGAAGCTATCTATAAAGAACCGATCATCGGTTTGGATATTAGGAAAATGTCAGACGGAAGCAAGAAATATACACTTAAAGAAACACCGATTGAAACACGTATTTTCCATGCTCCCAAGAACTACTGGATGGCTATTCCACGTAGTGAATTGAGAAAGGCTCCTTCGTTGGATGCGGCTCCGTATGAATAAATAATTGTTTTCCCTTGAGGATAGAGATGGTTCGCCATCTCTATCTGTCATAGAGCTATTTGATTAGTAGTAACTTCAAAGAGAAAATCCTCCATCGTACTGATACAGGTGCGATGGAGGATATATAAAACCATGAAAAAGACGATTCTACCTATATTGTTTATCCTGCTGCTCTTTAGTGCTTGTAGCGATGATGAGAAGAAAGAGGTTGTTATGCAGCAGTATGTCTTCAATGTGACAACCGAAAGTAACTCTACCGATAAGGCCCCCAGATATATCCTGGCTGTTTATGATACAGACGGAAATCCGCAAAACGTGTTTTCTGCCTCCAACCGGATGGAACAAACCCAGAGCACTTTTACGGTCAATCTGGATATAGCTAAAACCTATACCTGCCTGTTCTGGGCTGATTACGGAGAGGTAGGAAGTGCTAATAATTTTTACAATGCTTCCGACCTGAAGGCGGTGACTATGAATAAAACAGCGAAACCGACAGATGCCTTTTCCGGCATAGTGACCACTTCGATAACCAAGGACAAATATGATGTCAAACTGTCGCATGCCGTAGCCAGGATCGATTATGTGGAAACGGACGATGTAGGAGCCGGGAAGACATTGACAGTAGCCTATTCTGTCAACTATAGCTCTTTGAACGTGTTGGATGGAACCGCTGTTTCCGGAAGCGGGAAAGATGAAAGGTCTTTCTCGTTAACAGAAACAACCGGTAAATTGATCTCTGATTATATTTTTGCGCCGAAAGAGTCAGCCCGGATGGATGTGACACTGCAAATGGGCAATACATCTTCCCGCGAGATAAAAAATGTTCCTCATCAGGTTAACAAACGAACGAAGATACAAGGCGAATACCTGAACACACAGGCTACTATGGAAGTAGCGATGGATGATAAATGGAATGAGGTAGAAGGAGAAGGTGGTAAAGTGACCTATTTCCCCAAATGGGTATGCAAAGATTTGGCTAATTGGAGTGGGGGATCCAATGATTTCCAGAATCCAAACAGTCAGTTTAGTATTCACCGGATGATGGAGACACCGAATCTGGTGGCTTTCTGGGAACCTCAATTCGGCAGTGATCCCGAGACATGCAGCAATGCGAATTATCGTTTCCCCTTGCGTGATTTGATGGCAGAAGCGGAAAAGATGTACCGTTTCTTCCGCGATGAACTGAAGTTCGCCGAAAAAGGCAACTCGCTCTCTGACGACTATCGATTGATTCTTTTCTTTTATTATAGCGATGAAGGCACAGTCTACGGAGGAAGTGCAGACGATAAGGTAGGCGCTATGTGGATCACTCCTAACCGGGTAAAGAATGCCCCTTATGGTGCGATTGCCCACGAAATGGGACATGCTTTCCAGGAAATAGTCCGTTTTGATAAAGGACGCAACTTCCCCGGTGGCAGTATCTTTGAAATGACCTCCCAGTATATGCTGTGGCAATACTACTCTAACTGGATTGTCTTTGAAAATTATCACTTGACTGATTTTATGAAGAAAAACCACTATGCATTCCTACATGAAACCAATATGTATCATTCTCCCTTTGTCCTGGAGTATTGGGCAAGCCTTCATGGGAATGATGTGATTGGTAATCTATGGCGTAGTGTGCAGGGGCAGGAAGATATCGTATCGACATACAAACGTTATGCCGGCTTGACGCAGACCGCCTTCAATGATGAATTACACCGGGGATACCTTCGTTTTATGACCTGGGATATGGATCGTATTCGTACGGTTTCTACGCCTTATATCAACCAGCACAAAACAAAACTGGATGCCTTGGATGATGGCTGGTATCAGGTGGCAAAAGAGAATTGCCCTCAAAACTATGGTTACAATGGTATTCGTCTGGAAGTGCCTGAGGCAGGCACTAAGGTGACGCTCGACTTTAAAGGCGTTGCCGGTGCGACAGGCTACAGCGCTTATAACCTGGATAAAGCTGGTTGGCGCTATGGCTTTATGGCGCTGACAAGTACCGGAGAACGTGTGTATAGTGAAACATATGCTGAAAAAGAAGGCCAGGCGACCTTTACCGTGCCTGAAAAAACAACTTATCTTTGGGTAGTGGTAATGGGCGCCCCGACATCGCATGCTACATTGAATTCCAGTCGCGTAGAAGAATGGCCCTACCAAATTAAACTGACAGGTACAACAATTATTCAATAACATACTAAAAAAAGATTTTTCATGAATAAATACACTTTAGTCTTTTTGTTTTTCATAGCATGCCTGCCGCTTTATGCGGCAGGTAATGCCTATTCGCTTCGTTCGCCTAATGGGAAGCTGGAAATAACGCTGACAGCCGGTGAACAACTCGCCTATACCCTGACGCGCGACGGGCAGGTATTGGTAAAAGAGGGTACGATCGGTCTGCTTTTGGAAGACCGGACGCTGGGAAAAGATGCGCGCATGAGTAAGCGAAAGACACGAACGGTTAACGAAGAGATCACCTCTCCGAATTATCGGGTGCCCTCCTTTGCCGTTTCTTATAATGAGATGGATATCACTTTCCGGGGAAACTACGGTATCCGGATACGTGCCTACGATGAAGGGGTGGCTTATCGTTTTTATACGACCTTCAAGCAACCTTTTATTGTGAAAGATGAAATAGCAGACTTCCAGTTTGCGGAAGATCACCTTTCGTATAGAGCCTATTCTACGGCTGCCCAAGGGAAAGATCCCTATGCGATGGCTTTTCAGAATCTGTACACAAAAGCAAAACTAACCGAAGCCGACCCGGAGAGGGTGGCTTTCCTGCCGGTGACCATCGACTACGCAAACGGTACCAAACTGACGATCACCGAATCCGATCTGGAATCCTATCCGGGTATGTTTATCCGGGGCGATGGGAAGAGTGCAAGCCTGAAAGGCGAGTTTGCGGCTTATCCCTCCCGTATGGATCGTTACCCCTGGCGGCATATGACCTATGTGGGGGAGCGCGCTGATTATATTGCCAAAGTGGAAGGCTCACGTGATTTCCCCTGGCGCGTATTGGCTGTTTCCGAAAAAGACACGGATATGCCTTTGAATAACCTGGTGTATGCCCTGGCTGCCCCGAACCGCATTGGCGACTATTCCTGGGTGAAAGGTGGCAAAGTGGCCTGGGACTGGTGGAATAACTGGGGCATCTACGGCGTCGACTTCAAAGCGGGTATCAATATGGAGACCTATAAGTATTACATCGATTTTGCTTCGGAGAACCATATCCCTTATGTGATCTTAGACGAAGGTTGGTATGACCCCAAAGGGGGGAATATGCTGACTGTGATTCCTGACCTCAACCTCCCTGAACTTATAACATACGCTAATAACAAAAAGGTCGATATCATTCTGTGGACTGTCTTTAATGTATTGGACGAACAATTGGAAGAGGCCTGTCGGAAGTATGCCGCCTTAGGCGTGAAAGGATTTAAAGTAGACTTCCTGGATCGCGACGATCAGACAGCGGTGGAGATGGCCTACCGCATTGCTGAAGGGGCTGCCAAACATAAACTGACGCTCAACTTCCACGGTTTCTATAAACCGACAGGGCTGAACCGCACCTATCCGAACATTATCAATTTCGAGAGTGTATTCGGCATGGAAGAGGTGAAATGGAGCACGGTAGCAAAAGACATGATGGAGTACGACGTGATTATGCCCTATATCCGCATGATGGCTGGCCCATTGGATTATACCCCGGGGGCTATGCGCAACGCGACGAAGGCCGATTTCAAGGATATCTATAATAACCCGATGAGCCAGGGCACCCGTTGCCATCAGTTGGCTACCTATATCGTGCATGATTCTCCCATCACCATGCTGGCCGACAATCCGACCATCTACCGGAAAGAACAGGAATGTACCGATTTCATCACGAGCATCCCGAATACGGGTATCGACGAGACGCGTATCCTTGGCGGAACATTGGGCAAATATATCATTACCGCTCGCAGGGTAGGGGACGACTGGTATATTGGCGGTATGACGAACTGGGACAAACGGGAAGTGGAGGTCGACCTCTCTTTCCTCACTGGATCGAGTTATGAAGCTACCCTGTTTAAAGATGGAGTCAATGCCGACAGACAGGCTTCGGATTATAAAAAAGAGTTGTTTACGGCAACTTCAAAAGATAAACTAAAGGTGGCTCTGGCGCCGGGTGGAGGATTTGCTCTCGCGCTCCGAAAGAAAAACTGATACAAAGCGGATATGGAATGACTAACAACAATAAAACATTTAAGATATGAAGAATGTAATAAAACTCTTACTGGCGGTTGCTTTCTTCAATTCCTGCGATATGAACCACAAGGAGGAGGATTTTGTGCCGATCCATGAAGTGGCTTTTACCAATGTTCGGTTTACAGATGATTTCTGGGCTCCGCGTATCGAAATCAACCGTACGGTATCTATCCCTTCGGCTTTTCATCAGTGTGAGATCAATGGCCGTTTCGATAATTTTGCCTTAGCCGGTGGATTGATCGAAGGCGAGCACCAGGGGGATTTCTCTTTCGACGATACCGATCCCTATAAGATTATTGAAGGTGCTTCCTATTCATTAGCTGTGAAATACGATGCCAAATTGGACGCCTACCTGGATAGTGTAATCACCCTGATCGCGGCAGCCCAGGAACCTGATGGTTATCTGACCACCTGCGTGACCAACAAATGCGAACGTCTGTCGGGCTGGTGGGGTAAATCGCGTTGGGAACGGATCAACAGCCATGAACTCTACAACAGCGGACACCTCTATGAAGCTGCCGTTGCCCATTATAAGGCGACAGGCAAACGATCGCTGTTGGATGTGGCGTTGAAGAATGCCGATCTGGTATGTGAAACCTTTGGCTTGGGTGAAGGACAGATCCAATACCCTTCCGGCCATCCTATCATTGAGATGGCACTTGTGAAGCTCTATAATGTAACAGGCGAACAGAAATACCTCGATGAGGCGCGCTATTTTGTGGATGAGGCAGGCCGGTTGTCGAACGGACGCAAACCGGGCATCTACAGCCAGGACCACAAGCCGGTGCTCGAACAGGATGAGATTGTAGGACATGCCGTACGGGCAGGTTATTTCTACTCGGGTGTGGCCGATGTGGCTATGTTGCAGCGCGATGGTGAATTGCTTCATGCCGTGAAACGGGTATGGGATAACATGGCCGGTCGTAAGCTCTATCTGAACGGTGGCATTGGTTCACGTCCGCAGGGTGAAGGCTTTGGTCCCGATTACGAATTGAATAATTTCAATAACTACTGCGAAACCTGTGCCTCTATTGCGAATGTGTATTGGAATCACCGTATGTTTTTGGCTACGGGCGAATCAAAATACATCGATGTGATGGAACGTGCCTTGTATAATGGCGTGATAGCGGGTGTTTCTCTGAGTGGCGATAAATTCTTTTACGACAACCCGATGGCATCCAATGGTGTGCATGAACGCGAAGAGTGGTTTGGCTGTGCCTGTTGCCCGGGCAATGTAACCCGCTTTATGGCTTCTGTACCGGGCTATGCCTATGCTGTTAATCAACACAAATTGTTTGTCAATATGTATGCGGAAGGCAGCGCTTCGGTTGCTTTAGACGATATAGAGGTGGAGCTCCAGCAACAAACCGACTATCCCTGGGATGGCGATGTGGAGATAACGGTCAACCCTTCGGAAGAAAAGACCTTCTCCCTGATGGTGCGTATTCCCGGATGGGCAACGAGTCAGCCGGTTCCGACGGATCTCTATCGCTATGTGGATGAGGCGCAGCCCGTGGTCACTATTGCTGTGAACGGAAAGAAGATCAACCTGAAAAAGCAGGATGGGTATGCCGTTATCAAACGCATCTGGAAAGCCGGCGATAAAGTCTCTCTTCATCTGGATATGCCGGTACGTCGCGTGCAGGCGTGTGAACAGGCTGTGTACGACGAGGGTTTGCTGGCCATGGAACGCGGCCCTATCCTGTATGCGTTGGAAAGTATCGATCAGCCGAAAGAGTTTCTTTTCGATATTGTGATTCCCCGTGGGGCGAAAATAGCTTCTCAGTATGATAAGAATATGCTCAACGGTGTGGTGGTGCTTACCGGCGAGGCGCATATGGTAGAGAAAGAGGGCGAAAAACCCTTCACCTTCAAGGCGGTGCCTTATAGCACCTGGAATAACCGTGGAAAGGGACAGTTAGTGGTGTGGACGCCCGAAACAAACGAAAAGGCAATCATCAAGCCCGAACCAACCATCGCTTCCCGCGCGAAGCAGATCGACGGATGGGGGTTCAATGATCAGTTTGAACCTGCCTCTTCAGCCGATATCAACACCCCTTATCATTACTGGTGGCTGAAATCGGGAAGCGAAGAGAGCATCGGTTACCAGTTCGATCAGCCGGAGACTGTCTCCAGCGTGGAGGTCTATTGGCTGGCTTTTGAGCATTACGATGTCATTTATAAAGAACCGGAATCCTGGAAATTGCTTTACAAAGACGGCAACAGCTGGAAAGAGGTGAAAAATCCATCCGGTTATGGTACTGAATTGAACAAGTATAACAAAGTGACTTTTGACCCTGTGACGACAACCGAATTGAAGCTCGTTGCCCAACTCCAACGCCCCAAAACCGATCAGGTATCGGAAGAGAAAGGCCCCCAGGTGGTGGACGTGACGCGCAGAGGTTATTCGGGAGGCGTGATTGAGTGGAAGGTGAAATAATAAAATAAATAATCAAATATGAAACGAACAACTATTTCTTTTGCCCTGTGTGTGTGTTTCTCCCTTTTGTGTTTTTCTTCCTGTGTGACAAACAACGGAAATAAAAAGGTGACCTATTTCCCGGAAGAGGTATGGCGGGTTGATAGCCTGAATGATTTTCAGGATCCGAACAGCCAGTTCAGTGTGCATCGAATGATAGAAACACCTAACCTGGTTGCTTTTTGGGAACCGCAATTTGGCGAAAGCCCGGAGACCTGCGAAGATCCCGAATACCGTATTCCGATGACCGACCTGATGAATGAGGCCGAGAAGATGTATTGCTTTTTCCGGGATGAACTGAAGTTTGTAGAGGAAGGCAATTCGCTTTCTGATCAATACCGTCTGATGCTTTACTTCTTCTATAGCGATGAAGGAACGGTATATGGAGGCGGTACCGACGAGAAGGTGGGAGCAATGTGGATCAACCCCAACCGGGTGAAGAAAGGCCCTTATGGTGCCATCGCGCATGAGATGGGACATGGATTCCATTATATTGTTCGATGTGATAAAGGCAGGGTGTTCGAGGGTAGTATCCATGAGATGACCTGCCAGTATATGTTATGGCAGTATTATCCGGAATGGATTGTGTTTGAGAATTACCACCTGGTAGGCTTCCTGGAAAAGAACCATTTGGCGTTTCTGCATCATGCCAATATGTATCATTCTCCTTTCGTATTGGAGTACTGGGCAAGCCTGCATGGGAAAGATCTAATCGGTACGCTTTGGAACACGGTAGAAGAGGGAGAAGATATCTTAATGGCTTACAAACGTCATACGAACCTGACGCAGGAGGCGTTCAACGATGAGCTGCACAAAGGTTATCTTCAGTTTATGACCTGGGATATGGAGCGTATCCGCGAGGTGTCGGCTCCTTATATCAACCTGCACAAGACCAAGTTGGATCAGCTGAAAGAGGGCTGGTGGCAGGTAGCCAAAGAAAACTGTCCGCAGGACTATGGATACAACGGTATCGAATTGCAAGTACCTGCCGGTGGCGGCGAAGTAGCGCTTCATTTCAAAGGCATCGCTGGAGCAGAAGGCTATGAGGCGATCAACCTCGACAAGGCCGGATGGCGCTATGGCTTTATGGCGTTGAAAGAGAATGGCGAGCGGGTGTATGGCGAGACTTGTTCCGCTACGGAAGGAACAGCCTCCTTTACCGTTCCAGAAGGAACCGCTAATCTCTGGTTAGTGGTGATGGGTGCTCCGACGGAACATCATCAACTGAACATGCGTTCTCAAACTCCGATGAACGAATGGCCTTACCAGTTCAAACTGACCGGAACGCAGCCGTTACAATCATTATGAAACTATTATTATGAAGAGAAGCTATCTTATTTTGCTGGCAGGGATCGTTGTATCCCTGCTTGCGTCATTCTCTCCCGGGAAGTCGAAGCAGGTGCAATACAATACCCCTTCGGCGGGTAATCCGATTATTCCGGGCTATTTTGCGGATCCGACGATCCGCAAATTTGGTGATACCTATTACCTCTATTGTACGACTGACGGAACAGCCGGGGGAATTGGTCCTTCGCAGGTGTGGACATCCAAAGACTTCGTAAACTGGACGATCCAGCCGATGAACTGGCCGACAACACGCCAGATCTGGGCACCGGATATCATGCAGGGTGTCGATGGGCGTTACTATTTCTATTACAGTCAGGCGTGTAAGATCTATTGTGCGGTGTCGGATAGCCCGACCGGTCCCTGGGAGAATATCCTGGGCGCTCCGGAGGCGGTGTTGATTCCCGACCGCTATGTCTCCATGTCGATCACCCTGGATGCGCAGAGTTTCATCGACGACGACGGATCTACCTACCTCTATTGGGGCACCTGGGGCATCTATCCGAATCATGGATGTGGCGTGGGTAAATTGAACCCCGATATGAAAAGCTTTGCCGATACGACGCTTATTCCCAACACACAGGCGACCGATTTCTTTGAAGCGCCCTATGTGTTCAAGCGCAATGGCATCTATTATCTGACCTATTCGTCCGGTTCCTGTCACGACCATACCTACCGGGTGCAGTATGCGACCAGCACGGTGGGTCCGATGGGGCCTTTTGTGTTTGCCGACAACAACCCCATTCTCGAAACCAATGCCGACGGAACCATCCATGGACCGGGGCATCATAGCATTTTGCAGGAAGGCGATGACTATTATATCCTGTATCATCGCCACAATATCCCGCAGTCGACACGGGGATTCCACCGCCAGGTGGCGGCCGATCGATTGACCTTCGATGCCGAAGGACGTATCAATAAGATACCCGGCAGCCACGAAGGCATCGGCTTTTTGCAGAAGAACAGCAACCCGTCTAAGAACCTGGTGTTGGATCGCAAGGTCAAGGTGACTGCCTCTTCCTATTATAATGATTCGTTTAAGCCGGAATATGCGATAGACAATAATAACGCTACCCTCTGGCGTGCGAAGGGACTGCCGGAAACGGGACAGCAAGAGTGGTTGGAGATCGACTTGGGCAAGGCGCAGCCGATTACCCGTATCTGGACACAGTTCGAGCATGCGACCATTTTCTACCAGTATATCTACGAAACGTCGCTGGACGGAAAAGAATGGACAACCTTTGCGGACCGACGTGACAACACCTTGGCGGGCAGTCCGATGATCGACCGGGGCGATGTGAAGGCACGTTACCTGCGCCTTCGTTTCACCGGCAACGAACGCAATGGCTATATCCCGGCGGTGTGGAATATTCAGGTATTCTCGGAAGGAGAGGATCCTTTTGATAATAACCTCGAACGGTTCAATAAACAGGCTACGGAAGCAGCTCCCCAAAGAGGAGAAATGCTCCTTGAAATCAACGCCGACAGCTATTCCGAAGGAACCGTAACGGGACGGATCACCAACGAAAAGAACCCCAAGCAGGGCTTCAACGCGGAGGCTATGGCAGTGAAGGTTGAAACGTATAAAGGCAAATCGGCCTTTGTGTTCGACGGCAAGCAACAATTCAAATCTGATTTCTCCCTGCCGCGTACGATGACAGGGAACCCTCCTTATACTATCTCCTACTGGGTGGCTGTTACCGATCCGAAAGAGAATACCTGTATCATCGACCTCAATGAATCGTGGGGCGAACTGCATAAGATTGCCGTGGGCTATGGCACCGACAAACGGGGTGGGATCACCATTCACAACGGATGGTATGAGGATCTGGGATTAGACGAGATGCCTCCAGCGGGTGAATGGACACATATTGTCGTTACCTTCGACGGATATATGGAAAAGCTCTATATCAACGGATCTCTGGTAAAAGAAAAAGATATTTTATTGGTGGTGGCTGATTGCGATGTGTTAACTTTGGGCTGTAAACATAGTGGGGAGCTTCCTTTTAGCGGCTATCTGCATTCATTGAAAGTCTATGACACGGTGATGGATGAGGCAACAATTCAAAACAATTTATAATACCTATGTAACATGAAGAAAACATTATTATCTCTATTACTCGTTTCTTTCGCTTTAGGAACGAACGCGCAACAAAAGTCGGGAGGATATCCGATCGATCCCGTACCCTTTACTTCGGTGAAGGTAACCGACAATTTCTGGGGACAACGCTTGAAGGCGAGTCGTGATGTAACCATTCCATTGGCATTCAGTAAATGCGAAGAGACCGGACGGTATGAAAACTTTGTGAAAGCAGCCAATCCGAGCAAGGATTATAAGGTGGAAGGTCTTTCCTTCGACGATACCGATGTCTACAAAACCATCGAAGGGGCGAGCTATTCTATGCAGACCTATCCGGATAAGAAACTGGAAAAATACATCGACAGTGTCCTGAATATTGTCGCTAAAGCACAGGAACCCGATGGTTATCTCTTTACCGCTCGCACCATGAACCCGGATCATCCGCATGAATGGGCCGGAAGCAAACGTTGGGAAAAGGTAGAAGACCTCAGCCATGAGTTCTATAACCTGGGACATATGATCGAAGGAGCTATCGCGCATTATCAGGCTACCGGAAAGAGAAAGTTTCTGGATATTGCTATCAAGTATGCCGATTGTGTGGAAAGAGAGATCGGCGATGCGCCCGGTAAGCAGGTGAAAGTACCCGGACATCAGATTGCCGAGATGGCATTAGCCAAGCTTTATCTGGTGACCGGACAGAAGAAATACCTCGACCTGGCTAAGTTCTTTTTAGACAAACGTGGGTATACCGAACGCCGCGATGAATACAGCCAGGCGCATAAACCGGTATTGCAACAGGATGAGGCCGTAGGTCATGCCGTACGTGCTGCGTATATGTATTCAGGAATCGCCGATGTGGCGGCTCTTACCGGCGATGCGGAATATATTCAGGCGATCGACCGGATCTGGGACAATGTGGTGACCAAGAAGCTTTATATCACCGGTGGTATCGGTGCAACAAATAGTGGTGAAGCATTCGGCAAAAACTACGAACTGCCTAATATGTCGGCCTATTGTGAAACCTGCGCGGCTATTGGTAATGTATATTGGAATCACCGTTTGTTCCTCTTGCATGGCGAATCGAAATACTATGATGTATTGGAACGTTCGCTTTACAATGGGCTGATCTCCGGCGTATCGATGGATGGCGGTGGTTTCTTCTATCCGAATCCTCTCGAGTCGATTGGTCAGCATCAGCGTCAGCCTTGGTTTGGCTGTGCCTGTTGTCCGTCGAATATTGCCCGTTTCATCCCCTCTTTGCCAGGTTATGTGTATGCGGTGAAAGGCAAAGATGTGTATATGAACCTGTTTATGGGCAATACCTCAGAACTGACTGTCGGAGGCAAAAAGGTAACGATAGTGCAGGAAACTTCTTATCCTTGGAACGGCGACGTGCAGGTGAAAGTGACTCCGCGTGGCAAACAGGAGTTCGCCTTGAAGATCCGCGTGCCGGGTTGGGTACAGGGTGATGTAGTGCCGAGCAAACTTTATACCTATGCAGACCGCAAACAGTTGGGTTATAGCGTTAAGGTGAACGGTGAAGTCGTAGAAAGCGCTTTAGATAATGGCTATTTCACCATCTCCCGCCAGTGGAAGAAAGGCGATGTAGTGGATATCCATTTTGATATGGAACCCAGAACGGTGAAGGCTCATTCTTTGGTAGAAGCTGACAAAGGACGGGTATCTGTTGAACGCGGCCCGATTGTGTATTGCGCGGAATGGCCTGATAATGACTTTAGCGTACGGAGTGTCTTTATGAATCGCAAACCGGAATTCACCGTAGAAAGTAAACCGGAACTATTGTGTGGCATCAACCAGTTGAAGACGCAGGCTCAAACCCTGAGCTTCGATGAGAAAGGACGCCTGCAGGCCAAGGATGTGACCCTTACCCTGATTCCTTATTATGCCTGGGCACACCGGGGAACCGGCGAGATGACGGTTTGGTTACCGCAGGAACTGAGCGCGACGCGTCCGGTTATGCCGCCGACGATCACCAGCGATGCGAAGGTAACTGCTTCCCACCGGGCGAGCTCGCTTTCTGCAATCAACGACGGTCTGCTTCCGAAGGATGAGAGCGATCGTTCGGCTCCTTACTATCATTGGTGGCCGAAAGAAGGAACGACCGAGTGGCTTGCTTATGAGTTTACTACCCCTCAAAAGGTTTCTTCTTCGTCTATCTTCTGGTACGATGACGGCCCTTGGGGCGGATGTCGTGTGCCGAAGAACTGGAAACTCTTCTACCAGGATGCTTCCGGCAATTGGGCGCCGGTGAAAAACACCACAGACTACGGAACTGTAAAGGGTGAAAACAATGAGGTTCGCTTCGAACCGGTAACGACCAAAGCGCTGAAACTCGAAGTACAGCTGCCGGAAAAGAATGCTGCGGGCTTATTTGAATGGAGTGTAGAATAATCAGCTTATGAAAGCAAAAAGTATTATAGTAGTAGGGTTGCTGGCTTTGGCCGGCAACCTTTTGCATGCCCAGGGCACAGCCGAAGACTATGCGCGGGCATATAGCCTGGCTGAAAAATATAATGGTTTGGTATTAAACGCCTCCGTTATGCCAAACTGGATTGCAAACAACCGCTTCTGGTATGTGCAGGAGGTGCCCGGAGGTAGAAAATATGTCTTGGTAGACGCGGATAAGCGGACGATCGCCGAAATGCCGGATACGATGCGGCAGCGATTGGTAGGCGATCAGCGTGGGCGTTACCGTTACCCCGGTGGCGGGCGTTACTGGGGCGAGCGCGACGAACAACGCTCGGCCGATTCGATCGCTTCTCCCGATGGAAAATACATGGCGTTTATAAAGAATAGCAATGTGTATGTACGCGAAGTGGCTACCGGTAACGAAAAAGCACTTAGCCAGGACGGAGCCGCCGGCGAATACTATTCGGCTTATATCCATTGGTCGCCCGACTCAAAGAAGGTGGCTACGACCAAGATCCGCCCTGCCGAAAAGCAATATTTCTATTTTGTGGAGTCATCGCCGAAAGATCAGTTGCAACCTAAACTCCATCAGCGCGAATATGCCAAACCGGGCGATGCATTGCCATTTGCCGTTCCGCATATATTTCATGTGGAATCAGGTGTTGGCCTGACCCCTTCGACCGAACTATTCTCCTCCCAATACGACTTAAACCGATTAAGCTGGAATCAGGATAGCAAAGCGATTACTTTTGAATACAACCAACGCGGGCATCAGGTCTATCGGGTATTGGAAATGTCGGCTGAAACAGCCGCCGTTCGTCCCATCGTAGAAGAGACCAGTGATACCTTTGTGAATTACAGCCGTTATTTCCGCCACGATATGCCGGATGATAAAGAGATGATCTGGATGAGTGAACGCGATAATTGGAATCACCTCTATCTGATCGACAAGTCGTCGGGCAAGGTGAAACACCAGATCACCAAGGGAGAATGGTATGTGCGCGACATCGTAGAAGTGGATGAGAAAAATCGGGTGATCTATTTCTCTGCCAATGGCATGGTGAAGGGGGAAGATCCCTACCTGGTGCGCTATTACCGGATCAATATGGATGGCTCTAAATTGACCTGTCTGACGCCGGATGAGGGTACGCATACGGCTCGCTTCTCGCCTGATATGAAGTATTTGGTTGATACCTGGTCGAAGGTAGATCAGGCACCGGTGACCGTATTGCGTTCTGCAAAAGACGGCAAACTATTGATGGAGTTGGAAAAAGCCGACCTGACGGCGCTGAAAGCAGCCGGTTGGATCGCGCCCGAGCCATTCGTGGCCAAAGGACGCGATGGCGAAACGGATATATGGGGCGTGATCTGCCGTCCGACCAATTTCGATCCATCGAAGAAATATCCGGTGATTGAATATATCTACGCCGGGCCGGGCAGTGCTTATACGCCGAAGGCTTTCCGCGCTTTCCATTGGAGCCTGCAACAGATTGCCGAGTTAGGCTTTATCGTGGTGCAATGTGATGGCATGGGTACCTCTTTCCGCAGCAAGGCGTTCGAGAGCGTATGTTATAAGAACCTCAAAGACGCCGGTTTTCCTGATCGCAAGCTGTGGATGAAGGCTGCCGCCGAGAAATATCCCTATATGGATATTGAACGGGTAGGGATCTTCGGTTCGTCAGCCGGTGGACAGGAGGCGATGGGAGCGGTATTGTTCCATCCCGAGTTCTACAAAGCCGCCTATTCGGCCTGTGGATGCCACGACAACCGCATGGATAAGATCTGGTGGAACGAGCAATGGATGGGCTATCCGGTTGATAATAGCTATATCGAATGTAGCAATGTGGAGAATGCTCACCTACTCACCCGTCCGCTGATGCTGATGGTTGGTGAGATGGACGATAATGTCGATCCAGCTTCTACTATGCAGGTGGTGAATGCGCTCATCAAGGCGAAGAAAGATTTTGAACTGGTAGTCGTTCCGGGTATGAACCACTCTATGGGTGGTGAATATGGCGACCGCAAACGCTTCGATTTCTTTGTGAAACATCTGTTAGGTGTGACGCCTCCGGCGTGGGATCAGTAGGCAATATACGATTGATTTAATAGACGAAAAAGGATACTTCCTCCCCGGGAAGTATCCTTTTTCTTTTCAATCTCAAAAAGCAAAGTGTAAGCAAAAAGTCGATTTTGCTTTACAATATGATACGTTAAAAAGTGTTACTCCTGCGGGTAATTTAAAATACCCCTACGTTTTCGGGAAAATAGTCCCGCGATTTTGACAGTTTGTCAATTTTTGATTTCACCTTCCCATTTCGTCAAAAAGCAGTTTTCTTTCGTTCTTTCTGCAGTAGGAAGTCGACGGTCTCATAATTGTTTGTATATTTAGTGCGAACATACTTTAAAGATAGAAAGCCATGGGAAAGAAGAATTTCGTGTTAGACACCAATGTGATTCTGCACGACTACAAAAGTATTGAGAACTTTGAGGAGAATGATATCTATCTGCCGATTGTCGTACTCGAGGAGTTAGACCGTTTTAAACGGGGAAGCGATCAGATCAACTATAATGCCCGGGAGTTTGTGCGTGAGCTGGATGCCCTGACCAGTAATGATCTTTTTCTGAAAGGAGCCTCGCTGGGGGCGGGAAGGGGACATCTATATGTGGTGACCGAAGAGAAGGTGATGGAGCACGTATCGCTCTCTTTCCCTGAACGGACCGCTGACAACCGCATCCTTTCCTGTACCTCCATGATTGCTCAAACAAAGCCGAAGATGGAAACGATCCTGGTGACCAAGGATATTAATCTTCGCATGAAGGCAAGAGCCTTGGGGATCAAGGTGGAGGACTATATCAACGACAAGGTGGTCAATGTCGATATCTTTGAACGTGCCCAGGATACCTATGATAATATCGATCCGGATCTGATCGATAAACTATACGCGTCGCCGGACGGGGTCGATGCGGATCTGTTGGAGATTAATTCCAAACTCGAACCGAACGATTGTTTTATATTGAAGAGCGTTCGTAATTCGGTGTTGGCGCGTAATAATCCTTTTACCGGAAAGATTCAACGGGTAGAGAAGGGTAATAATTATGGCATACAGCCTCGTAATGCGGAGCAGAGCTTTGCGTTTGAAGTGTTGAACGACCCCGAAGTGACACTGGTGGGTATTACCGGGAAAGCAGGTACGGGAAAAACCCTGTTGGCCATGGCTTCTGCCCTGAAACAGGCCAATCAGTACAAACAGATATTGCTTGCCCGTCCGATCGTTTCGCTGGCGAATAAAGATATTGGTTTCCTACCGGGTGACGAAAAGCAGAAGGTGGCTCCTTATATGCAGCCGTTGTTTGATAATCTGAATGTGATCAAAGCACAATTTGCTCCGGGCAGCAAAGAGGTGAAACTGATTGACGATATGCAAAAAGAGAATAAACTGGTGGTGGAGGCGTTGGCCTTTATCCGCGGACGCAGCTTGTCGGAAACATTCTGTATTGTCGACGAAGCGCAGAACCTGACGCCGCACGAGATAAAAACCATCATCACCCGTGCCGGCGAAGGAACCAAAATGGTCTTCACCGGTGATATCCAACAGATCGACTCACCTTACCTCGATGCGCAGAGTAATGGCCTGGCCTATATGGTCGATAAGATGAAAGGACAGGATATCTTTGCCCACATCAACCTGATCAAAGGCGAACGAAGTCAATTGGCGGAGATGGCTGCGAATTTGTTGTAGTGAGAAGATGGCAGCGCATCAGGTGATGAAGCGCATATTGAAAAATAAAAAAAGGTCGGCACCGGGATAATTCGGGATGCCGACCTTTTTTTATTTATCGTCATAGTGTCCATACGCGGACAATACATAGACATATATTTTTTCTTTTTCAATCATGTAAATAAGGCGGTGCTTATTCGTTATTCGTCTTGACCATTGTCCACTTTTGTCTCCACCTAATGGCTTTGGATGCCCCGTTCCGGACATGGGATGCTCTTGCAACTCAAATAAGAGTTTGACCAGTTTTTGATATACCTTCGGTTCATTCTTTTTCAGGAGTCTGATATCCTTATCTGCCTCTTCGGAAATAATAATGTTGTATATCATAAGCTGTCAAGATAGGATAGAAGTTCGTCCTTCGAATGAATCGCTTTTCCTTTTCCTTCTTTTATGCCCTGAATAGCACTCTCTATTTTTGCGAAAAAGGCTTCCTTACTCATCAAGGTATCATCTTCTGTTACCGGGACAATCCTAAAGCTGCCTTTTTCTCTTGACTTCAGGATAATATCCTCTCCGTCTTTTGCCAATTTGAGATAAACCCCTTGCTTTTCCCTGAATTCTCTTGTACTGATGACTAACATTTCTTTTTTCTATTTTATTAATGTGTACCAAGTTGGTTTACAAATATAGTGTTTTTTCAGGAGAAAAGCAACGACTCAGCTTTTCGTTTACTTCAAATACTCTACCAGACTTTGCGGCAGGTAGAAGGTTTCGTTGGCATCCACGTAGACGATCACCGAGTTGAGGCGGATCTCATCCTGCGCTTTACGGTCTGATTTGACAATGTTAGAGAAGGGGGTGATAGTCAATTGCTTGTTGCGGTTCTTCTTGTTTTTCACAACAAGGGTAGGGGAGCCCTTCTCTTCCTGGGAAGGAATTAGTTCGCAGGTAAAGTCTTTAAACACTTCCGTATGGCGGGCAAAGATCTGGTTGGTCAGATCGTCCAGATGTCCGATGCCTACTGCTTCACACATATAATGGTTCAGGTCGACGTTCGTGTGTCTGCCCATGGGGGGAGTTCCTTTCGGATGATAAGCGGCAAGGAATACCTCTTCGCCTGTATGTCCGCCGGTGGTAAAACCAAAGCAGGTTTTCGTTGTGATCAGTTTAGACATGAAAGAGCTTAATGATCCGCTGTAAAGCGAAGGGTCGATTCCTTCTGATGAACGTTCGCTTTCCGGAATCGGGCTGTTCTTATAGTCTTTCACCTGATTCAGAGCATTCAGTTCCTTTTCGGAAAGTTCGAAGCCTGCATAGGTGCGGAAGATCTGCTGTACCTCTGTGTTTGGTTGGCTATTGACCATACTGGCTAATCCCTCTGCCGTCAGTTTGAATTGCGCGAGGTTATGGAAAAGCTGTTCTTTGGTCAGTCTGTCGTAGCCACCGCAATCGCGTCTGCCTAAGCTGAATCCGCTGTTGCCGTGGTCGGGCACGATGATTACCAACGTTTCACCATCTTGCTTGGCAAAGTCCAATGCCGCTCCGCAGGCTTTGTCGAATGCCAGGAAGTCGGTACACATGCCCACCGGGTCGTTGGCGTGAGCCGCCCAATCGACCTTACTGCCTTCGACCATCAGGAAGAAGCCGTTTTCGTTGCGCGATAGCTTTTCGATAGCCGTACGGGTCATCTCTTCGATCGAGGGTTGTTCGTTCGGGTTGCGGTCGAGGTCGTAGTCCATGGCGCTATGACCATACAGCGCCCACATCTTATCGTTCTTATCGGCACGCATACCTGCCAGGTTGTTTCTATATACATGGTAGTCGTTCTCTGTCAGGTATGCCTCCATATCGTCTGACAGGATAGACACACCACCCCCGATCACCACGTCCAGATTGTTATGCACCATCTGCGGAGCAATCCAATGATAATTGCCACGACGGTAGCTATGCGCCGAGCAATCGGCAGGAGTAGCATGTGGGAACTCACAGGTAAAAACCAGTCCTGTCGCTTTGTTCTGCAGTATCTTCATCGCTTCCAAAACGGTTGCCAGCGGCTGATAGGCACGTTCCGGATCCATCGGGAAAATGTCGTTGTCGCCATCGGCTACCGGATAGGTCGACACATATCCCGTACGGCTTGGGTAACCGGTCATATAACAGGAGGTTGTCGGTGCGGAGTCGCCGATAGGGGCATTGGAGGAAAAGGTGCTAACCGTTCCGCAGAGGTAAGGATCAATGTGTAAATCAGGTTGATCGGGGTTGGAATACCATTGCAACCAGCGTGATACGGACACAACGGGTAGCGAGCATCCGTCGGGGATCAGGACGATCAGGTTCTTTACGGGTTTTACCTCTTCCGTTTGAGTCGCTTGTGCCGGCCACAGGATGATTGTCAGCAAAAGCGAGAAAAAGATTGTTCTTTTCATGATATATTCTGAATAAAGATTGTTTTATAACGATTAATTAATCCAACCGGATGATCTCTTCCTCAAAGATCGTCAGCTTTTCGATGCCTGTTTCCGTCACTAAGAAACTGTTTTCGATACCCACAGCTCCGATGCCCGGCAGGACAAACTTGGGTTCCAAGGCAAATACCATAGCGGGTTCCAAGACTTCTTTGGAGCGGGGAGTGAGTACCGGCAATTCATTGATCTGTATGCCTATGCCGTGTCCGACAAACTTCGCCTGCTGTTTGGTGCCCATGAAACAGTCGCCTAAGCCGGCCTTTTCGGCTATATTTAGGGAGAGATTATACATCTCCGCACAGGAGGTGCCCGGACGACTGATATTTGTTACCACCTCTTGTATCTCCAACGCTACCTGATGGGCACGATAGGCCTCTTCCGGTAGCTTGCCTACTGAGAAGACGCGGGTCATGTCGGTAATATAAGGGGTGTAGTTGCCTGCCATATCGACCATCACGGCCGTACCCTCTTTCAATAGGGTACCGTTGGCGCCGATAGGTAGTGAGCTGTTCACGCCTCCGCCTCCCAGGGCAAAGTCGAATGGTGAGGGCGTTTCGGCATTCTCTCCTGCCAACAGGCTTCCCATAAAGATATCCATATTGGCGCCAAATGCCCGGAAGAGTCCCATGGAACCGTTCTTACGCATCCGCTTTTCAATTTCATATTGAAGCTCTATATCGGTCATGCCCGGACGAAAACATCCGGTGATCTCCGAATAGGTCAGTGCATGCTGGCGGGCAGAAAGGCTGAATTGTTCTATCTCCCAGGGTGTTTTTACACTGCGCGTTTGCCGAAGCAGGGCGGTGGCATTGCCTGTCTCCTCCGGTTTGAAGGCGGCTGCCAGGCGCATATATTCGTTATAGGCGAGTTCGTCGCCTTCTAAGAGCAATTTTTTGGGTAGGGGGATCTGATGTTCAATAAACAGTTCGGGCATTTGTTCAGGTTTGCGGATGTAATGAACCTGGTCGCCGGTCAGTCCGTTCGGCCGCTTGACAAAGAACCAGGGATCGCCTTCCGCCGGCAGATAGAAATAGCCGCTGTAAACGCGTCCAGCCACATAATACAGGTTCACATCCACACTCAACAGGCATCCGTCTGCCCCTGTTTTACTCATGTTCTCTTGCAATCGCCTCCATTTTAGTTGGAGGTCTTTTCTGATATCTTCTTGTATCATCATCTTTTAGGCGTACTTTTTATTTGCAACATCAAAGGTAGTAAAAAATGAAGAATGAGGAATGAAGAATGAAGAATTGCTTTGAGGGCTTTAATGACCTTAAAGACCTTAAAGACCTTAAAGTCCTTAGAGTCCTTAAAGACCTTAAAGACCTTAAAGCTCTTAGAGTCCTTAAAGTCCTTGAAGTCCATAAAGTCCTTAAAGTCCTTACTCTTATAGATAGATCGTTAGATCGGATAATTTGGTAACCTCTTCGGGGTTATGTGATGTAAAGAGCAGGGTTTGTTGCCAGAGCCTTTCTTTCTCAACGATGCGTTCGATAATCCGTTGTG
This sequence comes from Parabacteroides sp. PM6-13, assembly GCF_029892605.1. Classification (GTDB taxonomy): domain Bacteria; phylum Bacteroidota; class Bacteroidia; order Bacteroidales; family Tannerellaceae; genus QVMG01. The sequence goes on from NZ_JARXWF010000007.1 coordinate 145,343, forward strand.
TCAAGGATTCGTCTAAACCCTTGAAGGGTTCGTCCAGGAAAAGGAAAGGGGAGGGGTATATCAAAGCACGGGCAAGGGCTACGCGTTGTTGTTGTCCGTAGCTTAGCTCCGTGGGGCGTTGTGATTCAAACTCTTCCATCTCGGTCAGGTGAAGCAGTTCGCGCGCCTTTTCATAGGCAATCTCCTGCGAAGCCAAACGAGCCAGAGGCAGTGCGATATTGTCGAGGGCAGAAAGATGAGGCAACAGTTCCGGCTCCTGAAACAGGGAGGCGATGCCCTGTCGGCGGTCGATCGTAATGGTTCCGGTCGTAGGTATAAGGGTGCCGTTGATCAGTTTCAACAGGGTCGTTTTCCCGGCGCCCGAAGGGGCGGAAATAGCATATTTCTTTCCTGCTTCAAAGGCATAGGAAAAATCGTGGATGCCGTAGTCGTAAGAGACCTGATCCAATAGAATGGGAAGCCCTTTTGGTCTGTTGTCGATCAGTGGATCCCGCATCTCCTTTTTTCGGGAGAGGAAAAGAATCGGGGGATGGTAGCTGTTGGCGCGGCTGATCAAGCGATCAGTCAGAAAGCTAAGCCCAATCGCAATCACCGTCCAGGCAATCAGTTCGGGCACGGAGATAAATACCTGCGCCTGTTTCATCTCGCTTCCGATGCCATAATTGCATTGCGAGAGCACCTCACCCATAATAATCGCGCGCCAACCGAAACCTGCAGCGGAGGCTAGTCCACTATAGAGAAAAGGTTTTATCTGCGGATAGATGATCTGGCTGAAATGATTTCGTCGGTTCAGCCGAAACTGATGAGAGAAAACCTTCCATTCCGGGCGCATCTGGCTAATCCCTTTTGTGAGGTTTTCCGTCAATAGGGGAAACATGGTCAGGAAGCCTATCAGGAGCGGAATACTTTCCGCATGCAAAAAAATAAGCGCCAACAGGATAAACGAGATCACCGGAATCGACCGCATGATTGCCAATAAGGGGCGAAACAGTTCCTGTAACCACTCTACCCGCGTGAAGACAAAGGCGAATCCTGCTGCTGCCCCGAAGGAGAGAAGCATGCCGATTACACCCCGCCCGATGGTCGCACCCAGCGACATATAGAAGGAGGGAGTGGAGAGAAGGTGCCAGATAGAAACCGCCAATCGATCGATAGAAGGAAAGAAAAGCGGCTGGTTCACGATCATAGCCGTCACTTGCCAAATCAATAATAATAGGGCAATAGAGAGATAGGGAACGTATTTCTTTTTCATAGCGTTACTGGTAGAATAGGTTATCGGGCAGTTTGTTTCCCAATGCTTTGGGTTCGTATTGATAGATGATCCGAAGGAAATCCTCGGTCTCTTCGCGTATGGCGGCAATCGGCAGGTAGTCGATCCGGCAACGTTCGATGCTCTCTTCTGTTAATAGGCCGGGAGGAAATATGCCCTCTTTTTCCAAAATAGCGATGGCAGCGGTCGGTTTCTGGCGGGCATAAAGGCAAGTAGCCGTCAATAAACTATCAATCACGCCGCGTTCTTCCTGTAACGAACTCCGGAAAAGAACGGCTGTCTCTGCAAAGCCTGGTGAATCTCCCGAAGGATTATTCAGGTCGGCAAGCAACTCCAATTCCGGTTTCTCGCGTAGGACATAACTGACAAAAGGCTCTGCCAGTACGGCTATTTCGGCTTTCCCTGCCAATAGGGCGAGGGTCACCTCAGAAGCAGTCGTCAGTGTATAGTTCAAGCGATAGGGGAGCGCCTGCTTTTCCAGGTAATAGCGCGCGAGGATATCCGGTGTAGTGCCCGAGCCAAACAGATGCAACTGACGGGCATCCGGAAGCCCTACCAGGTAGAGATTGCCCCAAATGGGACAACCTGCCAATTGGTAGTCGATACCTTTATTATAGAGATTGGCGGCACTAATCATCGGAACGACCGCCAAATCGGTCTCCCGACGGATAAGTAACGCCTGTACCTGCTGTGGAGAATCGGCCACTTCCACAACGACTTTCCGCCCGTCGATCACCGGAGGCTGTTCGATCCATCCGGCAAAAGCAATGGCAGAAGGGCCGCGAAGGATCGTAACCCGCAGGCTATTCTCCTGTTTCTTCCCTCCGCATCCGATAAATAGTAGGACGATAAAGAGAAGTATGCCCGGATAACTCTTTTGACGTTTCATGGGTGTAAAGGTAAAGAAAATATGGAAATATCATTTTTTTCCCTTTTTCTAAAGCAAAATGCTACGTTTGGTTGTTATCAACATAGTACAACAATAGGCAAAGAGAGGGATTTCACTATCTTTCACTATCTTTGCACTACTAAACAAGGTGTAACATATGGAACATAGTCACCCTTACCCAGGGTTAACACAGGAACAAGTAGAAGAGAACAGACGAGTATACGGTCATAACCTATTGACACCTCCTCAGAAAACGTCGCTCTGGGTACAATTTCTGGAAAAATTCAAAGACCCTATCATACAGATATTATTGGTAGCCTGGCTGCTCTCCATGATCATTGCCGGAGTGCATTGCTGGGGACCTGACGCGGAAGGCTTCAAGGCTTTCCTCGAACCTATCGGTATTTTCTTTGCCATCCTATTGGCAACGGGGGTAGGCTTTGCTTTTGAAGCGAAGGCTAACCGCGCATTCGATCTGTTGAATACCGTCAACGATGACGCACTGATCAAGGTGATCCGCGAAGGGAATATCACAGAGATCCCCAAGAAAGATATCGTGAAGGGAGATATTGTCATAGTTGAGACAGGCGATGAGGTGCCAGCCGATGGTACCTTGTTGGAGGCGATCTCCCTGCAGGTGAATGAGTCGACCCTGACCGGCGAACCGGTGATTTCCAAAACAACGAAAGAGGAAAACTTCAACCGGGAGGCAACCTATCCAAGCAACTGCCTGATGCGCGGCACGACCGTGGTCGATGGCCATGGCATTATGGAGGTCGATACCGTAGGCGATGCCACGGAATACGGAAAGGTCTATGAGGGATCGCAGATAGATAACAACCTGGATACGCCCCTTCAGATACAATTGAAAGGACTGGCGGCATTGATTAGTAAGGTAGGGTATACGGTTGCCGGACTCACTTTCGTGGCTTTATTGGGGAAACTATTGTTGTTTTCTCCATCGGTGCCCTGGCTGGATATGGTCGGTGACATCTTGAATATCTTTATGATCGCCGTTACCCTGATCGTAGTCTCGGTGCCGGAAGGGCTGCCAATGAGTGTAACGCTCAGCCTGGCCTTGAGCATGAACCGGATGTTGAAAACCAATAACCTCGTGCGCAAGATGCATGCTTGCGAAACCATGGGGGCTGCCACGGTGATCTGTACGGATAAAACGGGCACGCTGACGCAGAATCAGATGCAGGTGTATCGTACCAATTTTTATTGTCTGCCGGAACAAACGCTTGCCGATGACGTGTATAGCCAATTAATTAAAGAGGGTATATCGGTTAATTCCACCGCTTTTCTGGATCATTCCGAGGGGAAACTGAAAACATTTGGCAACCCAACGGAGGCGGCGCTTCTGCTTTGGTTGTATGGGCAGCAGATCGATTACCTGGAACTGCGTGAGTCCTCTCCGGTGATCGATCAGTTGACCTTTTCCACCGAGCGCAAATATATGGCCACCCTGGTCGATTCCCCTTTGCGCAAACGGAGGGTCTTATATGTGAAAGGGGCGCCTGAGTTTTTGTTGGAGCTCTGCCAATCGGTTGCTACTCCTGAGGGCATGAAACCGGTAGAGGCGCTTCGTCCTGTGATTGAGGAGCAGTTGTTGGCCTATCAGAATCAGGCAATGCGTACCTTGGGTATGGCTTATTTGGAGATCGATGAAACGGATAACGACGCTCTTTTCGCGCATGGGCGTGTTAACCGCCGCGATATGGTGTTTCTGGGTATTATCGCCATATCCGACCCGATCCGCCCGGATGTGCCGGAGGCTGTGCAGCAATGCCTGGATGCCGGCATACAGGTGAAGATCGTTACCGGAGATACACCCGCAACCGCCCGTGAGATAGGCCGTCAGATTGGTATCTGGGAGGAAAATGATTCGGAAGAGAACATCATCACCGGTACCTCGTTTGCCGCCTTGACCGACGAAGAAGCATTAGACATGGTGATGGATATGAAGATCATGTGCCGGGCACGGCCGACCGACAAACAGCGCTTGGTGCAACTATTACAACAGAAAGGCGCCGTTGTAGCGGTTACCGGCGACGGCACCAATGATGCCCCAGCCCTGAAGGCGGCACAGGTAGGGCTTTCTATGGGCGACGGTACCTCGGTGGCCAAGGAGGCCAGCGATATCACTATTTTGGACAATTCGTTTGCCAGCATCACGCGTGCTGTGATGTGGGGTCGTTCGCTCTATCGCAATATACAGAAATTCCTGTTGTTCCAGTTGACAATCAATGTGGCCGCTTGCCTCATTGTATTGTTGGGCTCGCTCTTTGGTACCGAATCGCCCTTGACCATTACGCAGATGTTATGGGTGAATCTGATTATGGATACGTTTGCCGCGGCTGCCCTGGCCTCGCTTCCTCCGAACGAGCGGGTGATGAACGATAAACCGCGTCGCAGCGGGGTAGGGGGCGACTTTATTATCTCACGCCCGATGCAGTATATGATCCTGAGTGTAGGGCTGTTGTTTGTTGTTATCCTGATGGGGCTCCTGTATTGTTTCCAACAACAGGGCGGGCTCACGCCTTATAACCTCTCCTGGTTTTTTACCTTCTTCGTGATGCTTCAGTTCTGGAATATGTTTAACGCCAAGGCTTTCCTGGAAGGCACCTCTGCCTTTGCCCGGATGAAAGAGAGTAAAACGTTTGTGTTTGTGGCCCTGTTGATATTGGTTGGGCAGTACCTGATCGTTACTTTTGGCGGTGAAATGTTTAATGTGGTTCCTTTGAGTTGGAAAGATTGGGGCATCATTATCGGAACGACCTCGTTTGTGCTTTGGTTTGGCGAGCTTTTCCGCCTGATAAAAAGCTTGCGGAGATCGAAGGCGGCTACCCTTTGATTCTTTTCTTTTTGCCTTTGACAAATTGTAAGCAAAAACGGCATTTTGCTTTACAATATGATACGTTAAAAAGTGTTACCCGCCTGACTAATTTTAAATACCCCTACGTTTTTGGAAAAATAGTCGGGCGATTTTGACAAAATGTCAGTTTGGGGTTGGCGCTGCGTTTAGCTTTCTATATCTTTGCAAGGGAATTAAACAGCTATTATTATGCCATTAAACGTACAAGAGAATCTACCGGCGATCGAACTGCTCAAGAAAGAACATATTTTTGTGATTGATTCGCTACGGGCGGCTACACAGGATATTCGCCCTTTGAAGGTGGTGGTGTTAAATCTTATGCCGCTGAAAATCACAACGGAAACCGACCTGGTGCGTTTGTTGAGTAATACCCCTTTGCAGGTGGAGATGGAGTTTATGAAGATCGAAGGGCATACGCCTAAGAATACACCCATCGAACATATGCAGGCCTTTTATAAGACGTTTGAAGAGATGGCCGATCAGTATTACGACGGTATGATTATCACGGGCGCTCCGGTGGAGTTGATGTCTTTCGAGGAGGTGAACTACTGGGATGAATTGGTACGTATCTTTGATTGGGCACGGACGCATGTGACCTCCACCCTGTATATCTGTTGGGCGGCTCAGGCGGGACTGTACCATTTTTACGATGTGCCTAAATATGAGCTTCCGGCCAAGATGTTTGGTGTGTTTCGACATACGCTTCGGGAACCTTATATTCCTATTTTCAGAGGCTTCGACGAAGAGTTTTTTGTGCCTCATAGCCGCCATACCGAGATACGCCGGGAGGATATTGTGAAAAACAAGGAGTTGACGCTTTTGTCCGAAAGCGAAGACGCGGGTGTCTATATGGTGATGTCGCGGGGAGGAAGAGAGTTCTACGTGACCGGTCATTCGGAGTATTCGCCTTATACGTTGAATGACGAATATATACGTGATAAACAGAAGGGGCTTCCGATCAATATTCCACAGAACTATTACCGTAACGATAACCCGGCACAGGGGCCTGTGGTGCGTTGGCGGGGACATGCCAATCTATTGTTCAACAACTGGTTGAATTACTATGTCTATCAGGAAACGCCCTATAATATTGAAGATATAAAATACTTGGGGGATTTGTGATTGCCTTCGTTTTATCTTCATAATATGAAACATCAAAAACAAATAGAATTATTAGCCCCTGCTAAAGATTTGGTTAGTGGAAAAGAGGCTATTCTGCATGGGGCGGATGCGGTTTATATCGGTGCGCCTAAGTTTAGTGCCCGGGCGGCGGCAGGCAATTCGGTCGAGGATATCCGCCAACTTTGTGAATTTGCGCATATCTATGACGCCCGTATTTACATTGCCTTGAACACGATCCTGAAGGATGAAGAGTTGAAGGAGACGGAGAAGCTGATTGGGGAATTGTACAGGGCGGGAGCCGATGCCCTTATTGTGCAGGATATGGGCATTGCCATGCTGGATATACCGCCTATTCCGTTGCATGCGAGTACGCAGATGGATAACCGGACGGTGGAAAAGGTACGGTTTCTGGAAGACAGCGGATTTGATCAGGTAGTCTTGGCGCGCGAGCTTGCCTTGCCTCAGATACGGGAGATCGCGGAAAATACATCGGTCAACCTGGAGGTGTTTGTTCATGGCGCCTTGTGCGTGAGCTACAGTGGGTTATGTTATCTGAGCGCTGCCCTGAGCGGGCGGAGTGCTAACCGGGGAGAGTGTGCGCAGTATTGCCGTCTTCCCTACGATCTGGTTGATCGTGATGATACCCCGATTCTGTCCCAAAAGCATTTGTTATCGTTGAAAGATATGAACCGTTCGGCGGACCTGGAAGCCTTATTGGATGCCGGTGTTTCCTCGTTCAAGATCGAAGGGCGGTTGAAAGATGTCTCGTATGTAAAAAATATAACGGCCTATTACCGGAAGAGGCTGGATGCGATACTGGCGCGCCGACCGGAATACCGGCGTTCGTCGGCAGGAGAGAGCCGGTATACGTTTGAACCTGTTCCGGAAAAGAGCTTTAACCGTGGCTTTACCTCCTATTGGCTGGATAGGCGAAGTCAAGATATCACCTCGTTTGATACACCGAAGTCGATAGGCGAAGCGGTTGGAACGGTGAAAGAGATCAAAGGCAACTCCTTTACGGTGGCTGGCGTGAAATCATTACATAATGGCGACGGATTGGTTTTCTTTAATCCCCAAGGCGAACTGGACGGATTTCGGGTAAATCGGGTAGAGGATAATCGTGTTTTCCCGGCCGAGATGCCCACCATTCAACCTAAGACGCCGCTTTACCGGAATATGGATCAGGAGTTTGAGAAGCTGTTGGACAAGCCTTCGGCCACACGGAAGATAGCGGTGGATATCACCTTCGCGGATTATGCCCGGGGCTTCACCCTGGCGATGACCGATGAAACAGGCGCTCGGGTGGAGATGCCGTTTCCTTGCGAAAAGGAGGAGGCACGCTCTGATCAGCGGAAGAATATAGAGACGCAATTGACTAAGTTGGGCAATACGCCCTTTGAGGCGCGCGATGTGAGGGTTTCGCTGACCAAGAACTGGTTTATACCCTCTTCGGTATTGAATGAGATGCGTCGTCAGCTGGTCGATCGATTATTGATGGCTCGTCGGATGCGTTATCCTGCTCTGTCTGCGCGTCCTATCATGCGAAGAAATTCGGCTGTGGCCTATCCACAGACAACGCTTTCCTATCAGGGGAATGTGTATAATGAAAAGGCGGCTTCGTTTTATGCGCTCCATGGCGTAGAAGCGATTGAACCGGCCTTTGAAAAAGAGAATAAAAAAGAGGTACCGCTTATGTTTACGAAGCATTGCCTTCGCTATTCGTTGGGGTGGTGTCCGGTGTGGCAGAAAAAGGCTTCTCCCTATCAGGAACCCTATTTCCTGGTTTATAAGGGAAATCGCCTGCGGTTGGCCTTTGATTGCAAGGCGTGTGAAATGAAGGTGTTTTTGGATGAAAGCCGATGATATATGTTAATTTCTAAATCTATAATCAAATGAAGAATCTACTTTTTACTCTTGTTTTTTTAGCAGGCATGCTATGTGTCGGTTGCTCCGGCGAGCAAAAGCCATTAGATCCGGAGAAGCCGGTCTATGTAACGGTTAATACCTCTATGGGCAAAGTGACGGTATTGCTTTACGACGACACTCCTTTGCATAAAGAGAACTTTATTCGTTTGTGCCAGGAGGGCGCTTATGATGGTGTTTTGTTTCACCGTATAATCAAAGACTTTGTAGTGCAGGGAGGCGATCCGACCAGCAAAGAGCGCGAGCCGGGTGCCCGTTATGGGGGTAACAGTGGCGGATATACGGTTCCGGCAGAGATCCTACCTCACTACTTCAATAAACGAGGCGCCCTGATCGATGCCAAGCAGGGGGATGATGTGAATCCGGAGCGTGCCTCGGCCGGGACACAATTCTGCTTCCTGCAAGGAAAGATACAAACCGATGAAGAGCTGGATAAAATAGAGGTGCGTATCAATGATATACGTCGCAACTGGTTGTATTATAAGTTTAAGAAAGAGCTATTGGAGAAGGATGCTTCTTGGGGTGAGGTAGAGAAAGCCGATGAGCTGGAGGCAGAGTTGTCGCTTATGATCATGGATGAGATAGAACGGCTGGGTGGCCCGTATGTGATACCGGCAGATCAGCGGGAGGTCTATAAAACCCTTGGTGGATCACCTCATCTGGATGGTTCGGTGACTATCTTCGGAGAAGTGGTGAAGGGACTCGATGTGGTAGAGAAGATGTCTTTGGTGGAACGCGATGAGTTCGATCGTCCTTTGAAAGATGTGTATGTGAAGTCGACCAAGGTGTTTCAGAAATAAGCGGCTCTATTCCTAAACAAAACCGGCCGAAATAGCGTTCTATAAGTAAGAAGTATGTATGTATAATTTATAGAACGAAAAAAAATGAAACAGATTGCAATTATATCCGCCAGTATCCGGGATGGGAGACTTAGCCATCGGGTGGCTCTTTTTATGAAGAAATATATGGAGGAAAACCAGTTGGCTAAGGTGGATATCCTGGACTTGAAAGCGTATGATTTTCCGTTGTTTACGGAACGGTTGATGTATCAGAAGAACCCTACCCCGCAGGTGTTGGATTATGTGGAACGTTTTAACCGGGCGGATGCTATCATCATCGTCTCTCCGGTGTATAATACCAGTTTCCCGGCTGCCCTAAAGAATGTGATCGACCTCTTAGTGAAAGAGTGGCGTGACAAGGTGGTGGCTGTCTCCTCGGTGACCTATGGCACGAATGCCGGTATCGCGACTGTGAAAGAGATTCAAGCGCTTATGCTTTATATGGGAGCCTTGGTGGTGCCCGCCTCTTTTACCGCAATCAATGCCGGGACGGAATACGATGAAACGGGGACTCCGGCGGATCCCGATATGGCATACAAGCGGGTCGGAGGTTTTATCCGCAAGCTTTTGTTGTTGACAGAGCAAACAAAAAAAGAATAATTTGTTTAGATTGATTAGGTGTGAATAGGCAGCCTTTCCCAGATCCATAAGGGGATGAGCCGCCAGAAGAAAACCAATAGACGGTATTTCCAGTCGATTGTTATACGGCGCTTCTTTTTAAGGAGCGCCTTTTCTATTTGACGGGCTACCTTCTCCGGTTTTAATTGTAACGGGAAGGCTTGGTTTTTTAATAGGTCGGTGCGGACAAATCCCGGACGGATGTCGGTGAAACGGATGGGGATTTTACGCATGCGGGCTAACTGGGCAAGCGCGTCTATATAGGTGTTCTGATAGCGTTTGCTGGCTGAATAGGCAGGGGCGGCGCCTAATCCCTTCGTGCCGGCAATGGAGCTGATCACGGCTATATGCCCTTTGCCCTGTTGCAGGAAATAGTGAAAGGCTGAATCGACCATTTGTGTGAAGCCTTTTCCATTGGTTTCGACGGTTTTCATTTCCAGTTCCGGATCCAAGGATGGGTTATACCACCCGACCCCGGAGCTTAAAAAGAAGATATCCATGCCGCCCAGTTTGTCGATCAAGGCATATAGTCGTTCGGGCGCATCCGCGGCTGTGACGTCGATGGGGGCTGTCTCAACCTGCTGGGGCGCTTCGCTACGGATAGATTCCAATAACTCTGTCCGACGTCCGGCGATGCCTACCCGCCAGCCTTGTTGAATAAAAAGGCGGGCTACCTCCCGACCAATGCCGGAGGTTGCTCCTACAATAACGATTCGTTTCATGTCTATTCGATGCTTTTTTCCAGAAAATAGGCATTGAGTTCGGCAATGGCTGCCGGCGAATTGTCCATGTCTTTCACGATCTTTCCGCTTTCAAGCAATACCACCCGATTGGATATATCAGTGGTGTAGTTTAGGTTATGGCTTGAAATAAGGATCGTCGTCTTCTCCGTTTCGTTCATCTGCCGGATCATATCGCGTATCTCCATCTGGGAAGAGGGGTCGAGGAAGTTGAATGGCTCGTCGAGTATCAACAGTTGCGGACGGATCATCATAGCAGCCATGATGCCGATCTTTTGTTTATTACCTGCTGAGAAATTGCGGATATACTTCTTTTGTCCCAGTATTTCACTGTTCATAAAGCGGCCGAATGGGGCTAATCGCTCGTTTACCTCCTCTTTGTTCAACTGATAGGCCTGTCCCACGAAGTAGAAATACTCTTCGGGTGTGAGGAAATCGATCAGGAAACGGTTGTCCAGGAAAGAACCGGTATAGCCTTTCCAGTCTTCGCTTTTGGTGACATCAACACCTTTACTCAATACATACCCGCTATCGGCCTTCAACAGATCCAGGATAAGACGGAATAGGGTTGTTTTTCCGGCTCCGTTATTGCCTACCAGTCCCAATAAGGTACCTTCCGCGATGGTTAACTCAGGAATATCGATGGCTACTTTGTCGCCGAATCGTTTGCTCAGATCTTTTATTGTAATGTCCATTTTTTTAATTGATAATTGATAGTTGATAATTGATAATTAATTGCTTCTTGCTTCTTAACTTCTTGCTTCTTGACTTCTTAACTTCTTACTCCTTAAGCGTTGCTCCGAAACCCTTCCATATTAATGTGTTTCCGTTTCAGAAAGCGGTTGTATGTCCAGCGAAGCCAGGATTTTGCCGTGATGGTGAAAAGCAATCCCATGCCCAGCATATAATAGTTGGCAATTGCTTCATTGAAGATCCCGGCAATGATCATCGCGATGATTACCGGGAGGAACATACCCAGCATGGTTACAACCAGCATATTGCCCGAGGTGCCTTTCCAGTTCATGGCCCCTCCGTCGAAAAGGTCGAAGTAACTTTTGTTATATACCGCATTCTGAAACATCAGGAAATAGAGGAAGCCGACGGAATAGAAAAACACCGAGATAAGAAAAAAGAAATCGAGCTTGCCCATAAATACGGGAACCATAAGAATCAACAAGGTTAATACAGAGCTGGCGCTGTAGAATATGTATTTTCCTTTCAATAGGTTGAGGATTGAGTGCTTGCGCACCATTAATCCGTCGAAGAAAGAGGATTCGGAGGTGAACATGTATTGCGACATAATCAATCCCAGGAATCCAACTAAGAAAAGGGTGAAGAAGAGCTTAGAGAAGTAGATCCGGTTAATCTGTGAATCCGCGCTAAAGAGCATAATAAAGTAGAAGACAAAGAAGAAGCCCATCATATACATCTGCTGTTTCAAGCGCTTGGAACGAAAGATCATCTTGATCTCTGTCTGAATAAACTCACCCTTTTCGCCCAGTTTATCGAGGAATGAGAATCCGCTAAAGGTGGTGGCATCCTTCACCTTCTTGCCTTGTAATTCACGGTATACCTCCTGGCGCATAAAGCGTTGGTTCATTTTCCACAGCACAAACAGAATGGCTATCTCGGCCAGCCAGACGAACGGATTCTTTGCCAATACCCATTCGCCCATCTTTACCGTAAACTCGCCAATGGGTGACCAGGCCGGAATGGTTAAGGCAAACAGACCGACCACTACCAGGAAAGGAAGGTAGTAGAGCCATCCGCTTATCTTCTGTAGCTGGTTTACCATATTGACCAGTAGGCTATTGCCTACACACAATAGATAGAAGAAAAGGATATACAATACGGCCGAAAGGAATCCGAAATAGGGCGTGATTGCTTTCAGTCCGAAAGGAATCACCAGGAAGAACCAATAGAGGTTCCAGACGTTGGAAAACTCTTTTATCAACAGGAAGTTGAATAGTTTGTTTCGCTTGATAGGCAGTGTGAGATAAGGAGCTATCTGCATGGAATTGCTCTGCTTCATAGTGTACTTCAATATGAAATCGAAGAGGAACAGCGGGAAAAGAATATGATTGAAGGTGTCGATGGCATAGGTATATGCACCGACATCCAATAATATCTTTTCAAGCAGGAAGCCAACCGACATCAGTTGAAGCCCCAGAATTCCGAAGATAATGAACATAAATACTTTCACTCCCATGTTGCGCTCGAACATGGAGTGTCGTCTGAAAGCCTTCCACTGATGGCTTTGAAGTTCTTTTTCTAACATTGATTTGATTTGTTTGCTTTACTATTTCTTTAAATCAGTCGCAAACAAACACATTTTCTTACAAATTAGTACAAAAAAAGAGAGGAAAAAGTCATTTTTTCCTCTCTGTCAAATAAAAAAGTATAGATTGGCTTGTATGGTACGGTTAAATGGCTACGGCAGGTGCATGTTCCAACCGGCGGTATTCCAAGGGAGACATGCCCAAGTATTTCTTAAAAAACTTACCGAATGTGGACTGATCGGAGAAGTTAAGCCGATAAGCGATTTGCTGAACGGGCTCTTGTGTTGTCTTTAACAATTTGCGTGCCTCCATCAGCAAGGTATCGTCTATCCACTTATTGGTTGTTTTTCCGGTCAGTTTTTTGATAATCAACGTAAGGTATTGAGGGGAAACGAATAGTTTTTCGGCATAAAACCCTACTTCGTGTTCCTCTTTATAATGTTCCAATAACAGATCCATGAATTGAATAAACAGCTCTTCCTTGCGGCTGAATGTTAATGTGTTATTCTCTTCCCGGCTGTTGAGGATATGTGTCAGGTCGAACATGAATGATTTGAAACTGACATAAATGAATTCTTTGTAGAAAGAAGAATCCTTTTGTTCGTTTATTTTGTGTTTCAGTATATGGAAACTTTGGTTGATCAACTCGCTCTCTTCCTGGGTGAGGGTGATTTTGATCCATAGTTTGATGAACAAACGATTATAGAAAGAACGTATGTTCTTGTTCGGTAAACATTCATCCATAAAGCTCTTTTTGACAATCAATACCCGGGCGTTGAAATCCGAAGTGTAGGTGTTGATTTGCAAATCGCTTAAAGAAGAGACAAAACAACAGGTATGCGTTTCCATCGCTATGAGCTTGTTGTTTATGGATAAGGAACAACTGCCTTGTTCCAACCAAAACAGGGTGATCATATCTGTTTCTTTCCCCAGGTTTTCAACTTTTTTGATATTTTCGGGAGAGAAGTTTTTGTCTACTTCCAACATGCCTAATACGTTCTCATAAGAGGCAAATGAATTTCCCTGTTCTACGATATCTTTTTGACCTAAATACATCTCCTTTTCCATCTCTTTTACTTTATTAACCGTCTTCTTTATGCCTTGAAAATGATAATCACATAGCAAATATACTATGTGCAAAACAGTCCGACCAAAATTGTTTGACAACTGGCCATTATCTTTTGATAAGAGGGGTGAATGTATTCAGCCCGAGTAGGAGGGAGAGGACTCCTAAATGTATGCCACGATAGCGTCTTGCAAGCGGGAGGTGGTAAAAGGCTTTAACACCACATCGTTGCAACCTGCTTTGAACGCATGCTCCTGATCAATGTAATTCCCATGTGTCGCCATGGCAATGATGGGAATGTTGATGGAAAAGGCTCGGATCCTTTTTATCGTTTCCACGCCTTCGTTGTCCGGATTGGAGATGTCTAATAGGAAAAGATCGGGCTTTTCAGATACATATAGGTCGATCGTTTCGCTTTTTGTTCTCGTTTGCGATAGGGAGTAATCGCTGCCAAGCATATCATTGAGCGTATTGAAATCCTGGTCGTCCGGTTCAAGCACCACAATTCTTTTCTTTCCCGAATCATCGGAGTTCGATTTCTTGTTGGCGATGGTCTGATTCGAGATCGCTGTCGTTGCTTCTTGCGCGGAGCTATATATGGGCAGCGAAAAGGTGAAAGTACTGCCTTCCCGGAAGACGGAGGTGGCGCTAATCCGCCCACCCATGTGCTCGACTAAATTTTTTGAAATGACCAAGCCCAAGCCGGTGCCTTGTATAAAGCTATTCAGCTTTTCGAATCGCTGGAACAGGTAGGGCATTTTGTCTTCCGGAATACCAGCCCCCGAGTCTGTAACATAGAAGTGAATCTCATCTTTTTCAACTTCCAGACGTAGGGTGATATGTCCTTCTGCAGTATGTTTTATGGCGTTGGAAAGGAAATTGTATAATACCTGTTTTATTCTGTTTGGATCGGAATAGGTGCGAACCGGTTCCGTTGGCATCATGACGATGAATTCAACTTCCCGTTTCATTTTCAACTGATGAACCTCTGCTACTTCTTTAATAAGTGCGTTAATATCCGTCTCCCGCACATTGATCTCTATTTTCCCCGATTCGATGCGAGATATATCCAAGATGTCGTTGATGATCTGAAGCAAGAGGTCGCTATTCTTTCGTATGATACTGATAAATTCCTCTCGGTTTTCAGGATCATCTTCTGCTGCCAATATCTCTGAGAAACCAACGATCGCGTTGAGTGGCGTGCGTATTTCATGGCTCATATTGGCCAGGAAGGTCGATTTCATTTTGTTCGTTTCTTCCTGTTTGCGTACTTCCACCAATTCTTCTATCCGACGGATACGGTCACTAATGTCCTGAATCATGGCCAGTACCATATTCTCTTTATAGGGCACGATACGTGCCTGGTAGTAGAAACGAAGGTTGTTCAGGTCGACAGGATATTCTAATTCGCGCAGTTGTCCGTCTTCCAGACAACCGTGAATGTTATGTATGATCAGTTCGCTTACCTCGGGTGAGTAGATATGTCGCCCATCCATGCCAATCAACTCTTTCATGCTATGGAGTAGCTTCATGCTGTCTGGCATAAACACCTCTCTGAGGAAGAATTTATCATCAAACACGAAGATAAAGCCGGGCTGAGCTTCGTTCATGGCCTTGGAAAGAAGTGCCAATTGGTTGGCCCGTATCTCTTCTTCCAGGATTTTTTCTATATTAACCGTATAACCGATGATTTTTTCCCTTGTGTCGCCTTCCTCTTCAATGATGGCATAGAAATGATCTTCCATCCACATGACTTCACCTTGAGGGCCTATGGCGCGGTATCTGATTGTCTGGTTTTTCCCTTTTTGTGTCCGGGCTAAATGAAATACTTCCCAGAGTTTTGGTAGGTCTTCCGGGTGTACATAATCTTCTAACTTGGTCAGATTATCATATTGCAATCCGATTTTATCAAGTTTCAGTACATGCAGGAAATCATTTAGATATTTCATGCATGCATTCTCCATATCACATTCCCACAAACCAATATGATTATTGGATAAAATAGCAGTTACTTTTTGAAAGTATTCTTTTAGCAAGCCGGGGTTATTGTCAGGAACTGAAAAAAACTGTAGCGCATCCATCCGTTGTAATTTAGGGTCTAATATCACAAAGGTAGAAGAATTGTTTTGATTTGTATCATTTATAATCATGTTTTTATGTAAGTTTGTTACCTGTTTAATAACCAAATAATAAAAATACCATGTCTGTAAAAACGTACATCGAATCTAACAAAGAACGTTTTCTGGAAGAATTATTTTCATTAATTCGTATTCCTTCCATTAGTGCCAAACAGGAGCATCGTCCTGATATGGAGGCTTGCGCCCGTCGTTGGACGGAGGTCTTGCTCTCTTCGGGTGCCGACAAAGCGGTTGTTATGCCAACAAAAGGTCATCCGGTGGTATACGGAGAGAAATTCGTGTCGAAGGATGCACCGACGGTGCTTGTTTATGCCCATTATGATGTGATGCCGGCAGAGCCGTTGGATCTCTGGCAAAGTGATCCGTTTGAGCCGGAGATCCGGGATGGACGTATCTGGGCGCGTGGAGCCGACGACGACAAAGGGCAGGGAATGATCCAGGTGAAAGGGTTTGAAACCGCCCTTCGTGAGGGTTTGTTGCAATGCAATGTGAAGTTTATTTTTGAAGGGGAAGAGGAGATCGGTTCGCCCAGTTTGGAAGATTTCTGTCAAGAAAACAAAGAACTGTTGAAAGCCGACATTATCCTTGTTTCCGATACCAGCATGGTCAGTGCCGAGACGCCGTCGTTGACTACTGGTCTCCGTGGCCTGGCTTATTGGGAGGTGGAGGTGACCGGTCCGAACCGCGACCTGCATTCGGGTCATTTCGGCGGGGCAGTAGCCAATCCGATTAATGTCTTATGCAAATTGATGGCTGATATTGTCGATAGCGACGGACGCATCACCATCCCCGGTTTCTACGACGATGTGGAAGACCTGTCGCCAGCAGAGCGGGAGATGATTGCGCAGATACCCTTCGACGAGGAGAAATATAAAGCGGCGATCGATGTGAAAGCCCTCTTTGGTGAAAAGGGTTATTCCACACTCGAAAGGAATAGCTGTCGCCCGACCTTTGATCTTTGCGGTATCTGGGGGGGCTACACCGGAGAAGGAAGCAAGACTGTCCTGCCTTCGAAAGCCTATGCGAAAGTATCCTGCCGCCTGGTACCCCATCAGGATTACCAAAAGATATCCGACCTGTTTGAAGCCTATATGAACCGGGTTACTCCCGATTATGTGAAGGTGAAGGTGCGTCCTACGCATGGCGGACAGGGTTATGTATGCCCAATCGACATGCCGGCCTATCAGATAGCCGAGAAGGCCGTCGGTATCGCTTTCGGCAAAAAGCCTTTGGCGGTACGACGGGGTGGAAGTATTCCTATTATCTCTACCTTCGAAAAGGTGTTAGGTCTGAAAACCATCCTGATGGGATTTGGCTTGGAGCAGAATGCTATCCATTCACCGAACGAGAGCTGCCGCCTGGATTTCTTTTACCAAGGCATCGAAGCAGTTGCCGAATTCTATCGGGAATACAAATAAAAGCTTCTCTCTACCGGTAAAGCTGTTTGTATAAGGGGATCGACCATGCTGCCATATTGCCAGGCTACCACCGTGATTTTAACCGGTAGTTTTGCTTTTGGAGGCAGTTCGGTGAATATAAGCCTGTCGCCCTCTATATAGGCAGGACCGCTTCGGACGTAATACTGCACCGGTAGCTTTCTGTTTGAGGTCGCTTTTAACTGAATAAAAGGAGTACCGATTGCCACATCGGCTATTTCCGGAAATTTGATCTCCTGGGGTTTGCCTTCCGTTAGTCTGACGGGCATTCTCCAGGAGATTTCGCGTACGGCATGTCCGTAGAAGATATCCGATTCTGCAAAAGCAAACAACCCTATGGTCATAGCGCGATTATGCGACGTGCCCGGTCGGTAATGGCTGAACCGGAAGGTCGAGTCATTGATGATATGAACAGGTCCGGCAATCCGCTTTATTCGAACCGGTTCGATGGAATGTGCGTCGGACAAACGGGTGTAGGTCGAATCGGTAAAGACCACTTTGGCCTGAATATCCATGGTGTGGCCGTCGGTCACAAATGCCAAACGCTCGTGGGGTTTTAGTATCCGCCCATCTTGCATCAGGGTTATGTATTGTTTTTTCTTATTTCTTTCCCGGGTATAGATGCTTTCTGTCCAGCGCGCCATCTCTTCGTCAAAATACCAATAGGCATACTCCCGGTTGCCGGGATAGCCTCCGTAGCTATCTGTTCTGGCCGACGGCAATTGGTTTTTATGCCAACGATCTGCCAGCCACCCTTCTTCGCGTCGAAGCTTTGTTAGAGCCATTTCCGATTGACCGTCCCACTGGGCGGGCATCCGGTATTGAACCGCTTTTTCGATGAAACGGATAAGGTATCTCAGATCCTCCTGGCTAAAATCGCTATGTCCGCGTCCGGCATTACATAACAACGAGACAAGGCTGCCGGGATATTGCTTCATAAAGCGGAAAGAGTCTTCCACACGAAACTCGTTCCACTCCTCTTCGCCAATACAGATCAGGCTGGGTATGCCGTCGATAGTCCGATCCTCCCAATCCGGATTGAAATGGTTACAACAAAGGTAGGTCGAACGGGGAGAATCGCCATGAAACGAGATCACAGCCAAGGTGCGTTCCGGATTCCATGCTGCGAAATTCCAAGGCTGCGAGGCTTGTGCCGAATGGCTGAGCATGACCACCGGCGCATAGCGGATCTCATCATAACCAGAGATATCGGCTAATTCATGGATGGCTTCGTCGAAAGAATCCTGTGCGCCCGTTCTGACATCGAATACTCCGCCCGGATCAATACCCGGCGTGATCCAGATCTCACCAAAATCGAGCCGGGTCATCGCCTCCCGAAACAAAGGATCTTCCAAAATACCCTCTTCAATATAGTTATGCCCACACACAATCAGGCCTTTCAGTTGCTCACAACCGGGCGGAATCCATAGAAAGGCGCGTCTGGTATTTTCTTCGTTTTCGCCCGGCAGGCAGTTTATGTCTGTCTCCCATTGATAAACACGGTTTCGGGATAATTCGTTCCTGTCAATCGACACGCTTGTCTGTGTCTGGCCCTGTAAACAGCCCCAAGCTATTCCTGTCAGGCAGAAAATGATAAACAATCTATTCTTCATATTTTTATTCTTTATGCTATACTATACGAATATATCCGCCAAATCCCTCAATGAGGCGTGCGTTTGTGTCTTTTGTGTCTTGAAACTTCCATTTGTGAAAGAAATGTATGGAAATATATTGTAAATTTGTAGCGTTTCTTGCTTGGATAGCAAGAACTCATTAGTCCAATAACCAATATTAAGGTAATGAAAAGAGACACTGTGATTTTCGAGATTATTGAGAAAGAGAAGCAACGCCAACTAAAAGGTATCGAATTGATTGCTTCAGAAAACTTCGTGAGCGACCAGGTCATGGAAGCCATGGGGAGCGTGTTAACCAACAAGTATGCGGAAGGATATCCCGGGAAACGTTATTATGGCGGGTGTGAAGTAGTAGACCAAAGCGAAACACTGGCTATCGAACGTCTGAAGAAATTATTCAATGCCGAATGGGCAAACGTGCAGCCTCACTCCGGGGCGCAGGCGAATGCCGCTGTTTTTCTGGCAGTGATGAATCCGGGTGATACATTCCTTGGCCTGAACCTTTCTCATGGCGGACATCTTTCCCATGGGTCTCCTGTGAATAGTTCAGGTATTCTCTACCGTGCTACGGAATATAACGTGAAGGAAGATACCGGACGTGTCGATTACGATCAAATGGAAGAGGTGGCTCTGCGCGAGAAACCGAAAGTGATCGTGGGCGGTGGATCGGCCTATTCACGTGATTGGGATTACAAACGTATGCGTGAAATTGCCGATAAGGTAGGTGCTCTGTTGATGGTCGATATGGCGCATCCCGCTGGATTGGTAGCTGCCGGACTGTTGAATAATCCGTTGGAATATGCACATATTGTGACCTCTACAACGCATAAGACTTTGCGTGGTCCGCGCGGTGGTATCATCTTGTTAGGGAAAGACTTTGAAAATCCTTGGGGAAAGAAAACACCGAAGGGTGAGATCAAGATGATGTCTCAGTTGCTGGATTCGGCTGTATTCCCGGGTATTCAGGGAGGACCGCTGGAACATGTGATCGCAGCTAAAGCGGTTGCCTTTGGCGAAGCCTTGGAACCGGAATACAAAACTTACCAAGCTCAGGTGAAAAAGAACGCGGCAGCGTTGGCACAGGCCTTCATCGATAAAGGATATAAGATTATTTCTGATGGTACCGATAATCATAGCATGCTGATCGACTTGCGCACCAAATTCCCGGAACTGACCGGAAAGGTAGCGGAAAAAGCCCTGGTGGCCGCCGATATTACAGTGAACAAGAATATGGTTCCGTTCGACAGCCGTTCGGCTTTCCAGACATCCGGTATCCGTGTGGGTACGCCGGCTATCACCACCCGTGGTGCTAAGGAGCCGCTGATGCAGGAGGTTGTGGAATTGATGGATAAGGTGCTTTCAGCTCCGGAATCTGACGCGACGATCGCGGCAGTGCGTGAGAAAGTGAACAGCATTATGAAGGAATATCCGCTGTTTGCCTGGTAAACCCGGTCAGCACAGCCAATGAGATAATGAGGCGGGACGAATACTCTTAGTAGTATTTGTCCTGTCTTTTGATTTTTATGACAAGCCAGGTGTTTGCCTTCCTGTTTTTTTTGAATATATTTGTAACTATTTACGATTTGCCTGAGTTTAATTAAAGAGGATTTCATGAAAAAGTCTATTTTGTTAGTAGATGACAAACCAGAAATAGCTAAGATAATAGCCTTGTATCTCTGTGAGTATGAGATAAAATATGTAGAGAACCCATTGATTGCTATTGCCTGGCTTACCAGTGGAAACACACCGGATCTGATTGTCTCGGATATCAATATGCCGGAAATGACCGGGGAGGAATTCCTGGTTTACCTGAAAGAAAACGATATGTTTCAACGTATTCCTGTTTTTATCCTTTCAAACGTGGATGACAGTGAAACCCGGATCCGTTTGTTTGAGAACGGTGCCGCTGATTTTATATTGAAACCGTTTAATCCGGAAGAACTCAAAATCAGAGTGAAGCGTACATTAAGTTGATGCGGGAAGAAAAAACAAAAAAAAGACTCCCATGTCAACATTAATTTATACATTTGTGAATTAAAACTTTAGAATAGCACTATAGCCTTTATGGATAATTTAGCATCAGATTACAAAGTCTTAGTCGTTGATGATGTGCCAACCAATGTAATGTTGGTTCAAGCAATCCTTAAAAAAGAAGGATATACCATTTTGACTTGTGACAATGGCCCGAAAGCGTTGGAAATTGCGGAAGAGCAACATCCTCATCTTATACTATTGGATATTATGATGCCTGAAATGGATGGCTATGAGGTGTTACAGCACTTGAAAAGTAATCCGGAGACGAATGATATTCCTGTGATCATCATGTCAGCGCTTAGCGATATGCAGAGCATCGTGAAGGGATACCAACTGGGTGCCATTGAATATGTGACCAAACCGTTTCAACGGGAAGAGTTGCTCAAGCGTGTAGCCCATCGCTTCGAACTGTTTAGCATTAAGCGGATCAAGCTGGAACTGGAAAACACGATCGAATCGCGTGATACGCTCTATTCCGTTATCGCGCATGACCTTCGCTCCCCGCTTGGGTCATTGAAGATGATGATCAATGCCGTATTGCTGATGGTCGACAAGAAAACAGTCGGCTCCGAAGTGTACGAGATGCTTCAGATGATCAATAAAACATCGGAAGAGGTGTTCCTGTTGCTCGATAACCTATTGAAATGGGCGAAGAACAGACTGAAACGTCAGACGCTCTACCGTCAGCAGATCGATATCAATAGTATTATTGCCAGCACCTCTGATATCTATGTCGCTATGGCCAAACAGAAAGGTGTATCCATCGTACTTGAAGGATTGGATAGCAAACTGGCCGGTTCGGTAGATATCGATATGTTGAAGACAGTTGTTCGCAATCTTATTTCAAACGCGCTTAAGTATAGCCTGGAAGGCGGTACGATTACCATTAGCTCACGCTCAGAGGGCGATTACGTAATTGTAAGCGTGAAGGATACCGGAGTTGGTATTAAGAAAGAAGATCAAAGCAAACTGCTTAAGCAGAATACCCACTTCACTACCTACGGTACGGGCAATGAGAAAGGATCCGGTTTAGGACTGATGTTGACCAAAGACTTTGTCGAATTACACGATGGAGAGCTCTGGTTTGAATCAGAAGAGAACAAGGGTACTACTTTCCACTTCTCTATGAAAGCGTTGAATCAGGAAGATTAAGAACTGGTTTTTAATCTTATTTGAAGCTTCAACGCTTTATTCCCCTTTAGGAAGTTTCTTCTTTAGGTAAAGAAATCCGCATATCCCGGAGATGAATGATCCGGCGAAGACACCCAGCTTCGCCTGGTTCAGTAGATCCATGCCTGCCGTGGTGGTTACGTCGAACGATAGGTTGGCAATAAAGAGTGCCACCGTAAAGCCAACACCTCCCAACATCGATACCCCAAACAATGTCTGTTTGTTCATGCCCAGTGGCATAGCAGCCAGTTTCAATTTGACAAAGGCGTAAGAGAAACTGAATATACCAATCGTTTTCCCTACAAACAAACCAAAAAATACAGCCAATGGTACATTGAGTAGGGTAGCCGGTGAGATGTCACCAAAGGTTACTCCCGCGTTGACGAATGCAAACAGTGGAAGAATAAGGTAGTTCACCAATGGATGCAATTTGTCGGCAATGCTTTGCAGCGGACTGATGGTCCGGTTGGCAATCGAGTGTATATTATTCAACACATGAATCTGAGTAGGAGAGAGGACTTCGCAATTCCGAGAGTGCTTGACCTCTGTGAAGTCGAGCATTTCCAAGTAACCGGCCATATTGCTTGAGAAACGTTTCAGGTTGATCTTGGGCTGAGCCGGGATGGTGAAAGCGACCAATACCCCGGCGATGGTGGCATGTACTCCTGACTCTAAGAAGAACATCCAAACCAGGAATCCCATAAAATAATAGAATATATTCTGATGTACCTTCATCCTTCCTGCTATATATAATACAAATAAGAGCGCAAAAGAGATCAGTAAGGCCTGGAAGCTGATGTGAGAGCTATAGAAGATCGCGATCACTAAAATACCTCCTATATCGTCGACCACCGCCAGCGCGGTCAGGAAGATCCGCATGCTAAGTGGTACCCGCTTGCCTAATGCCCCTAATACAGCCAGGGCAAAGGCGATATCGGTAGCCATGGGAATAGCGGCGCCTCGTATCTCAGGGGCTTTATGGCATACCAAGATGTAAAATAAGACCGGAACAATCATACCGCCGCAGGCAGCCACCACCGGCAGGATCGATTTGCGTATGGAACTTAGTTCGCCGATCAGTATCTCCTGTTTGATCTCCAATCCAATCATGAAAAAGAAGACAGCCATCAGGGCGTCGTTGACAAACTCCAACATACTCATGGGCTCGCCATGATGCGTGAAGAGGGTTATTCTTCCTAATTGTACCTGAATGGGGAATGAGAGTAACTCATGATAGGCATGCGCCCAAGGCGAATTGGCCAATACCATCGCCACGATTGTAGCGACAAAAAGGAGTACACTGGCATTTGGCTTTTGGGTGGCAAAGCGACGAAGAGGTTTAAGAATAACTCGAATGTTACGTTCCATAAGTCAAATTAGAATAAGTATATAATGGGCGAATAAGTCACCTGTGCTTTCGATTTCAAAGATACTCGTTTTCAAGGAAAGGATGGCAACCCGAAATGCAAAATCGACCATAAATTCCTTGCTGCTGACCATTTTATTCTTTCAGGTAGGCGGAGTCTACTTTTAACAGGCGGTTTGTCAATCGTTCGACTTCGCTTTTGCGGATGCGCAGGGTCATTTCGCAATCCATTTCAAAACGCTGGGAGACGATTGTCGGATTGTCTTCTTTCACGACGCGCATAATGCCATTCAAGTAAGGATATTCAAAAGCGATCGTTATGTCGACATCCACCGTGCGTTCTTCTATCTCTGCCTGAGCAATGGCGTCGGCGGCAGCCGTGCGATAGGCAACAATCAGGCCGCTGGTGCCCAGCTCTACGCCACCGAAGTAGCGAACAACAATAATCAGTATGTCAGTTAATTCGTTGGAATTGATTTGCCCTAAGATAGGCTTTCCGGCCGTAGAAGAGGGCTCCCCGTCGTCGTTGGAACGAAAGACATTTCGCTCCGCCCCCAGCATATACGCCCAGCACACATGGCGGGAGTCGTAATATTGTTTGCGGTATTTGTCTACTTCTGCTTTTACCTCCTCCACCGTGCGAACAGGAATAGCAAACGCAAGGAAGCGGCTTCGTTTCTCCGAGTAAAAGCCTTCCGACGGGTTCTTTATCGTTCTGTAGCTGTCTATCATGGTGTATAGGGTGTTAATCAGGTATTTTTGTCCTTTCCTCTTCTTCGAGATAGGCGCGAAAATCCTTCATAATCTCTTCAATCTCTTCGATAAAATAGGGGTCTTTCACCTCCTCTTTGACAGCGTTGTAATAGGCTTCAATGGCAGCAAGCGCACATCGGTCTTGTCCACGCAACACAAAATAGGGTTCATCTTTCTCAAAACATTGTTTGATCATCTGGATAGGATTCTTCATCTTCTTATGTCTCTTGATTTAGTAAGAGTGCAAATTTACAAAATTTATCACAAAAAAAAGCTTTAGCCAAATGCCTCCCGCACTCGACTAAAGCATAGAATCTTTTAAATCTTTCGTTATCTGCTCACGCAGATGTATTCACAATTAATTCTCACTACTAACCTATTTACAGTAATAGAATTTCCATTATTGCAAACCAATACAAATGTGTTAATTTACTTCAGATACTACAATAAAGACGGCCTGCTCCCCTTGAACCCTAACGGAGGAGAGCATAAAATGCGGAAAGAAAGTTTTTTTAAGAATACGTGGGTGGAATTAAACAATCGTTCACGTTTAGCCGAGCTCTTTTTTTACTCCCGATCTTTGAAATTCTTATTGACAAAGATGATTGAGAGGATGAAGTTGACCACAAGCACCCCGCCGCAACAGGCAATATAAAAAGCTAACCAGGGCTTTTCAGGTTCTAAGACAAAATAGGCAATGGTAGCCGCAATCGCGATGATGGCGGCTATGATGACTAATATGCGAATGATTCGTTTCTTTTTTTTCATGTATATCGGGTGAATTAGATTTTACTTCAATACTTCCCGTAGTTTCTCTTCCAGCGCTTTGCCCCGCAGGTTCTTGGCAATGATCGTGCCGTCCTTGTCGATCAACACCGTATGAGGAATACTGTTGACTCCATAAAGCGTGGCTGCCTCATTGTGCCAGAACTTCAGGTCGGACATCTGCGGCCAGGTGATATGCAGGTCGGCAATGCCTTTCTTCCACGCCTCGTCCGTACGGTCTAAGGAGACGCCTACGATTTCGAAGTCCTGGTTCGCATATTCTTTGTACAAAGCAACCAAATGTGGCATATCCGCCCGGCAGGGAGGACACCAGGAGGCCCAGAAATCAACCAATACAACCTTGCCTTTGCCTGCATAATCGGATAGTTTGCGCATTTTGCCCTGAGGGTCTGCCATGTCAAAATCGCTGAATGGTTTGCCGATAGCCACCTTTTCCAGTATGGCCAAATGCTCTATGATGCGATCGATGCCCGGTACCGCCAGGAATGCGTCACCTGCTTTTGAAACGATCTCGCGTCGTTCTTCTTCGCTTAGGTCGTACCTAAAGTCGTACAGTAGTTTAGCCGATGTCGGCGCATTGGGATGGTTATCGATATATGTTTTGACCAACGCTGTCGCTTCGGCTTCGATCTGTTCATATCGTTCCTCTGCTCTGTTGGCAATATCCTCATTGTCTGAGCGCATATCCTCCGTCACCGATGCCATCTCTTCGCGCACCTTCCGTAACTCTTGCTGCAATTGGCTGAAAGCATTATTTTCGGGCGTGCCCGAAACGGTGGATAACTCATTTACCTCTATGGTGTATTTCGCGTTTTGTAAAGTGAATAAAGCCGTAAAAGGAGCAACCTCGCCGGTGTTTGTTTGTGCCTCGCTCTTTTCGTTCTCGGCAAAACGTAGTGTATATAAAGCGGGGATCTCCTGCTTTCCTTTCATAGAGAATTTGCCCTTTTCAACCAACGCGCTGTCTTTGGGGGCAACTCGGGTGGTACCATATTCATACAGATAAACATATTGTCCGTCGTACTTGCTATCAGCAACGGTTCCCTTCACATCATACTGGCTCCTTTCCCCACAAGCCAGCAGACATAAGGTCATGATGGGGTAGATGAATAACTTTTTCATACATTTATCATTTAAGTTCACCGGCAAAGATAGGCGTTTCCCGGAGACTCCTCTGTTTTTTTAATTAAAAAAGTGATAAAAGGCTATTTAACAGGCCTATTCCTTGTTGGGAGTAAAAGAAATATAGCCCTCTTCGAGGGTGAAACAGGGGTCGTTGTCGGCTAAAAACCGGACGGTTTCGATGATTTTGTCCATCGGGTAGGAGAGCGTGTGTATCAGTTCCTTAAAATCAACCGGTTCGGTTGTTACCGTTTCTTCGAGAGCCGAGCGGATCGCGTTGAACTCCTGGTTGGTCAGGCCCGTCGCATGCTTGGCCCTGCACACATCGCAAATGCCGCAGTCGGCCGAGTCTTTCTCTCCGAAATAACGCAGCAGCATCCGACTCCGGCAGACCGTATCGTTGCCGATATATTCCAATACCTTTCCGATACGCATTTCGAAGCGCTCTTTTCTCTCTTCATAAGCCGAGCGGGGTATCTTCAGGTATTTCAGCTCTTCCCGGGTCTGGGTGTAGATGATAAGCGGAATCTTTTTCCGTGGAATATAGTTGACGATCCTGTATTTCGACAGGTTAATCAACAGGTCGTATACCTGTTGCCCGCTGACGCCCGCCTTGGTGGCTATGGCTGCCTCGTTGATGTAGGCATAATCAGTAAAAATGCCTGTATAGGAGCGTAAGATCACATGAAGGATATCGTCCGTGACCTGGTCCTGTCGCAGGTGACGATACAATTCCTCCCGGGTAGCGGTGAATCGCAGCCGGGACGCATTTTCGATCTCTTCCGTATATTCGATATATCCCGACAGTTCCAGTATTTTGAGCGCGTGGTGCGCCTGCAATATAGAGAACCGGAAGGCATGACAGAAATCCTCCAACATAAAGTCGTGCACCGTTTCCAATCCATACCCTACGGCAATCTGGTAATAATTACCTAACGCCTCATAGACACGGGCAATAAACGCTTTATCAGGAAACTCATCGGCCAGTCGTTTTTTGAGCTTTGTTTTGTCGATGCCCGAACAAAGGGCTACGGCATAGGCTTTCTGCTCGTCGCGCCCGGCACGTCCGGCCTCCTGGAAATATTCTTCCAACGATCCCGGCATATCGATATGCACCACCAGCCGTACGTCCGGTTTGTCGATCCCCATGCCAAAGGCGTTTGTCGATACAATTACGCGACATTCGTTGTTTTTCCACTGATTCTGCTTGGCCGTTTTCTCTTCCCTGTTCAGCCCCGCATGGAAAAAGTCCGCGCTGATACCTTGGCTCCTGAGATGATCCGCAATCTCTTTGGTGCGTTTCCGGTTGCGTACATACACGATGGCCGATCCTCTTACCCGCTCCAATATATAGACTAATTGATTGAGTTTATCATCCGTCCTTCGTACCGTATAGGAGAGGTTCGAGCGTAAGAAGCTCTTCTGGAAAACATTCTTTTTCTTAAACAGGAGCTTTTCCTGGATGTCATTGACGACTTCGGGAGTGGCCGTGGCGGTCAACGCCAATAGTGGCACGCCCGGTAGCTGTTCCCGTATATCCGCTATCTTTAGGTAGGAGGGGCGGAAGTCATAGCCCCATTGCGAGATACAATGGCATTCGTCGACCACCAACAGGCTGACTTGCATGGCTTGCAGTTTGGCCAGGAATATCTCTGTCGTGAGTCGTTCGGGGGATATATAAAGAAATTTGTAATTGCCGAAGATGCAGTTCTCCAATTGGGTGATGATCTCTTCGCGCCGCATGCCGGAGTAAACAGCTGTTGCTTTGATGCCTAAGCGTCGCAGGTTGTCTACCTGGTCTTTCATCAGCGCGATCAGCGGGGTGACCACCAGGCATACGCCCTCCATCGCCATCGCCGGCACTTGGAAAGTGATCGACTTCCCCCCACCGGTAGGCATAAGGCCCAAGGTGTCGCGACCCTCACATACCGATCGGATAATATCTTCCTGTAAGGGGCGGAATGCGTTATGCCCCCAGTATTTTTGTAATATATCCAGGTAGGTATTCACCTTTCCTATTCTTCTTCGGTCTTGATATCTTTTATCATTAATTGAATGGAGGTATTCCCGTTGTAGGTGTTCTCCTCAATGGTATAGCATATGTCGAACGGATTCATCGCCTTTATGTGTTCGCTAAAGGCGTGTTTTCCAAAGGCAATGGCATGTATAGGCAAATGGGTGGTGTTGTCTATCAGATCCAGTTTAATATGTTCCTGCTCTTTCCCTACCAGTTTGCTGGTGCCATAGTCTTTGATCGCCATCGAGCCAAATACCGGTTTCTGGTTGTCCGGCCCGAACGGATTCATCCGTTTCAGATCGTTCATTAGTTTTTGGTTGACATCCTTTAATTCGATGATAGCATCGAGGTCGATTTGCGAAACCATTTGTTCCGGAACGATCTCTTCCGCTGCGATCTCCGTAAAGCGTTTTTTGAACTCCTCCAGATTCTCCGGTTTCAGCGAGAGGCCGGCGGCATAGGTGTGCCCTCCGAAGTTTTCCAATAGGTCGCGGCAGCTTTCGATGGCTTTATAAATATCGAATCCGGTGATCGAGCGAGCTGATCCGGTGATTAGTTCGGATGATTGGGTCAGGACAACCGCCGGACGGTAATATTTTTCCGTCAAACGGGAGGCGACAATACCGATGACTCCTTTGTGCCATTCCGGGTTGTACACGACAATCGCTTTATGGTCTTCCATGTTCCGGATCTCATCGATGATAGCATTGGCTTCGTCCGTGATGCGTTTGTCCAGTTCCCGCCGGTCGTTGTTATACTGGTCGATCTTTTCGCTTTTCTCACGAGCCGATTGAATATCGTTTGTGAGCAATAGATCTACCGCCTCTTTTCCATTTTCCATGCGTCCGGAAGCGTTGATGCGCGGTCCGATCTTGAAAACAATATCACTCATGGTGATCTCTTTTCCGGTCAGTCCGCAAATGTCTATGATCCCTTTCAAGCCATGGCTGGGGTTGGTGTTCAACTGCCGCAGACCATAATAAGCCAGGATTCGGTTCTCACCGGTGACCGGCACGATATCGGAGGCGATGCTTACGGCTGTCAGGTCGAGTAGCTTTTCCAATTCCTTGAATTCGAAACCGTTGCTAAGCGCGAAGGCGTGCATGAATTTAAATCCTACGCCACAACCCGATAAATGTTCATAAGGATAGGTGGAATCGGTACGTTTGGCATCCAACACGGCAACGGCATCCGGCAAGGTGTCGTCCGGCATGTGGTGATCGCAAATAATAAAATCAATGCCTTTCTGTTTGGCATATTCGATCTTGTCGATGGCTTTTATGCCGCAATCTAAGGAGATGATCAGGGTAATGCCATTTTCGGCCGCATAATCGATCCCTTTGTAGGAAATGCCATATCCTTCGTCGTAACGATCCGGGATATAATAATCAAGAGAAGATGTATAGATGCGCAGGTACTTATAAACCAAGGCTACTGCTGTTGTTCCGTCTACATCATAATCGCCATAAACCAAAATTTTTTCTTTGTTTCCCAAAGCCCTGTTCAGCCGTTTCACCGCTTTGTCCATGTCCGGCATTAGGAACGGATCATGGAGGTTTTTTAGGTTGGGTTTAAAGAATTTCTTAGCTTCTTCCACAGAAGAAATCCCCCGCTGTATAAGCAAAAGAGCCACTACCGGGCTAATCCCCAGTTGGGTAGCCAGCTCATCTCGTTTATGTAATTGTTCTTGTGTAGGGGTTTGTAAATTCCATTTGTGAATAGTCATTATATATTATTTTTTCTTTTTTCTCTCTCAGGGACAAAGCAATAACGCGCTTGTTATTTTTTACGCTTTGTCTTGAACCCGTAAAGTTAAACATTTAAAGTGGATAACCTATGCATGCGGATTAAAAATAGTGTGTTTGATTTGTTTTTTTATGAAGAAAACTCCTTCAGGTCTGTAAGGAATTTAGAGACCTGAAACCCCTCAAACTCTTAAAAACTCATTTGACAAAATGTAAGCAAAACAGTCGTTTTGTTTTACAATATGATACGTTAAAAAGTGTTACTCGCAGGACTAATTTTAAATACCCCTACGTTTACGGAAAAATTCTCGGGCGATTTTGACAAAATGTAAGTTTCGCTTAGCGCAGCGTAAAGCAATTTTCAAATTGGGAATCTTTGAAAGGAGAAAGGAGAAAGGAGCGTCTTCAGATATTGTAAGAATTGAAGGAAATAGGAGATAGGGGTGGGGGAAGCGCTGCATAGCAGCGACCTGTATCCAGCCCCGTGCGTGAGCGCGGGGAAAAGGGATACGCAAAAAATGCGCCGCGTAGCGGTGCTATGTAACACTTCATAAATACAGCCATATAGCACCGCTACGCGGCGCTGTTGATTGCACGATCTATTTCCCCGCGCTCACGCACGGGGCTGGATACAGATCGCCGCTATGCGGCGTTTGGCCTCATCAAGCACCTTCAAATTTTGTAAGAATTGAAGGTGGGGATCGCGCTGCAAGCGCGAGATTATGCATAACCGTATGCAAGCGTAGCGCAGCTTACGGTATAGCGACTACCTGTCAATCAAGCGCCGCAGGTGCGAGATCTGCCATAATCCCGCCCCATGCGGGGCTTTTTATATAGAGGATTCACTACCGTAAGCTGCGCTACGCTTGCATACGGTTATGCATAATCTCACGCCTGCGGCGTGCTTCCCCGCAATCTTCACATCTTCTCCCTCCCCTTCTCCCTTTTCCTTCCAATCCCGTCCAAAGTCGAATTCAACCTATAGTATAGGGAATATAATTATTTATTTTTCCCATACCTTAAATATCTTTTAGGGTTACACGTAAAATCACAGGATTGTCATCTTCTTTCATTTGGGAACAGATCTTTACCAATCGGGGATATTTTTGACAGAATTTCTCCCATTCTTCTTGAGACACCTTTGCTTTATATCCATGAAAACCATCTAATATGTATGAAGGATCCACCTGCCATAAGATATCATTACCATCAAAGTTATAAGGAAGATGTTTGGATTTCATAGAAATAGTATTCCCAACAAAATACATATCATCAACGATGCGCTGCCCCGTTAAGACCTGCTTTGTCTTTTTTGAATAGAGAGAAAAATAGCCATTATATACTTTGTCTCTTGAACCAATATATACGAGGTCTTCTGTTATTCCAAAAGCTGCTGCTTTGCCAAAGTCACTATATCGTTCTAATTTTTTATCTATTTCTTTTACCCCATCACTTTCTACAAATATTTTTCCCGGAATCCTTTTAGATCCATAGTCTATATAATATATAGGCTTTTCTTTCAAGGAATTAGAAATCTGATAGATGGTGTCACAATATGGATAGCTAAAGTAAATACTGTCGTTAAAAGAAAACAGAGAATTGAAATTGAAAGTAGTTTCACTTTTACACACATCATCCTTTTCTATCTGAAAAAAATTCTCTTCAAATTGATCTTTTTCATTCATGATACTAAGCAGATTGTAATCACGTGAAGGAGCTCCCCTTCTATAAACGAGATATTTATCCTTTATATAAGGGAGAATCTCTTTGGTTAAAGGAATATCGATTTTATTTTCTCTCAAGAAGTGACCTTCCGTATCATACGTGATAACCTTCCCAAGAGACATGATTTTTATTTCAGAATTCTGATTCAGAACAAAATCTTTCATATTAATCCATCCTCCGGGTCCTCCTCCTTCATTGTGAATTTTTAGAACAAAAGTTCCGTTAGAGTCAAAAACCAACAATCTGCCACTTTGCATCCCCCTTGTAGCACGCAAATAATAATGGTTGTTTTTATAAACCACACGATTTACCTCTCCTATCAAACAGTCAGAAGTCGTTTCCAAGGGAATAATCTGTATGGAATCAACAAATTTAGATAAACGCAAATTTTCTCCTTTCTTTATAGCTATAGGTATTCTTTCAACGCGAATAGATCCTGTCTCTTTTTTAGTACAAGAACTTAAGACAGATAGAATAAATATTACTGTTATAAATTTGTGCATATTGTTGTTTTTTTTTGTTTATATAATATTGTTAATATGTTGGATGCTAAATGTCTAATTCGAAAATAACAAAATCAGAAGATAGCCCAATGCCATAGATTGTGTTATTTGCTGAATTTCCCGTCAGCCTTAATATAGGCATTCCTACATTAATAATCCTTTTTAGGCCAAGATCGTAATCATATATAAATAGTGTTTGAGGGAGCTTTTCTAAATTGCGACCAACAAACTGTTCATCTGTGTTATCTGTAGCGTAATCTCGCTGTAAAGAAACTATATAATCCTGAGTTAATGCGATTTCCCATATGTTTTGTTTCGATTTGTTACATCTAAGTTTACCATCAATTATCTGAAAATCATTAGATAATAAGAGCTCTTTTTTTAGTTTGAATTTTCCACTATTTTGTTCGTATATAGATATATAAGGGAATGAAAAAGGTGCATAAACAAAAACTTCCTTGATAGAATTGTATTTTACATTTCCTTGAAAAACAGAGTATTTGTTGTTTATTTCGCCGTTATGTGGAAGTTTACCAAGTGAATAGGACTCATCTTCTCCAATTACAGAGAATGGTTCGTTTTCTTGCGGATCAAAAGTGAGAAACTGTTCATTGTTCAATGGAATTATACGAGTAATCGTTGAACTCTCTTTATAATTAAATGGTACTTTGTTCTGTGAAAAACCTTTTTCGGTTATCTGAATATTGAACTGTTTCTTTGAATTTGTGTCATAGGCAAAAAAAGAATTATCAAAGTAGGCAGCAATATTCGGATTGACTAACTCTTCAGGGCCCGGGCCGATCGACAAAACCTGCCCTACTTCTATTCCTGTTCTTTTATCTATTATATGAACAAAATTCTCTGTTGAAAAGGGATTCGTCCATAACAAATAATCTTTTGTTAATTCTAACTGTCCAGGCATTATAGACTCTAAATCCTCATAAATAACTTTAGGATTACCTGTAGACCTCTCTACTTCCTTATCTTGTGAAATGCATGAAATAAGAAGAATAAAAGGTGTTAACAAAATTGTTTTATTCATATTAATTAAAAATTTAAATGTTTATCTGCATAGCTATGAGTTTTCCCATCTTTGCCTAAACAGTTAGAATTGTACATTACCGCTTTGCAGCTATCATATCAACTCTTAGAGCAGTTGCTTATGTTCCTTCGGGAAGCGAATGTTGTTTCTCCCTTTTGCTTTTTGAAGCATCTGTCCCCTGTTTTACTTTAATTCACTCTATACTTTGTGCGCCTTTGTGTTACTTCGTGGTGAATAATGCTACAACGAGTTTTTTACCACCAAGTAGCTCTAAGGCGCACCAAGTTTTTTTTGCATTAATGCTCTTCCGGTCTCTTTTCTTCTTTGTGCGCCTTTGGTTACTTCGTGGTGAATAATACTACAACGAGTTTTTTACCACGAAGTAACTCTAAGTCACACTAAGTTTCTTTTGCGTTAAAACACTTCTCCACTTATCGTTAGCTTTATCCATTTCTCCGTATTGCACTTAACGGTAATGGTTTCGCTAAAGAAGCCCGTATCCTTGGGGTATAAACCAGGTTCATCTGGTAAATGTATATTTTTTGCAATATATAACCAAATCGGAAAGGATTGAGAAGCTGGGCAGATCTTCCAATTGCACGAAATGGGAAGATAATGGGGATGCCGAAATAAGTATCCCCCCCTTCTTAAAATCGACAATCGCTTAGCGAAAGTGTAAAGCAAATCAAAAGAAAGATCACATAACCAATAATTGTTATCCCATTGGACAAAGGATTTTTCGATGCTATGGGTCAAAAAGCCAGCAGTCATAACCTCGATATTCCGGATTTCTTCCAATTCACAGTTGAAAGGGATCTATTTTTTTGTTAGGAGCATATTGCTTATTATGGAATTTATTTATTTTATAACAATACTTTGTGTATTTCGGGGTCAAGTTCGTTGTTTAAACACAAAACGAATAAAGTGTTTTTGTTTGATACTGCGAAGTTGTAAATAGGGAACATTAATTTGTATCTTTTTAACTTATTAAGCTCTGAGTCGAAAATGTGTATTTCTGATTTATAAATATTACTTTTCATCGAATCTCTATCTGAATTTTGATATAGTGAATATAGATTATTTCCATAGGAGTAACCGAAAGTATAGTACAATAATGGGTCTCTGAATACTGGTTTGTTTGTTTTGTTAATTGAAAATGAGTTTTTTTCATCTAAAATATATTCTTTTTCTTTTTTCATAGAAATAGTATTTATTTTAGATACAATAGGGTAATATTTGTATATAATAAATAGGCTGTTTCTGTCATTAGAGAGAACGTAATTTGCGTCAAAAATGATATTGTTTCTAGAAAAAGGATCTACTTCGTTGGCTCTTTTTATCTTAGGATAATAAGAGTATTTCGTGCTGTGACCATTGGATATGTATTCGATCTGTTCCTCGGACGTTTTCGAAATGATATATGAATTGCTTTTGTTTGTGCTAAAAGCATAATTAATGCCTCTTTCTGTTTCTTTCTTCTCGTTCATCCATGTTTCTGTTTTTATTTCTCCAAAATCATTTAAAGTGATTTTTTTTGTCTGATTAATGTCAAAAACAAAAAGTGTATCATTGTTAATAGAAATGCGAGGAGAAATAAATTCTTCAGGGCCTTCTCCTATTTTTCCGAAAGATTGACGGTAATTTCCTTCTATATCAAAAAAAACAATAAATCCATCAGGAGACTTGGGGTCAAAAACGGCGATATGATTTTTTATGCAATAAATAGATCTAGGTGTCCATAAGTCGTAATCGAGCTCTAGTTTTGTATGTTCAACATAGTTTGCGTTAATATCTTCTAATATGTGTTTGTTGGAAGTGTTTGTTGTACAGCCAATAAAACAGATGAAAATTAATATATGTATGTGTTTCATTGTATAATGAATTATAATTTGAATGAAAATAGTTTTCGGTAAGTAAAATCCCAAAAACTATTTTTTTGCATATCTCAACAATCAGTATACTGAGGGGAAGTGCCTGATTTCCATTCACAATCTCCACATCTCATAAAATCTTTTGTGTCTTCATACCAATCGTTATCATATTCATAAGCGGCTTTGCCACATTTGCCTCCACCACCTTCATTTCTTGCCAACGCCTCCACATTAGCCAGTCCCAGTTCAGATAGAATGACCTTGTTCTCATTCTGATAACTATTCCACCCTGCCGTAGCAGCAATCGCAACAAGCATTACAGTGCTTAAAATTTTCTTTTTCATAATCTTAATTATTAAGATGTTATTAATTTAATCCTTATCCATAACCTCACCTACTTTCCTTCCGCGGATTATGGGTTACGTCGTAAACACATGCCTTACTCACTTTTAGAAAGTGTACAAGGTTTGTATATAGGACGCCTGACTTTTGCCCTTTCAGCATTTCTAAGTATCTTTTCATAAGATAGGATGCGCCTCAACATAACTCAAGCAAGCTTGGTTCTGTGTTCAGCTTTCACTATCTTTGTTCTTCATAAGCTTCCTCCTTTCTTTAAAAGGGCAGGTTGTGGGGAGATTGCTACTATAGTATCAAGCAGTAGAGCAATCTCCCTTTCTTTTTTTCCTGTTCCCTAATTATACTTTAATTCATTCACTCTATACTTTGTGTGCCTTTGTGTTACTTTGTGGTGAATAATACCACAATGAGTTTTTTTACCGCGAAGTATCTCTAAGGCGCACTAAGTTTCTTTTTCACAATAACATTGTTTTTAATTTTTCAGTAAATGAAAAGAACATACATGTAAATTCCAAAAATATTTACTGAGATTTTACTGAGAAATGATCTTCTCAGCAAAATCTCAGTAAAAAAGATTATTTTTTCCATTGAAACAAGGTGGTGCGACGTGTGAAAATGTATCAGAAGGTAGGTATTCCTATTATTATTCTTTCTCTAATCTGCGGAATAAATATGCTCTTTTTATATGAAAGAGCGCTACAACATGGGGATACTTCCCTTTTTTATCAGGAGAAAATACAGCAATTATTTGAAAAAGCTATTCAAGACGACTTGGAGGAACGGGCAAAAAGTTTTCCTCGTCTCTTTGTAGCTCAACCTGGCAACTCTTCATCCAAAGAGAAAACCATCATGTGCATGAAAAATCCGAAACTTAACAAATACCAAAATACATTGTTTAATTATTAACCTATAATACCGGTTGTTCTTTTGCTATGGATAACGATGATGGCACCGATTTAACATTCGAACAAATATATCATAATATATCACCTGTCAGAATCAGGACAATCAGAATTGGCAGGATAATTATGGCTTTCATCCTGTTCATTTTGAAAATCCTCTGAATACTGATTCGTCCGGTGAATGTGTCTTTTTTGCGATATATGATTGGGCAGGGAATAGGAGAATGTTTTCCAAAACTTGAAGAACCAAGGTGATACGGTGGAAAACCGGATGCCTATGGCAGTCCTTTATCAGTGGTTTATTTTTTATACTGCCGAATGATTGCTACATTTGCGCAAATATTGCGAGGTATGACAGAAGACATTAAAAAGGCTTGCGAGGTGATGCAGGCCGGTGGGTTAATCCTTTATCCGACAGATACAATCTGGGGAATTGGGTGTGATGCGACAAACGATGAAGCCGTACAAAAAGTGTACGCCTTGAAACGTCGTATGGACCAAAAGGCCATGCTGGTGTTGCTGGATAATCCGGTGAAGTTGGAAACCTACGTGACGGAGGTGCCTGATGTGGCCTGGCAATTGATCGATGTGGCGGATAAGCCATTGACTATCATCTATTCGAATGCCCGTAATCTATCGCCTAAATTGCTGGCGGAGGATGGTAGCCTTGGGATTCGCATAACACAGGAAGAGTTCTCGCGCCGCCTCTGCGAACGATTCCGCAAGCCGCTGGTGTCGACCTCTGCCAATGTGAGTGGAGAAAAATCACCGGCTAACTTCTCTGAAATATCAGAAATTATTAAAAATGGCGTTGATTATATAGTCGGCTACCGGCAGGATGACCTGCGGCAGGCTCAGCCTTCCAATATTATTAAATTGGGAGCAGGCGGGGAGGTAAAGATTATCAGATAAAACGATGAATAAGAAAAGACAGTTGCGTAAATACCTTATAGCAGACTTTGTGGCCGCGTCGATCGTTTGGCTGCTGTTCAATCTGTTGCGTTATTACGAAGTCGCAGCTTTCCTCGGATTCACTTCGCTGGAGTCTTATTTGTTGTCGTTTCAGGTATTGAAAGGGCAGTTGTTGGTGCCGCTATTTTGGATCGTATTATATTATTTCTCCGGTTACTACAATAAGCCATTGGGCAAATCCCGTTTGACGGAGTTTTTCTCTACCTTTATTACAGTGGGGCTTGGAGTGATTTTTGTCTTTTTCGTGATTGTACTGAATGACCTGCCCCGTTCTTTCGAGATCTACTACGAATTGTTTTTCACCCTGTTAGGATTGCAGTTTGTCTTAACCTATATTCCTCGTTTATGTATCACGCAACAGGCGTTGAACCGAGTGAAACGAAGGGAAGGTAGTTTATGTGTCTTGATTATCGGCTCCGGCAAAAAGGCAGAGCGGACAGGGGAGGCGCTCTTTCGGTTAGGCTATACCATTACAGGCTATGTGGCGGAAAATGAAAAGGAGGCTTCTGTTGTAACGTCCGAAGTTCTTCTGGGGCGTTTGGAACAATTGCCCGACATACTGGCCAATAACCGGGTAGACGAGTTGATTGTCGCGCTGGAAACGGAAGATGTCGAGGAGCAGTTGCCGATCATTTATTCCTTATATAAATATAAACGTCCGATAAAAGTGTTGGCGGACAACAGCAATATGCTTGCCAAGGTGAACATCAAGACCATTCATGGTATTCCCCTGGTAGATCTGACCGATAATAATTTCTCGGAAGCGGAAAAGAATATCAAGCTTTTTCTGGATAAGGTGATTTCGCTTCTGGCGCTCGTTTTGCTTTCTCCGGTATTTTTGTATATCGCTTACCGGGTGAAGCGAGATTCCAAAGGTCCGGTCTTTTTCCGGCAGGAGCGGATCGGGTATATGGGCAAGCCGTTTATGATCTGTAAGTTCCGAACCATGTATGTGGGGGCGGAGGAACATGGACCGCTGCTTTCGGCGGAGAACGACCCGCGCATAACGCCGTTTGGGCAAACGATGCGTAAGTATCGCCTGGATGAGCTTCCCCAGTTCTGGAACGTATTGAAAGGAGATATGTCGCTGGTAGGACCTCGTCCGGAGCGACGTTATTATATCGATCAGATCGTGAAGCGAGCACCCTATTATTATCTGTTGCATAATGTGCGTCCGGGCATCACCTCGCTGGGCATGGTGAAATATGGGTATGCCATCGATGTGGATCAGATGATCGAGCGTTTACAATATGATATACTCTACTACGAAAATATGTCGTTGGTATTAGACATGACAATCTTGATTTATACGATTAAAACAGTTATTACAGGCAAAGGTATTTGACAATGGAACAAAAAGGATGGTTTTATAGGTTTATATTATGGCGGGAGAATCATATTAAGGAGAAGCATTTTATCCTTATCCTGAGTTTTATTGTGGGTTTACTGACTGCCGCCGCGGCTATTACCCTCAAGAACCTGATTCATTGGATACAGCATCTTTTATTAGGTAACTTCGACCTGGACGGGGGTAGCTTATTGTATCTGCTTTATCCGGTGGTTGGTATTCTGTTGGCGGGTTTGTTTGTGAAGTATATTGTTCGTGACGATATCAGCCACGGGGTAACCAAGATATTGTATGCCATTTCGCAACGCAAAAGCCGGATCAAACCGCATAACGTCTGGTCGTCGCTGGTGGCCAGTTCGGTGACCATCGGTTTTGGTGGATCGGTAGGGGCGGAGGCACCTATTGTGTTGACCGGTGCGGCGATTGGTTCCAACCTGGGACGTCTTTTCAAAATGGAGCAAAAGACGCTGATGCTGTTGGTGGGATGTGGCGCGGCAGGTGCCATTGCCGGGATCTTTAAAGCGCCGATTGCCGGATTGGTATTCGTGATCGAGGTCTTGTTGCTCGACCTGACGATGACCTCTATCATGCCGCTACTGATCACCTCGGTGACGGCAGCGACTGTCTCCTATATCTTTACGGGAACAGAGGCTATGTTTAAGTTCTCTCAGACGGAGGTGTTTGAGATGGCGCGTATCCCGTATGTATTATTGTTGGGTGTGTTCTGCGGATTGGTATCCCTCTATTTCACCCGGGTGATGAATAAGATTGAAGGATTCTACCGCCGACTTGGCAACTACTGGAAGAAGTTTATTATTGCGGGCGTCATGCTGAGTGTGTTGATCTACCTGCTTCCGCCATTGTACGGGGAAGGCTATGATACGATTGGTTCTCTGTTGAATGGACAGTTCTCTAATATTATGGAGCGAAGTCTGTTCTATCGATGGGACGGAAATTATTGGGGTATCCTGGTTTTCCTCTCTTTTATCCTGTTGACCAAAGTATTTGCTTCGAGCGCGACAAACGCGGGAGGGGGTTGCGGAGGAATATTTGCACCCAGTCTTTTCCTTGGTTGTATCGCCGGTTTTGTATTCGCGCATACGTCGAATTATTTTGACTTCACCACCTATGTTTCGGAGAAGAATTTTGCTTTGTTGGGCATGGCAGGTGTGATGTCTGCTGTGATGCATGCTCCATTGACCGGTGTTTTCCTTATTGCCGAATTGACCGGGGGATACGATCTGTTCCTTCCGCTGATGATTGTCTCTATCGGTTCCTATCTGACCATTCTGATGTTCGAACCGCATAGTATCTATTCCATGCGTTTGGCGCAGAAGGGGGAACTGCTGACCCATCACAAAGACAAGGCGGTACTTACGCTTTTGAACCGCGACGAGGTGATCGAGAAGGATTTCCAGCCGGTACATCCGGAAATGTCATTGGGCGAAGTGGTGAAGGTTATTGCCAAAAGTAGCCGTAATGTCTTCCCGGTGATCGATCAGAAAGGGCTGTTCTTAGGCATGGTTCTGTTGGATAATATACGCAATATCATGTTCCGCCCGGAACTCTACAACCGCTTCCATGTGGAGAAATTCATGGTTTCTCCGCCGGCTAAGATCGTGATCAATATGCCCATGGAACAAATCATGAAGATATTCGACGACACCAAGGCCTGGAACCTCCCGGTGGTCGATGAAAAGGGGCATTATGTAGGCTTTATGTCTAAATCGAAGATATTTAACTCCTACCGGGAGGTCTTAGTGGATAACTTTTCAGAAGATTGATGATGAAGAAAGAGAATTTGCGTATTGTGTATATGGGTACGCCGGAGTTTGCTGTGGAAAGCCTGCGTGCTTTGGTAGAAGGTGGCTATAACGTTGTGGGCGTTGTGACTATGCCTGATAAGCCTATCGGGCGGCATGGTAGCGTTTTGCAGTCGAGTGCGGTCAAACAATATGCGGAATCGGTAGGTTTGCCGGTGCTTCAGCCGGTGAAGTTGAAGGATGAAGGTTTCCTGGCCGACCTGCGCGCGTTGCAGGCCGACCTACAGATCGTGGTTGCCTTCCGGATGCTTCCCGAAGTGGTGTGGAATATGCCGCGCTTCGGTACGTTCAACCTGCATGGCTCGCTGTTGCCTCAATACCGGGGTGCTGCGCCGATCAATTGGGCGATTATCAATGGAGAAACGGAAACAGGCGTGACTACTTTCTTTCTTACGCATGAGATCGATACGGGGAAGATCATTAAACAGGCGAAAATTCCTGTTCAGGACAGCGATAATGTGGGTGATATCCATGATAAACTGATGGCTTTAGGCGCCGGATTGGTCGTTGAAACCGTTGATTTGTTATTGAATGATGCCATAGACGCTATTCCTCAAGAGACATTCTATACCGATCCTGCTACACTTCGTCCGGCTCCCAAATTGGATAAAGAGGTATGTCGCATCGACTGGAACCAGCCACTCAAGCGGATATATGACTTTATCCGTGGTCTCTCTCCCTATCCGGCAGCTTGGGCTGAACTGGTGCCGGCAGAAGGAAAGCCGCAGGCACTGAAGATCTATGAAACAGAAAAGATCGTGAAAGCGCATACCGATGAGATCGGAACCATCCTTTCCGATGGCAAAAGTTATATCGATGTGGCCGTTTCCGGTGGTTATCTTAGGCTGTTATCTCTGCAACTGGCCGGAAAAAAGCGGATGAACGCCCGCGATTTCCTGAATGGCTTCAAGCAAATAAATCATTGTAAACTGATCTGATGAATCCGGTCAGGCGATCTGTTTATATTGCTTTGGGTACCCTTTTCCTTGGGTTGGGTACTTTGGGTGTTTTTCTTCCGGTGCTTCCCACCACACCTTTCTGGCTGCTTACCTGCTGGTTCTATATCCGCAGTTCGGACAAACTCTATCGCCGGGTGATGGCCAACCGTTATTTTGGTACCTACGTCAAGGCCTATATGGAAGACAAGTCCATACCCTTGCGGGGAAAAGTGCTTTCGCTCGTGGTGATGTGGGTGTCGATGATTTGTACGGTCGTCTTTTTTGTGCCGCTGATGTGGGTACGCATCCTGTTGATCCTCATAGCTATCGGGGTCACTATCCATATACTTTCTTTTCCTACCCGAAAAAGAGAGTAGGGTTTTCAATAAATGAACGTTTTTATCGTTTTATTTGTATCAGATTAAAATGAGATATACATGAGACGAACTTTTACCCTGCTTTTATTTCTTATCGTTTTGATTTATGCCCGCGAAGGCTATAAAACATGGTGTTCGGCTTGGGAGGTTGAACCGGCTCTGTGCGGTGCTTTGTCGGATATAGCCGGCGAAGTGAAGGCGATCCCCCTGCAACACGCCCATGGAAAGGCGATCGATAGTGCCCGGCAGGTGCGGCAGGATAGGGGTAACCTGTTCTTTATCAGCGAGCAGGTGCTTTATCGCTATACCAATCATGGTGAGTTTGTCTGTGCGATTACCGATCCTGCTCAGATGGATCCCCGCATGTATGTGGTCGATCCAGTGCGAGAGGAATTGATTGTCTTCGGAAACAGAGATGATGTCTATTATTATGATTATAACGGGCAATTGCTCGATAAACGAAAAATGGACGACGACGGACAGCCCTATCGCCGGATTCTTTCGGTTAATTGGTCTCAGAACCATCTGTTGTCGATCGAAGAAAATAGCTATACCAACCCGGATACCGGCGAGGTAAATGTGAAAAAAGAGGTGGTGACCTACGACCGCGATCTGCAACGACTGGATGCCAGAACGCTTTGTGCGGTGGATCTGGGGCGTCCGAGTTTTTTGTTGGAACTGATCGATCCGCAATTATGTGTCGATCCGGACACAGGCCGCCTGGTGGTGTATAGTCCGTCGATAGATCCGGGTTATTTGCCGTCGGACACGGCCTATCTGGAGAACAACTGGCGTACGGAGTTGATGGTGGCTTCGGTAGGTGGATCCGTGCCGGTTGTGCCGGTTCGTCGGGCGGGACGCTTCTGGCTCTCTTCTCTATATGATGCCCGTGGCGATGAAGAGAATCCCGCCGGTTATACCTTCTATGCTGATCCTGCCCGGCACGAATCTAAGACCGTAGCGGGAGGTATGCAGGATGATTTCTATGATACGGGGCGTGTTCACCTGGAACCCATGGACGTTTCCCACCGTTCTTTCTGTTACGCGCAATCGGGTGAGGCGGTAAAAAAACTATTCCCGGAAGGATCGCCTGCCGGGAACACGGTTGTTTT
This sequence comes from Parabacteroides sp. PM6-13, assembly GCF_029892605.1. GTDB lineage: Bacteria > Bacteroidota > Bacteroidia > Bacteroidales > Tannerellaceae > QVMG01. Next base: position 188,138 of record NZ_JARXWF010000007.1, read on the forward strand.
TATCGTACAAATGAAAGAGGCCTAAGCTTTACGGGCGTTTCTCGGACGGTTGAATCCTTTGCGTCCGCCACCACCAGCACCCTTGCCGGATGAGGGACGCTTGCCACGACGTTGAATATATTTTTCCGGTTCATACAAAGGCGCTTCTCCCAGAGAGGGATCAACCGGTATTTTATAGATGTCTTTTTCGAGGAACTTTTCGATGCGCTTGAATGCTGCCTGTTCTTCTACGGCCACAAAGGTGATGGCCAAGCCTTTCCCGTCGGTGCCACGTGCCGTACGTCCGATGCGGTGCACATAATCTTCCGGATCGTGGGGGATGTCGTAGTTGATGACCAGTTTGATATCGTTTATGTCGATCCCGCGCGACACCACGTCGGTAGCTACCAGGATATCGATACGTCCGTTTTTGAATTCCCGCATCACCTCCTCACGCTGCGACTGCTCCAGGTCGGAGTGCATGGCGGCGATATTGAATTTCATTCGTTTCAGAGTGGAAGCTAATTCCTTCACCTTCATTTTTGAGGAGGAGAAAATAATAACACGCTGCGGACGGCTTTCCGAAAAGAGCTTTTCGACGATCTTCAGTTTCTGAGGCTCGTAGCAGATATAGGCCGTTTGCATAATGGATTCGGGTGGACGGGAGATGGCGATCTTCACCTCTTCCGGATCTTTCAGGATGGTTTTGGCCAGTGTCCTGATCTTGGGAGGCATGGTGGCTGAAAACATAATCACCTGGCAGGAGGGAGGCAATTGCTTATAGATGTGCATAATGTCGTCGTAGAATCCCATATCGAGCATCCGGTCGGCTTCGTCCAGGATGAAGAAGGAGGTCTGCGAGAGATCTACCGTGCCCAGCTTGAGGTGCGAAAGCAGACGTCCCGGTGTCGCGATGACAATATCCGCGCCCATCTCCATGCCTCGTTTTTGTTGCTCCCACGCGATGCCATCGGTACCGCCGTAGACAGCTACCGCAGAGACGGGAATGAAATAGGAGAAACCTTCGATCTGTTGATCGATTTGTTGCGCCAATTCGCGGGTGGGCGCCATAATGACTGCGTTCACAGCATTGCCGGGATACCCGCCTTTGCTGAGTTCGTTGATAACCGGCAAAACATACGCCGCCGTTTTCCCTGTTCCCGTTTGGGCGCAGGCAATCAAATCTTTCCCTTCTAAAATAAGTGGTATTGTCAGTTCCTGTACCGGAGTCGTTTCTGCAAAATTCATTGCGTCGAGACCATCCAGGATCTCATCCTCCAGCATCAATTCGTCAAATCTCATACGGTATATAGCCTAATTTCCTACAAAGATAGTGTCAAAGAAACGATTTTATGTCATTTTGATGAACAAAAATATAAATACCACCTATCGGAGGTCAAAAGCAAATTGCATTTTGCCTCTTCGAAAGTTTTCTCTTTTTTTGTTGGCTGTTTGAGAATAATGGAATACCTTTATACTTTATTTGAAATTGAAGTAAAAGGGGTGTGATATGAAATGTAATGAAGAACAGAAACTTCTTCAGACGGATGCGATAAAAGGAGCGAACAGCAATCCTAATTGGCTAACGATTTTATCCGGGGAAAATGAGGATCCGAAAGAAACGCTGAAACGATTGCGTCTTCTTTCCAGAATTGCTTTTAAGGCCAATGATATTCATGCAAGTTTATTAAAAATTAATCCTCATACGAAAGATTATAAGGATACGGAAGTGACCATTCTTTACCATTGGGTAGAGGATGCGGAGCGTCCGGTTTTGATAAATTGGGAGCATTATATCTCTGTTTTCGATGAAGAGAGCTGTGAGACTTTTATGGCAAATTTCTTGTCCGTAGTGAAAGAGGGCAAGCAGGAGGTGAAATTTGAAGCTTTTGTTAAATTTCCGGAACATGCCCGGTTTGTCTGGCGAGAATATATCATTTATCTTTATGAAAAAGAAGAGGATGGAACAACCACCGTATTGGTCTGCTCTTCCGATATCGATGCCCGGAAGTCACAAGAGCTGACGATGGAAGAGTTGGTCGATCGAATGGAAAAGGCTGACAGGATGAAGTCGAAATACCTGGCGGATATGAGCCATGAGATCCGTACCCCTTTGAACGCGATTACCGGTTTTGCGGAAATTATGGCCTTTACCGATTCGGCTGAAGAACGTATGGCCTATTATGATGTGATCAAAACCAACAATCAGATGCTGATGCAGCTGATCAATGATATTCTTGACCTGTCGAAAATCGAAGCCGATGTGGTGAAGATTTCGTATGAAAACATCGATGTAAACGATCTGGTTGATTCGGCTTATGCCTCTACCCGTTTGCGCATGCCGGGCGGTGTGGAACTGATTCTGGAAAAGGAGCAAAAAGAATGTCTGTTCGGAACGGATCCCGTACGTTTGTTGCAGTTGATTACCAACCTGGCCAACAATGCGATCAAGCATACGCGTAAAGGGTCGATCACCATCGGGTATAAGAGTTTGCCGGATGGACAACTATGTTTCTATGTGAAAGATACCGGTTTAGGTATTCCGGAAGAGAAGCAGAAACAGTTGTTCGGCCGTTTTGCCAAAGTGAATGACTATGCGGAAGGTATTGGACTGGGACTGGCTATTTGTCAGGGATTGGTAACCAAAATGGGTGGTAAACTGGAAGTAGACTCGACCGAAGGTGTCGGATCGACCTTCTCTTTCACGCTGCCTTCTCATGATCCGTCAAGCGAAGAATAACAATCTACCTAATTAGTTTATTTATAGTAGCGGGAGTATATCTGATTATACATCCCGCTTTCTTTTATGCGGGCGAACCAGTGGTTGAGGCTGTCTAACAGTTCTTGAGATTCTTTGCGCACGACCCACGACTGCAGTTGGGTGAAGCTGATGTCTGTATTGATATCGATTTCCGGGAATTGCTCTTGCATATGCAGGGCGATGGGCTGATCGCAGACCGCGTAGTCGATGTCTCCGCTGGCCACCATGATGATCAGTTGCTCCGAGGAATAGAGTGGGTCTTCTATGATGTGTATCGTATCTCCAATCTCCTGTTCCAGGTTGCGCAGGCGCAAAATAGCCGGTGATTCAGCCGGTACATATAATTGCTTCTTCGCTAAGTGCAGTTGATTGCGTACAGGCAGGATCCCGTGATTCGCTTTAGAGGTGCGTTGCACCAATACCTGTTTGTTTAATAGAACCGGGTCGGTGAAGAGGTAGGAGGCTTTTAATTCTGTGGTAGACGGGATATTTCGGGCGATAATATCTGTCGTCCGCTCGTTGAGCTTCTCAAAGCTTTTGGTTAGGTTCATCTCCAATTGGATCTCCACCTGCAGGCCGGAGATGTCTGAAATAGCCTGGCTTAATTCATACTGAAAGCCTTCGATTGTATCGCCGCTTACATAATAGCCTGTCGGGTTGTATTCGGTGATGAGGCGTAAGATGCCCTCTTGTTTTATCTCTACTAAGTCGCGGGCAACCTCTTTGGGTTTCCTTAAAAGAAACATGGTGGCTACCACCAAAAGCAATAGGAAAGCATACAAAAACAGGAGCTTTCTGGATTTCATACGAAGGGAAATCAATTGTTGAACATCACGGAAATACCGAATTTCAGCACAAATGGATTCAGCGGATAATGTGCGAATGAGAAGTGTTTAGGATCAAGGAACATGGTTCCGACATTGTAACCCATAATAAAGAAACGGGTCTGCTTCAGATGGAAGTTCAGGTAGGCATTGATCAACGGGTAATCGCCGACCTTTGTCTTTCGGTTGTCTTCTGTCTGTAACTGGAACTGCTGGGTGGCAGGCTCGTAATAGGGCGCATAGTAGGAGGTGAAATAATGTGCGTCTGCTCCTAACTGGATGGTGAGCACCTTGGCCAGCTTAAAATGAACATACATATTGGTGTATAGGCTCAATTCAGGAAGTGGAATCACCTCCTTGTTGCTGCTCAATTGATAGGCTGCTTCGTTCTCCCAGCCAAATCCTTTGAACTTAAAGTCTTGTTTTATCCGTCCGGTGATGACCTGCAGGTTGCCGTCGTTTTGCAGGGGCACTCCCTCGCTTCCGAAGTAGACGTAGTTCTGAATACTGTTCACACCGGCAAACAGGGTCGTTCTGGTTTTCTCGATGTTGACAGATCCTCCGACATACATTTGCTTTTCGTTGCGGAAGTTATTGTCCCACCGGTAATAGCGAGAGAGGTAGTGCCGTGTGAAAAAGGCGGGTGTTACGTTCTTTACATACCCTTCCGCTTTGATCGATGCCTCTTTGCCGAACAGTTTGAATCGGGTTTGAACATCCCCCGTGATACGAAACTCGCCCAGGTCGTCCCCGACGAGGCATAATTCTCCCCGGGCATTGTAGGTGAGTACACTTCCACGCGATTTACTCAGCTCTCCGCCAATATAGGTAGAGAACTCATCGTATGTTTTTGAAAGAGAGCCATCCAGGATACCGGGAGCTCCGGGCGTGAAGTGGAAGTTATGATTATTGTATTCGTCGAACTCAAGACCGGGAAGGCTGTTGCGCATCTCATATTTTCTTTGTTCCAGAGTGACGAAGGCGGATAATCCAAATTTGACCCATTTCTGGAATCCTTCCCGTAGGGAGAGGGCAAAGGTGTTGCGCAGCTTCCAGGAGGAGGGACGGTCGTGCAATGTGGGCGACATATCGTAGAACACCATGCTTCCGGGATTGCTCTTACCCGGGAAATTATAGCAGGTGTCTATCCCTGTTTGGTCGTTGGTGGTGAAATGGCGACGATTATCTTCGTAAAACAGCGTATGAACAATGCTGGATACCGGGACAAACTGGCGGCGCGGTTCTTCGGGTTCGCCATCGTTGCCACTGGGAGGTATACTTGCGTTATGCGCGTGTTCGTGGTCGTGTCCTTCGTGTTCATCCTCTTCGTGACTCAGTTCTTCCATATTCTCTTCTGCACCCTGAATAGGAGCGTCGAGCATCCGGTAAAATCCTAAGTTGAAGCGATGTGTCAGGAAATATTGTTTGCCTCTGACGCGATTGAAGGCGTTGTTGTAGCGAACGGCATAGTCTTTGGTCGTCACGGCGCGTCCGCTGGTGTTCATCTCTTCCGGGTTGTAGATCCAGTTGTCGTCACGCAGCCCTCCGTTCTCGTAAGTAACAAAGTTGTAGTTGCTTAGGTAGGCACGCGCTTCGTATTTGTCTGTCAGGAAGCTGCCGAAAAAGCGGTAGCTTAAGAGTTTGTTTCCGTTGGAAGCATAATGCCCGCGGCTATAGATATAGTCCAGTTCCCCGCCGATATTGATTTTCTTTCCAAAGCTGACGGTCATAATCCCTTTCAGTCTTTCTTCTTTTTGCTGATCGCCTCCGGCAAAGGAGTAAAGAATATTGGTATAAGGCACTTTGGCATCGTAGAAATCGGCGTTCTCGGGCGTGACAATGTAGTTGTCGAAAGGATCAGCAAAGATAAAGTCGCGGCTCTCTTTGCGCTCATGAAACAAACGGGATTGTGCGGGAGAACCCAGGTTTGCCAGGTATCCCATGGCTAATCCTTGCCCTTCAACGAGTGTGCTTTGTCCGAAATTCAATCGGGCGGTATCCATAGGTGCCACATAAGCCTGCCCGACATAAGGGCTGAGGCGCAAAGCCGTCACCTGGTCGGATAGCGCCAATGTATCTGTCTGGATACTGTCTGCGTTTTGTACTTTCGATAGATTGGCAAGCGAAAAACCTCCTCCTCCACCTCGTGACGAACGATCCTGCGCCTGCACCGATAACGTTATACAGAGTATGATTAATGATATATAAACACTCCTCTTCATCGTTTGCAAAGATATAACAAAAGGGCGTTCCTACACAAGAACGCCCTTTATCTTTATCATCTTTTTTGACTGGATTATACTTTTTGAATAATTTCCATTCCTTTTTTGATGGCGGCTTCATTCATCGGAATCAGTTTGTGATGACGCTCCGGAAGCGACTTCTTCAGCCCTAACAATACGTTTTCCAGTTTAACCATTGGAACGATTTTCAACAGTCCGCCCAATACGATCATGTTGAAGGCCTTTTCGTTCTTCATTTCCGTCGCAGCGTCCATCGCGTCTACGCGATAAACCTGAATGTCGGTGCGGGTGACAGGCGTATTGATACCATATCCGTCATAGATCAGGATACCACCCGGTTTTACCTTGCCTACAAACTTCTCGAGCGAAGGCTGGTTTAGTACGATCGCTATATCGTATTGATTCAGAATAGGCGAGCTGATGGGTGCGTCACTCAGGATCACAGTCACATTGGCTGTCCCTCCCCGTTGTTCCGGGCCGTAAGAAGGCATCCAGGTTACCTCTTTTCCTTCCATCAAGCCGGAATAGGCTAATATTTTCCCCATGGACAATACACCTTGTCCACCGAAACCTGCAATGATTATTTCCTCTTTCATGCTTCTTCTTTGTTTTTTAAGTCACCTAATGGATAGAATGGGAACATGTTTTCGACCATCCAGTCGTTTGCTTTCGCCGGAGTTGTTTTCCAACCGGAAGAACAGGTCGAAACAAATTCTACAATGGATGTTCCTTTTTTGTTCATCGCATTTTCAAATGCTTTGCGGAGCATCTTCTTCGCTTTCTTCACGGCGGCTGCCGTATGCACGCTTTGACGGGTTACCAGACAGGTGCCTTCGAGCTGCGCCAACAGATTGGTTATTTTCAATGGATGGCCATTCAGTTCGATCGAACGTCCGTATGGAGTGGTTGATGTGGCCATGCCTTCCAGTGTGGTGGGTGCCATTTGTCCGCCAGTCATACCATAGATGGCGTTGTTGACAAACACAATCACGATGTTTTCTCCACGGTTAGCCGCATGGATCGTTTCGGCGGTACCGATGGCTGCCAGGTCGCCGTCGCCCTGATAGGTGAATACCATTTTGTCAGGGTTTAATCGTTTGGCAGCGGTTGCAACAGCAGGAGCACGTCCGTGAGCCGCTTCAATCCAGTCGATATCCAGGTAGTTGTAGGCAAATACGGCACAGCCTACCGGAGAAACTCCGATGGTCTTTTCGGCAAGCCCCATTTCGTCAATAACTTCCGCGATTAGTTTGTGTATAACACCATGGCTGCATCCCGGGCAATAGTGCATGGGATTATCGTTCATTAACCGGGGTTTCGTATGAACCAGGTTTTCCGGTTTAATTATTTCATTGAGTTCCATATCTCTTTAAACTTCTTTTTTATTTACTAAAGTATCGCATTACATACTGCACTACTCGTAAAACAATCGCAATGCCTCCCAGAATGAGAAACCATGTCCGGTCGCCGCGTAGGGCAAAAAAGCAGATAACAGCGCCTATGGCCAATACCATAAATAATAAGGTAAACAACTCGTCTAACCGGCTTCCTCGTCTCATTGTATAAAGGGTTTATGCGTTGATGATTTTGTCTTTTAGTGCTTGGAGTATTTCATCCGGAGTAAAGATAATTCCTCCGAGACGGCCATAGTGTTCCACTTTTATTTTGCCATTGACAGCCAGGCGGATGTCTTCCACCATTTGTCCGGCATTCAATTCAACGGAGAGCATTCCTTTCACCTTGTCAGCATAGGTTGCAATGGCTTGCGTTGGGAAAGGCCATAGGGTGATAGGACGCAAGAGACCGAGCTTGATACCCTCTTCGCGTGCCAGTTCCACTACCTTTTGACAGATACGTGCTGAAGAACCGAAGGCAACCAACAGGTATTCGGCATCATCGCACATAAACTCCTCATAGCGTACTTCGTTCTCTTCAATCTTCTTGTATTTCGCCTGGAAACGATTGTTGTTCTCTTCCATCACTGCCGGGTCGAGTTCCAATGAGGTAATCACATTGGGCTTACGGTCTGCCGGTTTGCCTTGAGAGGCCCAGGGGCATTCTTTGCGTAGTTCTTCTTCCGTACGACGTTTTTGGTATGGAGGCAGTGTTACTTTTTCCATCATCTGTCCAACGATACCGTCTGCCAGAATCATTACCGGATTGGAATATTTGAAGGCCAGGTCAAAGCCTAAGGTAACGAAATCAGCCATTTCCTGTACGGAAGAGGGAGCCAGCGTGATCAGGCGATAGTCGCCGTGTCCGCCCCCTTTTACCGTTTGGAAATAATCTGCCTGACTAGGCTGGATAGTTCCCAGACCGGGACCGCCACGCATCACATTAACAATTAAACAGGGCAGGTCGGCACCCGCCAGGTAAGAGATACCTTCCAGTTTCAGGCTGATACCCGGACTGGAAGAAGAGGTCATCACCCGTTTTCCGGTGGCAGCGCCTCCGTAGACCATATTGATAGCAGCTACTTCGCTCTCTGCCTGTAAAACCACCATGCCGGTTGTTTCCCAAGGCATCTCTGCCATCAATGTTTCCAAAATCTCCGATTGAGGAGTGATGGGGTAGCCAAAATAACCATCGGCGCCCGAACGAATCGCCGCATGGGCAATTGCTTCGTTCCCCTTTAATAGTTTTATTTCTTCTGACATTATACTTTAGCTTTATAGATCGTTAAACAACCATCAGGGCATACCAATCCGCAGTTGGCACAACCGATGCAATTATCCGGGTTTTTCATGTAAACATAATGATACCCTTTGTTATTCACTTCGCGCGGATGAAGCTCGAGCGTGTCCGTCGGGCAGGCAACCACGCATAGGTCGCATCCCTTGCAGCGCTCGGTGTTTACAACCACCGCTCCTCTTATTTTTGCCATAACTCGATAAATTTAAATATGTTTTTTGTCGATTACAAACGATTGAACAAAGGTAATCATTTTTGTAGGAAACAACATTAAATCTTGTAGAAAGTCGTATAATTTTGAAAAAAATCGCCCGGCGAACTATCATTTTGTCAAAAATAATCGAATGTTACTCTGTATTTCAAGGCTTTTTTGCTTGGTTTTTGGGTGAAAATATTCTTTGGTGTGTCGTTTTGTAAGGTCGGCGGCGTGTGGTGATCCACTTTTCACCCTGTTTATGCGTGTGGGGCAGGCTGATACACAAATTATTGCATCATCGTCGTGAAGAATGGGAGGGAGGCGACTTTATGGTGCTGTGGTAAAAGCATACACGTTTCCTCCGAAATCGACAGCAAATAGGGCATTACCGGAAATAGCTACCGATCCTAAGATGGGAGCTCCCGCAACATGTTTCCATACTACTTCGCCACTTTCTTTGTTGATCCCATACAGGCAACCGTCGGATGCACCGAAATATATTATCTCTCCGGAAAGAACGGAACTGCTTTCCACATCTGCCAAGGGGTCATGTAGCGGGGACGTTATGGGTGTTAGTGTCTGTCCGGTTGGTACCTTCCATACAACTTCAAGTGTTTCTCTGTCAATCCCGATCAATCCCTCAGTGGCCGAACCGAAAACAATCAGTTTGTCGGTCATCAGTGGGGTAGAGGAGGTCTTTAGACTGAAAGGATATTCTTTGCGCACTACGATACGACCTGTTTCCGGTTGTATAACAAACAGGGATTGACCGGAAAGGAGGTATAACAAACCGTGATATAAAGCGGGTGAAGAACCACGGTGGATTAGTTCCGCCCGGTCTGTATGCCATTTGAACTCGCCGGTTAGAATATCGTTACCATAAAGACCTTGTGATTGCGAGAAGCTGACCAGCATTCCTTCTGTGACAACAGGGGTTGCAGCGGTGGCTTCGCCCTGATTCCAGCCACTGTTTTGCCAGATCACATCGCCCGATTTAGCGTCTAAGGCACAGAGAGCAAGACCACTTCCGGCATATACCACGCCGTTGGAAACGACAAGACCGTCGATCAGTGGCGACTCCTCGTTCACATGCAGTTGCCTTCCCCAGCACAGGCTGCCATCGCTTGCTTTGATGGCAAAAAGACTGCCTTGTTCGGTTTGGGCATATACGATCCCGTTTTCAGCTACGATGCTGTTCCGTATCGCATTGTTTACCGGGTATTTCCAAAGCAGATTACCGGTCTGGCTGTCTAAAGCATAGACCGCTCCCTTTCCTTTTCGTTCTTCATCAACGGAGGCAACAAATACTTTGTGCTGGTGAATGATCGGAGAGGTGAAGGATATATGGGCTCCGATATTATTTATCCAGGTCATTCTTAAGGGAGTGGTGAGGCTGATCTCGCTGATGCCCGTGTGTTGGGCATCACCCCGTAGGTTGATCCACTCCTTGTCCAGGTTGACGAGAGGTTTTCGGTTGTTGTAGGTAAACCGTCGCTCTTTTTCCATCTTTTCACCGTTTTTATAGGTAGCTGTCACCCGGATGATGATCGATTTGCCATAGGGTCGATTGGTTAAATAGAGCATATCACTCCATGTCCAGTCGCTCTTACGTATTAGTTTTTTATTATTGATAAGCCGCTTGCCATCCACAAGACAGCTATATTTTACCTCTTTGGCCTGGGAAGCAGGATGGTAGATATTGACCACCACAGGAACCGCGCCGGACATCGTCACAGGAAATCCCTCCCCATCAGGCGAAGTAATCTCTATAGACCCCTTTTTATTCACATTCCCATAAAGACCTCCCGTGTCAGACGCACTCAACAACAGGCAACACACCACCCCAAAAAACAGCGCAATAAATGCTTTCCTCATAACCCAATACACTTTGATTCGTTGATCAAAGGTAGTGATTTTTTGGGAATAAGGTTTGTGTGTTTTGTGTTTCGATATGCCTCATTACTTTTTAGGGGAACTACAGTGTCTCAAAATTTTACTATTATTTAGAGTAGAAAAGTGGTGGATTGAGTTATTATCCCTATTTTTGAGTAAAAGGATTCAAATGATAGAATTTATTTTAAAAATAGTAGCAAATATTTTCGCTTGGGGGTTGATTATAGGTTATATAATATACCTATATCAAGCCTACAAGCGTGCAGTTAAATAACTCATATTTTTTCTTTATACGTTATTACTGACTGAAATTCATAAGCACTCTATTCGTGTAGCACTCTACATATATGTTTTTCGTATTCGCTCTCCGATAAAGAGTATTCAAGAAACGCATCTTTTCTCTTGACGCCACGTGCGATTGCACCATACACCCCCATTATGCGCAGGTCAAACTCGCTTATTTCGTGATCGATAAACTCAGAGTGCATTGCCGTTGTTAATTCTTCTTTCATGTTTCTAATGATACAAATGTTAAAACACCAAGCATACAGATAATTTGTATGCTTGATGCAAATCTAATATTTATTTTCCACTCTATTGTTTCTTCCTGTTGTGCATTGCTTTCAAAATCGTATCTTTGATGTATTACAGACAGCGAATGAGTTGCTTTACCGCAACGAATCCACAAAAATTAAAAAATCCCAAAATAAAAACTAAATAGGAGGAAATAAAAATGAAAACAAAAATGTATCTGATGATAGTAATGATGCTGTGTAGCGTTACTATCTCTGCTCAAACCAAGTTGGATTTCTCAAAGGGAAATCCGATGATCACGGTAGGAGGGAAGTATCTGATCTCAGAATCAGATTGGAAATCTCAGTCAAAATTTTATGTAGATTGTACCTCAGAGGTGCAATTTGAAATCGGATTTGAAAATTGGACAGAGAAAAATTCATGGGGAGCTCCCGCTGGAGCAGGGTTATCTCAGGAACAAAAACAAAAGCAATACGTTTCAGTAGGACAATCTGGACAATGGTCTAATTCTTATATTTATGGATTGAAGACTATTTTTATCCGGAGAATCACGACTAGATCGACTCTGACTGTCGGATCTACAACCAAACCCATCACAGAGTGGAGTGGGGAGATCAAGGTCAAGAAAGCAGAAAACGTTCTCCTGAAAATAGAAGAGTTTTTTGCCTCTTCCAACGCTATCACAAAAGATGGCGAAGAAGTAGGAGGCAATAAAGCCCAGTACGTTTTGACAGGCAAAGGAAAAACTCAGTATGTCCTGTACACATTGGACAATATTGAAAATGATCTCTATGAATTATCTTTACCTCTTCTCAATTTCTCTGATGAGGAAGGAGGAGGAGAAGAAGATACTCCACCAAAGATCACCAAAGATCCTTCTCCTCTCTCTCTAGTAGAGGGGGAAGAATTATTGCTCTCTGTGGAGGCAACAGGAAAGAACCTCACTTATCAGTGGCACAAAGATGGAAAGAAAGTGACAGGAGCTACCAGCTCCGTTTATAAAGTCACGGCACTACCGTCTCATACAGGAAGATATTCCTGTACGGTGTCAAATCACAAAGGAAGTGTCACTTCCAAGGAAGTGATGGTTACGGTTACTCCTAGGCCAGAGGAGAAATGCAAAATCATTGTGACCTCTTCTCCCGGCGGCTCTATTTCTCCCTCAGGAGAAGTGGTTGTCTCCAAGGGGGAAACCCTTACATTTATACTCTCTCCCCAGGAGGGATATGAAGTAGAAAAAGTAAATCTCTTGGGCACGGATTATTTAGTGGAAGGAAATACCTTCAACACTCCCCCTATACAGGAAGGGGGACTGATGGTAGCTTATTTTAAGGCTACCTTGGTGGGAAATGAAGAAATCCAAGACACGGGTATTGAAATATATACCAGTGAGGGAATATTGATGATTTCTTCACCTCTTCCTATCATAGGAGGAGTGTATAATCTCCAAGGACAGATAATAACAAGTTTTTCTGGGACAGAAACACAAATCCCACTGAATAGAGGGATATACATTGTACGAGTCCCTCAAAAAATAACAAAAAAGATTTTAGTAAAATAAAATCAAATCTGTCTAAGAAGCCGTGCGGTACTCCGTATCGGCTTTTTTTAATTTTTAAAATACCTATTTTTATCATAAAAAAACATCTAGAATGCTGATTCTAGATGTAGATAGTAGTAAAATAGTCTGACTATGGGGTAGCAGCTCTACCTCCTGTCCAGTCAGGTTCATAGTTGTTGTGCATTGCTTTCAAAATCGTATCTTTGATGTATTACAGACAGTCTCTTGTTTTGATAGTTCTCGCATCCGCATGTTGTGCATTGCTTTCAAAATCGTATCTTTGATGTATTACAGACAGTGATGGATATCACAGAGGCTTTGTGTTGCGCGTTGTGCATTGCTTTCAAAATCGTATCTTTGATGTATTACAGACAGCGAATGAGTTGCTTTACCGCAACGAATCCACAAAAATTAAAAAAAATCCCAAAATAAAAACAAATAAAATAGGAGGAAATAAAAATGAAAACAAAAATGTATCTGATGATAGTAATGATGCTGTGTAGCGTTACTATCTCTGCTCAAACCAAGTTGGATTTTTCAAAGGGAAATCCGATGATCACGGTAGGAGGGAAGTATCTGATCTCAGAATCAGATTGGAAATCTCAGTCAAAATTTTATGTAGATTGTACCTCAGAGGTGCAATTTGAAATCGCTTTTGAAAATTGGACAGAGAAAAATTCATGGGGAGCTCCCGATGGGGCAGGATTATCTCTGGAACAAAAACAAAAGCAATACGTTTCAGTAGGACAATCTGGACGATGGTCTAATTCTTATCCCAATGTTGGAGGAATGAAAACTGTCTATATCCGTAGGATCACGACTAGATCAACTTTGACTGTTGGATCTACAACCAAACCCATCTCAGAATGGACTGGAGAGATCAAGGTCAAGAAAACAGAAAACGTTCTCCTGAAAATAGAAGAGTTTTTCGCCTCTTCCAACGCTATCACAAAAAATGGCGAAGAAATAGGAGGAAATAAACCCCAGTATACCTTGACGGGTAAAGGAAAAACTCAGTATGTCCTATACACGCTGGATAATATTGGGAACGACCTCTATGAGCTACCTTTACCTCTTCTCAATTTCTCTGATGAGGAAGGAGGAGGAGAAGAAGATACCCCACCAAAGATCACCAAAGATCCTTCTCCTCTCTCTCTAGTAGAGGGGGAAGAATTATTGCTCTCTGTGGAGGCAACAGGAAAAAACCTCACTTATCAGTGGCACAAAGATGGAAAGAAAGTGACAGGAGCTACCAGCTCCGTTTATAAAGTCACTGCACTACCGTCTCATACAGGAAGATATTCCTGTACGGTGTCAAATCACAAAGGAAGTGTCACTTCCTTGGAAGTGACAGTTACAGTGGCTTCTAGGCCAGAGGAGAAATGCAAAATCATTGTGACCTCTTCTCCCGGCGGCTCTATTTCTCCCTCAGGAGAAGTGGTTGTCTCCAAGGGGGAAACCCTTACATTTATACTCTCTCCCCAGGAGGGATATGAAGTAGAAAAAGTAAATCTCTTGGGCACGGATTATTTAGTGGAAGGAAATACCTTCAACACTCCCCCTATACAAGAAGGGGGACTGATGGTAGCTTATTTTAAGGCTACCTTGGTGGGAAATGAAGAAATCCAAGACACGGGTATTGAAATATATACCAGTGAGGGAATATTGATGATTTCTTCACCTCTTCCTATCACAGGAGGAGTGTATAATCTCCAAGGACAGCTATTAACAACCTTCTCTGGGACAGAAACACAAATCCCACTGAATAGAGGGATATACATTGTACGAGTCCCTCAAAAGATGGTAAAAAAGATTTTAGTAAAATAAAATCAAATCTATTTAAGAAGCCGTGCGGTACTCCGTATCGGCTTTTTTTTATTTTTTAAATACCTATTTTTATCATAAAAAAACATCTAGAATGCTGATTCTAGATGTAGATAGTAGTAAAATAGTCTGACTATGGGGTAGCAGCTCTACCTCCTGTCCAGTCAGGTTCATAGTTGTTGTGCATTGCTTTCAAAATCGTATCTTTGATGTATTACAGACAGTAAATGAAGATTGAGCATGAGTTTGCAGAGCGTTGTGCATTGCTTTCAAAATCGTATCTTTGATGTATTACAGACAGTATTGCTCGGCGATTTCTGCAATGTTCGCTTGTTGTGCATTGCTTTCAAAATCGTATCTTTGATGTATTACAGACAGTCTACTTTGCCGACCCTATTGCTAAGGTTTGTTGTGCATTGCTTTCAAAATCGTATCTTTGATGTATTACAGACAGTCTCTTGTTTTGATAGTTCTCGCATCCGCATGTTGTGCATTGCTTTCAAAATCGTATCTTTGATGTATTACAGACAGTGATGGATATCACAGAGGCTTTGTGTTGCGCGTTGTGCATTGCTTTCAAAATCGTATCTTTGATGTATACAGACAGTACATGATCGGGTTTCCTTCCAGGTCGTAAGTTGTGCATTGCTTTCAAAATCGTATCTTTGATGTATTACAGACAGTTCCTTATGATAATGATTTAGATAGAAAGTCGTTGTGCATTGCTTTCAAAATCGTATCTTTGATGTATTACAGACAGTAAGTGCGAAAAGATAAACCGGTGGGGATCTGTTGTGCATTGCTTTCAAAATCGTATCTTTGATGTATTACAGACAGTAGTTTGCTTTTCTTATCCTGTATTAGGTTAGTTGTGCATTGCTTTCAAAATCGTATCTTTGATGTATTACAGACAGTTCTGTTTTTGATAGTCAACTTTAAGGCTCTGTTGTGCATTGCTTTCAAAATCGTATCTTTGATGTATTACAGACAGTCCAGGGGCATCACAACGCTCACGCAGCGCAGTTGTGCATTGCTTTCAAAATCGTATCTTTGATGTATTACAGACAGTTAGTGGTGACAGGCTTTACGTTGTACTACTGTTGTGCATTGCTTTCAAAATCGTATCTTTGATGTATTACAGACAGTACAATCGTTATAGTAGCAAGACTGTCAATGTATTAAAGAAAATCTTAGGATAAAAAAATGAAAGGTCTGTAAAAAAAGAATTCCGCCATAAGGGCGGAATTCTTTTTTCTGTCAAAACAGTTCTAATTGTTGATAGGGAGTCGAAACTGCTTTTATTTTTTTGGCTTGAAACAACTCCATTTGCCCAAACTGCTTATCTGTAATACATAAAATGCCGATTTGCCCAAAAGGCGGTAAGTTGTCTTTCACTCGACGGATATGGACCTCCGCATTCTCACGACTGGCGCAATGGCGCAGGTAAATGGAGAACTGGAACATGGTAAAGCCATCGTTGAGCAATTTCTTACGAAAATCCGCATAAGCTTTACGTTCCTTTTTTGTCTCTGTTGGTAAATCAAAGAAAACTAAGACCCACATAATCCGATATTCACTAAAACGTTCCATTACCCAATAATTCAAAATGTAGGATAGGTTATTTTACGTGATTCGCCTAAAAAACATTTTGCCAGAGAAGCTGTCGTTTGACTGGCTGCAATCATCAAGGGACTCCGCTTCCCATTAATAATGACATCCAAAACGGGTACAGACAGTAATCTTGCTTTTACTTCTTGGGATAATGAGTTTATCTCATACCCACAATCTATAATTTCTATCACTAACCGATCGACATAAGGGCGGTAAGGCTCCATAATATCATCTGCCAGACAATAGGCATTATACCTGTTGTGGTGATGGATACCTAATGTCGGTAATAAGCCGCTGGAAACCAAGGAACGGGCAATTACTGCCCGCAGTATGGCATATCCATAATTCAATAGATTATTAGGCGGAATACCTTCTCGATCTCTGCGAAAATCCTCTATTGCAGGAAACATATTAGCCCAATAATAAGCTGCTGCTCTGCCTTCCAGATTATCACTGTCTCCGCTTTTTACCTGATTCACCCAAGCTTCCATGTTTTTGACGATAACGCCTCGGGATGTCCCTAGTACATAAGCTTGATTGGAAATTTTCGCTTGAATGGTTTGTTGCCATAACTGCTTCTTCAATGGGAGTGTGGCATCGATCTGTGCTCTGAAACGTTCGCTTTGAATGGAATTTCCATCCAAAGGAAGATGTAGGCCTATCGGCATCCGGTTACTACCGCAGCTAATAATCGCACAGTTGTTTGCCAATAGCGCCTCCATCAAACCATGTGTGATCGTTATCTGCTTATGATCCAAAACAACAACTCCGATATCCTCAATCGGAACCGTCCGAACAGCCTCTTGTTTAAATGATTCTGGCAAAGAATCATTTTTCTCCACTTCCGGTAAGCGAAGAACCAGCTGCTTGTTCTTCATGCTCAGATAGGCAGGGTTGCCGAAGTATAGTGTTTTTTTGATCATAACTAGATCATTTATTATTGATTGCCAATAGCGACTATTTCACCAATGTGATTGATTTTTACTTTTAGAGGAGCTAAGGCCATGAAAAATGCGACACTATTACTTCTGTAATAACGCTTTGCTTCTTTAGCACTTTCTACACTCTTAAGCTCTGAGTTTTTAGTCTCTAAATGATGCCGAAACCAATAGTCGCTATTTGATAAACTCCAAACAACATAAAGGTATTCACTCAATTTAGCGTAATCCTTATTTGATAACATTTCGTCAACCAACTGTTTGTCAGCCCCCAGTATTATCATTTCATTTTGCTGTAAACTCATCTCCAATGTCATATTGGCTGGTGGTAACTTTTCTAGAAAGGATTCGGGGTATGTTCCTTCTGATTGAGATAGAATAATATCCCATACGTCATTCGTGTTTTTGATAACTACAGGCAAATTGTATTTTTTTCGTTCTACCGCATGCCAAAAAGTACAAGCATGCTCCAATCTTTTCCCTGTAGAATCAATATATATTGCTATATGGTGGTTGTTGCCTGGTTTTACAAATCCAATATCTCTTCCTTCTTCATCTTTTTTTACCGGAACAACCGCTGATAATCCTGTATGACAGCGCACTGATCGAATAGGTCTGATTAATCCTTCGTCATCATACCATTTTATGATAGAATCACCTTTTTGAACATCTCTAAATGCCTCTTGAGGCTTGTTTCCAAATTTCTCCAATCGTTTGCGTAGAATGTCACGAACGTTATCGTCTAAGACATCTTTTGTTCTTGTAAAATTTGGAGTTATTTCATACTTTTTTACATATTCTTCTTTAAAACAACTTGCATATTCAAGTAATATCTTTTGATCGCTATCTAAATAAAGAGGCTGTTTTTTTATAGACGATAGTGCTTTTTTTGCATCGTCCTCATGTAGGCTTAAGCGTTCTTTTACTATTTTTTTTCACTACTAACCGACTAAAATTTTGAGTAAAGGGGCTTCCTCCTTTCGGATTCGCCCCTAATGTCGTAGATTTGTTGTACCACCAATAAATAAACG
>NZ_JARXWF010000008.1 GCF_029892605.1 Parabacteroides sp. PM6-13
AATCTCTTCAAAATTAAAATCTTCCATAAAAAAACTGTGTTAGCAAAGTTAATACTTTTATTACGCTTTGCTGACACAGTTCAAATTACAGCCTCTGTTTTTTGAATTTCGTTTTTCATATAGTTTCAAAACACGAGGTAAATTCGCTTTGTACTTCTCAAGATCCCATTCCATGTCTTCCTCTCGAAGATAATCGTTCAGTGGTTCTAAACCAACCTCATGTCTTAATTCATCAACTTTTTCGGGATTTTGCAATGGAACAATATAGCTGTCTTCGGGGTTTTCTCCTATTATCATTTGAGTACCATAAACCTGAAATTTCCCTTGATTCATTAATATTCTGTCTGTTAGAAAAGCAAATTGCCATGCTTCTGCATTACCCTCCTTAACCGCTTGCTCCAAAAGAGGCAAATATTTTTCCTGAACAATTAAATCATCAACGTGCTGAATTGCCAAAAATAGAGTTTGGTTTGCTTCACTGCCAATTTCAGATTCCCCTAACCACCCAAATTCATCTATCAATTGCTGAACTCTAATAGCATTTATACTATCGACTTGCTCCATCTCTTCTCTGATTAAAAGAGTAGTTGGATTACTCAGTCCTTTCGATTTTTGAACATTTAGTAACAACAGCCGAATACCTTGGTCTTCATATTGTATTTTATTTAGTTCTTTCCGTAACTCATTATTATAGTTAGCTGTTATCGAATCGATGTAACCAATAAAATTCCCCCATTCATCCAAACCATGTAAGTTTTGAAAGTTATTGTCATTCCTAATTTCATCAAACATATAACCTTCTGAAATCAACTCGTAAAGGTTGGAAAATGCTTGTTTATAATCCAAGTTGCTGACACTTTTTCCTGCATTAATATAATTAGGCTCAACTTCCTTGACAAACTGTAAATAGAGGGTAGGATACTCTTTCCTTAATGTTTGAATATCTTTATTTTCCAATGCTTTCAAGCAATTATCTACAATCTCATTCACTGTTTGCGCATGAGCTAAAGTGGCTATAAATAAGAATATTAAACAAAATATTTGTCTCATTTGCTTGTTATATTTATTATGGTTCCCATCTAAAAAAGACTTTTTTTACGCCTACAAATGTAGCAAATATCTGTCAGCTCGGCATAATTGCATCATAACACCTATACACCTCCTCCACCCTATTCATCGATAAAAAGGCATGATTCATCTATTTTGTTTTTACCCCTACGGCAAAGCGACTAATATTGAAGTCTCTTTTACAAACACATAACACAATAGAAGATGATGATGAAAAAAGTATGCTTATTAGTGGTATTATCCGTTTGCATAACAGCGGCTTTATCGGCACAGACAGACAGGCGGATGCCCCAAGCCCAGATGGAGCCGAAAGAAATAGCGGAACAGAAAGCGGAATTCTACCGGCAGGAGTTGGGGCTCGATGACAAACAATACAAAAAAGTGTATAAGGTCTACCTGAGCCAAGCCAAGGCTTTGCAGCCGAAAGAGAGCGAGATGCCTGCCTTCTCGGGCGAAAGACCTGCCGGAGGCCCTCCGGGTGGTGGGCAGCCAGGTGGCGGTAGCTTCGGCGGTGGGCGACCGAGTGGCGGTATGCCTCCGGGGGATGGCGACTTCAACCGGGAAGGACGGGGCACTATGCCCGGCCGGGCCATGCCTCAGATCCCGGTAGAGTCTGAGAAAGATATCGCCAAGCGCGATAAGAAGATGAAAAAGATCCTCTCAGAAGGGCAATACCTCATCTGGCTCGATGTGGAGCAGGAGATCCAGCGGAAAGAGGAAGAGAGGAAACAAAAAGAGGAAAGAGTCAGGATGTTTACGCCTCCTGCAGAATAGGTCGTTAGTCGAACGAGGGTGCATCAGTCAATGCACCCTCTTCTTTTTCTTATGGCTTTAGCACCACGCCCAGGCTTTTCTTTCCGTTCATCTTGGCTACGACGGGTTGTTCGAAGCGCACATGCCGGAGGAAATCCGATTCATAGACCGCCGGTTGCTCGTTGAGGAAGGCCTCGTCGAACCAGCCATCGCCCCGGAAGGGGTTGATCGTGAAGTAACCTACGCCAAACGAAGTGAGGTTCTGGAAGAAGTGGGTGCCCTGACTTGGGTCGATCCGGTAGTTTTCTAAGCCACATTCTACAATCACACGGGCATTGCTGATATGCGGCCATTTCACCGGGATGCCCAACCAATGGTCGCTGCTCCCCCAACGGCCGGGACCGACTAACACATAGCCTTGCTCCCTGTCGGTGAACTGCCGGTTTACCTTTTCTATTTCATAGGCGATCAATTGGTTGTTCGATGAATTGAACGCACTGGTCTTCACATAGATCACATCGTAGACATCGCCTATGATGCCGTGTCCCAACACGCTGGTGGAGGAGATAATCGTATCTTCCTGGGGAACAAACGTAAGGTCTTCCTCCATAATCTCCTTATTGTCGACAGTCGGACGTATCTGCAACAGATAGAAGGTCGCCTTGGAGGGATCGTCGGGGTGGATATTGACCGCGAACTCGATCTCGATCGGCCGTGCCATCTCCGCCTGCCCGATATGCAGAAGCTCATCCAATGTCTGCGCCAGCGGGAATACATCGTGTTGCAGGATATTGACAAAAGAGAGGATTTTCCGCCCTCCGTCGTAATAGCCGTCGCGGATAATCTGATCATAGGGGTCGTAGGTCGATACAATATAGCGCAACGACCCGTCGGCATCGGCCTCTTTCAGGGAGAGACGCAATAGGTTGAAAGAATCATCGACCGAGAAATGCTCCGCCAGGTTATCCAGATCGAGCGCGTAGAAACGGGTTTGCGTTTCACGAAGCGCAAAATCCATCGTGCTCATCTGAAGGATATTATGCGGATAGCGGGGCGAGAAACGAAGGGTTTGTCCCCCGTCAACAATATATTTCCCCAAGCCAAGGGCGATATTGACGATGCCGTCTTCCGCCTTTTCGTTACCGATCGGGTAGAAGTTGAGCGAACGCCCCACGCCGGAAATGGTCGGGTAGTAATGGTTGTTATAGCGTGTCCCAACCACCTCCTGCAAAACGATGGCCATTTTCTCCTGGTCGATCAGGTTGGAGGTAGCCGTCATATAGGCCTTACTGTCGGTATAAAAAACAGAGGCATAGACCGCTTTGATCGCATCGCTCACCGTGCGCAGCATATCATATTTATCTTCGGTCTTGGGAACCATATAGGTCGAATAGATCCCGGCAAACGGTTGGTAGTGGGAGTCCTCGAGCAGACTGGAGGAACGCACCGCTAACGGTCCCTTCACTACGTCGAAGAAAGCCATCAAATCCTCGATCAATTCAGTCGGCAGGCTGGCACGTAGGAAATGATTCAGAATCACTTCGTCATTGTCCTCATGCAGGGCAATCGGATAAAGATCGTTGGATTCCATGAAATCGTCGAACACATCCGTACAGATCACCACCGTTTTGGGAATGGTCACGCTGAAATTCTCCCTGTCTAATTCGGGATAACGCTTCACCATCGCCCCGATAAACGCCAGACCTCTCCCTTTTCCTCCCAGCGAACCGTTGCCGATACGGGCAAAGTTACTGTATTCGTCGAAACGCTCCTTCTGGTAGACAGCGACTACCCCGGAGTTTTTCATGCGGCGGTATTGCACGATCAGGTCGAAGATCAATTGACGCGCTTCATCCATGTCTTTATAATCGCTGACATCCACATTCTTTAATACCTCCGCAGGAGGGAACATGGCGCGTGAATAGAAGAAGCGCGAGAAGTGATTGCGCGACAGGTGGTAGATCAATGACTCGTCGGGTATATCGAATATCTTCTTCTGCAAATCCTTCAGATCCTTGATGCGCATGATCTCCTCTTTGGTTTGTGGGTTGAGGATCACGAAATCACCAAAGCCGAAGTGGCGCATGATCTTCTTTTTCAGGTCCTGCGGATAGCTCTTCGAATTCTTATCGATGAAAGAGGCTTGCAGTTCTTTGGCGTATACACTGTTGGACGATTCGGACGATTCCAGGATGATGGGGATCACTAAGCCCGATTTGCGCACATAATGGCCGAACTTAAACCCGGCAAGCGGGTCTTTCATGCCGTCGTTCGTGAAGCTCATATCGGAGATAATACCCAGAATATGATTGCGGTATTGGTCGAAAATACGGACAGCCTCTTCATAGGTACGTGCCAGTTTGATCTTCGGACGACCACGCATACGCAGCGTTCGCTGGTGGTCGTTGAGCGCCTCTTTGGCAAACTCCCGGCTCTGTTCCAATACGAAACGATACAAATGCGGCAGGGCGGACGAATAGAAACGGATCGAGTCCTCGACCAGGAGGATGATCTGCACGCCGACACTCTCGACATCGTCGGGCGCGTTCATCTTGTCTTCCAGTAGTTTGATGATGGCAAGCAAGAGTTCCGCATTGCCCAGCCAACTGAAGATATAATCGATCGCCTCCATGTCTTCGCTGGCCACGCGCTTCGATACCTCTTTGGAAAAGGGGGTCAATACCACGATCGGGATCGCAGGATAATGGCGTTTAATCTCTTTGGCGGCGGCAAAGATGTCCTTGTCGTCCATATTCGGCATGCAGATGATCAACTCGAAATTACGATCGGCCAGCTCCGCAAGCGCCTCCGCCTCGGTAGTTACCTGCGTGAACCGCGGAGGATAGCGCAGGCTAAGGGAGGTATATTCATTGAATAACTGTTCGTCGATGCGTCCATCGTCTTCCAGCATAAAAGCATCGTACTTGGTTGCAATCAACAACACATTAAAAATACGCTTATTCATCAGGTTCGCAAACGAGGTGTCGCGAAAAACTAAATTTTTGAAGTCCGGTATACCACTCATAGGATATTTAACACTTTTACTATCCAAAAGTAAGCAAAAAAGTTTGCCAATCCACAAAATTGCATACATTTGTGAGCATATTGTTATTCCTTTAAAACATTAAACACTATGAAGACAGATGAATTCATGAACGCCTTAGAAGCAAAGCATCCGGGAGAAAAGGAGTATTTGCAGGCAGTAAAGGAGGTTTTAATCTCCATTGAAGAAGTGTATAACCAACACCCTGAATTTGAAAAAGCAAAAATCATTGAACGCCTTGTAGAACCCGATCGTATCTTCACGTTCCGGGTGGCTTGGGTAGACGACAAAGGAGAGGTTCAGGTAAACCTGGGCTATCGTGTACAATTCAACAATTCCATTGGCCCGTATAAAGGGGGATTGCGTTTCCATCCTTCTGTAAACCTGTCTATCCTGAAATTCTTAGGATTCGAGCAAACATTCAAAAACGCGTTGACCACGTTGCCTATGGGTGGTGGTAAAGGCGGATCGGATTTTGCTCCCCGTGGTAAAAGCGATGCGGAAATCATGCGTTTCTGCCAGGCTTATATGCTGGAGTTGTGGCGTAATATCGGCCCTGATACCGATGTGCCTGCCGGAGATATCGGCGTAGGTGGTCGTGAAGTAGCTTATATGTATGGTATGTATAAGAAGCTCGCACGCGAGAACACCGGTACGATGACCGGTAAAGGCATGGAGTTCGGAGGTTCTATCCTGCGTCCCGAAGCAACCGGTTTTGGCGCGCTCTATTTCGTAAAACAGATGCTCGAAGCGAATAATATCGACATAAAGGGCAAGACAGTGGCTTTGTCCGGATTCGGTAACGTAGCCTGGGGTGCTGCTCTGAAGGCGACCGAGATGGGTGCGAAAGTGGTAACGATCTCCGGCCCCGACGGATATGTGTATGATCCCGATGGCATCTCCGGCGAGAAGATCGATTATATGTTGGAACTGCGTAACTCAGGAAACGACATTGTCGAACCATACGTACAAGAATTCCCGAATGCCCAGTTCTTCGCAGGCAAACGTCCTTGGGGACAAAAGGTGGACATCGCGCTTCCTTGTGCTACCCAAAACGAATTGGGTGAAGCCGATGCTCGTCAATTGATCGAGAACAAGACGCTTTGCGTAGCCGAAGTATCCAATATGGGATGTACGGCAGAAGCAGCCGATCTGTTCGTTGAGCATAAGGTATTGTTTGGCCCCGGAAAGGCGGTGAACGCAGGTGGTGTGGCTACTTCCGGTCTGGAAATGACACAGAACGCCATGCATATCTCCTGGACAGCCGAAGAGGTGGATGCCAAACTGCAACAGATCATGACCGCTATCCACAACCAATGTGTGATGTATGGTCGCGAAGGCGAATATGTAAACTACGTGAAAGGCGCCAATGTAGCCGGCTTTATGAAAGTCGCCAAGGCTATGATGGCACAGGGAGTCATCTAAATAAATGAAGAATGAGGGATGAAGAATGAAGAATTTTAAGATTCTTCGATTCCTCATTCTTCATTCTTCATTCTTCATTCTCTTCAGATTCCCACCCCATAACCATGCTTCAACTCTGCCATGACAAACGTGCTGGTCAGCGAACCTAAGCTCTCGATCGTGCCCAGAACATTCAGGATAAACGCCTGGTAGTATTTCATGTCCGGCGCATGGATCTTCAGTAGAAAGTCATACTCTCCCGACACATTGTAACACTCGGTCACCTCAGGAATCTCCTGTATGATACGGGAAAATTCGGCAGCGATATCGCGGTTGAGCCTCCTCAATTTGACACTACAAAAAACCACAAACCCGAGGTTTAGCTTGTCGGCATCCAATATAGCTACATACTTCTTGATATACCCCTCTCCTTCCAAGCGTTTCAAACGCTCGAATACCGGGGTGGTCGACAGATTCACCTGTCCCGCCAGCTCCTTGGTGGTCAGCTTGCAATTGTTTTGCAAAATGCGCAAAAGCTGTAAGTCAATTTTATCCAACGTCTCCATAGAATATTATTCTGTTTAGGGTTTCTTTTTCTTTTCCAATTAGAATATTTATACTACACAGAAAGCAAAAATAGTTATATATTCCATATTTCAACGTTTTCTTGTTTGATATTTCTGCACCCCATACCTTTGTCGGAAAATAATCAACACGAGTCAATCACTCTTAAAAAGAAAAGAATATGGAAACAAGAAAATGGCATTACGAAACACTGCAGCTTCATGCAGGACAAGAAACACCCGACACTGCTACCGGCGCACGGGCGGTCCCTATCTACCAGACTACCTCCTATGTTTTCCACGATTCGGCGCATGCCGCCGCCCGGTTTGGGTTGAGCGACGCGGGTAATATCTACGGACGCCTGACCAATCCTACCCAGAGCGTTTTCGAACAACGGATGGCCGCGCTCGAAGGGGGTGTTGCCGCCCTGGCTGTGGCCTCCGGAGCCGCCGCCCTCACCTATGCCTTTGAGAATATCACCCGGGCAGGCGACCATATCGTCTCCGCCAAGACCATCTATGGGGGCACGTTCAACCTCCTGGCGAACACCCTGCCCGCTTACGGAATCACGACCACCTTCGTCGATCCCTCCGACCTCTCTCATTTCGAAGAGGCGATCCAAGAAAATACAAAGGCTGTCTTTGTGGAGACATTAGGCAATCCCCACTCCAATATCATCGACCTGGAAGCAGTGGCAACCATCGCCCACAAACACCATATTCCCTTGATTGTCGATAATACGTTCGGCACGCCCTTTCTGATTCGACCCATCGAGTGGGGAGCGGATATTGTCGTACATTCGGCCACAAAGTTTATAGGCGGCCACGGCTCTTCCCTGGGTGGGGTAATCATCGATGCCGGCCGGTTCGACTGGAGCGCCACCGGTAAATTCCCGCAGCTGACGGAGCCCGACGCCAGTTACCACGGGCTCCGTTTTGTCGAAGCAGCCGGAGCGGCAGCCTACATCACCCGCATCCGGGCCATCCTGCTCCGTGATACGGGAGCAGCCATCAGTCCCATCAATGCGTTTATTCTGTTGCAAGGCCTGGAAACGCTTTCGCTCCGGGTGGAGCGGCATGTGGAAAATGCCCTGGCAGTCGTCCATTTCCTAAAAAACCATCCGAAAGTAAAACGGGTGAACCACCCCGTCCTGCCCGAGCATCCGGATCATCACCTGTACGATCGTTATTTCCCGCGCGGTGCAGGCTCCATCTTCACCTTCGAAGTAGCGGGAGGGCAAGAGGAGGCACATCGTTTCATCGACAGCCTGGAAATCTTCTCCCTGTTAGCCAATGTAGCAGATGTGAAATCGCTGGTGATTCATCCG
The DNA here is from genome assembly GCF_029892605.1 of Parabacteroides sp. PM6-13. Lineage (GTDB taxonomy): Bacteria > Bacteroidota > Bacteroidia > Bacteroidales > Tannerellaceae > QVMG01. The sequence continues at coordinate 8,160 of NZ_JARXWF010000008.1, forward strand.
GCCACCACCACCCATTCGCAACTGAGTGAAGCGCAACTGGCCGAGCAGGGCATCACACCGGGCACGGTACGCCTGTCAATAGGCACGGAACATATAGAGGATTTATTAGCCGATCTGGAACAAGGGCTGGCTGCCCTGTAAGGCCGCCCTATTTCACCTTTCCCGGATTGCGGGCGATATAGTCTTTCCAGCCGGTATATTTCTTGTCGGAGACTGGGTTGTTGGCCTGCAGGTAATGGCAGACAGCCGCCGCCAGGCCGTCGGTCGCATCCAGTTCGGGAATCATCGATTCGTTGGGGATATGCAGGATCCGTTGCAACATAGCCGCCACCTGCTCTTTAGCGGCTTTCCCGTTGCCGGTGATAGCCATCTTGATCTTCAATGGGGCATATTCAAAAATAGGGATATCCTTCGCCAGCGCTGCCGCCATGGCTACGCCCTGCGCACGTCCCAATTTCAGCATACTCTGCACGTTTTTCCCATAAAAGGGCGCTTCGATAGCCAGTTCGTCGGGATGATACTCATCAATGAGCGCCGATACGCGTTCGAATATCTTCCGCAACCGCAGGTAATGGTCGTCGTATTTATTGAGCTGAAGCACCCCCATGACGATCAGTTGCGGACGGTTACCGGTCACTTTCAATAGGCCGTATCCCATCACAATCGTTCCCGGGTCGATGCCCAATATGATGCGTTCCTTACTCATGCGCCCAGTCTATTTCATCCAACAGGGTAGTAAAGCCCACGATCTTACTGCCAAAGCGTTCGATCAGCTTTTGATGCAACATATTACCTTCTCCTTCCAGCCAATATTGCAGGGTCTCAATATTTTTCACATGAAACTGAACAGAATAACTCTCGCCTTCTCCCTCCTCACTCATCTGAATCACCCGGCGCAAACAGGGAGCATGAAGGAAACCGCTGGCTGCCGCCTGCGGAATATAAATCTTTCGAAGATGCAAAAGAGCCTCCTCCAGAATCTCTTTCTCTATATGAAAAGTGGTATTATAAACTATCATGGTGTCTATGCGCTATCTTTCCCACAAAGGTAGTGAATTAACCATCGCACCGCAACGTCTGAGGCAAACTCAAAAAAAATATACCTTCGCGAAACAAAAACCATGTAATATAAGAAAAATAACTATATTTGCACCGCAAACGACCGATATGGGGCATTAGCTCATCTGGCTAGAGCGTTAGACTGGCAGTCTAAAGGTGATCGGTTCGAGTCCGATATGCTCCACAAATAAGGCTAAGTATTAGCGAGTTACAAAATTTACACCCAGATTTACACCCATAAATGTAGATTTGGGTGTTCTTTTTGAATAAAAATCCCCCGAACCTCAACTGAAATCCGGGGGCAACCTGTCGTTTCAACAAAAATGTTGAAGCGTACAATGGCTTCTGTTAGTTCTCAATCTGCTTATCGATCTCTTCTTCTGCCCTATCAAAGAAGAAAACACCTATCAGTTCCGCTATATCAGTCCCGAACTCGCATAAGGTGTCGCTTATGTTGCCGAGCTTCTCGGTGCGTTTAATATAAGGCTCTAACTCTTCTGTGTCCATAAGTGCATTTACTTTACTACGTGCTTCTTTTAACGCTATAATCACTTCGAGTAATCCGGTATGCACAGCTTCGATCTTTACTTTGTCTATGTCTATGTCTATTGTTTTCATATTGTTTCATCTATTTGCTTTTCAAATCTATACCCTGCTACCGACCCAATAAATTTAGCTACTTGGGCGATCCATTCATTTAGATCGGTGTGCATATCGCAGAGGTCTTCTTTACAATAGTCTATCTCTTGATCTTCTTGCAACTCCATAGCTTTGTTACGTGCTTTAATAATTAGCTCTTCCAACTCTAATAACCCCTCGTGTAAAAGGGTGTGTGAAATGTTTGTTTTCATATCTATATCAATTAATTATTATTACTTTATTGTTCTTCGCTCAATATGCGGATGACCCACGCCAAGTCGCAAAGATTATCCATTTCTAACGGCAGGTTACCTGTTGCGTCCACCATTAGGTTGATTAAACCCTCTCTTATCTTCTTGACACTTCCTTTGTCTACGACTTCGGGATCAATCACTACTTTACCGTCAATTTCTTTTACCATGATTATACGTTTTTAATGTTGTTTTTAATAGGGGGAAATCCCATCTTTAATTTATAAGCCATTTTAAGGCGATTTAAGACATTTTCTTTTCAAATCATACATCTATACCGTAAATCCGAAATATCACCGCAAATCGCCCCTAATAGCTTTAGATTGCTTGAATATTAAACCTCTTGAATGAGCGGAACGCTTGTTTCTCGGTGTCGAAGTAGGTAAAAAGTAGGTCGTTCTTTGCCCTCTGTGAGCCTTTCACCTCAACATTGATATACTTGTCAGACAAAGTGCCAAACGCCTGTCTAACCTCTCCGTTTACCTTCTGATAGTAGAACTTTACAATACCTGTTCTCATTGCTGCCGCCAGCTTGAAGTTCGCCCATGCTTTACGCAGGCAATCTGCGAAGGCTTCACCGGTTACTCGGAATAAACGCCATGCCATTGCCATGATTCCTTTTAACTCGTTTCTTTTTGATGTACTCATAATCGTGTATATTAAAGTGTTTGTATTTAATTGACTCAGCCGAAAAGTCGGCTCAGTACTATGTATTAATCCCCGAAGTAACGATACCGTGATCCTTCACCGTGATAGTAGTCGTATAGATCGACCTTTCTTGGTTGGGCGCATAACGCTTTATATTCGTCAGATGCGTGCCACTTAGCTAATCTTTCTTTCTCTGCTTCGATAGCTGCCTGCTTAGCGTTGTAGATGATAGTTTCTTTCTCAACCCACCAAGCTCTTGACAGGCACTCTCCGAAGTTCTTAGAATAACTTCCACGACGGTAGATGTTCCATGCCCGGATCATTACGGCTCTCTTGCTTATTTTTGATGTTGTTGTCATGTCTATACGTTTTAATGTTGATTTCTATACTGCAAATATACACTATAATGTATATCCAGCCAAACAAAAAGTGTTAAAAACATACATTATGATGAATTTATCTAAATATTATCTACATTATGATGAATTTTCAGTACATTTGCAGTATAACATTAAAATGTATAGTATGAATTTAAGAGTAAAAGAAGTATGTAAAGAAAGAGGTATGACTATGGAGGCTTTAGCGAAGTTGTTAGATATTACTCCAAATACCCTCACTCGGAATATCAACGGCAACCCCACCATTGAAACTCTCGGTAAGATCGCCTCTGCTTTGGAAGTCCCGGTAACGGATCTTTTCGAGCAACCGGCAAAAGATGTAGTGAACTGTCCGTATTGTGGTGGGAAGATAAAGATAGGGAAGGAATAATGATACATAAAGACAAATGAGATGGTAGATCGAAATGAATTGCGAGTAGGGAATAGGTTAGCTTTAAGCCCGTCGGGCTTTTTTTGCGGCAATACAGTAATAGTTGATGAGATATTGAAAGATGGTATAAACTCATTAGAACTTGAATTTTACGACAGTAGCGAATTTTATAAATTCGAGAATTTATATCCTGTAGATATCTACCACTACGATTTGCGTGATTTTTGCGGATTTGATATTGTTGAATTTAACGAAGATGATTATGATGATGATGAATATGTTCATTGTATACTAAAACATAGGGTTTCAGGGACATTAGTTCATGTTGTCCGTGACATATGGGAGGTGTATGTTCAAACTTCTGTTATCAATAAATTATGGCGAAATGGAGCAATTAGGGTTAATAGTTTTCATCAATTAGAGAACGTTATTTTTGCTTTAACAGGTGTGGATATATCTGAATAATCAGTTAGACCCTCCAATATACTCTTCCAGAATCTTAGGCCGTCTAAATTGAGAAGTCTTTAGTGACATGTCGTTTCCACAGAATTGTGAAAGCGGGCCAAGGGTGTTAAATTCTTTACGACCTATCAAAAAGAAAGGGCATCCCATCACAGAACACCCCTTAACGCTGAATCAAAGCACACATCAATCGTCTACCTGTTCTGCCTTGTCGATCACCTCAATGATAATATCTTCGCCGATATGGTCGCAAAACACCTGCTGTAATATCTTCCCTCTGCCATCCGTAGTGTTATCAATTACCGTGATAGTGTGCTGGTCTATCGGGTTGCCCTGAATGTGAGCAATGAGCCGCTTTACTTTCTCTTCACTTGCCATCTTGCGCTGGTTTTATAACTTTCCATCCGAGTTTTTCAGACAGATCGTCAATTCTTGATTCTAATTCTTCATCCGTCAATCCTTCCAGTTCAAGAGCGGCAGCAATCTTCTTTGCCATACCTATTGGCATCGGTTTTAATCCGGTAAACGCTTCATACCACTCTGGAAACTCGCTCGTGTCCAAAACTCCAGTTGCCACAGATGACAACAATTTTGCTTTCTGTTCTTTTGATAGTTTAATCTTCATGATTCAAATTATTTAATGTTTGTATTCGCTCTGCCAGCCTATCCACAACCTCATCAGGAGCAGATAGTAACAGCTTCTCTAACTCTTTATATTCGCAGGCAATCTGCGCATCAACACTCACAGACTGCTGCTTTGGCACAACGTACTGCATCAATTTCTCAAGTACCTGCACCCTGTCTTTAGGATCTAACTCTTTCAAATCCTTTTCAAACTGCACTCGGTTACCATCAATAACCTGCTGAATCCAGCTTTTCAATTCCCCTGTTATCTTATTTGGCACTCCTTTAGGTCTGCCATTGGGGTTATTCGTCTGTCCTTTCTTCATCTTTGTAAATCTTTGTTGTTTTCAAAGCTTCCCGTGTACGCAAATAAGCAATTTTATTTTTCAAATGATACCACGATCACCTAAGCGGAGAAAGTGGCTGAAATCTCTACCCTTCTCTCAAATATGAGATTCTAAACACCATTATCGTAGTACTGTTTTGCTTTTTCACGGTCTCGGCAACATTTAGCCCACTTTCCAAAGTCTTCGTTCCCAGGATAGCGAACACACTTTTTGTCCGGCTGTTTATATTCGTTGCCAATCTTACGCTTAAAAACTTCGTAGTATATCACGCTCGGATCAGCTTCTAACGTACGACTGTATAGATACATCTCTGTTGCCGGGTTATAGCCTTCTTGTCTGAAGGTATCGCCGAACTTTGTAAATTCTTTGGGTAGTTCTCTAATATTCATCTGTCTTTATATTATGCCCCCGGATGAAGTTAATCACCCGGAGGTTGTTGTTATAAACCTAATCCTCCGCCTTTCATCTTCACCTCTATTGACCCCTTTAATGAGTTGGCAGCACTATCGGTGTTTCCGGCAATAGCTTTTCCAGATTCCGCTATGCCTTCTAACTGTGATAGCCGTTCGGTGTTAGCTACTATCGAGCGATTAGCCTCAGCTATCTCCTTTGACGTAGAATTGAGTTGTATCATATTCTGTTCGATCTTGCTGTTCAAATCCCGGATAGCAGTAAGCTCGCCGAAACTATTAGTCATAATATCTCGGTTCAACTGAAAACCATCCTTTACAGAATCTATTGCTGTCATGTCAATCCCAAACCCTTTTCCACCAAATATTTGCTGCATTATTCCATTCATCTCAGCATTGATCTTTTCTGAATCGACCTTTAGACCTTCTTTAAGTATATCTCGAATGCTTTCAGCAGCATTTGCGCCACGCTCCAGAGCAACCCTTCCTGCTCCCATCTGCCCGGCTAATAGATCAATACTTTGTTGATTGGCTTTCCCTAATGCTCCGGCAAGTGAGTTATCAGACGTTGATGCCTCATTTTTGAGTCTATCTATTTCCCATCCATTTGCTTTCGCCAACTCATCCCAATCTTTGGCTATCGACATCCAGCTATCAACCACAGTAGGAAGGCTATCGAAAATACCAGAGGTTATAGAAAGAAGTTCTTCTTGTACCGCCTTAGGATCGCCTAATGAAAATGCGTCTCTAATCTTTGGTTTATATTGCTCAAGGTACTCTCCTAAGATCATTTCCTGTAGAAGGGCTTTCCCGAGTGCATCAATCACCTTTAGTCCTGAATCCTCAAATAAATCCCAGGCGTCTGACCCATTACGAACAGCGTCAAATATTATATCAGTCAAATCAGAAGCTATCCCGCCAAAGGTTGATTCGATGTGATCATCAAGGACTTTCATCGCTTCATCGTAAGCCTCTTTCTGATCAATAGCAAGTGCAAGCTGTGTGCGTAATTCTTTGGATATTTCTTTGTGGGTTTCCAGGAACAGCCTTGCTGCTTCAACATCAAACTCACCATTCAAATCACCTCCCCATATTTCAGGAGCAAAATCAAACAAGGTGGTGAATTTATCTTTTGAGCCTTGCTTATACCATACGTGTTTTGCGGTCTGAATAAGACTTCCTTGCAGTACTGTCATTTCACGCTTCATGGCGTCAATCAAAACTTCATCTGCATAGGTTCTGCTCCAATTGGCCAAACTAAAGCCCTGATAGCTATCCATCCCGTACGGCTTTATATTGAGTTTTTCATTTACAAAATCATTGTAATCACCAATGGTCTTTTTATAGCTATCGTAAGCCTTGATCGCCTGTTCAATACCACGCTTTCCGAAAAATGAAGAGTATTCCTCTTCGAGATAGTTTCGCTCTGACAAAAGAAGATTGAACCGATGCTGCCAGTCGTATTGTTCATTCTGCATTCTCCGGATTCGCTCTTCCTCTTCTATCAATCCGTTAAATACCGATGATCCTATACCGGCTACCGCTCCGGCAACAGCACCCCAAATACCGCCTGATTTAGCACCTGAGATGGTCTTCTCTAATATGTTCCCCCAATCTTTTAAAAGGCTTGTAAAATCTGATAGACTTTGATCTCCGGTTGCATCTGCCAGTTGTCCAATCATATCAGATAACTGAGACACTCCCTGCACTGCCTCCAATGCTCCATCATAGATGTAGTTCAATCCTTCCTGCCGGGATGTTTCCGCATTATCTTCAAACAGTTTCTTTTTTGCCTTGTCTGCCTCCGTAAAGGCTTTCTCTGATAGTTTGGCAGATTCCTTTAGTTTCTGCAAACCTTTAACAATGCCGGAGAACGGGTAATTAGTTCTGCTGTCTAACTCATTTTGTTTATCGATCAGTGCATTGTAAATGTCTTTTATTTCGTCAAATGGTAAGCCTTTGAGTAGGTCGCTTGGATTGTCAATAAGTCTTTTCGTTTCATCGATTATGCTTTTGAGCTGTTTACGGCTCATATTAGCAGCATTGGAGAATAGCTTCGTGAAAGTGTCAGAGGCCTTACTCAATTCGTTGAACTCAGAGCTGTTGATATCTTTAAGCCCTTTCTCATACTGCTTCTTCGCTACTACTAATGCCCGGTTTATTTCCTCTGCGTTTTCTTCTGTACGCTGGCTATTCAAGAAGGAAACAGTATCGTTGTACTCTTCTTCCAGCTTCTCACGCTGCTTAGCAAAGTCCTGGTATTTGTCGAGAACAGAATCAAGCAGATCCTTTTCACTTTTCGCCCGGTCTGCGGTGTTGGCTTGAAACAGACCGGCAAGGAGATTTTGCTTTTCTTCCGGAAGGTCTGCAATGACATTTACAGAGGAAGTGAATGTCATTCCCTTATCTTTCCAATCAGGGTTAGCGGCTTCCCATGTTTTACGCTCAAGTTCCTGCTGTTGCTTGATAAGAGCGGCTCCACGCTTCATGATCTCCAATTCCCGTTTGTCATAATCGAGATTGATTTGAGCAAGAGTTTTATCTGTACCTTCTTCCATGAGGTTGATACGTTGCTGCTGTAATTCGTGTTCAGCCTCTCGCTCTTCAACAGCAAGCTTCTTGCTCATTTCCTCAATCTCCCGGAGACGATCAGCAGTTTCAGATTTTAGCCGGTTGGTATCTAAAGCAGACTTTTTAGCGTCTTTATCCTGCCCGGTCATGGTTTCCAGCTTTTTTTCTGCCTCTTGCAGGGCTTTAACCTCATCCTCAATAGCTTTCGCAAAATCAAATTGTTCTCCCGGTTTTAATTCGATAGGGGCTATTCCTTTTCTGAGATTCTCAATATTTTTTTTCAGGTTATCGATTTCCCCCTTGGTATCAGCAAGCTGTTTGTCGAAATCCACGAAAGGAGCTACTTCCTTTTGATCCTCTTTCTTTGAGAGTTTCCCGTAGATTGATTCCAGGTCACTTATTTCATTATCGAGTATCCCTTTTGATTTGCGGATATTCACAACAAGCAGATCGATAGGGTTTGTTTGGTATGAAGAAGCACCTCCAAACATTCCTTGTGATACATAAACGGTCTTGTTGAATTTATCAATAGCATCCTGTACCTCTTTGCTAAACTCACTTCCGGAGCTTAATGATTCTTTCAGGGAATCAAGTAAAAGTGTTCCTTGTGCTTCTCCAAACTCTTTATTGAACGATTTGCGGATCTTATCAATGTTCTTCCCCCATTGCTCGGTGTAATTATCCACAGCAGATTGTGTGCCTTTTTCAATGGCTCTGTCTTTGGCAGATTGGATAGCGGCTTCTGATATGGCTTTATAAGCTCCTTCTATGTCTTTGAGGGTGCGTATCTCTTCATTTAAGCCATCAAGGTAGTTGCCGTATTTATTGATGATATTGTCCTTTGCTTTTTGATATGCCTCCGTCCCTTCCTTAGCGTTTTTGAGCCTCCCGAAAAGAATATCAATATTTACAGACTCTTCTTCTGTACTCTTGTTGAAGTCTTTCATTGTCTCCGCAAGCCTCTTTTGCGATTTCTCTGCCTCGGTTTGATATGTGCTCAATTTGTAGATGCCATAACCAAGACCTACAACTGCTGCTGTAAGCACAACATAAGGATTGGTAACTAATAATGCTGCTGAGGCTTTTAATGATTTGGATAGGCTGGCCTGCGCAAGAGTAAACATCTTTGTTCGAGCGGCGGCAATGGCTTCTGCATTGGAAAGTTGAATACTGGCAGCGGCGGCAAGATGCTTCTCGACTACGGCCTGACGCATGATCTTTGTATTGAGGGACTGCAAAGCGGAGATCGAAATAAGAAGAGCTTTGTAGCTGCCATAGACAACAACTAATTCCGCTATTGTCTTGCCGATTATCTCGTAGTTCTCAACCATGAGAGTAGCACTCTCTATCGCCTTACCGATAACACCTTCCGAGCTTTGACCAATCTCATTAAACATCACCTGAATGTTATCCTTAAGTGCTTCGATCTGCCCTGTAATGGCTTTAGATTGGTTCTCCATCAATCCGCCATACATACCACCGGAAGATGTCATGTTCTTAAAGGCCTGTTCAACCTCTTTGAATCCAACCTTCCCGGCAGAGACAAGATCATTTACTTGACCTTCTGCAACTCCTAATACATTTGCAAGCTCTTTATAGATGGGGATACCACGCCCGGCAAACTGGCGTATATCCATGAGATAAGCCCTGCCTTGCATACGGAGTGTACCGTACAAATAAACGATGTCTCCGATAGACTGACCTGTTCCGGCTGCCACGTCGCCAAGCATTGTCATCTCCTGAATCACGCTATCCGCTTGCGATCCGTATGCTATAAGCTGCTTTGCTGCTTCGGCTGCTGATTGCAAACCGAAAGGAGTACGTGCGGCAAAGTCTGTTAAGTCTCCAATGAGAACTTTAGCTTTATCACCACTCTTTAGCATAGTACCAAAGGCGATTTCTAATTGCTGGAACTCGCCACGAACATTTACCACTTCTTTTGCAAAAGCTGTGAGGGCTGCTGTACCACCAATACCGGCTAATGCTTTTTTGAAGTTACTATTAATGGATGCGCCAGCTTTAGAAGCTTCTTCCGCTAAACGGTTAAACTTCCCTTCAAGGGATTGCAATTGCTTATCAAGCTTATTGAATGCTTTCGGATCGGCGGCCTTATCCATGCCTGAAAGTTTTGTTTTCAGGTCATCTATTTCTTTTTTTAGCTTCTTCAATGCCTCAAAATCGGCGCCTACACGAAAATATAATCCACTCATGATTCTTCTTATTTATTTGTTATTACTTTTTTATTCCATCCCCGAACAGTTCTTTGCCCGGGTTCGCCTCTTTCCAGTGATTGATCCCGTCTAACCCCGCATCGCTGGAAAAGTAATCTTCCGTTGACTTGTAGCCCATGAGTTGGAATACATCGTCGGTAGAGAACAGCATCTCACCGGTAACTTTATCTTTGGTCGCTCTAATCGTTTTGCCCTTCGCCACTAAAAAGAGATAGTGGCGCAGCTTATCGTCTTCTTTATACTCTATTAAAATTGGTTTCATATCTTTATCTGTTTGATTGTTAGTTTAAACTCCCACTCTCATTTAGCATATCCAAAACCACTTGCTTATTGATTTGGCGATCATGTATAGCATCATTTTCGTTTAAAATTGTTTTTGCCAAATCAAATGCATCATTCGTCCGACCTTCGGTTATGGCCTGCATGATCTTGTAGGCGTTTGATACGTTCCGGCAGATCTCTCCGAATGTCACCTCTAAGGGTATATCCACTAATCTGATTTTTATTTCTTCTTCTGTTTTCATTTTGTGTCCTTTTTTATAGTGTGCAAACTGTGCAATTCTTTCAAGAAATCATCATAGCATTTCACCACAGCGTAATGCCCTCCGGCAGCTATGATTTGTTCCTGCACTTGCTTCTGAATGTCGCTTTGTTTATCTCGCCCTATCTTGATCTCGAAATTGTAAACTTTGCCATTGTGGGTTACTTGTACATCGGCAATCCCTTTAGTGCTGCCTGATTTACGCCACATCTTTAGGCGGGCATCATATTGACCTTGTGAGTTCTGCCGTTGGTAAAAAGCTCCGTTAATCTTCGACCATATAGACAGGCATTCGGTTAGTCCGTTCGCTGTATCGTCTCTAAATTTCTTTACAAACCGGCAGTTCTCAGGAATGGAACTATTACGATACTTAAACTCGAAATAGTCCTTCTCCAGTCGCTTAACTGATTCCGGCTTCTGATACCGGGCCACTACTTTACGAGGCTTCTTTTCTTCTCTTGGGATAAAGTCTTGCATATTCATATAGCTTGTCGTTTACAGGTGAGTCCATACTGTTTGCAATACCAAAAGAATGTTCTAATGGATTTACGAGCGCAATGCTTCAGGCATCGGTCATATTGCTCATCGCACTGCCAGTCCTCATACTTATCAGACTGCCTACTAACAATATGAAAGTAAGCTCTTCCACTCTCGCCAAACTCATTGGCCAGCGATTGACCAATAGCGTACCAATCATCATACCGATCTGTCATGTCTATGCCTCGGACTGAAATGTCAGATACCAGCTTGTCTACCCAATACTCTACATCGTTATCCGGATTCACCTCTCTTGTCTTATATTCCTTCGGCTCGATCATATCGGTAAACACACCAGCCTCTTCATCCATATGAGGAAATTCATCGTATGACGCCCCACGTAGACGGGCAACATCTCTGCATTGTTTATCGACAACCAAACCACGCACTCTCAATACCTCAGCTATTGCCTGAAAATGCTCTTTATGCTTCTCCGGGTTAGCTATCTGTATAATCATATACATTCCTTTCCCCGATGCAGATAAAGCGCCATAGCAATAGCCTGGGATATTAGGAAGGTTATGCTTAAGGCGATCCCAGTTCTTTATACTTGGGTTATCCTGTGCGTCCAGGTCGATGCAGATAAAGCCGGAATGTTTGATTAGGCCTTTATTACTTCGTTTAGAAAATACGCCTGAAACAGTAATGCAGGGTAGGGATGCCTTTATGCGCCTACGTTCATCTTTATCGGTGCAGCCTCTTACCACTTCAACCTGTCTTCTGTATTCTCCAGACAATAGCCAATCGAATAAGCTGACGGTCTTTGTAGGAGTGGCATCAAAATAATTTCTAAAAAAAGAGATAGGAACGGTCTCGAACTTTGTCAAAAGGTCGAGCCTCCATATTCTATCTAAATTGATTATGCTCATGATAATGCTTATGATAATGATAATGTATATGTATAGGGTAGCCGTTGTATTCATTTGAATACTGTTGAATACCAATGTATACCGTAGTATTATTTATTGCTGTTCCTCCCATCCCAATACTCTTGTATTTTCTTCCTATTGTCCTCTCGTTTCTCTTCATACTTCTTGTTGTCTTCATCTATAAACGCTTGGAGCAAGTGAAAAACCACCGAAAGTTTCTCCGTGAAATCAGAAGGGAGTTCACTGCGCCATTGGTAGGCCATAATAGCCATAAATATCTTGCCACGTTCGGAATCTGTTAGTATGGAGAGAATTGTCTCAAATTGCTCACGAACGAGTAAGGGTGGTTGTTTAGGTTTATTTGCCATCTTATCGCCCTCCTTTAACCTTAAAGTACCACACTTTATTTTCTTTACTTATTGGGCAAATTCCCTGATGCGTCCGCTCGATCAGTCCGTCATCTTCCAACTGCCGGATAAGTCTTGTACAGTTAGGCCGGGTTATGCCTGTCGCCTCTGCTGCGTGGTAAGTAGTAGAATGATTGTCAATAAAGAAGGCAAATAAGGCTTGCTTTTGCAAACGGATTCGTTTATCTTTGTGGTGATCTTCTTGCCCTTGCTGCCCGGCGGGGCTTTCTTTTTTTAGTTTCATGCCCTGCGCCCTCCTTCTTTACGTCCAGCTAACTCAAGTGCTAGCTCGGCATCAACTACAATCTTGCGCCCTATCTGCTTAATTGCTTTGTCTATTTTCCCGCTTGCCTTGATCCGGCTTGCGGTAGGAATAGAACAGTTAAATAGTCGGGCAATTCCAGATACACCATAGACATATTGTTTCTCTTGTGCTGTTTGAGCATTCACGTTCTGTCTAAAGTTTCCATGCTCCTGCAAGAAAAGAAACTCTTCACCAGTCATTTGCCAAATTGGTTTGGCTCTTAATTCTACAATATTCATAATCTACTTTTTTATTATCGTTAATTACTTGGTGCGTCCACCTGTTAGTAATCGATTACGATAGCAAATGTATAATTCCGAGTATCAGTAGAAAAGGAAGAATTGTGGGAATAAATATAAAAACAAAAAAGGCTAACTATCAATGTGTTAACCTTGCGTTTTTTGTGATTTGGGAAAGATTGTTTGGCGGTTTGGGAATATTTATGAATTATTTTGATTCCTCGTAGTATTTGGTGATTGTGTTTTTAAAGGTTTTTGGGAAGCTATCTTCTAATAGTTTAATCTTTTTCACATTATTACTGTCTTTATTTACTTGTGGAAACACCCCTGAATCTATTAGTGGCATTACCGTTTTTGCGATAATATCCGCCGTTACACCTTTCTTTATTTTTAGTTTATCAAGAGTATATCCATGTTCTAAAAATTGCTTTATGGTTTCTTTGTTGTCATCACAAATAAATTGTAACTCAGTAATATGCTTTGATATATCCCTTGGCTCTTTCTTTGACTTAGGTAGAACCCTGTATTTGTCATATGATCCGAAGTTTTCTTCATAGTCACTATTTTCTTTTAAGATGTCTACTATGTCGATATCGAAATGAGCATAAATTGATGAAATGTCATAAAGAATTTGTTCTATGTCATTTGTTAAAAAAGTAACGTGATATCCGTTTTTTTCTAATGTTTCCAAACTGAGATAGGAGCAATATAATAGAGCATCTAACTGCTTTGCAAATAATTTAGCATATAAGATGCGATTGTGATGAGATTCTATTTTTAGCAGTTTCTCTGTTAGGTTTTTCTCCAATGCTAACCCTACTTTATAATTGAGACCCTCGACAATTTTCCCCTCTATGTAGTAGAATCTTGATTTAGCATCCTCTATTTTCTTACGGAATGCGCTGGGCTTTTTTTTGCTTACGTCTGGCATTCGATGTTTGGCTTCGTCCGAGTCAAGATATTTAAGATGTTCGTCCATGTTGAGAAGCTTCCACAATACGTCTGGATTTTTCATAAAAAAAACATAGTGCTGTATTTGCTTATCCAGTAGCTTTACAATCGTGCGATAAAGGAAGCCATAAAATCCCTTTTGGTTTTTATAACGATCATAATGAAAGGCGTCATCGATTAGAACATTTATTTCATCAAATACATATTCTAAATATTTCATATTCCATCAAATTTACTCATTGCACTTGCTTTTATCTCATCCGCTATGTCTATGTACGGCTTCATTGCTTTGTAGTCGCTATGCCCTGTCCACTTCATTACAACTTGTGCCGGGATACCTAATGACAACGCATTACAGATAAATGTTCGTCGTCCGCAATGCGTACCGATTAAAGCGTACTTGGGTGTAACCTCATCTATACGTTCATTTCCTTTATAGTATGTTTCCCGGATTGGTTCGTTTAGTTCTGCCAGCTCACAAAGCTCTTTTAGGAACTCATTCATCTTTTGGTTACTGATAACCGGCAGCACTTTACTATTAGGTAAATGCACGTCTTTGTACTTCTCCAGTATTGCCCGGCTATGACTATTCAGCTCAATGATGAGGCTATCGGCTGTTTTTACGGTTGTTATTTCGATATGGTCCTCTTTCACATCACTACGTTTGAGGTTGTACACATCGGAATACCGTAGGCCGGTGAAGCATTGGAACAGGAATACATCCCGGACACGTTCAAGGTATTGTTTACCTTCCGGTATCTTATATTCTCTAAGCTGGGTAAGTTCTTTCCATGTGAGGAAGATTATCTTCTTTTTAGTCGTTTTCAATTTCGGCTTGAACGCCTCGAAAGAAGTGTTTTCGCAATGTCCTTTAGAAACTGCCCAGCGAAGGAACCATTTTAATAGATTGATCTGTTTTTCTATGGTGCTATTCCTCATCCCCACACTATAAAGGTAAGACACATATTCTCGAAGTACATTTTCATTCAACCTATCAAAGGTTAATCCAGGATCAAAATCTTTTATGTGTCCTTTTACTACATTGAGTTTTTTTATAGTTCCTAATGCCCAGTTGTTCTGCTCCCCACATTCAGCCATAAAGAGGTCAAAGTACAGATGAATGTTTTTTTGTTCTTGTCTATCATCGCCATTTTTCTTCCCAAAAGCATCTTTTAATTGATCCGGTGTCGGCGTCGTATCCTGTACCTCAAACTCCTTAAAGACAGCCTCTATTTTAGAATATAGATCCGATAGATCCGAGTTGATTTCGGACGCACTTTGTTTAAGTTTATTTGTACATCCTTTTTTTACTCGCTGTTTATCCAAATCCCATTTTGGCGCATCAATTCGGTAGCCGGTGGTAAACTCTATTCGGTTGCCACAATAGACTACACGCATACGGATAGGCACATTCTCTGTAATAGGAATACCGTTTTTCTTTCGGCTTTCAAGTGAAAAGACTATATTTCGCTTTATATTCATGGGTGCAAAAGTGGGTGTAAAATTAAATCCACACCCAAAAGTACACCCATTTTTTGAGATATGCAACGATATTCTAATATATTTTATTTATCTTTGCGCTTCATAAAAGGCTGGTTAATAGCGTGATTTTAAGATGATATGATATTTTGCAATATAAAAGGTTAAAGAGCGATATGCTCCACAAATCATCAAAAAAGGAGGCTTTCTTTCGAAAGTCTCCTTTTTTGATTACCTCTTCCTGCGGATAAACAGCACTGTCAGGGCGACAAATAAGGCTCACTCCCAAAAGCAAAACCCCACAATAGCATTTGTAAAAACAAAAAACATATTGTATATTTGTACTTAATATGACCTCCCACGCTTCCCGTCAGAACAGCGCACCCGGGGAGGTCTTCGAGTTTCTATATCATTCCTACTACTATGAAATACATTAAGCAACCTCTCTCCATTCAGCAGCAAATAGACAAACTAAAATCCAGAGGATTGATCATTGATAATGAAGAAATTGCAGCTGGCTATCTATCGAATATTAGCTATTATCGCTTAAGAGCTTACACCTATCCATTCCAAAACAATACAGATGAAGAAAAAGATCACCACTTCACTCGAAGCGATATACATTTCAGAGACATCCTTGACATAATCAGCCCTCAGAGTGATTTCAAGAAAAATCTTATTAGCATTATTCAAGACGGTGGGAATTTATTAAAAATCAAAGATATGGGATTCCCTGAAAACTGGGCACATCTTGATGTGTGGAAAGAAATATAAAGCCTCCTTTTTTAATTACCTCTTCCTGCGGATAAACAGCACTGTCAGGGCGACGAAGAAACAAACCACCACCAAACATTGGGGGATAAAGTCTACTTATCAAGCATTCATTTTCTGCTTATTCTTGTCATAAGGGGTTTCGCAATATTCACAAAAAGGTGCGGTAGTGCCATCATAGACAACTTCATTAAAAGCTCCACAAGCTTTACAGTCCCAGGAAATAACTTGCTCTAAGGCGATTGGTTTCTTCAAATTATTCATATTAAAAAAGAAATTCACATAATCTTCTGATGGGGAAAGAGTTAGTATCCCACAATCCTGAAAATCCTGCAGAATGGGCCAAAGTTTTTCAAAAGAATATTTTTCTCCTTTATGATTTATCTGAAAAGTATGTTTGTTGATCCTATTCTTCTCCAATTTCAAAATTTCTAATAAAGAATCTGCCAAAGATGTATATTGTTTATATTTCCCATATTCGATTAACATGAAAAAACCTGCGATCACCCACGAAAGAACCATTGAACGGGGAAGATACTCTTCAAAAGAGCTAAAAGAAATACCCTCCTCTTTCAGAGGCAAAAACAGGCAAAAGCCAATAGTAAATATCAAAAAACCCCAGAACAGAGAGGAGCCCAATGATATTTTATCTGTAATCAAAAACCGGGGGACCTTGCGTAAAGAATTCTTTGAGAAGGCCCGATATATAGCGACCAACGCACCTAAAGGGGCAAAAATAATGGAGAATAAATACATCAAGATAGCACCTATCCCTACTTTATGCACTATTACAAATTTATTTAACATCATATTTCCGTTTATCTCAAATGGGTTCCACAAGTGGAACAATATTTTGATTCTGAGTCAGTCGCTTTCCCGCAATTAGGACATTCCTTTTCCAATTTTTCCCCACACTCCGGACAAAACTTACCTCCGGGACTAAGAGTAAAATTACATACAGGACATTTTTTAGGCATAGCACCACCACATTTGGTACATATCATATTGTTTTCATCATTATCTGCACCACATGTAGGACAAGGATAATACAAATCTCCGCAGTCAGGGCAATATTTTGAATTCCGAAAAATTTTCCCGCCACATTTATTGCAAATAGTAGTGGCCGTTTTTTCTACTGCTGAAGCAGAGGCTATACCTTTACCACAGATGGGGCAAAAATGATAATGATCCGATATGGAGGCATTACAATAGGAACATGCTCTCTGTTTTCCGACTACTTGTTGATTTACATTTTGCATCATGCCACCAACAGCACCTCCTACCCCAAATCCCATACCTAAACCCATACCTGCATTCATGACAGAACCGGTTATTCCTTCATTTTTTGAGGCATTCTCCAGCACATCAAATGAACGTTGTTCTTGATAATTAAACCCCAAAAGATCCATTTCGGCTTTTCTGGATAATAATTGTTTTAAGTGATTTACAGCCGTATCCTCTTCAGGAATGCTAATAGAATTCGTATAAAAATTCAATAACTTAACGCCATACTCTTCGAATAAACGTTCAATATCCTTTTTAATATGCTGAGATATATCAAGCAGGTTTGCCGAGATTTCTAACAAGCTGATCTTCTCTTCAAGTATTTTCTTTGATATGGAAGATTGTATATGGCTTAACAATATCCCCCTGAAACACTGTATTAAATTCCTACTATTAAACGAAGGCAACGTACCAACCAGTTTTATCAAAAAAGATTCCGCATCAGAGATCTGAATACCCATTTGTCCATTAGCCCGTACCGGAACCATTACCCCATAGACGGGATCTTTCAATTGGATAGGTATAGGTGTCCCCCATTTCACATCTAAATTCATTACTTTATTTACAAACCAGACTTCAGCAGTAAAGGGGTTCTTTCCTCCAAAAGGGATGCCATAAAAATTTTCTAATAAAGGTATATTCTCGGTAGATAAAACATGTTTTCCGGCAGA
This sequence comes from Parabacteroides sp. PM6-13, assembly GCF_029892605.1. Lineage (GTDB taxonomy): Bacteria > Bacteroidota > Bacteroidia > Bacteroidales > Tannerellaceae > QVMG01. The sequence goes on from NZ_JARXWF010000008.1 coordinate 26,223, forward strand.
GAATTTTTGAAGCAATTTCCCCTTTCTAAACAGAACGGCCTCTTGGGATTCATTTACTATCAATTGTGTAAATGTTGTCAGGTTTTCCTCTGGAAATTTATAAGCAAAAATATCAGGAGTTCCATCCCATTTTACTACATCTATAAATGCCATAATGATCATTTTATGAATTTGTCCAACAAAAATAGAAAATAATTCGGGATCGAACACTCGTACGAAAGGGAATGACGCCTCCCATCCTGAACCGGCAGTTGAAACTGCCGGCAAGAGATAGGCCTGCGGCCACTCACTCTGTTCGCAGAGAAGAGAGATGTGCACCATTTGGGAGAAAAAAACATCCATGACCTTGCGCATGCGACTAAAAATAGTTACATTTGTATAAACAATCAAGCCATGACAGCAAAAGACAAGTTGATAACTCGCTTTAAGACTTTGCCTAAAGACTTCACCTATGAGGAATTGTGCAAGCTCTTGAAAGGGTTTGGATTTGAGAAAAGCAACAAGGGTAAGACGTCTGGCTCTCGTGTCCGCTTTATTAACTCAGAAAGCAATACTATTATAGATTTGCACAAACCTCATCCCGGTAGCACTATGAAAGAGGGAGCTTTGAAAGATGTTTATGTTAAGCTTGTTTTGAATGGTTTTATAAATAAATAATAGGAGGTGAAATTATTATGGATAATTTGGAATACAAAGGATACTTTGGAAGTGTCGAATATAACAAAACAGACGATTGCCTGGTTGGTAAAGTTCTTGGCATGAGCAAAGATTCTATCACCTATGAGGGAAAGGATATTACAGAACTCAAAGCCGATTTTGAGGCAGGAATAGACAGCTATATTGAAGGATGTGAAGAATTAGGCATTAAGCCGAGAAAAGCCTTTAGCGGCTCTCTAAATGTGCGCATTTCATCCGAAATACATAGCCGGGTTGCTATGCTTGCGGAAAAAGCGGGTATTTCGATTAATGCTTTCATCAAAGAAACATTGGAGGAAAAAGTTTCAACTGCCGGCTTTTAAGTTTGCCATTCTCATAAATATGATCTATATACCCTCCTATATGGTCTATAAAGATCTCTTTCGAGTGGGCATATTTGCGGATATGCGTATAGAGTTCATACCGATGATGTGAGTTTTGCAAATAGGGAATCCTGTTTTTAGTAATCCAGACACAATGAATAGGAATAGATAAGTAAGGCATAGTTTTTGGTTTTGTGTTAATGACATAAATATAGGAATAATATTGTTTAAACAAATTGCACACTATACACCTCTTTAGAGCAAGCGAAGCAAGTGGCCGCAGGCCTATCTTTTGCCGGCAGTTTCAGAGACTGTGTAAAAAACCATATTCACCATGCCTGCCTGTAGTGCTTGCGTAGTGTACACGCATAAAAAGATGAGAGCGTGAGCCACCGGTTCATTCTTAACAATAACCTTGTGTCTCATTTTTGAGGGAGAGCCTGCTTGGACAAATGATTTTCCAAAGTATATTTTGCTCTTTTCCGACAAAAAAGGCTCCCCAGAGTATGTTTTTTGCCTTTTGGGCATAATTTGCTATTCTTTCCAATAATTTGGACATGTCTTCTATATTCATCAAGCGCTTGAGGTTATAGCAAGATGCGTACAAGTCTATTTCAGCCTGTACTTTTCTTTTGCCTGTCAATAGGAGTGGGACTTTGCCCATCCACCGTTTCATGGTTCCAAAAATATGTTCGATATGATCCTTCCTTTCTTTGATAAGAGCCTGGTATTTTTCTGTCTCCATGCGCTTCGCATATTCCTCCCGGAAGGGATCCTGTATCTTGACTTTCAGTCGCCTACCATTTCTAAATGTGGTACATCTTCCAAATAAAGCACAATGCCTGCAATCGGAGGCTTTAGCTTGATAAATAAGATATTCAGCACTCTCTTGCTTGACATTCTTTGGCTTGCGTTTCAATAATTTTCCTTTGCTGCAAGTGTAGCTATCTGTGGACTGGTCATATCTAAATTCAACGCCTGCTTTCTTGTCATGACTACTTGAGGTCCCTTCTTTCAATGGTATAGCGCAAGATGTTATCCCGTTTGATTCGATGGATTTGATTTGATCAATATTATCATATCCTTTATCGGCTTCTACTATTTCGGGAACAAGGCCCAGTTGCTCTTTGGTCTTGTTTACATTATTTTCAATACAGTCTAGGTCAATCACATCGGGAGTCAACTCGGCTAAAACAATCATTTTATGTTTAGCATCTGTTCCGCCTTGAAGGTTGTAAGCGGGAATAAATCCGTCCCGGCTTTTCATCAAGTGGGCATCCGGATCTGTAGGACAATAACTGCTATGATCACTCTGTTTGATTTGACTCTTAATTTCTTCCAGCTCTTTTATCTTTTGCCGCAGACTGACGATTTCTTCCAACAAAGATTTATTGATATCCGCGCTCAGTTCACAGCTATCGAGTGCTTCGGTCAGTTCGTCTGTGTGATCATTGTTGTTTAACTCAGAAAGCCAAGTATGTAATTGGTCTTCCATTTTCTTTATGCGACTAGACAATGCCTTCTCTGTTAAAACCTTTTCTTTAGAAACACATGCCTTTATTTTACTCCCGTCATAAATAATCTTTTCTCCACTGATAAAACCTTCGTCGCGCAAAAAGCGGCGAAAACTCAGCGTTACGTAACGAATTGCTTCTGTATTATCTTTACGATAGTCCGCAATTGTTTTATGGTCAGGGTGAAGATCATGCAACAACCATTTTACTTCGATATTGCGATAGGTTTCAGATTCCAATCGACGACTACTGCTTATCCGATTTAAATAACCATACAGATACAGTTTCAGTAAATCACAAGGATGGTATGACTTACGACCTTTTTCTTTGGTGCCTCTATATTGAAACTTTTCCGGGGATTGCCCATAAAGCATCTCAACCAAAGCATCTATCAGGCGAACGTAATTCTGTTCACCGATACTCTCGTCAAGGGTATTGAAAAGAGAGGCTTGATGGCGAGAAACGCCAGTTTTGTAATGCATAGCTGTTGTTTGTTTGTCTGAATAAATGTAAGAAATTTTATCCAATTTAGCTAATTTGCCACAATGCATTTTTACACAGTCTCTTCAACTGCCGGAATACAAAGAATAAAATAATGACGTATGAAAAGAATACTTTGTCTATTATTCTGTTTACTGTTAGTAACAGCTTGTGAAAGAGAAAAAACACCGCCGTTTGATCATCCGATTATGGGAATTTGGGATGCTAAAGAATATTATATCCCTTATGACGGGAGGACTATTCAAGGTTCCGGAGAGGGTTTTTCTTTTGATGAATACTGGAATGTTATTCAGGTAGCAAGCAACGGACGTTTTATCTATTCTTCTAAATTCGAATTAATAGATGACAAATATCTCTTCCTCAACTTCAACGGGAAATATAAATTTGATGGTAATCTAGAAGGTGGAAGTTGCTATTTGGAAATATTAGAATTTACTCAAGACTCCTTAAAACTTTACGAACACTGGGACAATCCTCTCCAAACCCGTATCTGGACCTTATATCTTCCTGTTTTTTTACTTTGCATCATTACAACATCAGTTTCAAGGTTGATAACTTCACTTGGAAACCCTTCTTTCTGATTGTTTCTTTGCCATAGGAAATAAAATATCCACTAATATTTTAGCACTATGACAGAAGAAATACAAACACATTATGTATGGCATTGCTTTGAGAGTAAGCAGGAGAATCTAAACCAGATACCAAACCTTTTAAAGACATTTTCGGTATGAGCATGCGAACACGTTATGAGGGTTCCTTTTACAGCGTAAAAGGGATTCTCTACCGGATCGAGCTCCTACAGGAAGGGTTTATGGGGAATGCTTCTACTGTAGCATTCGGCAGCGCTCCGTTGGAAATCGAATGGACAGAAACGGATAAACTGGAACCGGTACAAAGCAGTAAGGCTACGCTTACCCTTTTCTCGGATAACGACCGGCAGTTTGTTAATCTCTACACGGTTAAAGCCGGTGATATCCGCCTGGATGAATGATGGATATAGAAGTAAAGAGAAAAAATATTCACAAATAGGCATATTTAACATTCCAGCATTTGCAGGCAGGTAATTTATAAATTACCTTTGCGTTATGAAAAAGGTTAGAGAAGTCATAACCTACAAAGAACACTTTGATAAGTTCTTCGTCAAGCAACCACAAAAGGTACGTGACAAGATTATCAAAGTATTGGATATTATTGAGCAGATCGACCGCATTCCGTCTACATACCTTAAGTATATCGAAGGTACAAACGGATTATTTGAGGTTCGTATTCAGCTTGCAAATAATATCTTTCGCATATTCTGTTTTTTTGACGGCGGAAAACTGGTTGTATTGTTAAGTGGTTTCCAAAAGAAGACACAAAAAACTCCTGCCGGAGAAATAAAAAAAGCGGAGCGACTTATGACTGAATATTACGAAGAGAAAATAAAGGAAGTACAATATGGAAACAAAAACATTAGATCAAATTAAAGGGCAGTATTATGGAGAGATAGGCACGCCTGAACGTGATCGGATTGAAAGGGAACTCGAATCTTTACGCATTGGTTTCAAAATCAGGAATGCCCGTGAACAAAAATCAATGACACAAGCGGAACTTGCCGAACGTATAGACAAAAAACGCACATTCATATCAAAGGTTGAGAATGACGGAGGGAATATTACTCTTAAAACACTGTTCGATATTGTAGAGCGTGGGCTTGGCGGCAAGTTGATTATTGAAGTGCAAATATAAAAACAGCCCGGACGCTTTCGGAAGGATTTATTATATTTGTGCATGAGAACTATATATCCCACAGGTATGGGATGATAATCTCACTGATATGGGATATTGATCTCTCAATTGGGAGATATTAATCTCACTGCTGGGAGACTATTAGTTATGTATTGAGAAATACTTAATTACTCCACAGAACGAAAGAGAGATCTTACAGATATGAAAAAATTAGTGTATACACATAAAAACCAGTAACTATGGCTCGTTATAAATTAGTACGTAATCCTAACCTGGGAGAAGAGGGAAAAGAAATGCCTTATCATGCTCGTTATGTGGCGTATGGAACGGTGGGGTTGGATGAGATGATTGAAAAAATGTCGGACCGGACATCGTTTTCCAGTGCCGATATCAAAGGGATGGCCCAATTGTTTCAAGATATGATTGTCGAGGAGTTACGGTTTGGTAACAATGTAGAAATAGATGGGATCGGTATTTTTACAGCCTCACTTCAATGCCCTCCGGTAATGAACAAAAAGGAGATCAGGGCAGAGTCCATCAGTTTCCGCACCGTGAAATTCCGCCCCTCGATTAAATTATGTAAACGTTTGAAATCACTGCCGCTTTATAAAGCGCCGGAAGAAAAAGAAAAACAGTCGTTCACTCGGGAAGAGAGACGACTGCGGGTATTGGATTATCTTACGCAAAAAGAGCGGATAACAGGGAGTGAATATATGCGGTTGAACCATTGCAGCCGCGCTTGTGCCAGCCGAGACCTTATCGATTTCCGGGAAGAGGGCCTGGTCAAACGACAAGGTAGGGGGCCGACACTCTATTATGTAAAGATGCAGTAACGAATTACTTATTATCTACTATTGTTAAACAGAGATGGAGATAGAGTGAGCATACGCATGAATACGATGAGGTGATGGAGTTGAGAGATTGCGATTATGTAAATTATAATTATTATATTTACAATAATCACAGGTCGTATCACCCCAGCCGTATGGAAATGACCGGGTATTCTGTTCAATTCATGACAAGCAGTTTCAACTGCCGGCAAGAGATAGGCCTGCGGCCACTCACTCTGTTCGCAGAGAAGAAGCGCATACAATTTTCAGGCTTCGCCTCCTACTGATGCTCTGCCCGTAACAGGTCGTTGACTGTTTTGACGGGGTTGAAGGTTTCGGCGGGGACCTCCACGAAGAGGGTGGTCCAGTCGCTCATGGCGCCGTTCCAGAGGCCGGGGAGTTCCAACGCTTTCAGTTCTTTGCCGTCTTTACTCTTTTGGGAGATGAAGCCGGTGTTCTTGTCGATGTAGTGGGGAAGGTTGTATTTATTTCCCTTATGGTCGCGCACGGCACAGACAAGGTCTACCGGGTTGAAATGGGTGCCCTGGTCGAACAGTTTCTTTTTGACCGGGTCGCGCATATCGATCTGCGAGCTTTCGAGTATCTGCAACGAGATAGTACCGTCGGGATTGGTAGCCAGGAACGGGCCGCCTCCCGGTTCGCCCACGTTGCGCACCATACCGCAGACGCGGATCGGACGGGCGAGTTTGTCTTTTATATAGAGGATCAGTTCGGCATCTTCGAGGTATTTGATCTCCGGATTGCGGATGCAAAGCTCGTCTTGTAGGAAATAGATCATCTCTTCCACTTGCGTACGGGTGTATTTGCCGCTCTCGATCAGGTGGAGGTAACGGAAGATACGCTCCTGCAGATGCACCAGTACCCCGCCAATAATCTTCTTATGAATAACCGTGGCAAACTTAAAGCTATCGGGCACCACATTGTCGATGTTCTTGATAAAGATCACATCAGCTTCTATATCGTTGAGGTTCTCGATCAACGCGCCATGTCCACCCGGACGGAACAGGATGCTTCCGTCGGCTTCGCGGAAGGGGCGATTTTCCATATCGACGGCAATGGTGTCGGTACTTGCCTTCTGCACACTGAAGGTGATGTCATATTCGACCGAGAATTTCTCTTCATACACACTTTTCTTTTCCGCCACCAGCTGTTGGAACTGCTCCTGATGCTCCGGAGAGACGGTGAAATGGATGTTTACTTCACCGGTGTGGTTCTTGGCATAGCGGGCACCTTCCGCCAGGTGTTCTTCCATGGCGGTACGGGTTTTTCCGGGATAGTTGTGGAAAAGCAATAGCCCTTTGGGCAGTTGTCCGTAGTTGAGCCCTTTGGATTCTAACAGATTCGCCACGACCTCTTTGTATTGTCCGGCGGCGATCAACGAGGAGATCGATTTCTTTTCGTTCTCCAGGCATTTGGCATTCAACAGGTGATAGAAGGCAAAACGATTGATCTCGCGGAAAAATTCTTTGACCGCGGGCGTGTCCGGCTCTGTCGCCTCCGAAGAAAGGAAGGCATAGAGATCCTTAAACATACGGCTGGCCGCGCCCGAAGCAGGCACGAATTTGACAATCCGATGGTTTTTCGAGAGATAGTTTTCCCAAGCCTCCATGTAAAACGCTTGTAACTCTTTGGGAATTACCTTAATTCCTTTTTCTACAGAGGCAGAAGCGACAATTTCCAGAAAAGGAAACCCTTTGGCAAAATGAGCCAGTTGCTCTTCAATGCGGTGTTTGCTAATTCCTTTAGCAGCTAATTGTTCTAAATCGTGTGCGTTCAACATAATTATCCCGGTATTTGTAGTTAATTCCTGTATAGTTTATGTGCAAATGTAAAAAAATACGGGTAGATACGACAGGTTATGATAGGAAAAAGCTACTTTTACAACATGTTTTACCGTTTGTCCCGCCTAAGACAAACAAAAAAGCAATCACTATGAAAGAGCAGGGGTTCTTTACGGCAGAAGAGAAGAAAGCGTTTTTTACCAAATACAGGTGTTTACTCGACAGTCTTTATTCTTTCCTTGAAAAGGAAGATATCTCTAAGATGAAGCGGTTGATGCGGCGCGTGGTCGCGTTGGATTGTTATGGTCGCGACCGTAATGGCATCAACGGATTGCTTCGTAACATCGATACCGCCTTGATTGCCACGACGGAGATCGGGCTGAAACGGGCACCGGTGATCGCCCTGTTGCTTTACCGCCCGGTGATGAAAGAGCTGATCGACCTCAAAGAGGTGGAAAAGACCTTCGACAACGAGGTGGCACGCCTTATCCAGTTGTTATTGAAAACCTCCGATCTCTATGCCCGGAATACGGCGATCGATTCGGAGAACTTCCACCACCTGCTCTTCTCGTTTGCGGAGGATGTGCGGGTGATCCTATTGATGATTGCCGACCGTCTTTGCCTGATGCGCATGGGTAAGCTATTCGTACGCGAACAGGACCGCCTGCGGCTTGCTTCCGAGGCCTCTTTCCTGTATGCGCCATTGGCCCATCGCCTGGGGCTTTACGCGATCAAAAGCGAACTGGAAGACCTCTCCCTGAAATATACCGATCCGCAGCAATACGATTTCATCAAGCAAAAACTGAACGAGACCAAGCGTTCGCGCGATGCCTATATCGCCGAGTTTATCGCCCCCGTCAAAAAGAAACTGGAAGAGGCCGGTCTGCGGTTCGATATCAAAGGACGAACCAAATCGATCCATTCGATCAACAATAAGCTGAAAAAGCAAAAGATCGAGTTCGAAGGCATTTACGATCTGTTTGCGATCCGGATCGTACTCGACACCCCGACCGAGCGCGAGAAGGCGGAATGCTGGTATGTCTATTCCATCATCACCGATATGTATCAACCCAATCCGAACCGGATGAAAGACTGGATCTCTATTCCCAAAAGCAATGGATACGAGAGCTTGCACATCACCGTGATGGGACCCGGCAAGCGTTGGGTGGAGGTACAGATCCGTACCGAGCGCATGGACGAAGTGGCCGAGCGTGGACTGGCTGCCCATTGGAAATACAAAGGGGTGAAAGAGGACAAAGGATTGGATGAATTCCTGACGGGCGTACGCTCTGCCTTGGAGAACAAAGACAGCAGCCCGATCGACCTGATGCAGGATATCCGGATGAACCTCTTCAAGGATGAGATCTATGTGTTTACCCCTTCGGGCGAACTGATCAAACTGCCGCAGGGAGCTACCGTCCTGGACTTTGCCTTCGCCATCCATACCGGCTTGGGAAGCAAATGTATGTCGGCCAAGGTGAACGGCAAAAATGTGCCAATCAAGCATGTTTTGCAAAGCGGAGATACGGTTTCCGTATTGACGTCCCCCACCCAGTCGCCCAAACAGGACTGGCTGAATATGGTAGTCACCTCGAAAGCCCGCGCACGCATCAAGCAGGCCCTGCGCGAAGAGGCCGCCAAAAGTGCCGAATTTGCCAAGGAGACATTGCAACGCCGCTTTAAGAACCGGAAGATCGATGTCGACGAGTCGATCCTGATGCGTTATATCAAGAAGAAAGGCTTCAAGACCATCACCGATTTCTATGTGGAGATTGCGGCCGAACGGCTCGATCCCAACGTCGTGATCGACGATTACCTGGAACTGATCCGCCGTGAGACAGAGGCGCATGACCCGACGGATGTGCGCAGCGCGGAAGAATTTGTACCCACGCAGCATCTTCACGAAGAGGAGGCGACCGGCAAGGATGTACTGGTGATCGACCGCAACCTGACCGGTGTCGACTACAAACTGGCGAAATGTTGCAACCCGATCTTTGGCGACGAGATCTTCGGCTTTGTCTCTACCCAGGGCATCCGCATCCACCGCAAAGACTGCCGCAACCGCGCCGAGATGGAGCGCCGCTTTGGCTATCGCATGATCGAAGCCAAATGGAGCGGCGAAGGAACCAGCGGCTACCAGGTCACCCTGCGGGTGATCGGGCGCGACGACATCGCGATCGTGACCAATATCACCTCGGTGATCGGCAAAGAGAGCAGTGTCACCCTACGTTCCCTCAATATCGACTCGGTGGACGGCCTGTTCCAGGGCAATTTCACCGTAATGGTCAACAGCACCTCCTCGCTCACCTCGCTGGTCAAAAAAATCAAAACAGTCAAAGGCGTCAAGTCCGTAGAACGACTGGATGCAAGGGGCTAAATAGTACCCATGCAAAGAGGGGCGTCCTTCGCAGGATGCCCCTCTTTGATTATCTTATGCTTACATAAATCAGTTAATCGGTTTTGGTTGCTTTCGATTATACTAATAGTTTCGTTTGTATCACATGACAAAGGTAGCCGCTTCACCCCCGGCGGGCAATACCTACAAATATGTATTTTCCGCTGTCTGATACCTGAGCATAGGTATAGTCTGTTGGCTAATAAGCTAATAATAACTACCTTTGAGTAGTAAAACAACATATTATGTATAAAATCGGAAAATACCAGGAGACGGATAAGATGAGCGACCTGATATGCGAAAACTATCCCATGGTGTTGGTCATGAGTCGTTTTGGCATCGCTTTAGGGTTTGGTGAAAAGAATATCGGCGAAGTGTGCCGGCAAAACCAGGTAGACACCTGCACCTTCCTGACGGTGGTCAACTTCCTGGTCGAGGAAAAGAATACGCCATACGCTATGGGCGAGATAAACGAATGTCTCTCCCTGGAGACACTGATGAGCTACCTGCATAACGCCCACGATTACTTCCTCAACTTCCGCCTGCCACATATACGGCGCAAACTGGTGGAGGCGATCGAAGACTGTCCGAAAGATGTCGCCTTCGCCATCACCCGCTTCTTCGATGAATATGCCGGAGAGGTTCACAAGCATATGATGTATGAAGAGAAAAACGTATTCCCCTACGTGCGCGGCCTGCTCCAAGGCAAGAAAGATCCGAAATACAACATATCCATCTTTATGAAACGCCATGATCAGATCGAGATGAAGATTGTCGAACTGAAGAATATCCTGATCAAATACTACCCGGGAACCGGAACCAATCTATTGAACAGCGTCCTGTTTGATATCTTCGCGACGGAATCGGATCTGGCCTCCCACAACCATGTCGAGGACTATCTCTTTGCACCGGCGATTAAGGCATTGGAAAAACAACTAAGCTGATCGACGCATGGCAACCACACTGACTATCGCAATTGCCGAACATTCGGAGATCATCCGGCAAGGCCTGGAGCAAATCCTCAAACGATTGCCGGATTTCAAAATACAATGTGTCTCCATCGGAGCCTATGAGCAGCTACACGAGACACTCAGCCTCTCGGATCCGGATCTACTGATTATCAACCCCACCTTCCCAGGTGCCTTCCCCTTGGAACAACTCAAGGAGACAACCGGCTGTACACAAATGAAATGTGTCGCGCTCATCTATGCCGCCTTCGAGAATTATCAGCTACGGGTGTACGACGAGCATTTCCATATCTACGACACCCCCGAGGAGCTCCTGCATAAGTTGGAACGAATGCACCTAAAGAAGAGCCCGACCGCCTTTCAGGAGAGCGAGCAACAGACCCTGAGTGCCCGGGAAAAAGAGATTGTCGTTTGTGTCGTGAAAGGAATGACCAACCGCGAGATAGCCGAACAACTCTTCCTATCGACCCACACCGTGATCACCCACCGCCGGAACATCGCCCGCAAATTGCAGATACACTCGCCCAGCGGCCTGACGATCTATGCGATTGTCAACAAACTGGTGGAGCTGAGCGATATAAAGCAATAATCTTCTATAATCATTACTTTTAGTTTATCTTTGCGCAAAATAATTATTACATCATGCGCAAGACCGTTTTATTGGGTGTTTTATTGATTGTGTGCACCACCCTGTTTGGAGAGAGTAGATACTATGTAAATGGAGAAATCGGTAACGATGAGACCCACACCGGGCTCTCCTGGGAACAGGCATTCGCCACGCTCGACAAAGCGTTGGAGATGACCGAAACGTTGGAGGATCCCGTGATTTATATCGCCCGGGGAACCTATTATCCGAGTAGTTATAGGGGGATTGATGGTTGGTTAAAGTATGATTATACTACCGACACACCCCTTTCCGAAAATGATTATACTTTCCTGATTCGTAATAATGTCAAGATATATGGAGGATTCCAAGGAGATGATCCCGATGAAACCATCGGAGATAGAGACTTGGTCACTAATCGTACTATCCTAAGCGGGAATCTGAAAGAGGGGAAAATAACAGAGAATGATATTACAGCTTGCCATGTACTATTGCTGGTAGGTGACGATCCGGGATCGCCTATCAAACCCTACCTTGACGGGTTATATATAACCGGAGGAAAAGCAAAGGGGACAAGCATATTCTATGATGATTTTGAATATATTATGTATGATGAATACGCTTATATAAAAGATCAGTTCATCTATTATAATTACGGGGGCGGTATATACGCCAAAAACGCTTCATTCAGCCTTACCCAGAGCGCAGTCGCCGGAAATAATGCCTATATGCAAGGGGGCGGTATCTATATAGAATCCTCTTCGCCGGAGATCTCTTATACGACTATATCGGGTAACACATGTACACAATCTGGGGCTGGCATAGCCAACGATCAGGCTACACCGACACTCTCCAATGTGACAATAGCCGGCAACTACACGAAAGGTGAAGGAGGTGCTATTTATAATTATAATAAATCCCACACAACTATACTCCATTCTATTATCTGGGGAAATATCAATTATGAGAATAAGGCCAGCAATATAGAAAATGATTGGGAATTGGATTGTTCTTTTATTCTCTCCCATAGCTTGATAGAGGGTAGTAGTGAAGAGGGCTTTTTCAACGAGAACATGATACTGGGAGAGGAAGGCACGGTTTATGACCACGATCCGGGCTTTGTCAACTTTGTCAAACCGGTGCCGGGTGCTTCGCCCACCACCGAAGGCGACTATAGCCTGTCGCCTACCAGCCCTTTCTTCTTTGTGAACGGTATGTTGTTTGCGGAGGAGGAGATCACAGAACCCACCGTTATTCCCAGCGAAAACGGTATTATTTATGTCAAAGCCGGTGCCGAAGGGAAAGGGAGTAGCTGGGAGGATGCCCACCCGTCGCTGGCGGAGGCGATCCACTTCAACAACAAACAGGAAGAGCCTGATACTATCTATATCGCAGCAGGCACCTATATTCCGGAAGCTTTCAGCACAATAACATCAGAGGAACTCAGTAGCAGCAGTACCTTCCGGATCACTAAGAGTATGCATATCTACGGAGGATTCCGGGGCGACGGCGAGGAGACGATCGAAGAGCGTGACCTGATAGCGAACCGGACCATCCTGAGTGGTAAGCTCTCTGAAGATGTCTTTGCCTATCATGTGATGGAGATCTATGGAGGGAAAGATGCCAATCTTCAACCCTATATCAACGGACTGACCATCCGCGACGGGAGAGCCGACGGAGAGAATAGAACAAGCATGAACTCCGCAGGCTTTGAAAACAGTAACGGTGGCGGGCTCTATAACCACAACGCCGCCTCGACCTTCGAGCAGGTCACCTTCGAAAACAACTATGCGACAGGATATGGCGGTGCGATCTACAACAAACGTATGTATGCTGATAAGAACCCATTGACACTCACCCTGCGCGATGTCGATATCCTACTCAATAAAGCGGAAAAGAATGGTGGCGGGCTCTGGAACCAAGACCTGGTAGCAGGCGAAAGGGTACGGATAGCAGGCAACGAGGCAGGTGAGATAGGTGGTGGCATCTTCGAATCGGGCGTTACCTATCTTTGGTACTCCTCGATCACCGGCAACAAGGCAGGTAAAGGGGGCGCCTTGGGCACGCATATGGTGAGTATGACCACCTATGAAGAGGATGTATTTCCGACGCTGAAAGAAACGTTTACCCGCGCCGGATCGAGCTCTTCCTGGGAGACCAATATCTCACTCAGCAAATTGGATAATACACTGATTGCCGACAACCAGGCAACCGAAGCGGGAGGAGCCATCTACACCGTACACAATACCATCTCCCCACTCTCTTTCCCTATGCGTATTCCTATCATCACCAACTCCATCGTCTGGGGGAATTATGCCGATGGGGTTGCCAATTCGGCGAATGTCGATTTAACGGTTTCATCGAACAGCCTTATCTACGGATCTACTTACCCCAACAACAACCTGTTTTCACAAGAGCCTATGCTTGTAGGGGGCGGCGACCCGACAGAAGATGGATGGGTACCCAATGCCGACGGTGACTATAAGGTGCATTACCTCAGCCCGGCTATCGGCATGGCAGACGACGGGGGCATATTGGCAGGCCTCCCGGTGTACGATCCATTCACGGCGGGCAAGGGGCATATTCTTTATGTCAATCAATACGCGAAGGGAGACGGCAGTGGCAAAGACTGGCAAAACGCCACGACTTCGCTGGCCGATGCCATTCTCCTGAACAATGCCCTGGAAGATCCCTATACGCTCTTCGTAGCCCAAGGCACCTACCACCCGAAATACCGAAACGGCCTGGAGCCCTATCGGAACAGATCGTCGCTGACCGATCGCGACAATACCTTCCTGATCACCAACAACCAACAGATTTATGGTGGCTTCAAAGGGAATGATATGAGCGAAACCATCGACAGCCGTAACCTGAAGCGCTATCGGACAATCCTCAGCGGCACCTCCTGCGACGAAGAGGCTACCGGCTCGGCCTACCATGTGGTGGTAGCCAGAGGCAACGACCCCGAAGCACCCATCACTCCCCTACTCGATGGCCTGACAATCAGCGGAGGCCGGGCAGATGGCGATCTTTCGGTATGCGGCAATCAGCTGGCACAATCGCAAGGAGGCGGTATCTATCATCTGTATGCCGACAGCAAATTGGTACGCATGCGATTCGAAGACAATGAGGCCCTGCAGGGAGGAGCTATCTATAACGAACAAAGCGCGCCTCTATTGGTGAACGCGCTTATAACAAAGAATAAAGCGACAAAAGGCGGCGCAATGTATAACCAATCCTCTTCGCCGCTCCTGGTCAACGCGACCGTGGCCGATAACCAGGCAACCGAAGCCGGAGGAGGGATCTACAACCACGCTTCCGAGGCAGAGGTGCGCAACACGATTGTATGGGCCAACCGCAAAGCAACCGAGATCAACAATGTGGTAAACACGAACGAATCGGCCACCAATTATGCCTATAGCCTGTTGGAGGGGGGAGCGGAAGAGGGAACCATCCACCTGAATCCGAAGTTCACCTCCGGCTATTATCCGCAGACCAACGAAGCAATCCTCTGGTGTTCCTCGGTGGAGATGTATAAAGAAAACGGCGTATCGCTCTTCGACCTGGACGGACAGCCGCGTCTGAGCAACAATGCCCGAACCATCTATATGGGCGCTTTCGAGACCTTGCTGCCTATCATAGAAAATAATCCGGCCATCGTTTACCATACCGTTATTGTGCCCGAGGAAAAAGGCGTGGTAACCGATCCTGTTCCCGGCACCTATGAGCTGCCGGCAGGAGATCGCTTCCTCATATACATCACGCTTGAAGAAGACTATTCCGAGTCGGACATCCGTATGTTCGTGAACGGAGAAGAGGTCAAATTGCAGGAGTTTACTCCCCGCCACTACCATGCCTCCTTCCCGACAAGCTGGACGACAAACAGAATCACCTTCGAGGGGATTGAAAAGAATATACCCACTCACAACGCATCGCTCGAACAGGAATTATGGCAGGTATATGCCACTTCGGGCAAGCTACACATCGTTCCGTCAGGGAAAGCCACAGCGGTGTCGGTCTATAGCGCCGCCGGTATGTTGTGCTTCTCACAGACGCTACACGAATCGGTAACGATCCCGTTGCCCGCGGGTATTTACTTCGTGCGCGCTGAAGAGATGAGTTGGAAGGTGATAATAAAATAATTATCATTACATTTGTCTTGTTCCTGATTTCGATCAGAAGAGAAAACCAACTAATGTTCAACTAATTATTTCTTTGCACGATGAAAAAAGTCTTTACCACCGTGCTGTTTGCCTTGCCGCTTACTCTACTGGCGCAAACAGCAAGCATCCGCGTCAACACGGAGCGGATTATCGGAGAAATCGACCCGAAAATTTATGGGGTGTTTATGGAACCTATCGGACGCGACACGGTGTTTCCGATAACTAACAATCTGTACGGTCCGCTCTATGACCCTGCCTCGCCACTGGCTAATGAGGATGGTTTTAAAACCAACTACATCGATGCCATGCGGGAGTTGAAGATCACGAATATGCGTTGGCCGGGCGGAAACTATATCGCGAGTTATGACTGGCGCGACGGGATTGGGCCGAAAGCCGATCGTCCTGTCCGGAAAGACCTGGCTTGGGGTGGCTACGAAACGAACCATGTCGGCACCGATGAGTGGATCAAATTGAACAAAGCCATCGGCAGTGAGAATGTAATCTGCCTCAACCTCGGACTGGGTGATGTGAACAACGCCCGTTTCTGGATCGAATACACCAACATCTCCAGTGGAACCTACTACTCCGACCTGCGCATAAAATATGGCAATACGGAGCCTTATAAGGTGAAATACTGGTGTATCGGCAACGAGGTAGACGGACAGCCCTGGATCAACGGCTATAAGAACGCGGAAGACTATTGCAAAATCGGCCTGGAAGCGGCCAAAGCGTTGAAGAATGTAGACAACTCCATCCAGTTGATTGCTAATGGTTCTTCCTATTATGAACCGACAGGTGTCTGGGTCGACTGGAACCGCCAGGTGGTGAATGCCTTTACGGGGGTAGCCGATTATCTCTCGATCCACCGCTATTGGGGTGAAAAGATTTCCACCGACTATTATAACTTCATGGGCGAAGCGGCAATGGATTTCGAAGAAAAGATAACCACTGCCGCGGCACAGATCCGTATTGCCCAATCGCTCTATCCGGAGAAAACGCCCTTGAAGCTATCGGTCGATGAGTGGGCTGCCCGGGGAAGCGATATCAAAGGCGTACTGGCCAATGCGATGTGTTTGAATTCATTCGTTCGTCACGCGGATATCGTGAAGATGGCCAACTTCACCATGATGACCTCGCTGTTGGCTACCGACAAAGATAAAGGGACTTATAAGTCGCCGCTGTTTTATGCCTATAAATTGTTCTCCAATAATTGTCACGGGAAAACGGTCGATGCCTATGTGGCATGCGAAACCTTCGACGCAGGACGTTTCTCGGATATTCCTTACCTGGATGTGACCAGCGTCTATTCCGAAGCGACCGGCACGGTGTATATCAACGTAATCAACCGTCACCAGGACAAAGGCATTAAGACAGAGATCGAAGATGTAAAAGGCGCGTTTACCGGCAAGGCAGCGGTTTCTCTGATATATGGGGAGTTGGGCGATAACTTCTCGTACGACAAGCAGGATAAGTATACCCCAAAAACAGAAGAGATCAGCCTGAAAAACAACAAGCTGACCTATACCTTCCCGGCACATTCCTTTACGCAGATTGCCGTTAAGGTGAAATAAATACAAATGAAAAATGAGGAATGAAGAATATCAACCAATTCTTCATTCCTCATTCTTCATTTAATAAGCGTACTTCTTATTCTGCCCTACATTCTCTTTATTGATAAGCGTCGCGGGCATAACGATTCGTTTTTCTTCCGGTTGTTTTCCATCCAACAGGTCGGCGGCGATATCAATACATTTGCTGATCATGGCCGGGGAATAAAGCGTCGTGGCCAGATCCACATCACGCACCTGCTCAATGTATTCCAGGTAGGTCTGTGCTCCACCACAGCCAACCACCACCTTCACCTGGTGTTCGCCGACTGCTTTTAAGGCATCATATACCCCCATGGCAATCTCATCATCCTGTGCATAGATCGCCTCTACCTCCGGGTGTTCTTTCAACAACGCCAAGGTTCTCGCTTTCCCTTCGTTATAGGAGTATTTCTCTACTTCCCAATCGATCACGGAAGTCGCAGGGCTGTTTTCACGGAATGCCTGCTTGAAAGCCGTCACCCGCTGGTTGCTGGAGGCAGGGTCTTGCGCGACAGCGAATACAGCCACACTGCCTACCTGCTTATCTGCCACATAGACTCCGGCATTGCGCCCGGCACCTACGTTATCGCCCTGAACAAGGGCTGTATAATCCACATCCAAGGCCTCCTCGAACAGGATCACCGGGATACGGCGTTTGATGGCCACATTCACCTCGGCCAGGTCAAGACCCGGCTCGGGAGAAAGCACGATGACACGTACGCCCGAATTGATTACCATCTGAAGCTGCTCGGCCTGCTCCTCCGCGTTCTTCGCGCTGGTGAGGTAATAAGGTTTCAGGTTATGTTCAAGCAAACCACTCTGCGCATATAAAGCCATGGCTGCCCGCCAATCGTTGGATAAATGTTTCAGGTTGACACTGATTTCAGGTGCCCCCTTTTCATCATCATCGTTATCACAAGAGGTAAACACTACACCCGCTACTACTGAGACAGCTATTAAAGCCATTACTTTCCAAATTGTCTTCATACTTTTTCTTTTTTAAATTAAACGTAATTTGTAAGGTTTGTACAGGTATAACACTCCCCCGTTTGAAATGGTTTAATGGGATCATCCTGGCATATGGTGGGGGTATCAGGTTGAAGAAGTTGAAAGTTGAAAGTTGAAAATTGAAAATTGAAACAACGTTCGCTTAGCGCAGCGTAAAGCAAAATGAAGGAAAAGGAGAAAGGGGAAGTGTTTTCAAATTTTGGAAAATTGGAAGGAACGGAGATATAAATGGCTGAAAGCCACAATGGGCCTGAAGGGCCGAGTTCCGGAGGGACGAAGACTTAGCCCATGGGTAAGCAGACTGAAAGTCTGCGTCACCCTGGGTTTAGAGGGTATATAAATAATGAGTTCTGAAGGAACGAAAGAAGAAATCCACTATTCACAGGCGCTATCACCATATATCCTATGATACTATCTATCGTTCCTTCAGAACTCGATTTCTTGTATTGTCATGATACCCAGGGTAGCGCAGACCTCCGGTCTGCTTACCCATGGGCTAAGTCATCGTCCCTCCGGGACTCGGCCTTCCAGGCCCGCTGTGACTTTCAGCCATATAAAGAGAATCTTCCCCTTTTCTCCAATTTGAATTCAGTACCTATTGCGAATAAATAAAAAAAGCGTTTCCCATAGTTGTTGGGAAACGCTTTATATAGATAAGAAAATTGTCTACTTAAAAATGGAAAGAGATACCTGCACTCAGGTAGGCAGCTCCGTAACCCAGTTCCGAATAAACGGCTACATTGGGTGAGAAGTAGTAGCGAGCACCGGCATACAAGCCCGGCAGGAATACGTTGTCCGCGCTACCGGAAACAGAGGTCTCGCCGTCGTAAGAGCTTGACGCAACATTATAACCGACCATCAAACCGGCGTACGTATCCAGTTTTTCTACAAACTGATAGTGGAAAGCACCACGCACACCAAACACAAAGTGGTTGTAATTCCATTTCACACCACCATACTTTTCCGAATCGCCATACCAGGCAAAATAGCCTCCGATACCGATCGAGCCGTTTTCTCCTTTGATCAGATTGTCTTTGATGCAATGCTCATAAGAGGCTTCGATAGGGAAGTAATTACCTCCTAAACCGATACCTACATTAACATTGTTACTCCCTTTAGAAAATACATCTTGCGCCTGAACGGTTAAGGTTGCCAGCAACAAGGCAAATGCCAAAAATACTTTTTTCATACTTAAACAATTAAGTGATTATTAAATAGATGTAGAGTTTCCTTTCTTTCAACGATTTGCTTCAATCCATTTGCGGGCATTTACGAAGGCTTCCATCCACGGAGTCACTTCGTCGGCCTTGCGATCAGCCGGGTAATAGCCACACTGCCACGGGAACACGGCGCGCTCCGGATGAGGCATGATAGAGAGGTGGCGACCATCGGCCGAAGCAACGCCGGCAACCGACCAGGGCGATCCGTTCGGATTGGCAGGATACCCTTCATAGTTATATTTAGCTACCACGTTGTATTGCTTTTCTTCATACGGGAAAGCGAACTTACCTTCACCGTGCGCTACCCACGCGCCGATCTTTGATCCGCTCAGGGAGCCGAACATCACCGAGTTGTTTTTCGGGATCTCCAGTGTAACGAAGTTGGATTCAAACTTATGCGAGTCGTTGAATACCATCTTATGTTTCACCTCATGTTCGGGATAGAGCACTTCGAGCTCGGCCATCAATTGGCAACCATTACAAATACCCATACTCAAGGTGTCCTTGCGGGCATAATAGTTGTCGATCGCCTTTTTCGCCCGTTCGTTGTAGAGGAAGCCACCGGCCCATCCTTTGGCAGAGCCCAATACGTCGGAGTTAGAGAAACCACCCACAAAGATGATCATATTCACATCCTCCAATGTTTCACGTCCGCTTGCCAGGTCGGTCATGTGTACGTCCTTCACATCAAAGCCGGCCAGGTAGAGAGCATACGCCGTTTCGCGTTCACACTGCGATCCCTTTTCGCGGATTACAGCCGCTTTCACGCCACTCCGTTCCTTGCGGTCGGCCGAAAGGCCTAAATCAGCCAGGCGTCCGGTAAAGTTTTTGTTGTATTTGAATTCCAACGGTTGCATCTTATAGTTCTCAAAACGATTGCCAGCACAAAGGCTTCCGCTCTGCTTTCTATCCAACTGGTAAGAGGATTGATACCACACATCGCGCATATAATCGATACCGAAGTGGTATTCCACGCCGTTCTTAGCCACCAAGATATGGCGCTCTGTCGTCGGTTTAGCGATAGCGGCAAAGCCAACGCCACATTCCGTCATCAGTTGTTCGAACGCTTTCTTGTCTTTCACCTGCACCAGAATACCCGGGTTCTCAGCAAACAGGATCTTCATCAGATCTTCTTCCGCTACCTTATTCAGGTCGACTTCCAAGCCACCCTCTACGTTAGCAAAACACATCTCCAACAGAGCCGTGATCATACCACCGGCAGAGATATCGTGTCCGGCGAGGATCAGCCCATTTTCGATCGCCTCCTGAACAGCATTAAACGCGTCCGCGAAGTATTCCGAATCTTTCACCGTTGGCACCTCGTCGCCGATACGGTTCAATACCTGTGCAAAAGCAGAACCGCCCAGTTTCAGGGTATCGAAAGAGAAATCGATATAATAGACTGTCGTATTGTTTTCTTTGGCAAGCACCGGCGACACGATCTTCTTCACATCGCTCACCTCACCGGCAGCAGAGATAATCACCGTTCCCGGAGAGATCACCTTTTCCTGCCCGTATTTCTGTGTCATCGACAGGGAGTCTTTTCCGGTCGGTATGTTGATACCCAACGCAATGGCAAAGTCCGAACAGGCTTGTACCGCCTTGTACAAACGGGCATCTTCTCCTTCGTTGCGGCAAGGCCACATCCAGTTGGCACTCAACGACACGCCAGTCAGCTGATCGCTCAACGGAGCAAACACCAGGTTGGTCAACGACTCAGCAATCGCCATCACCGAACCGGCCGCCGGATCAACCATCGCTACCTGCGGAGCATGCCCAATCGAGGTGGCAATTCCTGCTTTTCCTCTGTAATCGAGTGCCACAGCGCCCAGGTCGCTCAATGGCAACTGCAATTCACCCTGGCATTGCTGGCGGGCTACCTTACCTGTTACCGAACGGTCGACCTTATTGGTCAGCCAATCCTTACAGGCAACGGCTTCCAGTTGAAGCACATTCTCCAGGTAATGATGTATTTCAGATTCTTTGTAAACCACCGGTTGGTAGGCCTCATCCAGTGTATGGTCGACCATAACTGTCTTCGGCGCTTTGCCAAACATGTATTCCAGTTTCAGGTCGATGGGCTTTTCGCCGTCCGCCTGTTTGAATACCAAGGCCATATCGTTTGTTGTTTCCCCTACCACATACATCGGAGCGCGTTCGCGTTCGGCAATGCGTTGGATACGTTCCACATCCTTTTCTTTCATCAGAAGCCCCATACGTTCCTGGCTTTCATTGCCAATGATCTCTTTGGCAGAAAGCGTCGGATCGCCGATAGGCAGTTTATCCATTTCGATTACCCCACCGGTTGCTTCGATCAATTCGGACAAACAGTTAAGGTGTCCGCCAGCTCCGTGGTCGTGGATTGAAATGATCGGGTTTTCATCGGCTTCCGCAATGGTACGGATCACGTTGGCTGCTCTCTTCTGCATCTCCGGATTGGCACGCTGTACGGCGTTCAATTCAATGCCGCTGGCATACTGTCCGGTGTCGACCGAAGAAACAGCGCCTCCACCCATACCGATACGGTAGTTGTCACCACCGATCACCACCACCTTTTCACCCGGTTCGGGATCGCCTTTCAACGCATCGCGTTTATTAGCAAAACCAACACCACCGGCCAGCATGATGACCTTGTCGTATCCATATTTCTTATTGTTTTCTTCGTGTTCGAAGGTCAGAACCGAACCACAGATCAGCGGTTGCCCGAAATGGTTCCCGAACTGCGATGCTCCGTTGGAGGCCTTGATCAGGATCTGTTCCGGTGTTTGATACAACCAACGGCGGGGATCCATATATTGTTCCCATTCGCGGGCGCCTTCCGTGCGCGGGTAAGAGGTCATGTAAACCGCCGTCCCTGCCATCGGCAAAGAGGCCTTTCCGCCAGCCAGACGGTCGCGAATCTCACCTCCCGAACCGGTAGATGCGCCATTGAAGGGCTCCACAGTGGTGGGGAAGTTATGCGTTTCCGCTTTCAGGGAGATCACGGTTTCGATCTCTTTGGTGGCGTAATAATCGGGCTTGTCTCCCGAAAGCGGAGCGAACTGCTCCATCTTCGGCCCTTCATTAAACGCTACATTATCTTTATAGGCCGATACCAATTTATTGGGATTCTCTTTCGAGGTTTTCTTGATCAGATTGAACAGGCTGCTTTCCATCTCCACCCCGTCGATCACGAAGGTACCACCGAATATCTTATGGCGACAGTGTTCGGAATTCACCTGCGCGAATCCATACACCTCGCTATCAGTCAGCTTACGATTCAATTTCTCACTTATTTCGTTCAGATAAGCCACCTCATCTTCGCTCAACGCCAGCCCTTCCTGTTCGTTGTAAGCCACAATATCCTCAATATAGACAATCGGATCCGGCTTTTTGTTGATCGTGAATATCTCCTGATCCAACCCGTTATAGATGCGTTGCAACATCGGGTCATGATCCGCCTCCTTGCCGGAGACAGGGAAATATTCTTCAATACGCGAAATACCGGGCACCCCCATGTTTTGGGTGATCTCAACGGCGTTGGTACTCCAGGGCGTGATCATTTCACGACGAGGGCCTACAAACCAGCCGTCTAAGGTGTCTACCTCTAATGGGGTCGCATTGCCAAACGCCCACACCAGTTTTTGGATATTTTCGGAAGAGAATGGTTGAGCTGCCTCAACAGCCAATACAGAACCGGAAGATCTGAAAAATAGAATCATACTTTTATACTATTGATATGTCTAACATCATGGCGAACAACCCCATTTGTTTCGCACCGCAAAGATAATCAGAAATAATGAATTCCTGTTTATTTTAACGTGACAGATGTATTTAACACCTGATCCAGTAAATAAAGGACCTCCGCATGTTTATCAAACTCATAATGCCGGTAATCCGGGTAGGTAAGCATGATATCCGGCCAGAAGATGTTGGCACGACGATCATTTACGGGTAGAAACAATTGCAGAGAGTTGGAAATAGAACCTTTCAGTTGAGTGGCCGGAAGCTGGAAAGGCGTTTGCTCCATATAGGTATTGGGGGCTTGCATGCTGGGAACGCCCACTACAACCGCTCCCATTTTCCAAAGATAAAAGGCAAAATGAAAAGCCGCGCTGAAGGTTCGTTCGTCGGTCAACACATATACTTTCTCTGGGTTGTAAACCGGCTTACCATCCTGTTTAACCAAGAGGTCGCGATTACTACACATGCTTTCAGCGATGAACTGCTGACGCAAGGAACGCATATCGCAGGTGTCACCTATCAAATCTTTCATCGTTATATAGTCGCCCAGTTCATAATTCCCGCCATACACTTTATTCAAGCGAGCAAGACTCATATTTTGCTTTTTAAGGAATAAATCAGATACAAGTCGATAGGTCGTGGCTTCCATATCCGTTTTCAGATACGCATCGCCATAGAGCTGATAAAGAACAGGCAGGGTGATAGGCGTCCAGCCCCCTCCGTTTTGCCTCAGATCGATAATCAACGCTTTGCTTTTATGTTTTTTCATCTCGGATAACATCTTATGGAACTCTTCCGTCAAAGAGGGAACACCCGCTATGGCCTCCAAGGTATCGGCCGGTATCTCTTTTTTCAACGCCCAACCATAAAAGCTCTTCAACTGATCGTATGCCCCCGCCCATTTACGGTTGATGCTATAGTCGAAATTCTCACGCGCCATGACGCTTGTCAGCCTGAAAAACATCACCTCCTTTTTGTTATCCAAAAAATTGTATGAAAGATAATCGGCTGATGGTATGTTCGCCCATTGCGGGAGCTTCGCCCATGCCTGCTTTTGCCATTCTTCACGGTCGATATAAGACAATAGAATCGCTCTTTTTTCATGGTCAGCCGTTTCAATGGCCAGGCGAACATTTTCCTGAGCGTCGGGAAACAGCCTGGTATTAATATCCGGAGACGAAAAACGGCTCGCCAGATGTGCATAACTGCCGAACTCATTTTCACTGGCCTCAACCGCAGCCATGCGTTTCAATAACAGGTCGACAGCGCAACCGTTTATACTATCCACACGGCTCCCCAACAGCTCTTTATATTCGTTCGGCAGACCACTAAGTATCAACCCATCGGGAATCACTCTCATCTGAAGAGGCAGGTACCTTTTCAGGTCACTCACCGACGACTGAGGAACGCTTATATAGGTATGTCCATCCTGCAAGTTCGCCAGAAACCCGGAAACCTTCTCGGCAAAATCAGGAACAGTATACTCATTCGAAGCCAATTCATCCTTTACTTGAGCGGCCTGCTCATGAAAGAATACCTTCCCACCAAAACGGCTATACGGATCCGGATGAGTATCTTCCAGCAGTTTCACCAGACAGGCAAAATCAGCCACAAGCGAATCCCGATGAAACACCTCCTGAGCCATGCCGGAACAGGTGATGATCAGACTGAAAGAAACAACGGTACAAATCTTTTTCATAATGAGATCTAATGATTAGAAGACAAAGGTAGTGAATTATTTAGGGCGCGAATGATGCCTTAATTGCCAAATTAGGAATATATTTGGAGGATTATTATGTAAAACTATTATTTATACTTAGAAAATCATGAAAATGAAGAAGCTATTATTTCTGTCTGTTACGCTTTTAGCGAGCATGACAGCGGCTAGTGCATTTGCCTCCGGCCGCAAGGTACTTTTCAATGAGAACTGGAAGTTTCACCGGGGAGGCGTAGCCAACGCCGAGCAGCCGGTGTTTAATGATGCCAAATGGCGTACACTGGATCTGCCGCACGACTGGAGCATGGATCCGGCACCTATCCAGCGCGAAGGCATTACCGTAGGTCCCTTCTCCCAACTAAGCGAAGGGGGCATGGGCGGTGCCGATACGGGGCAGACCCTGGGCGGAGAAGGATGGTATCGCAAGAAATTCACGCTTTCACCGGACGATGCCGGCAAAATCATTACCCTCTATTTCGAAGGTGTGTACAATCAGTCGGAACTCTTTGTGAATGGCAAGAAGATCTATTTCAATCCCTATGGATACACCTCCTATAAGGTTGATATCACGGACTACTGCCAGGCACCAGGCAAGGAGAATACCATCGCGGTGCGCGTACTGAATGTCGGACAGAACAGCCGTTGGTATGCCGGTTCGGGTATTTTCCGCCATGTGTGGATGATCAAAACAAACAAAATACACCTGGAAGAATGGGATACTTTTGTGGATGCCTCTGAGGTGAAAGGCAAAGAGGCAACGGTCAAATTCTCAACCCTTATACACAACCCCGAGAACAAGTCTGACGAAGGCGAACTACTGGTGAAGATCTTCTCGCCGAAAGGGGAAGAGGTGTACGCTCGGATAGAAAAAACATCGCTTTCATCGACCGATCCCTATTCGGCCTCTTTTGTTATCAAAAAGCCGGCGTTGTGGTCGCTCGAATCGCCACAGCTCTATCGGGCAGAGGTGGCATTGACCTCCGGAGGAAAAGAATTGGATAAGATAACGATCCCGTTTGGTATTCGCACGATCTCTTTCTCTGCGAAAGAGGGATTTCTTTTGAATGGGAAAGCGGTGAAATTGAAAGGCGGATGTATCCACCACGATAACGGCTTATTGGGGGCAGCTGCCATCGACCGAGCCGAGGAGCGGAAGGTGGAATTGATGAAGGCCAATGGATACAATGCGGTGAGATGCGCGCACAACCAGGTGTCGGAGTATTTCTTAGACGCTTGCGACCGCCTGGGTCTATTGGTGATCCACGAAACATTCGACCAATGGCAACAAAATAAACGGGGGAATGACTATCACCAGTTCTTCGATGAATGGAGCGATAAAGACCTGATCGCATCGGTACGCCGCGACCGCAACCACCCCGCGATCATTATGTGGAGCATCGGCAACGAAGTGGCACAGCGCGCCGATCAGCCCGAAGGCGATCTGATATCCAAAAGACTGGTCAATACGATCCGGCAATACGACACCTCGCGCTTTACGACCATCGGTGCCAATGATTTCTGGGACAGAAGACAGTTCAAATGGGACACAGATGCCTACCGAGCCTTCCAGAACGTGGATGTGGCGGGCTACAACTACGTGTGGTGGAAATATGAAAGCGACCATGCGGCCTATCCCGACCGCGTGATCTATGGTAGCGAGTCGTACCCGAAAGATGCGGCGATCAACTGGAACCTGGTGGAGAAACATCCGTATGTGATCGGTGATTTCGTATGGACCGCGATCGACTATATTGGTGAAGCCGGACTGGGGCATGCCCTGGAGCTGGCCGAAGGGGAACATAATCCGCAGTTTATGGGCTGGCCGTGGTATAACGCCTGGTGTGGCGATATCGATTTCTGTGGCGATAAGAAGCCTCAGTCCTATTACCGCGATGTGGTATGGCGCGAACGGGAGATCGCGATGGCCGTACGTCCTCCGGTGGCTCCCGGCAAAAAGGAGGTAGTCAACGGATGGGGATGGACCGATGAATTATTGAGCTGGAACTGGCCGGGCCGCGAAGGGCAAACGATGCGGGTCAATGTCTATAGCCGTTCGCCCAGGGTGCGACTCTATCAGGATGGCCAATTGATCGGCGAGAAAGAGACCGGCAAAGAAGACTATACGGCCACCTTCGAAGTGCCTTATAAGGCTGGCGAACTGAAGGCGGTCAATATCGAGAAAAACCGCGAACGAGCCTCTACACAGCTCCGGACGGCAGGTGTTCCGGTAGCTATCCGATTGACAGCCGACCGTGATCAACTGAAGGCAAACAAAAATGATCTCTCGTATGTGAAGATCGAATTGGTGGATGCCGATGGGTATGTGGTGCCCGATGCCGATCTGAACGTAACCATACGATGCGAAGGAGAGGGTTCGGTTATTGCTGCCGGTAACGCGGCTTACGATGATATGGCCAGCTTCCGCTCGATGAATCCGAAGACATTCCGGGGAAAAGCGGTGGCCATTGTGCAGCCAAACGGCTCAAAAGCCGGGCAAATCAAACTGACTGTCACAGCCGAAGGGTTGCCCGATTCGAGTGTTTCCATCGATACTTTTTGATGCCCTAAGAAGCTCCCATAAAATTCAAAACAACTTCTAAAAGAAGAAGCGATTGGCGCTCTACACTTAGAGCGGCCAATCGCCTTGGATAAATAAAATAATCATGAAACTTAGAGGGAATTGCTTCCTTCTTGGGGTGCGCTTTTCACAAAGGGCGATTTCTTATTTCATATCTTTCACACAGCGAACGGTTATCGCTGAAGTAAAATTATTCACTTCAAAACCGGGATAAGGAAGCTGCATTTGCGGGGTTTTGATCGCTGCGTTAAAGAAATATCCGTAACGCATATTATATGTCTTGTCGCCAGCCCCCTCTTTCTCTATTTTCAACGCTAAGGGCTCGCCTCCGAATGTGCCGTTTTTCTTTGTCCAGTCCCAAAGGGAAGAGTAGGTAGCAGCAAACAAGATACTGCTGTTTAAGCCCGGGTACTTCCCAATGGTGGTGAGGAGTATTAATTCGCGTTGGTTGGGAGGACGCCATCCCCGCTCCATCTCTGTGTCTCCGGTGTTATAGTCGCTACACGGATTATATCCGTCTCTGACAGCATTGGCCAATGCAATCCAGGTCGCATAAGAGGTAGGCTTTATCAGTTTTCGCACGGCAATTTTGGTGTACAACCGGTTCTCCGGGTCATATTCATTATGGGCCGGCAATGTACGGTTGGTAAAGATGCCATCCGGGCGATGCGAGGAGGATGTCAGGGCGCTGGCATCGATCACGATATAGCCATTACCATCTTCCATCGTGCCTATTTCCACTTTCGTAGGACTACCGCTTCCCGCCGAGATATTCCGCGCGCAACGCACATGCTTTCTTCGTCCGCTTTCTCCATTGTCACCCCATCCCCTGACGGCGCTTCCTTCATCCGCCTGGAAAGAGTGTCCGCCGCTGGCATAATAGGCAAATGTCTCTCGTTGCTGGATCGGATATCTGCCGCGCTGGGCGTAGTTCCATTCGCGTATCTCCTGCGGATAGAGAGTGACCCGTTCGGGTATGGCATTGGTGCCTACCCAGAAATGCTGGTATTGGTTGATCGAAGGCAGATACCATTCTATCTCATTTTCGTCGATCATACCGTTACCGTTTTTATCGCGGTTACGGCTCATGCAGGCGGCAAAGGCAGATGCCTTATGTTGATCCCATGTGCCATCCGCTCGTTTATCGCCCATGATCTCGCGCTTAAACCATACCTTCTCCGTATTCAATTTGAGTGTCTCTTGAATCTCCTTTCTCATAAGCTCTCTTCCGTCGTAATCCGCCGTCAAAACGGGATTGGATCCGGTTCTACCGTACGGGATGGCGCAATCGATCGCTTTGTGGTCGAAATCCTCCTGCCCTGCATTCCGGGTGTAATAGCTTGCCGGTACATTCTCATTGATACATTCCAGTCCCCAGAAGAGACCCTCTTTCACCTGCTTCTTTTGCACATCGAAGATGGTAACGATAGGCAATTGGTCGAGTACATATTTAGCCGAGATGACCGAGCTGTTGTAATCGGAGTTATCCTCTTTCCGGTAGGCCGCCTTCAGCCCTATTTTCATGCTGCGTGTGCGGCTCGACAACATATCCGAGCGGTAACAGAGATACTGCTCCATCGCCACATTGTCGCTCGCTTTATACGTATGTTCGTTTACATAAGCGTAGAAAGTGACTCTCTCAGGTGCTTGTTGGTTGTTGGCATACCAGTTCATCAGGTCACGCACCGTGTATAAACAACCGTTCGGATTGTTGGCAACATAGTCGTTGGGATCTGAGAAGTTAGGGCCGTAAGGAGCGACTCTTCCGTTTTCTCTCTCGTCGATCACTTTCTTATCGGCAAACAATACCCAATCGATATCCGCTTTCTCATCATTTTGTTTCGTCGGATCATTGGTGATAAAGGTCTCTCTCCACCCTGTTTTGGCCGTTTTCACCGAACAAAAATAGAAACCATCCTCGTTGATCAGGTCGCTTTTAGTGAATTCCAGCGGAATGCGTGAGTAGTGAGCGTCTAATTCGATGGTGATACCATCTTTGAAGACTACATCGCCATCGGAGCTGGGGGAGGGATCCTCGCCAATGGCCTCGATAATGATGCTATTGACCGATTTCACCGTTACATTATAGGTGTATTTATGGTTGCGTCGCACGCTAAAGTCGAATGCCGGATTATCGCCATAGACAAAGCCTAAGGGGATATAATAGGTCACGTCGGCCTTCGCTGTTTGCGTCGGGTTGCCGGGCAACAACGGGTTGTTCTCTTTTCCTTCATATTCTCCCTTGAGCACTATCATGGCGGTTTGCCCCGGCGCGTGGGTCTTACGCAGGTCGTTCAAAGAACCCGTTCCGGTGAAAGGATTATCCAACTGACCGTTCTCCAGCATATAAAACTGGAAGGTGCCATTCTGTATCTTGCCATCAAACTGATCGGGATCGGGCGTAAAGGTGTCTGTGGTAAAATAGTTCCCCTCTTTATTCTTCCCGGTCATATCGCGCACATAGTCATTGTAGAAGAGTACCGTCCGGGGCAAATTGCGTATCTCCCAGGAGATCGGGTGGAAGATCACCTCCCGTTGGCTATCCTTATAGCTTTTGATGTTGAAGGTAACGGAAGAGATCGTACGATCCAGCCATATCTTACAATCCGGGGTCAGGGCACTGCCATCGCTCTGCTTAATGATGCCTTTGCCTTGCTCATTCATATCAAACAGACATAATCCGGACGCATCAACCCGTCCGTCTGCCCCCGGCTTACCAAAACGGCCGCTCAACAGAAACTCAAGCGAAGTCCATCCAGTATAGTTATCCGCCATGGTCGCGCTTTCGCCCAGCCATTCTTCCAATCGTCTGTTGGGCGAAGCAAAAAAAGCGTCGATCTGTGCTTTCAGATCACCCGGTGATTGATTGAAGTTATTGGAGCCTACGTTGGCTACCGCGAAAAGACGTTTCATGCCTGTGGTGGTCTCCAATGTCAGCTTATTGGATGTCAGATCAGACTCCGTAAAATATTTTTTCTGCTTGTATTTCCCGTATCTGTCAAACACAATCACATAGAGGTCATACACCTCTGTCTCCTGATCGCTCTTGGTCTGTACCTTCGGACTATTCACCCCATAGGGTAAGTCTAACGAAATGGCGATCCCCTCTTTTACTTCTGCTGCCTGATGGTCGTATTGCGTTTCCTCGGCGCATGACTGGAACAGGCTCATCCCCGCCAACAACAGGCATAGTATAGATATCGTTGAATATATTGTTCTCATCTTATACGTTATTTTTTATTTATTCAAAAACCGGCAGGTCAACGTTTTTCCCTACCCAATTGCTTACTTTATACTCCAGGTCAACAAGGATCTCTTCCTCCTCTTCCGGTATCTCTGGTGCTTTATTGATCTTGGCGGTTATATCATATAGATTTCCGTGGAGCAGACCATAGGTGTTGTTGTTTCCCCCTTTGATCGGGTCGATATATACCCTGTATTTTTTAGGATATTCCAGTTTGTATTGATCCGTATTGAACGTTACGTAAGGGGCGACATCCGTATCCCGGACAAACTCGTCCAGATTGGCTATCACAAAGTTTTTCCCTTTGATAAGATCCTTCTGAGGAACGCCCTGCTCGTCGACCCATAAGCCATAGACGCCTTTTTCGTTTTTATAACGCACTCTTTTCTCTTGGATGCCACGGGTGAGTATGCCCTCTACCTCCACCTTGATAGCCCCCTCCTCGGGTGTATTGTAATAGTAGTCTTTTTCGTATGTATAGAATGTGATTGTCGTATCCGCTGTTATAGTGGGGGTTGTGTAGTTTCTCTGCCAGGGCGGAAGCAAGAAATCACTCTGATACATATTGACTGCCATCACATAGTTTACATCCAGAGGAGGAAGCACTAACCAAGTTTTTGTTTGTATATTTTCAATTGTTATCTTTTCAATCGCCAATGCGTAGGTATAAGCCTGTTCGATCCGTTCAAAATAGCCTCTATTTAAGTGTACTTTTTTGACCGCTTCCTCTTTATAGTTTTTCCGGTTATTACCCTCTCCATACCAGAGGTCGTGTTTCATCTCAGCCGGTTCGATATCGCAAGGCCAGCCATAGATATCATTTCCGAATAGGGTTCCTATCTTATAATCCATCGAAGTGGACATGCCGGAAGAGACATAAAGTAAAGAGGTCACCATATCACGGGTTAATAGATAATCAACGGAGTGGTCAATTTGCTCCGGCTCGATCGTGATCTTCAGGTTGAAATCCACCCGGGCAGCTAACTGGGTAAGCGGAATCATCACCACATTATCACCGGATTCGATGCGGTACTCTACATCTCCTGTCTTCACCAGGTTTTTAGGATCAAACGTAGCGGTGAAGAGGGTCGTTTCCGTCACATCCGGATTTGTTAGCCCTCCATAGGTATCGAAGGAGGCAAGATCTGTGCGCGCCGAGTTGGCAATCACCACAATATAGACGTCACCCGGTTTCAATTCAATCCCCGGTATCTTATAGGTGGGTGTCGCCGGGTTGCCGGAATCGTCTGTTCGTTGCTCTGCTATCAGCCGATCAGCCGGATCGACAGCCCCTTTAGACACCTCTTTATAAAGCAATCGTTTCTTCGACTGCTTATCAAATATCGCCACAAAGCATTTGTTGATTTCTAATTCATTCGAATTGGCATACTCATAATTCCCCTCTCCATTTATCGCGCGACTTTGT
Source organism: Parabacteroides sp. PM6-13 (assembly GCF_029892605.1). Classification (GTDB taxonomy): domain Bacteria; phylum Bacteroidota; class Bacteroidia; order Bacteroidales; family Tannerellaceae; genus QVMG01. Next base: position 58,252 of record NZ_JARXWF010000008.1, read on the forward strand.
ATTTCCGCTGACTTCAATAATAAGTCAATTTTGGCATTACCGGATTGGTTGATAGGCCCCTCTTCGTGATAGCATGACACAACACTTAATAACGTCAAAATGATGACGCCGAAACATACTTTTCCTTTCATAAATTACATTCTCTTCCTTTTTCTTTCTATAGATAGTCCTTCCCTATTGTATAGAACAATAGGGAGTTATGGCCATAAACGGATTTCTATAATTTAGTTTTTTAATTTAAGCGAGCCAAAATTATGGAAATAATATGGAGTAAAAAAACGAGTTTTGGAGGCTGAATTTTGCCTAAATTTATCGCACTTTGAAATTCATATTCTGCGTAAAAAACACCCCAAAAGAGAATTAAACATATTTAACAATTACAGGTAAAGTGGGCAGCTATCAAGCCATGCTATTGGGGGTGGTGTTCGAGTTTTGGAAGATGTGAAGATGGGCAAGGTGCACTGAAATGAGTTAAATCCCGCAGGGATTTCCTATTCGTAACCCTCGGTAAGAGAGCGAAGCGAACGACCGGGGGTATTCCGCTAATAATAACTAATGAACCCGGAATGGGTTCAACCCGCTTCGGGGTTGCTTGGAGAGTAGGTCTTGTCTATCTGCCTACCACGGGTTTGCTTCGCTACACCCGCGGTTACGAATAGGAAATCCCTGCGGGATTTATATGAAAATCTTCCAATTTTGGAAGATTCCCAAGGAGCGCTGCAAGCGCGATTCAACCCAGCCCATGGGTGACCGAAGGGAACCCTGGGTGGTTTAGGTTAAAGTAAATGGAACTCTGAAAGAGTGACTATTAGGTATTTGTGTATATAGTCGTTCTTTGGCTAAGGCCGATCTTCGATTCAGAACTCCATTATTATTATACTCTGATACCCAGGGTTCCCTTCGGTCACCCATGGGCTGGGTTGAACCGCGCTTACAGCGCTCTGTGGAAACCTTCAATTTTTCTCCCACTTGAAGATCCGCATCCATCAGAATAATCATATTAAATTAAATCAAACCAATCACATCCGGAAAATCCCAAAATCAGCGTATTGCTCCCTTCGGAAGCGAACGGTGTTTCAAGGTTCAGACATTTTATCATTTTGTCAAAATCGCCCGACTTTTTTTCCGAAAACGTAGGGGTTTTTAAAATTAGTCCTGCGAGTAACACTTTTTAACGTATCATATTGTAAAGCAAAATGGCGATTTTGCTTACACTTTGTATTTTGACATTTTCCTTCGGAGGGGGTTTCATCCCCTACCCCTTATGCCTAATTATTCACTCTTCATTCATCATTCTTCATCGGAATGGCTATCTTTGCACACAGAAGACAGCAAACGCATTCTGCATGATTGAACTAATTGGTAAAGGGTTATTGATAGGGATTCTTGTCTCCGCGCCTATGGGACCCATAGGTATGCTGGTTATTCGGCGCACGCTGAATAAAGGGCGATGGCATGGATTCGTCACCGGACTGGGCGCGGCTCTGTCGGATATCCTTTATGCTGCCGTGACAAGCATGGCGATGGGGATGGTGGTGAGCTTCGTAGAGAGCAACCACGACTACCTGCAGGTGATCGGGAGCTTGGTCTTGGCCGGCTTTGGGTATTACATCTACCAAAGCAACCCCGTAAAGGGTCTCCGCAAGCAGCAAGAGAGTAAGCTATCTTTTACGCAGGACTTCATCTCCGCCTTCCTGTTGACCTTCAGCAATGTCCTGATCGTACTTTTGTATATCGGTCTTTTTGCCCGCTTCGGCTTCGTACGGGCAGACTATTCCGCAGCCCAAGCGCTGGTAGGCGTGGCGGCTATTGGCTTGGGCGCGATACTCTGGTGGTTCGTGGTGACCTATATCGTTGCTAAATTAAGACGCTGGTTCAATATACGCGGCATCTGGCTGATGAACCGGATTGTCGGCTCCATCATCATCGTGCTCTCTATCTTCGGGCTGTTGTCGGTGTTCCTATCGGCCTATGTGGATCTGCCAACCTTATAAGATCTCTTTCAATATCTTCTCCACCTCTTCGGCTGTCGGGTGAATAGCCAATAAAGTGCCCTTTTGATCGACCAGGAAGGTAGCTCCGCCTCCATTGCCTGCGCCATACAGGCTCCAGATACTGGCTCTGTCGTCCAGTTCCACCAGGTTTAACCAAGGGTATTTATCCTGCGCGATCGCCTTTTCCATCGCCTTGGTATCTCCACGCTCGCGGGCAACCCCTACGATGGTGAAGCCTTTGTCTTTGTATGCCTCATACACCGGAATCATGCTTTTAGAGGTGCGTCGGCAGGGACCACACCAGGAGGCCCACAAGTCAATAAGCGCCACTTTTCCTTCGATCTCCCGGGAGAGTATCACCGGATTGCCTTTCAGGTCGGGCGCGGTGAAATCGATGAATTTTCCACCGACAGCGATTTTAGAACCGATCAGTATGCGATCGAGGTCGTATGTCAACGGATGATCCGGATACATATCCCTGTAAACAGCATTAAACACCTCTTCATACGGATCCAACGGCTGCGGTTCCAGTGGGTGGTTTGCTCTAAGAATAAGATTACTCAGATAATAATAGCCCACCCAGCCCGGGTTTTCTTTGATATAATCGAGCGTATATTCTTTTTGCTTTTTGGCGAGTTGTTTTCCCTGTTCCATATTTTCCTTTGCCTCTTCAGTAAAGGCCTCTCCCGTTTTCTGAAGATCTTCCAGTTGGCGGTATAAAATATTTAGTTCATCGTCGGAAGCGGTTCTTAATTTCTCGATCAACTGATTGAAAGCGGGTGTGTAATAGCGGCCCTCTTCACGTATTTTATTGGCCTCTGCCCATAATTCTTTGGTTGAAAACTTTTCACTCAACAACTGATCCATGCGCATCCGCTCATTATTCAGCGGCTCATCTGTCTGAAGAACGAAAAAAGGCTCATGATCCATCGGATAAATGGTGTAGTGGAGCGTGCCATGTTCCGCGATCAAAGAGATATTACGCCAGGCACCCGACTGAAGCTCATCCCAGAAAGCGAGATCATATATATCGTTTTCATCCGCGTAAAGCGTATAGCTGAATCGTCCCTCCCGTATCGGAATAGAGATAAATGGGTTGACACGAACATCTTTATTCTGGCGTATCAATATCAATCGGCTACTCTGCGGACGGTCGATCACCTCGCCCTCTATCCGGCAGACCACCTTGCCTTTCCGGACAGGTGCCGTCAAGGAGATTCCCCGGATTTGCCAGTCGCCTTCGTTGGTGCCTTCGATGAAGTGAAACGCCTTTTCCTCCTTGTCTAATGGCTCAAACAACAGGGTCATCGCCCTATTGCCCGATTCCGGCATATAGACCTCTTGGTCGATGGCAAAATCAGGAGAGCTCAACAGGCGGTATTTCTTACCCGTCGTCGCTCCCTCCAGGTAGGTTTGCGAAGGAATACGTATCCAATTATTCGGGCGGAAATAGGCCTCGAAACAAAGCACCAGGGCAGAGTCTCTCTTTTCTACCCGAGAGATATCCAGGACATCCGTATTGCTTGATTCATATACCGGATACTCGATCACCTGCGGAGATTGCCCGCAGGAGAGAAGGAACAAGAAGCAGCATAACAAAAAAGGAAGTTTCGTTTTCATGGCGCGATTTATTTTTACGGATAAAGATACGAAGCGATTTGTTATGTTGTTACGATAGAATCGTTTTTTTGCAAAAAACAGCCGTTTAGGGACACGTAACGCGAGCTACCGGGCGATCGCCTTCGAGGAAACCGATCACGTTGTTGCTCACGGCCCTGGCCATCTGAATGCGCGTTTCGGTGGTTTGCGTGCCGATATGGGGAGTCATCACGACGTTATCCAATTCAAAGAGCTCTTCGGAAGGGTAGTCGCCATGTTCGAATACATCCAATCCGGCGGCACAGATCGTTCCCTCTTTCAGGGCTTTGACAAGCGCTTTTTCATCCACCAGCGGGCCGCGGGCGGTATTGATCAGGATTGCCGAGCGTTTCATTTGCCGGAGTTCGGCTTCGCCGATGATATGGTAGGTTTCAGGTGTATAGGGAGCATTCAGGGAAACAAAATCAGCCTGTTTCAACAGCTCTTCTTTAGAGACATAGGTAACGGGCAGGGCTGCCTCTTCTTCCATTGATAGGCGGCTCCGGTTATGGTAGATCACCGTCATGCCGCAGGCAATGGCACGAATGGCAAGCGCCTTTCCAATGCGCCCCATGCCGATGATGCCCAGTGTCTGTCCGGCAATCGGATAGGCCAGATTTTCCAGGATTCCGATTTTCATGTCCTTACGAAGTAGGCGCAATTTGCGGTCACATTCTGTGATACGGCGGGCAGTGTCGATCAATAGGCCCAAAGCCAGGTTAGCGGTAGGCGCCGTCACCTGATCGGGCGTATTGGCAACCGTCAGCCCTTTCTCCAGGGCATACGCCACATCGATATTGTTGTAACCCACCGCGTAGTTGGCAATAAGCCGCAATCGCTTTCCTTTATCAATCAACGCTTTATCGACCGGGAAATCAAACATGGAACACAACACATCGTACTCGCCAATCATCTCCGACACCTCTTCATAGGTAAAATCTCTCCCCTCCGGAAAAGTCACTTCGTACCTGCTTTCCAACTCAACAAATCCCTCACGGAAGATGTCGTACGTAACCAAAACCTTCTTCATCTGACTAATAATTAAAACTCTAATGGGCGTCAAAATTACATAAACACCCCTTTAATGCCAAGAAGAATTCGTATTTTTGCCTGGTAATACCAACTGTTGGCAGTTGATATTACCGGAATCCATTATCAATTATCAATTGTCAATTTAATAAATGGTTCTAAATTACATTTGGATTGCCTTCTTCCTGATCGCTTTTGTGGTGGCGGCATGCAAACTGATTTTCATGGGGGATATGCAGGTATTCACGGAGATCATCAATGCGACCTTTAGCTCTGCCAAAAACGGGTTCGAGATCTCCTTGGGGCTGACCGGTATATTGACCCTTTGGCTGGGTATCATGAAAATCGGTGAGCGAGGTGGCGTTATCCAGGCTTTTGCCCGGTTGGGAGCGCCTGTATTCAGCAAACTCTTCCCCGATGTCCCGAAAGATCATCCGGTGACCGGCTCTATTTTCATGAATATTTCAGCCAATCTGTTGGGGCTCGACAATGCCGCTACACCGATGGGACTGAAGGCGATGCAGCAGTTGCAGGAACTGAACCCGAAAAAGGACACAGCCAGCAACGCAATGATTATGTTTCTCTGTATCAACGCGTCAGGGCTTACTTTGATCCCAATCACCATTATGATGTACCGGGCACAGTTGGGGGCAGCCAATCCGTCGGATGTGTTCCTGCCGATCATGCTGGCGACCTTTACCTCTACCTTGGTAGCTATTCTGACGGTTTGCTTCAAACAGAAAATCAATGTGTTTCAAAAGAACCTGTTGCTCTTCTTCGGAGGGCTGGGCGCCTTGATCGGAGGATTGATTATATTGTTTAATTCGCTCCCGCAGGAGAAGGTCTCTTTATATTCTACCTTGTTCGCCAACGCACTGTTATTCACGATTATATGTGGATTTATCGTAGCGGGGATGCGGAAGAAGATCAACGTATATGATGCCTTTATCGATGGAGCCAAAGAGGGATTCAAAACGGCGATAACGATTATTCCTTATCTGGTGGCGATCCTGGTAGGCATAGCGGTATTCCGGGCGTCGGGAGCTATGGATTTCCTGATCGAAGGTGTGCGCTACGGTGTAGCTTCCGTAGGAATAAACACCGATTTTGTGGAGGCATTGCCCACTATATTGATGAAACCGCTGAGCGGAAGCGGAGCGCGGGGCATGATGATCGACGCGATGAGTACCTACGGAGCCGACTCGTTTGTGGGTCGCCTGGCATCGGTGGTGCAGGGATCAACGGATACGACACTCTATGTGGTGGCCTTGTATTACGGGAGTGTAGCGATAAAGAATACGCGTTACACGGTTCCCTATTCATTATTAGCCGATCTGGCGGGAGCTATTGCCGCGATCGCCTTAACCTATTTGTTTTTCAATTCATAATTCATAATTGATAATTCATAATTAAATATGATTTGTTATTACGCAGAAGATATCGCCTTTCCACCAATCAAAAGGAGGAAAGTTAGCCAATGGATCAAAGCTGTCGCGGCCACCTATGAACAAGCGGTGGGCGACATCAGTTATATCTTTTGCAGCGACGAGAAGATATTGGAGGTTAATCGCCAATATCTTGAGCATGATTACTTTACAGACATTATCACCTTCGACTATACAGAAGGGAAACGCATTTCCGGCGATCTGTTCATCAGCCTGGAAACCGTGAAGACCAATGCGGAGAAATTCGGCACAACATACGAGGAAGAGCTTCACCGCACCATCATTCATGGCATCCTGCACCTCTGCGGCATCGACGATAAAGGGCCGGGAGAACGGGAAATCATGGAAGAGAATGAGAACAAAGCGTTAGCATTATTTGAGTTTTAAGTGAAAGAAAGGATGCATAAAGCATGAATTTTAAATATGATGTAATTGTTGTAGGTGCAGGACATGCAGGCTGTGAAGCGGCTTGTGCGGCTGCCAACCTGGGGTCGAATACGCTGTTGATCACCATGGACATGAATAAGATTGCCCAGATGAGTTGTAATCCGGCCGTTGGTGGGATTGCCAAGGGGCAGATTGTCCGCGAGATCGATGCACTGGGCGGTATGATGGGTATTGTAACCGACAAGACAGCGATCCAGTTCCGGATGCTCAACCGCAGCAAAGGGCCGGCTATGTGGAGCCCCCGTGCGCAGAGCGATCGTGCCCGTTTCATCGACTGTTGGCGGGAAATTCTCGAAAATCAACCCAATCTATCGATCTGGCAGGACAGGGTAGATAGCCTTCTATTCGATGGCGATCGCGTTTGCGGCGTAAAGACGGAGATGGAGGTGGAATTCCATGCCGGAGCTGTCATCCTTACCAACGGCACATTCCTGAACGGACTGATGCATATCGGGCGGACACAGATCCGGGGCGGACGCATATCGGAACCGGCATCGACCGGTATCACCGAACAATTGGTTTCCCTCGGTTTCACCGCAGAACGGATGAAAACGGGAACGCCGGTGCGCATCGACGGAAGAAGCGTGCGGTTCGATGAAATGGAGGAACAACCGGGAGAGAATGACTTCCATAAATTCTCCTTTCTGACCTCTCCGCAGCGAACCTTACAGCAATTAAGCTGCTGGACCACCTTCACCAACGAAACAACACACGAAATCCTCCGCGAAGGATTGCCGGATTCACCGCTCTATAACGGACAAATACAAAGCATAGGGCCGCGTTATTGCCCCAGCATAGAGACCAAGATCGTCACCTTTGCCGATAAACCCCAACACCAGCTCTTCCTGGAACCGGAAGGAGAACGCACACAGGAATACTACCTGAACGGCTTCTCCTCTTCCCTACCCCTGGATATTCAGTTGCGCGCCTTGCGGTCGGTTCCCGCCTTCCGCGATATACGCATCTACCGTCCCGGCTATGCCATCGAATATGATTTCTTTGATCCGACCCAGTTACACCACACGTTGGAGACTAAACGGATGAAAGGACTCTTCTTTGCCGGGCAGATCAACGGAACCACAGGCTACGAAGAAGCAGGCGGACAAGGGCTGATTGCTGGCATCAACGCGCATATTTCATGCCATGGCGGCGAACCATTTGTACTGGGAAGAGACGAAGCCTACATTGGTGTGTTGATTGACGACCTGGTAACCAAAGGGGTCGACGAGCCTTACCGTATGTTTACCTCCCGGGCCGAATACCGTATCCTGTTGCGTCAGGATGATGCCGATATGCGTTTGACTGAAAAATCGTTCCACATCGGATTGGCAAAACAGGAACGTATGGATCTCTTGAACGAGAAGCGCGAGAGCCGCGATGCCATTATCCGGTTTATGGAGAACTACTCCATCAAGGCAAATATCATCAACCCCGATCTGGAAAGAATAGGGACTACTCCCCTCGCCCGCGGTTGCAAGTTGATCGAACTCGAGGCACGTCCGCAATTAAACATCGAAAAACTGACGGCCATCGTTCCGGCTTTGCAAGAAGAGCTCGACAAGGTGCCGCTCTCCCGAAAAGAGGAAATTATCGAAGCAGCAGAGATTCTGATGAAATACAGTGGCTATATCAAACGTGAACGCATCATTGCCGATAAGATCAACCGGCTGGAGAATATCCGCATCAAAGGGAAGTTCGATTACAATAGCTTGCAATCCCTTTCCACCGAGGCGCGACAAAAGCTGACAAAGATCGACCCGGACACCATCGCCCAGGCAAGTCGCATCCCCGGCATATCGCCAAGCGATATCAATATATTATTGGTTCTTTTGGGAAGATAATTACAATTGTTCCACGTGAAACAATTCGATCATGAGCGTATACAAAAGTGAACATATTGCCAATATACTTTCCGTCATTCCGGAGACGCCGGGTTGCTACCAATATTTCGACGAGCGGGGAACTATTATCTATATCGGGAAAGCGAAGAACCTGAAGAAAAGGGTACATTCCTATTTCAATAAAGAATCGGAATACCCCAAGACCCGCGTCTTAGTGAAGCAGATTCGCGACATCAAATACATCGTGGTCAGTTCCGAAGAGGAGGCGCTTCTGTTGGAAAACAACCTGATCAAGCAATACCGTCCGCGCTACAACGTCATGCTGAAGGATGACAAGACCTACCCTTCCATCGTGATCCGCAACGAATACTTCTCACGAGTCTTCACGACAAGGAATATCATCAAAGACGGTTCGCAGTATTTCGGACCATACACCTCCGCCTATACGGCAAAAATGCTGGTATCGATGCTGAAGGATATCTACCCTTTGCGCATTTGCCACCTCCCGCTCACGCCGGAAACTATCGCTCAAAAGAAATACAAAGTCTGCCTGCAATATCACATCAAACGCTGCAAAGGACCCTGTGAAGGATTACAAAGCCTGGAAGACTACCAACAAAACATCACGGAGATTCGGGAAATCCTAAAAGGAAATGTAACCACCATCAGCAAGCTTTTCTACGAACAAATGCAGCTGTATGCCTCTGAACTACGGTTTGAAGAGGCACAAGCCATGAAAGAAAAGTATGAAATATTGGAAAACTACCGCACCAAATCGACGGTCGTAACCCCTACCCTCACCAATATCGACGTATTCTCTTTCGCCGAACAAGACAATTCGGCCTACATCAACTACCTGCATATCGGCGACGGCGCCATTGTACAGGCCTATACGTTTGAGTATAAAAAGAAATTAGACGAGACTCCAGCCGATCTGTTAGCCCTTGGCATCGTAGAAATGCGCGAACGTTTCAAGAGCACGGCACGGGAAATCATCGTTCCTTTCGAGCCGGGAATCGAACTGGAGAAGGTTAGTTTCACTATTCCGCAGCGGGGCGATAAGAAGAAACTGCTCGGACTGTCGGAGATGAACGTCAAACAGTATAAGGTTGACCGTCTGAAACAGGCGGAAAAACTAAATCCGGAGCAGCGAAACACCCGTCTTTTGAAGGAGATTCAGGAGTCGTTGCATCTGGAAAAACTACCGGCACGCATCGAATGTTTCGACAACTCCAATATCCAGGGAAGCGATGCCGTAGCCGCCTGTGTGGTGTTTATCATGGGCAAACCGGCCAAGAAGGAATACCGCAAATACATCATTAAAACAGTAGAAGGACCCGACGATTACGCTTCGATGAAAGAGGTGGTGAGAAGGCGTTACAGTCGCGCCCTGAACGAAGAGACACCCCTACCCGACCTGATTATTACCGATGGCGGCAAAGGGCAAATGGAGGTGGTTCGCTCCGTTATTGAGGACGAATTGGAGCTTACAATACCGATTGCGGGACTGGCGAAAGACCGCAAACACCGCACCTCCGACCTGCTCTTCGGCACACCCCCCGAAAGCATGGGACTGGCACGTCAGAGCCCACTTTTCCGCCTGTTGGAGATGATGCAAAACGAAGTACACCGCTTTGCCATCACCTTCCATAAAGACAAGCGCAGCAAAGGGCAGACACGATCGGAATTAGACCAGGTGAAAGGGGTTGGAGAAAAGACAAAAGAGGCCTTATTGCGCCACTTCAAGAGTGTGAAACGAATCCGGGAAGCCGAGCTGGAAGAACTGACAAAGGTAGTCGGCCCCGCCAAAGCAGCCTTGATAAAAGAGGCATTATCATAGAGAGAAAAGATGAAAACAGTTATCCAACGCGTAAAGTATGCCTCCGTCACGATCGGAGACGTGGAAAAGTCCCGTATCGGACATGGGTTATTGGTGTTGATAGGGATAGAAGACCGTGATAGCCAGGAAGATATAGAATGGCTGACCAAAAAAATAGCCAACTTGCGGATCTTCGATGATGAAGCGGGCGTTATGAACCGTTCCGTTATGGATATCGATGGGGAAATCATGGTTGTCAGCCAGTTTACCCTGCAAGCATCCACCAAAAAGGGCAATCGTCCCTCCTATATCCGTGCCTCCCGACCGGAGGTCGCCATACCGCTGTATGAGGCGTTTTGCCGCACGATCTCCTCCCTCACCGGGAAAGAGGTCGCCACGGGCGAGTTTGGCGCGGATATGCAGATAGAATTGCTCAACGACGGGCCGGTAACTATTGTTATTGATACGAAAACGAATGATTAATTGATAATTGATAATTGATAATTGATAGTTGATAATGGGAGTAACGATACAGGAGGCACAAGAGCGTGTGGATCAATGGATAAAGGAGTACGGGGTGCGGTATTTCAATGAGTTGACCAATATGGCTCTATTGACCGAGGAGGTGGGCGAACTGGCTCGGATTATAGCCCGGACATACGGGGAGCAATCCTTCAAAGAGAGTGATAAAAACAGGGATTTAGGCGATGAGATGGCTGATGTACTCTGGGTTTTGTTGTGTCTGGCCAACCAGACCGGCGTAGACTTGACCGAGGCTTTCGAAAAGAACCTTGCCAAGAAGACATCCCGCGATAATGAACGACATAAAAACAACGATAAACTATAAGATCATGGCAGAAACGAATAAATTCCAGGAGGCGTTCGACCGCTTCGAACCGACCCAACCGGATGCAAAAATCACAGAAATAGTAGCCAATATCCTCGAAAAGAACTTCGAAAAGAACTTCACGCCGGAGGTATTGAAACGCATCCACGGATGCATCGACCTCACCTCGCTTACCGCGGTAGACACCCGGGAAAGTATCTGGGCAATGGTCGACCAGGTAAACGATTTCGAAGGGACAAACCCTGAGATACCGAACGTAGCAGCGATTTGTACCTATCCCCTATTCGTCGATACCGTGAAGCAGGCACTCACCGCCCAAGAGGTGAAAATAGCCTCCGTAGCGGCCGGATTTCCTTCATCGCAGACCTTTATAGAGGTAAAAATAGCCGAAACGGCCATGGCGGTGATGCAGGGAGCCGAAGAGATCGACGTAGTACTCAATTTGGGCTATTTTATGGAGGAAAACTTCGATGAAATGACCGAAGAGCTGCAAGAGATCAAAGATAGCTGCAGAGAGGCGCAATTGAAGGTTATTTTAGAAACAGGTGCTTTGGGCAGTGCCACCAATATCCAGAAAGCCGCGATCCTGGCCATCTATTCCGGTGCCGATTTCATCAAAACCTCCACCGGGAAAGAGTATCCGGGCGCTTCCCACGTGGCCTTTTACACCATGTGCCAGGTGATCCGCCAATACTACGCCATCACCCAAAAGCGCATAGGAATCAAGGCTGCCGGAGGCATCCGCACCTCGGAAGAGGCCGTGAAATACTACACCATTGCCCAAGAGGTACTGGGCGAAGAATGGCTCACCCCTACCCTGTTCCGCATTGGCGCCAGTAGCTTAGTTGGGGATATACAGAAAAGGCTTGGTTGAGCCTTTATTTTGTACGGGAAATAATGTAATCGGCTAATTGGAGTAAGGAGGCACGTCCTTCGTTATCAGGGAGTTGCAGGATCAGTTCGATCGCTTTCGCGTGGTACGCCTGCATACGCTCCCTGGCGTACTCAATACCCCCACTCGCTTTGGCCCAGTCGAGCAGGAATTGGATGTTTTCCGGACTGAAATCTCTTTGGATAAGCATCTGGCAGGCTTTCTCAGCCTCCTCTCTCCTACCCGTCCGCAACGCATATAACAATGGCAGCGTTACCTTTCCTTCGCGGATATCGTTGCCGGTCGGTTTGCCTATATTTGATTCAGTGAAATAGTCGAAAATATCGTCTTTGATCTGGAAACAATAGCCTAAGTTCTCCCCGATCTCCCGGCTGATCCGGCTGAATTCGTCGGAGGCATTGGCTGATATCGCCCCGATCTCCGTGCAGGCCGCCAGTAAAGAGGCGGTTTTCTTGCGGATCACCTCCATATAAACGGCTTCGTCTAATATGATTTCTTCGGCCACTTCCAATTGTTTCAACTCACCTTCCGACAGCTCCCTGCCTATGGTAGAGATGATGTTTACAATGCGCAGATTGCCCGCCATAATCGAACGCAAGAGCGCGGTCGACAACACGTAATCGCCCACCAAAACAGCTACCCGATTATCGAAAATAGCATTCAGTGAAGGCGCTCCGCGGCGTTGTTTCGTTTCGTCAATGACATCGTCGTGAATAAGCGTGGCCGTATGGAGCAACTCAAGAAAAACGGCCGAATTAACCGTTTCATCATTGATATTTCCACACGTTTTAGCGGTGAGGAATACAAGCAAAGGACGGATATGTTTCCCATTTTTCTGAAGAATAACATCGGTCGCTTGTTGCAGATAAGGTACCGCACTTCGCAAAGAAGCAGCAAATTCGGCTTGGAATTGCATTAATTCTTTTACAACCGGTTGTTCTATGTTTTTCAGATCGCTCATATAAAGGGAACAAATGATGCCCATTAAAAGATTCCGCAAAAGTAACAAAAACTATTGAGTGAGCGAGTTTTTTCGTACATTTACCCTGATTTCTACCACAAAAAACGTATTATACGATGAAACTATTCCTGATTGATGCCTACGCGCTCATCTATCGCTCCTACTATGCATTCATAAAGAATCCCCGGATCAACTCCAAAGGCATGAATACCTCCGCCATTTTCGGCTTTGTCAACAGCCTCGAAGACGTGTTGAAACGGGAGAATCCAACCCATATTGCCGTTGCGTTCGATCCTCCGGGACCCACCTTCCGCCACGAAGCCTACGAAGCCTATAAAGCTCAGCGCGAGGAGACACCGGAAGATATACGCGCATCGGTTCCGATCATCAAAGAGATCATCCGGGCGTATAATATTCCCATTCTGGAAGTCCTTGGCTATGAGGCTGATGATGTAATCGGAACCATTGCCAAACAGGCCGCCGGCGAAGATTTTGAAGTCTATATGATGACCCCGGATAAAGACTACGGACAATTGGTTGCCGACCATATCTATATGTATCGCCCGAAATTCGGCGGCGATTACGAGGTGATGGGTGTCGATGAAGTATTGGCGAAATACAGCCTCACCTCCACCGAGCAGGTGATCGACCTCTTGGCCTTGATGGGCGACAGCTCCGATAATATTCCGGGATGCCCGGGCGTCGGTGAGAAAACGGCGCAAAAATTATTGAGCGAATTCGGCACGATCGAAAACCTGTTGGACAATACCGACAAACTAAAAGGGGCACTTCAGAAAAAAGTTCAAGAGAACGTCGAGCAAATTCGCTTCTCGAAATTTTTGGCTACCATCAAAACGGATGTGCCGATTCGCTTCGATGGCAACCAATGCGAGCGCGAAAAACCCGACAAAGAGAAATTGACAACAATTTACACCGATTTAGAATTTAGAGCATTTATTAACAAATTGACCGAAGAGGCGCCAAAACCGAAAAAAGAGGGCCCGATTCAGGGCGATTTGTTTGGCTTATTTGCGCCCGAAGGGACGGAAGCGCCAAAAAATGAAAATCTCGCGGGGTCAAAATCGATCCCGCACAACTACTATATTGCTGATAATGAAGCGGAAATTAGTAAATTAATCGCTCTTTTGGAGAGTCAGGAAAAATTTGCTTTTGACACGGAAACAGACGGAATTGATCCGCTTCGTGCCGAATTGGTCGGTTTGTCGTTTGCCGTCAAAGAAAAAGAGGCCTGGTATGTTCCTGTTCCCAAAAATCGGGAAGAGGCGACCCAAATCGTGAAGCGCTTCTCCCCTGCCCTCGAAAATGTTAAAATCGGAAAGATCGGGCAAAATATAAAATTCGACATGTTGGTGCTCCGGAAATACGACGTGAAAGTTTCCGGCCCATTATTCGATACGATGATCGCCCATTACCTGCTCAACCCCGAATTGCGTCATAATATGGATTACCTCGCCGAGACCTATCTCGGATATAAAACCATACCCATCGAGGAGCTCATCGGGCCGAAAGGGAAAAATCAGAAAAGTATGCGCGACGTGCCAACGGAGCAAATCGCGGAATACGCCGCCGAAGATGCCGATATCACCCTGCAGCTGAAGAATTATTTCGAACCGCTGTTGAAAAAAGAGGGTTTGGAAGCGCTTTTCTACGAGATGGAAATGCCACTCGTCGCCGTATTGGCCGATATGGAGGCCACCGGCGTGACCTTAGACACGAACGCATTGCGCCAATCGTCGATCGAACTGACCGCTTCGTTAGAAAAATTAGAGCGTGAGATCCACGAAATGGCAGGCATCTCTTTCAATATAAATTCGACAAAACAGGTGGGAGAAGTCTTGTTCGAGAGACTGAAAATCGACGAGAAAGCCAAGAAAACCAAGACGGGCAACTATAGTACCAGCGAAGATGTGTTGGAAAAGCTGCGCAACAAACATCCGATCATCGGTAAACTATTGGAATACCGGGGATTGAAAAAGCTCCTGAGCACCTATATCGATGCGCTGCCGGAGCTGATTCATCCAGTGACAGGCAAGATACATACCTCGTATAATCAGGCTGTTACGGCTACGGGACGTCTGAGTTCGACCAATCCGAATTTGCAGAATATCCCCGTTCGGGAAGCATTAGGACGGGAGATTCGCCGCGCTTTCACCGCCGACAATGCCGATTCCCTCTTCTTTTCGGCCGACTATTCGCAGATCGAACTACGCATCATGGCGCATCTGAGCGAAGATGTCAATATGATCGACGCCTTCCGATCGGGCGAAGATATTCATGCGGCTACGGCAGCTAAGATCTACAATGTGCCGGCTAATGAGGTAACCAGCGATATGCGTCGCAAGGCGAAAACAGCCAATTTCGGCATCATCTACGGCATTTCGGTGTTCGGCCTGGCCGATCGCCTTAACATTCCACGCGGTGAAGCCAAAGAGCTGATTGAGGGCTATTTCCGCACCTATCCAAGGGTGCAGGCCTATATGGACGAAAGCATCCAGGTGGCCAAAGAAAAGGGCTATGTAGAGACCCTGTTCAAACGCAAACGTTTCCTGCCAGATATCAACTCGGGCAACGCCATCGTGCGCGGTTATGCCGAACGAAATGCCATCAACGCCCCTATCCAGGGCAGCGCCGCCGACATTATCAAGGTAGCTATGATCCGGATATTCAAGCGTTTCGAAGAGGAAAAACTACAGAGTAAGATGATCTTGCAGGTGCATGACGAACTCAACTTCAATGCCTGCAAAGAAGAGTTCGACAGAGTCAAACAGATTGTGCTCGAAGAGATGGAAAACGCTATCAGTCTGCGTGTTCCGTTGATTGCTGATTGCGGTGTTGGTAATAACTGGTTGGAGGCTCATTGATATGCGAAATCGAAATACAATTATCCCGTTCGTATGCTTGTTTCTCCTCCTGATCGGATGCAAACCCAAGGAGCTGGAACGCATCTCTTTGGAGGCTATTCCCCTGCAGGCATTGACTATGGAGCGACTGGTGCGCGTACCCGGGCAATTCCCTCCCCGCCCCTCGATGTTGACCGACGATATCATCCTCCTCACCCACCCTATAAGTTCCTCATTTATGGGTGTTTATCAACTGGGAGACTCGGCAGTGAGCCGGCATAAACTAAAGAAAAAAGGTGATCATATTCCGGTTCCCAACAGCCAAATCGACACCACTTTCCAATTGTTCAACCAACACACCCTGGCGACCTACCAGGTGCAAAACGGAACACTTACCTTAACCGATTTTGTTCGTTTCACCTTTGCCCGAGATAAGTCACCCGAACAGGTAGTGACGCTCAACGACGACCTCTACGCCTGCCTTGGAAGCTATCTGGGGGGACTGTTTGGCCTCTGCAAACGCAAAAAGAAAGAGATGAGATATACCGGCGCGTTCCCGACAGAGGACATGGCACTGCGCCGCCTGCTTCATAGTAACTCTTCCGGACGCATGGATAAACAAGGGGATCAAATCGTTTATGCCAACCGTTCAGTAGGTTATATAGCCGCCTTTACCTACTCTTTTGGGCGACTCAGAAAGCAATGGGACAAGCAACTGACCGACTATGTGTATCAAACAAAGGAGGGACATATCACCTTCGATCCCGACGAGCATCGCTCCGGATTCAGTGATATCCACATCACCGACCGGCATATCTACACCCTTTACTGGGGGCAGACCCGGTCGATGGGGCTGGAAGTGCCCAATTCTATTGTTGTATTCAACCGCGACGGAGAGCCAGTCAGCCGTTTTAGCCTGCCCGATCAGATGACATTCATCGCCGTCGACAGCCGGGAAGAGTACCTCTATGCCACCTATTCGCCCCTGATGAACGAGTGTTATCTGGTGCGCTTCAAATTGCCCTAAAACGGCTCCTCTCCTACTCTTTCAAGGCAAGGCCGGCAGGCGGAAGCGAACGATATACACCTCCCCCATTTCTGCCGTATAAGTAGCATAGGCATTGGCCCCTTTGCTATCGAACTTCATGTAACTGATCGCCTCCGGAAGGATGTATCGGGCAATGGGTTCGCCTTTGTCACGACTGAAAACAACAATGGAATTGGTCGACGTTTCATCCGAAAAATCATCATATCCATTGTATAACGTATAGATATAATCACCGGCAAAATAGGCTTCAATGAAGCCGGTCTTATGGTTAGGATCGAATACAAGTTCCCCACCCTTCTCCTTATAGAGAAAGTCGCTCACCTGCGTTTCCCACAGTTTGGTGAGCTTTTTGTTGATATACCGGTAGGAAGATATATATCCAAACTGGTAAGATGCGTACGCTATCTGATTGCCTGAAATATCGATTCGTCCCTCATAATAAGGCAGATAAGAAATCGGTGTATATTCTTGTGCCACAGGATAATTGCCCGCAAACTTCAACATCCGGGTCGGCTCATGCCATACTCCCCACAACCCATTCTGAAAGAAACCGATAAAGGCGAAATTCTCCTCATCAAGCCGCACCGCTCCCTTGGGGGAATGCTCTCCCATGCGCATACGCACATAGTTCGGCAGGCTCAGATTTCCATCCTTCACCTCATATTCGTAAAAGATATTGGTGGTAGGATGCAAAAAGGAAAAGGAGGTATTCAGGAAAGAATAACGGGGAATACTGTATGTATCGGTCTTTTTGCGGATATCTGTCCGGGTAACCGGTTCACCCGCAAGCGAATAGAAACGCAACAGCGAGGCGTTCTGGCTGTAGAGAAGGGCGATCAGCGTATCGCCCACCAGTTGGAAATCCGGAGCCGTTAATTCGTATTTTTCTCCTTCGATCCGGGTGATTGTCTCCATAGGAAGCGTTATTGTCGGCACCTCCTCCAGCGAAACAACCCTTCTTTTCGACGCTTTCTCACTCCCATCACAGGCGGTTTGCAACAAAAAGAAAGCGATAAAGATGATATGTAGCCAATAGGTTTTCATCATATATGGTTTAAAATCCTCTATTTCTTTATCTTAGCATAGAGGATATAGTTGTTGTCTTCCGGATCGATTGTCTCTTGGATCTGCGTGAGTCGAGCCCGCATTTTCTCAGAGAGTTTGTCGCCTTTCAACAGGGTTTCGATCCATTCTTCCAGGTTGCCCGGATCCATATTCAGCGCATAATAGCCTTTGTTGAACACACCCAAAGGCCAGGCGATAGGTTCACCGCCCAAAATATCATTCTCTATACGGAAATAGGAGCCGCGCAGGGTCTCTTTATCCACAATATAGTAGGCCGGTGTTTTCCCTTCTGTCTTATAACCGTCAGGCCCTGTGACATGTACGATCGTACTGGTGTTGCCCACAAAATGGTTCGCCCATTCGCCATAGGAATGTGGTTCCAATTTGTCTTTCTCAAAGGTGCAGGTAAAGCGTGGAATCAGCTTACCTTTCTCTGCGTCAATATGATACAAACTATCCTGACGAGTTGGCCAGAACCAGAAACTCAGGTCCATAACGTCCGTGTTTTGCTTCGATTCGATCTCATTGCTGAAGTCAAAAGCCATTTCCAAATGCCCACAGGGGATTTCATGTAATAGCTCACCTTGTAGGTTCTGCACCCAGGCTACCGATGGAACCCCAGGGAATGGCAATACAGCCACGGTTACCCGATCGCCTTCTACCCTAAATACCCCTTTATTCGAGCGGTAAGGCAATGGGATTGGATCTAATACATTCCCTTGTAAATCATACACTAAGATGGCGTTTGTCTGCCACGGCATCAGGTAAACGCGCTGGTTCTTTTCATCCAGTTGCATGGCGTAGATCATCTGATATTCGCCTGCCCCCTGCCCGATCGCACCTATATCGGAAATAAAATTCCCTTTTTTGTCAAACAATTTGCAGGGAATCCGCACCCGGGCATTGTAATCGCCCTGCTGGCTCATCCCGCTTTTCACCAGGATATACTTATCAGATATCTCCACCGGAGAGGGATAAATCAACGCCTCATCTCTACTATCCAACTTCAGAATTTCGATATCTTCCATGAAATGACTAATAGGGAAAATCACCGTATCCTTCAATAAGGCTGGGTCCAATACTATGAGCTCCTCCCCTCCTACCAATACCTTTTCGGCCACCACGGGCGATTCATTCAGATAAGTACCTCGCTTAGCCTGATTACAAGAGGATAATATCCCCATCAGTAATGCGAAACATAAAAAGATCTTCTTTGCATCCATCGTATTCGTTGTTTAGTGAATATTCATACCAGTAAAAGTGTTGCAATATACAAATAATTAACAAAATACGATTGTTGCGTAAATAAATATCTGAACCGGGATTTCGCTGATAGCAGATGGGAAGCGTATTCAAGTTTGGGAAGATTTGAAGGTGGGGATCGCGCCGCAAGCGCGAGATTATGCATAACCGTATGCAAGCGTAGCGCAGCTTACGGTATAGCGACTACCTGTCAATCAAGCGCCGCAGGTGCGAGATCTGCCATAATCCCGCCCCATGCGGGGCTTTTTATATAGAGGATTCACTACCGTAAGCTGCGCTACGCTTGCATACGGTTATGCATAATATCACGCCTGCGGCGTGCATCCCCGCAATCTTCACATCTTCTCCCTCCTTTCTCCCTTTTCCTTTCTCCTTTCTCCTTCAAATCTTCTCCCATTTGAAGATCCGCATCCATCAAAAATCAATCAAACCAATCACATCCGAGAAATCAAAAAATCAGCGTAATCAAGGTTCAGACGAATTATCATTTTGTCAAAATCGCCCGACTATTTTTCCAAAAACGTAGGGGTATTTAAAATTAGTCAGGCGAGTAACACTTTTTAACGTATCATATTGTAAAGCAAAATGCGGTTTTTGCTATCAATTTGATAATTTGGAAATGGGGCTAAAACTTCCACCTCACCTGCACATTCATATCTGTTTTATGGGCACCTTCGATCTCTTCCAGGCCGGTTCCTATGAGCGTGCGGTCGTTATAGTAGGTATGCCCAATTTTGGTGGAGAGGGAAAGTGGTTCGAGGATATCCCAGCGAAAGGTAAGGGCCAGGCGTAGACCACGCCCGTAGAAGGTAGGCATATAGAAGGCATACAAGAGGTTACGCTCATACGAGCTGATGCGGGTAGAATGATCATCGGTATGAAACCAAGCCAGGTAGATATCGGCTTGCAGCGGAAACCGCAAAGGCTTATAGGCCATACTCTGGGCTATCATACAGCCTTTGTTAGCAGTTTGTTCTTTATACCAAACACCATCCACCGAACTCTTTCCACGGAAAACCGTACCGATGGGGTAGGTGCCTTGCAGGCGCAGGCGTTGTTGGTTGTAAGGAATAATAACCGTATGGTTTTCATCGCCTGAATGGTTTTTCTCTTTTTGTTTGTATTTATAGCGGATATAAAGATCTACGCCTTTTGGCGAGGTATAGGTTGCTTGTAGCATATATTCTTTTCCGGTAGAAGGTGCATCGATCCCATATTTCAACCAAGGGAAACGAAAGAAGTCGGCATAGGCAGCCAGTTTCCAAAAGGGTAGGGGGGTCAGTTCAATTCCCATATAGATACCCTCTTCGTTCTGTACCGATGATGACTGGGCAAACGCATTGGCAAACAAGGCCTGGTAGCGCCGGTCGTAATAGCGGTATAATACCAAAAAGGAAATATAGGAAACAGGCTTGATTTGTAAAGCATTCAGGGTAGCCAAAGCTTTGTTTTTCGAAATAGCCGTCTCGCCATAGAATGTCAGAAACCGGTTTTTCCACAAATAATCCACGCTCAGGTTCCCATTCCTGTTTCCCCGAAAATAGAAAAGATTGTAGGGTAGGGGGTTAGGTTGTATTTCATAACGTCCGAAAGAGTAGGAGAGAGCTGTCAAACCGAGGCAGAGATTGGGCGTTGCATAACGGATATTGCCACCAAATGTCTGCAGGGGAACGGTGCGTCGCTTCTCCCAATCGCCTACGGTGCGATGCAGTCCGTCGGTTTTCAGGGTGGTGAATGTCAACGAATCCAATCCCGCATCCACCTTACGATAGGAATAGAAAAGGCTTAGTTCTAAATTCTTATGACGAAGTGTTGCCCCTATTCCCCGAAAGAAATCCGTTTCATTGGTTGAATAATGCCGTCGGAAGCCATAGGTACGCCGGGCAGCCTGGGAAACCATCGCACTCCTTCCGGGCATAAAATCGTTGCTGATCACCAATCCTTGTCCGAAAGAGACCTTATAATCACCTAAGGCAAGGGTTTTCAACACGCCTATATTCTTCTGCAAATAATGGAAGGAATAATAATCATACCCTTTATTATATCCGTTCCAGAAAGCCTCGCCCGCGTCCTTTTCGGCAACCAAACCCGCCTGTATGCGCCGGTCGAATGAATAATCATAGCGGATAGAATGATAGAAGGGCTCGCCTACATAACGCCGGTTCGGATATTGTTGCAAAACAGAGTCCGGTTGATCCAGATAACCTCTCTTCTGTTGAAAACCTCTATCATACCTGATTTGTAATTCATTACGTCCTCTTTTCAACAGGTTTTTAACCGTTATTGGCAAGTTTTCAACAGCCTGACCAGAAACATATATAAAGGGAAGTATCAACGAAATAGTATGGAAATCAAGAGTTGGTATATTCTTCAGTTCATAAAGGGAGAGGAGAGGGCCATAGCGTTCCCGATAAGCCAGTATATTTTCAATCTGTTCCTCCGAGAAAAAAGGAATTTTCCACAACTCTTCTGCACTTACCCGGTTGATATCAAAAGGATTATCTACCAAAATAGAAAGTTCGGAAAAGAGTGTTTCTACCTGCCGGGTATCCTCCGCCTCTTCGGCTAATTGGTCGATATATTCCATCCATTTATCGGAACGAAAAAAGGAGTCCTGCGCATAAACAGAGGAAGATATGAAAAGAAGAAGTAGGATAAGTACATAATTGGTTTTCATAGTCGGTTGGTTTTCAAGGTGATTAGAAATAAAAAGAGAGGCCAACGCCGGTGCTCATGCCCAACACAGGATGGCTGATAGCCGCCAGATCCAACGAAAAAGAGGAGAAATCATAGCCTATACCGAAGGTTGGATAGAAAGGTTCACCTGCTACTCCACAGCGAAGGTGAAAAGAATCGAACACCGTATACTCCAATCCGACGTTCAACGCAAACGATGCCTCTTTGCGCATCCCCCCGGAGACCATTATCAACAGGTTGTTAATAACTTCCCATTCCAGTCCGATCTGCATAAAATGATTTGTAAAAAACTTAGTATCAACCTCTTTATCTTTCATACGCACATGAGGCCAATTCATTATGAACAAACCTATCAACAAGTTATCAAACGGCTGATATAAACAACCTATATCGGCGGAAAGCATGGCCGGTGTCTCTTCAAACAGTTCAGTTTGTAATAGGATATACTGAAAAGCAATGCCTACATACCAACGTTCAGCAAGCTGTTTGCCAGTGGAAAAGCGAAACAGGGTCTGTCGATATGCCTCATAGCCAAAAGAAGAAAAATAGAAACCGACCGGTAAGACAGGATTAGGATACAGAAAATAGCCGGTTATCGTACCCAGTTCTTTCAATTGGTATCGGTTAAAATATTGAAAATGAATTGTTTTATTCGGCTGTAATGCCACCAGGGAAGGATTGAACAAAGAGGATTGTGTCACCATATTCCCACCCATCGCCATACTCCGCATATCCGGCATGCGCAAATAATCCGAAGCATACAAACAAACACAACAGGGCATCAAGAAAAAGAGGAGATACTTTTTCATAATCCATAGGTTTTGGGGTTGTAGACAAATATAGGAAAAATAACCATAGAAAGGAGAAGAGGGTAGGGGAAAATTTAGTAATCAGGGTAGTATATATTTGCTATTTTCACTGAATAAAATTATTTTTATCTATCAATAACCCCTTAAAACTATGTAACATGGCAAAGATTACAGTAAAAGATACGGAGATTACGATTCTTACTTTCGAAGAAAAGGACTATATTTCGTTGACGGATATGGTAAGAAACATAACAAATGGACTATCATTAATTGAAAAATGGTTAAGAAATAAGAATACCATTGAGTTTTTGGGAATTTGGGAGGAAATGTACAATCCAGATTTTAATTCCCCCGAATTCGAGGGAATTAAAAATGAGGCAGGATTAAACAGGTTTGTTCTTTCAGTACGACAATGGACCGAAAGAACAGGTTCGAAAGGTATTATCGCAAAAGCTGGACGATATGGAGGAACTTATGCCCATAAAGATATTGCTTTTGAGTTTGCAATGTGGGTTTCCCCTCAATTTAAGTTGTATCTAATGAAAGAATTCCAACGCTTAAAGGAACAGGAACAAGTTCAAATCGGATGGTCAGCTAAACGGGAATTATCTAAAATAAATTATCATATTCATACGGATGCTATCCGACAGCATTTACTCCCTCCTGAATTGACTCCGCAGCAGGTATCTTATGTGTATGCAAATGAAGCAGATGTATTGAATATGGCCTTATTTGGTATGACTGCTAAACAATGGCGAGAAGAACATCCTGACTTAAAAGGAAATATCCGGGATTATGCACGTATTAATGAGTTGATTTGTCTTTCTAACTTAGAAAATATAAACGCCGTTTTTATCAACGAAGGGCTTTCTCAATCGGATAGATTGTATAAACTGAATAAAATTGCCATTGATCAAATGAGTATTCTTGAAGGGGTGAAAACTCGGAAATACTTGAAATGACTTCCGAGCATACTACTAATAAAAGTGAAATTCATCGCTCGAAACAGAAAATCATATAACTTTGTATATGATGAAGTCAGGAAGAATACTAATCCTCTTTTTATTCGTAATTTGTTGTTTCTCAGTGAAAGCACAACAGCCTATTACGAATATTATACCCGAAGGTTACCAGCGCGCTACGCTCGAAGGTACTGATACCATAGCCGTCGTGCCTCTTCGGACCATCATCGTATATCCTGAAATCAAATTCAAAAATGAAAAGGAAAAACACGAATATACCAAACTGGTCAGGGATGTAAAGAAGACATTACCTTTTGCCAAACTGGTGTATGATATACTGATCGAAACATACGAATACATGGAAACTCTGCCGGATGAGAAGTCCAAACAGGCACATCTCGAAAAGATGGAAAAAGAGCTTTTCAAACAATACAAACCGGAACTGAAAAAGATGACCCTTACACAGGGAAAACTACTGATCCGCCTGATCGACCGCGAATGTAACCAATCGAGCTACAATATGGTCAAAGCTTTTTTGGGTAGTTTCCGAGCCGGGTTCTGGAACTTCTTCGCCGGTATGTTTGGCGCCAGCCTGAAAACTGATTATGATCCGAAAGGAAAAGATGCCATGACCGAAAGGGTAGTGGTCTTGGTCGAGAACGGATTAATCTGACAACTGTTTGAAGAAATCCCATATAACAATGCCTGCCGTGACCGACACATTGAGGGAATGTTTGGTGCCATACTGTGGTATTTCAATACATTGATCACAGTTATCAACCACTTCCTGTTGCACTCCTTTCACTTCATTGCCTAAGATCACCGCATACTTCTTGTTCTTATCCAACAGGAGCTTATCAAGCATCACACTTCCTTCCGCCTGTTCGATGGCACAGACAACGTATCCGGCTGATTTTAAGTTATCAACAACTTTTAAAGTATCTTGGAAATAGACCCAATTAACTGTATCTTCGGCACCTAAAGCTGTTTTATGTATCTCGGGATGGGGGGGCGTAGCAGTGATGCCACAGAGATAAATAGCCTCTACCCGAAACGCGTCCGACGTACGAAATACGGAACCCACATTATGCAGGCTTCTCACCTGATCTAAGACAACAACAAGGGGTATCTTCTGACTCTCTTTAAATTCACTAGGAGTGAGCCTATTTAGTTCCGTAATTTTTCGTTTGCGCATCATGAATCACTTTTAAGTAGCAAAATTAAACAAATCCGGTGAATAGCCTGTTGATAACTATAGGATAAGTAGTGGACAAAAAAGAAAAACTATTCCTTGTGTTATTCGGAAACTTAGTTATGCAGCTATAGTATTCATACGTCCAAGTTATTTATTCACTATTTTATGGCGTTCTTTCAACACCGATCATAAACAGCTACAACCGGAAAAAGATAAAAAAAATATCTACAGCCGTTTTTATGAACAGCCTGTTGATAACAATATAAATAGTCAAGATAATCAGGACAATAGGATGTTTACACCTGTTCATAAACTGTAAGTTATTCTATGGTCTACGTTTAATAAGTTATCCACCAAGAAACGGAGCTAAAAAGTATGAACCGTTTCAACAGGCTAACATCATATTCATATTTTTTTTGAAAAAAAGAAAAAGAATAAAGATGATATCATGTGGAAAAACTCTTCCGAATTTGTTTCCGTGAGATAGATACAAATTGGCGGGTAGAGGTTATCTTTGCAGCAGATTTGAAACCGATAAAATGAATTGAATTATGAACGATCAACCAGCAGGGTTTGTAAACAGACCGGTACCGAAGGATATCCATTTGAGAGAAGCAATCGACCAATTGCGGAAAGAGAAGAAAGCGGTCATTCTTGCCCATTACTACCAGACGGGAGATATACAGGATATAGCAGATTTTGTGGGTGACAGCCTGGCGTTGGCGCAGTGGGCTTCCAAGACAGATGCGGATATCATTGTGTTGTGTGGCGTTCATTTTATGGGTGAAACGGCGAAGATCCTGTGTCCCGATAAGAAGGTTTTGGTGCCCGATCTGAATGCCGGTTGTTCGTTGGCAGATAGTTGTCCGGCGCCCGCGTTTGCGGAGTTTGTTAAGAATCATCCGGACCATACGGTGATCTCTTATGTCAATACAACAGCCGCGGTGAAGGCGGTGACTGATGTAGTAGTGACTTCGACCAATGCGAAACAGATTGTCGATAGTTTCCCGAAAGAGACAAAGATTATATTTGGTCCCGACAGGAATTTAGGCAATTATATCAATAGCATCACCGGACGAGAGATGCTTCTGTGGGATGGTGCCTGTCATGTGCATGAGAAGTTTTCTTTGGAGAAGATATTGGAACTGAAGAAACAATACCCCGACGCGGAGATCATTACCCATCCTGAATGTAAACAACCGATTATTGAGGTCTCCGACTTCGTAGGATCGACAGCCGCCTTGATTAAACATACCTCTCAGTCGGATAAAAAACAATTCATTGTAGCGACGGAAAGTGGCGTAATTCATGATATGCGCAAGAAGAATCCCGATAAGGAGTTTATTCCCGCTCCGCCCAACGATAGTACCTGTGCCTGTAACGAATGTGAGTTTATGCGCCTGAATACGATGGAAAAGCTTTATAACTGTCTCCGTTACGAACTGCCTGAGATCTATGTCGATCGGAAGGTACAGGAAAAAGCAATCAAGCCTATCCGACGGATGTTGGAGATATCCGAACAGTTAGGCTTGTAATGATATAAAAAGAGAGTATTTTGATTAGTTGATAGCCCGAACACCGCCGCCTGAACTCTTTTTCTTGTCGACGGTTTTCGGGTTTCCTTTGTAGGTTACATCCCCTCCGCTGCTTGCTTTGGCTTTCAGTTCTTCTGTCACATGCAGGATTACATCGCTGCCGGAGGAAGCTGATGCTTCCGCTTTCTTTACGACCATATTTCTCATATTGATATCACTCCCACTGGATGCTTTTGCCAGGGCGTAAACAGCTGTTCCTGTTAGTTTGATATCACTACCCGATGAAGCCGAGCAATCCAGGCTTTGTGCGTTCAGTTCGATCTTTATATCCGCGCCGCTACTGGCAGAGAGCTTTATATCATGGGCCGATAAAGGGGTTGTACTATATACATCCGCGCCCGATGATGCCTTGATAGCTGTCAGGTTATTGGCTGAAACATATACTTTCATCCACATCGTATTGGGGCGTTTATTAATGATATTACCATCAAAAGATATTTTCAATGTATTATTTTTCACCTCTGTCAGGATACGGGAAAGATATTCAGGAAAATTGGTTTCTACCGTTATCTCAGACGAATTTCCTTCGGTGATATAGAGGTCGATCCCACAGCAAACAGTGATCCCATCAAAACTTCCGATACTGCGGTTTTCGCTTTTATTTTGTCCGTAACTCAATGTGTTTATAAGAAGTAAAAATAGTAAGGTAGTAATCATTTTCGTATTCATATACTTTATCATTTTTTTGATTGATATTTTCTTATTAGACGATTCATTTCTATAAAAGTTGCATAGGAATGGAGTTATTTTCTAAAAAAGAGTGTAAGCGGATGTCCTACCCCAAATGACTTATGTCTGCCCCGTGTCTGTAGGTTTTTTCATGACAATTCAGTATATTTACAGCCAATTTTGTGATACCATAGTAAAAAAAAAGAGCAGAAAGCAGACGATCATATGAGAGAAGAGGATATGGATGAAAAGCAAGAACTAAATGAAAATGAAAACCCTGTAGAGGATAATCAGGATCTGCAAGGATCCGAAACGACAGACGAGCAGGGACATTCCGATTATAAATTGCCTGATAAGCCAAACCGGACGGTGCATCTCCTGTCGGGAATGTATCAGAATTGGTTCCTGGATTACGCCTCTTATGTAATCCTGGAGCGTGCCGTGCCGCATATCAACGATGGGTTGAAGCCCGTGCAGCGCCGTATCCTGCATTCGATGAAACGCTTAGATGACGGGCGCTACAATAAAGTGGCGAACATTGTGGGGCATACTATGCAGTTTCACCCACATGGCGACGCATCGATCGGTGATGCCCTGGTGCAGCTGGGACAAAAAGACCTATTGGTCGATTGCCAGGGAAACTGGGGGAATATCCTGACGGGTGACGGGGCAGCTGCTCCGCGTTATATCGAAGCGCGCCTGACCAAGTTCGCGTTGGAAACGGTTTTCAACCCCAAAACAACTGCCTGGCAAAGCTCATACGATGGACGTAACAAAGAGCCGATCACGCTTCCGGTGAAATTTCCTTTGTTATTGGCACAGGGCGTAGAAGGGATTGCCGTTGGGCTCTCTTCGAAAATATTACCGCATAACTTCAACGAACTACTCGACGCCTGCGTCTCTTACCTCAAAGAGGAAGAATTCACCCTCTATCCCGACTTCCTGACCGGAGGACAGATCGACGTAACCAAATACAACGACGGCGAACGGGGTGGCTCGGTCAAGGTACGTGCCAAGATAAGCAAGCTCGATAATAAAACATTGGTCATTACAGAGATTCCTTTCGGGAAGACCACTTCGACCTTGATTGAATCGATCCTGAAGGCCAATGAAAAGAATAAGATCAAGATCCGTAAAGTAGACGATAATACAGCGCAGAACGTAGAGATCTTGGTGCATCTGGCACCTGGTGTATCTTCGGATAAGACGATCGACGCGTTGTATGCTTTCACCGACTGTGAAACCAGCATATCGCCTAACTGTTGCGTGATTCGCGACAATAAGCCCTACTTCCTAACTGTCAGCGATGTGTTGCGTAACTCAGCCGATCATACGTTGGGGCTACTGCGTTCCGAACTGGAGATACAAAAAGCCGAATTGCAAGAATCGCTGTTTCTCGCCTCGCTGGAGCAGATCTTCATTGAAGAGAGAATATATAAAGACGCGAGCTTCGAAAATGCCAAGAATATGGACGAAGCAATCCTCCATATCGATTCGCGCCTGGAACCGTTCAAGCCGAAATTGATCCGGGAGGTAACCCGCGATGATATCCTTCATCTGATGGAGATCAAGATGGCTCGTATCCTCAAATTCAATGCGAAAAAGAACGAAGAGCAGATTGCCCAGATCCTGGAAGAGATCAAAAAGATCGATTTCAACCTGGAGCATATCGTTCAATATACCATCGACTGGTTCACCATGCTGAAAGAAAAGTATGGCAAGAACTATCCGCGGCATACGGAGATTCGTAACTTCGACACGATCGAAGCTACCAAGGTGGTGGAAGCCACCGAAAAGCTCTATATCAACCGGGCGGAAGGATTTATCGGTATGTCATTGAAAAAGGATGAACTGATCTGTAATTGCTCGACGATTGACGATATTATCATATTCTATCGCAGTGGTGTGTACAAGATTGTCAAGGTGAGCGACAAGATGTTTGTTGGGAAAGATATCCTTTATGTCGATGTATTCAAGAAAAACGACAAGCGTACGATCTACAACGTGATCTACCGAGACGGGAAAGAGGGATTCAATTACATCAAACGTTTCTCCGTAACAGGTGTCAGCCGCGACAAAGAATACGACGTAACACAGGGAACAAAAGGTTCTCGTATCCTCTATTTCAGTGCCAACCCGAATGGCGAAGCAGAGACGATAAAATATATCCTCAAACCCAAACCCCGCTTGAAAACACTGCAGTATGAAAAAGACTTCAGTGAAATATTGATCAAAGGACGTGCTTCGATGGGAAATATCCTGACGAAGTTCGAGATACATAAGATATCTCTGAAGCAGAAAGGAGGCTCTACCTTGGGTGGCCGCGAGGTATGGTTCGATTGGGATGTATTGCGCCTCAATTACGATGGACGTGGCGACCATTTGGGCGAGTTCCAGAGCGACGACCGCATCCTGGTAATCTTGCGCAATGGTGATTTCTACACAACTAATTTCGACGTAAGCAACCATTACGAAGATAATATTCTGATCATTGAGAAATATGACGCCCATAAGGTGTGGACATGTGCCCTCTACGATGCCGATCAGGGCTTCCGTTACCTCAAACGTTTCCAACTGGAGGCAACACCGCGTAAACAGAATTTCATCGGAGAGAACCCGGAAAGCCGTCTGTTCCTATTGACCGACGAGGTCTATCCGCGCATCGAGGTGATCTTCGGGGGTAATGACGATTTCCGCGAACCGTTGGTGATCGATGCCGAAGAGTTTATCGGCGTGAAAGGATTCAAGGCGAAAGGAAAGCGTATCACTACCTTCGAAGTGAAGACGATCAACGAATTGGAACCTACCCGATTCCCTGATCCGGAAACACAAGCGGAAGAGTCACAAACGGTAGAAACCGATGAGGAAGATGAACCGGAAGAAGAACGCAAAAGTAATACCGATATTATCGACGAGATCACAGGGCAGATGAAGTTATTCGACGACTAAATGCCATGAACCGCCACCTCCTTATACTGTTCCTTTGTTGTTTGGTTTTGCCTTTGCAAGCACAATCGGATAAAGGAGGTGAGCCGTGGTCGGTCAACGAGGCAACCCTGATAGGGGCAGGAGGCTACAGACTCAAAGACACCTACCTGACTCCTGGCAAGGAGGTCGATTATGCGGGATGGGGATTGCGCATTCTGAACGAACGCATGAAGATGGTTCGTTGGGCTGATTACCGCTTTTCCCGCCAACAAATCCTCAATATCGACGTAGCCAAGACGGATAATCCGGCTGAGTCTGCGACCGATTTTGCCGGTTTTATCGATTATAGCCTGGGTTATCATTATCATTTATATCCTTTACACAACCTGAAGATCCTGACAGGTGCCTCTGCCCGGGGTATGGCCGGTTTTATTTACAATACGCGCAATGGCAACAACCCGGCTTCTGCCAAGGTGGATATCGACCTGAATCTCTCCCTGTTGGCGATCTATCATACGCGACTGCGCAACTATCCATTTACTCTTCGCTATCAACTGGAGCTGCCGGTGGGAGGACTGATGTTTTCCCCCCATTTCGGACAGTCCTATTACGAGATATTCAACCTGAAGAACTACGACGGCATCGTCCGTTTCAATTCGTTTCATAATAAATTTGCCATCAAGAATTACCTGACGGTCGACTTCTCCACTAAGGCATTCACCGTTCGCGCGGGTTACCTCTATAACTATTATTACACCGATGTGAATGATATACAAACGCATATTCAATCCCACTCGTTTATGATTGGCGTAGTGAAAGAATTTATCTCTTTCGGGGGCAAACGCCTGAAAGAAAAAGAACGCTACCGGAGCGCTTATTATTAACCTAATGTACAGAAGAATATTCTATATAGTGCTCTATATTGGGATTCTGCTGACAGCCTGCGAAGCGGAAAGAACCGATATGCATTCTCCCCGGGAGAATTTCGAGGCGTTGTGGAAAATCATGGATGAATATTATTGCTTCTTTGATTACAAACAGATCGATTGGCAGGAGGTGTACGACCGTTACAGCCCGCAGGTTCATGAGTCGATGGATCAGTATGAGTTGTTTGATCTATTAGGAAAAATGCTCGAAGAATTGAAGGACGGACATACCAACCTGATCTCCTCTTTCAATACCTCCCGTTATTGGGCGTGGTATGAAGACTATCCGGCGAACTTTTCGAGTGATATTCTGAACAATTACCTCGGAAAATCTAACGAATACAAGCAGGTCGGAGGCATTAAATACCGCACCTTAGATGAGGGAAGGATTGGTTATATCTATTATGGTAGCTTTGCTACCGGGATCGGTGATAGCCAGTTAGACGATATATTCGATTATTTCAAAGCGTGTCATGGGTTGATTATCGACATACGTGATAACGGAGGCGGTACCCTTTCCAATTCCGACCGCATCGCTTCCCGCTTTCCCGATGAGAAAACCCTGGTTGGCTATATACAACACAAGACGGGTAGGGGACATGCCCGTTTTTCTGATCCCTATCCGATCTACCTCCTTCCTTCGGAACGTATTCATTGGACACGCCCGGTGGTGGTGTTGACAAACCGTCGTTGTTACAGTGCTGCCAACAATTTTGTACAGAAAATGAGCCGGATGTCACAGGCGACCATCCTGGGCGATCGCACCGGTGGTGGCAGTGGTTTTCCTTTCCACTCGGAATTGCCCAATGGTTGGAGTATACGTTTCTCAGCCAGTCCGATGCTCAACGAGAAGAAAGAACATACCGAGTTTGGGATAGATCCTGATATTCATGTGAGTCTGACGACAGAAGATAGTATGAAAGGAAGGGATACACTGATAGAAAGAGCCATTCATTTTCTTCGTTTATCCGAATAATGGGGTGGAATATCCTCCTTATCTCTCTTTCTTGGTGAAAACAAGAGGCGTTGGTTTTTTCGTTATTCATTTTTTTGTACGTTTGTAAGCAGAAACCAATCGCATCAAAAAACAGCAGTCATGATAAAGATATTTACCACACAGCAGGTAAAAGAAATCGATCAATATACAATCGAACATGAACCAATCAAATCGATAGATTTAGTAGAACGCGCCTCTACCGTCTTTGTCAATGAATTTCGTCGCTCCTTCTCCCGTCAGTCGCGGGTGATTGTCTTTGCCGGTCAGGGAAATAACGGAGCGGATGCCTTGGCTGTTGCCCGTCTGTTATCCGATGAGTCCTATCAGGTAGAGGTCTATCTGTTCAACCCAAACAAGCATCTGTCGGCGGAATGTGATCACAACCGTCATGAATTGGTTCATAACAGCGACGCTGAATTTAATGAGATCAACGGAGAATTTGTGCCCCCGCTGTTGACACGGCGCGATATCGTGATCGACGGATTGTTTGGTTCGGGACTCAACCGTCCGTTAACCGGTGGTTTTGCTGCGGTAGTAAAGTATATCAATCAATCCGAAGCAACGGTTGTTTCGATCGATATCCCTTCCGGACTGTTTGGCGAAGACAACCGGACGAATAATCCGGAGACGATTATCCGGGCCGATCATACCTTTACGTTTGGTTTCCCTAAACTGGCATTCCTTTTGCCGGAGAATAATGCCTATACAGGCGATTGGAAGGTATTGGATATCAATCTGCATCCTTCGGCCATTGAGCAGATGCAAACACCTTATCGGATGGTGACGGAAGCGGAAATATCGAAACTGCTTAAGCCACGCGATCGCTTTGCCCATAAAGGCACCTTCGGACATGCATTGTTGATTGCCGGGAGCCGGGGTAAGATGGGAGCCGCTCTGTTGGCCGCTCGTGGCTGCCTGCGGGCAGGGGCCGGTTTATTGACTGTGCATATTCCCCAACGAGGCGAACAAATATTCCAAACGGCACTGCCTGAAGCCATGCTTAGCTTTGACATTCATCAGGAGCGTTTCACCAACGTCCCTGACTTGAGCAATTATGCAGCCATCGGCATTGGACCGGGTATCGGACACAGCATTGAGACGGCTGCCGCCTTCGAACGCACGATGGACAGAGCCGACAAACCGATGGTGATCGATGCCGATGCGCTCAATCTCCTGTCAGCCAATTATGATCTCTTCCATAAG
Source organism: Parabacteroides sp. PM6-13 (assembly GCF_029892605.1). Lineage (GTDB taxonomy): Bacteria > Bacteroidota > Bacteroidia > Bacteroidales > Tannerellaceae > QVMG01. Next base: position 91,383 of record NZ_JARXWF010000008.1, read on the forward strand.
ATTCCTGCCAATAGCATCCTGACTCCCCATCCGAAAGAGTTCGATCGTTTGACCGGAGAGAATGTAGGAGGATTCGAACGTCTGCACAAAGCCTCTGCTTTTGCCCGCAACCGACAGGTCTATATCGTGCTCAAAGGAGCCTACACTGCTATTTGCACGCCGGAGGGGGAGATCTTTTTCAATATCAGCGGCAACCCGGGCATGGCAACAGCCGGAAGCGGAGATGTATTGACAGGCATCCTCTTGGGATTATTGTCGCAAGGCTACAGTCCGAAAGAAGCCTCCCTCTTAGGTGTTTATTTACATGGCGTAGCAGGCGATCTCGCCGCCTCTCTTCTTTCCGAAGAAAGCATGATCGCCGGCGACATCACCGACATGCTTGGAAAAGCCTTCAAGCAATTGAAGTGAAATGACTTACCTTGAACAGTTGATTATTCTTTGTCCGTTGATATTTATCAGCGGGTTTATTGATAGCATTGCGGGAGGCGGTGGGCTTATCTCACTTCCTTCCTATCATGTGGCGGGCTTAACGCCGCATTTTGCGCTGGGGACAAATAAGTTTAGTAGCTGCATCGGTACTTTTTTCAGTACCATGCGCTTTGTGAAAAACAAAAGCTATAACCTTACCAGCGCCATTCCTTCTGTCATTTTTGCCCTTATCGGTTCGGCCATCGGCACCAAGATTGCGGTGCATATGGAAGCAAAAGTCCTGCAGTATGTATTGATTGCAGGGGTACCGGTGATCGCCATGATCGTGTTCAAGAAAAAGAACCTGGCGGCGATCACGCCGAAGCAGCTATCGAAAAGGCGGATCATTATCCTCTCTTCCATTATTGGCTTTGTTATCGGAGGTTATGACGGCTTTTTCGGACCGGGCACAGGCACCTTCCTGATCCTGGCTTATACCTCTGTCCTTGGCTTCGACCTATTGACCAGCATGGGAAATGCCAAACTGGTGAACCTGACTTCCAACCTCGCCTCCCTGGCAGTATTCCTGATAGAGGGTAAAATCCTCTTTGCAGTAGGCATCCCCGCCGCCCTCTGTGCCATTGCCGGACATTATATCGGAAGCGGTCTGGCCATTAAAAACGGTCCTAAAATCGTTCGTCCGATATTGATATTGGTTTTAACGCTTTTGATGATCAAATTGGTCTGGGATGTGATCTAAATCGAGTCAACTAAAAAACGTAAACCTACCCGAAATTTTTATTCTCACCCGCATGAGAAAAAATTCTCACCCGCGTGAGAATTTTTTATTGTATAGGGAATAGCTCCCGCCAAAAAACAATAACTCTTCCTTTACTGTTCTATAAATAAGAAAGATAGAATAGGTTATCACGTCTATAAAACAGGAAGAAAATGGAAAAATTTATTTTGTTATACGCAGCGCTGTTTCTATTGGTGGTAGGAGGATGTTCATGTAATAGACAGGATGAATTATCTGCTGCGCATGAGCACCAATGGGGAGGAAAGGTGTTGGATGTAGGAAAAATGACACCTGCCCATGGAAAAAAAGAGAATCGTTTCCACATGCTGGTTGTGAAAATGGAAGTGACTCATTCGGCAACGATCTATATCGATCCCGGAGAGATTGTCTATGCCGAATTGGAAGCTTTTCCGCTGGTTATCCCTGAAGTGGGAGAGGAATATGTGTTCACCTCCTCGGTGGCCACCCCTGTTTATGCCTTGAATACATATATGCTAAATACCAAAGTACTGGATCGTGTCGAAGAGATAGATTAGCGATTTGTTTTACATAGCTTAAAAGCTTTTAGACTGTAATTTGTGCTTTTGTGGTTGGTTACTAACAAAATAATATTTAGTTTTGTGCGATAGTCATAGCCTAAAAGAGGAATACATATGAAAAATATATTGATCATAATAAGCTTGTTGTTACCCCTTTCTGTTATGTCGCAAACCAAGCTTGTTAAGAAAAATGCTGTAAAAGCCAATAATTACGGCATTACCTATTCCCTGCCTCAAACGAACCTGGTCATTACCGCCGAGGTGATAAAAATAACCTGTAAAGCAGGTCCTTACTATCAATATGCGGAAAAATACCTGGGGGTGAAAGATGTCATCACGGAAGATAGGGTGTATTATCAATTAGGGAAGATCAACCTCTCGAATGTAGGTGTGCCCGACCCCGAAAAGAGTTTCCTGTTGGAGTTCAAAGCCGGCACGGTAGCTCCGTATGCCTACCTGACGGAAGAGGGATTACTCTGTGCCATCAACGCGGACTATGTGGCGGAAGAATCGGCACTGGAGATACTGCGCAAGAAAAAAGCGGAGCCGGTGGAGGTGGTGAATGTATCGGTCTTCTCCGAAGAGCTGCTTATGGCCGGATCGACTGCCCGCCAGGCAGAGATTGCCGCCAAAGACATCTACCGCATCCGCGAAAGCCGTTTGAATATCCTGACGGGCGAAGCCGACAACCTGCCTCCCGACGGCACGGCGATGCAGATTGTGATCGATCAGTTAGAAGAGCGCGAGAAAGCCCTGTCGAACCTGTTTACCGGTGTTGTTACCCGCTCTACCGAACTGCATGAAGTGACTGTCGTGCCCTACGACAACCTGAATAAAGAGGTGCTTTTCCGTTTCTCTGAGAAGCTGGGTATTGTCGATGCCGACGACCTGGGCGGCGCTCCGGTCTATATGAATCTGAAGGCCACTGAGCGTATCCCGCATATGGATCCGAAAGAGGCGGAAAAGAAACTCAAGAACGGCAAAGGGGTGATCTACAACCTGCCGGGTAAAGCCAGCGTAGAGATTTTAACCAACCAGAAAACCCTATTAAAAGCCGAAGTACAGGTCACCCAGTTCGGCAGCATAGAGAGCCTGGCTTCTGTCATGTTTGAGGATAAAAAAGCACCGGTGAAGGTGTTGTTCTATCCGGAAACAGGCGCCATTAAGCAAATCATTCAATAACTAAATACTAATTTAATACTTAAAACACATGTTCAAAAATCATCCCAAAGGTTTAATCGGAGCAGCTCTTTCTAATATGGGCGAACGCTTCGGGTTCTACATTATGATGGCAATCCTGACATTATTCATTTCGTCTAAGTTTGGATTATCAGAGACTACTACAGGTTATATTTATTCAGCATTTTATGCATCCATTTACCTGCTTGCGTTAGTGGGTGGGATCATCGCTGATAAAACGAAAAATTACAAAGGAACGATCCTTACCGGATTGATCCTCATGGCGGTAGGTTACCTAATCATTGCCATCCCTACTCCGACTCCTGTTCCTAACATGGGCTTATACCTGGCTCTGACATGCGGCGGACTATTGGTGATTGCTTTTGGTAACGGATTATTCAAAGGGAATCTGCAGGCTTTGGTCGGACAGATGTATGATAACCCCAAGTATTCTGACAGAAGAGACTCCGGATTCCAGATCTTCTACATGTTTATCAATATCGGAGGATTCTTTGCGCCATTTATCGCTATCATGGTAAGAAACTGGTGGTTGAAAGCGCATAACTTCGATTATAACGCCTCATTGCCCGAGCTTTGCCATCAATACGTTGGTGAGGGTTCTGCCATGCCGGCCGAATCGCTGACCCGTTTAACGGAATACGCGAACGCAGCTACCCTCGACGGTTCTGCAGTGACCGACTTAGGTGCGTTTGTAAACCAGTACCTGGATGTGTTTAATACCGGTTTCCAATATGCTTTTGGCGCAGCCATTGTAGCTATGTTGATTTCACTGGTTATCTTCCTGGTGAATAAGAAAACATTCCCGGATCCGGCACAAAAGAAGGCACCTGCCACAGAAGGCAGCACAATCACAAAAGAAGAGGTAACCATGAGCATCCAGGAAATCAAACAACGTATCTATGCTTTGTTTGCTGTATTTGGTGTTGTTATCTTCTTCTGGCTCTCTTTCCATCAGAATGGTTATTCGCTGACCTACTTCGCTCGTGACTACGTGGATCTGAGCGTTATCAACATCGACTTAGGCTTTGTTGTGATCAAGGGAGCCGAGATATTCCAAAGTGTAAACCCGTTCTTTGTGGTTACGCTTACCCCGCTTGTGATGTGGCTGTTCGGTGCATTGAAGAAACGCGGCAAAGAGCCTTCCACCCCGATGAAGATTGCGATAGGGATGGGTATCGCTGCTATCGCCTATATCTTCCTGATGGTATTCTCTTTCGCTCTGCCGGCAAAAGAAACATTGTCAACAATGAGCGCTGTTGAGTTAGATGCAATGAAAGTGACTCCATGGGTTATGATTGGTATGTACTTTATCCTGACCGTAGCGGAATTGTTTATCTCTCCGCTTGGATTGTCGTTCGTATCCAAGGTAGCTCCTCCGCATTTGCAAGGATTGATGCAAGGTTGCTGGCTGGCTGCCACTGCTATTGGTAACTCCATCCTGTTCATTGGCGGTTTGCTTTATACCTCCGTGCCTATTTGGGCTTGCTGGCTGGTGTTCGTTATTGCGACGGGACTCTCCATGCTCGTTATGCTCTCCATGGTAAAATGGCTGGAAAGAATCACGAATTCGTAAGACAAACGATCTTATAAACAATATGCAGCAAAAGCAATATACACCTTCCGCGCATAATGCACTCCGTTTCAAACGATGGAGCCGGAAGGGGTATGCTGCTTTTGTCAGCCTGCACCATACGGTGAATATCGGTAGGCTGGCTTCCCGGCTGGCGGATCGCTTTTATGTGAAGCAAGTCAGTCTGCATACACTCCTTACAGAAATATCCGCTTCGATAGGAGTGGCAGAAGAGAATAACCAGGAAGGAACCGATAGCCCGGAGTTTCTCTGGCAGGAATTACTTCTTTGGTTGATTGGAAAGCCGGCGGTTCAGCCGATAGCTGTTTCATCGATCATTTCATTTGATTCGTTTTCAATTAATAATAAGAAAGCGGAGAAGCTCCTTATAGGGAACTTCTCCGCTTTTTTCATGTAATAAATATGATAGAAACTTGTAAACAACTCGTCCTGCATGGCGAGACGCTCTCACCCGGACAGGCCATGGCATTGGCAACATCTCCTGACAAAGAGGCGCTCTACGAAGCAGCGCATGCCATTACCCGCTCCATGATGGGCAACCGGTTCGATAGCTGCTCGATCGTAAACGCCAAAAGTGGCAATTGCAGTGAGGATTGTAAATGGTGCGCCCAGTCGGGACATCATGCGACGAAAGTGACCTGTTACCCCCTTCTTCCCGTGGAAGAATGTGTACAGCAGGCAGTCTATAACCGGCGACAGGGCATCGGACGTTTCGGATTGGTCACTAGCGGCAAACGATTATCGCGCCGGGAAGTAAACGCCTTGGCAACGACCGTACAAGCCATCCGTAGCGCCTCTGATATCAAATGCTGCGCTTCGATGGGTCTTCTGGAGAAGGATGAATTGCAGATCCTGTTTGATAGCGGCGTAGAAAACTACCATTGCAATATCGAAACGGCACCTTCTCACTTCGGGACTTTATGCACCACGCACACGATCGAAGACAAGATGCGCACCATCCAGGCAGCACGCGAAGTAGGTTTCCGCATCTGTTCGGGCGGGATTATCGGCATGGGGGAGACGATGGAGCAACGGATCGAGATGGCACTCTTCCTGCGGAATGCCTCGGTACGCTCCATTCCGCTCAACCTCCTGCAACCCATTCCCGGCACACCATTGGCCGATACGCCACCGCTCAGCGAGGAGGAGATCCTGACCACCATTGCTCTTTTCCGCTTTATCAACCCCGAAGCCTACCTGCGCTTCTCGGGCGGACGGGCCTTGTTGTCGCCGGAAGTGCAACAAAAAGCCCTCTATATTGGCGTGAATGCCGCCATTACCGGCGACCTGCTGACGACGCTCGGCAGCCGGGCGGAAGAAGATAAGTGCTTATTCGCTGCCATGGACTATTCATTAACCGAAAACACCGATTGGAAAGGATGATGACGACCGAAGAACTCTTACATTTCGACCGGGAGCACCTCTGGCATCCCTATACCTCGACCATCGATCCCCTGCCGGTCTACCCGGTGGAACGTGCCGATGGCGTAGTTATCACGCTGAAAGACGGCACTCGTTTAGTGGACGGTATGTCGTCGTGGTGGGCAGCCGTTCACGGCTATAACCATCCGGTATTGAACGCTGCCGTAGAGCGTCAGTTGAAGAAAATGAGCCATATCATGTTCGGTGGCTTCACGCATGAGCCGGCTGTTGAATTGGCATCGAAATTGCTTCCATTGCTTCCTCCTTCACTAAACAAACTCTTTTATGCCGATAGCGGTTCGGTTGCTGTGGAGGTAGCCCTAAAGATGGCATTGCAATACCGCCAATCGCGCGGACAAAACAGGAAAAAGAAGCTGGCCACCATCCGAAATGGCTACCACGGTGACACCTGGCATGCCATGTCGGTATGCGATCCGGTCACCGGTATGCATGGTCTTTTCGGCGGAAGCCTGCCGGTTCATTACTTTGTTCCTCAGCCTTCGGTTCGTTTCCGGGAGGAGTGGAACGAGGAGGCGATTCGCCCCTTGCGGCAGCTGTTTGAGGAGAAAGGCGATGAGATCACCGCCCTGATCCTGGAACCCATCGTACAGGGCGCGGGTGGTATGTATTTCTATGCGCCTCAATACCTGATCGAAGCACGCAAATTATGCGATAAACATGATATTCTCCTGATCTTCGACGAGATCGCCACCGGATTCGGACGCACAGGCAAACTCTTTGCCTGGGAACATGCCGGCGTGGTGCCCGACATCATGTGCATTGGCAAGGCATTGACGGGAGGATATATGACGCTTTCGGCTACCCTGACAACGACTGCTATTGCCGAAACCATCTGCTCCGGCGAGGCAGGTTGCTTTATGCACGGTCCGACCTTTATGGGCAATCCATTGGCCTGTGCCGTCGGCTCGGCCTCTCTGTCGCTCCTGTTAGATAGCAGCTGGCAGGAAAATGTACAACGAATAGAGAAACAACTGGCGGAAGAATTAATGCCTGCCCGCAAACTCTTATCGGTAGCCGAGGTGCGCGTCCTGGGCGCCATTGGTGTGGTGGAGATGAAAGAACCGGTCGATATGGCCGTTATGCAGCGCCTCTTCGTACGGGAGGGCATCTGGGTGCGCCCTTTCGGGCGAATGGTCTACCTCATGCCTCCGTTTATTATCACAGCGGATGAATTATCTATCCTAACCGGAGGATTACTCCGCGTCCTAAAAACAATCGAAAAATGAAAGATTGGCAACGTGAACTGGATCAATTGAAAGCCAGCGGTAACCTGCGAAGCCTGCCCGATATCCACCACGACGGGAAATACATCGAGCGCAACGGCAAGCGTATGTTGAACCTCTCCTCCAATGATTACCTGGGATTGGCTGCCCGGGAGGAATTGCGCCGGGAGTTTATGGAAGAGCGGGGTGGAGGGCTTCCTTTTTCTTCTACCTCTTCGCGCCTGTTGACGGGCAATTATGCCGTTTATTCCTCTTTGGAGAAATTATTAGCCGAACGCTTCGAACGCGAAGCGGCGCTTATCTTCAACAGCGGCTACCATGCCAATATCGGTATCCTGCCCGCCCTGGCCGACAAAAAGACGCTGATCGTCGCCGACAAACTGGTGCATGCCAGTCTGATCGACGGGATACGCCTGAGCGGGGCACCGTTTCATCGCTTTCGGCATAACGACTATGAGCAATTAGAACGTCTTCTGGCGAAGGAGGCAACGGCGTATGAACAGGTGATCGTGGTGACCGAAAGCGTTTTCAGCATGGATGGCGACAAAGCCGACCTGCGCCGCCTGACAGAGATAAAGAGGCGTTATCCGAATCTATTATTGTATGTCGACGAGGCACACGCTGTCGGTGTCTTCGGCGAAACAGGCTTGGGTGTGGCGGAAGAGTCCGGTTGCATCGCGGAGATCGACCTATTGGTCGGTACCTTCGGCAAGGCATTGGCCTCGATGGGTGCCTACCTGGTGTGCGACCGGGTGATCCGCGACTATTTGGTAAACACCATGCGTCCATTGATCTTCAGCACGGCCTTGCCACCGCTGCAGATTGCCTGGACTGAATTCATCTTTGAAAAGCTCCCGGAGTTTTGGAACGAGCGCGAACAATTGGAAACGATCAGCCGCCACCTGCGTGAATCCTTATCCGGCGTAGGCGGAGAAATCAGCGAAAGTCATATCGTCCCTTATATATTGGGCGATAGCCAGGTGGCAATTGAGGCAGCTTCCCAACTGCAAGAGGGTGGCTATTACGCCTTAGCTATCCGCCCGCCCACGGTGCCACAAGGCACCTCGCGCATCCGCTTCTCGCTGACGGCCAACATATCCTTAGAGGACCTCTCCCCCTGGCCCCCTCTCCACAAGAGAGGGGGGATGAAGTTAGAGGGTTTGCTATTTGATGGTGATTACACCCCCTCTCTTGTGGAGAGGGGGCAGGGGGGAGAGGTGCTATGAATCAAGGAAATCCTTCCCTCCTACTCTTCTTTTCGGGCTGGTCGGCATCGCCCCGGTTGTTTGACCCGATACAGGCAGCAGCGGATCAGGATGTATGGATTGTGTATGACTACCGTGATATGCAGTGGGAAGGAGAGCTGTCGGGTTATGAAAGGATCGACCTCCTTGCCTGGTCGATGGGAGTAGGGGTGGTCGAACAACTCTTTGCCCAGGGGATATTTTCCGGGATAAAGTTCAATTCGGCTACCGCGATCAACGGAACGCCTTACCCGGTACACGACAATTATGGCATCCCGGAAGCGATCTTCCGCGGCACACTCGATCATCTAAACGAAGAGGGTCTTCGCCGCTTCAACCGCCGTATGTGTGGAAGCCGCGAAGTGTTGGCTGCGTATGAGGCAGTGCCACCCCGCCCATTGGAGGAGGTAAGGGAAGAACTGGCTGCCCTTTATACCCGGTTCAATCAACAGGAGATGGAATCTTCTTCATTCCCTTGGCAGAAAGCCGTAATCTCCTCCCACGACCTGATCTTCCCTACGAGCAACCAAGAGGCCTGGTGGCAATCCCGTGTGCCCGTCGTCCATATCGAAGGGAGCCATTATCCGTTTCATATCTTTAATTGCTGGAAAGAGATACTTGACTTATGACGCAACAACAAATCGCACATCGCTTCAGCCGTGCCCTGTCGACCTACGACCGACATGCCATCGTGCAGCAACATATCTGCCACCATCTGATCCATTTATTGGATAAGCAGGGCCGGAAAGAATTTCCCCGCCTGTTGGAAATTGGCTGTGGTAGTGCCTATTTCACCCGCCTTCTCCACCAATATAGCCAGGTTGAGGAATGGGTGATCAACGACCTATGCCCCGACTGCGAACCGGGTATCCGTTCTCTTCTTCAAGGGGAAGAGGTGCAGTTCATGGCCGGCGACGCTTCCCATTTGTTGTTTCCGGGCAAATTCGACCTGATTGCTTCGGCATCGGCCATCCAATGGATCGAGAATCTGCCTGCGTTTATTGAACAGATCGCCTCCCTTTTGCCATCCGGAGGCCTGTTTCTGGGCAATGTCTTTGCGCCGGACAACCTACAGGAGATAAAAGAGTTGACAGGTCAGGGGCTCTCCTACCCGACCCTCGCCGAGTGGGAGGCGTGGCTTTCGCCCTATTTCCATATACACCACCTGCAGGAAGAGCAAAACAGACTGACTTTCCAGCATCCAACCGAGGTATTGAAACATTTGAAATACACAGGAGTCACCGCCACCAACTCCGCGCCCTGGACGCGAAAGCAACTCGAACGCTTTACAGATCAATACCTCGAACGTTTCTCTTGCCCCGAAGGGGTACCCCTGACCTACCGCCCGCTTTATATTGTCGCGGAGCGACGAAAGTAGTCAGTGTTTTCTGCTTAGGGGAGTGATCCAAAAGTTTTCATCTTATATTTTAAACACAAAGGCACGAAGAGGTATTTGAAAGAGGGAGTTCACAGAGGGAGAAAGCGCCAATAGCGTTTCTCTGTGTCCTCTGTATTCTACCTATTCCGTGCCTCTGTGTTGTGTTTTCATTTTATTACTAAAGTCTGACTACTGGTGTATTTCCCAAATAAAGCCTACTTTTGCGGCATGAAAAGTAAAGCAGTGGTAGAGCGTACGGCGCCCTCTTATCCTCAAACCTATTTGAAAATTCTTTTGGCACTGAGCCTGACCCATTTAACAAACGATATGCTACAGTCGGTTGTCTCGGCAAGCTACCCGGTTATTCGTGATAACCTGGCACTTAGCTTCGGGCAGATCGGGCTTATCGCCTTCGTCTATCAGGTCTGTGCCTCTGTCTTTCAACCGGTTTTCGGCGTCCTATTCGATAAGAAACCTAGGACATGGTACCTGACCTTAGCCACGCTCTCGACTGCGACAGGGTTAACGATATTGGCGTTCTCCCACTCGGTCTACGCCGTGATTATGGCCGTGGCCTTTGTCGGATTAGGCTCTTCCATCACCCATCCGGAAGCCTCGCGCCTGACCCATTATGCCTCCGGTGGGCGGCATGGATTGGCACAGTCGATCTTTCAGGTAGGAGGTAACTTCGGAAGCGCCATCGGTCCGCTGTTGGCGGCATTGATTATTGCCCCCTACGGACAGGAATATATGTTGGTATTCGCTGCCATCGCCGTATTTTCCATCCTGACAAAGCGCCCCATCTCGCAATGGAACCGTCGCCGCATTGCCGATATGCAGTCGAAAAAAGCATCGAAAACGGTGATCCACCGAGTACGCCTTCGGAAGAAACAGATCTATTATTCCCTGGGTATTCTCCTCGTATTGATCTTCTCTAAATATGTCTATACGGCCAGTCTTAGCAATTATTACACCTTCTACCTGATTGAGAAGTTCGATGTGACCACGCAGCACTCCCAGCTCTTCCTCTTTGCCTACCTCTTTGCCTCTGCGGTAGGTACCTTTATAGGTGGGCCGGTGGGCGACCGCTTCGGACGGAAATATGTGATCTGGTTCTCTATCCTGGGAACGGCGCCCTTCTCTCTGATGATGCCTTATGCCAACCTGTTCTGGACCTGTGTGTTGAGCATTATCATCGGTTTTGTCCTATCGTCGGCCTTCTCGGCCATTCTGGTCTATGCTCAGGAACTGTTGCCCACCAAGGTAGGATTGATTTCCGGCTTGTTCTTTGGACTGGCGTTCGGCATTGCCGGTATTGCTGCCGCTGTACTGGGATATGTAGCCGACCACCAGGGCATCGAAGCGGTCTATCGCTTCTGTGCCTATATGCCCCTACTGGGTTTTGTGGCTATCTTCCTGCCTAATATCAAACCGCAACGCATCAAAAAGGGGTAGTATTAAGGATTGTTTAATAGGTATTTCACTATCTTTGCACCTCTATTAAAGCAATACAAAGTGGTTATGGAACATCCGTTATTTATTTATAATACGCTGACGAGAAAGAAAGAGCAGTTTATTCCTTTGCATGAGCCGCATGTGGGTATGTATGTCTGTGGGCCTACGGTCTATGGCGATCCGCATTTGGGGCATACGCGTCCGGCTATTACCTTCGACTTGTTGTTCCGTTATCTGCAGCATCTGGGCTATAAGGTGCGCTATGTGCGTAATATCACCGATGTGGGCCACCTGGAACAGGATGCCGATGAGGGCGAAGACAAGGTAGCCAAGAAGGCGCGCCTGGAAGAGCTGGAACCGATGGAGGTGGTGCAGTATTACCTGAACCGTTATCACAAGGCGATGGATGCTCTGCGTGTATTGCCTCCCAGCATCGAACCGCATGCGTCGGGACATATCATCGAACAGATCGAATTGGTCAGAGAGATTCTCGACAACGGCCTGGCTTACGAGAGCCAGGGATCGGTCTATTTCGATGTGGAGAAATACGATCAGAAACATCATTACGGCATCCTTTCGGGACGTAACATTGAAGATATGCTGAATACCACCCGCGCGTTGGACGGACAGGAGGAGAAGCGCAATCCGGTCGATTTTGCCCTTTGGAAAAAGGCACAGCCGGAACATATCATGCGTTGGCCGTCGCCTTGGAGCGATGGGTTTCCGGGATGGCATTGCGAATGTACGGCCATGGGACGCAAATACCTGGGCAAACATTTTGATATTCACGGTGGGGGCATGGACCTGATCTTCCCGCATCACGAATGTGAGATCGCCCAGTCGGTGGCCTCCCAGGGCGATGATATGGTGAAGTATTGGATGCATAATAATATGATCACCGTCAATGGACAGAAGATGGGTAAGTCATTGGGCAACTTCATTACATTGGAAGAGTTCTTCACCGGCAACTCGAAGATGCTGGCGCAGGCCTATTCGCCGATGACTATTCGTTTCTTTATCCTGCAGGCGCACTACCGCAGCACGGTCGATTTCAGTAACGAGGCGTTGCAGGCTTCCGAGAAGGGATTGGCGCGGTTGCTGGATGCGTATCATGCGTTGGAAAAGATACAACCGGGCACTGAGACCACGGTGGAGGTAAGCGGTTTGCGGCAGAAATGCTTTGACGCATTGAATGATGACCTGAACTCGCCGATTGCTATTTCGCATCTTTTCGATGCGGCTCGCATGATCAATACGGTGAAAGATGGCAAAGCGACTCTGACAGAAGCAGACCTGCAGGAACTGAAAGAGGTTTTCCAACTGTTCCTGTTTGATATCCTGGGTATCGAGGACAATGCCTCGGCAGGTGGCGACAGCTATGACACCTTCAGCCAGGCAGTCGACCTCTTATTGTCTATCCGCCAACAAGCAAAAGAAAACAAAGATTGGGCCACTTCCGACCGGATCCGCAACGAACTTACAGCCATGGGCTTTGAGATCAAGGACACGAAGGAAGGAGCCGAATGGAAACTGAAATGACCATACAAGAATTTCTTCAGGGCGATCAGTTCGCTCTTTTGGCCGGCGTTGAACTGTTGGAAGTGGGCAATGGATACGCCCGGGCACGCATGGAGATCAAACCGATGCACCTGAACGGGGGTGGTGTGTGCCAGGGCGGTGCTGTCTTTACTTTGGCTGATTTGGCTTTTGCGGCAGCCACCAATAGTCATGCGCGGCTTACCTTTTCTATCTCCTCCAATATCAACTTCTTTCGTTCCGAACGCCAGGGCTTTCTCTATGCCGAAGCCCGGGAGGTGTTCGACCATAAGCGATTAGCGCATTGCGAGGTGCGTGTTACCAATGAGGCCGGCGACCTGATTGCTACCTTCAACGGCACCGGTTACCGCAAAGACGCCGTGCTTCCTTTTGAGGCTATTGAGTAATTTAAGAAGTTAAGAAGTCAGAGAAGTAAGAAGTCAGAGAAGTTAAAGAAGTTAAGAAGTAAGAAGTTAAGAAGTTAAAGAAGTTAATTTGATATTGTCTATATTATACTTCTTAACTTCTCTGACTTCTTAACTTCTTTAACTTCTCTGACTTCTTTAACTTCTTAACTTCTTAAACTTTTCTCACTTCCTTTGTCACAATAATTATCTTTACTCCGTCTACCTATTGAACTCCTTTTTTCGGGCGCGCAAACGGTAGGGACGGAGGGAATATGAACGTGTTAAAAACAAAGTAAATATGAAGAAGTATATCATCTTTTTGGTTTTATTGGCTATCACACAAGTCGGATTCGCACAACGTAGTGTGAACGACCTTTTCAAAGAATTTTCCAAAGTAAAAGAATCGGATGGAGTCAAGATCGGGAAACTGACCATGTCGCTTGCGGGCCTGTTTACCGACACCATGGGCGTGGATAGTGTCGAGGCCTATAGCTTTGATAATTGTGCCGAAGAGCTCAAGGAAAAGCTGCAGAAAGCCACCAAGGATATAAAAGACAAGGCATACGAAACGATGCTTACCTCGAACGAAGAGGGGAGCCGCGTAAAGGTATTGGTTAGGATAGAGAAGGAGATGATTCGTGAACTGGTGATTATCTCCACGGGCGAGAGCAATGCCCTGGTGAGGATCAAAGGCATGATCAAACCTTCCGATATTGAACGTGTAACCAAACAACATAGCTAAAAGGTGACGACGGAGCGCTTCAAACAACAGTATCTGCCCCTTCATCCGAAGCTTTACCGGGTGGCCCTGGCCCTGGTCGGAAACAAAGACGACGCGGAAGACCTTCTGCAAGAGGGCTATGGCAAACTGTGGAAAAAGCGGGATGAACTGGACCAGATACAAAATCCGGAAGCTTTTGCCGTGATGTTGATAAAGAATCTTTGTCTGGACTTTCTTCGTTCTGCCGCAGCAAACAGGCATCTGACGAGTATCGAAGAGAACATGGTGACCACCTCTGTCACACCGGAGCGAGAGATGGAAAGGCGAGAGGCATTGGAAAAGGTGAAGATATTGATCGAACAATTACCGGAAAATCAGAAGCAGGTATTGAAATTGCGGGGATTGAGTGATTGTTCGATGGAAGAGATTGCGGAGATTACCGGCTTTAGCGCTGTGAACGTACGCACATTGCTTTCGCGGGCACGCAAGATAATACGGGAACAATACATACAATTAAACATAAACACATTATGAACGATAAACAGATGGATGAACTGATTGACCAGGCGCTTCGGGAAGAGCAGGCCTTGCCTGAAGGTCTATCGGACAGGCTGGAGAGCTATATCGATCGGCTGGATGAAGCGGAGAAGCAAGTTTCGTTGCGCAAACGATCTGTCTATTGGATGGTAGGAGTGGCTGCTTCCCTATTGATCGGCGTAGCGCTCTTTTTCCCGACTGAAACGATCGAGACGAAACCGACAACAGCCGATACCTTTAGTGATCCGGAAGAGGCGGCTGTGGTGGCCGGAGAGGCCCTGGCATTCCTCTCTCTGCAATTCAACAAAGGGGTGAATCAACTGGAAGAGGCCAAACAGGAGGTCGAAAGAGTGAATGAAATAGTAAACAAACAATTCAAAGAAATCAGTAAGTAATGAAAGCGAAATATGTAGTAATAGCTATCATGTGCCTCCTCTTTTCACAAGCGGGCATGGCACAAACGAACAATAAATTGTTCGACAAATATGCCGATATGGATAATGTAACCTCGGTGTATATCTCCAAAGCGATGTTTCAGATGATGCCGAATATCGAAACGGCAGGGCTGAGCCTGATGAATATGAAAGGGAAAGTAGAGTCCTTACAGGTGTTGAATACCGAGCGAATGGATCTGGTTCCCCAGATGCGGAATGAGTTTGGTAAACTGATCAAAAGCAGCCATTCGGAGTTGATGCGGGTGCGTGATGGGAAAACCAAGGCTACTTTCTATGCCAATATGCAAGGAGAAACGGTGAAAGACCTGTTGATGCTTGCCGACACCGACAGTACTTTCACCGTTATTCAGTTGGTAGGTCACTTTACCCTGCAGGATATACAGGAAATTACACAGGAATTTGCGAAGTAATCAAAAAGCACGGAAGCCGATTCGCAGGCCCGTCGTAAGCGTGACTCCCCGGTAACCCAGGCTGAACATATGACTATCGAAGTCATAACGGTCTTTGTTTCCGGGGATGCCGTATCGGAGACCCAGACCCGCGAAGCCGTCGAGGTGGAACCGTTTGCGGGGTGTCAACTGCACACCGAAGAGCAGATTGCTACCGATACGATGAATTTCCTGGGATACTTCGCGGTAGTCGCGCTCATAATAGGTAAGCCCATTCTCTTCAAACTTATAGAAGGCGCCACCGTAATAATGCGCTTTGAAGTAGTTATAATTAAGGCTCGCGCTGACATACAACAGTTTTACCGGCATAGGGAAGTAGTATTTATAAGCCAGATCGATGCCCGCCCCGGTTAGTTTGGTGACATCCTGATCACTATCCAGGTAGAGGTTCGACCAGGTCGAGTAGGTATTAAAATCCTCTCCGTCGTGCGGAAGATGCATACCCGAAAGACCCACCACCAGCCAATGGTTGGGATGATGCAACTTCTTTTCCACATCGATGCGCAATCCGTTACTGAAAATATGGAGAGGGTGCACGCTAAATACCCAATTATAGGGGATATCATACCCATTCGTCTCCTTTTCCTGTGCTACACTGCCGACAGGAATCCATGCCAGGAGGCAACATAGTACCACCAGGCTTCTCATCATTCTTTTGTTCATCATCCTATTTAGTATTTATCTTGTGGTTTAACGGCTATTTTGCTGACGAATGCCAGCTTCTCTGTGGTATAATCAAACTGGTAAAACCCGTCGGCACCGATCAAAAACAACAGGCCGTTCATCGGGATGACATCGTAGGCATCGATACCATTGGCTTCGGGTATTTTGGAAAGATCATCCATCCATACCGGATTTTCGGGATCAGTAATGTCGAACACCTTCAATCCATTGTCGCAAACAAATAATTTGTTACCGTCGATGCCCAGCCCGCGGGGACGTGTCAAGCTGGTATTCACGTTCACCAGATCCGGATCAGACGGATTGGAGATATTGTAGATATGCATCTCATTGGCACCACGGAAGCAGAGATTATTATCTGAGCTCAGTGTTACATAAGCATAATTGCCCGCGGCAACCACCGGGTCACAACTGGTGATATGGGACACATGCGACATAAAACTCGGGAATTCCGGGCGGGTGATATTATAAATATACATGCCCGAACGGGAGCCGATAAACAACAAGGTATCCATCGCAAACAACGTCTCCGCGTCGGACCGCAGACTTTGGTCTTTTCCTTTCAGGTAGGTGGGTTTTTTAGCGTCTGAGATATCAAATGTCTTTAGGCTATGACTATCGACCGTGTAGAGATTATCACCGTGGATGGTGAACCGCGCCATAGAGCCTCCCTGCCCGGTATCGTTGCCCGCATAATAGCCCTCCGAATCACTGCAACCTGTCAACAACACAAAAACAAACGCTACCAAGCTATATATATAATGCCATCTATTCTTTTTCATCTTCACTACTTTTTTAATTGTTTTTCTTCCATTCAATCAGAATCAAATCTTTTGGGCGATTCCCATAATAATAATCATTTGTCGGGGAGAGAGGTTCAGGAAATATGTTTTTCTCACGGTGGGTTACTTGTTTGGCGGTCAGGTCGAAGGCTACCAGGTCGACAGCGTTATCCAGATACAGGATATCCCCTTTGATAGCCATATCCAGGCAGCCGGGTACGCGTATAAAGCCTTCATTGACCGGGCTTGTGGGGTTGCTGTTGTTGATCACATGTACACCTTTGTAGCGCTCGTTGATGTAAATGTAGGGATGTTTGTGGTAGATCTTGCCGGGATTGATTAGCTCCTGCGGATCGGATTGATAGACAACAGAACGTTCCAGTTCGGCGCGTTCCATAAAGATCGGATTGTACTCTCCTCTTCTTTCCCATCCCCACCAGGAGGACGCCGTTGTCAGGAAGACAACACTAAATAACAACAACACATTCAGTACTTTTCTCATAATGCTCCATATTAATGTTTGATAATCTTATAGATGCTGCTTTTTGAAAAAGTGCTGCATAATATTAAAAAAGTTAAAGAATTGGAGAAGTCAAAGAAGGAATGGATGGTGGAAGCCGCGTAGCGGTGACCTGTATACAGGTCGCCGCTACGCGGCTTTTACCTTCGACGTAGATATCTCTCAATTAATTTATAAAATGCGCCGCAACAAACTACTTCCCCGTGATGATCTTCCGGATCTCACTTAGTTTGTTAAGTGCTTCTAAAGGGGTGAGGTTGTTGACGTCCATGTTTTTGATTTCATCGCGCACCTGGCTGAGTATCGGGTCGTCGAGCTGGAAGAAGTTCAATTGGAATCCCTCTCCGCCGGCGGCTATCTCTTTCATCGGTTTGGCTATTCCGTTCTGGCGGTTTTCCGATTCGAGCTGTTTCAGTATTTCGTTGGAGCGTTTCACGATGCTCTTCGGCATCCCGGCCATCCGGGCGACGTGGATACCAAAGCTGTGTTCGCTTCCTCCTTTGGTCAGTTTGCGCAGGAAGATTACCTTATTACCCACCTCTTTGACGGATACATTGAAGTTCTTGATCCGTTTAAAGGAACGTTCCATCTCGTTCAACTCATGGTAGTGGGTGGCAAAAAGCGTTTTGGCCCGTGCTTGCGGATGTTCATGAATGTATTCTACGATGGCCCAGGCAATGGAGATACCATCGTAGGTGCTGGTGCCGCGTCCCAATTCATCGAAGAGAACCAGGCTGCGCGGGGAGAGGTTATTCAAGATGTCCGAGGCTTCGTTCATCTCCACCATAAAGGTCGATTCGCCCAACGAGATATTATCGGACGCCCCGACGCGGGTAAAGATCTTATCCACAATACCAATCTTCGCGCTATCGGCCGGCACGAAACAACCCACCTGTGCCATCAATACGATCAACGCCGTTTGCCGCAACAATGCCGACTTACCGGCCATATTCGGTCCCGTAATGATCAATATCTGCTGCTTCTTGCTGTCCATATAGACATCGTTGGTGATATAAGGTTCGTCGGGTGGCAATTGTTTTTCGATCACCGGGTGACGGCCCGCCTTGATATCGATCGCATCCGATTCGTTGATCTCCGGACGGATATAGTGGTTCTGCTGAGCCGCTTTGGCAAAGGAGAGCAGACAGTCGAGCTGCCCGATCAGATTGGCATTCAATTGAATGGGCGGGATATATTCGGCCAGCGAGAGCACCAACTCATTGAAAATGCGGGATTCCAGCGCCAATATCTTTTCTTCTGCCCCGAGTATTTTCTCTTCATACTCCTTGAGCTCTTCCGTGATGTAGCGCTCGGCATTGACCAAGGTCTGTTTGCGGATCCACTCCGGCGGCACTTTGTCTTTATGGGTGTTGCGTACTTCGATATAATAACCGAAGACGTTATTGAAAGCAATTTTCAGGGTAGAGATGCCTGTGCGTTCCACTTCGCGTTGTTGCACCTTCAACAGGTAATCCTTGCCCGAATAGGCAATGCTGCGTAAATCGTCCAGTTCGGCGTTGACCCCGTGGGCAATCACGCCTCCTTTGTTCAGCAAGGCAGGCGGATCATTATTGACCTCCTCTTCGATACGCCGGCGGATGGTGTCGCATAGGTTCAGTTGTTCGCCAATCCGGGCGAGGCTCGGTTCGCCGCTCTCCATACAGACCTGTTTGATCGGCTCCAATGCACGCAAAGCCACCTTCAGTTGCACCACTTCACGCGGCGACACACGCCCTACGGCCACCTTGGAGATGATGCGTTCCAGGTCGCCAATCAGTTCCAACTGCCCTTCGATCAGTGTTTTCATCTCCGGATGACGGAAAAAATGGTCGACCACATCCTGGCGTTCGCGGATAGGACGCACATCTTTCAGCGGGAACAACAGCCAACGGCGCAACATACGCGATCCCATGGGAGAGACCGTTTTGTCGATGATGTTGAGTAGGCTCTTGCCTTCGTCGTTCATTGTGCTGACCAGTTCGAGGCTTCGCACCGTGAACTTATCGAGGCGCACATAGCGGTCTTCTTCGATACGTGCCAGAGAGGTGATATGCCCTATCTGTGTATGTTGTGTGGTGTCTAAGTAATGCAGGATAGCGCCGGCAGCGATCACACCCAGTTTCAGGTGATGCACCCCGAACCCTTTCAGGTTCTTGGTCTCAAAATGTTTCAATAGACGATCGTTGGCAGCATCGGCGCTGAACACCCAATCCTCCAGTTCGAACAAAAAGAAGCGGGGACCAAACGACTCTTCGAACCGCTTGCGGTTATTCCGTTCGATCAACACCTCTTTGGGCGAGAAATTATGGAGCAGTTTATCGACATAATCGGGTGTGCCTTCAGCCGTGAGAAATTCGCCGGTCGAGATATCCAGGAAAGCGATGCCGCAACTGTTTTTCTCGAAATGAACTGCCGCCAGGAAGTTATTCTCTTTGTGATTGAGGATCGTATCGTTGATAGAAACGCCGGGCGTCACCAGCTCCGTGATGCCCCGTTTCACCAGCTTTTTGGTCATTTTGGGATCTTCCAATTGGTCGCAGATAGCCACGCGTTTGCCGGCACGCACCAGTTTGGGCAGATAGGTATCCAAAGCATGATGTGGGAAGCCCGCCATCTCGATGAACTGTCCGCCCCCATTGCTTTTCCGGGTCTGCACGATGCCCACAATCTCCGCTCCGACCACGGCATCCTCCCCATACATCTCATAGAAGTCGCCCACCCGGAACAACAGGATGGCATCAGGATGTTTCGCCTTGATTTCAAAATATTGCCGAATAAGAGGGGTATCGTTTATCTGTTGCTTTGCCACGTAGATCCTTTTTTATAGAAGGGCAAAGATAACATCAAGCGGGCAGATTCGGAATGAAATCGGAGAATGTAGAATGTTAATAGATATTAACGCGCCCGGAATTTGAAAAAACTCCAACTTACAATTTGAAACTTCGGCAGGGATTTTTGCGCGAAAAGCAAGGACTATTTTAAATTAGTCCCGCGAGTAACACTTTTTAACGTATCGATTTGTAAGCAAAAGAGCCGTTTTAGTAACAATTTGTATTTTAACATTTCCCTAAAAATGCATCAATAAGTCAGTCCGAATTGCCTTGTAGCGGTAATGTTTATCCATGCAACATAGCACCACTACGTGGCGCAATTGTTGGTGTATCAGACAACCCCGCGCTTACGCACGGGGCTGGATACATACCGCCGCTACGCGGTTTTGTCCAATCCCCATGCAGTTATGATGCGCTCCTTACGCTGTTATGGATGCGATTCTTACGCTGTTATGGACAATGACTTCAATGTGGGGGGAGATCAATTCCCCTAATAATATTTTGTATTTTGTTATGCCTGTCTATTTTGTGCCGATCCGTTTATTTTGCGTCGATCCGTCTATGTTGTGCCGATAGCCGCATAGCGGCGGGATGCACACAGCCCCGTGCGTGAGCGCGGGGTCAAGCGTTTGCAATAAAAATGTGCCGCGTAGCGGTACTATGTAATAAGATATTTTATACCTTTGAAAAATCACCGAAACCAACCAAACCTAATGTGAATATGGCAAACACGTATGGTAAAATATATCTCCAGCTGGTCTTTGCTGTCAAAAAACGGGAATCATTAATCAAAGAATCTATTCGGGAAGAAATTCAGAAATACATGACTGGTGTTATAACAAACAAAGGATGCAAATTATATGCTATCTATATAAATCCGGATCATGTCCATATGCTGGTTTGCTTGCACCCGGCCATTTCTGTATCGACTCTTGTCAGAGATATTAAGTCCAATGTTTCTAAGTTTATTAATGAAAAGAGACTTACTTCTTTCCATTTCCAATGGCAGGAAGGGTATGGTGTTTTCTCTTATTCCGCTTCCCATGTAGGGGCTGTTGTCAACTATATATTAAACCAACCCGAGCATCATAAAAAACGAGATTTCAAGGCGGAATATATGGACCTTCTTCAAAAATTCGGAGTCGAATATGATGAACAATATCTTTTTGATTGGATTTTGTCAACATAGCACCACTACGTGGCGCAATGGTTTGTGCATCAGCTAACCCCGCGCTTACGCACGGGGCTGGATACATACCGCCGCTACGCGGTTTTGTGCTGATCCGCCTATTTTGCGTCGATAGCCGCGTAGCGGCGATCTGTTTTACAGCCCCGTGTGTAAGCGCGGGGTAATAAATTGTGTAATAATAATGTGCCGCGTAGCGGTACTATGTAAAATGAATTTTTGCACTCCCATAGTGCATTTTTCTCTAATTTTTGCACTCTCACAGTGCATTTCTCTCTTTTACGCTCAAAATCCCTTTTTATTACGAATGCATTGCTGCTAAGTGACAGGAATTTTCTCTATTTTTGTCCCTGCGACAAGAAATAAATAATATGAATAATCAATATACGCGTGGCAGCCTTATTTTGATCAATAGCGTACTGCTGTTGATTTTGATCTATTCGTGTGCCAGTATCGGAAGCCCTAATGGGGGGCCTTACGATGAAGAACCGCCCAAATATGTGTCGAGTACTCCCGCCCCCAATCAGACCAACTTCAAAGGGAAGAAGATAGAGATCCTGTTCGATGAATTGGTGCAATTGGAGAAACCGGCCGAGAATGTGATTATCACACCTCCGCAGCGGCAGATGCCTGTGATACGGGCAACCGGGAAAAAGGTATCGGTGGAGCTGAAAGATACGATGCTTGAGAATACAACCTATACGCTTGACTTCACCAACTCGATTGTCGACAACAACGAAAAAAATGTGTTGGAAAACTACACCTTTGCCTTCTCTACCGGCGATGTGATCGATACGCTGGAGATAGCCGGGATATTGCTCAACGCGGAGAACCTCGAACCGATGCCGGGTATCACGATTGGTTTGCACAGCAACCTGGAGGATTCGGCTTTTGTGAAAGAGGTGTTTACCCGTACGTCGCGTACCAACGAGCGGGGACGGTTTACGATCCGCAATATCGCGCCGGGTACCTACCGCCTGTATGCGTTGAATGACATGAGCCGGGATTATAAGTTCGATAACCCGACTGAAGATATTGCTTTTGAAGAGATGCCCATTACCCCGACTTTTGAGTTTGCCGAGCGGATGGATACCGTTTGGGTGGATAGTGTGACGATCGATTCGATCAATCTGGTTGGTTATACCCGCTTTCTGCCCGACGATGTGACGCTTTTCCTTTTTAAGGAGAAATTTGAACGGCAGTATATGATGCGCCCCGAAAGAGCGGAGAATCATTTGTTTGCATTGAAATTTAACGCACCGCTCGATACCGTGCCTCTGCCTGTTCCCCTCAATTTTGAGCCGGCCGACAGTAGCTGGTTTGTGATTCAGACAGCCGACGAAAGGCGGACAGCCAATTTCTGGATCACCGATTCGACTGTATGGGCCTTGGATACCCTGCAGATGGAATTGACCTATTCGATAAGCGATTCGTTGAATATGCTGGTGCCCAAGACCGATACGATCATGGCCACCATGCGTCGCCGTGCGAACGACAATCGCCGCTCGCGCAAGAAGGATGACGAGCCGGAACCCATTCAATTTCTGGGTATAAATGCTTCGACATCCTCTTCCATGAACCTGCACGACACCTTGTTTGTCTCTTTCAATGAGCCGATCAAGGAATTATTGCCCGAGCTGTTTGTCTTGGAGCAGAAGGTCGATACGTTATGGGAGCCCGCCACGTTTGAGATGCGACCCGACTCCACCAACTCGCTCCGTTTCCTGATCAAGCGCAAATGGAATTACGGGGAGGAATATCGTTTGCTGGTCGATTCGGCGACGATCTTCAGCGTCTACGACCGTTGGAACGATACCTTTAGCGGCGCATTCAAATTCAAGACCAGAGAGGAATATGGCCATTTATATATCAACATACATGGTGTCGACACGACCGCTTTCGTCGAATTATTGGATAAGAGCGACCAACCGGTGCGCAAGGCGAAGGTGACCAACGGCGGTGTGCTCTTTATGGATTTGGCGCCTAATACCTACTATGCCCGTTTGGTGATCGACGCGAATGGAAACGGTCTTTGGGATACCGGTAAATATGCCGACAAACTACAGCCGGAGAAGGTCTACTATTGCCCGAAGGCGATGGAAATCATTGTCAACTGGGAGACGGAGGAAGATTGGTTTGTTCTCGATACGCCGATCGAGCAGCAGAAGCCGTTGGATATCACCAAGAACAAACCGAAAGAAAAGCAAGAACGACAACAACGAGACCATAGAAATGAAGGAAAAAGACAATCGTCGTCGCGCAGTACGCTATCGTTCTAAAGGGACGTTCTGCCTGATTTTTCTTCTCTTTTTGAGCATCACGCATGTGGCCCGGGCACAATGTCTGCAGGGAACGACTGTTTTTAGTGCCGAAGAGAAGGTAGAGTTCGATGTCTATTTCAAATGGGGTCTCCTCATGACCAAAGGGGGTAGTGCCTCGATCACGATCAAAGAGAAGACCTACGAAGGCATGCCCTGCTGGAACAGCGAATTGCTGTTGTGGTCGACCGGCATGATCGATAAGGTATTCTCCATCCGCGATACGATAGAAAACTACATTGGCAAGGCGGATCAACGCCTATTGTTTGCCACCAAACGCTCCGACGAAGGGGGCTATTACCAGATCGACAACCTGACCTATTCCTACCAGGGCGAAGCGACCCATGTGCATGCTTTCCGGCGCAACCGCGAGCGGGTGAAGGCCGATACGGTCTTGGTCGGGGGTAGCTGTGTGTTGGATATCTTGGGCGCGCTTATGTATGCCCGTTCCTTTGACTGGAACAAGATGGAGCTGAGCCATCGCTATCAGCTCCAAGTGGCGATGGGGAAGACAGTGATCCCGATCAGTTACCGGTATGAAGGGCAACAGATCGTGGAAAAGAATAATGTGAAATACCGCGCCCGTTATTTTATCATCGACATTTTCGACGATGCTTTTACCCAAAGCAAAGAGGCGATGGAGATATGGATTGGCGACGATGCGAACCACCTCCCTGTTAAAGTGAGGGCCAAACTGAAGCTGGGCGCCATGGAGGCCTATTATAGCTCATCTGCGAACTTGCGCTATCCGCTGGACTGTCGGGTAGAAATTCCTAAAAAATAAAAGAGAGGTCCCGCTCTATGAGGTGGCGAAAACAGATCATTCCGGTTATCTCAGGCTTGATGTTATGGGGTATAACCGCTTGTTCTCTATCCTCCAAAAAGGAGGAGCCTGCCGTTTTTCCGGAGGCGGTTACGGAGGAGATCATCCCTTCTGACACACTTCGTCTATTGTTTGCCGGCGACCTACTTATTCATACGGCACTCTATCCCTCTGCCTGGTCGGAAGGGGGCGATAGCAGCTACCGCTTTTCGCTTCCTTTCCAGGATGTCAAAGACTATATCTCTTCGGCGGATGTCAGCGTTGCCAACCTCGAGGTGCCTTTAGGTGGGAAACCTTACAGCGGCTATCCGATGTTTTCATCCCCTTCGGAGATAGCGGACGCGGTGAAAGAGACCGGTTTCGATATCCTGTTGTTGGCCAATAACCACGCCGTCGACCGGGGCAGGAGAGGGGTGGAGCGTACGTTGGACTACCTGGATCGCCTGGGACTGACATATACCGGTGCCTTTCGTGACTCCTTGGAGCGAAGTGAAAAATATCCTTTATTGATCGATCGGAACCATATCCGCGTCGCCCTACTCAATTACACCTACGGAACCAATGGGATGCCTGTGACGCCGCCTGTCGTTGTCAACAGGATCGACACGCTTCAGATGCGCGAAGATATCCGTAAGGCGCGAGAGCAAAAGGTGGATTATATCATTGCTTGCCTGCATTGGGGGTATGAATATCAACAAAAGGAACATGCCGAGCAGAGGGAAGTTGCCCGTTTTCTGGCCGATGAGGGGATAGATCTGATCGTAGGCGGCCACCCGCATGTGGTGCAACCCTATAAGGAGATCACCCGAAAAACGGGAGAGGTTGTGCCGGTGATCTATTCCCTGGGCAATTTCATCTCCAACCAACAGTGGCGCTATGCCGATGGAGGCATTGTGTTCGATGTGACGCTGATTAAAAAGAAAGATGCACCGGTGACAGCCTCTTTTGCCTACGAGCCTGTTTGGGTGAATAAGTATCCAACGAACGGAAAAGCGGTGTATCGCCTGATTCCGGTCAACCGTTTTTACCATGATCCCGGGAAATACGATCTGGACGCCGATAGACGCTACCGAATGGAGGAGTTCTACCTGGATACCCGTCGCCTACTGCCCGATCTTCCTTATAGCGAGTATTACGGATATCCCTGATGAGGGTTTATTTATCATTGTAATGACTTGATACAGAAATAACCAAGACGGTAATTATTTCTTCGTTTACGGTATATACAAGCCGGTGTTTTTGTGTTATTCGCCGGGAGTAATAGCCGGCATAATTGTGTTTTAAGCGCTTAGGCTTTCCTGTCCCTGTATAGGGATGTAACATAAGCTCTTCCAAGAGCTTCGATGCTTTTTTGAAGGCTGGTGGATCAGCTTTTTGCAGTTCGGCTAAATCCTTTTTTGCGTTAGGTGAAATGATGATTTTATACATCACAGATTTTTCAGAAACTCCTTTAGTTCTTGTACGTTCGAAAGTTCAATGCCTTTTCCTTCCCGTATTTGCTGCATTGATTCGTCGATACGTCCGAGCATTTCGGGAGTGAAGAAGTAATCATCTTCATGTATGGGTTGAAGCATATAGGATTTGTCTTTGCCGCGTTGCACAATGACCTGTTCGCCTCCATCGACACGGTCGAAATAGGCTTTTTGGTTGTCTCTGAACTCTTTACTGCTGATAATGATCATAATCGTCTGTTTTGGATGTACCTTATTGGTACAAATATAAGATATATTCCTAACTCCGGCAAACAGTTGTGTGCTTTTCTCTTGACACATATAAAAGAATTGAATATGATTTATTAGCATTTTGAGGATTAAACTATATTTTTGTTTTGTAAAACAAATCTGCCATGAGAAAACTATCTGTTGTTGAAATATCTGATCTGGCTCGGAATACGATCTCTTTCCAGAATTATAAGAATAAGTTGGGTATAGGTGACCTGGGAAGTGGAGGTATATCTTTAGATGATATGCAGCATGTCGACCTGACATCACCCATGCGGTTGAAAGCCCTATTGCTTATTGTCATTACCCAGGGTGATGCCCGCGTCTCTTTGGATAATGTTCCGCATGAGCTGTCGGCCAATAGTTTTCTTTTTATTATGCCGTCGCATATCACGCAAATAACCTATACCAGTCCTGACCTGCGAGGGAAGCTCCTGTTGGCTGACCTGGCCTTCCTGGAAGAGTGTAAGCCGGAGACGATCAATCCCTCTCTGGTCAATTATATGCGGTTGCGTAAGAATCCTCACCTCCGGCTCGAAAAGGAGGAGGTCGATTTCCTGGATAATCACATAGAGCTATTGAAGAGGAAGCTCTCGGAAAAGAAACACTATTTTCAGGAGGAGATTATTCATATCTCTTTTATGGCGTTGTTGTTGGAGATGGTGAATATCGTCTTAAATAGGAAGGACTATATCGTGGAAAAAAGGATTACGCGAAAAGAGGAGATCGTGAATAAATTCCTGCAACTCCTATTGAGGCATTATCAGGAGGAGCATGCCATCACCTTCTATGCCGATAAACTCTGCATCACTCCGCAGTATCTTTCCTCTGTCTTGAAAACGCTGACCGATAAGACCGCCTCGGAATGGATCGATGAGGCCATTCTTTCCGAAGCGCGTGTGCTCTTGCGTTCGCCTAAAATGACAGTACAGGAGGTGTCGATTCAATTGAATTTCGCTGATCAGTCGACTTTTGGTAAATTTTTTAAGAAACATGTAGGTATGTCGCCTTCACAGTATAAAAAGGAAGTTTTTTAGCTATATTTGCAAATAACAAACTAACCAATCGACAACTACCAATGAATGTATGTACTTTCTTAGCCTTGGCCTGCCTATTTTTTATTTTGTTGTTTTTCCTTTGCAATGCTGTTTCACGCCGCCGTTATTACAAATTGCGTCACGAACTGGATATGAAGGAAAAGGAGCTTGCCCATCAGCGTATTCGTGATCAGGAAGAGTTGATGAATAAATTGATTGCTTCCCGGCAGGAGTTGCATAACCGAAACGAAGAATTGCGTCGCCAGTTGAAAGAGATTCAATACCAGCCGGAAAAGGTGACCGACCTGAAAAAGGTGATGGAGATGCTGCATCCCTCGTTGTTGACCACGCAGGAAGAGGAGCAGTTTCGCCTTGGATTCAACTCGTTGTATCCGACCTTTTTGCATCGCTTGCGTGAGATACTTCCCACGATCACCAAAGGGGAAGAGTTGTTTTGCATGCTTGTTTCGCTGAATCAGACCAATGAAGAGATTGCCCGTACGTTGGGCATCAGCCGGCCGAGTGTGATCAAGATACGCTACCGCCTGCGGCAGAAGATCGATGATCCCCTGATCGAGAATCTTGACGAATGGATCAGGCAATTGGCACAAGACACGAAAAGACCGCAAAAGATAGAGGCTTAAAAGAGAAGAAGAAAAAGCCTTCCCAATTTGTGTGGAATCACAATAATAATGTGTACCTTTGCCGAAATTTGAAAAAGAGTAAATGAAATATACGTGGCAAACGGATGACCCATATCATTTCTCCGATCATACATCGGAACATACTGCTCTTTTTTCTTTTTGTCGGAAGGAGAGATATCTGATTCTTTCAGGGCTGCGTTAGTTTTTCTATCTAACGCATTTTTTTTGTCCGCCAACGACGACAGGGATAGAGGTTAACAATCTTACAAAAACAGAATATATTATGTCGAAAAGTGGTATTAAAAAAGTGATCGTTCTGGGCTCCGGCGCCTTGAAGATCGGGCAAGCAGGAGAGTTTGACTATTCGGGTTCGCAGGCGTTGAAGGCCTTGCGCGAAGAAGGCATCTATACCGTGCTTATCAATCCAAACATCGCAACGATCCAAACATCGGAGGGGGTAGCCGACCAGGTCTATTTTCTGCCGATTACTCCCTATTTTGTGGAGGAGGTGATCAAGAAAGAGCGTCCCGACGGTATCCTATTGGCCTTTGGTGGGCAGACGGCGTTGAACTGCGGAACAGAAATGTACACCAGCGGCACCTTGGAGAAGTATGGCGTGAAGGTGTTGGGTACCTCGGTGGAGGCGATCATGAACACAGAAGACCGCGACCTGTTTGTTAAGAAATTAGATCAGAAAGATATAAAAACACCGATCAGCCAGGCGGTGGAAACCATTGCCGATGCGAAAGCAGCCGCCCTCAAAATCGGTTATCCGGTGATGATCCGTTCGGCCTATGCCCTGGGAGGTATGGGAAGCGGTATCTGCCAGAACGAAGAGGAGATGGTAGCTTTGGCGGAGAGCGCCTTTGCTTACGCGCCGCAAATCCTGGTGGAAGAGTCGTTGAAAGGCTGGAAAGAGATCGAGTTTGAGGTGATCCGCGACAAGAACGACCATTGTTTCACGGTAGTAAATATGGAGAATGTAGACCCGCTGGGTGTACATACCGGAGAGAGCATCGTGGTAGCGCCTACCTGTTCGTTGACCGACGAGGAGATAAAGAACCTACAGGAATTGTCTATCAAAGCCATCCGTCACCTGGAGATTGTCGGAGAATGTAATATCCAATATGCTTATAGTTCGGAAACGGGCGATTACCGCGTGATCGAGGTGAATGCCCGCCTGAGCCGATCGTCGGCCTTAGCCTCCAAGGCAAGCGGTTATCCGTTGGCTTTTGTGGCAGCTAAATTGGCTTTGGGCTACGGACTGGATGAGATAGGCGAGATGGGAACGCCCAACTCGGCTTATAAAGCGCCGGAAGTAGATTATATCATCGTGAAGATCCCGCGTTGGGACCTGACCAAATTCGTAGGCGTTAGCCGCCAGATCGGTTCCAGCATGAAGTCGGTTGGCGAGATTATGTCGATCGGTAAGAGCTTTGAAGAGATCATCCAGAAGGGATTGCGTATGATCGGGCAGGGGATGCACGGCTTTGTCGGCAACAACGACCTGGAATTCGACAACCTGGACGAAGAGCTGGCCAACCCGACCGACCTGCGTATCTTCGCCGTTGCCAAAGCCTTGGAAGCGGGATATACGATCGATCGCATTTATGAACTGACAAAAATCAACCACTGGTTCCTGCGGAAACTGAAGAACATTGTGGATTATACCGCTGTACTGGGTGGATACAATAAGATTGAAGAGCTGCCGGAAGATATCCTGCGCGAAGCGAAACGCCTGGGATTCTCTGACTTCCAGATTGCCCGTTACGTGGAAGATCCGGAAGGGAATATGGAAAAAGAAAACATCCGCGTGCGCAACCAACGCAAACGCCTGGGCGTTCTGCCGAGCGTAAAACGGATCAATACCATCGCCTCCGACAACCCCGAATTGACCAACTACCTCTACCTGACGTACGATGGCAGCGAACATGATATTCCCTATTATAAGAATGAAAAGAGCGTGATTATCCTGGGCTCGGGCGCTTACCGCATCGGATCGTCGGTTGAATTCGACTGGTGTTCGGTGAACGCGGCACAAACGGCTCGCAAGCTGGGGTATAAGTCTATCATGGTCAACTACAACCCGGAGACGGTTTCTACCGACTACGACATGTGCGACCGCCTCTATTTCGATGAACTTTCTTACGAGCGTGTACTCGACGTGATCGACCTGG
Source organism: Parabacteroides sp. PM6-13 (assembly GCF_029892605.1). Taxonomy (GTDB): domain Bacteria; phylum Bacteroidota; class Bacteroidia; order Bacteroidales; family Tannerellaceae; genus QVMG01. The sequence continues at coordinate 121,488 of NZ_JARXWF010000008.1, forward strand.
AAACCCCCAAAGGGGTTATCGTTTCGGTGGGGGGGCAGATCCCGAACAACCTGGCGATGAAACTACACCGTCAGCAGGTGCCTATCCTGGGAACCTCTCCGCTCTCTATCGACCGGGCAGAAAACCGTCACAAGTTCTCCGGCATGCTCGACACGCTGGGTATCGACCAACCGCGTTGGGCTGAGGTGGTGAGCATGGATGAGATCGATTCGTTTATCAACGAGGTGGGCTTCCCCATCCTGATCCGTCCGTCGTATGTGCTTTCGGGAGCGGCGATGAATGTCTGCTACAGCAAGGAGCAAATGATTGAATTCCTTGGCTTGGCTGCCAAAGTATCGAAAGAATATCCGGTCGTTGTGTCGGAATTCCTGCAGGGAGCGAAAGAGATTGAGTTCGATGCCGTCGCGATGAATGGCGAAGTGGTAGAATATGCCATCTCCGAACATATCGAGTTTGCCGGTGTACATTCCGGTGACGCTACGCTTGTTTTCCCGGCACAAAAGATCTACTTCGAAACAGCGCGCCGCGTGAAGAAGATCGCTAAAACGATTGCGAAAGAATTAAATATCAGTGGTCCGTTCAATATCCAGTTCCTGGCAAAGAACAACGATGTGAAGGTGATCGAATGTAACCTCCGTGCTTCACGTAGCTTCCCGTTCGTATCGAAAGTATTGAAACGTAACTTTATTGAAACGGCTACCCGCATCATGCTCGATGCCCCCTATAGCCGCCCCGACAAGAGCGCCTTCGATATCGACTGGATCGGTGTGAAAGCCTCTCAGTTCTCGTTTGCCCGCCTACACAAGGCAGACCCGGTATTGGGAGTAGACATGAGCTCAACCGGTGAGGTAGGCTGCCTGGGCGACGACTTCGATGAAGCATTGCTCTCCGCTATGCTTTCGGTTGGCAATGCCATCCCTAAGAAGAATATCCTGGTCTCTTCCGGAGAGGCAAAAAGCAAGGTAGACCTGTTGGAACCCTGCCGCATCCTGGCCGATAAGGGATACACGATCTACGGCACGCATGGCACGGCGCGTTTCCTCAACGAGAACGGCATTCCGTCGCAGGAGGTAAGCTGGCCGGACGAACAGGGCGAAAACAACATCATGGAGATGTTCTCAGAACATATCTTCGAACTGGTGGTGAATATCCCGAAAGACCATAGCAAACGCGAATTGACCAATGGGTATAAGATCCGCCGTGCCGCGATCGACCACAATATCCCATTGATCACCAACGCCCGCCTGGCAAGCGCCTTTATCCAGGCCTTCTGCAATCTGGAAGAATCGGATATCCAGATCAAGAGCTGGCAGGAATATAAGTAAGAAGACTCCTTCTTACAGACAAAAATAGAAGGGACACAGGGTTTTATGTTAATATATATAAAACTCTGTGTCCCTGTTTTTTATATTCGTGTTAAAAGAGTAATTTCCCGCTCGTTTAGTTAAAAACCACAAGTAGTAAAGAGATGAATCGAAGGAAGTTTCTCAAGACAGGCGTTACCGGCCTCGCCGGATTTTCGATTGCCAATAGCAGTATGGCTTCCCTATCGGGCTGTACGTTTACCCGTGATATCATAGTTGATAAGGTGAAGTTGGGCGAATCAGGCCTGACCGTCTCCCGCATTGCCATGGGCACCGGTACGGTAGGGTGGAACAAACAGTCCAACCAGACACGCCTCGGTATGGACAATTTTGTCCGCCTGGCGCGCCATGGCTATGACCGGGGCATTCGTTTTTATGATACGGCCGACACCTACGGATCCATACCCTATGTAGGCAATGCGATCAAAGGCCTTCCCCGCGAAAAGATCATCTTGAATACAAAGATCTGGACACATCCCGACGACTCCGACAAACGGGTGCCGGTAGCCCCGGAAATCGACCGTTTCCGGAAGGAGTTCGATACGGATTATATCGATATTCTATTGATGCATTGCATGAATAGTGGTGACTGGCCGGAGACCCGCCATCATTATATGGACGGCCTCTCGCGTGCTAAGCAGGACGGAATTGTCAAAGCGGTAGGTATCTCTTGCCATAATCTTGACGCGATCCGCCAGGCAGCCGTAAACCCTTGGATAGATGTTATTATGGCCCGTATCAATCCTTTCGGGACCAATATGGACGGCAAACCGGAGGAGGTGAAGGAGGTATTGGCATTGGCTCGCCAAAACGGCAAAGGATTGATCGGCATGAAAATATTCGGAGAGGGCAAGCACGTCAAAGAGGAAGAACGTGAACAGTCTATCCACTTCGCCCTGACCGAAAGTCATATTCATTGCATGACACTCGGGCTCGAATCCATTGAGCAAATGGACGATGCCATCGACCGGGTGATGAAGTTCGTATAGGATCTTATTTAATGTACAACGATCTTTTCCCATTCAGGATGTTTCTGAATGTAAGATGCCACAAACGGGCATAACGGCACAACACGCAGGTTGTTCTCGTCGAGATACTCCAGTGTCTCTTTCACCAACTGTGTACCCACGCCCTGTCCTGCCAGTGACATAGGCACTTCGGTATGTGTTAGGAAGACATCTCCATCGGGGATCATAACAAACTCGATCAGGGGTGTGTACCCTTTTATATTGAATTCAAACTGTTGTAATGCATCGTTTTTAATCAATTCATACTGTTGTTCCATAGCTGTTTCTTTTTTATTTTATGTTCTTTTTCTTTTTGCTTCTGTTTTTATAACAATCAAAAAGCGGTTTTGTTTTCAGGAGCGAATCATTCTTTTACCAACAAACAGTTTCCTACATTTGCAGGATGAAAGTAATTGTAGCCACATTAAACGCAAAATATATCCACACCTCCCTGGCGCTTCGCTGGTTGTATATTGCCAATAAAGACCGCCTGGATATCCGCTTTCGGGAGTACACCATTAAAGAGGATCCGGAGAAGATCACCAGCGATCTCCTGGCTGCGGGATGCGATGTGATCTGTCTGAGTGTTTATATATGGAATGTCGGTCGGGTGGGGGAGATTATCCGCCGACTGAAGCAACAGAATCCTCGTCTTCTCTTCATTCTTGGTGGGCCGGAAGTGACCTACGAGCCTGAACATTTCCTGCGGGAGTGGGCGGTCGACTATGTGATCAGTGGCGAAGGCGAGTTTGTGTTGGGCGATCTGATAGCGTCTCTCGAACGGGGCGAGACCGAACTGCCTCCCGGTGTCTCCTCGCACGACCGGATAAGTACGACCGTTTGTCGGGCTGATATCACCCGCTTAGCGCAGCTACCCTCTCCCTATCAGTTGGAAGAAGATCGGGAAGAATTGAAAAACCGTTTGGTCTATGTGGAGACCTCGCGGGGATGTCCTTACCAATGCCAGTATTGCCTCTCCTCCCGTGAGCAGGGGGTGCGCTATTTTCCTTTGGATTATGTACTGGACAATCTGAAATACCTGATTGAGGCCGGTGCGCGGCAGATCAAGTTCCTGGACCGCACCTTCAATCTGAACAAGGAGCATACGCGGGCCATTTTCGATTTCCTGATCGCTCATTGGCGGGAAGGGCTGAGCTGTCAGTTTGAAATTTATGCCGACCTATTGACCGACGAGATGATCGACTACCTGAACGATCGCTTGCCCGCGAACTATTTCCGCTTTGAGATAGGTATCCAATCGACCTACGAACCTACGAACCAGGCGGTCAAGCGCAAACAGGACTTCCCGCTTCTGGCGCATAACATCCGGCGGCTGATGGCGGGGGGTAAGATTGTACTCCATCTCGACCTGATCGCCGGCCTGCCCCATGAGACCTTCGAGCGTTTCACGCAGTCGTTCAATGAGGTGTTCGCCTTAGGAGCCAAGGAGGTACAACTGGGCTTCCTGAAAATGCTTCGAGGCACTCACCTGCGACGCGATGCCGACCGCTACGGTTATCACTATGCCGAGCAGGCACCCTATGAGATAACGGGCAACGATGCCATCTCCGCCGAAGAGCTTCATCGCATCCATGAGGCGGAGCACGCGCTGGAGAGGTACTGGAACAGCGGCCGTTTTGCTACGACAATGCACCGCCTCTTCGCCACCCATTGGGCAGGGCGCTATTTCCAGTTTTTTGATGAGCTGGGGCAATACGCCGCGCAACACCATCTGCCACACCGGGGATACCTATTGGAAGATCTGTTTCGTAACCTGCACCACTTCCTCTTGTCGAAAGAGATCGACCTCTACGATGCCTTACGTACCGACTACTACAGCCATTTCACGCAGCGACCCCGTGGCTATTGGCTCCAGACAATCGATAAGCGGGAACGCAAAAAACTCCTCTACACCATTGGGCAGGACAAAGAGTTCCTACGCAAACACCACCTCACCCGTCGGATCATCGAGAAGCAAACCGCCCTCGACCCCCTCACCCCCCAGGAATACCTCCTCACCATCTTCCCCGCCGAAGGAGAGAAAACCGCCAAAAGGGAGGTGGTTTATTTTTTCTCACCCGCATGAGAATTTTTTCTCACGCGGGTGAGAATTTTTTTATACGCTTTTGTAGGGCTTCTTATTCGTAGTCATGTTCCCATATTTCCGGTGATGGGGTGAAGTCTTTGATAAGCTCTTTTATGTAGGTGATAGCCTCTTCGTTGGTGTCGAATATCACATAAGCGGGAATTTTCTTTGTCTCTCTTTTCCAACTCATCTCGGCAGCGGCATATTCTTTGAATGTGCTCGGGAAAACCGGAGCGTAGCTTGGATAGTAATCTTCTTCATTCATCGGTTTGTTGAATGCTACCCGCATCACAATCCCCTCTGTGGAATATTCTGTTACATAAAGCGTTTCGCCTGCCTGTTCTTCCGCAAAAACGCGTTTGTCCGTTGTCAGCCGCCCGGTGGCGGGATCGTAACGGTATCCGGATCTGACAAACACATATTTGTTATCCTTCTCATATTGATATTTCACCCAATTTTCATAAAGATCACCCAATACCGGCGTACACAATAATTCCGAATCATGAAACCATAAGGCGGCCGCCGGGGGGATGCTATCTACCCTATACATAATTAGGAAAATCTCCTTCATAGAAGGGGGAAATGCCGACTTTTCTATTTCAGATTCAATATTTTCCAATGGGGTCAAAGTGGAGGGAGGATAGAAATATGATATATAACCTTCAGAAGAATAATAGACCCCATTCACTGTTTCTTCAAAACTCCCCTCATTCTTATCCTCATCACCGCATGCGATAGCGACTTCACATTTAGTTCACATTTTGGCAAAATCGCTTAAAAGTATCGATGAAACCGCGTTTTTTTGATGATAAATAAAAAGGCTACTTGAATCCGGTAAATGCGTATTTGAGCTCAGGTAGTGGCATGATGAAGGTGTGTAGGGTCAGATATTCCAAGAGTGGAAGGTTTTCATATAAATCCCAAAGGGATTTCCTATTCGTAACCGCGGGTGTAGCGAAGCAAACCCGTGGTAGGCAGATAGACAAGACCTACTCTCCAAGCAACCCCGAAGAGGGTTGAACCCATTCCGGGTTCGTTAGTTATTATTAGCGGAATACCCCCGGTCGTTCGCTTCGCTCTCTTACCGAGGGTTTCGAATAGGAAATCCCTGCGGGATTTAACTCATTTCAGTGTACCTTGCCACCTTCCCATCTTACCAAATCTGAAAACGCCCCCTTTCTCCTTCAAATCTTCCAAAATTGGAAGATTTCCAATTTGACAAATTGCAAAAACGCCCGAGTATTTTTCCGAAAACGTAGGGGTATTTTAAATTACCCGCAGGAGTAACACTTTTTAACGTATCATATTGTAAAGCAAAATGGCGTTTTTGCTTACACTTTGTATTTTGAGAATGGCGCAAAAAAGGAAGGAGTTGGTAGGTTTTGAGTCAATCCGTAGGGCTATTCTTGGGCTATTTTGCAAAATATCAAATGAAGGTGTAGGAATTTTGTATTTATTTTATAGATTTGTGGCATCAAACCATTTTATGAATTATATCCATAAACCAATGGCAGGCATTTATCGCACAAGATAAGACCGTGTCCGGACAACCTTCCTCTCCGGCCTGGTGCGTGTACCGTTACTACACGTATCCCTTTCTGTTGTTATTTATTATTATTGTTTCATGATGAAATACGCATCGGGCGTATGGTCAAATTCGTGTATGTATGGAAAATTGGAAAAAAGTTTTTGCCATTATATGGACAGGGCAGTTCCTGTCCATTCTGACGAGTATTCTTGTCAATTTCGCGGTGATCCTCTGGATCAGTATGGAAACCGGTTCGGCTGAGATGCTGGCGTGGGCGGCTATTGCGGCGATGTTGCCGCAGGCGTTATTGGGTCCTGTGACCGGGGTGTTTATCGATCGCTGGAACCGGAAGGCGATTATGATTCTGGCGGATAGTTTTATTGCTGTCTGTACGATTATTATGTCGGTTCTCTTCTGGCTCGAGGTGGCCGAGATGTGGCATATCTTCGTATTGCTTGCTTTTCGTTCGGTAGGTTCGGCCTTCCACATGCCGGCGATGCAGGCCTCCATTCCCCTATTGGCTCCTCAGGAGCAGTTGACGCGTATCGCAGGGGTCAGCCAGATTATCGGTTCGGTCGGAAATATTGCCGGGCCGGCTTTGGGGGCTTTGTTTATTACGATATGGGATATGGAGTATGTCCTATTGTTGGATGTAGTTGGCGCCGTTGTGGCCTGTATCTCTTTGCTCTTCGTATATATCCCCAATCCGGAGAAGGCGGAAGGGCATACACCTCATGTATTCAAGGAGATGAAAGAGGGGCTTATGACTGTTTTGCGAAGCCGGGGCCTGAGTTGGATTTTCCTGTTTTCCATTTTGGTCACCCTCTTCCTGATGCCGGTCAGCGTGTTGTTCCCCTTGATGACGCTGGAGCATTTCCAGGGGAACGCCTTCCAGGTGAGCCTGATCGAGGTGATCTGGGGCGTGGGTGCCTTGTTGGGAGGCGCTGTGATGGGGGCGAAGGTCTATAAGGTGAACCGGGTGGTACTGGTCAATCTGATGTATCTGATAATCGGAGCTACGTTTGCCCTGTCGGGGGTCTTATCGCCGAATGGCTTTGTGTTGTTTGTCATCCTGACGGCGATTGCCGGGGTGTCGGGCGCGGTCTATAACTCCTCCTTTACGGCGCTGGTGCAGACCCATATCCGTCCGGAAGCCCTGGGGCGTGTCTTCTCTATGTTCTACACATTCAGTATTATCCCCTCGCTCATAGGGCTTGTTGGTATAGGCTTCTTTGCCGATAGCCTGGGCGTGACGACCAGCTTTATTGTTTGTGGGGTTGTGATCATATTGATCGGAATGGTCTCTTTTACTACTCCTTCCGCTATGCGGTTGGATAAGAGGGGGTGAAAGGGTATCAGAGTAGTTAAAGTAGGGGAAAACCTTCAAGTAGGAGGAGATGGGAAGGTTTTAGAAAGCCCGAAAGGGCTTCAACCCGGATAACCCCGTGCAAACCGTAGGTGCAGCTCGGGGTAGACGTAATATATATATATCATGAGCTCCGTAGGAGGTCAACTGTTGAGCACCTACGGAGCTCGTTTCTATGACACAATCAACCCCGAGCTGCGCCTTAGCGGCTTGCACGGGGTTATCCACATCTAAGTCCTTGCGGACTTTAGAACCTTCAATTCTTACAATATCTGAAGACGCCCCTTTCCCCTTTCCCCTTTCTCCTTCATACTTTATTTATATACCTTGCAGGCTCACGCAAACAAAATATACAATACCGGAATCAGTATGCCTATCATCAGGTACCACTTGCCGCGTCCGGCGAGGCCATTCTTTCCTTTGACCATTATCAGTCCGGAGAGGGCGAAGAAGATCAGCGTGCCGGCAAAGATATCTGCCATCGGGCTCCATCCTTTCACTTTGTTGTAGTGCAGGCGGTTGATCCAATAGACAAACTCACGCTTGGTGTATTTCTCATACTCCGCGGCGCCGCTCTTTTTATTGTAGACACCAATGCCGCTTTCCAGTAAGAGGCGGTAGTGTTCGTCGTCGACCTTTTGCACTTTCCGCAGCGCGGGCAATCCTTTCTGCCCGTTCCAGGCAGCCGTTACCCCTTCGTTATCGAGCGAAGGCGAAAGGGTGATCGAGCCTGTCTCTGTGCGGAACGCCGGATCTTTCCCGTCCATATGGTTCAATAGGATGCCGGAAATAGCATACACCAAGCTAAGCCCGACCATCAGATAGCCCAGATCGCGGTGGAGGATACGCGCCCACTTGGTGAGTTGCCTGCTGAATGTCTTTTTATTCGACGATGTCATATTTTTGTCCATCCAGGTAGTAGATAGAATAATGATCTTTGTTGTTGGCTTTCATCCACTCCCGCATGTCGTTGATATTGCTCAGCTCCGCTTCACACGTTTCTGCCGAACCATCTTCTTCCGTCATCTTAGCTTCGGTATCTTTCTCCATCTGATCGATGTACTCTTTGCTTAATTGGTTCTCCTGCAGGATGCCGGTCACCTCCAATTCCGAGCCGATCAATTCTTTGTTGAAGCTTTCGATTTCTCCTTTGGCCTCTATGCGCATGGTGACATTCTCATTGTCGCCAACGATGAAACATCTCTTGCCGGAATGGGCGCAGGTGTGCGTCACGCTTCCGCGTACTTTCACGGTTTGTCCGATCAGCTGATCTGCGTTCGCCAGGAGATCGTCCAGTTTATACACTTCGGTAGTCATTTCCGATTTGGTGGCTTCGGCACCATTTGTCTGTTCTGTTTTTTTGTTTCCGCATGAGATCAATAGGCAGGAAACCATCACGAGCATTAAAATCTTTTTCATACGAGTTATTTTAAATTAAAGTTTTTTGCATCATCGGGCAAAGGCGTGAGCGCCATGATCTTGCCAATCTACTTATTGCGACAAATATAACATTAATATTTTGTAACTTTACCGTTTTTAATTGTAACTATTTATGTTTCGTAAACTTGTAGCCATAGAGCCTGTCAGCCTGATTCCATCGGCTGAAAAAGCCCTGCACTCTTTTGCAGAAGAAGTCGTGATGTATCCGGATATACCGGCCGACGACAACGAAGTAGCCGCCCGTATCGGTGATGCCGATGCTGTGCTGCTCAGTTATACCTCCCGCATCAACCGGGCCGCGCTGGCCCAATGCCCGAAGGTGAAATATATCGGTATGTGTTGTTCACTCTATTCGCCCGAAAGCGCGAATGTGGATATCCGTTATGCCAACGAACGGGGCATCACGGTGACCGGCATCCGCGATTATGGCGACGAGGGGGTTGTGGAGTATGTGATCAGTGAACTGGTGCGTTGCCTGCATGGGTTCGACCAGGAGCCGTGGGATGGGATGGCGTGCGAGATAACCGGCCTGAAGGCGGGTATTATTGGATTGGGCAAATCGGGTGGTATGATAGCCGACGCGCTGAAATTCTTTGGGGCAGACATCTCCTACTTCGCGCGCAGCGAGAAAGAGGAGGCGCGTGCCAAGGGCTATCGCTTTCTGCCTTTGCAGGAATTATTGGCTGAGAGCGAGGTGGTTTGCTGCTGCTTGAACAAGAACACCGTCTTATTGCATGAAGCGGAATTTGCCCACTTGGGAAATCATAAGATACTGTTCAATACCGGCCTGTCGCCCGCCTGGGACGAAGCGCCATTTACCCAATGGCTCGAGGGCGATAATCGCTGTTTCTGCGATACAGTAGGCGCCTTGGGTGGCGAACATCTACTCGGCCACCCACACGTACGTTGCATGCAGGTATCGACAGGACGCACCCGTCAGGCTTTCGACCGCCTGAGCGAGAAGGTGCTTCGGAACCTATCAGAATACAATGGGTGAGACAATATTGATCAGGGTGCTGACTACCGACCATCCGGCGATTTCGGAGGTGGCGCTATAGACATCCACGACGGCATGCACCTGCTCGTTGCGGATCTCCACCCGTTGGGTATCGCCGACAAAGCCGGGTGTAGACTGCATAGCTACCTGCATCTTTTCGGGACCTACTGAGGCCAACGAAGCTGCAACCGAAACATTCAATCCGGTAGGGAATACGCCGATGGCTTCGCGTGCTGTTCCGGAGAAAACGATGCGTTTCTCTGTCTCCAACGCCGGATCATACACCTTCGATCGCCGCAGGGCATGCACCCCTTTCTCATTGAAAAAACGGGCAGAAGCGTTACCCATCAGGGTAGCGGTGCGCAACACATCGAAGCCTCCCGTTGCTCCCGAAGCGATATACACGCGTGTGCCGTTTGCCTTCGCCACATCCCTTACCTCCTCATAAAAAGGGGTATCGGCAAAGGCGCCTATCGACAGGGTAATGATGGAGGTGCCGTTTTCCAATGTCGGCAAAGCAATCTCTTTCATGGCCGCGGGCGAAGCGGCTTCGACAAGGTAATCGGGCTGCAGAGCCAACAGGGCATCCAATGAGCTGCAGGCCACACAGGGCTTGCCATGACGGCTCATGATGGAAGCCAATCGTTCGGCTTTGGCCGCCGTACGCGAATAGACACCAACTAGATCATACTCAGGCAACAAGCCTTTCAGGATAGCGTCCGCGACAATGTCTGCCAGGTATCCGCATCCGACAATCACTAATTTCTTCATATGGGGAAAAATGTTTATTGCTCCTCTATATCTTCATAATTTTGAAAGAGGAAATCGTTATAAGGAAATCGGGTAATATGAATCTGTTTCACCCGCTCGTATAATAGTTTCTTGAGCTGATCCGTATTGGTAGACTGCTTGGCCGAGATAAAAATGGTATTGTCCGGCAGGCGGTTCATCCAGGTCTGTTCCAGTTCTTTCAACGAGATATTCTCACGACTGCGCGGCGAGAGGTCGTCCTCTTCTTTCGGCACGAAGGTGAAAGCATCGATCTTATTGAACACCATAATCATCGGCTTTTCGGTATTATCGATCTCCGCCAGGGTTTTGTTGACTACCTCGATCTGCTCCTCAAACGAGGGATGCGAGATGTCGACCAGATGCACCAAGAGATCGGCTTCACGCACCTCATCGAGGGTCGACTTAAACGATTCGACCAGCTCGGTCGGGAGCTTACGGATAAAACCGACCGTGTCGGATAATAGGAAAGGCAGGTTGTCGACAATCACCTTGCGCACGGTGGTGTCGAGCGTGGCGAATAGTTTGTTTTCGGCAAACACCTCGCTTTTGCTCAAGAGGTTCATCAGGGTCGATTTCCCTACATTGGTATATCCCACCAGGGCCACACGCACCATCTTACCGCGGTTCTTACGCTGCACACTTTTTTGTTTATCGATATCGACCAATTGTTTCTTCAATAGGGCGATCTTCTCTTTGATGATTCGTTTATCGGTTTCCAACTGCGTCTCACCGGGTCCACGCATCATAGCGCTACCACCTCGCTGACGCTCCAGGTGAGTCCAAAGACGTGTCAGACGGGGAAGCATATACTGGTATTGCGCCAGTTCGACCTGCGTCTTGGCATGAGCCGTCTGCGCCCGGAAAGCAAAGATATCCAGGATAAGGCTGGTGCGGTCCATAATGCGTACCTGCAACTCCTTTTCTATATTGCGTAATTGCTTAGGCGAGAGCTCGTCGTCGAAGATCACGACGCCAATCTCGTTTTCCACGACATATTCTTTGATCTCCTGCAGCTTCCCGGAACCGACAAAAGTGACCGGATGCGCATAATCCAGCTTCTGGGTGAAGCGTTTGGCTGTCTCCATCCCGGCCGTTTCGGCCAGAAAAGCCAGTTCATCCAGGTATTCTTTTACCTTTTGTTCGTTTTGCACATGAGTCACAAGCCCTACTAATACGGCTTTCTCCGTCGTGTTGTCGGAAATAATAAAATCTTTCATGCCACAAAGATAGGTTTTTTGAATTATTTTACTATATTTGCTACTCTGAATAACCATTTTAAGACCTTTACTATGACACGACACCACCTTTTACTGAGTGGCCTTTTTATAATCATTCTTGGCCATTTTTCCCTGCAAGCGCAGGAAATCAACCCCACCACATGGGCATCTTTCGTTGGATCCGCACAGAATAGAACTGTCTCAGACACCTTTCGGTTGCAATTGTTTACAGAGCATGTCGATAACAACTGGTCGTATGAAACGACTGGCGAGACCTCGATTTTTGATCCCAAGACGGTGGATATTATGGATGGATCCGACGGGTTGTCCCTGAAATTGCTACCGGGAAGCACGTTACGGATGTCCGATATATCCTTTGGCACTTACCAGAATGTGGAGATCATTGCCATCTTTGCGTTCCGGAATGTGATGCGAGCGGAGAATTTATATCTTACCTCTAACAGGAAAGGGACCTCGATCAATCGGATTGCCTCCCTAACGCTCACTGATAATTCTTCGGTGTCGTTTAAAGGCATTAAACAAATGAACGGATCGCCGGAAAGCCATCGCTTACGGGTCAAGTCTGATCCCTGGAATATGTTGCTGGAGGTTGGTGAAGATCCAAATACTTCGATCGGCGGTTTCTATGCCATAGACAGCCTATATGCGGTGGGAGAGGTGAAAAGATATTCCCTCTTCACCGGCGAAGGGAGTTGGCATGAGGCAGAGAAATGGACGGATGACCCGGCGCTTCGCCGACGCCATGCGATGATCAACGGAGCGGTTACGGTGGATAACTACGCCACCTGCCGTAACTTATACCTTGGTGACGGAAGCGTGTATGTGGAGGAAGAGCAGATGCTCTCCGTAGAGCGCATGATTTTTTGTGGATCGGAGTCGAGTTTCTCATCTGCCGGCGAGACTGCGATAAAAGACAAGGTATCGGTGTATTGGACATGCCCGGAAAAGAATAAATGGTATTTCATCTCTCTCCCATTTGATGTGTATGCGGAAGGGATTGATGCAGCCTTTACCTTAAAGGATGATTTACCCAATGACGGAGGTAATTTCTTCTACCTCTACAGCTATGACGGGGAAGCCCGTTCGCGCGGCGAGGTGACGGAGGAGGGCTATTGGCGCGTAGTCCCCGCTTCGTCGTTGACAAGCGGGCAACCTATTCTGCAAAAGAATAAGGGTTATCTGATCGCTCTGGATGAGAAGGCAGACAGGCAAACGCTCTGTTTCTCTTCTCTCCCGGGCGTGATCCCCTTGGACTTTGGGCAGAAGGGACACATCACCATCACGACAGCCCAGAAAGGAGAGCTGGTAGCGGAGGAAGACCATGGCTGGTATCTCTGCGGCAATCCATTCCCTTCTCCTCTTCCTTTGCGCAGTCTGGCATCCTCCTTCGGATCAGGGGCTTCGGTCTTTCTTTACGAAGAGGGCGACTATGTCGCTTACCCTATGAATAGCGATTATGCACTTCCTGCCTTCTCCGCCTTTTTTGTGAAAGCGGAGAGCGATAAGGAAATTCTGGTTACAGCACCCAACACTACTACTATATATAGGATGTTATCCACTTCGGAAGCTTTGTCGAAGGCAAAAGCTGAACCTACGTTCTCGTCGCCGGTATCCACGACTTCTTCCCCCTTGACTCAAACGCAGTTTAGCTATGTGAATGCGAACAGACTCTTTTTAGAGCATTTACTCATGCCAGGTGTTGCATACATGGTGGATTTACGAGGACGGATTTGTTGGCAGAAGGAGGTTAAGCCCGGTACAACCGTGCTTAGCCTACCTTCTTCCTTACCGAAGGGATTTTACATTGTCTGTGTGAAAACGAGTCAGTATCAAGCACAACATAAATTCATTCTAAACGATTGACCTATACCGATAAACCGCTATCTTTGTCGTTTATCAATGGAAAGAAAATGAAGAAAGTAAATATCACCAGTTTGGCCTTAGTGGCTTATCTGATCGTCATGGCTGTTATCGGATGGCCGGGTCGCCCCAATGCCCCGATGGATTATACGGAATACTTTTGTATGATCGGTCTCACATTGGTCATCATCGCTCTATTGCGCTTCCTGCAGATCAAACGAAAGAAGATGAGGGATAAGTGGAAAGAAGAAAACTAAAAAAATAAACCCCGGCAAATTATTTGTCGGGGTTTATTTTTATGATGTAGGTCTATTTCCGTTGTTTGGCGCGTGCTCGTGCGGCGGCTTCTTTTTCTTTCTGGGCTTTGCGTGCGGCGGCTTCACGCTCTTTCAGGCGTTGGTTGGCCAGTTTTTCTTTTTCGCGTTGATCTTTCTCGCGTTGTTTCAGGCGGGCTTTGTTGTCTTTCTCCTTTTGCTTGCGGAGCTGCTCCTGTGCTTTCAGACGGGCTTTGCGATCTTTTTCGGCCTGTTTCAGTTTGGCTTTCCGATCGGCCTCCTGCTGTTTCTCCTGCTCAGCCTTTGCCTTCAGGAGAGCCTCCTCTTCCGCTTTTTGCTTGACCAGGAGCGCTTCGCGATCGAGCCGTTCCTGCTCTTTCCGGGCAAGCTCTTCAGCCTCTTGGGCAGCTTTCTCTTCCGCTTCGCGGCGCCGGATCTCTTCAATCTCTTCCAGGGTGAGTTGTTTTTCTTCGGGAGCAGCTTGCAGGGCAGGCACTGAATCGGGTGTTACCTCTATCGCCGTGCTGTCGGCAGGCTGTATGTCGACCTCTTCTATTGGCTCTTCTGTCGGGATATTCTCTTCTTCCGCCGGGATAGCCTCTTCCTCTTCCGGAATCACCTCTTCCGGCACGATGGGTTCTTCCTCTTCTTTCGATATCTCTTCCGTGGCAACGGGCTCTTCTACGACCGCTTCCGGTTCATCGCGCAACAGCTCTCTCTCTGCCGCGGCTGCCGCCTCTTCTTCGGCCTCTTGCTCATCCGCATCCTGACGCAAGCGCCAGCGGGCTATCATGTCCGCCAACTCCTCCCCGTATGTCTCTTCAAAGAAGTCGACATATTCGTCCAAGGTCTTGCCACGCATCAGGGTCTCATAATTATCTTCGGAGATCGGGAAGATAGAAACATCCCGGTTGAGCGCCTGAGCATACCCGCCTTCGCCATGAATCATCTTATAGTATTGCACAATCTCGTCGAAATGATAGAAACCGGTTATCATCAACATCGTCACCGGCCCGGCCTCTTCAAACGAGAGATCGACCTCTTTCACCAGGAAATGAGCAAAGTTATAGGCCGCCACAGCAAACAACAACTGATTGCGATCGATGCTGCCTGTCGGGAAGATAAGCATCATACGGTGGGGCGCCTGCCGTTCATCCTTGAAGACACGGGCAGAGTCGGCTGCCGACAGATCCTCGTCGCCGAAGCGTAGGTTCCAGGTCATGCTGCGAATGCTGCCCTGTACCAGCGTACGGCCACGTAATACACCTTTCAGCATCTCACCCGCCAGTTCGCTTACGTCTGCGTTCGGGTATTTTTCCAATAAGGCACGTAATGCCTCTTTGAAGCCTTCCACATCCGCCGTTTCTACGTAGCTCAACGCGTCCAGAAACATAAACTTAGGCATAAGCTTTGCCAACGGATACTTTTCGCTTACCAGTTGATAGTTACCACGTACCGCAGGCACGTTTCCAGCCAGGTAGGCATCGTAGGTAGCTTGATAGATCGAGTCCTGCACCACATCCATCATGCGGATATTGTATTCATAATCCGGATCGGCCACCGCAATGGCATAATCGCTTTCCGGGAACTCCCGGATGATCAATTGCTTATATCTCTCTTCGAGCTCTTTATCTCCGATGCGGATAGCCATCAGGAATATCTGGTAATAGCCTTCCAGTCGGTTCTGATGTTCCGGGAAACGGCGTTCCAGGTCTTCAAAAGCATGGATCGAGAGCGGGAAGTCTTCCAATTTGTCTTTGTAGATCATCGCCATATGGAAGAGTCCGTCTTCGATGATCAGGTCGGAGGCGGCGATATCCTCTTCCGTCAGCGGGAGTTGTTGTATGTAATATTCCCGCGTTTTGGGGTCGTCGGAAAGCTCTACGGCTGCGGCCGTTTCGTCTCCCTCCATCACGTTTCCTTCCTCATCGGTGAGCGGCGTTTCGGTTTGAGCCGCTCCATCCGCCAGGCTCTCTTGCGGATCGTCGAAGGTGGTCATCTTTTTGTTGGATCGCCGCCAGTTGTCTTCCAGCGTACGGCGTCCCCAACGTCGTTGGAACTGTGTTTTCCCTTGGGCGACGGTTTGCGGATTATAGAAATAGAAACCACCGGCGCCACCGGCTGTCGGCACTGCGATGCCCGATCCTTCCATCTCCGGGCGGTCAATACCCGTTCCCTGTGCCTGTTGCTCTGCCAGATAGGCTTCGCGGTCGGCCTCTTTTTTCGCCTCTTCTTCCTCTTTGATCACCTGTTCGATGATCTTATCGATCACCGCCAGGCGCTCCTCTTCCGGCATGCGGGCAAGCGTTTGCAGGCTATCCTGCAAATGCACCGCTTCGGCATGGATCACCAATTCATCCAATACAGACGACAGATGCGCCACCCGCTTATAGTCTTTATACTCTTTCTGGATGCCTGCCAGGGCGCCGCTGAGGTGCGGTTGCGCCTTGATATAATCGCCCATCTGGAAATAGAGATCCCCGACGCGTATCTGGGCAATGGCTTTGTCCATGCCGTTCAGCGTACTCTTCTCGACCGCCTTCTCGTAGTTGGCGATGGCGTTCACCGTATCTTCCCGGCTGATGTAGATATTTCCGATCGCGTAATAGACCTGATCCAGAAAATCCTGGTTTTTGTCCTGCTTACCCATCCGTTCGAGCATGCGTATCATCTTCAGGTAATTGCCTCCGGTAAACACCTCCGTCTGGCGAATGCGGGCGGCAAACTCCAATTCGTATGGGGGATTGGCTTTAGGCACCTGCCGAAACATATCGTACGCCATCGAGGGCATCTCCAGGTCGGTATAGATCTGCCCCAACAGATATTTCATGCGGGTGCGTTGCAGTTTGTTTTTCTCCGCTTTGATCGCTGTCCGCAGATAGGGCACTGCCTCTTCGAAACGCCCCTCTTTGATCAGGTAATCAGCCATGACTGCCTCGTATTGTTTCCGGTTCTTCTTGGGGATACCGTTGGTATTCAGTTTGGAAAGGATATCTTCCGCTTCAAAATACCAGGCCATCTCCGAATAGGCACGCGCCTGCCATATCTTGGCTTCGGCCACCACCTCCGGATCGTCGGCATAATGGCGCGAGATATACGAGAAGGTAGCTGCTGCCTGCAGAAAGTCAGCATTATAGAATTGTCCCTGCCCGAGCATCAGCCAGCTGTGTTTCAGGAAAGGATTGTATTCTTCTTTATCCTGCAACGCCACCTGCTTGGGATCATTGCGCCAGCCGGGCTTACGTGCCGGCTTGGTACGGATAGAGTGGAGTTTGATGGCTTTGTTGCTTTTTTCGATTGCCCGGTCGAAAGGACCGCCGGTATTGGCTTTGTCTTTGGGTTGCGCGCTGATGGGATACATATGGATCCTGTCCGTATAGTTCTCCTTGTAGTTGCGCTGCATATTGTTCAAGCTCTCGTCAAACGAGACCTTGCCGTTATAGTAGATATTATAACGGGTCGTAAAGGAATGGTAAAAGCGGGTCGCCCTGGTGTTCTTCTTTGTGCTGCAAGAGAGGAGTAGGAGGACCGCCAGAAAAGAAATGATATGATAAAAGCTCTTTTTCAATTCATTATAATGACTAATTGCTTAACGCCGAATCAGCGCTTTTATTGCTTTTGCCGCCAAAAAGAAAAGCACCAAAACCAGGATAATAAACGCTCCGGAAGGCACATTGAAGAAATAGGAGAGGAATAGCCCGGTGACACAAGCCAGAAAGCCAATCGCAATGCTTCCCCAGATGATCTTTTTGAAATCGGAGGTAAAGATATTCATGCAGATCTGCGGGAGTGTCAGCATGCTCATCAACAGCATAATGCCTACCAACCGGATCGAAAAGACAATCGTTACCGCAATGAAGAACATCATCACATATTCGACGAGCCGCACGGGAAGCCCCTGAGTCACGGCAAAGTCGCGATCGAACGCCACGTACACGATCTCCCGCAGGAAGAGGCTGAACAGTCCGATCAACAGCAATGCCAACAGCCCCATCCAGATGAGGTCGGAGGTGGTGATAGTCAATATATTCCCAAAGAGGAATGCCGACAAGTTAGGCGTATAGCCCGGTGTGAGGAAGATAAAGATAACCCCCAGCGCCATGCCCAGCGACCACACGCCGGCAATGGCCGAGTCTTCGCGTATGTTCTGTGTTTTGCTGGCCCACTCCACCCCGAAGGCCGATAAGACCGAAAACAACAACGCCATCCATATCGGGTTGGTGCCCAGATAGAACCCCAGCCCCAGTCCGCCGAATGAAGCATGTGTGATGCCTCCGCTGATAAACACCAATCGACGAGCCACCACGTACGTGCCGACCATACCGCAGGCAATGGCCGTCAGTATGCTGCCAATCAAGGCATGTTGGAAAAAGGCGTATTCTAAGATATTCATCTCTTTAAATTATGAATGAGGAATGAAGAATCGAAGATCGCTTCGCCCCCAATTCTTCATTCTTTATTCTTCATTAATTTCTTCTTTCCCCCAAAATGAGGAACGCCTCCGCTTTCAGGGCATCGGGCAGTTCCAGGCCACGGAGTTGCAGGCTTCGGATCCATCCGGCCACCTCTGTTTCCTGGAGGGTCATCAAGACCTCACGAAACTCTTCGACCGCCTCCTCTTCGTAGGCCTCTGCTGCTACACCCCGGAAACGATCCAGGTCCTCGTCTTCAAAATATTCAATCTCTTTGCTCACGGCAGCCAATAAACTATCCCGTTCACACAATTCATGTTGCCCGCAACACTCCTCCGGAATCTCCTGTGCCTCCGGAATAGTATCAATCTCTCCCCGCTCCAGCATCTGCTGAAACTTCCGGTTGCGGAAAAAGCCTAATACAGCTGCCACAACACCCAATACGATTAATCCAAGTAGTAAATAAAACACCGGTTCTCTATATAAATGATTATTCTTATTTCACCAATTTGTCTTGCTCTAAAAGCAAATCTATCTTTTCACGTAACATCTTACTCGGACGCACATGCGTACCATAGTCTACAATAACACCTTTTCTGTTTACCAAAATACCGTAAGGAAAACTCATAGGGGAAAAGGTCGTTGCCAAAAATTGGTATTCATCGTCAGTAGCAAAATGAATACGTGAGTCATGAATACCTTTTTCCCAATATATCGCACGAGTGGCGCTATTATCAGGCGTTATGCAAATGAAAGAAACATTCAAATCCTCGTCACCGTAGTCTTCCATGAGTTTTACAAGTTCTCCCAAAACAACTTTACACGGAGCACACCATGATGCGCTAATGTTAATGATTTGCACTTTCCCATGATTGGGAGCAATGGTTTGATCAAGCAGATTTTTGTAATCTAATGACATGGTATTTGTGAAATCTTTCGGACGCCCAAGCAAATAGGAGGAAATATCTTCGGGATTTTCCATTTTTATGCGAGTCATCCGGTATTCCTGCATCAATCGATCGAGCAGATAGTCATTGTCAACATGTACGCTATATTTCTCAAAACCATCCAAATCTTTTTGTACAAGAGAATATGCTGCCAGTACCGTAAACATGAAATCTTTAATAACATCTGTTTTTGCAGTCTTTTTAACTAAATCCACGAAATCAGCATCCGTCTCTGGCGCTGCAATGTATCCTGTAGCCGATAAAAGCGCCACAATAAAATGGAAATGTGTATTGGCATAAAGATCGGAATGAAAGTATGTAACGGCGACATCGTTCAGCTCATTCATTAAGGCCTCTTCACTCATTGTTTCCTTGCCATAAACAATCTGCCGCCGCGACCATGAGCCAAAAAGACTTCGGTAATAGTCCAGTTCAATCATGGCTTCCGTTAGCGAAACAACCTCATCACACACACTGTTTTCCTGTAAAAATGCTTGCCGCCTGTCGCGATAAAGACGTCGTTCTTCATCCAGTTTTTCCCTGATTTCAGACCAGGAACAGTTTATTTCACAATCGGTTCCCACTCCGCGATAATTATAATGGGCATTGCGGTAGGCAGTAGCATCGAAATACTTGAAAAAATCACGATTTACTTCAGCCGATTTACCTCCTGATAAGCGAACATCCAGCAAATTATTGAAATCGATCTCTACATGTAAACTATCCCCTGGGATCAGCCACAAAAAATCAAGATAAGGCGGCATACTCAGGTCTTGAGGACGGGCTAAATCAATCTCAAAGGAAAAAGTACCATCATCGTTGATTGGCGCTTTGATTTGAAAAATCCTGGCTTCACCCGAAACTTGGGAAACGTCAATAGTTATATCCTTCGTATCAGGATACACATGCCTGTTCTGTATGTTTCCCGTGATGATGGTGGATTTATTAGACAAACCCTCCACAGACAAATGAGTAGTATCATTACTCTCGCTTTTGCATTGAAGTAATAATAAACTGAATAAAACAACCACCGATTTAATTCCTAATTCTCTCATTTCTATTATTCTATGGATTCAAGAGTTTTTTCTATTCTTCTCTACTTATCTGAAATCCCGCCGCTTTCAAGTCTTCCCAGTATCCCGGATAGCTTTTGCTTACCACCCCGGGCTCGGCAATGGTGATTCCTTCCGGGCGCGCCAAAGCTATCGGGGCAAAAGCCATCGCCATCCGATGATCTTCATAGGTGGCAATCACCGGATCTTTCTCCGCTTCGCATCGTTCGCCATCCCACTCCAGGATGCTGTTTGCCTTGTCTTTTAACACATACCCCAGTTTCCGCATCTCTGCCTTCAGGGCTTCAATACGGTCGGTCTCTTTGATCTTCAGGCTTTGCAATCCCGTGAACCGGAAAGGGATATTCCGCATCGCGCAGGCCACCACAAAGGTTTGCGCCAGATCGGGTTCCTCCACAAAATCATAATTCAACTTACGACAACTGTTCCCATTCGGTTTCAACACAACGCCTTCCGGTGTGAAAGTCGTGCCAATGCCCAGCTGCGCAAACAGTTTTGCTCCGGCGGCATCGCCTTGCAGGCTGTGTTTGAAAAGCCCTTTCAGCGTGATCTCCGCCCCCGGCGCCAACAGCGCAATCGCATACCAATACGAGGCTGCGCTCCAGTCGCTCTCTACCGTAAAGGGGATCGGACGGTATTCGCCCGGGCGGATACGAATCCGATTGTCTGTCCATTCCGACATTACGCCGTATTGTTCCATCAGGCTGAGTGTCAATCGGATGTAGGGTTGCGAAATAACGGTTCCCTCCAGATGCAGTGTAAGCCCTTTCTCCATATACGGAGCAATCATCAACAGGGCCGAGATGTATTGGGAACTCACATCACCCGCCAGCGAGATCTCCCCTCCCTGCAGGGCGCTGCCCAAGATACGGAGCGGAGGATAGCCCTCTTTCTCCATATATTCGATCTTGGCTCCGAGGCTGTTGAGCGCGTCGACCAATATCCTGATCGGGCGGTTTTTCATTCGCTCCGTGCCAGTAATTGTCCATTCGCCCACGATCTTGGAAAGAAAAGCCGTCAAGAAACGCATGGAGGTACCGGCCGCGCCGATGTCGAAGTGCGTATCGTTCGACTGAAGCGCACGCACCATCACTTTTGTATCATCGCAATCCGCCAGGTTCTGAACTTCCTGATCGCTATAACTTAGCGCATTCAGAATCAATACCCTGTTGCTGATGCTTTTGGAAGCAGGAAGTGTCACCGTAGCCCGAAGCGACCGCTCCGGCGCTTTGATCCTATATTTCATTTTTGCCTTACTCTTTAAGATAGAGAGACAAAGGTACGAATTTAATCTAAAAACTACTTCGTAATACTAACAATCCCCCCATCGGGAACAGCTTCGAACTGAATATAGGTTTGTCCGTCTATTTCGACCCGTTTCGAAGAAACAGCTTTTCCGTTTTGGGTCACATCCGCCTTCTCCCATTTCGCAGGCAGTTGTCTCCGAATGGTGAGGGGATACTGATAGATCGCATCATCCAATCCATCGGTCACCTCGAGCGTGATCTGCGTGGAAGAAAGGCTTACTTCTTTGATTGTTGCGGCATCTCTCTCTTTTATGTAGAGTACCACCTCTTTGAACGAGGCCACCCAGAAATCTTCTCTGACCTTATCCATATATTCCACGCTCTCGCGCAGAAATTCGGCCGTAACGGGCGAATAGCTGTTGTCGTCGATCCCGTGCATCATCAATACCAGCCAGCCGTTTTCGGCTGTGGCCATGGCGAGCTTCTCTTGGAATGCCGGCAGGTCGTTCACCCCCAGGCTGCCGCAGTTGATGGCGCTGATGTTATAGAAATCGGCTGGTGTCTTCGCTACGATACGTCCCGAGCAGATTCGCCCGGCGATGAAGTATTGACTGATTGTTTTCACATCGCCGACCGCGCAATTGGGGTAAGCGATTGTCATGCCGTTTTCATTCGTAACACCCAGTTCCGAATGAAGAATCGATATCGATTCGGTGTATTGTTTTATCTGTTCTTCCACCGTAAGCCGCCCCAAGACCGGATGCGACACCGTATGGCTTCCTACTTCGTGCCCATTGGCCACCGCCCGGCGAATATCATCCCAGTTTGGCCCCCAGGCAGGAACGGGATAAAGGGTCAGTTTAAAGTCATATTGGTCGAAAAGCGGAACGGCAATGGCAAACTGATTCGGACAATGATCGTCAAAAGTGTAGGAAACAGCAGCTCGCGTGAAGTCTTTCCAATCCGCGATTTCATAAACACCCGGTTCCGGCTTTGTGGAACAACTACTACACACCACCACTGCCCCTACCAGGAAGGTGAACAAAGTTTTACTTTTCATATCGATTCATTTTTATGGTTTTACAAATATATTACATATCTATGGCTTTTGTATCATCGTCTTTCACCGACACGATTTTCTGAAGAAAAAGATTGTTGGGAATAACGATCAGTTCCTGCTCGTCTGTCCGGATATGGGTATAAAACGTATGTATATCTTCGATCGTGGCAATGATGGGAATGTCTTTATCAATAATATGGATGCGATCGCCAATACGGAAAGGAGCGTTGAAATACATGACAATACCTGCTGTGATATTGCTAAGCACCGACCATTGGGCAAAGAAAGCGACCCCAATCACGGCAAAGATCGAAGAGAGACCGATTAACAGGTTCTGCGGGCGCACACCCCAAATAACGGCTAATACAAAAAGGAAGGTAACATTCAGGATAATGTTCAAGATCCGTTTGACATGCGCCCTCCTTTTCTCCGATTTCTGCAAAAGCAGGCCATATTGAAAGATCAATTTTTGAATAATATACTTTGATAACGGCAATAATACGATCGCTATCAGGGTCGCCACTATTTGTGGGAGATACATTTTTATTTCCATCGGAATCAATTTAATCATAGAACAATCGTGCAAGTAGAAAGTTCGAACCAATTCGCTTCTTAAGGCGATGCCACAGGGGTCAATTCGATTTCCTCAAAGGCCTTGGGTAGTGTGATCAGCTTTCGGTCGATTTCTATCTTCTTATCCATGCCTCGCTCGCCTTTGATGATGTAGTATTTGGCCGTGTCCATCGACATCTTTTTCAGGAAAGCCTCTTTGACGCGTGAGAGTTTCTCGTTGATCGATCCCTCCAGCGGGTTGCACATTCGGTTGATGCTTTCAATCATGTCCTGCTGGTTCTCGCGATAGGACAACAATTTGTAAATCTCTAACAATTCCGTCTTGTAATCGATGAGCGATTTGAGGCTGATCCCCTCCGGGTGGCGCAGGAAAAGGATAAACAGCGATTTAGGCAGTGGAGTCATCTCGATCTCCAGCTGATTGAAGTCCGGGAGAAAAATCCTGTAATCGTTGCTCATAAAGAGTCGGCTTGGGCGGAAGCGTTTCTCTTCTTCGTTCTTGAACAAAAGCTCGCCGATCTCTTTCAATAATAAATCATAAAAGCCCAGTTCTTTTGCATTCTGAATGGCGGACTTGATCTGATCGATCAATAGGATCCCTTCCGAGGGGGGTATTGCCTGTTCGCAATCCATTTCGTCGAATAGACCGGAGACCTTGTCAAACAATGGATGAAAGGAAGGTTTCTTCTCTTTGCGTTCGGTTTGTTCGATCTCTTGCAGCTTGTCGGGAAAAGTACAGGAGGATTTTGGGGAGCTATAAGTGCTCAGGCTTTCTTGCGAAACAGATCCCAGGTTTAGCACTTTCAAGAGAGGAGAAACAGACTCTATATAATGATCGATCTGCTGATTGATCTCTTTTTTGCTTCCCTCCTGTAAAGTCACATATTCATAGACGAATCCCCCTTCATTATCTTCCTCCAAATAGCGGAAGAAACCGGGATGAATCACTCCTTCATACGGGAGGGAGGCGAAGAGAATTTGGGACATAGAGTCGGTCTGCGGGACGGTCGGGTGTAGCGATGCGCGTCTCAGCGTGTGGATGACAGGGAAATAATAAGACAATAATTCCTGCAAGAGAGAAGGTCCCAGTTGGCGATCGACCACCGGCATATAGATGAAATCGGCCAACGGATTAACCTTTTTTAGTTCGGAGAGGATCGTATCGTATTGTTGGCTGAGTAGCTTGTTTATCTTTTTATGATAGGCACCCTCCACATAGATGATCTGATGGGGAAGAAGTTTCAAATCGTTTTCAGACTTGAGGAGGAATCGATGATCCTCCCAACGGATCTCCTTTGTCGTAAAAAATTGGTCGAATAGCATATTGTCCGAGTTGTTTTACTTTTTCTCAAATATATAAAATATTATCTGCAAGGTTGCAAAAGTCGGATCCCCTTTTCAGAAACAGGGATATTTGCGCATAGAAACATTAAACAATAGAAGTCATGAAAGTAAGAGTGTACAATTTAATTATTTTAGATGAGAGCGGATCTATGCAGTCTATTCACAGAGAGTCGGTAAACGGATTAAACGAGACCCTGCAAACGATTCAATCGGCACAGAAAGCGCACGGGGAGTTGCAGGAGCATCTGGTGACCCTGGTTTTTTTCAACTCCAATGGGATACGGACGATTCTGGAGAATAGACCGATTGAGGAGGTCAAACTATTGAAGATGGAGGATTTTAGCCCGAACGCTTGCACACCGCTTTTTGACGCGATGGGCAGCACCTTGTCGAAGTTGCGCTATCAATTAAACAAAGAGGAGAAACATCAGGTGTTGGTCACCATTATTACGGATGGCGAGGAGAACTCTTCCAGGGAGTATTCCGGGAAGATGATCAAAAATATGGTGGGCGAACTGAAAGAGCTGGGCTGGGTGTTTGCTTACATCGGAGCCAATCAAGATGTGGATAAGGTGGCTGAGTCCATGAATATAGAGAACCGTATGTGTTTTGAAGCAAGCCCGGAAGGCAGCCGAAGAATGGCTCAACGATTAAGCCGTAGCCGATCCGGTTTCTATAATAGAATCTCGGAGCAGCTCTTTGATAAGGATATAAACCTGCAGGACAATTTTTTTGAAGATTAATGCACACCCTTTTTTCGAGGCAGGTTGGAGAATCTTTTCGGGGTAACAGCTGAAAAGATTCTCTGTTGTTAAAATATGTGCTCGCACACATAGTTTCAGAAAGAAATGTAGTATATTTGTCGCGATGAGGAATTATCCCTCTGAAAGTGAGAGAATAAAAGAGAAAACAGAACGTGACGAATTTTACTAAAAGAATAAGAAGCTATGAACAATTTATTTGATGTTAAAGGGCTGGTCGTGGTCATCACGGGCGGCGCCGGTATTTTAGGACGTGGCATCGGCGGCTATCTGGCCGAACAGGGTGCCCATGTAGTGATCCTTGACCGGGACGAAGCGGCCGGTAACCAACTGGTAAACGAGATACGTCAGAAGGGAGGCGAAGCGCTTTTCCTGACGACAGATGTGATGAGTAAAGAGGTACTGGAGAAGAACCGGGAAGATATTGTGGCGCAATACGGACGGATCGATGTCTTGTTGAATGCCGCCGGTGGCAATATGGCGGGAGCGACCATTCCGCCGGATAAGACCATCTTGGATCTGGAGATCGACGCCTTCCGCAAGGTGGTCGACCTGAACCTGTTCGGAACGGTGATTCCTTCGATGGTTTTCCTCCCCGAAATAGCCAAACAGCCCAAAGGGAGCATTGTGAACTTTGCGTCCATCTCTTCGTTGCGCCCGCTTACACGCGTCGTGGGGTATGGCTGTGCCAAAGCAGCAATCGCCAACTTCACCAAATACCTGGCGGCCGAGCTGGCACAGAAATTTGGTAATCACCTGCGCGTCAACGCGATTGTGCCGGGCTTCTTTATCACCCAGCAGAACGAATCGCTCTTATTGAATCCGGATGGATCATACACCGATCGTTCGAAATCGATCTTGGGACACACACCGTTCAACCGCTTTGGTGAACCGGAAGAACTCTTCGGAACGATCCACTACCTGATCAGCGACGCC
Organism: Parabacteroides sp. PM6-13; assembly: GCF_029892605.1. GTDB lineage: Bacteria > Bacteroidota > Bacteroidia > Bacteroidales > Tannerellaceae > QVMG01. The sequence continues at coordinate 147,794 of NZ_JARXWF010000008.1, forward strand.
TCGAAATTTGTGACCGGCACATTGGCCATCGTAGATGGAGGGTTTGATGCCTATACCATTTAATTGATAATTGATAATTGATAATTGATGGTTGAAAAATTCATAATTCATAATTCATAACTCATAATTTATAATTACCATGTTTCTATGTGAACAATCCTGGCGGTGGTACGGGCCGAATGATCCCGTTAGCTTAGCCGATATTTGCCAGGCCGGGGCAACCGGTATCGTAACCGCCCTTCATCATATTCCGAACGGAGAAGTTTGGACGGTAGAAGAAATCATGAAACGCAAACAGGAGGTCGAAGCCTATGGTTTGAAATGGGTCGCCGTTGAAAGCGTACCTGTTCATGAACATATCAAAACCCAGACGGGCGACTTCCAACAGTATATCGACAACTACAAAGAGAGCCTGCGGAACTTAGGACAGTGCGGAATCGATGTGGTGACCTATAACTTTATGCCTGTCCTCGACTGGACACGTACGGACCTCCTCTATGAGATGCCCGACGGATCGAAAGCGCTCCGCTTCGAACGGGCGGCTTTCATGGCGTTCGACCTGTTTATCCTGAAACGTCCGGGCGCGGAAGCAGAATATACCGATGCTGAAAAGGCGAAGGCTAAAGCTCGTTTCGACCAAATGACGGATGCCGACAAACAACTGCTCACCCGCAACATCATTGCCGGACTGCCGGGATCGGAAGAGAGCTTCACGGTGGAACAATTCCAGGAAGCACTCGACCGCTATCAGGACATCGACGCAGAACAGCTGCGTGCCAACCTGATCTATTTCCTGCGTGAGATCACGCCGATAGCCGATGAGGCAGGTGTTATGTTGGTGATTCATCCCGACGACCCCCCTTACCCGATTCTCGGATTGCCGCGTATATTGAGTACGGAGGATGATTTCCGCCGGATCGTGGAAGCGGTGCCCAACAAGAGCAATGGTCTTTGTCTCTGTACAGGCTCCTATGGCGTACGCGCCGATAACGACCTGGCCGGCATGATCACCCGTTGGGGCGAACGCATCTATTTCGTGCATTTCCGCAGCACCAAAAGCAACGAAGAGGGCGACTTCTTTGAAGCCAACCACCTGGAAGGCGATGTTGATATGTATGCTGTGATGAAAGCCCTGTTGGAAGTAGAACAGAAGGAAGGTCGTCGCATTGTGATGCGTCCGGACCATGGACACCTGATGATCGACGACCTACATAAAAAGACCAATCCGGGCTATTCCTGCATAGGACGTCTGCGCGGCTTGGCCGAGTTGCGCGGGCTGGAAATGGGCATTGCTAAGTCGATGGAGTTAAACAAGTAGTAAGTAGGTAAGTGAGATACAAAAAAATAAAATAATTACATTTGCACCTTGAAATAGCTTGCCTCAGTATGGAGCGGCTGTTTCTATGGCTTGGTTACTTATAACTAATAGAATAAATAGAATGGAAAAAAAAGTTGTCACCTTTGGGGAGATCATGTTGCGCCTGGCAACTCCCGACTATCTCCGTTTCAATCAAACGGATAAACTGAATGCTACCTTTGGAGGAGGAGAAGCGAACGTTGCTGTGTCATTGGCTAACTATGGCCTGCCGGTGGAGTTTGTTACCCGTCTTCCGAAGAATGATATCGCTCGTGCTTGCGTGCAGGACCTGCGCAAATATGGCGTAGGGACCGACCGCATTGTTTACGGAGGCGATCGTTTGGGTATCTATTTCCTGGAAACAGGAGCGGTGGCTCGTGCCAGTAAAGTGGTATACGATCGTGCTTATTCATCTATCTCACAGATCGAACCGGGCATGATCAACTGGGACGAAGTGTTGAAAGACGCCTCTTGGTTCCACTGGACCGGTATCACACCGGCTATCTCGCAGGGCGCTGCCGACGTATGTCTGGAAGCGGCTCAGGCGGCTAATCGCCTGGGTGTGCCGGTAAGCTGCGACATCAACTACCGCAAAAACCTTTGGAAATATGGCAAAACAGCTACGGAAGTGATGCCGGCGTTGGTGGAATGTTGTGATGTGGTTTTGGGAAATGAAGAGGATTGCGAAAAGGTATTCGGCATCAAACCGGAAGGATTCGACGTAACAGCTACTCACGGAGAGGTGAATGCCGCTGAGTTTGAATCGGTTTGCGAACAGATGCAGAAGCGTTTCCCGCGGGCTAAGAAGGTGATTATCACCCTGCGTGGCGCGATCAATGCCAACCACAATACCTGGGGAGGCGTACTGTATGCCGACAAAACGCTCTATCAGTCGAAACGTTACGACATTACCCATATCGTTGACCGCGTGGGTGGTGGCGACTCATTCATGGGTGGCTTGATCTATGGCTTGATCACCTGGCCGAACGACAACCAGAAAGCGTTGGAATTTGCCGTGGCAGCCTCTTGTCTGAAGCATACCGTCTATGGCGATTACAACCAGGTAACTGTCGACGAAGTAGAAAAACTAATGGCAGGCGACGGTTCCGGCCGTGTTTCACGATAAAACGCATAAATGCGAATTATGAATTATTAATTATGAATTATGAGGGTTTCCTTCTCAATTCATAATTCATAATTCACAATTCATAATTAAGATAGTATGGCTAAATTTAATAAATTGCAGACGCTTGAAGCGATGCGTTCCACAGGTATGGTGCCTGTGTTCTATCATGCGGATATCGAGATTGCGCAACAGGTGTTGAAAGCTTGTTATGCAGGCGGGGTACGCGTGTTTGAGTTTACCAACCGCGGTGATTTCGCACAGGATGTGTTTGCTGCTTTGATCAAGTATGCACAGAAAGAATGTCCGGAGATGATCCTGGGTATCGGCTCTATTGTCGATCCGGCTACGGCTGCGTTGTATCTGCAGTTGGGTGCCAATTTCATCGTTGGCCCGCTGTTTAATCCGGAGATCGCTAAGGTGTGTAACCGCCGCTTGATCCCTTATATTCCGGGATGTGGCTCTGTTAGCGAGATTGGTTTCGCGCAGGAAGTAGGTTGCGATGTATGCAAGGTATTCCCTGCCGGCAACGTGGGTGGTCCCTCTTTCGTGAAAAACGTAAAGGCACCGATGCCCTGGTCAATGCTGATGGTAACAGGCGGTGTTGAACCGACCGAAGAAAACCTGACAGCCTGGATGAAAGCGGGCGTTGCCTGCGTAGGCATGGGCTCGAACCTCTTCCCCAAAGAGGTGATTGCCGCCGGCGAATGGGATAAAATCTCCGCCTTGTGCCGCTACGCACTGGATATTATTGAGAAGGTACGCTGATTATAAAAAATAGAAAATCGGACAAATAAGCCTATTCGTATGGCCTTATTTGTTCGATTTTCTATTTAATAAAGAATAATAACAGAAAGAAAAATCTTATTCTTACATACCTAATGCCATCTGTTTTCTCTCAATTGTATTCTTCCCAACGATATAGGCGTATACCGCTGAGGGGATGAACTGCAACGATACTTTATCCATTTCTCTTTTTTGATATTTGGTGATGGAAGTGACAATCGCTTCAGAAAGATGATTGATTTCCAGGAATTGCAGCAACGCTTTCAATTCACCCGACTGTTCCACATAGCGATCCGACCATTTTATCTCCACCGCCCAATAGGGTTTTTGTTTGATCACATTTAATCCAACCATATCCACCTCTCCTTCTGTTCTGCCACCTGATTTCCAGTTCGCATAGTAGATCTCTGTATTGTCTCGCTGTATCCATTGAGCATAAATAGCTGTTTCAACCATATTCCCCATGGCTTCATCCATTTCCCGCAACGGAGAAAACAGGGCACATCGCAACGACGGATTGGTAAGATATATTTTAAAGGCAGTCGTCCGTTGAAAACGACGCGCGTTCATATCTATTTTATTGACTACTTTTATCAGGAAAGCCGCTTCCAGGTATTGGATATACTTTTTGAGGGTTTCCTTTTTCACGCCTGACTCCTGCGAAAGATTTTCATACGTAAATTCTCCTCCGGAACGATAGGCGATATGTACAAACAGGCGGTTTAACTCTTGTGTATCATTGATTCCATATAAGCTTGGCAAATCGCGTAGCAAAACTTTATCTACGATATCATGACGTATGAACTGCCCGGGATTGGCTTGCATCGTTTCCGAGAAAACAATTTCAGGATATCCTCCATAATTGATATAATTGACGAAATGCTCATTCAAGGTTCCTATATCAATTGTGTCATATACGTCGATTTCCGAGTGGTTCCATGCCAGTTTTTTGGGAATGATTAATTGATTCAATCCCAAAAGATGGATGTATTCGTGAAATGTTAAAGGAGGCAGCATAAAGTCCGAAAAACGCCCAGCTCCACTTTCTCTGCTTTTCATGCGTAAAGCGGCCGCCGCCGATCCGGAAGCGACAAATTTTGTTTCTCTAAAGCTGTCGATAAGACTTTTCAGATGAACTTCCCAGTCTTTTAAATACTGTATTTCATCATAGAAAACATAGAACCCGCTATATTGCTCTTTTTGCCCTAACGCTTCCCGTGCCAACTCAAACAGTTCCTCCAAAGAGATGTTGTTGTATATAGGGGTGTCTATCGATAAATAGATTATTTTCTGTGGGTTAACCCCTGTTTCTATGAGGTGTTCTATCGTATGATAAAGCATAACTGTTTTACCAACACGCCTCGGTCCCATAAGGATGACCCCTCTTTTAACGGAGGTATCTGTAACCATAGGGCAAAATAGATCCATATACAGCCTATGCTTCATTTGATGATAATCATCGGCTATTTTCCCTGTAACCCACCATGGGTTATCAAATTTTAGCCTCGATAAGATCTGTTCCTTTAGAAATCCGGTTATTTTCATCGATGGTAATTTTAAGCAAATATACTAATAATACACAGTAAAACAAAATAAACACATTGCAATATGCTTATTTATTCATAATAATTCGATTTATGTGGTGTTTATATAGCTTATATTTGCTAAATCTACCATTTAGAGAATAAAATCCAAAAAAATAGGGTTAAATTATGAGTTGGCAAGAAGAACAAATGCGCGGTAGTGTGTATTGGAGCCAACCGGACATAACGAAAGATATCCTTTACAAAGCTTTCCATTTCGGAAGATAGGTGAATGGGTTTTTTCCATTTCCTGATGCTTTCGCCAGGCATCCGGTTCGTAGACCACTTGAAAAACGCCTTTGGCTGAAGGATCGACCAGGCGTTCTGCCAGACGGATAGCGACCATGCCCATCGTATAACGCATATTGATTTCCACACAAGGATGGATGCGCTGATGGCCTTCTTCGTCTGTATAGACCATCATATCGACACCCAGGTAGCCGGTGTACAGGCCACCAAACAGCTCTTGCAATACCTCCGGCGTAATGGTTTTGATCTCCTCCAACGCCTCTTTGCCTACAAGGTCGGCTATCTCTCCCTCCATCTCTGCTTGCCCGGCCAACAGGTTGCCGCAGTAGGTCTTCCAACCGGCTGTTTCAAAGAGGGAAATGCCGTGGTAAACAATGTCTCCCCGCGCGTCCAACTGATACTCCAAGGCAAAATCTCTGACCTTCTGATACCGCTTTTCGATGCTGAGACTACCCTGCTTGCGGAGGGCTCCATTGATCCATTCCCCCTCTTTTTCCGGGATGGTGTCGTCTAATCGCAATAACCCGCGCCCCGAAGAGGAGAGAGGCATCTTTAGCACAAAAGGCGGCGTATGGGTGGTGATATAGGCTTTCAATTCCTCCACGGAGGACAGGAAACAGGGTGCTTCGGGCAAAGGCTGCCTGGCTCGTTGCCGCATTTTATCCAAACAATGGGCAGCCGTCTGCCGTTTGGCAAGGGTGGCATAGGCCTCCTGCCAGGGCGGCACGATGAGATCCCTGCCGGGCACCTCAGAAAGCTCTTCCAAAAAACAGATGCTTTGTGGGGAAAGTCCCCAGGGAGCCGCCTGAAGAGGTGGCAGCGAAGTCTCTCCCTCCCAGTCGCGGCGGGAAACAGGAGTGGCTCGCCGGAAACACTCTGCCGGTACTCCGGCCAGAAAATCCAACGAGCCACTATGTTCTATCCAAACGTAATCATCCTCTTCCGCATACCACAAGGGCAACAACGCCAACTCTTCCCGCATGCGACACACATTTTTGGGTGCCATATAATGCTGATTCCCGGGAAGAAGCCCCGGTTCGTAGCCCGGGTTAAACAGGTGGAGAGACGGACGATCGGCGATGTCAATCCAGGTTTTCGTCGATGGCTTCAATCTTTTTAATGGTGAATTCCATTTCTTCTTTCAGCTTCTCGATCTTGCGCTCCATCTCTTTCAACAGACCGCCTCCGCCTTTTGAGGATACGCTCAAAAAACCGATATTGTTTTCGTAGGTCTGCAATTCGCTCTTCATCCGGTCGTAGATGCGCATCAGTTTCTCACGTTCGCCGTACAATTTGTTCTTTCCTCGTTCGCCGGTGGAGAGGTCATTCAGTGTATTGCGGAACGACTGCATCTTACGGTCGTTCTTATCCACCTTCAACCGGTCGAAATGCTTATCGACAGCTTCGTGATATTCCTTGTAGATCTTGTCTTTCTCTTTGAACGGCACGAAACCGATGTTGTTCCATTCCGCCATGTATTCGCGTAGTTTCGTCAACGCCTCTTCCTCGGCTACCGTAGCATCCAACGCGTTGATCTTCTCGATCAATTCTTTCTTGGCAGCCAGGTTGGTCTGTTCCACGCTCTTTTGCGATACGACATTCTTATTCTTCTGTTCGAAGAAATAATCACAAGCCGTGATGAAACGTTTCCAAACCGCGTCGGAATGTTTGCGAGCCACCGGCCCGATCTTCTTCCATTCCTTCTGCAAAGCGATCATCTTATCGGTCGTTTCCTTCCAGTCTGTATTGTCTTTCAACGCCTCAGCCTGTTCGCAAAGCGCCTTTTTCTCTTCCAGGTTCTTCTCCATGTCGTCTTTGACGCCTTTGTAGAATTCCCCTTTCTTCTGGAAATACACATCACAGGCCGAGCGGAAACGCTCGAATATCTTCACGTTGAATTTCTTCGGGGCAAAGCCAATCGCTTTCCATTTGTCCTGCAAGGCGATCACCTCTTTGTTTTTCGCTTCCCAGTCCTTGAAGGTCTTCAGCTGATCGTAATCAATGCTTTCGATCTCTTCGCAGATAGCCGTCTTCGCATCCAGGTTTTCCTGTTCTTTGGCTTTCAGCTTTTCAAAATGATCCTGGTGGCGTTTGTTGATCACGGTAGAAGCCGCCTTAAAGCGTCCCCATACCTCTTCGCGCAACTCCTTCGCCACCGGCCCGATCTCGCGCCATTGCTGGTGCAATTTCTGCAACTGGTGGAAGGCAGAGATCACATCGGTCTCTTCCTGCAACTTCTCAACCGTTTCGCAAAGAGCCGTTTTCAGTTCCATATTCTTCTTGAAGTCATAATCGCGGAACTGATTGTTTATCTTGATGATATCATAGAATTTCTCGCTATAGAGCTGGTAGCTTTTCCAAAGTTCATTGGCATGTTCCTGGGGTACATTTTTCACATCTTTCCAACGTTGCTGGATATCTTTAAACTCATTATAGAGCTTATTGAAGTCGTCCTGGCTTTCGGTCAATGCCTTGAGTTGGTCGATCATCTGCAGTTTCAAGGCGTAATTCGCCTCTTTCTGGCGTTCTTCTTCCGCCAGCTGACCGGCGCGTTTTTCGCGATAGGCAGCCAACAGCTCTTTCAGCTTCGCTTCCGTTTCTTCTTCCGGCGCTTTAAACTCAGCCTCTTCGCCTCCCTCTTCGAGGAATACTTTCTTCAATTCATCGATTTCGGCACGGCGCAATTTATAATAAGCCTGTTTCAGTGATTCGATCTCCGCACGTGATTTTTCAACAGAATCTTCGACCAGTGTAGCCAATCGCTCAAGAATCTCCTCCTTGTTCAGCTGATCGACCGGTTTGCCCGGCGCTATTTCTGCCGCAGGCGCTGCCTCTTCCACGGGATCGGGGATCGCCGCTTCGGCAGGAGTGGGCTCAGCCGCTTCCGCTTCCGTTGTTTCTACTACAGCCGCTTCCTGAGGAGTTTCAGGGGTCGTTTCTTCGATTTCTTTTGCTTCTGTTGTTACTTCTTGACTCATTTCCGCCATTTCTGCCGGATTCTTCGCCTCTTCTATTTTGCCATCTTCCTGAGGCAAATTAGTGTCTAGAGTGTCCTTCATATTCAATCACGTTTAGAAAAAGGGAGCATTCCCCATAGTTTAATGCACAAATTAAACTAAAAATTTTTGTGATTGCACCATTTGAAGGAAATTATTTCGTTAATCTACTGAAAAGTAGCCCAAAAAGCCCGGCAAAGCGGTGTAGGGGGGATTCAGATATTGTAAGATTTGAAGGAGCTAAAGTCCGGAAGGACTTAGATGTGGATAACCCCGTGCAAGCCGTTAAGGCGCAGCTCGGGGGACGAGTATAATAAAAAACGAGCTCCGTAGGGGCTCAACAGTTGACCTCCTACGGAGCTCATGATATATATATTACGTCAACCCCGAGCTGCACCTACGGTTTGCACGGGGTTATCCAGGTTGAAGCCCTTCCGGGCTTTCTAAAAACCTTCCCATTTTCTCCTACTTGAAGATCCTCACCCCAACTATCATTTTGATATTTTCGCCCGACTATTTTTCCGAAAACGTAGGGGTATTTAAAATTAGTCCCGCGAGTAACACTTTTTAACGTATCATATTGTAAAGCAAAATGGCGATTTTGCTTACACTTTGTATTTTGGTGTTTTTTATTTCTTTTGAATCGTTTTGTGCTTGGTCGGGCAATCTTTATTTCTCATTGCCTTCCCCTGCTCCTTCTTCACAATCACCGGTCGAATACACTTTCGCTAAAGATTAATTCCTACCTTTGAGGCCAAAATCAAAACAGAGATGGTACACAAATATGACTTCCTCGTGATAGGTTCCGGCATTGCCGGTATGAGTTTTGCCCTGAAAGTGGCTCATAAAGGGAAAGTAGCGCTTATTTGTAAATCGGGCCTGGAAGAGGCCAATACCTATTTTGCCCAGGGGGGCGTTGCTTCGGTGACAAACCTGATTGTCGATAATTTCGAAAAACATATAGAAGACACGATGATCGCAGGCGACTGGCTGAGCGATCGGGCGGCTGTCGAGAAGGTGGTACGCGAAGCGCCTGCCCAGATCAAGGAATTGATCAGCTGGGGAGTCGATTTCGACAAAGACGAAAAGGGCAACTTCGACCTCCATCGCGAAGGAGGACACTCGGAGTTTCGCATCCTTCACCACAAAGACAATACCGGGGCGGAGATACAGGACAGCCTGATCGAGGCCATCCAACGCCATCCTAATATTGATGTATTCGAGAATTATTTTGCTATCGAGATACTGACACAACATCATCTGGGTGCCACCGTGACCCGCCAAACACCCGATATCGAATGCTACGGCGCCTACATTATGGACCTGGCTTCCGGACGTATCGACACCTTCCTTTCCAAAGTGACCCTGATGGCGACCGGAGGGATCGGCGCTGTTTATCAGACGACCACCAACCCGCTGGTGGCTACCGGCGACGGGATTGCGATGGTCTACCGTGCCAAGGGAACGGTGAAAGATATGGAATTTGTGCAGTTCCACCCCACGGCGTTTTATCATCCGGGCGATCGCCCCTCGTTCCTGATCACCGAGGCGATGCGTGGCTACGGAGCCGTACTTCGCACACAGGACGGGCAGGAGTTTATGCAGAAATACGACGAACGCCTTTCGTTGGCTCCGCGTGATATTGTGGCGCGCGCTATCGACAACGAGATGAAGAACCGGGGCGATGATTTCGTTTACCTGGACGTCACCCACAAAGAGGCGGAAGAGACGAAAAAGCATTTCCCTACCATTTATGAAAAATGCCTTTCCTATGGCATCGATATCACCAAAGAATATATTCCGGTGGCTCCGGCGGCTCATTACCTTTGCGGAGGCATACAGGTCGATCTCGACGGATGCTCTTCCATCAAGCGCCTCTATGCCGTAGGCGAATGTTCCTGCACCGGGCTTCATGGGGGCAATCGGTTGGCATCGAACTCGTTGATCGAAGCGGTGGTCTATGCCGACGCGGCTGCCAAACACAGCACTCATTTCTTAGATCAATACGCTTATCAGGAGGATATACCCGCTTGGAACGACGAGGGGGTACAATCGCCCGAGGAGATGATCCTGATCACCCAAAGCGCCAAAGAGGTGGGGCAGATCATGAGCTCGTATGTCGGCATTGTGCGTTCCGACCTGCGCCTGAAGCGTGCCTGGGATCGCTTAGACATTATTTATGAAGAAACCGAAAGCCTCTTCAAGCGCTCTGTTGCCTCGAAAGAGATCTGCGAATTGCGTAATATGGTGAATACCGGTTACCTAATCATGCGCCAGGCGATGGATCGCAAAGAGAGTCGCGGGCTTCACTACACACTCGACTATCCGCCACAGGAAAAATAAAGAGGGTGTATCAAAAGCCTACGAATTCTAAAATACAAATTGCAAGTCATTACCCCGTCAGGGGTAAAATATGGATAACCCCGGGTGCAACCCGGGGTAGCGGATCACTCTTCTCTCTGAACCCCGAAGTGGGTTCAACCCGCTTCGGGGTTACTTTGAGTTGGATGGACACCCACCCCGGGTTGACACCCGGGGTTATCAACATTAAAGCCCTTTCGGGCTTCTCCCTTCCTCCCCATTCCAGAAAAAAGCAATCCCCATGTTATACTTTCCCCACTCTGTCGTCTTATGGATAGGATGGAACTCGACGCGTTTAAAGAAACAGTAGTATCCCTTCGGGAAAGATTGTTGCATATCTCGCTCCGGCTGATAGAGAATGAAGCCGATGCCGAAGATGTGGTTCAGGAGGTGTTCCTGAAACTCTGGCAGATGCGCGACGCGTTGGATCAATACCGGAGTGTCGAAGCGCTGGCGGTCACGATGACAAAGAACCTGACGCTCGACAAGATCAAACTCCGCAAACCCCAGGGGGATGAACAGGATCTATTGCGCATAGAAACGGAAACGCGCAACCCGGCACTCTTATTGGAACAGCAGGACGCGGTCGCCTGCATACGCCGATTGATCGAGCAGCTACCCACGCTGCAACAAACGATTATCCGCATGAAAGATGTCGAAGGATATGAGTTGGCAGAGATAGCCGCCATCACCGGAACACAGATCGAAGCGGTTCGCTCCAACCTCTCCCGGGCCAGGAAGAAAGTCAGGGAACATTATTTGGCAATACATACATACAACCATTATGAGAATAGATGATTTATTAGAAAAATATTTCGAAGGGGAGACCACAGCTGCCGAAGAAAAGGAGCTGCGCACCTTCTTCTCTTCGGGACCGGTAGCGGAACATCTCGCGCCTTACCAGCCACTCTTTGCCTATTTCGATGAAGAGATAGCCCGAAAGGAGGAAAAGGAAGAGGCGGTTGTCCCGGCAGTCGCGGAGCGGTCAGCCCGGCGCAGGGTATTCTATATGGTTTCAGGCATTGCCGCCTCCCTGTTGTTGTTGCTTGGCATTGGGCAGATCTTCTTTTTCGAAGGGCGGCGCTACTGCGCGGACAACTATGTGATCATCAACGGACGCTGTTATACCGATGTAAAGACCATCCGCGAACATGCCTTCAGGGCATTGGAAGAGGTAGCGACCACATCGGAGGAATTGATCCCCACATTCGATCGGGATGAGATGGATCGACAAATCATCGAGGAACAACTAAACGATTTGCGCAGTCTTTTTGACGAAGAGGAATAAATTAAAAACGAAAATACAATGAAACGGATTATCAGTACAATCACCTGCCTACTATTTGTTTGCCTGGCGTTCCCTGCGGAGATGCATGGCAAGGAGATGCAGAAAGACCTGCGGATACAAGAGGTGTTCCAGCGTTATGGCAAGAAGAAAAATGTGACGATGGTAGAGCTTTCTACGGAGATGCTGGAGACCTACGGCATGGCTCACTATAAGAGTATCAAGATCAAGAACGACCCTGATGCGCTGCGTTTCATCCGTCGCTGCCTGGAGGCCGACCAGAAGGGAGCCCGCAAGATAAAAGAGGTGACCGACGACGGGGGAATCGTCTCGGCCTATTACCAGTTGCCGGTCGTACGGGAGGATATGAACCGGTATATCCTTTTCAAGGTAAGTAAAAAGGGGGAGATCAATCTGGTCTATATTGAAGGGGATCTTGATAGTGATGACCTGATCACCCTTCTGTTTAGTGGAAATGATTTATAACAAACAAAAAATAGAGCGGAAAATGAAAAAGTTATTTTTAATCATGGCCGTAGCCATTCCTTTTGGCTTGTCGGCGACAGGCGTTGTTTCTCCCGACACGACACTCTTTATCGAAGGAAAGAAAATCGAGATCCGTGAAAATGAAGAACGCATGAAGGTGCGGGTGTACGACCGAACCGGACAGGGTAATTATGTGGAAGACGAACTGGTGTTTGAAGGCCACTACAAAGACGGACAGAGCTATGAGCGGCGTAAGCAGGCGAAAGCCATCACGATACCGCTTCCCGGCTGGAGATATTATGGTATGGATCCTCACTGGGCAGGTATCAACCTGGGTTTTGCCAATTTTGCCGACGGCGATCTGCATGTGAATGATATCAGTGGTGTGTCGTTGCGTAGCAATAAGTCTTGGGAGTTGAATATCAACTTCTTTGAATATGACTTACGTTTGTCGAGAAGATATCGCTGGGCGTTGGTGACTGGGGTCGGGATCCGTTGGAACCGTTATCGCTTAGACGAAAATAAACATTTCAAGCGGTTGGACGGAAAAACAATCCTCGAAATAGCACCTGAAGGAGTTCGTTATACCAAAAGCCGGTTGAACACGACGAGCCTGACCATCCCTCTTTTGTTGGAATGGCAGCCGGTGAGAAGACATAGTGATTTCTTTATCTCAGCAGGCGCGGTGGGCGTAATCAATACGGCAGCCACTTCGCGCGTTGAATACCGGAACGAAAACGATAAGAAGGTGAAACAAAAGGTCGATGATGGGTTGTATATCAAGCCGATTACTGTGGACTTTCTCTTTCAGATGGGGTTCGATTGGATCGGTATCTACCTGAAGTATTCCCCCATGGAGCTATTTGAAAATAAGAAGGGACCTGCGCTTCATCCGGTATCGGCGGGGATTCAGTTTCATATTTAAGGGGCAAAGTCTTTAAGGTCCTTAAAGTCCTTAAAGTCCTTAAGGTCCTTAAAGTCCTATCGGAATAGAAACATAAAACACAGAGCCTTTGCCCTCTTCAGATTCTACCCAAATATCGCCTTTCATTCGGGTGATCAGCCCATGGCAGATGGCCAGCCCCAGTCCGACGCCCTTTTTCCCGTTCTCCAGTTGCACGAAGCGGTCGAAGATGGTCTTCTGTTGTTCTTGAGGGATGCCGACACCCGTGTCTTCGACATAGAAAACAACGCGGTTCTCCTCCAGGCGATAGCCGAGGCGGATATGTCCCTCGGGAGTATGCTTCATCGCGTTGGTTAATAGATTGGTGATTATCTGTACCAGGCGGTTGCGGTCTGTGACAAGTGTTAAGTCAGGAGTTTCGTCGAGGATCAATTCCACGCCGGGCTGCATGCGAAACAGAAAAGTATTGTATATCTCATGCATGATCGGGGCAATATCCTGCTTGGAGGTGATAAGCGACATGGAGTTGGATTCGATCTTAGACAGATCCAGTACATCCCCGATCAACCGTTGCAAGAGCTCATTGTTCTGTTCGATAATATGGGCGAACTCCGCCCGGTTCTCCCGGTCTTCTTCGTCGACAAGCACCTGCGAGAAACCAACGATGGCATTGAGCGGCGTGCGGATCTCATGGTTCATATTGGCGAGGAAGGCTGATTTCATATTATCGGCCTCTTCCGCTTTTTCTTTTGCCTCCGTCAAGGCCTTTTTGTTTTTGTTGATGATCCATACCACATAGAAAAGAATCAATATCAGCAGAATCAATACCATACATCCACAGAGCAGGAAGGTGTTCTGGAGCCTGTGCTGCCGGGACTCCATCTCCATCTGCCGGTTTTCCAACTCCAGCTGTTCTACTTCATAGCGCGTCCGCATGGTGGCAAGACTCTCATGGTAGCTGGTTTTATTCAAGGTGTCGTTGAGCATGATCATCTCATCCTTTACGGATAGCGCCTCCTTCAGTTGTCCCATTTCGACAAATAGATCCGCCTTTATTTTAAGGAATGAATAGAGGTTGAAAATAATATTCTTCTCGCGGCAATAGTCCTCTATTTTCTCCAGGTAATGCAAGGTCTGTTTATAATCTTTCTTGCCCGAATAATAATAGGTGACATACAACTGATAGAGGTTGGGCAGGTACGAGGTCATTTTCTGCTCATGTAGTAGGCGACCATAGTTTTCAATATGTTTCAACGCGTTGTCGTACTCTTCGTTTGTCAGAAGGCATTCGGCGTAATTCCATTCAAGGGACATTTCGTATTGAGAAACCGGATTCTCATTTTCCAGATAGGTCACACCCTCTTGTTTCAGTTGTTCAATGATTTTTTCCGCCCGGTTAATCAGTTCCATCTGTTGCTCTTTATCCTCCACGCAAGAGAAGAGATTGATATAAACGGGCAATCGCAATGAGATAGGGGCGGAGCGGTTTTCAAAGCGTTGTATCACATCTATATAGAGATCTTTCGCTTCCTGGAGCATATTGTTCACCAAATAAAAATAGGCTAATTCCTGGTCGATCATCTCGATCGCTTCGGGATAATGAAGTTCATTACTTCGTTTTTTTAATTGCTGAACACGGGAAAGCACCTCTTCTTTTTGACCTGTGCGGCTCAGTATACGTAGATACCACATCTCCACCTGGAAGTAGCGGCGGAGGTCTTTGCTCTCCAACAACAAGGGTTCCAGTTCGCTAAGAACCGCTTCAATGCCGTCTATGCTGTCGGGATAGTAATAATAGGCCTCCCGGTAGAGGGCATTTTCGATATGATCCTTGTCGGCCTGTTTTTCCGCTTCCGCTTTATATAGGTCGATTGCCTCCTTAGCTGTTTTATCACTTTGAGTGATCTCGGCCAGGTAGGATAAACGCTCGTGTGAGGGCAAGGTGCCCATTTTTTGCGTTAAGTTTTCCGTTTTAAGTGAGGAACAATACAATTGTCCCGGACAGAGCAGGCATAAAAGCCAGCACAGTAAATACGTTTTAATACACATTTTCCCCTTGTTTATACCCCTTGATTTAGGTAACGTACAAAACACTTTTTCTTTTCTCCCGTATAAACAATCATCTCTCGCATTTGTTCGGTCGGGAAGCTTTAATTTTCAATATTTGGCTTTAGATAGCTCAAATAAGGTCTCTTTAGGACTAAAGTCTTTGAAAAAAACCGAAAACCCCAAGGTCTCTATCATTTATCTCTTACATTTGTTAAAGAATTGTGGACAATTAAAACAAATAGACTATGATAAAGATGGCGAAAAAGCTGACTGAGCTGGTTGGCAACACCCCCTTGTTGGAATTAGAGGCTTTTGAGAAACGGCATGCGGTAGAGGCTCGTGTGATTGGAAAGCTGGAATATTTTAATCCGTTGGGTAGCGTGAAAGACCGCGTTGCCCTGGCCATGGTGGAAGAGGCTGAACGGAAAGGAATGCTTGCTCCCGGTGCCACCATTATCGAGCCGACAAGCGGAAATACAGGTATCGGACTGGCTTTTGTGGCGGCTTCGAAAGGGTATCGCCTGGTATTGACCATGCCGGAAACGATGAGCCTCGAACGGCGCAACCTCTTGAAGGCTTTGGGGGCTGTCCTGGTATTGACTCCGGGCGCTGAGGGGATGAAAGGATCTATCGCAAAAGCGGAATCTTTGCAGAAAGAGACGCCCGGCTCCGTTATCCTACAACAATTCAGCAATCCTGCCAACCCCGCGATACACGAAAAGACTACGGCTGAAGAGATCTGGCGGGATACAAACGGAACGGTTGATATCCTGGTGGCCTGCGTCGGAACAGGCGGTACTGTGAGCGGCACAGGCAAACGCCTCAAAGAGCTCAACCCGGCCATACGGGTCGTAGCCGTTGAACCGGCAGAGTCTCCCGTCCTCTCGGGTGGATCTCCCAGTCCGCATAAGATACAAGGCATCGGCGCCGGATTTATCCCAGACAATTTCAACAGAGCAGTCGTAGACGAAATCATCCGTGTCGAAAGCGACAACGCCCTCCTCACCGGTCGCGAACTGGCTCAAACAGAAGGCCTCCTGGTCGGCATCTCCTCGGGAGCCGCTGTCTATGCCGCCCTTCAAT
Organism: Parabacteroides sp. PM6-13; assembly: GCF_029892605.1. Lineage (GTDB taxonomy): Bacteria > Bacteroidota > Bacteroidia > Bacteroidales > Tannerellaceae > QVMG01. The sequence continues at coordinate 164,056 of NZ_JARXWF010000008.1, forward strand.
TAGCCCGCCTACCGGAAAACAAAAACAAAAATATCGTAGTCATACTACCCGACACCGGCGAGCGCTACCTCTCCACCCAGCTCTATGCCTTTGAGGAGTATCCGCTGTGAGAAAGAAGAGGGGAAGGTGATCTCTCTTATGAGTCCCCTTCCTCCACTTTGATTATTCGTTGTTTTGGTATTCTAACCACTTTCTACAAACTCAAATGTAAAATCGGATACTCCTTACCCGTTGAATCCTTTTCTGAGCGACCGACTACTTTAAACCCAAATTTTTCATAGAATCCGAGAGCCTGGGTGTTTTGTTCGTTTACATCTACTTTGTTTACTTTGAGGTTTTCAAGAGCATATAATAAGAGGGTTTTACCCAATCCCTTTCCCCTGGAGTCGGCTGAAACAAACAACATTTCCAGGTTGTCTTCCGACACGCCCATAAAAGCAGCAACACGTTTTTCGATACGAATAACATAGAGATCAACATGTGGGAAGTAGCTGGGGATCATTTGTTTGAAGAAATCAAAATCTTCTGACATTAAGAAATGATGGGTTGCCATAACAGCGCTCTCCCATACAGTCATTAATTGTATATAGTCAGTTTTTTCTCCTTTTTGTATTTGGTATGTTTCCATTACGAACAAACTTAGATAAAAATCGGATATCCAGTTGTGTTATTTTATCCATGATACTCACTCGGAGTTTCCCCAAACTGTTTCTTGAAACTCACTGAGAAGTGTGACAACGTACTGAATCCTGTCATATCCGCCACCTCCGAGATATTATACTTTCCTTCGGTCAGCAGCTCTGCGGCGCGGTTCAGTTTATAGGTTTTAAAGAATATATTCGGATTTTCTCCTGTCAGCCCTTTTACTTTATAATAGAACTTGGTACGCGATATCTTCAATACCTCTGTCATCCGGGTAATGTTCAGTTCGGGATTTGACAGTTCATTTTCCATCAGTTCGTACAGTTCCGTCATGAATCTATTATCCTGTGGAGAGAGTACATTCTCCGCTATTTTCTCTGTCTTGGTTGCCTGACCAAGCAATTTCCGGGCTTTCTCACGATTGGATAACTGCGACTTGATCAGCGCCAATAGATAATTTGGGTCGAAAGGTTTGGTAACATACGCATCGGCACCGGTGTCGAGTCCTTCTACCTGGTCTTCCACGGTGACTTTTGCAGTAATCAATATAATCGGGATATGGCACAATTGAATATCCTCTTTTATCATCCGGCAGAGGTTGAATCCGCTCGCACCGGGCATCACAACATCACTTAACACCAAATCGTGAGCTTCCTCTTTTAATGCTTTATAAGCGTTTTCAACATCAAAGCGGCAAGTCACATTATAATGCGGGGAAAGCAATGATTTCAGGTAGTGTACCACTTCCGTGTCATCATCAACCACTAAAATAGAAGGGCGAAGATCGTCGTTTATTTTATCCGGCAGATGATAGTGTTCCTCTGTTTGAAGAGGGAATACTGCTTCCTGATTTTTCAATTCGTGATCTTTCTCTTCAGGAGTATAGGCGTTATCGCCAATAGGCAGTATATAAACGAATCGGGCTCCTTTTTCGCGTGGATTATTGGTCGCTTTGATGTACCCATGATGAAGCCCAACCAACTGACGCGCATAATATAATCCAATACCGGTTCCCCAGTTATAGGTTCCCTGTAATTGATCGTTAAGCTGATAATAACGCTCGAAGATTTTTTCCAGTTTCTCTTCCGGGATTCCCGAACCGGAATCGGAAACGCTTACCTTAACATACTCCATACTCACATCTTCGACAGTCAAAGGAAATAAAGCCGCTGCCTCATCACGTGATATGACATCAAATGACATTTCTATTTTCCCGTCAGCGGGAGTAAACTTAAGCGCATTAGAGATAAGATTACTTGTTATTTTCTCCACCTTGTCGGTGTCTAACCAGGTCAGAAACGAATCTTCCAACCCATACGTTTTTAAGGTTATCCCTTTATCATTGGCATTAATAATAAACACTTCGACTAGCCGTTTCAATTCGGATATAATGTCTGTCCGTTTAACTTTCAGCTTCAATGCGTCATTTTCCAGTTTGTTAAAGTCCATCAGCTGATTCACCAGCTTCAGCATCCGGTTAACACTTCGCTGAACAATATATAATAGCTGCTTGGATTCTCCGGTAATGGCCTTGTTGTTACACAATTGGGTTACCGGCCCATTGATCATTGTAAGTGGGGTACGAAACTCGTGCGAGACATTGGCAAAGAAATTCATATTCATTGCATTAAGGCGCTTCTCCTGCTCTTTTTCCAGTTCGGCTTGCACGACACGAAGTTTATGCAATCGGTTCCGGTTGTACAACCGGAGAATAACCAACGCAATCATTAATACCACCAAACAATACAAGGTATAGGCCCACCAGGTAGCCCACGGTGCAGGTTTTATCTGGATGGGAATAGCATTCTCTGCTTCCACTATCGAATTATCGTTATTTGTAATGCGCACCTTGAACGTATATTTCCCTGCCGGAATGTTTGAGTAATAGGCCTCCCGGTTGTTGCGCGCGTCTATCCAGAGTTTATCGAAACCCTCCATCATATAATGGTAATGTACCCGTTCAAATTCCGAATAATCAAGCGCTGTAAACGAGATGGTAAAGCTATTCTGATCGTGTTGCAGCCGGACAGGCGGGTTATAGGTGAGGCTTTTATCGATACAATTACTCTGGAACGGACGGATGAGTTGATTGTGTATTTTCAGGTCTTCGAATAATAAGGGAATATCTCGCTTGAATGTAACATCAATCGGGTTGAAGAAGGTAAGTCCGTGTGTACCACCGAAAATAATCGTTCCATCCTCCAGCCGGCATGTAGCCCGTTCGTTAAACTGATTGCCTCCAATGCCATCGGCTTTAAAATAGTTGGTAAACTTGTTTGTCGTACGGTCATATTTGCTTAAACCATATAAGGTACTTACCCAGATATTACCCTGCACATCTTCCATTATGGTCGAAATATCAGTGCATGCGGCACCTTCTATATTATCCATTTCTTTTGTCTCCGGGCAATAGCGCAAAATGCCGTTATTGATCGTACCTATCCATATATCTTTTTTCGAATCTTCATAGAAACAAACCGGAATAAACATGGTGGAAGGTTTAAGGTACGGATAGACCTCAATCTCTGCCACCTCCCAGGTGTCCGGGTTGATCAACCGCGGATTATACGGATAAGAACCGACCAGTATTTCTCCGGTAGAAAGTGGCATTAATGCATTGATGAAAGTAAACGATGGGGGATACAGCTTGATCTCTTCAAACTGTTCGCCCCCCCGACGCAATGCATAAATACCATTGCTGTAAGTTGCCACCCAGATTGTTCCATTACGATCTTGTGTTATCTCCGAATTAATCATCGGTAGCCAATATGTTTTTTCTTCCACCAGCTTGTGGTTCTTTTCGTCGTACCGGCAGCGGATGACCTTTGCATTTGCACTCAGCCAGATCTTATTTTCATCATCTACAAAAAGGGATCTCACCTGTGTGAGCAGGTATTTCTTTTCCGGAAAGAAATGCCCGGTATCTATCGGGCGAATAACTCCCTGATCCATATCATATACAAATACACCATCGACAGAGGTGTTTATCCAGAGATGGTTATCCTGATCCATTTTCAATGAAATAACAGATAAGTTCTCCGTAAACGTACGCAGATAGTTATTGTTATTGAAACGTTCTTTATAATTATAATACGTCACAAAGCCCTGATCAAACGAGCCAATCCACAGGTTCTTCTGCGAGTCGGTAAACATCGAGGTCACTTTGAATTTGGGGGGATCAAAAGGGAAACCGACTTCGTCTTGATAGACAACTACATCTTCAGCATAATTATAGAGGAAAAACCCATCTTGCGTATAGATAAGCAGCGAAGAGGAATTGTAAGGGTGGATGTGTTCAATAACTACATCCGATGAGAATTTAGGATGCCGGCGTATAATTTCCGGTCTTTCCATAAACTCCCCCGAACGGGTGTCGAAAAGGAAAAACTTATTCGAAGAAACCAACCATAATTCACCATTATCCCGCAAGAAGGCGTATTGAACATATTGCTCGTTTGTGTCATAACTACCCTTCAGTTCCAGGGTCGTTGAATCGTAACAACGTATCAGGTAAGGATTAACCACCCAAAGATTGTTCTCTCCATCTATAAAACACTTTACAATAAAGGTATTGCGGTCTGTCAGTTCCGGAATACCTGTGCGGAATTTATCCTCTTCAGGGATATAGACTGCCACTTCTACGGCTAAATTCAAGAATAAACGTCCATCCTGGTTTTCCAATATCTGATGTACGTACTGCACGTTACCTTCATTGGGTACTCTTTTAAAATAATCCTGATCGGTATACCGGCAGATGCCATTGACCGTACCTATCCATAATCTATTTTGGGAATCGCACAACATAGATCGCACCTGATTATCGGGAATAGTCAATGAATCGCTGCTATTAAAATACTGGTGATACTCCTGTGCATTATATTTATTAAGTCCCCGGAACGTGCTGACCCAGATATGGCCAAAACTATCCTCTGTAATTCCGGTAATCTGTTGATTGGAAATGTCGTTTGTTATTACAGAGCTGATGTCGGTGTTATAAACTCGATCTTCTACCTGTTCGCACGATGCGAAAATAAGTAGAAATAGGATAATCAGAAGGTGTTTGTGTGGCTTCATTCGTACTGTTTAAGTATACACAAATGTACACATAAAAATCAGCTTTTTCCTGCTCAACAATCCAGAAGTACTGTTATAGAGCATTTTTTGAATAAATCCATAAACATTTGAACAAATAGAACAACGGTTTTGAACAAAGCTATAAACCTTTTACACATACCGGAAAACGCTTTTTCCCCCTTTGTTCTACTATTGCAGTATCAATTTTTGATGTGGTAAACACAAGTTTAACAATCTAATATTTATCAAATGAAAAGAAGTTTAAGACACGTAACAATGAAAAGGTTTTTCATCTTCACTCTTTTCTTCGTTACAACGATGCCACTCCTGTTTGCTCAGGAAGTTATTAAGATTTCGGGCACGGTTCTCGATGAGAACAAAGAGCCACTGATTGGAGTAAGTGTATTCGAAAAAGGCACCTCCAACGGTACAGTTACCAATATGGATGGTAACTATCTATTGTCAGTAAAGCAAGGATCAATTGTTGTTTTTTCATACGTTGGTTATGAAACACAAGAGAGAAATGCTGTTGCCGGAGTGACCAACATTATACTCAAAGAAGATGCCAAGGCATTGGATGAAGTAGTGGTTGTAGGTTACGGCGTGCAGAAAAAGAGTTCCGTAACGGGTGCCATCTCTCAGGTAAAGCCGGAAGATATGGAAAACCGTACCATCAGTAATGCCCAGCAGGCATTACAGGGTAAAACCGCAGGGGTACAGGTGATACAGACATCGGCTGCTCCCGGTGCTTCACCTACGGTACGGGTACGCGGGTACTCTTCTAACACATCATCCAATCCGCTTTATGTGGTAGATGGTGTTCGTCTATCCAACATCAGCGGTATTGATCCGAACGATATCGCTTCAATGGAAGTTTTAAAAGATGCAGCTTCAGCAGCTATCTATGGTGCGGAAGCCGGTAACGGTGTTGTACTTATCACCACCAAAAAGGGAAAATCCGGACAGGGAAAGATTAGCTACGACTTCCAGTGGGCTTCACAAGAGCTGGCGCGTATTCCCAAGATGTTAAGTGCTGAAGAATACATTAATTATATGGTAGAGTCAAATACCTTTACCGAAGATTTCCTACGGAGCAACTGGAACGGTGTAACCAATACCCAATGGACAGATGTAGCTTTCGAGAACAGCCGGATGCAGAAGCACAACGTATCCTTTAGCAACGGGACCGAGCGAGGAAATTACTATCTGTCGCTTAGCTACCTCGATAACAACGGTATCGTGAAGGGTGATGCCGACGTGTACAAACGCCTGACGGCTACCATCAACTCTGAATACGAGATTAAGTCCTGGTTCAAAGTGGGTACCACCAATCAGATTGAGAAATACAACACGCGCAGCGTATCTATGAATAGCGAATACGGTAGTTTATTGACGTCGATTCTTCAGCTCGACCCGCTGACGCCCGACACTTATACCCGTGAGAACCTGCCGGCGCATATGCTAAACGCCCTGAACAGCGGCAAATATCTATTGACGGATGAAAACGACAATTATTACGCCGTTTCCAACTATTACTCGGGCGAGCAGTATCACCCGATGATTATGCGCGACAACAACATCGGCAAGAGCAGCGGTTTCAACGTGAGCGGTTCTATCTATGCCGATTTCAATCCGATCAAAGACTTTACGTTTACTTCGCGCCTGGGTTACCGCCTGTCCGGTACCCGCCAGTCTAATACGGATTTGCCTTTCTATGGCAACTCGGTACAGAGCCGCGATTATGTAAGTCATAATGCCACCTCATCCACCTCTATCTATTATCAGTGGGAGAACTTTGCCAACTACATGAAAACCTTCGGACAACATACCGTAACAGGAATGGCGGGTATGTCGTACCAGGAATCGACCTACGACTATACGAACGGTAGCCTGTCGGCCAATGGCGAGGATGCGTTGAAGAAGAACGATCCGTTATTTTATTACCTCAACTTTGGCTCGGCCTCGGCTACCAAAGGTGTGGGTGGTGAAAAGACACGCTCGGCTAAATTGTCGTACTTCGGACGTATAGGTTACGAATTTGCAGGACGTTACCTGTTGCAGGCTTCACTGCGTGCCGATGCGGCCGACCTTTCCCAGCTTCCTCCAACCAACCGTTGGGGATACTTCCCGGCTGTTTCGGCAGGATGGACCATATCTGAAGAGAACTTCTTCGCTCCGTTGAAAAACCAGATAAGCAGTTTAAAACTGCGCGCAAGCTGGGGGCAGAACGGTTCTCTGGCTGCCTTGAGCGGCTATCCGTACAGCACCGACATGGCGTTGGGTAGCATTTATCCCTTTGTTTTGGGCAATTCATATATAACCGGAGCGGCTCCGTCGACGATGGGTAACGACAAACTAAAATGGGAAACTTCCGAGCAGATTAATGTGGGTATCGACATGCGTATGTTCAGAGACCGCTTTACCCTGAGTATGGATTACTTCGACAAGAAGACTAAGGACTTATTGGTATCGGGAACTACCCCTTCATTGATTATCGGTGGTAATACTTCGCCAATGAATGCCGGTAACGTTAGCAATAAAGGTTTTGAGATTGAACTGGGCTGGCGCGACCAGATCGGTGATTTCAGCTACGGCATCCGTGCCAACCTGGCTACACTGAAGAATAAGGTTACCTATATCGACCCGTCTATCACCCGCTTGTCGGGAGTGAACTTCCACACAAGCACCATTACCTATTTCGAAAAAGGCCAACCGGTGTACTACTTCCGCGGTTATAAATTTAAAGGGGTAGATCCTGAAACCGGCGATCCTACTTTCCACGACCTGGACGATAGCGGCACGCTGAACGATGGCGACCTGGATTATATCGGCGATGCTATCCCCGATTTCACTTACGGTATCACACTGTCGGCTGCCTGGAAAGGGTTAGACCTTACGATATTCGGTACGGGTTCACAAGGAAACGACATTTTCAATTGCATCAACCGCCCGGACTTTGCAGCATCAAATAAACTGAAAGAGATATTCTACGAAAACCGTTGGACGGCAGGTAATAAGTCAGGTACAGTACCGCGCGCCGGAGCCGCCAATATGGACAAGTACCAAACGTCTGACGCCCTGGTGTATGATGGTTCATTCTTCAAAGTCAAGCAAATACAGTTTGGTTACACCCTACCCAAAAGCTGGACGAAGAAAATTTTCGTGAACAACCTGCGCCTCTATGGATCGCTCGACGATTTCTTCACCTTCACCAAGTACCCCGGCTTCGATCCGGAAGCGGCAGCCAACTCAACCTCAGGGATGGGGATAGACAAAGGGTCTTATCCTTCGTCCAAAAAAGTGGTATTTGGATTTAACATTGAATTTTAATTCACTTCAAAATTGATACGAATAATGAAAACAAAATATATCTATATCCTATTATTGGGTTTGCTGCCGATATTGAATATCGGTTGCGAAGACCGTCTCAACATTGAAAAGCACGGTAACCTGGGTGGGCAGGAAGATTTTTACAAAACAGACGCAGATGCCATGCAGGCACTGGCCTCACTATACTCGAGTTGGGGCGGCAACTACTACAACTGGTACTTAACAAAGAATCTATTGGCCGACGACATATGGTGCGGTGGAGGTTCACGTGGCGATAATGCCAGCATGGAACAACTCAACGAGTACACTTTCGATACCGACCACGGTATGGTGCAAGGCATGTATTCGGGTATGTACAGTATCATTTATAAAGCCAACCTGATTATTGACCTGTTGGCGCCCGACAGTGACGTAAAGAAGCGTGCCGTAGCTGAGGCTAAGTTCTTCCGCGCCTGGGCAAACTTCGAACTGGTGACACTCTTCGGCACAGCGCCGGTAGTCGACCACCTGTTGCAACCCGGCGAGTACCGTCAGGGCAACAGTACACCCGAAGCCTTATGGGCCATTATCGAAAGCGACCTGGGCGATGCCATCAATTCAGGTGTGCTCCCATCTAAAGCGGATGCGAACGATAGCGAAACAACGATCCGCGTCACCCGTGAAGTGGCTCAGGCCATGCTTGGAAAGGCTTACCTGTTCCAGAATAAGTATGCTGATGCGGCCTCGATACTCGACAAGGTGATCGAATCGGGCAAATACAAGCTGTATGAAGGTGATTACGATATGTTGCTCCACGTAGTGGCTAACGGCAGCAGCGAATCGATGCTCGAAGTGCAAAAGCGCAACGACTCGGAACAGGCATGGTCTCAAATGACTATGACCTTCATCATGACGGGTTGGCGTTCCGACAAACTGAACATTAGCTGGGATGCCATGTCGTACATCGCCACCGGTACATACGGATTCTTCAACCCACGTAAAAGTCTGTATGACGCTTTTGTCGCCGTAGAAGGAGCCGACGGTTACCGCCTCAACAGCACGATGCGCAGCTATCCGCAGATGGAGGCCATCGGAATTACCGTACAGCCGGGTGCCAGCATGATCGGTCATGAAGGATACTTTATGTGGAAGAACCGTACATTGCGGGAAGACTGTGTTTACGATGCGTCGTACTTCCAAGCGCTCCAGTATATCAATCTGCGCGTCATGCGCTACGCCGAAGTATTATTATTGGCTGCCGAAGCCCATGTTATGGGAGGAAATAAAGACAAAGCGCTCAATTACATCAACCAGACACGCACTCGTGCTCGCCTCACTCCTCTGACATCTGTCACGCTGGACGATGTAAAAACCGAAAAGCGTCTTGAACTTTGCCTGGAAAGTGTTCGCTTCCAAGACCTCGTTCGCTGGGGCGATGCAGAAACAGCATTGGCCGAGCAGGGCAAACAAATTTCTGCCTTCTCACTCAATGGAGCCGAAGTCTTGTTCAACAACTCTACTTATGGCTTTAAGGCAAAACACAAATTGTTGCCTATTCCGCGCAAAGAGTTGGACTTGAATCCGAATATGGAGCAGAATGATAATTGGTAATCACTATTATATTTAAAAAAGAAACAATGAAAAAGTTATTTATCCTATCCGCGCTACTTATGGTGTGCTTTGCATCCTTCGCGCAACAAGCTCTTTGGGGAGGTTCACAAATCATCTCTCCCGAAATCCACGAGAACAACACTGTAACGTTCCGCCTGCGTGCTCCTAAGGCCGTCAAGGTTGAAGTAACCGGAGATTTCCTTCCAAATCAAAAAATGGAGACACCGTATGGTAAGTTTGATGCTCCCGGAGTAGCGGAGTTAAAAGAAAACAGAGAGGGCGTATGGGAATTCACAACTCCCGAGCCACTGGCATCTGAACTGTACAGTTACACCTTCGTGGTCGACGGACTGCAGATGAATGACCCCAGCAACATCATGATGAAACGCGACGTGGCCTCGATTACCAGCCTTTTCATTATTAAAGGTGGTTTGGGCGATCTATACAGTGTCAACGAAGTTCCCCACGGAACCGTTGCTCGCCGCTGGTACAACAGCCCTACACTGAAAGAGAACCGCCGCATCACGATTTATACTCCACCCGGATATGAAAACGACAAGCAGAACTACCCGGTGTTCTATTTGCTTCACGGTTCAGGAGGCGACGAAGAAGCTTGGATCGCTTTGGGACGTACGGCTCAGATCATGGATAACCTGATTGCTCAGGGAAAAGCTAAACCGATGATTGTGGTGATGACCAACGGTCATACACAAAATAACGCTTCGCCCGAAGAAACAAACCGCGCATACACCCCCGCTATGGGTGGTGGCCCAAGAGAAGCTGTAGCCAGCATGGAAGATAGCTTCGGCGATGTAATGAAGTTCATTGAAAACAACTACCGTGTGAAGAAAGGCAAAGCGAATCGTGCGATAGCCGGATTATCAATGGGTGGTATGCACTCGTCTACCATTTCAGCGCAATACCCGAATATATTCGATTATGTCGGTGTATTCTCTGCCCCTCCTATTGCGACTATGATGGGTATGGGTAACGCTAACAACGCTGAGATGCAGAAAGCAGAAGACGAGTTCATCAAACGGCTGGAAATCCAGAAAAAGAATGGTTTCAAACTATACTGGATCGCTTGCGGTAATACAGACTTTCTGTACAAAGGCGTAATAGACAGCATGAAGAAAATGGACGAAATAGGTTTCAAATATACCTGGCGCGAAAGTGGCGGCGGACATACCTGGGACAACTGGCGTATTTATCTGACAGAGTTTGCGCCGATGTTGTTTAAATAATCAGTCATTATTCCGAAACGCAGATTAATATATTATATAATAATCTGCGTTTCAAATATAAACACTTTGAAAACTCTATGAAGAATATAATTATCCTCACAAACCTAATCGCTGCCCTATTTCTTGCATCATGCGCAGAGAGAGTCCCCCAACTCGGGAAGGCCCCCGTCGACAAAGTTATTGCAGCCATGACGCTCGACGAAAAAGTAAAATTAGTAATTGGAACAGGTATGGGCGGATTAACGGGCGATAGCGCAGTTGTAGGGGAAACCCAGTCGATGGTTCCCGGAGCCGCCGGGACCACCTACCCCATACCCCGCCTGGGTATTCCGGCTATCGTATTGGCCGATGGACCCGCCGGATTAAGAATCTCGCCCACCCGCGAGAATGACCCGGACACCTATTATTGTACTGCCTTCCCCATAGGCACCTTGCTTGCTTCGACTTGGAACACCGAGCTGGTGGAACAGGTAGGCCAGGCCATGGGCAACGAAGTACTGGAGTATGGTGTCGATGTATTACTCGCCCCAGCTCTGAATATACACCGTAACCCACTTTGCGGACGCAACTTCGAGTATTACTCTGAAGACCCAGTTATTTCCGGCAAGATTGCTGCCGCTATGACTCGCGGTGTGCAGAGCAACGGAGTGGGTGTTTCGCTGAAGCATTTCGCTGCGAATAACCAGGAAACCAACCGTATGAATAACGACAGCCGTGTCACTCCACGTGCCTTGCGCGAGATTTACCTCAAAGGCTTTGAAATCGCCGTTAAGGAGTCCGATCCATGGACTATTATGTCCTCTTACAATTTCATCAATGGAGTATATGCCTCCGAAAGCCGCGATTTGCAAACCACCATACTGCGTAATGAATGGGGATTCAACGGCACCGTAATGACCGATTGGTTCGGTGGCAAAAACGCTCCGGCGCAAATGCATGCGGGTAATGACCTATTGATGCCCGGGACTCCCAAACAATTCTCAGACATTGTTGAAGCCGTACAAAACGGTACACTGGCCGAGGCAGATATCAACACAAACGTAAAGCGTATTCTTGAACTCATCCTGAAGTCGCCACGTTTCAAAGGGTACAAATATTCCAATACACCTGATCTCAATGCACATGCAATAGTAACGCGCCAATCGGCCGGCGAAGGTATGGTGTTGTTGAAAAACGAAAGAGAAGCACTTCCGCTTCCGGCTTCCGTGAAGAAGGTGGCAGCTTATGGCATCACCTCCTATGATTTTATTGCCGGCGGTACAGGTAGTGGCGATGTCAACGAGGCATATACTGTTTCGTTGGTCCAAGGGCTCGAAAATAGTGGATACACACTCGACGTAGCCCTCAAGGCACAATATGAAGAATATATAGAAAAAGAGAATGCAAAGAATAACCCTGACCCGAATAATAAATACGCAACATTTATGCCTAAAAATCGTCCTGGTGAGTTTGTACCGACAGTTACCGAACTAAATAAACAGGCACAGAATGCAGATGTCGCTTTGATTACCATCGGAAGGACATCTGGCGAATTTCTTGATCGTAAACCGACAGACGATTTTGAACTCACCTATGAAGAGCAAGAATTGGTTGCAAGCGTGTCGAAAGCATTCCAATCATTAGGAAAGAAAGCGATTGTAATTCTTAACATCGGTGGCGTAATTGAAACCGCTTCATGGGGAAAAAGACCTGACGCTATCTTGCTCGCATGGCAGGGCGGTCAGGAAGGAGGAAACACAGTGGCCGATATTTTGAGTGGTAAGGTCAATCCTTCCGGCAAATTAACAATGACTTTCCCTGTGAAACTTATGGACGCTGCTTCTTCGAAAAACTTCCCCATTGATCCGCCTAAAACAGATGCGGGGATGGCCCATATCATGGGTGGTGATACTGAAAAGAAGACAGAGCCGGTACGCAACATTGACTATACCATCTACGAAGAAGATATTTATGTAGGGTATCGCTACTTCGATACCTATAAGAAAGAGGTGTCTTATCCATTCGGTTATGGTCTGTCGTATACCACATTTGAATACAGCCATGCGCAAGTGGAAAACGCAAATGGAGTATTTACCGTTACAGTAGATGTGAAAAATACAGGCAAAACCAGCGGAAAAGAAGTTGTTCAGCTTTATGTATCGGCTCCAATGAGTATATTTGGTAAACCAATGCAGGAGTTGAAAGCTTTTGCCAAAACAAAGGAATTAGAACCCGGCTCAAGCCAAACAATAACCCTGACCGTTTCCGTTTCCGATCTGGCGTCCTATGATGAAAGTAAAAGTGCATGGGTAACAGACAGAGGTACGTATAAATTACTGGTTGCAGCTTCTTCCAGAGATGTAAAAGCAACACTGGATGCTGTAGTAACTGAAGCGAAGGATGTGAAAACAAATGATGTATTGAAACTAAAATAAATAGAATGAGAAAGTATCTATTATCCCTTGTTGGTGTCGCCTTGATGACAAACATTTGCGCACAACAAACGAATGTTCCTCCTGCCATTCCGCAGGATAAGAAGATGGAGCAGAAAATTGAATCGTTGCTCAAGAAAATGACGCTCGATGAGAAGATCGGACAGATGACCGAACTGGCTATTGATGTATTGCAGAAACGTACAAATCCTTTCGCCGGCATCAATCCTCAAAACATGAAGGTCGACGACCTGAAGAGGATGCTTGAAAAATATAAGCTGGAAAACGAATTCAAGTTAGGAAATGAAATGCCGGCACAGGATGTTATCATGCAAATATACACGCGCATCATGGAAGCAGAAAGTGCTAAAGGATTCATGTTGGACGAGGCAATGCTGGATAGCGTTATTGGTAAATACAAAGTAGGTTCTATACTGAATGTGCCCAACAGTATTGCACAGACTCCGGCTAAATGGCAGGAAATTATTAAGCGCATTCAGGAAAAGTCGATGGAGGTAATGGGCATCCCGTGTATATATGGAGTAGACCAGATACATGGAACGACCTACACACTCGGTGGAACGTTTTTCCCGCAAGGCATAAATATGGCGGCCACATTCAACCGAGAACTTACGCGCGAAGGAGCCCGCATCTCTGCTTATGAAACCAAAGCCGGAAGCATTCCATGGACCTATGCTCCGGTTACCGACCTGGGACGCGATCCTCGTTGGCCACGGATGTGGGAAAGTTATGGAGAAGATTGTTACCTGAATGCAGAAATGGGACGCGAATCCGTACAGGGTTTCCAGGGTGTTAATCCAAACCATGTAGACGCATACCATGTGGCTGCCTGCATGAAGCATTATATGGGATATGGCGTGCCTGTTTCGGGTAAAGACCGCACACCCTCTTCAATTACCTTACAAGATATGCGCGAAAAACATTTCGCACCTTATCTGGAAATGGTGAAAGGCGGCGCTCTTTCTGTCATGGTAAACTCCGCAATGAATAATGGTTTACCATTCCATGCCAACTACGAATTATTGACCAAATGGCTGAAGGAGGACCTGAATTGGGATGGTATGATTGTAACCGATTGGTCAGATATTAACAATCTATATAGTCGCGACCACATTGCTAAAGACAAAAAGGAGGCTATCAAACTGGCCATAAATGCAGGGATAGATATGTCTATGGATCCCTATGACTGGAATTTTTGTACACTACTGAAAGAATTGGTGCAAGAGGGAGAAGTTTCTATGAGCCGCATTGACGATGCTGTTCGTCGTGTGTTGCGTTTGAAATATCGTCTCAACCTATTCGAGAAGCCATACAATGACTTGAAAGATTATCCGCTGTTTGGTAGTGCCGAACATGCTGCGGTGGGATTGAAAGCTGCCGAGGAGTCGATGGTATTACTAAAAAACTCAGAAAACATTTTGCCACTCGCAAAAGGTAAAAAACTATTGATTACCGGACCTAATGCCAACTCCATGCGCACGTTGAATGGTGGCTGGTCTTATTCCTGGCAAGGCGATAAGGCGGATGAATGTGCTGCGGATTACAATACCATCCTTGAAGCATTTATACATAAATTCGGATCGGAAAATATTATTTATGAAGCTGGCGTGACCTATAAGAAAGGTGGCAATTGGTGGGATGAGAATGATCCTGAAATAGAAAAGGCTGTAATAGCTGCATCGGATGTTGATTATATTGTTGCTTGTATAGGTGAAAACTCCTATTGCGAGACACCTGGTAACCTCACCAATCTTTTTCTTTCCGAAAACCAGCTTAATCTGATGAAAGAACTGGCTAAAACCGGTAAGCCTATTATTCTTATCCTGAATCAAGGACGCCCCCGCCTGATTGCTGATATCGAACCCTTAGCAAAAGCCGTAGTCAACATCATGCTTCCGGGAAACTATGGTGGGGATGCCTTAGCCAACCTACTTGCAGGAGATACAAACTTCAGCGGCAAAATGCCTTTTACCTATCCGAAGGAAATTAATTCGCTTGTTACTTACGACCACAAACCAAGTGAGCATATTGGCAGACAGATGGAAGGCGCTTACAATTATGACGCGGTGGTAAACGTGCAATGGGCATTCGGTTATGGCTTGAGTTATACTACTTTTACTTACAGTAACCTGAAGGTAGATAAAGCAAATTTCTCGGCTGACGATGAATTGACCTTTACCGTTGATGTAAAAAATACCGGTAACCGCATCGGGAAGGAGAGTGTCTTATTATTCAGCAGCGACCTTGTTGCTTCTCTAACCCCCGATGTTCGTCGTCTCCGTGCTTTCGAAAAGGTAGAATTGAAACCAAACGAAACAAAAACCATTGTATTAAAAATAAAAGGTTCCGATCTCGCCTTTGTCGGCTATGATGGCAAATGGATTTTAGAAGAAGGTGACTTCCGCATTCAAACAGGCGACCAAATTGTAAATGTTTCCTGCACAACTACAAAAAAATGGGAAACACCCAATAAATAAAAACAGATGGGCTGACCCAAAAGTAAGCCCTAAATCGCTGTACCAACAACAAAAACCCTCCTAAAATCAATCAGGAGGGTTTTTTAACCTTGTGCGGCTGAAGGGACTCGAACCCCCACGCCTCTCGGCACCAGATCCTAAGTCTGGCGTGGCTACCAATTACACCACAGCCGCTTGGGGTTTGCGGGGGCAAAGGTACATGTTTTTTGGAGATGGACAAGTTTTTAGAAGGAATTTTGGGGAGGGTGGGGGAGAGAATGGATTGCTTTACGCCTTTGGGCTAAGCGATTGTTAATTGTCAAAATGATAGCAAAAAGGGCATTTTGCTTTACAATATGATACGTTAAAAAGTGTTACTCCTGCGGGTAATTTTAAATACCCCTACGTTTACGGAAAAAAAGTCGGGCGATTTTGACAAAATGATAGTTGGAGGTTAAAATAAAAAAAGTAACTTCCCGTTTTATTTTTGCTGTTTGTATGCCTCGTTGTATACTGTTTGGAATCGGAGATTCGGGATGGGAGGCATATGGCGGAGTTTTTGATTGATTTATGAAACAGATGTATGAATAAACTAAACTGCCTTACTGCCGAAGAGATTGCTCGCCTGGAGTCACAACATTGTTTTGCGGAAGATTGGAGCCGGGTACTTGTTGCTGAAGGCTTTGATACACGGTATGTACATGATGTACGCTTCTCCGGGGATATCCGGTTGGGTGTTTTTGAAGAGGAATTTGAATTGGCCGGTGGCATCAAGCGACATAGCGGTATTTTTCATGCCGCGTTGCATAATTGCACGGTGGGCGATAATGTATTGATCGAACAGGTGCAGAATTATATTGCCAATTACACGATTGGCGAGGGGAGTATGTTGCAGCATGTGAACCTGTTGGTGGTCGATGAGAAGAGTTCTTTCGGAAATAATGTGCATGTGGCCGTACTGAATGAGACCGGCGGTCGCGAAGTGCCTATCTATGACGGTATGTCGGCCTCCCTGGCCTATGTTATCGCGCTTTATCGGCATCGTCCCGAATTGATCGCGCGGTTGCAACAGATGGTAACGGCCTACGCGGAGCAGATCGCCTCCACGCAAGGGATGATCGGGCAAGGGGTGGTGATCCGTAATTGCGGCACACTGCGCAATGTGCGTATCGGCGACGCGGCTGTATTGGAGAATGTGACCCGCCTGTCGAATGGCTCGGTCAATAGCAGCCGGGTGGCGCCGGTCTATATTGGCGACTCGGTGATTGCTGAAGATTTCATTGTTTCGTCGGGCACTATCTTGTCGGATGCGGCGAAGATTGTGCGTTGCTTTATCGGGCAGGCCTGTCATGTGTCGCATAACTTCTCGGCTCACGACTCATTGCTTTTCAGCAACTGCGCTTTCGAGAACGGGGAGGCGTGCGCCATCTTTGCCGGACCCTTCACGGTTTCGATGCATAAGAGCAGCCTGTTGATTGCCGGGATGTTTTCATTCCTGAATGCCGGGAGCGGTTCGAACCAGAGCAATCATATGTATAAACTGGGTCCTATCCATCAGGGTATTGTAGAGAGGGGCTCGAAAACGACCAGTGATTCCTATATCCTTTGGCCGGCGCGGATCGGTGCTTTCTCGCTGGTGATGGGACGCCATCATCATCATAGTGACACGTCGGATATTCCTTTCTCTTATCTCATCGAGAAGAACGACGAGACCTGGCTGGTGCCCGGTGTGAATCTGCGCAGCGTGGGCACGATCCGTGACGTGCAGAAATGGCCGAAGCGCGATAAACGGACAGATCCTTTCCAACTCGATAAAATCAATTTCAACCTGCTTAGCCCCTATACCATCCAAAAGATGATCAAAGCGGTGGCTATATTAAAAGAATTACAACACCTGGCCGGCGCCACCTCGGAGGTTTTTTCGTATCAGAATACGCGTATCAAGGGAACTTCGCTCCGCAAAGGCATGGAGTTTTACCGGATGGCCATCTGCAAATTCTTGGGTAACTCCCTGATATCCCGTTTAGGGAAGGAGGCGTTCACTTCTATTGAAGAGGTGCGCGAGCGGTTGAAGCCAAGCGAGCCGAACGGACTGGGTGAATGGGTCGACCTGTCGGGCTTGATCCTTCCGCAAGAGAGCCTGAACGGTTTGTTGGATGCGATCGAATCGGGCGTATGCAGCTCGTTGTCGGAGATCGAATCCTTCTTCGACGATATGGCCCGTAAGTATTACGATATGGAGTGGACATGGGCCTACGCATGTATCGAGAGACAGTATGGAATAGACCTTTCCCAGACGACTGTCGACCAGTTGGTCGGCCTTGTGGAGGCCTGGCAGACATCTGTGATCGAGCTGGATGAGATGCTTTATCAGGATGCTCGGAAAGAGTTTTCGCTGACCTCCCGGATCGGCTTTGGGGTAGACGGCTCTGATGAGGCAAAGATCAAGGATTTCGAAGGGGTACGTGGTGATTTCGAGAACAATCCTTTTGTGACGACCGTTCGTGAGCATATCAAGACAAAGCGGGCGTTGGGAGAAGAGGTGATTGAACGGTTAAGGAAGATTTAGAAGCTGTTTTGAATTTTATAAAATAATTTATTGTTGCTTATTATTGGGCTTCTTCAGCCTTCTTTTCCGCTTATCCGCGCCTTTGCTTTTAGTCACATAGCTCGCTATGCTCCCAAAAGCAAAGACACAACTAAGCGAAAAATAAGACTAAATAAGCTCCAATAAAATTCAAAACAACTTCTTAACCGAATGTTTTTTGCCGATTCGGAAAAACAATTAACTTTACGGAGTGGTTACAATAAGACAGAGGCCTTCAGAAGCATCTGATGATTGAAAAACAACTAAAAACAAACAGATATGAAAAAGAGTCATGTAATAGCCGGGGGTGTTGCGCTGGCAGCGACAGGTGCCTTTTTGGCATGGAATATGAGGAAAACGATTCCCCGGAAAGCCGTTGCGGTTAATCCTTTTGAAGTGGATAAGTTTTTGGGGAAATGGTATGAGGTGGCCCGGTTGGATTACAAGTTTGACCGCAATATCATTAATACGTCGATCGATTTCTCCTTGCGTTATAACGGCAATCTGAAGGTCGTAAAGCGTTGGTATAACTATTATAAGAAACGGAAAGAGATTAAGATCGGCACAGTGAAATTCACCGGTCCGATGTATGACGCGAAGATGAAGATCTCTTATCGTGGTCCGCTCTATACGGGATATAATGTGATTGAGGTCGACGCGGAGTATAAATACGCCTTGGTGGCCGGCGAAGACCTGCGTCATCTGTGGCTTCTGTCGCGCGAGCATGCCATGCCGGACAATATCAAAAGAGCCTTTATCCACAGAGCAGGCATGATCGGCTATGACACCTCGAAACTGATCTGGATCGATCAGAACCAACCGCTCATTCATCATGGAGCGTTGATTGAATACACACAGATCGACCAGGACTTGGGTTGATCCGGTATTATAAGAACTAAAAAGCAAAGGGGCTTGACCAATTTCCGGTCAAGCCCCTTTGCTTTTTTTGAAGAATATTGTTTAGGCTTGTTGTTTCTTTTTCCTGAAATAATCCCAGATGGAATAGCCAATGGCTCCGATCAGTAGGAAGACGATCAGGTAGGAGCTGGCGTTGGCAATTCGTTTAGCCATGAAATAGCCCTGCGGACGGAAAGCAAATTCGATCTCATGCTCACCTGCCGGAATACGCATGGCGCGCAATGTCCAATCGGCCCGGAAATGCGAAGCCGGTTGGCCGTCGATCGTTACCTCCCAGCCGGGCTGGTAATAGATCTCAGAGAAGACAGCCAGTTGTTCAGAAGCTGCCCGAGAGGTGTAATTCAAGCGGTTCGGGCGATAGCTGTTGAGCACGATCGTGGCCGTTTCATCAAACTGCGGGGTGAATCCTGCCAACTCCTCCGCATAGCGTTTGTCGACAACAGCCGTTTCCGACGGGTCGGTAGTCGCCAGCGCTGCCATCTCTTCATCGGCATTCTCTACCATCTTCACCTCCGACACAAACCAGGCGTCACCGCAGGCAAACGGATTGCGGATAGGCGGATATTCCGGGTTGTAGATGATATAACGGGCATTCAGCATATTCAGCGAATGGGTGTTGCGGAGGGTTGCGAATAGATCCAATTCCGACTGGGCATTCTGCAATGCTTTGATGATTTGGTTGACCTCGCCCCCCAACCGGTAGGTGATCAGATCCTGGTAGCTCCTCAGTTTAGCCGCGTGATAGCCCCCTACCGAACGGTGGAAATAGGAGGTATAGGTCTCTTCAAAGGTGTTTTGCAGGTTGACTACCCGGTAAGCGGGGTCTTTGTCTTTCAATATCTCCTGATTGGCAACGGAGGGTTTGAACGCCTCTTGTAGTTTTTCTGTTTTATATCGGTCTACGTCTACATAGCGACGATCCACTCCCCAAAGATCCACCAATGTGAGTACCGCCAATCCCGCGCAAACGATCATAGAGACCTTCTTTTTATCTTTCGATTTCATCAACAGGAAGACAAGTCCAGCTCCCAGCAGAATAAAGATCAGGGAACGGAATGCATCCGAAGAGGCCATCGCAGCCCGGTCGACCAACAGGGCATTATACCAGGGCTGGGTATTATATCCATGTAATACGTCGCCATCCGTCTGGAAACTAAAGAAGGCGTTAGGGAACAACCAAACGATGAGGCAAAGTCCACCGGTAATCGCCAGCGACCAGATCAGCCCCGTTTTCAATGTTTTAGCTTCCAATTTATTATCTAAGATCTCTTTCAATCCCCAACAGGCGATAATAGGAAATACCAGTCCGGGAATAACCAATGCCATTTCGGGCGTACGGAATTTATTGTACATCGGGAAATAGTAGAACATGAAATCATTGAACCAGGTGAGGTTCTTACCCAACGAGAGGAGGACGAAGAACAAGGCTCCGCCAAACATCCACCATTTCATTGGATGACGGATCACAAACATGCCCAATACAAACAGAAAACAGATGATAGCTCCAAAGTACACCGCCCCTTCCGTAAAGGGCTTGCTGCCCCAGTAGGTCGGCATCATCACCTCTTTCCCTACCTGATAGCCATTCTTACGCAAAAACTGATGGGTCTCGGACGTATTGTCGAGGGTGGTGCCCGAACCGCGTCCATAGACGTCGGGAATCAGGAATGTCATCAGTTCGCCCCGTCCATAACTAAAGGAGAAAGCATAGTCTTTATCCATGCCGGTGGCCGGTCTCTCGCCCGTCTCGGGCTGTGTCAGTTCGGAAGGAGCGCGAAGGCTCGTCTTACTCATTTCCAAATTGCTATAGAGGGTAGCCAGGTTAGGCAAGATGCCCAATAGCGCTGCTACAGCCATGATGGCTGTTGTCTTGATCAGCTTTTGGTATGTCTTTTCTTTGATGTTCTGGTAAACAAATCCGAAAAAGATAATCACGCAGAAGAGCGCCAGGTAGTAGGTGATCTGCAAATGCCCTTCCAGCGTAGAGAAAGCGATACTCAAGGCAAACAGGACACCGCCCCAGAGCATTTTCCCCCGGAACAGAAGCGCCATGCCCGCCAGGGTCAGAGGCATATAGGCAATCACGTAGGCTTTTGAAATATGTCCGGCGCCGATAATGATAATGTTATAAGAGGCCAAAGCGTAGGCAATAGCGCCCAGGATAGCCAGCCAGCGGTTGACCCCCATGACACACATCAGGATATAAAAAGCGATCAGCGCAGCCAGGATAATGCCTGCCCCCATCGCATCGATGTTTTTGATTAGTTGAAGAAGCGCTGGCAGCGGATTGAAACTACCACCCGGTGCCCCGACCTGGTAAGCCGGCATACCGGAAAACATGGAGCCAATCCAAAAGGATGTCTCCCCTTCTTTTTCATAATAATCGATTGACTCTTGAATCATCCCCACAAACTTCTGAGAGTCTCCCTGTTGCATCACCTTCCCTTCAACGACAGAAGGATAAAAATAGACAGTAACAATACCCAGGAAGAGAATCAGAGCACCTACGTGCCAACCATACTTTTTGATCAGATCTCGCATAACTTATTTCTTTGTTTCGCACAAAATTAGGGTAATTATTTTAATATGAGTTCATGCGCGCGGGAATAAATGGGAATTTATGCGTTGCTGTTCTGCTTGATCGTTTAATAGCAAGGAAATATTTCTCCCGGGAGTTTGCCAAGTACCCCCGGGAGTATAGTCGCGAAGTCTCGCGTAAATCTCAAAATGATAGTAGGTTTGGTTACCAGCCAGGGTTATTCCCTAATTCCTGACCATTAGACAATGAATTTAACCAGGCAACAGGAATTGGGCGAAGACTGAATTTAGCATTGGTTGTTGCACTCAGTTCGGAGGTCACAGCACCTTCGATATGCGTGATATCCCAGTTGTATTCCAAGGCACGTTCTGCCAGCTTACCGGTACGTGTCAGGTCATTCCAACGAGGTACCTCTCCAAATAGTTCGAGCGCACGTTCGTTCAACACGTCATCAATTGTAACTGTTCCTGAATAGAGCGTCAAACCCGTTTCCGGTGCATTATTCGATGCGCGCTGACGCACGGCATTTATGTAGTTCAAAGCTTTCGTATTGTTATTCGCCTTCACCGCGGCTTCTGCTGCGATCAGATAGGTCTCCGCTAAACGAAACAGGAAAATGTCACGTCCTACTTGTCCCACTTCTCCTCCTGTTCCTCCATGTTGCATATTGGCATCTTTAAACTTCCAAACAGGCAACCAGGTGCGCGAACCGGAGTCACCTCCTTGATTTCCCATAATGTAATAGTCATCATTTGCCGCGTCTTTATAGGATTTTTCCTGCAAACTACCCAATGGATAATTGAAATAATACTTCCCTTTTGTTTTCGCCTCATTCTTTTCCGCTGTAGTATATACATGGTTGTTGAAACCGCCATCGAGTGGAACAGGGAAATAGATCACCGGCTCGTTTTTAGGCACAACAGAGCCATTAATACTTACAAAGTAGTTTTCACCGGCCGTACGTCCGTCAATGGATGTGGCTGCATCACCGTTATAAGGAGACATAAAAGTGACACGCGCACGCTGATCCTTTTTCCAGTCAAAAAGTAGATAGGTATATTTGGTCGGCATAATAGAATGAGCAGCAGCATCGGCTCCATACCGATTATCCGGTGCTAAGTCCACCCAACCTTCCCGATAAACCGGCATGTAAAATTCAGGGAAGACATTTCCCCAATACTTATCTTTTTGAGCAAAATTGATACAAAAGATTATTTCATCGTTTTCTTCGTTTGTCTGGCGATGTACCAAGGCGTAATCTTCCAGCAGTGTATGTCCCGAATTGGCTATCACATCTTCCGCGTCAGCCAAGGCATTGGTGAAGTCGGATTGAGAGCCATAGGTCTGATAGCCTCGCGTTAGATAAACAAGAGAACGAAGATGCTTCGCGGCGGCTTTAGAAACACGTCCATATGAGCTTGCTGTTTGTTGCATGGGTAAACTGGAGTTTAATACATCGTTCAGATCTGCCAGAATTTGATCGTAAAACTTATCTCCGCTATCTAACTGAGAAACAGTAGACACCTCTGTCGGTTCATGCAAAATAAGCGGAGCTTGTCCCCAATTCCGAACGATATCAAACAGATAAAGAGCGCGCAGGAATTTGACTTCAGCAACCCGTTGAGCCAGTAAGTTCTCATCCATACCATCACGCGGATCTTGTGTTTTCGTAATTACATTTTCCGCACGGTCGATGGCTGCATTTACATTTTTTAGCGCAGCATACAAACTTGTCCATTGAAGATATACAAATCCATTATCGCTATGATACAAAGTGTATTTATTAATTGCGGCAAGCGTAGGAGCATTCGGTGCATTTTGCGTGACGATATCCGTGCCTAATTGAGACAATACATTATAGTTCTTTGTGTTATAAACAGACTTCATGGTGTTATAACATCCATTGATTAAACTCTCGTAACCAATAGCGGTTGCAAAGTATTTCTCCGCAGACTGACCTGCTATATTTTCCTCATCCAAGAATGACGAGCAACTTGAAATAAGGAGTGTTGTTGCAAAGAAAACTGTTATTGCAAGTATATTTTTCCTTTTCATAATCTCTTAATATAA
Organism: Parabacteroides sp. PM6-13; assembly: GCF_029892605.1. Lineage (GTDB taxonomy): Bacteria > Bacteroidota > Bacteroidia > Bacteroidales > Tannerellaceae > QVMG01. The sequence goes on from NZ_JARXWF010000008.1 coordinate 187,938, forward strand.
TATGGTTCTTAATTAAAATTCTACATTTACACCGATGATAGCATTGACAGTCATAAAGTCGGTACTACCAATGGCAACACGCATTTGCTCCGGATTGAACGCATACTTATCGCGTGTCCAGATAAAGGGATTCTGCACAGTGGCATACACACGTAAGTTGCTCAGATCAAGTTTTTGTACCAGATTTTTATTCAATGTATAGCCCAGAGAAATATAGTTTACTTTTAAGTAATCGGTAGATCCTAAACGATGTGACGCGCATGCTTTCGATTCATCCCTGTTCCAAGTATCGCTTCGCCCTTTATCCCGGTCGTAGGGGTCGCTACTACTTGGGCGGTGAAAATCATTTGTCGGATTTTCCGGAGTCCAATAGTTATATTTGAGATTATTAAAATTCTGTGTGTTGTATTCTAAAGCAAAAGAAACTAAATATTGGTTATAGACTTTGGCTCCTGTCTGGAATGACATCTGAAATGAGAAATCAAGGTTTCTATAGGTGAATGTATTAGTCATCCCTCCCGTAAAGTCGGGAGTATGTTTCCCATTGATGACACGGTCAGCATCTGTTATTTCCCCATCCTGATTCAAATCCAGTGGTTTATAATGTCCGGGTTTAGCGCCGTATTTAGCTGCTTCCGCTTCTTCGCCCAACTGATAGACTCCCTGAGTCATCATGCTGAAGTTGATGTCGATGGGCTGTCCGATAATCCATAAGTTGTTGTAATCACCCACCATACCTTGGAGAGACGGTCCTTTGGAAGAGAGATCCTCTTTATAGGCCAAATCAACGATCCGATTTTTATTATAGGCAAAATTGAATTGTGTAGTCCAGGAGAAGTCTTTGGTACGTATATTTTCCGAATTAATCATAAACTCAACCCCCGTATTACGTACAGAACCAACATTGTCGGTTACGGAAGTATAACCGGTAGTAACAGGGATCGTCTTGTTCATAATCAAATCTTTTGTCAATCTGTTATAGTATTCTATATTCCCGGAAATGCGATTGTCAAAAAGACCGAAGTCCAATCCAATATTGTATTCAGTTGTGCGCTCCCAACCTAAATTCGGGTTGCGCATATTTCCTGGTAGATAACCTTGCGCATCGGTGGTTCCAAACACATAGTAGTTAACCGCACTGGTGGATCCTTCGGTCTGATACGCTCTTACATTATCATTACCACTTTGACCATAACTCAAACGAAGCTTTAAGTTTGTGAGCCAGTCAATCTCTTTCATAAATTCTTCACCGGACAGACGCCATGCCAGAGCTGCCGAAGAGAATGAACCCCATTTATTCCCTTCTGCCAATTTGGAAGAGCCATCGAAACGAATACTGGCTGTCACAAAATAATTGTCGCGAAATGAATAATTCGCCCGGGCTAAATAAGACATGAGGCTTGTCTTCGTAAAACCGGATGTTGAGCTATTCGTTGTTCCCCCTTGCAGATTATACCACAAAGAATTGTAAGAAAGATTATTACCGATTCCTCTTAATCGTTCTTCTTGATTTTGCACCATTGAAAACACGCCCATCACATCGAAGCGGTGTTCTTTTTTTGCAAAACGATAGCTGATCTGATTATCCCACATCCAATTGGTATAGCTATTTTTTTCATAATTACTATTGGGCAAATTACCACTGCGGTTCTCTGTATAGGAACCTAAGTATTGGCCTGCCTCGTAAAAACGTATATTCGGAGAGAAGGTTGTTTTGATGGAAAGATCCTTGGCCGGAAGAATTTCTAAATAAATATTCCCCATCAGATTATAGTTTTTACGCTTGTTGGTCGCATTCTTTTGTGTAAGCAGTGGATTATAGCGACCATTAGAATACTTTGTCTCTTCTTCGCCGGTAATCAGATTGGTTGGATGATATGTTGGTCGCATTCTCATAGCGGTTGTCATCATTCCCGTACCAGTATCCCGTACCGTATGTGTGCCATAGGCGTTAATTCCAAATCTTAGGTAATCTTTCGGTTTTACATCGACTGAAGTACGCAGGTTATAACGGGAATATTCTTCCGGATCTATCATACCGTCTTCATAATAGTAACCGGCAGAAATCGCATAGGTAGAAATGTCGCTTCCTCCTGAAGCCGAAATAGAATGATTGGTCATTACACCTGAATGGCTGACGGCATCTAACCAATCAAAATAATTGCCCTCTTCAATCGCTTTTAATTCCGACGCGGTAAAAATCTCGCTGTCCTGCTTATATTGGTTATTGTTTGAAGTACGTACGGCTTCACGAGCCAATTGTACATACTCCTCACCAGACATCATCTTGGGTAAGTTGGTATAATTGCGAAAACCGGCGTAGCCGCTGTAGTTAATCTTCACATCTCCTTTTTTACCACGTTTGGTAGTGACAAGTACGACTCCATTAGATGCCCGTGAACCATAAATGGCTGTTGACGAGGCATCTTTCAGAATGTCTATGCGATCAATATCATCCGGATTGATATTCGAAAGCGATCCTCCTTGTACTCCGTCAATAACAACCAGGGGAGAGGTACTTCCACTAATGGTATTTAAGCCACGAATTAAGATATTGTATTCGCTCCCCGGTTTACTACTCGAACGAGAAATCTGTACTCCCGGCATGGTGCCTTGCAAAGAACCTACCGCATCGGTATTTCCTCCACGTATTAAATCTTTTGTAGAAACGGAAGAAACAGAGCCTGTCAGGTCTGATTTCTTTACGACTCCATAACCCACAACAACGACTTCCTCTAACGTTTCCGAATCTTCTTTCATTATAATATTCAACGATTGCCCTGGGGCAGCCGTTAGCTCCTCCGTGACATACCCGACATAGGATATGAGCAATCGGCTATTCGCTTTCACATTTAAAGTGAAGCGTCCGTCAATGTCAGAAACAGTTCCGTTCGTTGTCCCTTTTTCCACAATGGAGGCACCAATAATAGATTCTCCATTCGAATCTTTTAGTGTACCTGTTACCTTAAAACTGTTTTGAGCAAAACCTTCGGCTGTCCCCATCCAGAAAATGGCGATCAAACAAAGGAAAAGCTTGCCTAAAAATGTTTGTTTCATAATGTGAGATTTTAAAGTGTAATTTATTAGTAAATACTCTATAGCTATTTTTTGTAGTTATTATAAGAACGAATACCTTACTCTAAACACCCAAGAGAAGGTGAAATAAATGAGAAAAGCTTAATTGAGATAGATCTCTTTGGGTGTTTTTAGCCTTTGACTCGTTTATCTCTCAGAAGGATCAATCAAAAATTAAGATTAATAATATTTATCGTATGAAATCAAATGCAAGCTTATTTCTGTTTCTGTTTCTTTTGTTCTGTGTTGGTTGTGATCAAACTAAGCAACAGGAAACAGATATGAATCTGGATTATTGTGTGGCGCAGGCAACAAAAACTATGGAAATGGTTACGGATCACACCCGTATGCCCAATAGTATCGATGCGGGAAGTACTGAATGGCATTTCACGCGACCCGGTTCGTGGACAAGTGGCTTTTGGCCCGGTATTCTTTGGTATCTTTATGAATATACCGGTGATGCGACATGGAAAAGTGAAGCAGAAAAATTTACTGCATTGATTATCCCAAGTGCTACCGGACCTGCACGAAGTCATGATGTTGGATTCCTGTCCTACTGTAGTATAGGAAATGGATATCGACTGACGAACGATCCGAATTACAAACAGGCTTTGTTGCAAGCTGCTGATTCGGTGTCTGTTCTTTACAAGCCACAAGTGGGCACCTTCCTTTCCTGGCCAAACATGGTGAAGCGAATGGGATGGAAGCACAATACCATCATTGATAATATGATGAATATGGAGCTCTTGTTTTGGGCTGCAAAAAATGGAGGTGATCAACGTCTGTATGAGATGGCTTATAAGCATGCGGAAACAACCATGAAAAATCATTTTCGCCCGGACGGAAGTTGCTATCATGTTATTGTGTATGACGATCAGACGGGTGAGTTTATCAAAGGGGTAACCCATCAGGGCTATGCCGATCATACCATGTGGGCGCGTGGGCAGGCATGGGCTATCTATGGGTTCATCATGGCTTACCGGGAAACCGGAGATATCCGTTTCTGGCAGACGGCACAGAAAGCAACAGATATTTACCTGCAACGTCTGCCGGATGATTATGTGCCCTATTGGGACTTTGACGCTCCACAGATTCCGAACGAATCTCGGGATGCTTCGGCTGCCGCTATTGTTGCTTCTGCATTGCTTGAAATGTCTGTATTAGCAGAAAATAAAGAAGAGAGTAAGGCATATCGTACGGCAGCCAATAAGATGTTGGACAGTTTGTCTTCTGTCCATTACCAAAGCAGGGAGGTCAATACAGCCTTTTTGCTCCATTGCACGGGACATAGACCGAACGGATATGAGATCGATGCTTCCATTATTTACGCTGATTATTATTACATTGAAGCGCTGTTGCGACAGAAGAAGCTGAATGAAGGGAAAAGTATCTATAAATAAAAACCGATTAGTTGATTACGAATAAAAATACATGAAGGATATGAAATTTTTGAAAGCATTCGTCTTTGTTGTTTGTAGCATTTCTTGGCTGTCGGCAGCGGAAGTGACGATCCAATCGCCTGACAATCGGTATAAAGTGGTGATACAGGAAAAGGGAAATCGCCTGGGGTTTACGCTTGACTTTGAGGGAAGAACGGTGGTCTATCCTTCGCTTTTAGGTATTCAGGCCAATGCGGATTGGAAAGAGGGAGTGAAGATCGGAGAGGTGAGCCGTCATACGGTTGACCAAAATTGGACACCTGTTTATGGCGAGCGAGCTATTGTAAAAGAACATTACAACAGCTGTCTGATCAACCTGTCGTTGGATGGCAATCGTCGGGGACGTTTACAGCTGGAGGTGCGCGCGTATGATGAAGGTGTGGCCTTTCGCTATGTTTTCCCCGGCGGAGAGTATTTGCATATTACCGATGAATATACAGAATTTACGCTTCCCGAAGGGAGCATGGCATGGTACACAGCACGTGCGCAAACTGCTTACGAGCGGTTACCGCTGAAGAACTGGCCGGGAGAAAGCGAACGTCCGTTGGTGGTGGAATTGCCCGAAGGACCTTATCTGTTGCTTACAGAGGCGGAAGTGGTCAACTATGCGAGGACAAAATTTGCCTTGAGCGAGAAACCCAATACGATCCGAAGCGTGATGTACGGCGCGGTGGATGAGATTGCTCCCTTTTCTACTCCCTGGCGGGTGATGATGGTGGCTAATAAGCCGGGTGAACTGATTGAGAATAACGATCTATTACTCAATCTAAACCCTCCTTCCCGTATAGAGAATCCCTGGTGGATCACCCCGGGTAAGGTGATGCGCGAAGTAACCCTTACGACAGAAGGGGCAAAAGCCGTCGTTGATTTTGCCGTGAAACGGAACCTGCAATATGTTCATTTCGACGCGGGCTGGTATGGGCCGGAAAATGATTGGCGCTCTGACGCGACGACAGTAACGTTGGATCCCGGTCGCAATCCGAATCCTGACGCCCTCGATCTGCAGGAAGCGATTGCTTATGCGAAGAAACATAATAAGAAGGTTATCCTGTATGTCAATCAGCGTGCGTTGGCACGTCAGTTAGACGAGATACTCCCGCTCTATAAGAGCTGGGGGGTAGATGGGCTGAAATTTGGGTTCGTACAGGTGGGTTCACAGGTTTGGACAAAATGGATGCACGACGCGGTTGTCAAATGCGCCGAATATGGATTGGTAGTCGATATACACGATGAATACCGCCCTACCGGATTTAGTCGAACTTATCCGAATCTGATGACACAGGAAGGCATCCGAGGGAATGAAGAGTTTCCCGATGCGACACACAATGCTTTATTGCCATTTACCCGTTTCACTCAAGGGGCGGGGGATTATACGATTTGCTATTACCGCCGCGATTTTAACGGAACAGGGAAATCGGACACCTCACACGGATTGGTAAATGCACGCTTGTTAAGCACTACTCCTTCCCATCAACTTGCATTGGCTGTTATTTATTATAGTCCGCTGCAATATGTTTACTGGTATGACAAGCCGTCGGAAAGCCAGGACGAACCGGAGCTGGAGTTTTTCGATAACGTTCCTACGGTTTGGGACGACACGAAAGTGATCGATGGGCGTCCTGCGGAATTTATCTCTATGGCACGTCGCAGCGGGGACGACTGGTTTGTAGGTTCAATCACCAATACAGAAGCGCGTCGGATCTCTATCCCGTTCGACTTTTTGGATCCGGCAGCCACCTATACCGCGCATATCTACGAGGATAACCCGAAAGTGAAGACACGTACCAAGGTGGGGATTCGGCATCTGCGAGTAACCGCCCAAACCGTACTTGACGTAACTCTACTGTCTTCAGGAGGGCAAGCCATTTGGATTACTAAAAACAAATAAGCAATAAGGCATGAATAGGTTTATTAAATATTGCCTCCTTTTGTTAATATGCTTTTTTCAAATAGGGAAGGCGCAACAACCTGTCGATTTGGTCAATCCTTTTATCGACAGCCATAAGTCGCGTTGGTTCTTTTTTAGCTCTGCTTCGCGCCCGTTCGGGATGGTTAATCTGAGTCCCGACACAGATACGCGGGCGTCTTGGGGGTCGGGCTATCTGTATGGGAGTTCGCATATCCGCTGCTTCAGCCATATCCATGCGTGGCAGATGTCGGGTGTGGCTGTGATGCCAACCGTGGGTGAATTTAAAGGACATAAAGGGATGGATGCCTATCAGTCGCAGTTTTCCCACCAGGGAGAGATTGCTAAGCCGGGATATCATAAGGTATATTTAACGGATTATGATATTTGGGCAGAACTGACTTCTTCTACCCGGGTGGGTTTCCATAAATATACATTCCCCAAAAGCGAGGAGTCCTATATTCTTATTGATATTGGCGCTTATCTGGCACATGGTCCCAAAGCGCATGCCGAAGCCTGGAAAGTATCGGACAGAGAAATTGCCGGTTACGAAATAATGGAACGGACAGGGCGAAGACCGAAAGATACACCAGTCTATTTCTATATAGAATTTAATAAGCCGTTCGAAGAGGTAAAGATGTGGAAAGACAGTTTGACTGTTCGTAGTTCGATTAGCCCGGAACGAATCTCAGGACATAATGCCGGCATGGCGGTTCGCTATACAACAGAAAAGGACGAAGCGGTATATCTAAAAGTAGGTATCTCTTATGTCAGCGTAGAACAGGCAAAAAAGAACCTAAAAGAGGAGATGCCGCATTGGAACTTTGAAGAGGTAAAAGAAGACTCTTTTGACGAATGGAACCGAATGCTCAGCCGCATCGAAGTTGAAGGAGGAACTTACGAACGTAAAGTGAAACTATACACAGACTTATGGCATGCCTTGTTGGGACGGCGTATCGTTAGCGATGTGGATGGGCAATATATGGATTTGACAGGAGACTATCCGCGCGTACGGCAGGTTCGCCTTGATGCTGACGGCAAGCCACTCTTCCCGCATCATAATTTTGATGCCTGGTGGGGCAGTCATTGGTCTCTTAGTATCCTTTGGTCGATAGCCTATCCGGAGGTGATTGATGCATTTTGCAATACGATGGTCGATATGTACCGTAATGGTGGATTGATTCCGCGAGGACCATCCGGCGGGAATTATACCTTTGTGATGATAGGTGATCCTTCGACTCCTTTCTTCGCAACAGCCTACAATAAGGGAATACGTAATTATGATGTGGAGACTATGTATGAGGGGCTACGCAAGAATGCGTTTCCTGGAGGTAGCCGCGATCATTCGGGCTACGAACACCGAAAAGAGGCAACAGGCGGAGGTATGAATTACTATGTCGATTTGGGTTATGTGCCGCAGGATCGCCCACGTGTAACAATTCATAGTGAGGCTTCTACTGCAATGACTTTGGAATATACGTATCAGGACTGGTGTTTGGCGCAAATTGCGAAATCAATGGGTAAAACAGATGATTATCGCTTCTTTATGCAACGCTCGCAAAACTACCGTAATCATTGGAATCCAAAATCTGCCTATATGCATCCACGTAATCGGGACGGATCCTGGATCTCGGATTTCCATCCACTTGACCTGAAAGGGTTTTGCGAGAGCAACTCGGCTATCTATTCCTATTTTGTGCCACATGATATGGAAGGACTGGTCAGCCTTATGGGAGGAAAAAAGAAATTCTCCCAACGGTTAAATCATGCGTTTGAACGTTCAGCACCCGGCGGCTTCTTTCGCATTCATGGGAAGCGAGATGAAATGGCAAACTGGACAGATTATGGTAATCAGCCGGGAACAGGAATGGCTCATCTATTTAACTATGCGGGTACTCCTTGGCTAACGCAATACTGGGTACGACAGGTAAAAGATGAATATAGCAACATCGATCCTTTTGGCGGTTATAAAGATGATGAAGATCAAGGACAGATGGGTGCTTTAGGAGTCTTAATGGCCATTGGCCTGTTTGAGGTAGATGGTGGTGCAGCGGAGACGCCTGTTTATGAGATCACCACGCCGTTGTTTGAGAAGGTGACGATTCATCTCAACAACGATTATTACCCTGGGAAAGAATTTGTGATAAAAACAAAGAAGAACCCGGAAGAGAATATCTATATCCGGAAAGCTACTCTTAATGGAAAGAACCATTCTGATTGCTGGTTCCACCATAGTGAGTTTGTAAAAGGAGGCCTGTTGGAATTGGAATTGGATAACAAGCCGAACAAGAAGTGGGGAACTAATCCGCCACCCACTTATACATTATCTGAAGAATAGGGATGTCTTCACTACTTTGAGATTATTTATACTAAGTGTTATCGCCGGCAATGCAATCTTGTCGGCGATATTTATATATTTCAATTACACTTATTTTCTGATTTTATCTGTTTCATATACTCCTGTGGCGTCTGTCCGGTTACATTTTTAAATATACGGAAAAAGGAGGATCGGGAATTGAAACCACATTGTTGGGCAAGAGCAACAATCGTGTATTTCTCCTGTTCGCCCGCGTTTATTTTCTTAATAAATTCATTGACACGGTATTCGTTTACAAAATCAGCAAAGCTTTTCTGTACAGCATCCCTGAAGATAAGAGTCAATTCTTTATTTGAACATTTGAGCTCGGCTGTGAGATGCGACATTTTTAGTTCCGGATCGAGGTACCTTTTTTTCTCTTCCATAAGCGTTAGTAGAGCCTGATACTGTTCTGTATAGTCTTTGTTATCCGGTTCCGGTTTTGAAATTTTATTTTTTATTTTCTTATTTGCCTTGTTGATCAGGCGTTTTAATCTTCGCCAATACCAAATCCAAAGTAGTAACAGGATGATAAATAATGCGGCAAGAGCAGCCAAAGACCACTGAGGGGTGACAATGACATGGATCTGTTTTTCAAACTCTGGTGAATTTTGCAATCGTACCCGGAATAGGTATTTCCCTGGAGCTACATCTTCATAGGAAATGGTTGTTTGTCCTCTTCCAAGTGTTTGCCAATCATCCATATGTCCCTCCAGCATGGTTTCGAAAATATTATCATACGGATAGATATAATCCAACGTGATAAAACGAAAACCGAAAGAATTTTGAAGCCAGGAGAGTTTAATCTCCGATTCCTCGTTGATGCTCTTTCTCAAAGGCTTTTCGCCTGTTGTTATTTCTTTTCCATTGATGTATAGTTGAGTTAACCGGATGGGATCGATATCTGTTTGTGTATGAATCTGATTCAAATCGCAATAGATCAATCCGTTTTCGTTGCCCCACCACAACCTTTTTTTCTCTTCTTCGTAATAACAGGCCGCTGGATTGAATGTCAGCCCCGGCAGACCATCCGAAAGCCAAAATGTCTGTGATTTATGATCCGTAAAAGAGCCCCGGAAAAGTCCCTTCTGAGTGGCAACCCAATAGTAGCCCAATTCATCTTCCATAATACTGGAGATGGCGTTATAGGGCAGTGAGTGGGCGGTCGTATAGTGATTGCTATTCGACAATGAGCTATTTACCGTATAGAGACCGTTTGTTTCTGTACAAAACCAAATGTTTGCATTACTGTCTTCAAAGATATGTGTTACCTTGCAATTATCCATTGAAGGATGAAGGCAGTCGACCTTCTTAAAATCCTCCTCTTCGGGATCAAAATAACAAACGCCACTCTTAGTCCCTGCCCATACTCGTCCGAAGGAATCGATCATAGTTGAATGAACCAGATTGTCAATCAGGGAAGAATTAGCAGCAGTGTACCGCACAAATTCTCCATTGGGTTGCAAGCGGATAATCCCTTTGAATGTGGCCATCCATATATGATGTTGTTTGTCGGAAGCAAAATGATAGAAGGCTCCTGACGTAAATATCTGATCATCAAGCAAACGGAAAGAGAGCGTGGCGGGATCGAAGAAGCAAAGCCCTTCTAATGTTCCTATCAAATAGCCTTTCCCATAGGGGTGGATGGCAGTGATTGTGTTAGATTGCAGCGCACGTGTTTCAGGTTGTTTCGCGTAGAATTCGCGCAACAAATTTCTATTTTCATCGATATAAATGAGGCCATCCCGTGTCCCGATCAATTTTTCGTTTTTTTGGATGCAAAGGGCACGCACCCGATGATTTAGTGAATGGAAAGATTGAAAGTCGTATACATTGAAATTGTGCTGAAGCGAGTAATTCAAACCCGTAGAGTATGTGCCGATCCATAGTCGGCCGTTGTCTTCCAGAAAAGAATAAATTGCGTTTGAACTAATCGAAGAGGTGTTTTTTCTATCGTGTTGATAAGTTGCTATCACCGAATTTTGGGACAAAGAAATCTTTTTTAGACCATCTCCGTCGGTGCCGGCCCAAAGGATATCTTTCCCATCTCCGGAAAGATATAGGATCGCATCATTCCCTACATCAATATATTTGGAGAACTGTTTCGTGCGGATATTGAATCGGAAAATTCCGGCACCTCGTGTTCCTAAATAAATGTTTGGCCCATTCCGATAAGGAGCGTAAAAAGCGCGATGTACATTATCTGAATAGAAGGTGAAAAGCGGTTCTTCTCCCGAGTAATCACAATGATAAAGATTGTTGTTTGTTGCCAGCCAGCAGCTCTGGTTTTCATCAGGAAGAATACCGAATATACGAACGGAAGAATAGTTGTCGGTGAATAGAGGATAATGGCGGAAATCATCTCCTATTTTGACAAACAGCCCATTCTCTGTTCCTACGAGCAACTGTCCTTTTTCATCAGTAGCAAGGGAATAAATAGGACAGTCAATCGGTGAATTATCTTTCGAAATATGCTTATCTATTATGTGTAAATTCCATAACCCCTTATCTGTGGCTATCCATAGATGGGATGCGTCTGTTTCAAGGATATCATAAATAGCTCCCAGATTCTCCTGTGGCGTGATATAATGCTCAATGGAAATACCATCGAAGCGATCCAGCCCATTTTGCATGCCCAGCCAAATAAACCCCTGGCTGTCTTTATATATTTTACGAATAAAATTGTTGGAAAGACCATCATCTACCGATAAGGAACGAAAAGGGATAGCCCATGCTGCAAACACTTGTAAGCAACCAACCAATAGAAACATGAATAAAGACTTCCTTTTCATGGCACGCATATCCTCCTTTACTTACAAATTTACATAAAAAATATGATTAATAACGGATTCTAAAAAGAAGTTCGACTTCCACTCAAGGGAAGCCTGACAAAAAATAGAAAGAATGGATTAACCATCTGAAGGCGTGCGGCCTATTTTAGTCTCAAAGTGCGGTTATTGGGACTGTTTATGTGTTTGAATATTAAATAGATAAATAAATTCATCCTAAATGAGCCCCCATGAGATACTCTTCAACGAAAAAAGGAGTGAACCTAAAAAAAAGAGGGATAACTTGCACTTATTAGACCAAGCGATATTTCTGATTCTTATACCATTAATATATTATGAAAACACATTGTCAGGATAGAACTGCACTACTGGAAGCAGTTTATAGGGAGAACTACCGCGAGATGCTTTTTTACGTCCAAAGGATTCTTAATGATGATTTTCTTGTTGAAGACATCATTCAAGATACCTTCACTCATCTTTATCTTCAAGAAACCCTATTTCTGTCGGAAAAAGTATTACGCGATTATGTCTACGGGTGTTTACGCAATCGCTGTATTGACCTCCTCCGTCGTAAGCGGCTATGGCGTGTTTACGAAGAGATATATCGCGATGAATATTTCTCAAAACCAATTTATATCGAACAAGAGAGTATTTACAATGAACTTCTCTCCTTAGTTGAATACCAAATAAACAAATTACCTCCCAAATGTAAACTTATCTTCTCGCTGAAATTCAGGGAAGGGCAGACCAATCCGGAGATTAGTAAACAGTTGAATCTTTCCATAAAAACAGTTGAAAATCAGTTGTTTATTGCCCGTAAGTCGCTAAAGGATTATTTATATCCCTATTTATGTTCTTGAAATAGAGTGTGCTGCTGCTTTGATAGGATGTTTTATGAGCAAAATTATATACTTTTGCCCCTCAGTTGAAACAAACAAAGGAGATGAAACAGGGGAAAGTCTATTTTGTGTCGGGCATAGATACTAATATTGGTAAGACGTATGCTACAGGGGCGATCGCTCGGGCGATGGCGGAGGCGGGTTGTTCGGTGATCACGCAGAAGATGATACAGACCGGTTGCCGGGAGCTGTCGGAAGATATCGAGATGCATCGCCGCATCCAGGGTATTCCATTGCTGGAGGAGGATCTTTCGGGGCTTACCTGTCCCTATCTCTATAGCTATCCCTGCTCTCCCCATATGGCGGCCGAAGAGGAGGGGCGACCGGTGAATCTGGACAGGATCACTGAGGCGACAAAAACGTTGCAGGAGCGCTACGACTATGTATTGTTGGAAGGCGCCGGCGGACTGATGGTGCCTATCGATCGAAACACCTTGACAATTGATTATCTCCAATCGAAAAATTATCCGTTGATACTGGTTACCTCCGGTAAACTGGGAAGCATCAACCATACCCTATTGAGCCTGGATGCCTGTCGGCAACGAGGGATCGAAGTGGCGGCTTTGGTCTATAACCTATACCCTTCTATCGATGCCAAGATCGAAGCGGCGACGTTGGACTACCTGCAAACGCAACTGCCCGGTATCCCCCTGATACTTTTGACGAAAATAGAGGAGGATGCCGGGCAGTGGCCGGATGTGCGGGCGTTGATCTAATCCAATTTGGTGGTGCCGAGTAGTTGAGCAACTTTGTTTTCCGCCATCTCTTTGATCTCGGGCGTCAAGCTCTCTTCTACGGTTTTCAAGACGAAGGCCATCACTGCCACATCGTCGGCAAAGCCAAGTACCGGCAATACACTCTCCGGAATAATATCGAACGGAAGCACGAAATAGCCCAACGCGCCAACGATATAGGCCTTGTGTTTGAACGACACCTCATCGCTTTGCAGCATATAATAAAGCTGTAACACCGGGCGCAACACCGTGGCACCCACCTTTTTCGCCACCCGTGAAATCTTTTTCCAGAAAGACTGTTCATCAAAATGATGGCCATATTTCTCTATTTCATGCACCTCTACATAAGGAACATCTTCAATCTTCTTTGCTTCCATAACGCTCTCCTTTTCATGAGATATAACAAGGTAAAGATAGTGAAAGTTGCCGGCGAAAAAAAATTCTCACCCGCGTGAGAATTTTTTCTGACGCTTTTTAAAGGGCTGAGAAAATGTAGGTTTGTATAAGTCTTTCAGCGAATAGATCGTAGTATCAGTATGCTGGAAATGGAAACCTAATTAAAAAACGAACAAAAGCAATTCTTATTTGTTCTTGCTCTTTATAACAACAAAACATGTGTTCATGAAATTACAAAATTTACACCCTTCAACACAGAGTCGGATTTCTTCGATTGTCATCTTTTTCTTGTCTTTTTTTCTTCTTATCGGCTGTACGGACGCGACAGATCCGAAAGAGGAAGAACCGGTCTT
>NZ_JARXWF010000009.1 GCF_029892605.1 Parabacteroides sp. PM6-13
AAATACCCGCTGCCCCTCGACTTGCATGTGTTAAGCCTGTCGCTAGCGTTCATCCTGAGCCAGGATCAAACTCTTCGTTGTCAAAATTGTTTGTTCTAAATTTCCTCGGCTCATTATATAAATGATTATTGACGGTAGCTAATTCTTTCTTTGTATACTCCCTCACTCTATACATATTATATAAAGCAAAAAAGTACACGCGTTTCTTGTACTACTTTGTTGATTATGTAAATGTTTCAAAGAACTCTTTTTTACGAACTCGCCAACTTTTTAGCGAACGTGGGTGCAAAGATAACGCCTTTCTTTTTAACAAAACAAATATTTCGTGAACTTTTTTCAAAGTTTTTTGTTGTCGTTTTCACTAAGTCCTCAAACTGACGACATTACGCTTCGGAAAATCTTTTTCTTTTTTCTCACCCTTGGGGAAAAAGCGCTATTAAAACTCATCTATATAAAGGGCAATTGGAGGAAATGGGAAGGAGAAAACGCCCCTACCCCTATTCCCTACCCCCTACCTATTCTTACAATACTTAGACCTCCGTTAGAGGATATTTAAGGCCGTCCTTTTTCGACTTATTATATATATATGTGTAAAATACAAAGTGTAAGCAAAAAACCCATTTTGCTTTACAATATGATACGTTAAAAAGTGTTACTCGCCTGACTAATTTTAAAAACCCCTACGTTTTTGGAAAAATACTCCCGCGTTTTTGACAATTTGTAAATCGCTTAGTGAGCGAAACGAAGTGCAGAGCAAAATGACAAATCGGAAAATTCGAAACCTGGGGGAATTTGAACAATCCCAGTGATTGTGTTGATCCATAAGATTACGTGCTAATCCGGGGTAAGATCAAAAAAGATTTCCAGTTTTTTTGTATGTTTGTCGACAAATTAACGAGATGGGCTATCCCTGGAATAATAGAACAGAGTTATTGCTCGGTGCTGAGCGTATGGATCATTTGGCCGGAAGCCACGTATTGGTGGTTGGGCTGGGTGGTGTCGGGGCGTATGCCGCCGAACAGATTTGCCGGGCCGGCGTGGGGCGGATGACGATTGTCGATGCCGACGAGGTGCAGGAGAGCAACCTCAATCGCCAGTTGCCTGCTCTGCATAGCACCGTGGGTCGCCCGAAAGCGGAGGTGATGGCCGAGCGGTTGATGGATATCAATCCCCGCCTGAAGCTGACCGTCCTGCATGAATTCCTGCGGGATGAACGCACCGAAGAGCTCCTGTTATCGACTCCTTTCAATTATATTGTAGACGCGATCGATTCATTGAGCCCGAAGGTCTACCTATTGCATTTTGCGGTGAAGCATGATATCCCGGTGGTCTCCTCCATGGGTGCGGGTGCGAAGATGGATCCGGCGCAGGTGAAACTGGCGGATATCTCCAAGTCATTTAATTGTACGCTGGCCAAGATGGTACGCAAGCGGTTACACCGGTTGGGTATTCGCCGGGGCATTCCGGTGGTCTTTTCCACCGAGATGGTCGATCCGGAGGCGGTGATCGAGGTGGAAGGCGAGGCATGCAAGAAGACAACCACCGGCACGGTATCGTATATGCCTGCCATTTTCGGTTGTTTCCTGGCGTCGCATGTTATTCGTCATTTGTGATAACTATTTTTTTACCCTGCATGTTATATAAACATATTATAAGCGCGTGATACAAACAAAAGGAATAACAAAAAGCTTCGGCTCGCTTCAGGTATTGAAAGGCATCGACCTCTCGATCGAGAAGAGCGAGGTGGTAGCTATTGTGGGACCCAGCGGAGCCGGGAAAACCACCCTGTTGCAGATTATCGGCACCCTGGATTCGCCCGACGGCGGAGAGCTGATCCTCAACGGAACACCCGTTGTAGGGATGAACGACACGGAATTGTCGGCTTTTCGCAACCGGAATATCGGTTTTGTCTTCCAGTTTCATCAGTTATTGCCCGAATTTACGGCATTGGAGAATGTGATGATCCCTGCCCTGATAGCCCGCGAGAAGCAGGGACAGGCGGAGAAACGCGCGAAAGAACTGCTCGATTTTATGGGATTGGCTGATCGCATGACGCATAAGCCGGCCGAGTTGTCGGGAGGCGAGAAGCAACGCGTGGCCGTGGCGCGTGCCCTGGTGAATAACCCCGCCGTCGTCCTGGCCGACGAGCCCTCGGGCAGCTTAGACACAAAGAATAAAGAGGAATTGCATGCCCTCTTCTTTGAACTACGGGATAAGATGAAGCAGACCTTTGTATTGGTCACCCACGACGAACAGCTGGCGGCGGATACCGACCGCGTGATTCATATACGGGACGGTATTATTGTCCCGACATCATAAACCACAATAAGGAGGACTACCCTATGATTAATAATGAAAGAGCAACTTTCGGGAGTAAATTAGGCGTTATTTTGGCTACGGTCGGTAGCGCGGTTGGTTTAGGTAATATCTGGAGATTCCCCTATATGTTAGGCGAGAACGGAGGCGCGGCCTTCCTACTCGTCTATTTTGTTTGTATCGTAATCCTGGGGCTTCCGGTGATGATCACCGAGATGTTTATCGGCCGGCATACCCACCGCAACGCGGCGGGCGCCTTCAAGGCGATGGTGCCGGGCACGAAATGGAGCCTGATCGGGTACAACGGCGTACTGGCGGCGTTTCTGATCCTTGGTTTCTACTGTGTGATTGCCGGATGGACCTTTGAATATATCTTTCAATCGCTGACGACTTCGCTCTCCGGAAAGACGGTCGAGGTGTTCGAAGCGGAATTCAAGTTGTTCTCTTCCGGTATCTTCCGCCCGATATTCTGGACGGTTGCTTTTATCGCTGTCACTCATTTTATTATTGTGTCGGGCGTGAAAAACGGCATCGAACGGGCTTCGAAGATTATGATGCCTTTATTGTTTCTGATGTTGTTTATCCTCTGTATCCGTTCGGTTACGCTGCCCAACGCCAGCGCGGGATTGTCTTTTCTCTTCAAACCCGATTTCAGCAAGATCGACTCCTCGGTGTTGCTGAGCGGTATGGGACAGGCTTTCTTCTCATTAAGCATCGGCATGGGCTGCCTGATCACCTATTCCTCCTACTTCAGTCAGAAAACGAACATACAAACGACCGCCGTTCAGGTGACCCTGTTGGATACCTTAGTGGCCGTATTGGCGGGGTTGATGATCTTCCCGGCGGTGTTCAGCTTTGGCATCGAACCGACGGCAGGGCCTGAGTTGGTGTTTATCACCTTGCCCAATGTGTTTGCCAAGATGGCAATGGGCAATCTCTGGTCGATTATTTTCTTTGTCTTATTGGCTATCGCGGCGCTCACCTCGACCATTTCGTTGCATGAGGTAGCGACTGCCTACGTGCATGAAGAGATGCATATGTCGCGCAAGAAGGCGGCTCTGTTGGTTTCCGCCGGTGTATTGATACTGGGGGTCATCAGTTCGCTCTCCTTCGGTGTACTGAAAGACTTTACGATATTCGGACTCACCTTCTTCAACCTATTGGATTATGTGACAGCCAAGATCATGCTTCCGTTGGGCGGGATGATGATCTGCGTCTTTGTCGGCACGCGTGTCGACCGGAAAATCCTGAAAGCGGAATTGACCAACGAAGGCACGATCCCGTTCTACTTCTTCAATACCTATGCCTTCTTCATGAAATGGGTGGCTCCGGTATTGATCGGATTGGTATTTTTAAACGAACTGGGTGTGTTAAAACTGATACAAAACTTATTCTAACATAACTTTTTATGGAGACTTTCTATTTATTCCTTGTCATTTTTATTTTCATCTTAGCCATCTTCGACCTTAACGTAGGGGTAAGTAATGATGCTTCGAACTTCCTGAATTCGGCCATTGGCTCGAAAGCGGCCTCTTTCCGTACCTCCATGATCGTGGCGGCTATCGGTATTTTTGTCGGGGCGGCTTTGTCGAACGGCATGATGGATGTGGCGCGGCACGGTATATTCCAGCCGCAGTTTTTCTACTTTGAAGAGATCATGTTTATCCTGTTGGCGGTGATGCTGACGGATGTAGTTCTGTTGGATGTGTTCAATTCGTTGGGCATGCCGACATCGACCACCGTCTCTTTGGTGTTTGAATTATTGGGAGCCACGGTAGCGGTCTCTATGATGAAGGTCTACCACTCGGCGGGAGAGCTGAATTTTGTCGATCTCCTGAATACCGACAAGGCGTTTACCATGATCCTGGCCATCTTCATGTCGGTGGCGATCGCCTTTTTCTTCGGCGCATTGGTGCAGTATATCTCCCGCTTGATCTTTACCTTTAACTACCGGAAACCGCTGAAATACTTCGGAGGTATATTCGGAGGTATCGCAACGACCTCGATTATCTACTTCATGTTGATCAAAGGATTGAAAGGAAGCTCGTTTATGACACCGGAGCTGAAAGCGTTGATCGACAACTATACAGGCATATTGCTGTTGGGAAGCTTTGTCTTCTTCAGTGTGGTAATGCAAATACTGACCTGGCTGAAGGTGAATGTATTGAAGGTGGTGGTATTGCTCGGTACCTTTGCGTTGGCCTTGGCTTTCGCCGGTAATGACCTGGTGAACTTCCTCGGTGTGCCGCTGGTAGGCTACTCTTCCCTGATCGATATGAAGGCAGCGGGGGGAGCGCCCGACACCTTCCTGATGAGTTCGCTATTGGAATCGGCCAAAACGCCCTGGTATTTCCTGGTCGGAGCCGGTGTCATTATGGTGACTGCCCTGTTTACCTCCAAAAAGGCGCACAATGTGATCAAGACCTCGGTCGACCTGGCCAGCCAGGGGCAGGGCAATGAGAACTTCGGCACATCGCCCGTTGCCCGTATCTTGGTGCGCAAGGCAAGCAATATGTCTGCTTTTCTGTTGAGTATCACTCCGGCATCTACCAAGAACTGGATCGATAGCCGCTTCAATTCAAACGAGATAATTCTGGAAAACAAAGCCAGCTTCGACCTGGTGCGCGCCTCGGTGAATGTGGTGCTTTCCGGTTTATTGATAGCCGTGGGTACCTCTTTCAAGTTGCCTCTTTCTACCACTTATGTCGCTTTTATGGTGGCTATGGGTAGTTCGCTGGCCGACCGTGCCTGGGGACGTGAGAGCGCGGTTTATCGCATTACCGGGGTCTTGTCGGTGATCGGTGGCTGGTTTATCACCGCCGGGGCGGCATTTACCATTGCTTTCGTGGTGGCTCTGTTGATCTATTGGGGAGGCATTCCGGCGATGGTGGCGATGGTAGCCCTGGCAGCCTATTTGTTGATCCGTAGCCAGATGGCCTATCGCAAGCGCATGAAGAAAGAGGCATTGAAAGAAGAGGTAAACGAAACGGTGGCTCAATTGAGCCAGACGACCAACTCGCGCGAGGCACTTGCTCTTTTCCGTAAGCATAGCCGGGAAGAGAATCAGGCCTTATTGCGCTTTGCAGCCGATATGTTGAACAAATCGATCGGCGGCATTACCGAATGGAACCTCAAGGAGTTGCGCACAGCCATCACTGAACTCGAGGAGAAGAAGACCCATCTCAAGCAGATCAAGCGGGTGGGTAACCTGGGTGTGACGCAGATTGAAAATGATATTGCCGTGGATAAAGGACTCTATTACTACCAGGGGAACGACTTTGCCAGTGAGGTGGTCTACAGCATCCTCCGCTTTACCCGCCCCTCCAAGGAGCATATCGACAATAACTTCAATCCGTTAAGCGAAGAGGAGGCTCAAGACTTGCATGAATTCCTGCCGCATATCGTCTCTTTCCTGCATAAGGGAGCTAATATGATTCACGACCGAGAGTATTTCAACCTGACAAGCCTTGTGTCGGAAGCCAATACATTGGATAATCAGTTGACGCAATACAAGCGGGGCGAGTTGAAACGCATTCAGCAGGAGGGCAACACAACCAGCACAAAGACCAGCCTGCTCTACCTCAATATCCTGCATGAGTTGCAGAATGTCTTGATGTTTACGAAGAACTTACTGAAGGTTAGCCGGAAATTCCAGATGGAGTAAGGCCGGCTACCGAATCGCGTAAGACCAAGAGTCCTTCCGGTCCCATATTGAACAACAGGTCTACGATGCTCAGATTGGGTAGGAAACCATGTTTTTCCTGAAAGACCTGCCAATAGGGTGTTGGCAGGAAGGTGACGTCTTCGGCGGGATGTTTCGGGCGGATCACCTCCCGGAAGTTATTGACTACTTCGGGTTGATACTCCTCCGTATAGACAATGTCAGGCTGGATATCCAATAAGTGGCAGATCAGTCTCCGCAATTCCTCGTTGAAGTCAAAGAGAAACGCATACCTCTTCGCGTAGAAGGGGGCAAAATCATCTTCATAATAGTCGAAGAAAGGGCTCATCCGGTAGGCGGAAACAAGCGCGTTCCAGTGTAGATGGCGCCAGTTGCCATGATCCGACAGGCGGATATCGCGGGTAAGGCATTTGATTGTCTCCGTCTTTTCGATGGGGATAGAGAGCGAAAGCGGCCCGTTGGCTCCGGCAATCGTGCACCGGTTGCGGTAGGTCTGCTTCAGGTAGTTTTCTTTTGTTTCGATGAAAACGCGGTCGTAAGCAATCATTTTGGTGTATTGCTGCACAGGCCCCAGGTAGGCGGTCGATAGATAAACGGCTGATTCCATTAATGTACCGGTTTGAATATACGTGAATGATCTTTACTATACCAGCACCAACGCGCCACGCCCTGGATATGGTCTTCGGACACAAAACCCAGGTGACGCGAATCGACTGCCTCTTCCGGGTTGTCGGATATCATCCAGTAGTAATCTTTTTTGAATGCGAAAGCACTGACCTCCCGTCCGTCTAAGTAGAGTTTTCCCTCCCGGAACTGCGCTTTACCGTTTGTCTCCTGCCGGATAGCCTCCTCGCATAATAACAAGGATTGCTCGTCGAGCGGGTAGGTATGTCCCTTCCGGGGCACGATCAGGCGGTAGGGCACCGCTTCGCCATAGCGTTGCAGGGCCTCTTTCTCACCCATCTCTTCCATCACCTGCCAGGCCTCGAAGGAGGTAAGGCGCAGGCTATAGCCCTTTTCCCGCCGGGCCCATTCCCGCAGGTCGATACGCAGCCGCTGCAAAGCGTCCAGGCAACTGTTTTTCCGGTGATCCACGACCAGCCAGGTATGTAGGGATTGCGGCGCGTGAGGTGTCATATGTCCGTTGACCAGAAAGCCGTCGGGCATCACAGAGAGGGTATCGCCCGGCATACCCAGGCAACGGCTGATCAACAGCGGTGGCTTGATACCCTCCGGATGGAGCGGGCTGGTGAAGAGTGTCACCTGGTTGCGTTCGGGTTTCCTCTTTCCTTTATATACCAACAGATAATCGCCTTCCTGCAGGGTCTTCTCCATCGAAGGCGTGGAAATAGAATAAGAGGCCACTACCCATTGCCTCAAGGCAAGGATACCAGCAAATGCGATCGCCAGGGCGATGATCCATTTCCATACAACAGATGATGTCATTCTTTCTTTTAGTGAACCGTGCGGAAGAGTCTGTTCCAGCGAATACCTCCGTCGAAAAGCGAGCGATCTTTATCCAACGACAGCCAGATCAGGATTGGCTTGCCTACGATATGGTCTTCCGGCACGAATCCCCACGAGCGACTGTCGGCACTCTTATGGCGGTTGTCGCCCATCATCCAGTAATAATCGTATTGGAAGGTATAGGTGGTTTCCGGCTTTCCGTTGATATAAACAACGCCGTCCTTCACCTCTAACTCATTGTTTTCGTAGTTACGGATGCAACGATGATACATCGCCAGGTTGAATTCATTCAACTCAACGGTAGCCCCTTTCTTCGGAATCCAGATAGGCCCGTAATTATCACGGCTCCAACCGGTCTCATAGCCCAACGGATAATAGGGCGAACGCTGATAGATCTCTTCCCGGTCGACTACGATTTTCACCACATTCGGCAATTTCTCCGCGATGGCCAAGGCTTTTTTGGTCAACGGGAAACGATAAAGCGGATTGTATTGACCGGAAGCATTTTTCTGGAAACCTAAAAAGTCATGCAAAGGAGATTGGGCGATAGCCGGTGATATTTGTTCACGATCCTCCTTGCTTATCTCCATCAAGCGGTATTGCTCTTCCGTGAAAGGCGATCCGTTGTTTTCGATAATATAGTTTAATTGCATCTTTTCCGCGTTCTCTGCTGCCACACCATTGATATACACCTGGTTATCGCGAATCTCCAAGCTATCGCCGGGCATACCGATACAGCGTTTCACGTAATTCTCCCGTTTGTCTACCGGACGATAGATCACATCGCCGTAGATCTGCTTGTTCAGGTGGATAGCTTCCCGTCCGTACATCGCCACCGAGGTGTGATAATCCGGATTCTGTACCTTTAGGGCCACCGTGTCGCCTGCCGGGAAATTAAACACGACAATGTCATTGCGCTTCACCTCGCCCAGTCCTTTCACCCGTTTATACTCCCAATGTGGCCAGTCGAAATAGGATTTCGTGTTCACAATAGGCAGAGTGTTTTGTACCAACGGGAAAGAGAGCGGTGTATTGGGCACGCGTGGTCCGTAGCTTAGTTTGCTCACAAAAAGATAATCGCCTACCAACAGCGATTTCTCCAACGAGGAACTCGGTATCTGGTAGTTCTGAAACACAAACAGGTTGATCATATAGACGGCGATTAGGGCAAAAATAATATCGTCTACCCATTCAAGCACATTGCGCAATTTCGGATTCTTTGTCTTCTTCCAGGCTCCCCAAGGGATATATTTGGTCAGGAAGATATCGACCAATACGATCAATCCCAACAACAACCAAAGATTCTGCATCCAGATAGCAAAGAGCGTATATAATGTTCCCCAAATGATGAACCTGATCCATTGCGCTTTTGAAAATTTCTTCATGTGATTTGCTTTTTATAATTAAAATGTCAACAGGTCCTGCATGGTCAGGAACCCTTTCTTTCCGGCGGCAAACTCAGCCGCAATCACCGCACCCAAGGCAAAGCCTTCGCGGCTTTTCGCATCGTGTTCGATGCGGATCGTATCGACGCCCGATTCATAGATAATCTCATGACGACCCGGCACTTCGCCTTCCCGGAAGGCCTGAATCATCAGGTCGGCAGGGCTATCGGCCTTGTCGAGGCTCCAGGCTGTTTTGCGTTCCAACACCTGCATCATCTCTTCCGCCAGGGTGATGGCCGTGCCGCTGGGTGCATCCAGTTTATGGATATGATGTGTCTCCGTCATACGCACATCGTAGGTCGGGAAGTTATTCATGATCTTGGCCAGGTGACGATTGAGCGCAAAGAAAATATTCACGCCGATGCTGAAGTTCGAAGCATAAAAGAGGGTTTTCCCTTCGTTGGCGCATGTGGCTTTGACCTCGTCCAGGCGGTCGAGCCAGCCCGTTGTGCCGGAAACCACCGGTACGCCGGCCGCAAAGCATTTCATATAATTATCGTAAGCTGTCGCGGGAATGGTAAATTCAATCGCCGCGTCCGCGCTTTTAAATGCCTCCGAGGCAAAGTCTTCCTGGTTGTTGATATCTATAATAGAAACTATCTCATGTCCCCTCTCCTGGGCAATGCGCTCGATGGTCTTTCCCATCTTGCCGTAACCTATCAATGCAATCTTCATCTTTCCTGTGTTCTAAGTATAAATAATTCAGCCGAATAAACGGCAATAAGGCTACAAATATACGGAAAAAGGAATTATATTTGTGATAATCAATCTTAACTATGAAAGAATTATGGAACGTCTCTTGCATTATATCTGGAAATATAAACTGTACGATCCCGCTTCGCTCACAACGACCGATGGCATTCCTTTACACATAATAGACGTAGGCATTCACAACAATGATGCAGGTCCCGACTTTTTTAACGCGAAAATAAAAGTCCGCGACACGGTATGGGCTGGTTGTGTGGAGATTCACGACAAAGCCTCCGACTGGCTGCAGCACGGGCACCAGGAGGATAGAGCCTACGACGCGGTCA
Organism: Parabacteroides sp. PM6-13; assembly: GCF_029892605.1. GTDB lineage: Bacteria > Bacteroidota > Bacteroidia > Bacteroidales > Tannerellaceae > QVMG01. The sequence goes on from NZ_JARXWF010000009.1 coordinate 9,945, forward strand.
TCCTGCACGTTACGGGAAAGAACGATGCCGACATCTTCCGTACCAATGGTGAGCCGGTGCCACAACTGGTGTTGACCGTGCCGGAGTCGGTGCGCAAAAATATCGACTGGCTACTCCATCAGGACAAGAAAGCCATTGCCTGTCTTGCTTTTCTGCCGGAGGTCGACCCAGTCTTTCTCGCCTCCTGGATGGCGGCGCTGTTGGAAGAGCGGCTGGAGCGGAAGACGGAGGCTATCTTCCAATTATTGGAGCAATATAATAACGATTGGAACGAGGTGTTCTACATCTCCCTCACCCGTAGCTTCGGATTCGGCATCAACGGAGATGCTTTTGAGTGGCTGGCGAAAAGCCTTCCTTTTCAGTATATACGCAAGCAGCGTAACAGTCATTCACAGGTGGAGGCATTGTTGTTCGGACAGGCAGGCATGCTCGACGCGCCCGGCAACTGCGACTATTACCGGTTATTGCAGCGCGAATACCACTTTTTTCAGAAAAAATATGGACTCCGCCCCCTGGACGGCTCGCTGTTTAAGAACCTGCGTGTGCGCCCCGGCAATTTCCCTTACGAACGGCTGGCGCAACTGGCAGCCCTCTGGGTGCGCTACGACACGCTTTTCTCCAACCTCCTGGAGGCCGGTACGCCTCGCGCCCTCAAAGATCATTTCCGCATCTCCCCTTCCGACTATTGGAAAACGCATTATCATTTTCGCTATGCCTCCCCGGAAAAAGAGAAACGCATCGGCGAGAACTCCCTGAATATCCTCTTGATCAACACCGTCGTCCCTATGTTTTTTGCCTATGGCGAGCAGCATCACCTGCCCCAATACAACGAACGGGCACTACGCCTACTGGAAATTCTACCCGCTGAAAAAAACAGCATCGTACAAATTTTCCAACAAGCAGGAGTGCCCGTTCACCATGCAGGCGACAGCCAGGCATTGATCCAGCTCAAACGAGCCTATTGCGAATCAAAGAAATGCCTCTATTGCCGCATCGGTTATAGTTTTCTCAAGAGAATTACTTCTCCACAGGAATAAGCTTGATCACATTGACGGAATGAGCCGGGAGCGCCACTCTAAATGCACCGGAAACCGTTCCTATTTCTAACGTTTGGGGGGTAATCGGCTCATTATAATTAAAATTCTCCACATGAGGAGCATTGCTATAATAATTTTGATCACCCTGATTCTTAACCGATGTATCGGTTGAGGTGAGATACTCCATCGTTACCCGATACATTTTACTCTCATCTCCATTCACATGAATCATGGTTTCTTTCGTTGCATTCTCCGAATTCACCACTTTCACATAAAGGATTCCCGTGTTTGTGTCAATAGTCGACGACGTATAGACTGAATTGTCTTCTGTGTCACCTTTATAAAAAGGAGAGATTTCAAATGCTCTATTTCCCACATTATTGGCAAACAAGGACATATAGTAGTAATTGGTAGTACGCCAAAGACCTCGATTATCAAACCAAATGAGATTTGAGTTCCATTTGTTGAAGCCTTTTTTACAGAAAAGAGGGGCGTATGCCGCCATCACAACCATATCGGAGTTACGTTCTAATCCGGTAAAAAATGCCGCCTCGGCCAACGTTGACACATAGGCATTATTTGTTCCATTATTGGCGAACTCGCCCACAAATACACGTGTTGGGTTTTTCCGGTCATAGGTTTTATTTTGGTCTCCACGCACCTGGTCAGCATCATAGCGATGCGTATTGTTGTAAAACCATTCGTCCCTCGAATAATAATGTTCGTCAACAATACTTTCCGGATATTTCTCATCAATAATAGCATAATTGGTATTGAATTCTTTACCGGAATGGCGGGCGCCGGAAGTTGTTATAACGTTTATCGCCGGATATTTTTCTTTTACGGCTTTATAGATTATATCAAATCGTTCCCAAAACGCTTCTCCACTATTTTCGTTGCCTATGGCAAGATATTCCAGATTAAACGGTGCAGGATGCCCTTGAGCTACACGCACTGCTCCCCATTTGGTAGTAGCATCTCCGTTACAAAATTCAATCAAATCCAGTGCATCTTGTACATAAATCGCATGAAACCGTTGGCGATCTTTTTCTGTATTGAGCGGAGCAACGTATGAGTGACCTGCGAATTGGCATGTCACCCCATTGTTTAGTACCGGAAGCGGTTTGGCACCAAGCGCCTCCGCCATCAGGAAATATTCATAGAAACCGATGTGTTGGGATGTCCATGTACCCCAATGATTCCTAAATCCAATCCTTTCTTCTATCGGGCCTATGGAATTTTTCCAGAAGACCTGCCCCCAGTAGTTTGGTCCTTCCGAAGCGCAACCACCAGGAAAACGCATAAATGTTGGTTTTAACCCTTCTAACGCTTCCAGCATATCTTTCCGAAAATGTCCGGCATCACCATTATGCCATAATTGAGAGGCCTCCGGAACAAGCGTAACAAAATCAAGATAGAAGGTTCCCGCCGCATCAGCCATGATGACTAACCGACTGTCTTCGCTTCGTTCAGCTGTCAGGCTGCCGGTGAATTTTGTCCAGTCATTCGTTAATCCTTTGAAAGATAAAATATTTGAATTGCGTTGTCCGGCAGCGTTTTCAAGATATACCTGGATCGTGCCTCTATATTTTTTGCCTTGCAGATAGAGTCCCAGATCATACGTCACGCCTGCTACTATCGGCAAAGAGGGAGTTTGTGTGTTTACGGAATAATAATGTCCTTCTTTTTCTGGTCCGTAAGCGTTAATGCCATATCCATTGGCTGCCAAACCAAACCCATCACCCGGTTTCTTAATATCAAACCGGATGCAGTATTGTTTGTATTTCAATTCATCATTGTATGAATCACGTTTATCAAAATCATAGTATTTGGTATGGGAGACCAAGGGCTTATTATCAACAGGCACAGCTGTACCTTTCGATCCATTTTTTTCTATAATTGTCCATCCGAAAATGTCCGACGGAGATACAGAAAATTCTTTCTGTGGAGCACCGGGCACATTGTACATTTGGAACGAATTATTCTGAATTAACTGCGCACAAATTCCACCATCATTTGCCTGATTAATATCTTCATAAAAAATACCATTCAGTGTGGGGCTAATGTGTATGCCCAATTTATTCACATTTAATTCAACATGATAGGGTGTAATAACAGGCATATTCTGGCATTCCAACATTTGAATAGCATATCGTTTGCCCAGTTCACGGAATCCTTCAAGATTGAAATGGAAAGGATCATTAACGCCTTTACATCCTTTGGAAGAAATAATATAAGAATTAGGAAGCACCTCAGGCAGATGAGCCAGGATCTCCGTGTTGAAAGCGGCACAGGCACCGCCTTCTTCTGCGCTTTTAAGTTCGCCGGCCAACGTATAAAACTCAGCAGGGTTGAGATTCAAATCTTTTACCAGATTATCGTAAATGCCTTTGACTTTATGACACCATTCGGGGTCGGTGGAATTTGATTCGCCCTGATGAATGAGAAGTCCTTTGATTACGCCCTCTTTTTGGGCTATTTTGGCCATATCAACCAAGCGTTGATAGGGATTCCCATCGTATTGTTTACAGATATTCTGCATCCAGGTCTCGGCACTATTCAAATAATCCTTATAGGTGTCTTTCCCCCAAAGTTCTATTTTTGCTCCGGCAACAGATACATTAATGACTCCAACGCGGTATTCTTCCGGAAGATTGGCTACCATAGTCCGCCCAAAGAAATCGACCGGTCCCATCCTGTTTTCGCCCCGGTTGAGTGGCGGATTGGCTGCATACCAATTGCCCTTTGTACGTTGCAACTGAGGCATATCAACAGCGGAAAGCATTTGAAATCTTGGATCAACAGGTTTACTGTCTTGCTCTTCCGGACGAGCACCTGCTTCCATATTCGATTGCCCTATACAGAGATAAATAAAGAAATTAGGGTCTGGTTTCTGCTCTTGTGCAAAGGCATCTATTACGATAGAAAATAAAAGAATGGGTATGAGAAAGTAGATCTTTTTCATCATATAAATATTTAAGATTCATTGAGTGAAGTGAATTATAAGGTATTTATGCCGTGAGCGGCGACCTTCGGTTCAGCCATAGTCCGCAAGGACTTTGATTTGGATAACCCCGGGTCTCAACCCGGGGTAGCAGATCACTTCCCTCTCTGAACCCCGAAGTGGGTTCAACCCGCTACGGGGTTGTTTTGTGTGGGATAGAGAGCCACCCCGAGCTACGCCTGACGGCTTGCACGGGGTTATCCACATAGAAGTCCTTACGGACTTAGGCTGAACTGAAGATCGCCGCTCACGGCATTAGTTACATTAGATCTTTTTGTAATGGAAGAAATCAAGATCTACATAGCCGCCGGCTGCTTTGGTAGCGTAGTTAAAGATGCCAAAGCGGTTACCCATGAAGTGACGCAGGTTGTAGACCATCTGGAATTCTGTTCCCAGCTTCGTCCAATCCTTATTGTCGAGGCTATAATAGAAATTCGCCTTATCAGCTCCACCGTTGAAATCGCAATCGAGGCGGAGGTAGACAACATCCTGAAGCAATTCAACCCGTTCTTTCTCGGTGGTACGGTCGGTCATGACAAGGTATTTTTTATCTCCTTCCATATTGACAGAAATAATACCCGGTTCCGAACAGTAGGCGGTTAATCCGGCGATATCGCCGTCTTGCATTTTCGATACATCCATCGCTACGATGCCCTGGCATGCCGGTCCTTCGGTGCGTTGCGACAACATATTGCGCGCTTCGAAAATGGTTTCTACCACCTTACCGGTTTTCAGACGCATATAGCCTTTGCGTTCGGTCAACGACCATAATGAGTTATCAGGATTATGGTTCCACTGCCAGTTGAGTGCCAGCTTGGTGGCATCGAATTCGTCGCTGATCACCAGCGGTGTGGCCGGCTGTCCCTGCACAGGGCGCTCCATCACTAAAGGCACTTTTCCTTCGGCATCACCCAAAATCGGCCAGCCATCTTCCCAACGACAAGGCATCAATACCGGTACGCGGCCTACGGCTCCCCGGTCCTGGAACAGGAATCCGTACCAGTCGCCCGCTTCGGTATCAATAATACAACCTTGTGCTACACCAGCACCTTTGCGGTCCATGTCGTTGGAGAGGATCACCTTATGCTCGTATGGCCCTTCAATCTTGTCGGAACGGAAAGCGAGCTGCGTACGAATGCCGCCTCCCGGCCACCAGATCAGGAACATATAGTATTTGCCGTTGTATTTGCAGAGGTGTGTTCCTTCTAAGAGTCCTTTGAGGTCGCGTTCGTTTCCGTTGATCACCTCCACATTGATGCCATCCTCTTTGACGCCCGACAAATCGCTTTTCAATTCACGTAAACGAATGCTACCATTTCCTCCGGCAATATAGACTCTGCCATCATCGTCGAAAAGCAGCGAGGTGTCGTGGAATCGTTGGTCGAGATCCATGACTTTCTCCCATTTTCCGGCCGGATCGACAGCGCTATAGATATAGGTTTTCTGCGGACGATTGGTCGCAAAGAAGATATAGAATTTCCCTTTATGGTGACGGATGGCCGAGGCCCACTGTCCTTGTCCATACACATTACCCCCTTCCAGGTCGTACTCCGGGCTGTCTTTGATTTCAGGCACCACATAACTGATAATCTCCCAATTGACTAAGTCTTTGGATTTCATAATAGGTACACCGGGCATCAGGTGCATGGTCGTGCTGACCATATAGAAATCACTTCCTACCCGTATGACGTCCATATCAGGCGCATCAGAGAAAATAACCGGATTCGTAAATGTTTCTTTTACCAAAGCTTGTTTTTCTTTACATCCGCTCATAACGAGCAGCACTAATAGTAATAGTGTGCAACTTTTTTTCATTTCATTTATTCTTTAATGATTATACAACATATCTCATGTTAACCTATGATTTTTACTCCTTATCTCCTTTTGCTGCAAAGATATAGTTCTTTCAATATCTACCACAATTATTTGCCGCAAAAGTCTTTCCGAATGTTACATTTGATGGGGAATATACCTAAAAAAACAAGAGATCCAACTGCAAGAGCAGGATATTACACCTTCTCTTGACAGTTGAATCTTGAAATAGAATGGATCACCAAACAATCCTCTCAGGATGTTTATCTTCGATTTTGTCTGTTACAGACGTCTCAATTTTACATTCTTAAAAGATACTTCATCCTGATGATCCTGAAGCAAGATATGCCCTTCGCCTACAGTCCCAAAGACAGGAGACGCCGCCTTAAACTTGCTTCCTTCAACAGCTTTGAAATAAGCTTTGCTTTTGAGGTCGTAGCCAAGCACCTTTTTCCCATTCAGGTAATGGGAAACCTTGGAGCCTTTCACCACAATGCGCCCCTGGTTCCATTCTCCCGTTGGCTTCAGGTTCTTTTTACCTGCCGGTATCACATCATAGAGAGAAGCCGTTTTACGGTTTCCGTTGACACCTGCTTTTGCATCCGGATGAAACTCGTCATCCAGCACCTGATATTCATTTCCTAACCAACCGCCTTTCTCATACATCGTAAAGAGATATTTTACTCCGCTGTTGGCTGCTTTTGTCAGTTTGAATTCAAAATATAGATCAAAATTGGAATAGGTATCCTGCGTGATGATGTCTCCTCCTCTTTGAGGTTTTCCTTTGTTTACAGTCAGAACTCCCTCTTCCACGGTCCAGCCTTTTTCCGGAGGGGTCGATTTTCCGACCGATTGCCATCCTTCCAGGTTCTTGCCGTTGAATAATAAGATCCACCCTTGTTTATGCTCCTTTTCACTTAGGCTGTTTAGAGCTGTTTGTGCATGTCCTTGGGTGAGGCAAAAGAGCAAACAGCCAATCCATAAAACAGATGATTTCATATTTTCAGCAAATTAGTAACCATAATTTTGTGGATTGGGATCGGCTGGATCCAGTCTGTCGATATGCTTCTGCGGGATCGGTCGAAAACGATGGAAGGGCTTGATATTAGGCTCTGCGTAATAGTTACGCTCTTTCACCATCTTGACAAAGAAGTCGGCTCCATTGCGCACCAGATTTTCAAAGCGGTGTAATTCCCCTTCTGTTTCTCTTCCGCTCTCATCAGCGAAGAATACCAATCGTTGCTGGTCGTTCATGGCTGAGATAAAAGCACCGTTTACCTTCATATCCTCCACGGTTGATTTGGTGAAGTCGGCTGGGTTTCCACCATCGAACAGATAGAAATGGGTGTATTTCTCTTCTCCCTCTTTCCAGGCAGCCCGTTCACGAATAATATTCAACGCTGCTGCCGAGCCATCATAGTCACCCTTCATGGCCAACGCTTCGGCCAATAGGATATAGGTTTCTCCCAAACGGTAACAGAAATAATCTCTGAAGCCTGCCTGGTAGTCGGCTGATCCCCGACGGCTATCTAAGTATTTTATCAGCGTGGGGAAGGTATTGGTAATGCCATCTCGGTTACCCCGGTTGCCTAAATTGGTACGGGTAATCGATGGCATCGGGATATACCAGAAGCGAGACATGGCACGTGAGAGAGCCAGTTTTTCCGACGTGGTACCGTTTGCGAAGCGCTTGTCTATGTTCTCTACAGAGAAGACAACAGCTGTATCTCCTTTCTCATAACGCTGCGTCCCTTCCTCTTTACCGATGTTAGCCGGGTTGAAGCTGCCGGCAGCGTTTTCAAAGGTAATCCAAGTGGTGTTAGGCACCTGATTGGCATAATAGACCCATACGTGCGATTTGTACAGACGTGAGTCGATGAGTTTACCGGCTTTTCCTCCCGCATAATATTGCGGACCATACAGACCATCTTCAGCATACAGATAGGGAGTAGGCGAAGTTCTTCTCCAGGGACGCCCTGTAATCAGGTTTCTGCCGATCCCCATACTGGTACCCAGCGAAACATTCTCAGTTCCTTTACCGTTGACCGTGACCATCGGCATACCCTCTACCTGGGATGTAAACATCATATGCAGCCAGTTACCTCCGCTGTTGGTAGCCGATGGTGCCTGGTTATTGTAGAAATGATCTGTAGAGAATTGGATGCTGAAGAGCACTTCCGGTCCGGCATAATCACCAGGAGTTGGACCTCCTGTTTTGGGATCGAAGCGCCAAAGGTCAGCAAAGTTCTCGGCAAGTGCATGGTTGCTACCGCTACCTGCCCCTGTTCCAAAATTACAAACGGCACTGGCATACTGGATTGCTTTGTCCAAGTCGCCATCCGAGCCACCGCGATCTTCATTCATATTGCTGTCGGACTGATTAGACGCATACTTATATCCGCAATAACGGAACAGATGTGCTTTTGTCAGGAGATGCCCGGCAGCTCCTTTACTGGCGCGGCCATAGTCATTTGTTACATTTCCGTTGGCATCGGCCCAAGGCAGCAGTTCCCACGCTTTTGTGGCGTCACTGACGATCTGATCCCATATATCCTTTTGGGGAGCGCGGGCAAAGTCGAACTTCGGCTCATCCACCGGTTCTAATATGAGCGGACAAGAGCCATAATGAACAGCCAGTACATAATAGTAGTAAGCGCGTAAGAACAATAATTCTCCTTCGCGTATGTTTTTGAGCGATTCTGCCATGGTGTTGTTGGCATAAAGGTATTTCAACCCGAGATTGGCTCGGGCGACCCCATTATAACAATCGGTCCAAAAAGAGGAGAATGTTTCGTTGGAAGGATTCATGGCCGATGTGTAGAGGCCGAAGTCCGTTGATCCATCTCCGCCGATCGTATACAGGTCGGTTCCGATCTCCTGGAAAGCAATACCTGAAGGGGTATTGGATGTGGAGAACATACCGCGTCCGTTCTGGTAACAAGAGACAACTAATGTTTCCAACCCCTCAGTCGTTTCATAATAGGTGTAGTCTGTATTGTATCCTTTTTCATCCAGAAAATCGGAACAAGAACCCATGAAAAGCGCTATAATGCCGGTGAAGGCGATATGTTTGATATGATTTTTCATATTCTTCCGTTTTTTATACTGTTAAAATGTTAAATTTAATCCGAGCATATAGTTCTTTGTCGTTGTCGGATCTCCATAAGCATTGTGCTTGTTGGCATAGTTACGGGTCGCTTTTACCGAACCCTCCGGGTCGTTGTTAGGATAGTTGGTCAGCGTAAAGGGGTTTTGTAACTGCACATAGAAGCGGGCTCTCGATATACCTAAAAAGTTGTTTACACTTGCCGGAAGCGTATATCCGAAGGTGATATCGGAGATCCGTACAAAGTTTCCGCTGTTATACCAATAGGCTTCCCGGTGGGGCTGATCGGCATCTCCTTTCGTCGGTTTGCGAATATTTGTCTGGGTATTTTTAGGTGTCCAGTAGCTGCCATAGCGGGTATTCATACGTCCATCATGTCCATATCCCGGATCACTGTAAACCGTATGCCCAAACATGCCATACATAAAGATATACAGATCAAAATCTTTATAGTTAAGCGTATTCCCCATCCCGGCTGTCCATTTAGGCATCTTTTGTCCTCTGATCTGACGGTCCTTATCATCTATCTTATAGTCGCCATTCAGATCGACAAAACGCAGGTCGCCCGGTTTGTAACCCAGTCCGTTTTTATTAAACTCACTCATCTCATCCATGTCCTCCTTGGAATAACCCCAAACAGATTCGGTGTTGACATAATCGTAGTAGGTGTCTACCGGATAGCCGACAAACCACATATTGGCCACATCTTCTTCCAGACCGGAAGCCAGCTTGACGATTTTCTCTTTGTTGGTAGCAAACTGCAGGTTTGTTGTCCATTTAAAATCTTTGGTATGGAAGTTTACTGTTTCAAGACTTACTTCCAAGCCTCTATTTTGTGTCTCTCCTACGTTCTGTACAATGCTGCTGAAACCGGATACTTCCGGAAGAACGCGAGGCATCAACAGGTCATAGGTATTCTGCTGATAGACATCGATAGTTCCCGACAGACGTCCTTTGAACAGACCAAAATCGATCCCGAGATTGTATTGTCCGGTGGTTTCCCAGGTCAGGGTGTTATTGGAAAGTGAATTGGGCGCATAGCCTACGACCCCCTGTTCTCCCCAGGTATAACGGCTGCTGCCGATTTTCCCGATCGTCTGATAAGGGCTTACGGCGGAGTTACCTGTTTTCCCGTAACCGGCACGCAGCTTCAGGTTATTGATAACTTCTATGTGCTCCTTAAAGAATGGCTCGTCGGAAACACGCCACGCCAAAGAAGCAGAGGGGAACGCAACCCACTTATGACCTTCTGCCAGACGGGAAGAACCGTCATAACGCAAAGAGGCTGTAAGCATATAGCGGTTATCTTTGAATCCATAGATAGCACGTCCCATCCAGGACATCATGGTCCATTGCGTATACCCGCTGCTTACCGACTGCTGGGTAGCAGTTCCCATGCTGTAGTACAACTGTGATTCAATAGGCAAACCCAGCGCTTCTCCGGAGAAGGGTTCTTGTATAAATCGTTGACTCGACTGTACGGCGGTGAGATTCAGGTCGTGCTCACCCCATTTTTTGGAGTAGCTTAAGATGTTTTCAAATGTCCAACCCCTTTCAAAGGCAAGGCTCTGACTGGCCAACGCATCCCCATGTTTCTGTTGGGTAGATTCGGAAGCATTGAATGATTGCGCCTGTCCACTATAGTAGTTGGTACCGAAGTTGGCACGATAGGAAAGTCCGTTGTTCAATTTTATCTGCGCATACAATGTTGCGTCAATCTGGTTTCTCTTTGTCTTACCCTGGTTTCCTGTGAAATCATAAAAAGGATTCCACAACATACCCTCACCGGTTGGATGAACCACTAAACCTAAGGCAGGATCACCTACTTGCGTTACGTCACCGCCAACACCATACTCACCACTTCCACCAGGTGAATAATACGGAGTCCCTAACGGGTTCCAGTTGCCTCCAACACCTGTTCCATTGTAAAACTCCCAGTAAGCAAAGTTGCTGGTAGCCCCCACAGTGATGTATTTCCCTACCTGTTGATCTAAATTCATACGCAGGGTGTATCTTGTCCGGAAAGAGCGGGGTGTTAAACCCTCATTATCCATGAACGATCCGGAAATAAAAAGCTTAGTAGTCTTAGTTCCAGAACGTATGCTAACGCTATGATTTTGAGAGACAGATTGGTCGCGAAAGCCTGCTTCCTGCCAGTTGAAGCCGCGTAAGTTGGCCGGATTGTAGCTGCCGCCGGCCCATGCCTGACGCACTGATTCCAATACATAACCGGAGAGGTCACGCGAAGCGATATATTCCAATTGCTGATCATACTCCCAACTAGGTGACTCGGAAGGATAAACGGCATTCGGGTCAATGCTGTATCCACCGACTCCGTCATAGATATATTTGCGGTCGGCTTCCCGCAGGTATTCCAGGTATTCCTCCGGATTGCGTACTCTCCGGTATTTATCTCTTTTTCCTATAGACAGATAACCGCTGTATTCCACGCTTACCTTGCCCTCTTCCCCCTTTTTGGTCGTCACTAAGATAACACCGTTTGCCCCACGCGAACCATAGATGGCAGTAGCGGAGGCATCTTTCAAGACCTCCATGGATGCCACGTCGGCAGGGTTTATCGTACTGACCCCACTGGAAGAGGGTATTCCGTCGATTACAAAGAGCGGGTCATTCGACGCACTGATGGAACGATTCCCACGAATACGAATCATCGGATCACTATTCAGACCTGCTCCTGCCACCATCACGCCTGCCGCCTTACCGCGCAAAGCCTCCTGTATAGTGGTAGGTGCTGTCGCCATCAGTTTTTCAGAACTTACCTGCGTGATAGCGCCGGTCAGGTCGCGCTTCTTTTGAACACCATACCCAATGACAACCACCTCTTCCAACGTTTCGCTATCTTCCAAAAGCGTAATGTTATAGTTGTTCTGTCCTAACGGTAACTCCTGTGTCTTATAACCAATATAGGATATGACTAAAGTACCGCTTTGCGGCGCTTCAAACGTAAATTCACCGTTTACATCCGTAATGCTGCCAATAGTTAACCCTTTGACCTGAACATTCGCCCCGATGACCGGCTCACCCGCCGCATCTATTATCGTACCGCGAATCGTTCTGTTTTGTGCAAAGGCTTGCATGCTGAAAAGACAAAAAAGTAAAAGCAATAATCCGGAAAACAGAGATTTCCGATTGTATCGAAAGAAACCTCCTTGTATATTTCTTTTGTTCATTATTAGATAATTAATTCATTATTAATGTTAATACTCTCCATGTGACTTTAAATGGGATTTTCATAATTGTTCTTTAAGATTTCTCATAGGCAATTTCTTTAATGTTAGACTTATTTATTTTCAGAAACATTCCTTATTTGCTCTCCGATGCATTGTGCAGAAGCGGTGGAATGCCAAAATAACTGGGGTATTTGTTATCCGGATTTACGATAATATTCTCCAGCACTATTTCCGGATCAACCATATATATTTTTAGCGTATGTATGCCTGGAGTTTTCACTTCCACCTCCGCGTCTAACCACCGCAGATTGTCGAACACTTCGTTCCGGCGATGCTGACCTGTGCCGATAAAGGCAATCTCTTTATTTGGTTTAGGGAGCGGTTGTAATACCTTAGACATGGACAGGTTTTGAGGGGTATACTCTCCAAACGTGTCTATCAATCCCTTGCGGGCGTCTATCGTTTGAGGTGTCTCATTGTCTAAAGCGACAGCTATTCGTAATCCCCGTTCGGGATAAACATCCTGCGTAGGAAGTATGCCAAGGCAAACAATCGCATTCCCTGCTTCAGGAAAGAAAACAGTATATTCCAACGTCGGTGCATCTTCTATGGTCGCACTGGAAGCCGTTACCGGAGAAATACCCATACAAGCCTCCGCCCGCCCTAAGTCGGGCAATTCGATCCATCGGGCATTCTTCCCGGCAATGTTGGCATTATATTTATTGGCTGGAATAGAAAACTCGCCTGTCAGGTTACCGAAATAATGTCCGGAGACACGGGGAAGTGGCTGCTTGACCGCCTGAACCTTAACGGATGTTTTGTTTTTCCCCTGCTTGATCTCAATGAACCCTTCGGATGTGCCATCAAGGAGTAAATCCCAATCCACCCAAACATGCAGGCGCTCTTCCTTTTCGACATGCCCCTTTTGTTTATTTAATTTGATCCAAGGCTGTTTTGTTTTTGCACTGAATTCAAACGAACCGGTTCCACGATTAAAAATATCGATATAATATCGTTGGTTTTTCAATACATCAAACAGAGGTAATTCTGCCTGCTCGGTTGCACCGGGCCAGGCCAGGGCAGAGCCTTCTACGGCTATCCCCATATGAGGTCGGTCTAATGGAGTCACCTCGATCAGTTCCGGTAACACATTCTTTTCAGGCATAAACCAATTAACGTAGCCAATATGGATATCCGACATCATGTTTTTCCATTTCCCTCCCGACAACTGATCGTTATAATAGGTGCTCAACTGATTATCGACTTCAAAAAGAGCCCGGGCGCGCGCCGCGTAATCATTCGCGCTTATGCGTCCTTGTGCCGCATACAGATTGTTTTTTGCGGCAGCCAGATACATTTCTCCCACACCGGCGGATGCTTTTGCCGGATAAAGTACCAACTGATAATAAGCGTCTTGCATTTCAGGGGCTATTTTAGGAGCAAGCGCTTCCGCCCGGCTTGCTACATCACGCCAGAGCTCTATCACCCGGTCTGCCTCCAGATGATTCACCACACTGAAAATACTCGTGGCTTGTGCCTCTGGCTTTCGCCAAAGATTATACTTATTATATTTTGAGACGATATCCGCTATTTCTTCCGCATAGGTTTCACCAAACAGCCTGGTTGCCCAGTCTACGGTATAAGCCCATGTTCTGTCGGCAGGTATAGCATCCGGGTTCCAGGCGTAACGCATAATGAAATCGATCGGCAACTCTTTCGGTTTCAGGTCACCCACATTGACCACCCACAATTTGTCAATTCCTGTTTGATAAGCCAGGTGAAACTGCTCACGCAATTTGGGAATGGTCGTCGTATTTACCCAGCGGTCGTTCCACGGCCCGCCATTCATATCGATATGATAATAGAGTCCCAGCCCCCCTTTCCGTTCTCGCTCTTTCGGAGGAGCTATGCGGCGTATATAACCCCAGTTATTGTCACACAAAAGCAACATCACATCATCGGGCACGGTAAACCCGGCATCGTAATAGCGCTGCACCTCGGTGAAAATAGCCCAAAGCTGAGGCACTTCTTCCGGATCTTTTTCATATACTTTTTCTATAATCTGACGTTGGCCTTCTATTACTTTATATAGTGTCTTCATGTTTTCTTCATCGCCCCCATCGCTCATCGCCACGTCGCCATCTCCCCGCATCCCGATAGTGATCATGTTATCATAGTTTTTGTTTCTTTCCAATCCTTCAAGGAAAAACTGATCCAGCTTCTCTTTATTGACAGAATAATCCCAGGGACCTACCTCCTTGCGTCGTTTGGTATATTCTTGATGGGCACGCATCATCGGCTCATGATGGGAAGTTCCCATGACAATGCCATATTCATCGGCCAAAACAGGATTCATCGGATCATCCTCATTAAATGCTTTTCCCCACATAGCCGGCCAGAGGTAGTTGGCTTTTAGGCGCAATAATAACTCGAACATATGCACGTACATTTTAGCATTAACACCACCGAATTGTGCTTTTGACCATCCGCCAAACGAGGGTTCTTCATCATTGATAAAGATACCCCTGTATTTCACCTTGGGTGACTCCTGCAGGTATCTACCCGCTTGTACATATAATGTGTTGCTCTTTCTGGGTGGAACATCCGCCCAAAAATACCAGGGAGAAACACCGATCTTCTCGGAGATATCGTAAATACCATAAATAGTGCCTCGCTTATCACTTCCGGCAACAACTAAATGATCCCCGACAGTTTGTATCAGAAAAGATTCCCATTGTCCCTCGATTTCGCTGATGTCAATTTGACCCTCTTCAATCAGCCGGTCAATGATCCGGCTTTTTCCAATTGTTCCTACTAAGACAGATCCTGCCTTTATTTCCGTGTTTTCAATCACCTCGGCCGCTTTCCCGGATACCTTTCGGATGTCATCCCCTAAATCTTTGGCGGCCCGGATCACCCCTTTCCATTCTTGCGGATCCACATAGATAGAAGCCACGTGTCCCTCGGCAACAAGTGGGAAAGCTTTTTCGGAAAAGCTGTTTAGTATGTATGGAGACGACGTTTGAAACGCTATTTTCTCTGTTTGGGAAAAGAGCGTCAGAGAAGCCATTACCCCCAGTAAAGAGAGTATAAATCTTTTTTTAGTAGGTGTACTCATTGTATAACAGTATTTCTTTTATTTTGTGGCATGTGTGTTCGGACACAAAGGTAGGTAGCTGCTTCTCAAAAAGCGGTTTTATTTATTTCTCATCCGTTTGTAAAGGTTGTATGCACTTTTGATTATGTTGCATTTGCTTTTGTTTTTGTCGCACTCTCCTTTTTTTCTGTAGGAGAAGTTATTGGCTGACAGTGGTCAGCCATTTGGTCGAGCATGGTGAACCAATTGGCCGATAGTGGTCGACCATTTGGCTGACCATGCTCGACCAACAAATAGTCCCGCCTTTTGCAAAAAAAACACCCTACCAAAATATCCTTTTACTATTTTGAGGCTCTCAGGGTCTTGATGAGGTCGAAATCAAAAAAAACTGTATCTTTGTAAATAATAAGCGTATTGTAAGCAGACAAAAACCACGGTCTTATCTTCAAGCCAAACAGACCATTCGCATTACGTAATTCACACATAATCAGCATATACCACCCGATTTATTCATTTCCTAAAATATATGATAGCTATATGAGATATTTATATACGCTTCTTTTTCTATTCGTTTGTTCGGTTTCTCTGTATGCGCAGGCTGTAACTCCTTATCGTGTGCGGGAATTTGAAACGGAAAAATTAACCTCCCATTTGATCAATAAGATCGTACAAGATCAGTATGGGTTTATCTGGATTGCCACTGACTATGGATTAAATAAGTTCGATGGCATACATTTTACCCCCTATTTACATAACGATGAAGAGGAAAATTCGCTGTTGTCGGACAACGTCCGCTGTTTGTTGATCGACAAAAAAGGAACATTACTGGTGGGCAGCAGTCAGGGATTGCAATATTATGATCCCGATGAAGACGCTTTCAAAACCATAGCTTTCCCCGGAGACAAATCCTTGCACATCTCTCGAATAATGGAACTTCACACCGGCGAAATATGGGTGACGACTTCCGGCGGAGGCATATTCTCCATTGATCCGGACACGTATGCCGTTCAATATAAGGATCAGATAACAGAGATAACCGGCCTGCATCCGGGGTATATCTATGAAGATCGCCAACACTTTCTATGGGTTGAAACAGAATTGGGCGATTTGCTTCGTATTGACCCCGTAACTCATCATTCATTACATTTGGATCACGCTGACATATCGAAGAAAAATATCACAGGCATGCTGGAAGACCAAGACGGGGTTTTCTATCTCAGCACATCCGCTTCAGTCTATGTCTTCGATCGGGAAAAACAAAATTTCATTTCTTTAAATATTCGTAGCGAGCATGAAGTCGTTATTACGAATATCTTTCTAAATAGCCAGGGGACTATTTATGTTACGACAGACGGACAAGGGCTTATGTACATAGACACTCGGTCAGGCAGTGTCTTACCGATTATCGACAACAGGTATAACTCATTTATTTATACCACAGCCAGAATACCTGCTATTGCTGAAGACCGGGATCAGAATATATGGTTAGGATGTTTTCAGGAAGGGATATTCATGTTACATAATTCTCCTACAGGATTTGAGTTTTGGGAAGTTCCTGACAAAGAGGATCTGCGGGGCAAAAAAGTCACTGTCGTCTCGGAAGACCATGAAGGGAATATCTGGTATGCGATCAATCGGGAAGGATTGTTTCAATTAAACGACAGAGGGGAAGTCATAGCTGCTTATAAGGATTACACGAAAATAATGGCCATCTATACAGATTCGCAAAACACTCTATGGGTAAGTTCTTATACGGAAGGGTTGGGGAAATTCAATACGCACACTGGGAAGATAGACTTCCTGCATATCCCTTTTGACGGGTATTATATGAAAACAATAGCCGAAGGGAGCGATCAGCAGTTATATATCTCTTCGTTTGGACAAGGGTTTATCCGTTATGATATGCAGACCCATCAATGGGAGAAGTATGATATGAGACAGTCAGATACAGGACGCGGCAGATTAACCAACAATTGGATAAACTGCATATTGTCGGATTCTGACAATCTCATCTGGCTGGGACATTACAAAGGCCTTTCCTGTTTTGATCCGCAACATAATCGATTTATAGATTTCAAACAGAAAGATAACTTATCGGAACAAGTCTGCCTGTCGCTCATTGAGGATGAACAGGGATGGATATGGATCGGAACGTATAACGGGGTGTTTTGCTTCAATAAACAAACAGGTGAATACGCGCAATATACAACCGAGAACGGGCTATCGAGTAATGTGATTTGTGGGTTGGCTCACGATGAGGAGGGCAATATATGGTGCAGCACGTTTAATGGCATCAATCAGTTGCAACGAAAAGATAATCAGATCATCAATTACTATACCGGAAATGGCTTGATGGATAAAAGATATATCCGGGGGGTCTACTTTCAGGGCAATAACAGGATCTATTTCGGAGGAGATAACGGCATTACCTCTTTCGCTCCAATGGATATAGAAAACCCTCGTTATCAGAATAAAACACTGATAACAGATGTATACATTCATAATAAACCAATTAACCGCAAAACAGTATCCGGGAATAAGCCCGTCATCTCTACAAGCCTGTTGGAGGCAGAAGAGTTTAGGTTTTCCTATGAGGATAATACATTTGCCTTTGCGTTCTCAACGATGGATTTTTTAGACTCTGAAAACATTTATTACTTATATCGTTTGAAAGAATTGAGTGATGAATGGATATCCACCCTGCCCGGAGTAGGACAGATTGCCTACAATCACTTGAACCCCGGGAAATACACCTTAGAAATTAAAGCATCGAAATATGGTGTTCATTCTCCTGTTAAGCAGGTTTCTATCATCATTTCTCCCCCTTGGTACAGAAGCCCGTTAGCCTGGTTTATTTACTTAGTCTTTTTTATCAGCCTGTCATTGTTAGTGGCTAATCTGATCCGCAAAAAAAGAAAAGAACAAATCAATGAATCAAAACTTCAGTTCTTTATAAATATTTCTCATGAAATCAGGTCGCCGTTGACGTTGGTTATAAGCCCTATGGAGAAGCTCCTGAAAGAGGATATGGATCCTGCCACACAAAAAATCCTTCAGGGGATGTATCGAAATGCCAACCGTATATTGGATTTGGTCAATCAACTGCTGGATATCCGGAAGATTGATAAGGGACAAATGAAACTCCAATATACTAAAACCGATATGGTGAGATTCATCGATGAGATATATAAGGTATTTGAATACCAGGCGAATAAAAGGGGTATTCATTTTGTTTTCGAATATCAAACAAATGATTTGACTGCCTGGATTGACCGTAGCAACTTCGATAAGGTGTTGATGAATCTATTGTCGAATGCATTCAAGTATACACTCGACGGAGGAGAGATTATCATCACCCTGGATACAGGTGTTGATAAAACAAACCGGGGAGCCCTGCATCATTATATGGAAATTAAAATAACGGATTCCGGCATTGGTCTGGAAAAAGAGAAGATCGATAAACTATTCGACAGGTTTTATCAAGGGGAAAACCAGAAAGTGTATATGAATCTTGGCTCCGGGATCGGTTTGAACCTGACGAAAAACCTGGTAAACCTGCATCATGGAACGATCACTGCTCATAACAGGGAAGAGACATCGGGAAGCTGTTTTGTTATCCGCATTCCTTTAGGTAAAAAACATATAAAGAAAGAGAATTTGACAGAAGAGCTTGAACATCCATACATGCCCAAACAAACCCTACCTATTCGCAAGGAAAAAGAGAGAGAAAAACTACCCAAGCGGAAAACGAATTATAAAGTATTGATCGTAGATGATGAAGAAGAAATCAGGGAATATCTCGTGCAAGAACTAAGAGACTTTTATCATACCCTGACGGCAGTCGACGGACAAGAAGGGCTTCAAATAGCCTTATTGCAACAACCCGATCTCATTATTTCAGATGTTATGATGCCGAATTTGGATGGCATCAATTTGGTAAAAAAACTCAAGAGCAATAGTAATACAAGTCATATTCCCGTATTGCTGTTAACCTCCAAAACCGAATTTAAAGATCGTTTGGATGGATTAAAAAAAGGAGCGGATGCTTATTTAACAAAACCGTTCCTGATAGAAGAATTGCTCACGACGATCACCAATCTGCTTAAGAACAGACAACTATTAAAAGGGAAATTCTTAGAAATGCAAAACCAGAAAGACAAAATAAAACCTCCTGCATTAAAATCAAATGATGAAAAGCTGATGGAACGGATTATTCACGTAATCAATGACGAATTGGGTAATCCTGATTTAAATGTAGAGTTGTTGGCATCAAGGGTTGGCCTTAGCCGCTCCCAATTACATCGACGGATGAAAGAATTGACAGGCATATCGACCATTGATTTCATTCGCAATATTCGTTTAAAACAGGCCGCGATATTACTTAAGGAAAAAAGAATAGATGTTTCACAGGTGGCATATGCTGTCGGTATTTCTAATCAAGCTTATTTTTCAACCATGTTTAAACGGTTTTATGGTGTTTCGCCTACAGAATATAGTTCGCAAGAGATGGAGGATATATAGGAATAAAAGAGGGTGTGTCAAAAGCTGACACACCCTCTTTTATTAGTCAATTCCTTCGGTTGTTACTCAACCGTTACATCCACCTTTTTCAGGCCTGCATCGGCGGAGGTGCCACCATAGAGGATGGTGTAGCTGCCGCTTTTGGCTACCAGGCCGTTGGCTGCTTCGTCGTAGAATTCGAAGGCGTCGGGACGGATGGTTAATTCCAGGGTTTTCGTCTGGCCGGCATCGATGTAGACGCGTTCGAAGGCACGCAAAGACTTCACCGGAGCTGCCGGGTCGTTGTTGCGCTTCACATATACCTGTACCACTTCGTCGCCCCCTTTATCAGATGCGTTGGTGACGGGGATGGAGATGGTCGCGCCTTTCGTTGCTTTGATCTTGTTGGCGATCTTTGCCTGTCCGTAATCGAATTGGGCATAACTCAATCCGTGTCCGAAAGGATAAAGCGGCGCTTCGGTCATGTAGCGGTAGGTGCGTCCGGTCATGTGGTAGTTTTCAAATCCCTGGCGAGCCGGGTCGTCGGTCTTTTCCAGGGCGTTATCGAGCTGTTCGAGCGTTTTGTAGAAGGTCACCGGTAGACGTCCTGCCGGGTTATAATCGCCAAACAACACATCGGCTACGGCTGTTCCGGCTGCTTGTCCGCCATACCAGGCACACAACAGGGCATCGTAGTTCTTTTCATCCTGTTCCAGAGCCAGCGAGCTACCGGTACACAAGACGAACACCACCGGTTTGCCTGTCTTCTTCAGATCGGCCAAAATGCGGCGTTGCACACCGGGAAGATCAATCGATACCTTATCACCACCCTTGAAACCTTCCGCGCTTACCGGCATTTCTTCGCCTTCCAAACGGGGAGAGAGTCCTCCGGCATAAATAATAACATCAACGTCTTTGATGCGGTTGGTCAGTTCGGTGAACTCAGCCCGTTCCTTGCGGTAGACAGAGAAGTCGATGCTTACGCGACGACCGGTCTGGGCATGTTCCAGTTTCACTTTATATGTTTTTCCTTTTTCCACATTCAACGGATATTCGGAAGGCACACTGGCTTCGCGTCCCGATTGCGTCATCACCTCTTTGTCATTGATAAAGAGGGTGTACTTATCGGAAGTGCGGGCAGAGAATACCACTTGTCCGGTATAAGGAGCCGTAAACAGACCGGTGATCCGGGTGGAGGTGTTATCCATATTAACACCTTGTGCCAATGCGGTACCGCCTGAGTTGTTGTAGTTGATGCCTTCGGCATTGATCACGGTGGCAACCGGTTGTCCGTCAAAGGTATTGTTGTTGTAGAAGTCAACTTTTAAGCCCTTACTACCATTCGCTTCGCTTGTGAAGCCTTCATAAAGAGAGGTTCTTACCCACGGGTCTACCAGGTCGCAGCCTTTGTCGTAGATGATCTCTGCGTTCGGCAGTTTGGCTTTGATACCGTCCAGAATAGTCACGGTGGAAGAGGGGAATCCGTTGTAGTTACCCCACAACATCACGCTGTCGGCTGCATTCGGACCGATCACGGCAATGCGTTTGATATCTTTCTTCAGCGGCAATACATTGTTATTGTTCTTCAATAAGGTCATCGATTCACGGGCTACCTTGAGCGCTTGTGCGCGATGCTTTTCAGAGTCTACGATAGAATAAGGCAGATTGCTCCAGGGCACTAATTCCACCGGATCCAGCATACCCAGTTCGAACCAGCCACGCAATACGCGACGAAGCGATTCGTCTACCTGCGCTTCGGTAATCAGGCCTCTTTCCATAGAGAGCACCAGATTTTCATACACGCTACCACACTCCAGGTCGGTGGTGTGGATCACCGCATCGGCTGCTGCCGCTGCCGCGTCTTCATG
This sequence comes from Parabacteroides sp. PM6-13, assembly GCF_029892605.1. Taxonomy (GTDB): domain Bacteria; phylum Bacteroidota; class Bacteroidia; order Bacteroidales; family Tannerellaceae; genus QVMG01. The sequence goes on from NZ_JARXWF010000009.1 coordinate 31,560, forward strand.
GGTCGCGTGGTTGTTCGGCAAGAAGAAGTCGTTGATCGCCCAACAGTCGGATACGACCATACCGTCGAACTTCCATTGATTGCGCAGGATATCGTTCAATAACACATCGCTACCGCAACAGGGCTGTCCTTCGTAAGCATTATAGGCACACATCACCTCGCGCACGTTTCCTTCCTGCACCAACGCCTGGAAGGCAGGCAGATAGGTTTCCCACAGGTCGCGTCCCGTAGCAATGGCATCATAGGAGTGGCGGTTCCATTCCGGTCCACTATGCACGGCATAATGCTTCGCGCAGGCATGCGATTTGTAATAATTGGGATCGCTTCCCTGCAAGCCCTTCACGGCAGCTACGCCCAGACGTGCCGTCAGGTAAGGGTCTTCCCCATAGGTTTCCTGTCCACGGCCCCAGCGCGGATCACGGAAGATGTTGATATTAGGAGTCCAGAAGGTCAATCCGTAATAGCGTCCATGGTTATCTTCCCGCATCGCTTCGTTGTATTTGGCACGTGCTTCGTCGGAGATAATATCGAAGGTCTCCAAATGACCCGCTTCGTTCCAGGCCGCCGCCATACCGATAGCCTGCGGAAATACAGTAGCACGTCCGGCACGGGCTACGCCATGCAAGGCTTCGTTCCACCAGTCGTAGGCGGGGATACCCAGGCGTTCGACCGGTTTAGAAGAGTTAATCATCAAGCCGGCTTTTTCCTCCGGCGTAAGCAAACTAAGCAGGTTCTCTACCCGTTTGTCGATCGGCAGCTTCGGATCTTGAAACGGATACTCATATTTTTGCGCACAACCGGGCAAAAACAGGATGGCAATACATGCCAGCATAGGAATAAACAACTGTTTCTTCATATATCTATCTTTTTTAATAATAATTCATTCTCAACAGATGATCCGCATGGATACTATTAAAGTCTGGTGACGGTATAGCTCTTTCCGGCTTCCGTTTGTATATCGTATTCGTATATACGATTCAATACAGGGTACTGCGGACTGTCGATCTCTTTGGTCACCAATGGATCACTGATAGCCGGACGCATATAGAACGGGTTCGGGTTTTCGCCTTTCGCCTCTTTCAGCCCCTCTCCTTTCAAAGGAACGTAAGAGCGGAGACGCAGGTTTCCACCAAGCGCTGAGGTGATCGTTGCTTTTTCCAACTGAATACCATCCCATGTGATATCTACCTCAAATCCGCCGCGTGCCTTCAAGCCGCTGATGCTTCCCGTGCGCCATTCGTCGGGTATGGCAGGCAATAGATGAACCGCTCCGTCATGGCTTTGCATCAACATCTCAGCAATTCCCGCCGTGTATCCGAAGTTGCCATCGATCTGGAAGGGCGGATGGGCGTCGAACAGGTTGACATAGGTTCGTCCGTTCCGATTGCCGGGCTCCACCAATACCAGCATATTTTTGATGATTTTATAGGCATGATTCCCATCGAGCAGGCGTGCCCACAGGTTTATCTTCCAGCCGATAGACCAACCGGTAGCCATATCTCCGCGGTAAACGAGCGAGTTCTTCGCTGCCTGGAACAGGGTCGGATGCGTATAAGGTGATATCTGATTGGATGGATAGAGACCATACAAATGAGACACATGGCGGTGTTCGTTTTTCGGATCATCGGCATCTTCCAGCCATTCCTGCAACTGATTGTAGCGTCCTATCTGCATCGGAGCAAGGCGACGGATCATCTTATCCAATTTATCGGCATAGGCCGCTTCTTTGCCCAGGATCAGGCAAGCCTGGCGAGTTCTGGTAAGAATGTCGAAGGCGATCTGATTGTCCATCGTACATCCGGCAACGATCGTCGAAGGACCCGGCCCGTGTTCGGGCGAAGTAGAGGGAGAGGTAACCATCCATTTGTAAACAGGATGTTCCACCAGGAAGTCTAAGAAGAAGTCGGCCGAGCCTTTCAACACCGGATAAACCTCTTCCAAAAATGCTTTGTCACCTGTATAGAGATAATGCTCCCAGAGATGTTGTGCCAGCCAGGCGCCTCCGTTGGGCCACATGCCCCAGGCAGCCGCATCGACCACCCCGCAGCTACGCCATATATCGGTATTATGATGAGCCACCCATCCGTTGCAATCATACATCTCACGGGCTGTCTTAGCTCCCGTTACCGACATATCTTTCAACATTTGGAATAGTGGCTGATGCGTTTCACTCAGATTAGTCACCTCTGCCGGCCAGTAGTTCATCTCGGCATTGATGTTTATCGTGTATTTTCCATCCCAGGGAGCCAACAGGTTGTTGTTCCAAATACCCTGCAGGTTGGCTGCTTGTCCGCCCGGCTGTGAGGAGCAGATCAATAGATAGCGTCCGTATTGGAACATCAACGCAGCCAGGGAGATATCTTCGCCTTGATTGAAATTCTTCACGCGGATATGGGTTTCTGCCTCAGCTGCCGGCGATGTGCCGAGATCCAGCTTCACGCGGTCGAATTGTTTCCGGTAATAATCGATATGATCGGCTTTGGCCTTGTCGTACGGGTTCTTCTGTGCATTCTTTAGATAGGCTGTGGCCTTTTTCGTCGGGTTTCCACTGACGTCTTTATAGTTAACGAAATTGGTGGCGGCTGAGATATAGATTGTTGCCACCGTGGCGTTGGCGACTGTTATTTTATCGGACTCAACGGTTACCTTCCCGCCTTCTGTCTTGATGGACGTTTGCGTTTCCAGGCGGATAGCACCGGGTATCTCTTCATGTTCTTGTCCATGGCCTGTAAGGATTAGTTTTCCGTCTTTCTTTGAGACGGCATGTTCTTTCAAGGGTGTTTGATAGCCTGCGGAGAAAGAGAGTGCCCCCTCTTTGTCGGCTGTCAAACGAACCAGGATCACCTGGTCGGTGAATGAGGTGAAGACTTCGCGGGTATAGGTCACCTCGCCTACTTTATAGCGAACCGTTGCCACCGCGTTTTGCAGGTTCAGGTCACGGTAATAATCGGTATATGCGTCGTGCCCGTCGAACGAGAGCATCAGGCTACCGATTGTCTGGTAAGGCATACCGTTTTGCGGTGTCTTGAATTCTTCGTTTATCATTTTTTCTGCCTCTACATTCTTTCCGGCGAATATGAGTTCGCGCACCTTCGCCAGCGCATGTATGGCATTGGGCTGATTGTTGTCGTGAGGCCCACCACCCCAAACCGTCTCTTCGTTGAGTTGCAACTCTTCGTTGGCCGGATTACCATACACCATCACGCCCAGGCGCGAGTTTCCAAGAGGCAACGCTTCCACCCATTCCTTGGCAGGGGAAGCATACCATAATTTCAACTCCTCCGCCATCGTATAAGCAGAGATAATCAGTAAACTAAATAATAAGCAAAGTCTTTTCATGATTTCTTTTATTTCTATTGTTTCTCGTCTGCCAAAATTATCAAAATAAAATGATTATTAGGGGCTGACCCAAGGGTCAACCCCTAATAAACTCCTATTTATTCAAAACTCATCCAGTCGATCTCGATTTTACCATTTCCTTTGAGCCCAACCCATAGGTTCTGCATCCCTTTGGGTTTGCCGGTTACCGGTGCGTCAAGCACGATCCAGTCGAAATGGCCGGGCACATTCACTTCGGAGATCAATGCGCCATTAGCACCTCCTGTCCGAACCTCCAGCGTAACACCTCTCTCGGCAAACACGCGGATTTTTGCCTTGGCGGGTGTTTGTTGTCCGAAATCAACACTGTTGTATTGTACCCAAGCTCCTTCGCCGGTCAGAACGGTCTTCCAGCCTTTGAACTTATCGAAGCGATCCAGGTATTTTATCTCTGCTCCCTTTTCACTCAGGTGGCTGTAACGATCCAGTTGGATTTCTTTTTTCGCACAGGTCACCCCTATACCGCGCAGGGTGGGTGTTACCTTTTGGATAGTACCGTCAGCATTGAAATTGAGCGAGTCGGCACGCATCGAACGGTTCTTGTCGAATTCGGGTGAAAAATCGTTGTGGTGGTAGAACAGATACCATTGGTCTTTGAACTCAACGATCGAATGGTGGTTGGTCCAGCATCCGTCAGCCCATTCATCCATAATGATTCCTTTGTATTCAAAAGGACCCATCGGAGAGTCACCGATGCAATACACCAAAGCCTCTGTATTCTCTATAACCCAAGGGAAGGTATAGTAATATTTGCCGTTGCGTTCAAACAGGAAAGGACCCTCTTTCAATCCTCCGCCTGCCGGCAGTCCTTCGATACGCTTCGGTTCGGAAGCCAGTTCAAGCAGGTTGTCTTTCAGCTTGGCCACAAACATACCGCCGCCACACCAATAGATATAAGCCTGTCCGTCTTTGTCGATAAAGGTACAGGGGTCGATGCCACGTACGCCTTTGATCGGCTCGGCCTGCGGAATGAAAGGACCGTAAGGCTTATCGGCAATAGCGACTCCGATCATCGAGCCTCTGCCAAGGGCCGGATCACCGGCTGCTGCCGGGAAATAGAAATAGTATTTACCGTCTTTATAGATACAGTCGGGTGCCCACATGGTATATGAGCTTGCATCGACCCAAGGCACCTTAGCCTGGTCTACAATCACGCCGTGGTCGGTCCAGTCGGTCAGGTTCTCGGAAGAGAACACATGATAGTCGGGCATACAGAACCATTCCGACAGCTTTTCGATCGGACTGGGGATGTCATGCGAAGGATATACATAGATTTTCCCTTCGAACACTCTTGCCGTTGGGTCGGCTGTAAACTGGCCGGTGACAAGCGGATTCTGCGCGTGTAGGGAACCGACAATCCATAATAGGCATGACAATAGTAATAGTGATTTTTTTCTCATGGTAATTCTTTTTAAAATGTTCATTAGTTGGTATGTCTCATATTCAATCTGATCTTTTTCAAGTCATTCAATTCATGCACCGGTCTCTCGATATCGTACGGGATCGGTCTATCGGAGAAGGTTTGGAAGTAAAGCAGGCAGGCATCTTTCCACCACACGGCATCGCTCGCCTGTATCTTTAGGCGCGACTGCACATGTCGGAAGCGATGTTCGTCGATCAGGCTACCGGCTTTATCCCATATCTGCTGGAATTCGCGCGCTTGCTGCACACCTTTGTCGTATTTGTAACAGAGGGCATCCCAAAGGGTTTTGCCATCTTTCATCTTGAAATCCCAAGGCAGATGGTGGAACCACAACAGGTATTCATCCGGACAGGTAACCGGGTTGTTGAACTGCTCGCGCAAAGGGGAGAAGTATTGGGCAACGGCGTTGCTGCCACCCGTCGTACGGTCGAAACCGATCGCCTCTTTGGAGGCTTTATGGTAGTAGACGCAGGTCCAGTCTTCGCGTGCCGCCCGGTCGTACCAGGGCTGCGGGCCGTAGTGATGGCCTTCGGCGAATATATGGTGAAGGCCTAACGGCATCATGTAATTGACTACCGCTTCGCGCGAATCCAGCATCATCTTCTTGACGGGAGCAAGGAATTCCGGATCGGAGGTGAATGTCTGACGGATCCATTCATCGGCAATCGCTTCCGATGTCAATGCATGGTTCCAGGCCAGGCGCCCGAAAGCATACCAGTTGGCTTGCGCGAAATGATGTCCGCACCAGTTGTCGTCGACACCGATATTGGCTACGCCCGATATGGCTGACAGCGCATGGTTGAAAAGGCTTCCATCGGTTGCTTTGGCTACGGTCGAGCCTTCACCCTTACTGTATGTATCGCTTTTCAAGAACTCTTCCCACATGGTAGAAAGATAAGCCAGGTGGTTAGAGAAGCCTAAGTATTCCTGGGTGATCTGCAATTCGGCCATCACCGGCGTTTTCTGCATTGCACCAAACAGCGGGCTGAAAGGCTCACGCGGCTGGAAATCGACCGGTCCATTCTTTACCTGTATGATCACATTGTCGCGGAACTCACCGTCGAACGGCATAAACTCAGCATAAGCCTGCTTAGCACGGTCAGGTTCGTCGGGCGCATACACGAAGGCACGCCACATCACAATCCCTTTATAGGGTTTCAAGGCATCAGCCAGCATATTGGCGCCATCGACATGGGTGCGGCCGTAGTCCTGCGGACCGGGCTGCCCTTCCGAATTGGCTTTCACCAGGAAGCCACCGAAGTCGGGAATCAGTTTATAGATCTCTTTCACCTTCTCCTTCCACCAGAGGGGAACAGCCGGGTTCAACGGGTCGGAATCTTCCAATCCACCGAGGATCTTGGGCGAAGAGAAATTGATCGACAGATATACTTTGATGCCGTAAGGGCGGAAGATATCGGCCAGGACCTTTACCTTTTGCAGGTATTCTGCTTTCAGGATGTCGGGCGAAGCATTTACATTGTTAAGCACCGTCGCGTTGATACCGATCGACGCATTGGCTCGTGCATAGGCTTCATAGCGCGGAGAAACCACCTCAGGCAACTGATCCCAGCGCCAAAGCGAGTAACCGGCATAGCCACGTTCAACCGTCCGGTTCAGATTATCCCAATGGTTGAGGATACGGATATCGAATGCAGGCTTTTCTTCTACCTGTATGTTCTCAGTTAGTTGACCCGTTTCCTGCATGCGCAACAGGTGGTAAGCGCCATAGAGCAGCCCCTGTTCGGCTGATGCCATGATATCGACCTGCTTACTGTTGCCCGTGATACGGAAACCATCTCTTCCCAAGGCACGCAGTTCTTTGGAGTTCTGCAAGCGAAGCTTTACCTCGCCCCCTTTCCATCCGTTTGCCAATTCTTCTTTGGCAATGTTGATGGTCGGGCTTTTCTTGTTGGCGGTCACCTTGGCTCCTGGCGCTGTTTCGCCACGCAACCAGAGCTGATGTCCGTCTTCTACCGGGTGAATAATCCGGTAATTGCCGCTCATCAGCATAAAGGAGAAGAGCTGCAACAGGCCGTCATAGTAGGCGTCGAAATAACCATCCTCGTACGGTACATGGCGTGAATTCCAGAAATGATCGATGAATTCTTTGCTCTTATCGTGGGAGCAGACCAATGAAACGGCAGCCGACGTAGCCACCAATCCCAGGGAATGACGCAAGGCCTTATAGCCACCGGCGCCCAGGATTTGCTCTACCTGTGTGCCGTCTACATTGTATTGATCCACAAAAGTCTCTACGCCCTGCTCATACAGGAAATTCTGAATTCGTTCTCCATAGCCCTGCTGCCACTCTTTGTCGGCACAGGCCCAGGCATAATCGATCGCTATATTCATCGGCACCCGCCAGGAGTCGAAGCGGAAAGCCTCACCAATAAGGCGCCCCCGTCCGAAAGGCGTTCCGTCGTAGTTGGAATAGTCGGGGTTCAATCCGGTCACAGGATGAGTCGCTTTGTGCAGGTATTTCCGGCTTTCGGCCGCACATTCGCGCCAGAAATCAGCGCGTCCGTCGTCGGCCCAGCGTGCCCATATTTCATAGAATACCGGCAGGTGGTAAGAGGGATCCGTAAACTGGTTACCCCCTCTGTCGGGCACAAAGGTAATCAGCTTATGTTCCGGATGGATGAGGTTGGTCACCCGACTCTGCTGGCTCTTATTCGTTGCAATATTCAGGATTTGTTGTGCCTCAGCCAGGTAGTTGATATCGCCTTGGTTGCCCCAGAGATTGGAGGCAAAGATCAAAGCCGTTATATAATACAATTCGCCGTCGGAGGCAGGTCCTTGCGCATTGCGTGTGCCGTCGGTCTTACAGCTCCAGGCGAAATAGCCTTTGTAGGGGCCTTCCTGCTGTTGCATATATTTCACAGCCCAACGCCAGAGACGGTCGAATATATCCTGCCGATCGAACTGAACGGCGATCATCATCCCGTACGACATACCTTCTGTGCGCACATCCTTGTTTTTGATATCGGAGATATAGGCCATGGAATCGCCTACCTCGAAATAGACTTTATCAGGGCCTTCGAATACCCCGTGGAAGATCTCCTGCAGACGAGCCTCCACCGCTTCGGGTGCATAACCGGCTTCGACAAAGAGATTTCGATACTGACGGGTCTCCATGCCCCCGGCTTCCCAGGGTTTCAGCCCCCACGCCACGTCCGGGAGTAAGAAGAATCCGAATACAAGAGCAAGAGAGAGGGCTATTTTCTGGTATTTCATAATCGTTGAATTTATTATCGTTTGTGTGTCTGGTAAAAGAGGTTATAAAAGTAATAAACAACTACCTAAAGTTCTTCCCCGACCGGGGAAAAAACCTTAGATAGTTGATTTTCACTTTTGATACAATGTCTATTTCCTAAATACCCTGGCCATCCAGTGTGATTATTTTTCCATCCGCGTCATATTCCAGTTCGACCACCTTCAGGCTGCGAAGCCAGGTTCTTCCACCGGAAGGAACGCTGTCGTGGTGGAACAGATACCATTTGCCTTTGAACTCCGCAATCGCATGATGCGTTGTCCAACCAACCACCGGCGTCAGAATCACACCCTGGTAGGTGAAGGGGCCATACGGGTTATCGCCTATGGCATAACATAATAGATGCGTATCACCAGTGGAATACGAGAAGTAGTATTTCCCATTGTACTTATGCATCCACGACGCTTCGAAGAAACGACGTTCGGTATCGCCACCTGTCAACGGCTTGCCCGCCTCGTCGAGGATCACCACGTCGCGCGGCTCTTCGGCAAACTCAAGCATATCACTACTCAACCGGGCGATCTTGCCACACAGAGCCGGTTCGTCGCCTTCGGGCAAAACGGCAGATTCCAACGCTTTGTTATTGCGATAGCGTTGCAATTGTCCGCCCCAAAGACCACCGAAATACATATAGTATTCACCATTCTCTTCGATGATAGCCGGGTCAATGCTATAGCTGCCTTTGATCGGATCAGGCTGAGGGATGAACGGTCCTTCCGGTTTGTCGCTGATAGCCACACCAATACGGAAGATATCGTTTTGATCTTTCAAGGGGAAATACATATAATACTTCCCGTCTTTCTCGGCCACATCACAATCCCACAACTGACGACCCGCCCAGGGAATATCTTTCGTGTCGAGTACCACGCCGTGATCGATCACCTCTCCGTCGATATCATCCATCGAGAACACATGATAATCCTTCATATTGAAGTGATCGCCATTGTCATTTTCTTCGATACCACTCTCCCAGTCGTGGGAGGGATAGATGTATAATCTGCCATTAAACACATGCACAGCCGGATCGGCCATATAATCGCCCGGAACTAAATATCTTGCTTTTTTCATACTTGTTTCTTTTATTCTTTTTATTGAAGGTGAAGCCTTATTTTGTTGCTTCGTTGATAATCATCTGAATAGCCCCTTTCGGTTGGTGTGCGCGGTCGAACAACAACGGATAGTCCGTACGTCCACGTACCGGGAAGTTATTCTTCCAGGAGTCGCCATCGGCAACACCCCACATGGTCACACGTGAAACCGTATCAGAATGTTTGAGGAACAAGCGGAAGAAATCCGTCATGCGGTTATCCCACGCTGCCTGCGCTTCGGCCGGAACACCTTCGGTATAGGGGTTCAACTCTTTCTGATAGTCGAAGTTGGTACCGATATTGGCACCTACGTCGCGACGAGGGCTCGGAAGGATAGAGATATCAAACTCTGTCACCATCACCTTCACACCTTCTTTGGCATACCCCACGATTGTTGCTTCATAGTCTTCCAAGGAAGGACTGTCCATCGCCACATGTCCCTGCATACCGATGCCATCGATGCGGATACCTCTCTCTTTCAATGTGCGGATCAGGCGAGTCACCGTCTCCCGTTTGCCCGGGTACCACTCGTTGTAATCGTTATAATAAAGCTCCGCCTCCGGGTCAGCCTCCTGCGCGTATTGGAAAGCCAGGGGAATAAACTCTTCGCCTAATATCTCATAGAATTTGCTCTTGCGGTAAGAACCATCTTCCATAATAGCTTCGTTCACCACGTCCCAGCCTTTCACGCGTCCTTTGTAGCGCCCCACTACGGTTGAGATATGATCTTTCATGCGTGTCTTCAGGACTTCGGCAGACACATTCTCCCCGTTTTCGTCAACACAGAACCAACGCGGCAGCTGGCTGTGCCAAATCAGGGTATGGCCAATGATAAACATATTGTTTTCTTCACCAAACTCTACAAATTTATCCGCCAAAGCGAAATCATACATATTTTCCGCCGGATGAAGCTCTCCACTCTTCATACAGTTTTCCGCTACGATAGAACTGAAATGCTCTTTCAATACCCGGATACCTTCAGTATCTTTCCCGGTGATCTGATTGGCATTCAGGGCCGCGCCAATATAAAACTTACCCTCCAACGCATCTTTCAATGTGTTTACTTCTGTCTTTTGAGAGTTACAAGCAGTTGACATCAGAATGAACGTCACCAGCAAAAAATTAATTACTCGTTTCATGGTTGTCAATTTTTATGATTACTATTATTGTTGATTACTACGACGCTCAGCCAGTTCGGCTTGAATCTGTTCATTTTTCTTCTTCGTGATCGGATAGAATGTCAAAGCGATCACACCAATCATAAAGGTAATAGCAGGAATAATCCCCGAGGTAAGCTTAATCCCTTGGATAGCCTCCGGCGATTGAATCGTATTAGCCACAAATCCGAAAGAGTCGATGATACCTCCGCAGATGGCTCCACCAAGTCCCAGACCGGTTTTCAGCGCAAATACGATACCGGCAAACACAAATCCGGTTGCGCGACGATGGTTCACCCATTCAGAATGGTCAGCTACGTCACCCATCATAGCCCACAACAGAGGCACGGTCGGCGCATACGCCAAGCTCTTGAGGATGTTAAGACCGAATATCGCCTGGATATTATCCGCAGGCACGACATAGAACAAGCCGGTAAACAGAGCAGTCAGCGCCAGACAAACAATAAACACATTGCGTTTGCCAAAGATACCCGACAGGAAGCCCGACAACAGGATCACACCCAATAGCTGGATAACAGATCCGATCATATTGAAAAGACTGAATCCGACAGCAAATACACTCTCCGGATCATACACGATCAATCCAAAAGCATCCAGAATGCTTCCCCAGAAGCCCAAGGCACCTACGTCGCCTGTCAGGCCGATATTGCCGAGGAAGGCAAACAGAGCATCTTTATCGACCACATAATTGAAGTAGTACGACATGCTGCTTCCCCACATCGCTAACGTGGTAAAGAGGAAGAGGGTGAGGATGAACATCGCCAGCCAGGGACGGCTGGAAAGGATATCCTTAAAGTCTTGCTTGATGGAAGTCTTCTGATTGGCCGGAGGGGTGATACGCTCCTTGGTGGTGAAGAAGGTAATAACCATTAAGACCACGCCGACGACAGCAAACAAGGTGATCGTCCATAGCCATCCGCTCTGTGAGGTGGTGCTTCCACCAAACTTAGTAACCAAGGGCAAGGTCAATCCCTGCACCACAAAGGTGGCAATGGTCGCCGTCACGAAACGAACGGTGGAGATACTGGTACGCTCTTTGATATCGCTGGTCATCACACCGCCTAACGAAGAATAGGGCGTGTTGTTGAATGAATAGATCGACATCAATAAGGTGTAGGTAATCCCGGCATAGATGATCTTACCCCGCTCCGAGAGGTCGGGCGTCGTAAAGGCCAGGATAAAGAATACAGCAAATGGGATCGCCGTCCAGATCAACCAGGGACGGTATTTACCCCAACGTGTGTTGGTGCGGTCGGAAAGGATTCCCACCACCGGATCGACAAAGGCATCGAAAAAACGGGCAAACAAAAGGATCATACCGGCCGCTGTTGCCTTTATGCCGAATACATCGGTATAAAAGAACAGTTGGAACATCATCATCATCTGAAAAATCAGATTCGCGGAACCGTCACCCAGACTGTATCCTACTTTCTCGCCAAACGAGACTTTTTGTGAAGTTGTCTTCATATTTTTATCATTTAGTTCAGTAATATCGGTTGTTTTGTTTCACTCTGAGGTGGTCCCAGGTAAGAGGGCTTAACCCCACCCAGGTCAACCACGATCTTCTGCAATACAATGCCCGGATCCAACGCCCGGAAGCGCAGGGTATGCACACCCGTAGCCGGCACCTGAAGCGTCGTGGTTGTTTTTATAATGCTTTCCGCCTGCCAGCGGCCTAATTCTCCTTTGTAATGACCGTTGAAATTGACGATCTGCTCTTCGCCACCACCGATGGAAAGGGCATATTTCAATCCCCGATTTCCGTTAAAGTTCAATGTCGGTGCCACGTAGACTGTCACCTTGGCCTCTCCGGCAGAAGCAAATTCAATATCGTATTCCAGGTAGGTCTCCGCATCCGGGAAGGCGGTTACCGGCGTAGTCGTTACCGCCGAAACAGTTTTCCCCAGGTCGGGAATCGTGATCCAGGAGACATCGCCGGGTTGCATCGCCCGTGAATAGTTTGCGGCTTCGATCGATACATATTTATCTTTTTCAATAAATACCGGCACCGACAGGATCCTCTTTTCAGGCACGTATTGCACCTTTGGCATCACCTGGAACGGCGGTTGCTGCCAGTAGGTATATCCGATATGTGTCTGCGACATCATATGGTTCCATTTGCCATCGGCAATCACGGTATGGTAGTGAATTGTCAGAAGGGAATCGCGCTCGTAACAAGCTTTTACCTTATCTGCCCAGCTGTTGGCTTCAACATCATTCTTTGCCGCCAGAGCTTGGTTTTTAGCTACGGCGTAATACATTTCATACAGGTTCGCACAGGCATGTATCGGGTAGAGCACCAACTGATCGTAGGCATCATGTGCCTCTTCAGGCAAGAGGTAATTCAGCTTCATCGCATCGAGCAGCAACTCTTTGTACTCCTGGGTGACCCTTTCGAATTCGTTGTAGTTCTCCAGGCTGTAGGTGCGCGCATTCAACAACTCCGGTGTGACGCGGCGGTTGTATTTGGTGTACAGATTGATCAATCGCGCCGCCTCTTCCGCATATTTCTCGCCAAACTGACGGGCACAGAAGTCGACCGTGTGCTGGAACAGGTTGTTTTCATTGAAACGGTCGGGATTCCACGCCATATCGAGGAAGAACTGGATGGGGTATTCCATCGGTTTCAGGTCGCCCACATTAACCACCCACAACTCCTTCACACCGTAACGATAGGCCAGGTTCATCTGTTCCCAGATACGAGGCACCTGCGATACGTTCAGCCATTTATAGTTACGCGGCCCCCCCACGTAGTCGAAATGGTAATACATGCCATATCCGCCTTTACGGGGTTTCGCGGTTAGTTCAGGGAGCTTGCGCACATTGCCCCAGTTGTCGTCGCAAAGCAATAGGGTCACATCATCAGGAACCCGCATGCCTTCGTCATAATAATCCTGCACCTCTTTGTATAACGCCCATACCTGGGGTGTCTCGGAGGCTTTCTTGCCGGTTACTTTGGCGATGATCTTGCGCTGATCTTTTACTATCTTCTCCAACAGAGCCACATTGGTGTCTTTACTCATCGCTTCGTCGCCATCACCGCGCATCGCTATGGTCACCACTGTTTCATAGTCTTTCATCCGCTCCATGCCTTCGGTCCAGAATTGCGTCAATTCTTTCGCATTTTTACTGTAGTCCCAGGCACCTTTTCCATAGCGTTGCCACTCCACATGGGCGCGGCCCAGCGGCTCATGGTGGGAGGTACCGAGCATGATACCCATCTCGTCGGCCAACGGCCCACTCAGGGGATCGTCGTCATACAAGGCATTGCCCCACATGGCGGGCCACAAGAAGTTTCCTTTCAGACGAAGGATCAATTCAAATACTTTTTCATAGAATTGGCTATTGAAGCCACCGAATGTTTCCGTAGACCACCCGCTGAGGGCCGGGGCTTCATCGTTCAGGAAGATGCCACGAAAACGAACGGCCGGTTCGCCATCCGTATAAGTTCCTTTTTTCACATAGAGATCGGTCTGTTTTTTCACGGGAACATCGGCCCAATAGTACCAGGGCGATACACCGATCTGGGCGGATAGTTCATAGATGCCATAGATCGTTCCCCGTTTGTCGCTACCGGCAATCACTAATGCCTCTTTTACGCCCGGCAGGGGGTTGGCAACGGTCTGGATCAAAAATTTTTCTCTTTTTCCTTTTAGTTCCTGCTCTTCGATTTTTCCTTCGCGGATCAATCCGTCGATCAGTTTACTTTTTCCGATTGTTCCTATTAATACGTTTCTATCACCCGAGGGTGTTGTGTTTTTGTTTAAAGAAGGCGTCTGGCCTGTTACGGCGTTGATATCCATTTTCAGATTGTCGGCCGCACGAAGTATGCCCGGATCTTCCGCCGGATCGATATAGAGAGGAATAGTCAGGGATGATTTGGTCAATGGAAAGCAATCCCCCTTATCTTCAGGGGTAACAAATGTACCTATCTGCGCCATCAGACTGATCGGCAATAGGCATAAACAGAGTAGAGTTATTTTTACATTTTTCATGGATAGAGAACTGTTTGTTGTCTTGTCGTTGCAGGGGAACGAATCCCCCCACAACGACGACAACTGTTTAATTAACTCAAAAAAGCATTATACTACATAACATTTTTTATTTATAACCCGGATTCTGATAAGCCTCTTTTTCCTCCTTCGTCATTTCCATACCGTCAAGCTGACCTTGCGGGATAGGACGCAGGTAATGATACTTCTCAATAGTCCGTTTGTATGTAACCGCGTTCCGGTCACCTCTATCATTTCCACAAATCACATAGGTGTCAGCATATTCATTCCATTTCTGCGTACGCACCAGGTCGTACCAACGGTAACCTTCACCAAAGTATTCACGAGAACGTTCGTCGAGGATATAATTTATATCGATCACCTGCGGAGTAGCCGCTGTCATAGCTGCGCTATTATCAGCTACATAGTCCGCGTTCAGCGCATTGCTGAAAGTCCATTTACCGGCACGGGCACGCAATACATTCACCAGTTCACGCGCGCTTTTTCCCGCTTTGACAGTGGCTCCCTGAACGGCCGCCTCGGCAGCTACCAGGTAAAGCTCAGAGAATTTAGCAATATTATACGGACGAGTGCTACCGGCATTAGGCTGACCGGCACCTGTTCCGTTGTCCGTACGATATGTACCTAACTTCCATAAGCCGGGGTATACACGGCGGCTGATAGCGCTGGGTGCCAATACATAGTCAGCACGTCCGGGCAATGTGCCGGCTCCAACGTTGTTATCGCCTGCTCCATTCGGATATTGAATCGCCGGATTTTCTTCCGGCAGGAACGTGAGTAGAGGTTCTTTTTCTACTACGCTCATGCCATTCGCATTGACAACCGAAGGCCATGTTTGGTTATTGGTCGACCAGTTTCCACGATACACAGTAGTAAACGTACCATCGTAGCGTGAGTCGTTCGTCTTATCAGCAAAGGTATAGGTGAATACACCATGAGGAGGAGCCATACGTGTCCAAGGACGGCCATAAGACTGTTCAGCCACACGAATAATCGGATTCACATTTTTCCCATCCACCTTAGCCCAATGGTCGGTGTAGTTCCAGTTCATCATCCAACCGGCAAAGTTATCCGGCGCGCCACCGCTACCATAGGTCAAGCTACCACCATTGTAGTATTCATCTTCCTGTGTATGGTCGGCATATAGGAGGATCTCTTTATTACGGTCGTTAGGACCCCAGTTCACTTTGAAGAAGCTATCTTCCAATCCGAAAGGACCTGGATTATCGATCGCCTCAACAGCCAGATCATAGGCTTTCTGGAAATACCAGGCTGCATCGTGTCCATCCGGATCGGTCCGTGCTACTTCAGGGTAGGTCGGGATACCATTCGGGTTCTTAAGCCACCAACCATAGGTAAGATAGGCTTTCGCCAGATAAAGACGGGCCACCGTTTTGGTTACACCACCCGTCAAGCGAGGATTCGTCGGCAGATTCTCGATCGCCATAAGCAGGTCGGGGAATACAGCCTTGGTATATACCTCCGGCACAGTGTTACGAACAGAAACACGCGAAGGATTGATATTGAATGCCAATTCGCCTGCTCCCAGATCCAGTGGCACACCACCGAATGTTTGTACCAACAGGAAATAGTCGAACGCGCGGAAAAAGCGTGCTTCGGAGATCAGCTGTTCCGACACACCTACTTCAGCACCGTTTTCGATCACCCCATTGGCCGTATTGATATTGGCGAAAGCGGTTCCCCATATCACATCCGAACGGCTACTGGTTGACGTAAGGCTTCCTACACCCGACAAGTCGGCATCTTTGAAGTTACCATCGGCCGATTGTCCATAGGTCGCTTCATCGGTCCCGGTCAGACAGGCGTTATAATAATAGGCCTGACCATAAATATAGCGTAAGTGCGCATACATGGAGGTAATCCCCCCCTCTACGCCTCGTTCTGTTTTGAAAAAAGTGGGGTCATAGGAACTACGCGGTTGTTCATCCAGAATATGCGAGCAGGAAGCTCCTCCCAGAAGCATCAGACCAACCACTCCTAAAACTGTTATCTTTGAAAATAATGATTTCATAATTACGTGTTTTTAGAATGTTAAGTTAATACCGAATAAATAGTTCCGTGTAGCGGGCGCGTTAATCCCCACAGTCAGGAAACGACTGGGGATACCACCTACTGCTACATTCTGATTTCCATACGAGTTCGTTTCCGGATCCAAGCCTGATTCTTTATGGAAGGGAGAATAGATAACAAACGGATTCTGCACGGTTGCATACGCACGTAAGCTCTGTACGCCTAATGACTTCAACCAGCTTTGCGCGCCGAAGTTATAGCCTAACGAGATGTTCTGTACTTTCCAGTAAGAGGCATCGAAATAACCCAGGGTGCTACCATATTTCGGGTTATCACCGCTCTGGCTACCGCCTGGTTTCGGATATTTCGCTCCGGTATTTTCAGGTGTCCAATAATCAACATCTACCTGTCCGCGACGTCCGGTCAACATATTCAGGTATCCATTGGCATGATGCAGGGTACTGATCAATTTGCCGCCCCATTTGAAGCCGGTGATCACATTCAGGTCGAAGCCTTTATAGGCAACGCGTGTGCTGAAACCGCCCTGGAATTTGGGTTCCATGCTGATGATCTGACGGTCGTCCGGACCAATCTGGCGTGTCGGCTTGCCATCGGCATCATACTCGCCGGTATATTTCACTTTGATCATACCTACGTTACCACCCGGTTCCAGAATATCCAGGTACGGATCACCCTCCTGCCACAAACCGACCTTTTCGTAATCATAGATAGCGTCGATAGGATAACCTACGAACCAGTGGTTCGATTCGTCGCGGGAAGCTCCCGAAGCTAATTCCGTCAGTTTGTTGCGGTTAGCAGACACGTTCAGCGTAGCGTCCCAGGTCCAACCGTTGTAATTATCGAGGATGGTACCGTTGAGGGTCAACTCCAACCCTTTATTCTGCGTTTTACCTACGTTACCTACATAGCTGCTTACCCCTGAGGTACCCGGCAGGTTCACGTTTTGCAACAGGTCATGCGTTTTCAAGATGTAATATTCAGCGGTTCCCGACAGACGACCATTGAACAGGGTGAAGTCAAGACCGAAGTTCCATGTAGAGGAGTACTCCCAGCCCAATGATGGGTTCGGCAGCGCAGACACATAATAGCCTGTTGCGTAGCCTGTAGGACCAAAGTTATAAGGACGGGTTGATAAGGTTCCCCAGGTTGAATACGGGTTTACTGACTGGTTGGAGGTTTGTCCGTAGCCAACACGCAGCTTTAAGATATCCAGCCAATCAACCTCTTGCATAAACTCTTCCTGACGGATATTCCAACCGGCGGAAACAGCCGGGTAGGTATGCCACTGATGTCCTTTTGCCAAACGGGAAGAGGCATCTGCACGAACGGTTGCCATAAACATATAGCGGTTGTCATAGGTGTACATCGCACGTCCCATCCAAGAGAGCAAGCCACTCTTTTGGTAATTCCAGTCGCCCGGATTAACGGTGATGGTTCCTTCGGCGCGTCCGATATTATAATATTGGAAATACTCCGCCGGAATATCTTTCCCGGAGAGTCTCGAGCGGGTATAGAGTGTTTCTTCCGCGGAGAACATACCCACTACGTTCAATTGGTGTTTGCCGAATGTACGGTCGTAGCTCAACAGGTTTTCCACTGTCCAGTTCGTCGTTTCCGAATGGCTAAGAGATGCCGTAGAAGGGGTTGTAGCTGTCGAGCTGTTCACGCCTTCACCGGTGAACGCACCCCCTTTGCTGGAACGATAGTTCAACCCTAAGTTGACACGGTATTTCAATCCCTCAACCCACGGACATGTCAATTCCGCGAATAGGTTGTTATAGGTACCGTAACCAATCGTTTCGTTCAGCCAGGTGTCTTCCAGGCTTTCCACCACGTCACGGGTGATCACGAAGGTTTCGTCCTGCGCCATTTTCACGGTCCGCTTCAAGGAACCGTCCGCGTTATACGGATTGGCGATCGGTGTCATCGACAACACATTATACAGACCGATATTCGAACCGGTTGTTGTGTTATAGTTGGAGTTGGTAGTCAAACCCATACGGAAATAGTCGCCCACACCCTGGTCGAATGATCCACGCAGGGAGTAGCGGGTATAGCTCTGTGTAGGGATAACGCCCTGATCTTTGTAGTAACCGGCTCCGAAGCTGTATGCTCCTTTATTGGTTCCACCCGATACGCCCACATCATGAGAAGTAACCATACCGTTGCGATACATCAGATCCTGCCAGTCGGTATTGATATCGTCCGACTCTTCCAATGAGTTGTCGAACTTACCGGCTAATTTACGCATAGCGGCATATTGTTCGCCATCCATCATCGGATAAGGAGAGAAAACCGTCTTCGCCCCTACATATCCGTTGTAAGTAAAGCGAGCCGGCGTGCCTTGGCTTCCTTTATTGGTTGTGATCAGGATCACACCATTGGCACCACGCGAACCGTAGATAGCCGTCGAAGAGGCATCTTTCAAAATATCCATGCTCTTAATGTCTCCGGTGCTGATATCCGACAGATTACCCATAAATGGGATTCCGTCTAATACGATCAACGGATCATTCGAGGCAGTCAAAGAGCGAGTACCACGAATACGGATCTGCATAGTGGCTCCCGGTTGAGAAGAACTCTGCGCCATATCCACACCGGCCACGCGGTTTTGCAACGCGTAGGTAATGTTTGTTGCCGGCACTTCCCGAATCAAATCACCTCCCACAGAAGCGATCGAACCGGTTACGTCCGATTTGCGTTGCGTACCGTAACCAATAACCACCACTTCGCCTAATACTTCCGAGTCCTCTTCCAATTTAATATTGTAAGTGGTCCGGCCTAAGGGCTGTTCCTGGGTTTTGTAACCTACGTAAGAGATAACGAGTGTTCCCGTCTGAGGAGCTTCAAAACTGAAGTTCCCGTCTAAATCTGTAATTGCACCAAGTGTGGTTCCTTTCACTTGAATATTAGCACCGATAACGCCTTCGCCTGTTTGGTCTACGACTTTACCGGTAATGGTTCTGTTCTGTGCGAACAATGGTAAGCTACATACACTTATCAATAAGAAGAGGATAGCTAATAGGGGTCTCCTATTTTTTACGGAAACCTCTCCGTGTAAAGTTTCATTCTTTTTATCCATTCTATTAGATTGTTTTAGTTAGTCTTTATCTATAAACATCATTGAGAAAATAGTTATTTCATAGGAATTATTCACTTTCGATTTTTATCCCATAGGCATTTCTTTTTAATGGTTTAACATCATTATTATTACGCTTAGTCGATTTTATTCGTTCTCGTCGGTGGTGGCATAGAGGCCAATGATCGATCCGGTGAATCCGCCGGCATTGGCCGTAGAGAGGTAGCGGGCATCGACCTGATCGGTCAACAGCTCCCATTTCCCCTCTTGGGTGGCATAATAGAAGGCATAGTGAAGACCGGTCGACACCACCTTCATATCAATGAATTTTCCCTGTTTCACCGGTGCTTCCGCCAGCGTTTTCTCTCCTGCATCGCTCACCTGTATCAGGGAGATCGCATGGCCATTTGCTGCTTTCCGCAAGGCGAAGAAATAATGGTGTGTCTCGTCTTTGAACAACAACATCCCGGCTGCTTGCTTTTCATTCTCCGGATGGAAATGCATACGGGTCTCACAGGTGAATTGATGATGTTGCATCCGGCGACCCACATAGGCCGGTGTTTTCATCTCCGCTGCCTTGACGGGCGAACAGGTCAACGCCAGGTGTCCGGGGCGCTTCTCGAGCGAATAGAGATCGGTTGCCGGTGTCCGCAGGGTCAGCCATTCCATACCCAGTTTGCTCTCATTAAAATCATCTTTCCGAGTGAAATTACCGAAAGTAACCTCTTCAGCCCTTTCCACTCCTTTTCGTTGAGAGATCATGGGGATCAACTCCTCGTCACGCGTCATATAAGGGAATCCGTCGTCGCTCCAGCGCACAGGCATCAGGAAGGTTTCGCGTCCCAGATTCTCAAACCGGTTGTTGATCGGACGGCAAGCCAGGAACACGGCCCACCAGTCGCCCTCTTTGGTTTGTATCAGGTCGGCATGCCCCGCGCAGGTGATCGGGTTCAGACGATTACCCGGCAGATGTCGCTGCGTAAGGATCGGGTTCTTATCCCAGGGTTTGAATTCACCCATCGGGCTATCACTCACGAAGATCACTTCCGAATGCTCTTCACTGGTGCCACCTTCGGCAGCCATCAGATAATACTTACCTTTTATCTTATATAAATGAGGACCTTCGATCCATATTGGTTTTTCCGCCAGGTTCACCCCACCGTTTACGATCATCTTCCAGGGGCCAATGGTCTTGTCGGTCGCTACGTCGAACTCGCGCACCCGGATCGAACGATGTCCTTCATACAATTCTTTTCCGTCCATCCCGTCATTGTTGACGATATAGGCACGACCATCTTCGTCGAAGAAAAAGGAGGGATCAATCCCCCCTACTTCAGGTAGGGGGATTGGATCCGACCAGGAGCCGAAAGGATCTTTTGTCTTTACAAAGAAATTTCCGGCCGAAACATTAGTGGTTATCATGTAATACGTTTGGTTGTGCGGATTATATTCGATGGCAGGTGCGAAGATACCTCGACTGATACCTCTCCCTTCCATATTGGTCAGCTGCGACGGTCTATCCAATACATGCCCGATCTGCTTCCAGTTCACCAGGTCTTTGCTGTGAAAGATAGGCACCCCCGGGAAATAGGCAAACGAAGAGGTCACCAGAAAGTAATCTTCCCCATTCGTGCATATGCTGGGATCAGAATACCAACCGGGAAGAATCGGATTATAGAATTGATCCTTACCGGACAAAGGATTTTCGTTGTAGAAATTGTCGTTGCCCGTATAGACAAGGTAGTCATAATAAGCAACAGGTTCTTCCTGCACAGCTTGCTCACACGAGGTGATAAACAAGGCAGACGACAATACAAGGCATAACGATAATAGCGTTGTGGTTCTCATGGTCATTAAAATAAATATTCATTAGTCTCAGGGCAAAGATAGAGACAAGAGAAGGAAAGAACCATTCCGATTAGATACGCATTTTTTCGTGTATGTTACATTTTTAGATAATTTGTTACAGATGTTGTTGTTTATGTTACATATACAATATGTAACGCTCTAATACACATCGCATTACACATACATGCCCGCATAAAAACGATAATACAAATTGCTCCTTCGTATTTTCACCAAACGAAGTCATGGGTGTAACGGCTCTCATTGCCGGCACCATCTTTTACGGTGAGGGTGAGGGTGTGGGCGCCGCGTGTGAGCTTTTCTTTATCGAAGCGATAGGTGAGCACGGAGCGGTTGTTCATTTCGAATAGGATGTACTGCCCATCGATCTCGCCGCGGTAGGTGTTGATCCCGCTCAGGTTGTCGGAGAGGCGGAAGCTGAACTGTTGCTTCCGGATCCAATTGGCCGGGTCGAGGGGGGTGATGGTGGGCGGTTGATTATCGATGTCGATGGAGTAGTTGCCCAGTTCGCGGATGGTTGCGTCGAGCCAGCCGTTGCGGTAGCTGCCACCCACCCACGAACGGCGTCCTTTGTGGATGCGTACGATACCGTATTGTTGCTTATTTTCCAAGCTGTCTTTCTCTAACCGCAGGGAGAGCTGTGCTTGCTGATGGAAGGCAAGCGGTTTGTCGTGGAGCCGGTGCACGGGCGCCAACGCCGAGCTGTCTTCTTTCGCTTCGTATTTGAAATAGAAGGTGTCGTAAAGATTCCCACGGGGAATAGTCAGGCGGATGCCTTTGGCTCCGAAACGGTTGTCGGATCCCCAGAAGAAGAGTTCGCGGCCGGTGGTTTCCGGGGCGGGGATGTCCTGTTCTTTTCCATCCACCCGGATGGCGAGGCGCGTTTGATTGCCCATACCATCGGTCAGGATATATTCCAGGTGGTAGATGCGTTCCTCCTGGATCGTCAGATAGCCCCGGTTGCGGCTTTCGATAAAGCGCAGTTTATTGCCCGGTTCGACAAAACTTTTCATATAGAACGAACGACGGTCGATCCATTCTTCGTAGTCGATAAAACTGTTTATATAACGCGACTCATCGAAGGCATACCGGTCGATATAGCTTCGGTAGAGGGTATCACCATCCGCTTTGAGCACAATCTCTTTGACGCCATACACATTGTGGGTGTTATCCATATAATCGTAGGCTTTGACGGCTATGCCAATCTTTCCCCAGGCCTGAATCGTGCCGACGAGGGTTTGCCCACCGTTCTGAGGGGTGAATTGTTTGTATTCCCGTTTGCGTTTACTCTCGTTGATCACTCCTTCTCCTTCCACCGGATAAAACATAACGCCCTGAATACGTGGCGGACGCTTATCAGTCAATTGCCGGCTGAAATAAGGGAGGGGGTCGAGTATCTCTTCCGATTTGGTATCGCGCACTTCTAAATGGAGGTGAGGACCACCCGAACTGCCGGTGTTTCCGCTCAGGGCAATCACCTCTCCCCGGCGTACCGGAAACCGATTGGCAACCGGATACAGGTTGACATTGAAACGCTCCTGTTCGTATTGCTGTTCTTTGACGTAGGCGGCAATCGAATCGGTAAAGCGTAATAGGTGCCCATAGACCGTGGTCGTGCCATCGGGATGATCCAGGTAGAGGGCATTCCCATACCCGCCGGGACTCACCGAGATACGTGATACATACCCGTCGTTCACCGCGTGTACCGGTTTCCCTTCCGCCCCCTGCGTCTTGAAATCGATCCCCGCATGGAAATGATTTGAACGCAGCTCCCCGAAATTGCCACTCAATAGGATCGGGAAATCGAACGGATTGGGTAACTCCTGCGCACGCATTGGCTGAATAAACAACGTGGCGCATACCAAACACACAAAAAGGATAGCTTGTTTTCTTGTTTTCATATCTATAGGCAAAAGTAGGGAATTTTTATTCTTTCCCGTTGCGACTATCACATTTGTAACATCTTTTGCACATTTGTCGCATAGGGTACAAATGTGATAGTCGGGGGTTGATTTGTTATGCTTGGCTGGTAGGGCGGCAACTATATTTGCGACAGAATATCATGTCAAACAATTATAAATCAGATTTTATGAAAACATCACCTCTTGGTAAATTATGTGTCTGGATAACGCTGTTATTCCTGGCACAAGTGGTTTATGCGCAGCAGATACCCGTGCAGGGTACTGTTATCTCGGCGACGGATGACTACCCGATTATCGGTGCATCTGTTATTGAAAAAGGTACGTTGAATGGTAATGTGACCGACCTGGACGGGAAGTTCACCTTGCATGTTCCTAAAGGAGCGACCATTCAGATCAGCTACATTGGTTATATCACGCAGGAGATCATTATCGACAACGCGGCTCCTCTACAGATTCTATTAGCGGAAGATGTGCAGCAGCTCGGCGATGTGATTGTAACCGGTTACTCTTCCCAGAAAAAGGCCGACTTGACGGGTGCGGTGTCTGTGGTGAAGATGGACGAGGTGAAGACCATCAATACCAGCAATGCTATGCAGTCGTTGCAGGGACGTGTGCCGGGTGTTCACATCACCAATACGGGAAATCCGACCGGCGACGTTGACGTGAAGGTGCGCGGTGTCTCTACCTTAGGCAATAGCCGTCCGCTTTATATCATCGACGGGGTGCCGAGCACGCGCTCGATGAATGAGATTGCGACGTCGGATATCGAATCCATCCAGGTATTGAAGGATGCTTCGGCAGCCAGTATCTATGGTTCGCGTGCGGCTAACGGCGTGATTATCGTAACCACGAAAAAGGGGAAAGCCGGCGGAACACATGTAGAGTTCCGTGCCTCCCTGACAGCTGCCCAATGGCAACGTTCGGTGGATCTGTTGAATGCCGAAGAGCGCGGACAGGCACAGTGGCTGGCGGCTATGACCGATAAGATCGACCCTAACTATGGTAACTATACATTCGATTGGAACAAAGATGCCAATGGAAACCCCGTGTTGAACAGGGTGAATCTGCCTGAGTACCTGTATGTCGGCGGCGTGGCCACCATGGAAGCGACCGATACCGACTGGGTGAAAGAGATCAGCCGCACCGGTTTCATTCAGAATTACAATGTGACCGTAACCAACGGGAATGAGAAGGGACGCGCACTTTTCTCGGTGGATTATTACGGCAATAGCGGAACGATCAAGAGTTCATACTTCAACCGTATCGTGGCACGTATCAACAGCGATTATAAATTGTTTAACGACCGTGTGACGATTGGTGAAAACCTCTCGGTGTCGAAAACGCGTGAGTCTGCTCTCGACGCGGCCAACCTGCAAGACCGGGCACGCCTGATTCAGCCTTTGGTGCCAGTCCACGATATGGAAGGCGGCTGGGGTGGTCCTGCCAGCAATATGAGCGACCGGCAGAATCCGGTGCGTATGATCGAAGACAATAAAGATAACTACAAAGATGTGGTTCGTCTGTTTGGTGATATCAGCCTGGATGTGGAGATATTGAAAGGATTGAATTTCCGCTCGAAATTGGGTATCGACTACACCGCCTTCTGGCAACGCTATATGCAAAAGAGCTATCAGTCGGGGTTCCTCTCGGATGAGACGGCACGCCTGGACACACATGCCAACTACGGTGGCAACTGGATTTTGAGTAATACGTTGAACTACAAAGAATCATTCGGAAAGCATGCCATCGATATTCTGGTGGGTCAGGAAATGTTGAAATATCAGTTTGAAGATATGTCGGCAGGACGCGATGGCTTTGTATTGGAATCGCCCGACTATATGTATCTCTCTGCCGGAGAGGTTAACTTCCGTAACAGCGGTGGCGCTACCTCTTATGCACTCTCTTCTTTCTTTGGTAAGGTCAACTATGTGTATGACAATAAATACCTGGCTTCCTTCACCCTGCGTCGCGATGGTTCGTCGCGCTTCGGGGCAAACAATCGCTGGGGTACCTTCCCCGCCTTCTCATTGGGATGGCGCTTGACCGAAGAGAGCTTCTTTGAAGGAGCGAAGAGTGTATTCTCAGATCTGAAACTGCGTTATGGCTGGGGGATGACCGGTAACCAGGAGATCGACAACTACGCGGCTTACGGTTTGTATCAGGCTCGCTACTATACCGATCCTACCTGGGAACGCGATCAGGGAACAGCTTATGATATTTACGGAAACAACCAGGGAACCCTGCCTTCCGGATTTATCCGCACCCAACGTCCGAACGAAAACCTGAAATGGGAAGCTACCACACAGCATAATGCTGGTATCGATTTTGGTCTGTTCGATCAGAAGTTTGTCGGATCTGTCGATTACTTCTTTAAAGAAACAAACGATATTCTGGTGAAGCCTCCTTACATTGCTACGATCGGCTTTGGCGGCGACAGCTATGTGAATGGTGCCAGCATGGAGAACTGGGGATTGGAATTTGCCCTGACCTATAACCAAAAGATCGGCGAAGTGGATCTGGCCGTGACAGGCAATATCGCCAGCTACCGCAACAAGATCACGAAATTGCCGGAAGATGTAATCAACTCCTATCCGGGTAACGGCAACGACCAGACGATTCTGGGACGCCCCTGGAAATCGCTTTTCGGCTATGTGACCGACGGACTGTTTCAGACGCAGGAAGAGGTCGATGCCCATGTGGATCAACCCGGTAAAGGCCTCGGACGCATCCGTTACAAAAATCTGAATGGCGACAATAAGATCAACGACGAAGACCGCACCTGGCTGGGTACGGAAGATCCCGATTTCCTGTATGGACTGAATGTAGCTGCTTCCTGGAAGAATTTCGATTTCTCTATGTTCTGGAACGGACAGGTCGGATCGTATACCTACAATTGGTTGAAAGAGTTTACCGATTTCTATGGATTCTTCGGCGGACAGAACTACGGAACACGCCTGTTGGACGGCTGGCGTCCTGATAATACGAACACGACCATTCCGGCTGTGTCGGGAAGTGATGTGAACAATGAGATCCGCACCTCGGATTACTTTGTGGAAAACACCTCTTTCTTGAAATTGGCTAACCTGGAAATAGGCTATCGCCTGCCGGAACATCTGTTGAAAGCGGCACGCATAAGTAGTGCCCGTCTCTATATCTCCGGGCAGAACCTGTTGACCTTCAAGAAAAACTGGGGCAAAGATGCCTTCACCGGTGTCGATCCTGAAACACCTCGTTTTGCCTATCCGGTGCCACGGTCGTTTACGTTTGGGTTGAATGTCTCTTTTTAATTCATCATTCTTTATTCATCATTCATCATTAATAATTAGTAACGTGAAAACATTAAAATACATAACCATATCGGCCGCCTTATTACTTCCCATGGCGGCATGTGATTCTTTTCTGGACGAATCACCTAAAGGAGTGGCCGGCTCGGAAGCCTTGAATACACCGGCTGAAATAGAAAAAATGGTCATTGCGGCCTATTCCTCTCTGGGGAACGATAACTACCAACGGGGCATGAATGCGCTTTGGCCCTATGGCGACCTGCGCAGCGGCGACTCCCACAAAGGAGGCGACGGCCCGGGTGATATGGGCGACTTCAATACCTTCGAGACATTTGTCTATATGCGCGACGACCTGGGTTACCTGGATCAGAAATGGTATGGGCAATACATCAACATCGCCCGCGCAAACGATGCCCTGGGCCGTATCGTAGCTGCTTCCGAAAGTGACTATCCGAAGAAGAAGATCCGCGAAGCAGAGATGCGTTTCCTGCGTGCGCATTACTACTTTGAACTGAAGGTATTATTCAAACAGGTGCCTTTTGTCGATGAAACCATTCCGACAGAGGAGTATATCAATATCTCCAATGTGGAATATAGTAGCCAGGAGTTATGGGATAAGATCGTAGCGGAGTTTCGTTTTGCTGCGGAAAACCTGCCGGATAACAACGAG
Source organism: Parabacteroides sp. PM6-13 (assembly GCF_029892605.1). Lineage (GTDB taxonomy): Bacteria > Bacteroidota > Bacteroidia > Bacteroidales > Tannerellaceae > QVMG01. The sequence goes on from NZ_JARXWF010000009.1 coordinate 58,783, forward strand.
GACAAAGGACGCGCCAACAAAGGTATGGCCAAAGCCTACCTGGCCAAGGCATTGCTCTTCTCGGCTTACGAACAGGATGAAAAGCATAATGTGGTGAATATAAACAAGACAAAATTGGAAGAGGTAGCCGCTTTATGCAAAGAGTTGGGAGGCAGCTACGCGCTATCGAACGACTTTGCCGACAACTTCCTGTGCGAAACAGAGAACGGTCCCGAATCGATCTTTGCCATCCAACATTCGCATAGCGACGGTACGTTGCGCGGACGCCTCGACTGGGGTGCGATGCTTAACTATCCGATGAATCCTGAATACGGATGCTGCGGCTTCCATCAGCCAACACAGAATATGGTGAATGCTTTCCGTACGGATGCCAGCGGGCTGCCGTTGTTAGACACATTCAATGAAAAGAGTATCACGACGCCCGACGATCTGTTGGAGAACAATGTCGACCCGCGCCTCAATCATACGGTGGCTATTCCGGGATTGCCTTACAAATACAATCCGGAGTTTATTTTCCAGACCGACTGGAACCGCAGCCCTCAAACCTACGGGCCGTTTATGTCGATGAAAGAGACTGTATTGCCCGATTGCCCCTGCTTTGCCAAGGCAGATCCGTTTATGTCGAGCTCCAAGAACAGGGATGTGATCCGTTACGACGATGTCGTGTTGTGGCAGGCGGAAGCCCTGATCGAACTGGGTCGTCAGGATGAGGCATTGCCGTTGATCAATGCGATCCGGGAGCGTGCCGGCCGTAGCACAGCGAAACTGGTCGATGTGCAGGGTGATGCGATAGCCAAGTTCCATGTAGCAACCTATCAGCCCGGCGTGAATTGCCCGGCATGGACACAGGACTTTGCCCGGAAAGCATTGCGCTTCGAGCGTCGCCTGGAATTCTCCCAGGAGGGACACCGCTTCTTCGACCTGGTACGCTGGGGCATTGCTTCGGAGACGGTCAACGAATACCTGGCCGTAGAGAAGGTACGCCGTGGTGCTTACCTGCAGGAGGCGAAATTTACTAAAAACCGCGATGAATATTTCCCGATTCCCAAAGCGCAGATCAATTTCAGCAAGAAGTTGTATCAGCAAAACTACGGATGGGAATAAACAATATGAATAAGATTAATCCATACACAAAAAACAATATATCATGAAACATCTGACATTAGTAATCATTGGCTGTTGCCTGTTGGCTGCCTGCAACAGCCAGAAGGGTGAACAGAACGAATCGAAAGAAAACCTGGCATTCCAGGAATCATATCGCCCGCAGATCCATTTCTCTCCGGCTTCCGGCTGGATGAATGATCCGAACGGCATGGTCTATTATGAAGGCGAATACCACCTTTACTACCAGCACTATCCGGAAGATACAAAGTGGGGACCTATGCACTGGGGGCATGCGATCAGTAGCGACCTGGTTCATTGGGAACACCAGCCGATCGCGATCTACCCCGATGAGATGGGATATATCTTTTCCGGTAGCGCGGTGGTAGACACGAACAACAGCTCGGGCTTAGGTACAATAGAGAACCCTCCATTGATCGCTTTTTTCACCTATCACGATATGGCGAAAGAGAAAGCCGGCGAGATCGATATCGAGTCGCAGGCGATCGCCTACAGTCTGGATAAAGGACGCACCTGGACGAAGTATGCCAAGAATCCGGTGGTGAAGAACCCTGGCATCCGCGACTTCCGCGACCCGAAAGTGATCTGGCACGAGGCATCCAAGCAATGGATCATGAGCGTAGCCTCCGGGCAGGTGATCCGTTTCTATAGCTCGACAGACTGCCTGGCGTGGCATGAGCTGAGTGAATTTGGAAGCGGAAAAGGCAACCACGATGGCGTATGGGAATGTCCTGACCTATTCCCGTTGAAGGTATCGAATTCCGACGAAGAGAAATGGGTGCTTATCGTGAATATCAACCCGGGCGGCCCGGCTGGTGGATCGGCTTCGCAGTATTTTGTAGGCGATTTCGACGGGAAGCAGTTCGTTTCTGATCAAAAAGAGACGCTTTGGATGGATTATGGAAAAGACAATTACGCCGGTGTGACCTGGTCGGACGCGCCCGACAACCGCCGAATCCTGATCGGTTGGATGAATAACTGGCAATATGCCGGGCATGAACCGACTACGGTATGGAGCGGAGCCGCCACCTTCCCGCGTGAGATGGGATTGGTGAAAGACGGTTCGATCTACCTGTTGACCTCTACCCCGGTGAAAGAGTTGGATCGCCTGCGGGAAAAAACCGTAGACATACAACCGACCACCATCAATAAGACCCTCCTGTTGTCCGATCTGATCACCTTTGAAACAGCGCCGCTTGAAATCAATCTGCGCTTCAACCAGGAGAATAATACCCAGATGAACTTTGCGACCAAATACGGTATCCGTCTGAAAAATGAAAAGGGCGAGTATATAGCGATTGGCTACGATAACCTGAATAAGGTGTTCTATGTGGACCGTACCAATGCTACCGGCGAGACCTTCTCTCCGTCGTTTGCCAGCCTGCATGGCGCGCCCTATATCATTAACAGTCCGCAGGTCGACTGGCAACTGTTGGTTGATGTCTCTTCCGTTGAATTCTTTGCCGCAGGTAATCGCATTGTTTTGACGAATACCTTTTACCCTTCCGAGCCGTTCAACACCGTGGAACTGTTCACGCAGGACGGAGTGATCGGACTGACTAAAGGCTCAATTACCCAATTGAGTTCCATCTGGAAACAGGACGTATCATCAGACAAAGCCAAGTAATATGCAACAAGATAAGCCATTAGTCGTAGGACTCGGGGAACTGCTCTGGGATGTGTTCCCGGATCAGAAGAAAGCCGGCGGTGCTCCGATCAACTTTGTCTACCATGCTACCCAGATGGGAGCCGAAGGCTGTGCCATCAGCGCGGTGGGAAATGATGTTTTCGGTACGGAGATCATCATGGAACTGGAGAAAAACAATATCTGCAATTACATTGAGAAGGTAGAGCATCCGACAGGAAGCGTACTGGTGGAGCTCCACGAGGGCTCGCCTACCTACCGGATTATCGAAGGGGTTGCCTGGGACTATCTGCCACTCACACAACAGGCTATCGACCTGGTGAAACGAGCCGACTCGATCTGTTTCGGCACCCTGGCGCAACGCTCGCCGGTATCGCATGAAACGATCTCTACCCTGATGTCGTATGCGCGGCCCGAGGCGCTTCGCTTTTTCGATATCAACCTGCGACAACATTATTATAGTAAGGAATTGATCGAGTCTTCCTTGGAAAAGGCAAACGTATTCAAATTGAACGATGAAGAATTGCTGTTGTTGCGTCCGATGTTCGCCCTGGAGGGAAGCGACGACGAGGTGTGCGCCTGGTTTATGAAACGTTTCGATCTGCGTTACCTTATATTGACCGGCGGCAGTCAGTTCAGCACCATTTATTCGACAACCGAAAAGTCGACTATCCCGACTCCACGTGTGACGGTGGCCGATACGGTCGGTGCAGGTGATTCTTTCTCGGGTGCTTTTATCTATTCTATCCTTTCCGGTAAATCGCTGAGCGAATCGCATCAGAAAGCGGTAGAAATAGCCGCGTTTGTATGTACACAGCAGGGGGCCTGGCCGGCGTATGAGTTAATGGTTAATGGTTAATTGTTAATTGTTAAGCGGTGGCTGGCGTTGATTTTCAAGTAGGAGGAAAGGGGAAGATTTGCAGAAAGCCCGGAAGGGCTTCAACCTGGATAACCCCGTGCAAGCCGTCAGGCGCAGCTCGGGGTGGAGGTAAATCTATATAATGAGCTCCGTAGGAGGTCAACTGTTGAGCCCCTACGGAGCTCGTGTCTCTGCGACAACCCACCCCGAGCTGCGCCTGACGGCTTGCACGGGGTTATCCAAGTATAAGTCCTTCCGGACTTCAGTATCTTCACATCTTCCAAAATTGGAAGATGCAAGGAAAGGAGAAAGGTTGCGGGGATGCACGCCGCAGGCGTGAGATTATGCATAACCGTATGCAAGCGTAGCGCAGCTTACGGTAGTGAATCATCTATATAAAAAGCCCCGCATGGGGCGGGATTATGGCGGATCTCGCACCTGCGGCGCTTGACTGACAGGGAGTCGCTATACCGTAAGCTGCGCTACGCTTGCATACGGTTATGCATAATCTCGCGCTGGCAGCGCGCTCCCCACCTTCCAATTTTCCCAAAATTTGAAGATCAGCGCAACCACTAACAGTTACGCTTAGCGAAATACAAAATAATTATGAATAAATGATACTTAAATAATTAAAACAATGAAAGAAAAAAATATAGCTTTCAAGCTTGTCCCCCTTATGCTGGCATTCTTTGCCATGGGTTTTGTGGATCTGGTCGGCACGGCCACCAATTATGTGAAAGACGATCTGGGATTGTCGGATAGTATGGCCAATCTATTCCCGTCGATGGTTTTCTTCTGGTTCCTATTATGCTCGGTGCCAACCGGTATGTTGATGAACCGAATTGGACGCCGGAAGACGGTGTTATTGAGCCTGGCGGTCACGGCCGTTTCTCTGTTGATACCGATTGTGAATTACTCGTTTGTCGGTATGTTACTCTCTTTCTCCCTGTTGGGGATAGGGAATGCCATCATGCAAGTGTCGATCAATCCATTGCTCTCGAATGTGGTGTCGGGAAAAGGATTGGCCAGTTCGCTTACTTTCGGCCAGTTCATCAAAGCCATCGCCTCGTTTATCACCCCGTTGATTGCCAGCTGGGGCGCGACGCAGTTCGACAATTGGCGCATTATGTTCCCCATTTTCATGGTGGTAGCCATGGCAGCTGTACTGTTTCTGGGCATGACCGCTATCCGGGAGGACGACGAGAAAAGCGAAGCCTCAACCTTCGGACAATGCTTTGCGCTCCTGGGCGATAAGATGATCCTATTGTCGTTCCTCGGTATTATGTGTCATGTCGGGATTGATGTCGGTACCAATGTGACTGCGCCGAAGCTGTTAATCGAACGGTTGGGTATGTCGTTGCACGATGCCGTGTATGCGACCAGTGTCTATTTCCTTTTCCGCACGATCGGTTGCTTTCTGGGCACTTTCATCCTGGCCAAATGTTCTTCGAAGCCCTTTTTCATCCTTAGCGCCCTCTCGATGGCGTTGGGATTCGGCGGCTTATTTTTCCTGAACGATCTCTATGCGATCTATATCTGTATCGCATTGATCGGCTTCGGTAATTCCAATATCTTCCCGATCATTATGTCGCAGGCTCTATTGCGTATGCCGGATAAGAAGAATGAGGTGTCGGGGCTTATGATTATGGGATTGTTTGGCGGAACTCTCTTCCCCTTGGTAATGGGATTTGCTTCCGATGCGATGCACAGCCAGGCCGGTGCGTTGTTGGTGATGGCAATCGGGGTGGTCTATCTTATGCTGTTTGCTGCCCGCTTAAAGAAATAGTGTATGGATTGATCTTGTTCAGTCTTGATCAGTCTGTAAACCCCGATAGTCTTTTTTTGAGATTATCGGGGTGTTTTTTATGCTTCAAAACATGTTTTGTGTTAAATAATGCAAATATCGTGCATTTTATGTCGGAAAGTTATGTTTTGTAGCATAAAATGCCTTATATTTGCACTGTGTTTTTCATGGTATTAGATTTAAGGTTAACAATGAAGATTGGGCTGTCGGGATGACAGTCTTTTCTGTTTTAAAGAGATTGGGGAAGGTTCTTCCCCTTTTTTTTATGGCCAACCAACATTTTTGTATTGCTTTACGCTGTGCTAAGCGAATCGAAGATCGGCCTAAGCCAAACTTACATTTTGTCAAAAACGCCCGACTAATTTTTCAAAAACGTAGGGGTTTTTAAAATTAGTCGGGCGAGTAACACTTTTTAACGTATCATATTGTACGGCAAAGTGGCGATTTTGCTTACACTTTGCATTTTGGGATTTTCACCAAAAAAGGGGGAAGTAAGCTATTACTTTTTCACTTTCCCTTTGATCATTGTCACCGAGTGCGGGGCGAAGGAATAGGTAAATTTATCAGCTTTCGCTTTGATATCGCTTTTCTTCTTCGTTTCAACAAGCGTTTTTCCGAAGTCGTTCATCGATTTGATATCAGGACCGTTCACTTCGTACACTTCAAAAGCACCCTGGAAGCTGCCTTCCTGGCAAAGAACATCCGCTGAAATGGCCTTGTCTTTATGACGATTCACGACGCAGATCGTTATATCATCGCCATCGACCGCTGCCGACACATCGAGGTAAGGCACATTGGATTGTTGCGATGAGCGTTCGTTCATACCATTATCGAACTGCTGGGTATTATAGGTATCACAGCTTACCAATACATCCAGGGAGGTGCCTTTCATGTGGTTAGCAAAGAGTTGCAACGGATAATAAATCGTTTGCAGGAACATGCCCTCTTCGCTGGTGAAAATCGGTGCAATCACATTCACCAATTGTGCCATATTGGCCATTTTTACGATATCGGCATTGCGCACAAACACATTCAGGAAACCGGCTACCACCAGGGCGTCTTCCAGGTTGTAATGCTCTTCCAACGCGCGTTCGCCTACCGCGTCTTTGCCGGTGCGTGCTCTATACCATACATTGTATTCGTCCCAGGCGATGTAGATAGGTTTCGGACGGCTCATACGCTGTACCTGTTCGTAAATCATGCCACGAACCACCTGTGTGCGGCTGTCCATCACCATCGGGGTCGAGATGAAGTTATAATAGTTATCGTTCAGGTTGCCCACATACATATGCAGGGCGATATAATCAATCTGTTCGGCCAGTCCTTCCAGGATGGTGCGGTTCCAGTAGTCGGGATTGGCTTCACGTGAATAATGCGATGAACCGGCAGCAATCAGTTTGATATCCGGGGATACCAGCCTCATCAGCTTCGCTGCTTCGCGGGCTTTCTTCACATAGTCTTCTGCATTCAGATGTCCCATCTGCCACGGGCCATCCATCTCGTTGCCCAGTCCCCAATATTTGATGTTATGTGGTTCCGGATAGCCATGCTTTTTGCGCAGTTCCGAATAATACGAACCGCCATCGGCATTGCAATATTCTACCCATCCTTGTGCCTCTTCGATGGTGCCGGTGCCCAGGTTGACAGCGAAATAGGGTTCCGTACCCACCTGTTTTGCCCAGGTTACAAATTCATTGGTACCAAATTTATTGGTCTCCAGGCGTTGCCAGGCGTAGTCCATACGAGGGATTCGTTCGGGACCTACCGCGTCTTGCCAATGGTAGTTAGACACGAAGTTACCACCCGGATAACGTGTCAAGGGCACTTTCAACTCTTTCACCGCTTGCATGACATCTTTCCGAAAGCCATTCTCATCCGCGAGAGGCGAGCCTGGTTCGTAGATACCACCATAGACACAGCGACCTAAATGTTCCACAAAGTTACCATAGAGATTCGGATCGATTTCACCGATCGTACGGTCCACGTCAATCTTGATTTTTGCCTGCTGTGCGGAAATTAAACCGGCTGACATCAGAAGTGCCAACGTAACAAATACTACTTTTTTCATAAGATACTTTATTTATTAATGAATGAATGGATTCAGTCGTTATCGGAAGAGACGGGGTGCGAAGTCATGTAATGCCTTTCGCCATACCTGCCATTCGTGGACACCGGGAAAGGTTTTCAGCTCCACTTCTACCCCATGAGCACGAAGTGTCTCTACCGTTTTTATTGTGTATTTATACGAGCCATCCTGCTCTCCGTTAGAGATATAGAATAGATCGAGCTGTTTGTTGAAATGCGCCGGCTTCGAAAGTAATCCCGGTACCTGCGCCTCTATGTCAAAGATATCCTCCCCTTTCCCACGAAGGGCACTGGTGCTGAACACACCAACATTAGCAAAGCTGTCCAGGTTGTTCAAGCCAACACGAAATGTAATGCCTCCGCCCATCGACAGCCCGGCCAGGGCACGATGCCTTCTGTCGGGTATCGCACGGTAATGCTTTTCAACAAAAGGGATAATGCTATGTAACAGGTCGCGAGCGAACATATCGAAAAAGGCATTGGTCGAAGGGGTGTTATAACCTTTCCCGATATCGGGCACCAGGTAATCGTCGGACATCACCACAATCATCGGAACGGCTTTTCCGTCGGCGATCAGGTTGTCCATAATTATATCTAATTTACCGGCCGTGCTCCAGCTCGATTCGTTCTCGCCGGCACCATGCTGTATGTAGAGTACCGGATATTTTTTGTTCGGATCGGCATCGTATGCCGGAGGGGTATAAATATACAACTGCCGCCACTGGCCGGACTCGGCAGACAGATAGCGCGCACGGCGCACATCGCCATGGGGCACCTCTTTGATATGGTAGAAATCGACATTGGCCTCAGGCACTTCGATCGCGCTGATCCAACGTCCGGTGGTAAAAAAGGTGTCCGTGCCCGGATCGTTAAACGCCACCCCGTCGATCACAAACGAGTAGGCATGAAAACCGGAACGCAAAGGGGCTGTTGTGGCAGTCCATACGCCTTCCGCGTCGCGGGTCATATCATAATCCCGCCCAATGCGTACCTGCACCTTTTGTGCTTCAGGCGCTTTGATCCGGAAAACAGCACTGTTGTCGGAAAGGATACGGGGATATTTCGCCCCCCTGACATTTGTCTCCGAAGGGTTCCCGGGAAGCGTTTCCTCCTCTGCAAACCCGCCCTGTGCCATGACAAAGCAAGCTAACGACAAACAAAAAGAAATCAGTATGAATCGTTTCATAAAATAGATATTAGATAAATAAATTGTTGGTATATCAAAAACTTACGCACATGCGAAATCGCAAGCTAATGTAGAGAAAGAACAGAAGAGCATGGAGGACGATTCGACTTTATTGGTGGACGAAACGCTATCATCGCGAGCAAAAGCAAAAAATAGAAAAGTCCGCCAATTAGAAAGAATAACAATCCCCGAAGCCGGAAATAGCTCCTAAGTTTGTAAATGAGTAATTGTATCTTATAGAATTTACAACATAATCAAACAAATCACATCATGAATCACACCACCAAATGCAGGATGCTTATAATGCTCCTATTCGTTGCCCTATCCAATGTCGCCTTCGGACAGAATCGGTTGCCGGGCATAGCGGCAGAGACCAATATCAACGCAGAATCCTATCCGAGAATCCTGCCCGATTTGCGGGTTATGTTCGGAGTGAAAGCCCCCGACGCGCAACGGGTGCAGCTCGACCTGGGGAAGAAATATGATATGCAAAAGGACGCTGATGGTTTTTGGACATGCACGACCGATCCGCAGGTGCCGGGCTTTCATTATTATTTCCTGATCGTCGACGGTGTTAGCGTGTCTGATCCGGCCAGCGAATCGTTCTACGGATGCGGGAAGATGAGCAGCGCGATCGATGTGCCCGAAGCGGGATGCGACTTCTACGCCTTGCGGGATGTGCCCCACGGTGTCATACGCTCCACGAACTATTATTCGAATGAAACGGATAGCTGGCGCCCGATCAATATATACACCCCACCGGGTTATGGCAAAGAGAGTGGCCGGAAATACCCGGTGCTTTACATTCAACATGGCGGAGGCGAAGACCACCGGGGATGGGCCGTTCAGGGAAAAACAGCCACCATACTCGACAACCTCATTGCCGACGGGAAAGCGGAAAAGATGATTGTAGTGATCGCCAACGGCAATGTCAGCCGGGGCGGAGGCGGATACAACAAAAAAGGCATGGAGCCTTTTATCCATGAGATGACAAAGAATATCATTCCTTACGTGGAAGCCAACTACCGGGTATTGACCGATCAGAAGAACCGTGCCATTGCCGGCTTGTCGATGGGTGGTGGGCAAGCATTCTACGCCGGATTACAGAACACCGACCTGTTTGGTTCCGTAGGTATTTTCAGCTCAGGCATATTCGGAGGCATTGCCCGGCAAGATACGCCGGCGTTCGATGCCGAAAAAGAGATCCCCGGTTTACTGACCAATTCGAAGCGGTTCAACGAGCAATTGCAATTGCTCTATATATCGGTAGGCGAACAGGATATGCGTATCGATGCCACCCGAAAACAGATCGGTCTGTTCAAAGAATATGGCTTGAACGTCACCTTCGAAACCTTCCCTGGCGACCACGAATGGCAGGTATGGCGTAAGTCATTGCATAGTATGGCTTCGAAGCTTTTCAAATAAAAGTTTGATTGTCAAAAAAATAGTAAACCCGGCATACCTTCGTTTGAGGTATGCCGGGTTTACTATTTTAATGGAATGGAATCAATACGTTGATCCACTCTGAAAGGGCAGGGCTACTTAAACAGCTTTTGAGCTATCTCGTACAGGTATATACGGCAGTTCATCCAAGTGTGTCCGCCCGGGGTGTATTTCTTTTCGTAGGGGACACCCAGTTCGTCCATTTTAGCGGCAAAGCCAACGGCGCCTTCATACAGGAAGTCTTCCGTGCCACAACCCAGCCAAAGCAGTTTCAGGTTGGATTTCAACACATCAACTGAGGCATACGTGCCGTTTTTGAAGCTCTCATCCACGCGCTGTGCGTTGACAGCCGGAGCCATCGGGCAGATGTAATGGAACAATTCCGGATGGCCAAGACCCGCATTCAGCGTTTGAGAACCGCCACGAGAGAATCCCGCGATGGCACGGCTGTCGGCATCGGTGCGAACGCGGTAATTTTTTTCCGTATAGGGGATAACCTCTTTGATAAGTTCGTCGGTGAAATCAACCGGATTACCTTCGATGTTTTTACCGGCATAGGTCATGCGTGGATTCGCATAAGGAATAACGATAATCATAGGCTCTGCCTTGCCCTGAGCGATTAGGTTGTCCAGAATGAAATTGACACGTCCCACCTTAAACCAGGTCTCGTGTGTGTCGGTCGCTCCATGTATCAGGTAAAGCACCGGATAGGTTTTACTTTTGTCATTCGGATCGTATCCGGGAGGGGTATAGACCACCAACGGACGGGTGTCGTTCAACGTTTTAGAGGTGTAGAACCGATAGGATATTTTTCCGTGAGGCACATCCAATACAGCATAAGTCGGCGGGGTATCGCCCTGCACATCCACCAGGCTGCCTTTGAATTTCTCGTTCGGGAAAATAAGGACATTGTTCGGGTCGTTTACCGTCACCTGGTCGATAATGAAGTTGTAAGGATATAAATCAGGAGCCACAGGCGGTGTCGTAACGCTCCAGATGCCATTCTCATCCTTGGTCATCGGGAGATTTTCTTTCAGAAACTGCGCGCTGAGTTCTGCTTTTGTCGCTTCGGGCGCATTGTAACGGAAGGTGACCGTACGGTCTTTATGCACTTCAGGCGATACGATTTGGTATCTCATCATCTGTGCCTGAGCGTCCGCCGCGAAGAAAAACAGGCATGCCAGGCTGTATATCAATAGGAGATTTATTCTTTTCATACGTTCTATTTTTATTTTTTATGTTGAAACAAAAGCTTGGCAGATTCTGCCAGATACAACTTGGCATTCATCCAGGTATGTCCGCCACCGGTGATCATCGTAGTGGTTTCGATGCCGTTTTTCTCCAGTTTATCCATGAAAAGTTTCGCGTTATCATACAGGAAGTCATCGGTTCCTACACCAAGCCAGAACAGATTGATGCGCTGATTGGTCTGTGCCGGATGTTGGATGAAGTGTTTGAACAGGTTCTCGAATTCGGCCACGTTGCCTGCGAAAGAGGCATACGAGCAGAGGTAAGAGAACTTATCGAGGTTGTTCATGCCGAGCGTTAAGCCCTGGTTGCCACCTCTTGAGAACCCGCCGATGGCACGGTTATCCGCATTGTTGATCGTGCGGTAGTTCTTTTCAACGTATGGCATCATCACCTGCAGGAAGTCGTCGTTCAAGCGACGGCCGGCTTCCATGCCGCGTGGGTCGCCTGCGTCGAAATAGGCGGCGGGGTTACCGTACGGCATCACCACAATCATCGGCTTAGCCAATCCCTGAGCGATCAGGTTATCGAAGATAAAGTTGGCGCGTCCTACTTTGAAATAGGTCTCATCCGTGTCGGTGGTACCGCTGATCAGGTAGAACACCGGATAGTCCTGATCCGGGTTTTCGTCGTAGCCGGGAGGGGTGTACACCAAGATACGCCCGGTAGTACCCAAAACGTCGGATGGGTAATAGTCATAATTGACCGTGCCATGAGGAACATCCTTGATGGCATGTACCAGCGGTGAATCTCCTTCGATATCGACGATGCTGCCTTTGAATCGTTCGTTCTCGAAATAGAACGGGTTGTTGTTGTCCATCACGGTGACACCGTCAACGACAAAACCATACGGATACATATCCGGTTCGATGGGACCTAAGGTGACGCTCCATACGCCATTTTCGTCTTTTTCCATACTGGCCATGCCCTCCATAAACTGAGGATCGACCTTTACCTCTTTGGCATCGGGCGCCAGATAACGGAAGGTAACCGTATGGTCGGCATGTACCTCCGGCGAGATAATCGACAGGCGGCGCGGACGCCCGTCATTTGCCTCTTTTTGGCCGCATCCGACCATAAAGAGACAAAATACAACACTCAAAATCAATGTCTTCTTCATAAATTAGTGGTATTAATAGTATAAACAAAAAATCACTGATACAAACGTAAGACATACAAAAAGGAAACAGGTGGATTATTTATCATTCCAAGCGGATAAATTCTAAATTATCTATTTGGATAACATTTTCTATGTAAATTTGCGGAGATATCTTATAAATTGGTATTCAACCCATGAATGAAAGTATCCTGAACGGTTTGCTTAATTTGTTTGCTCTCTTTGCTTCTATGGTACACATAGAGGATAAGCGAGCCATACAAGCCGTACATGCCTACCTCTCAAGCCATTTCGGCGTACGTTCACACCAAGAATACATCGAGCTTTACAAAGAACTGCGAAGCGTCTACGATGACGATCTGATTGCTGTCAACAAAGAAGATGTTGTTCGGAATATCTGCGCGCAGATGAAGATGAAGCTAACAACGGAAGAGCAATTTCTCATGCTGGTGCGTTTCCTGGAATTTGCTTATACCAACAGTGATGAATTGGAAAACCACCTGCATATATTTCGCCTTGTCGCGGAGATATTCAACCTCTCTGCCGCGGAATTCGAAGAGATACTCTCTTTTGTAACCGGAAGTGGTTCTCCGGCTTTATTATTGATCGATGGCAAGGAATCGTCCTCGCGGGAAAATCATTTGTATCGGGAAGGATTGGAGGGACATTTCCTTGTCTATTTCATTAAACGCTTTGACACATACATTTTCACCTACTACGGGCATGAGTTGGTGTTTATGAACGATATTCCGCTTACGCCCCATATGTTTTATGCCTGGCAGCATAGCAGTGTTGTGAAAGGGCCTCTCTTTTTGCCTGTGTACCATAGCGACCTACAGGCCGTCTTCAATACAAAAGAGAAAAAAGAGGTGGTTCATCTGGCCGGCAGAGAGGTGGAGTTTTGCTTTCAAAACAGCTCGAACGGGCTGCACAACTTCTCTTTCGATCTGCGGTCGGGGCAATTGGTGGCGATCATGGGGGGTAGCGGGGTTGGCAAATCCACGCTATTAAATATCATGAACGGGAATATCACACCTGATAAGGGGGCTATTACCGTAAATGGGCATCCGATCGGTTCGCCTCAGGTCAAACAGTTGATCGGCTTTGTGCCCCAGGATGATCTATTGATAGAGGAACTGACTGTTTTCGAGAATCTTTGGTTCACTGCCCGGTTTTCTTTCGACGGCTTCTCGCGAGAGGAGATAGAGCAGCGTGTAGACAAAGTATTAGCCGAATTGGATCTACTTGAGATCAAAGAGTTAGAAGTAGGATCCCCCTTGCATAAAACGATCAGCGGCGGACAACGCAAACGATTAAATATCGCCCTCGAACTGATCCGGGAACCGGCCATTCTATATCTCGACGAACCCACCTCAGGGCTTTCGTCGACCGACTCGGAAAAGGTCATGATGCTCTTAAAAGAGCAAACCCATCAGGGGCGCCTGGTGGTGGTGAATATTCATCAGCCCTCATCAGATATCTACAAGCTGTTCGATCGTTTGTGGCTATTAGACAAAGGGGGCTATCCGATTTACGACGCCAACCCGATCGAAGCCATCACCTATTTCAAACAGGCGGCGCGCTATACCGATCAGGACATCAGCGTTTGCAGCACCTGTGGGAATGTCAATCCGGAACTGATCCTGAATATCATCGACTCGAAGAAGATCGACGACTCGGGACATCCGACCAATATCCGTAAATTCACGCCGGAGGAATGGCATGAGCGCTACCGGGAATCGCGTCCGCCCTTAAAGAGGGTGGCGACTCATCATCTGCCCGATAACCGCCAGCAGAAACCACCCTGGTGGAAGCAATTCATGATATTCTCCGAAAGGAATATCCGCAGAAAGTTGACCAACAAACAATACCTGACGCTGGCTTTGATCGAAGCGCCTCTATTGGCGATTATTGTGGCGCTATTGACACGCTATGTAGAGGGGGATACCTATACCCTTTTTGCCAACAAGAATTTTGTCTCCTACATATTCATGGCCATCATCGTGGTGACCTTTATAGGCCTTAGCATCAGCGCGGAAGAGATTATCAAAGACCGAATCATCCTGAAGCGGGAACGCTTCCTGCAGCTGAGCCGGGGCAGCTACCTATCCTCCAAGATCATCTACCTGGGTGTCTTATCGGGGATACAGAGTCTGTTGTTTATCCTGGTGGGAAATCTTATTATGGGAGTCGGATTCGATATGTTGGGCGTCTGGTGGAGCGTCTTGTGGATGACCGCTTTCCTGGCGAATCTGACCGGTCTTTGGCTATCGCAAACCCTCAGTTCGATTGTCTCCATCTACATCACCATCCCGCTATTATTGATCCCTCAGATCTTGTTATGCGGACTGGTGGTTAGCTTTGACGACTTGAACACCAAGGCATCTGAAAAGAATATCGTGCCTCTCATCGGCGAGATTATCCCTTCGCGCTGGGCGTTCGAGGGGCTGGTGGTTGAACAGTTCAAAAGCAATGCCTACAACAAACACTTCTTTCATATCGAAAAGGAAAAGTTTCAAGCGCAGTATTACGAAAGCATTCACCTGCCCGAGATGCGCGCACTGATTCATAATCAAGAGGGGAAAGACAGCGCTATTATCCGGAAAACGTTACAAAATGAACTGGCGGTCGTAGCTCGCGCCGCGCGTATAGCTCCCATCGGAAAGGAGGAAATGCCCCTGCCCTATTTAGAAAAAGCAGAAAAAGCGTTGCACCAACGAGCCCATAACTTCACCGCCCTACTGGATCAGCGGCAAGAAGAAATGATACGGGATCATACGACTGCGTGGTTCAATGACCTAAAGAAAAACAACCACAACCTGGCAATAGAAGAGCTTGTGATGAACACCGGTACAAAGCATTTCTACAAAGAAAGCAACGATCGGATTTACCCCCAGGTAGGTATTATCTATTTCAATCCCGACAGCCCATGGGGGCGTGCCCACTTCTATTCGCCGGTGAAGAATATTGCCGGGAATGAGGTTCCGACACACAAATTTAATTTATTGGTTCTCGGTTTTTTTGCAGTTTTAGCCATAATCGCTATATTCGCAGAGTTTCCCACGATATATATCAGGAGGCGGAAGATTAAATAAAAAACAAGATAAAACAATTAAAATGAATGTTATGAAAAAAAGTATTGTAAGCCTGCTTACCATAGCGGCAGTCGTATTTGGCATGACTTCCTGTAGTGGTAAAAAAGCGAAGGAAGATGCCACCAAAGCAGAAGAGGCTGCGGTTATCGCAGGAAGCATTCCGAAGAGTCTGTTGACAGAAGAGCTGAAAACAGAAACCATTCAGCTGTTGAATGACATGCCTAATTCTGACATCCCTCATCGCATTGCTTCGGGTGAAGTAACGGTGAGTGTTGGCGATCTGAAATATATGTTGCCGGTTGCCAAGGCGGCCGACCTGACGACTCCTTCTCAGAAAGCACGTGCTTGCGGTATCTATCTTTCCGATTATAATATCTTATCGGTAACGAAACAAGCAACAGCGGAAGTAGAAGCGGTATTGGCTAAATTGACTGCCGACCTGAATATTTCCTATGTATTAAACATCCTGAAAGAGGCTGCTCCGGAGAATGCGACAAACGAACAGTTGCAAGCCTTCTTCAACGCGCAGGAAAAGAAACTGATCACCGCGCTTGCCGATGATGATAAGATCAATTATGCCGTTGAGATCCTTGGTGGTGCCACAGCGGAATATGCTTGTCTGTTTGCTAATCCCTCTTTGGTAGTGAAAGGCGATGCTACTTCAGCCGGTTTATCAGAGAATATGGAAAAAAGAGTAGCGGTATTAGGTGAGATCACCAGCGATCTTTCCGCTTACTACCCGGAATTGACCTCTTTGGCGGCAGTGCTTACTCCCCTGAAAGATCAACCGATCTCTATCCAGGCTGCCCGCGAAGCCAATGCTGATATCCTGGCTATCCGCGACGGATTATTGAAATAAACAAAGACGGTTATATATAGAAAAAAGACCTTAAGGACTTCAACGTCTTTAAGGTCTTTTTTGATGTGTCTATTTGAAAGACTATCCTTTGTAGGAAATGGTCAACTGGGTAATATCATCCGATTGGATGGCACCCACCACAAAGTCGCCTACCCTTTTCGTTACCTCTTCAATAATCTCTTTGGAAGGCTTTCCGATCAGGGCCTCACAACAAGCCAATAACCGCTTTTCGCCAAACAATTCACCGCTTTTATTGATCGCTTCCGTCACCCCGTCCGTATAAAGGTACAGGCTGTCGCCGGGTGTCAATCGCAACTCCTTCTCGTGATACACGGAATCGTCCAGGGCACCCAAGATCCGATCGCCCGTAAGAGGCACAAACGACACGCTTTTGTCGTTTTTCATCAGAATAGGCGGATTATGCCCGGCATTGCTATAGGTGACCACACCCGTATGGATGTTCAGTATGCCGTAGAAGACCGTCACGAACATATCGTTCACGCTCTCTTTGCATAAGATATCGTTTGCCCGCTTCATACACATAGCCGCCGAGTTTTCGTTCAGGGCAATCGCCCGTATCACCGTTCGGCTGATTGCCATAAAGATTGCCGCCGGCACCCCTTTCCCCGATACATCGGCGATGACAAACCCCAGCCGGTCGTCGTCGATCGTGAAAAAGTCATAGAAATCACCTCCGACATACTTGGCGGCACTCATATAGGCATGCATATCGAATCGCTTCTCATGGGGGAAAGGCTCGAACACTTTTGGCAGGATCGTCTCCTGTATCTCACGCGCCACCTTCAGATCCGACTGTATCGACTTCAGTTGCAGATGCTCGTTCTGCGCGTTTTTCACAAAGCGGATTTGCTCGATCGCTTTTTCGATGGTCATGTCGAGATCTTCCAGGTTGATCGGTTTCGTGGTGAAGTCGAAAGCGCCGCGGTTCATCGCCGTACGGATATTTTCCATATCGCCGTAGGCCGACACCATAATACATTTCATGGCCGGATTGCGCAATTCGTTGATCTTGGTCAACAGTGTCAGCCCGTCCATCTCCGGCATATTGATATCGCTTAGGATAATATCGAAATCGGGCTCTGCCAATATCGCCTGCAGGGCTTCCAACCCATTGTGCACAAAGGTAAACTCGTATTCGCCTTTCTTTATTTTACGCCTGAAGTATTGTGTCAATAATATCTCCAGGTCCTGTTCGTCATCTACACTTAGTATCTTGATTGCCATATCTATCTATTATTGGGTAACAGGAATCGAGATCGTGAAACGGGTAAACAGGTTCTCTTCCGTCTCTACTTGGATCTCTCCTTTATGTTTTTCAACGATCGATTTGGTCAGGGAAAGACCCAGTCCGGTGCCTTCACCAACCGGCTTGGTGGTGAAGAAGGGGGTATACAATTTCTCTAACACCTCGGCAGGCATTCCCGTACCGTTGTCCTCCAGGGTCAGCTTCACCCAATCGCCCTCTTGCCGAAGGTCTATCTTGATCGTCGGCACATAAGGACCTTCCGAGGCTCTCTTTGCCCGGGCAAACACAGCATAACAGGCGTTGTTCATCAGGTTGATCACCGCCCGACTCAGATCCTGCGGAATAACCCGAACCAATGGGATATCCGTTCCGTAGTTTTCCTGGATGGTCACGTTGAAGCTCTTGTTGTTGGCACGCACCGCGTGGTACGACAGCCAGATATATTCGTGGATCAGCTGCTGCAGATCTGTCGGGATCAGTTCATCCTTCCCGCGCGAATAGGATAGGATGCCCCGTACAATGCTGGAGGCACGGTTCCCATTCTCTTCGATCTTTTGCATATTCCCCTTCAGATCGTCCATAATCTCCTGAAACTCATCCTTCGATTCGTCCGTAAACAGATCACCCGCCTCTTCCAGTATCTCCTCCATTTCGCTCAATAGTTTCGACGACAACTTGCTGAAGTTGATCACAAAATTAAGCGGATTCTGTATCTCGTGTGCGATTCCGGCACTGAGCATACCCAGCGAAGCCAATTTGTCCTGCCGTTTGAGCTGCTTTTCCAGGTAGTCGATTCGTTCCTTCAGTTCATTCATCTATTTCCTTTTTTATTTCCACACGTTGATTAATCGGGATGGTGATGGTAAATTCCGTCTTTTTCCCCTTCTCGCTCTTCACCTCGATCGTTCCGCGATGGTTCAATACAATCTCGCGGCTCAGGTAAAGCCCTGTCCCGGCCGCTTCCGCCGTAGGCTTCGTCGTAAAGAAGGGTTCAAAGATGCGACTCTGGATATTTTCTTCTATCCCGATCCCATTATCGGTGATATAGATCACAATCGAATAGCCCTCCCGCCTCACTCGCACACTGAGTTCGGGTGCATACGCCTCTTTCTCTCTTCTTTTCAGTAAGGCATACACGGCGTTCTTATAGATATTGAGCAAGGCCTTGCTCATCTGTTCGATGTGCATATCGATCATAATAGGCAGCGCAAGCCCTTGGAAATCAATTTTTATATCGTTATCACCAATCTCTTTCTCGAATAGTTTCGCTACCACGTCGAGATTCACCTTGCAAAGGTTGCTGATGTCGGCCTGCGTAAAGCTGCTCCTGTGATCTTTCAATAGCTCTTCCATGGCTTTCACAATGCGCACCGTGTTGGCGCCATGCTCGGTTATTTTTTGCAGATTATTCTGCAACATCTCCATAATCTCCAGGGAATCTTCGTAGGCCTCCCGACTCATCACCGCCTTTTCGTCGGTCAGGTCTTTCCGCAGGTCGTCCACCAATTCCACCGACAGACCGGCAAAATTATTGATATAATTCAATGGGTTCAGGATGCGGTCGACCAGCCCCTTGGTCAGTTGTCCCACCGTTGCCAGACGTTCGCTGCGCACCAGCTCATCCTGCGCCTCCGCCAGGGCGTCTAAGGTGTTCGATAATTTTTCGGATTCTTTCAATACCTGATCGCGCTGCACACGCAGTTCTATGGTACGCTCTTCCACCACTTTGGCCAGGTACTCCTTTTGACGGAGCTTCTTCTTCCAGCGCGACATCACGATCAACAGGACGATCAGGAAAGCAATCAGCAATCCGATCCAGGTATCCCAATCATAATAGAGAGCGACACCAGTCAGTACGGCTGCGCCAATGCCAACCTTTTCCCCAACCTGTATCTTGAGCTTTAACTGTTGTATCTCTTTTACATTAAAATCAGCCATATTCGTTCAATTCTTTAACCATGGTAAGTACATTCTTATCCCCCTCTCTACAATAATACACCTCTGTCATAAGTTTCTTTATCAGGTGTATGCCAAGCCCTCCTATCGGACGATCCTCCAAGGAAAGCGTCGTGTCCGGCTCCGCCTGGGCTGTCGGGTCGAAACTGACGCCGGAGTCGACCAGGGTAACCGTCAGCTTCTCCTCCTCCCGTTCCATGCGGATCAGAATATCTTTCCCCTGTTCTCCGGGATAGGCGTACATGATAATATTGACTACCGCCTCCTCCAGCGCCAGAAACAACGGCATACTCATTCGCTGATTCAGCCCGAACGATTCAATCGTTCGATCAACAAAATCATTCAATACCCGCAGTTGGCCGAGATCGTTGACGATGTGTACTTCGTTCACCATAGACGAGGGTCGTTCGCTACAATTATTCGATGGTAAGGATCGAAGAGAATCCGGTAATATGGAAAATCTCCATGATTTCCCCCTTGATATGCGTCAGGCGCAACGTTCCTTTCTTGGCCGTCATCCCTTTTTGCAAAGTCAATAAAAGGCGCAAACCGGCACTACTCACATGGGTCAATCCCGCACCGTCCAGTACGACTGCCTGGGCATCACTCTCTAAAACGGTCCGTATCTCTTTCTCAAAATCGACGGCAGCCAGGGTGTCCAACTGCCCGGAAAGGGTAATCACCGTCTCGTTTCCTGGTTCTACTTGTATCTTCATAAAATCCTTGTTTTGACAAATGTAATGATATTCTTCAAAAACAGGTTGCTACGCCACCATTATTTACATACGTCTGCCCAAAAGTAGGAGGCTAAATTCGCAAACGATTGCATTCTATTTCAGGGAGTTCATCCGCGAGAGCACGCTGCTTTGTAGGAGAATTCATATCTTTGCGAGAAAGCTATAACCATAAAAAAAACTATATCATGCGAAAAAGACTAAGCCTTTCGTTTCTTTTTTCTTTTCTATTGATCTGTGGGACATTTGCCCAAAATCTGAAAATGGAGCCTGCCTTCTGGTGGAGCGGCATGAAAAACAGTGAACTGCAGTTGATGGTTTATGGAAAAGACATCGGTTCATATCGTGCTTCGGTGGACTGGCCGGGTGTACGGATCAAAAGCGCGGTTGCTCTGGAGAGCCCGAATTACCTATTGTTATACCTCGATATTGCCGATGCTGCGGCGGGTACTTTCCCTATTACCTTCACGAACGGGAAGAAAAAGATAAAACACACCTATGAACTGAAAGAGCGGAAAGCGAGTACGGCGGATATCGCCGGGTTCGATTCTTCGGATGTGCTCTACCTGATCATGCCCGACCGTTTTGCCAATGGCGACCCGACGAACGACCAAATCCCGATGAAACAGCCCTACAAGGTGGATCGCAACGACACGAACGCGCGTCATGGCGGCGACCTGGCGGGTATCGAGCAGCACCTCGACTATATCGAAGACCTGGGCGTAACGGCTATCTGGCTCAATCCGGTGCTCGAAAACGATATGGAGGGCGGTTCGTATCATGGGTATGCAACGACCGATTATTATCAGGTGGATCGCCGTTTTGGCACGAATGAAGACTATGTACGCCTGATCGACCAATGCCACCAGCGGGGCATGCGTGTGGTGATGGATATGATCTTCAACCATTGTGGCAGCAATCATCCCTGGATGGAGGATGTGCCGAGCCACGACTGGTTCAATAACCTCGATGAATACATGGAAACCAACCATGCGAAAGAGGTTTATTTCGATCCCTATGCATCGGACTTCGACCGGAAGAAAATGCTCGACGGATGGTTTGTGCCGACCATGCCCGACTTGAATCAAAAGAATCCGCATGTGGCAAAATACCTGATTCAAAATTCTATCTGGTGGATCGAATACGCCCGCGTGGATGGTATTCGTCAGGACACCTACCCCTATGCCGACCTGGATATGATGATCGACTGGTGTCGCGATGTGATGGCTGAATATCCGCAGTACAATATTGTAGGAGAGGCCTGGATGAACTACACGATCGGTTCGGCCTATTGGCAAACGGGAAGTAAATTGAATTTCGGACGCGATACGGAGTTGAAGTCGGTGATGGATTTCCGGCTGGCGGCTATTGGCAGTAACTGTTTCCACGAAGAGACCGGCTGGGGCAGTGGCTTGAGCGCGATCTACGAACATATGTGTTACGATTATGTCTATCCCGATATCGACAATGTATTGCGCTTTTTCGAAAACCATGACACCGAACGCTTCCTGCCCGAGATGCCGAAGGATCTGAAGGCGTTTAAGCAGTCGCATATTTTCCTATTGACTATTCCGGGCATGCCACAGCTTTATTATGGACAGGAATTATT
The DNA here is from genome assembly GCF_029892605.1 of Parabacteroides sp. PM6-13. Classification (GTDB taxonomy): domain Bacteria; phylum Bacteroidota; class Bacteroidia; order Bacteroidales; family Tannerellaceae; genus QVMG01. The sequence goes on from NZ_JARXWF010000009.1 coordinate 80,812, forward strand.
GATGAACGGAAAGAAAAACGGTAGCGACGGGAATGTCCGCCGGGATGTGCCGGGAGGCTGGCCGGGCGATGCGGTTAATCAGTTTGAGCCATCCGGGCGTACGGCTATTCAGAACGAAGCCTGGGATTTCCTGCAGAAAGTATTGACATGGCGCAAAGGCAATGAGGTGATTGCCAAAGGCAAGATGAAACATTTCCAGGTGAATCAGGGTGTCTACGTGTACGAACGCAATCTGGACGGAAAAAGTGTTTTGGTGGTATTGAATGGTACCAATAACAAGGTGGATCTACCCCTTGCCCGCTACGCAGAGGTATTACACGGAAAAGAAAGCGGCAAAGAAATCCTTTCAGGACGCACCATCGCCTTGAAAGAAACCCTTACCTTGGAACCAAAAGAAAGTCTGATCATTGAGATGTAACAGGCAACTGTTCCGATTTTCCTTGATCATGGAAGGTTATACCCTCAAAATTTCTCCTCCTTAGCAAAGGAGGAGAAATTTTGAGGGTATATTTCAAAGTTGCTTCGCTCCTTAATTACAAATCCTGCACCCCGCACATTTGGCCAGTTCGCCACGGAAGCGTTTCTCCACCAGTTTGTGGAGTCGATCCTTGAGGATATCGAGGCGCACGTTTTCTATGACGTCGTCGGTGAAGGCTAAGCTCAATAACATACGCGCTTCCGCTTCGGGAATACCGCGGCTTCGCATATAGAAAAGAGCGTTTTCATCGAGCTGGCCGGTGGTCATGCCATGCGAACATTTCACGTCGTCGGCATAGATCTCGAGTTGCGGCTTGCTGAAGATACGCGCCTCGCGGGTCAACGCCAGGTTGCGGTTGGTCTGATACGCCTGGGTCTTCTGCGCCTCCTGCTTCACCAGGATACGACCGCTGAAGGCAGCCTGCGAACGATCGTCGAGCACATTCTTTACCAATTCGTTGCTGGTACAATGCGGAACGGCATGAATGATACGGCTATACATATCGACCTGCTGTTCCTTGTCGAGGATCGACATGCCGCAAAGGGTGGTCTCCGCCTGTTCGCCGTTAAGATCGATGTAGTAATTATTGCGGCTCAATCCGTTATACAGGGTGATGCCATTCACCAATACGTTGGAATGGGCAGCCTGCTTCACGTGCAGGGAGGTGAACCGGGTGGTCGACTCGCTGCTTTCTTCCAGGTCATAATAATCAAACACAGCCCCTTCAGCTGCGAAGATCTCGATCACCTCCGTAGAGAGGAACTTCACATCGTCGATGCTATGGTCGCACACCAATAGTTTGGCTTCGGCATGTTCTTCGAGAATCACCAATACACGCCGGTTGGCCATCGTATCGACATCGCTACGAAAAATATTAACCAGTTGGATCGGTTTCTCAACAACGACATTCTTGGGCACATAGACCACGAAACCATCCTGCGCCAGCATGGTATTCAGGGCGATCAGGCCGTCCTGGGCGCTCGGAGCCGCCTTGCCATAATAGCGGGCTGCCAATTCCGGGTGTTGCTCGGTGAAGGCTTTTAGTCCGCCGACATAAACCCCTTCGGGGAATATGCCTTTGGGTTGTTCTTTCTCGTAATAGGCGTCGTTGACGATGAAGTAAAGGGCGGTGCTCAGGTTGGGCACGTCGCAACGGAATACATCGTAGGGATTCACCGGTATCTTGACCCGGTTGATATTGATGCCATAGTCGGGGGCAAACGACCCGGCTACGTCGGTATGTTGGTAGTTCTCCGATTTATATTTCGGAAACCCCAACCGGGTAAAATCAGCCAACGCCTCTGCCCGGAGCGCATTCATCACCGGCGTACTATGCCGGCAAACCATATCTTCATACCCGGCAAATAGTTCTATATATTGTTGTTCAGCGTTCATAATTCTTTATTCATTTTCCTTCAGCCAGTCATAGCCTTTGGTTTCCAATTCAAGGGCCAGTTCCGGGCCACCGCTTTTGACGATGCGGCCTTTGTATAGTACATGCACAAAGTCGGGCTTGATATAATCGAGCAAGCGCTGGTAGTGGGTGATGACGATAGCGGCATTTTCCGGTGTGCGCAACTGATTAACGCCATTGGCAACAACGCGCAGGGCATCGATATCCAATCCGCTATCTGTTTCGTCAAGGATAGCCAATTTCGGTTCCAGCATAGCCATCTGGAATATTTCGTTACGCTTTTTCTCTCCACCGGAGAATCCTTCGTTCACGGAGCGACTGGCCAATTTATTGTCGAGCTCGACAATCGCCCGCTTCTCGCGCATCAGCTTCAGGAAGTCGGAGGCAGAGATAGGATCCAGTCCTTTGTATTTGCGATGTTCGTTCAGGGCGGCGCGCATAAAGTTCACCATACTGACCCCCGGTATCTCCACCGGATATTGGAAACTAAGGAAAATACCTTCGCGGCTGCGGTCTTCGGGTTCCAGTTCCAACAGGTCTTTCCCGCCAAAACGAACGGAGCCTTCCGTCACGTCGAACATAGGATTCCCGACCAATACGCTGCTCAGCGTACTCTTTCCGGAACCGTTTGGCCCCATGATCGCATGCACCTCACCGGCATTCACCGTCAGATCAATCCCTTTTAATATCTCTTTACCGTTTATCTCGGCATGTAAGTTTTTAATTTCTAATAACATAACTTTATTTAATTATGAATTATGAATTATGAATTATGAATGACAAAGAGATTATTTCCCAGCGTGTAGGGAACTCTTCATAATTCATAATTCATAATTCATAATTCTTCTTCATAATCTTATCCAACGCTTCCCTCCAACGAGATCGTAAGTAGTTTTTGTGCTTCGACAGCAAACTCCATCGGCAGCTTATTCATCACCTCCTTGGCATAGCCGTTTACGATGAGTCCTACCGCCTCTTCGACCCCGATGCCCCGCTGCTGGCAATAGAAAAGCTGGTCTTCGCTGATCTTACTGGTCGTTGCTTCATGCTCGACAACGGCTGTTTCGTTCTGGATATCGACATAGGGATAGGTATGCGCACCGCAGGTGGAGCTGAGCAGCAGGCTGTCGCACTGGCTATGATTTCGGGCATTGACCGCCTTGGGCGATACCTTCACCAAGCCCCGGTAGCTGTTCTGGCTGAATCCGGCGGAGATCCCTTTGGATACGATCCGGCTTTTGGTATTCTTGCCCAGGTGGATCATCTTCGTGCCCGTATCGGCTTGCTGGTGATTATTGGTCACAGCGACGGAATAAAATTCGCCCACCGAATTATCACCGGCCAGTATACAGCTTGGGTATTTCCAGGTGATGGCAGAGCCTGTCTCTACCTGTGTCCAGGAAATCTTACTGCCTTCTCCTTTGCAAATACCCCGTTTGGTCACGAAATTATAAATCCCTCCTTTGCCGTCTTTATCACCGGGATACCAGTTCTGCACGGTGGAGTATTTCACTTCGGCACGTTCCAGGGCGATAATCTCCACAATGGCCGCGTGTAATTGATTCTCATCACGCATCGGAGCCGTACACCCTTCCAGGTAACTCACGTAAGATTCGTCGTCGGCCACGATCAGGGTGCGTTCAAACTGACCCGTATTGGCGGCATTGATACGGAAATAGGTACTCAGCTCCATGGGACTCCGCACCCCTTTCGGTATATAAACAAACGAACCATCCGAAAATACCGCCGAGTTTAAGGCAGCAAAGAAGTTATCACGGTAGCTGACTACCGTGCCCAGGTACTGCTTGACCAGATCGGGGTAGTTGCGTACTGCCTCGCTGAACGAACAGAAGATAATGCCTTTTTCGGCTAACACCTCCTTAAAGGTTGTCTTTACCGATACACTATCCATCACCGCGTCGACCGCCATACCTGCCAATTGGGCGCGCTCGTGCAGGGGAATACCGAGTTTATCGAATGTTTTAACCAGTTCCGGATCGACATCATCCCAGCTTTTCGGTCCCTCTTTCTGTTTGGGAGCCGCGTAATAGATGATATCCTGGTAGTCGATAGGAGGAATATTCAGATGCGCCCAGTCGGGCATCTCCAAGGTTTGCCAGTGGCGAAAAGCCTTCAGGCGGAATTCAAGCAACCATTCCGGTTCCTCTTTCTTGGCAGAGATGATACGGACTGTTTGTTCATTCAACCCACGATGGATCAGTTCCGTATCGATGTCGGTAACAAAGCCATATTTATAATCGCTGTTTGTTACCTCATTTATAATGGCATTTGAGTCTTGCATAAATTAATGATCTATTGAGAAACCTTCGGGGCTTCCTATTGTAAAGAGAACAAACCTGAAGGGAAAATGGTTGGTAGTATCTCTTTGATCGTATAATAAAAACGAGAATCCAATTTGGTTTGCATGCGGATCAGTACCGAGCCACTGTCGATCGCTTCCAGCAGATTGAAGACAAGGCTAATGAAAAGGATCATCACCAATAGGCCAAACACCCCACCAAACACATGATTTATTATACTCAAAGGCGTCGCCCCCACTAACCGGTTGACGATCTCTCCGGCGAGTAAGACCACCGCTACGATCAGGAAGAATCCCAACACATAGCTGATGATAGTCACCCCTTCCGATGGAATCCAATCCAGTTCGAGAATGTAGCCACGCAGCCACAGAGCCGCTTTTCCGCAAAAGAAAATACCGGCAACCAGGGCTACAAGCGAAACAACCTGTTTGATGATTCCATCAAACAGGCCTTTCACAATTCCTACTCCTGCCAGACATAGCATGACGATGTCCAACCAGTTCATTGTTTATAGAGTTTTTTTGATTTCTGTTTCTTCGTATGCTTCCACGATGTCGCCCACCTGGATATCATTGAAGTTCTTGATATTCAAACCACATTCCTGACCGGATACCACCTCTTTCGCCTCATCCTTAAAGCGCTTCAGCGATTCGAGTTCTCCGGTATGCACCACGATACCATCGCGGATCAGACGTACTTTGTTCGTTCGTTTGATCTTTCCCTCTTTCACGATACAACCGGCAATCGTTCCCACTTTCGTGATCTTGAACACCTGCAGTACCTCCACATTGGCGGCAAATTCTTCTCTGATTTCCGGTGAAAGCATGCCTTCCATCGCACTCTTCACCTCTTCGATAGCATCATAGATGATTGAATACAAGCGGATCTCCACACCGTCTTTCTCGGCATTCCTACGAGCAGCCACTGAAGGACGCACCTGGAATCCGATAATGATCGCGTTGGAAGCTGCAGCCAGTACCACATCCGATTCGGATATTTGCCCTACCGCTTTGTGAATCACATTCACCTGGATCTCTTCGGTTGAGAGGCGGATCAGTGAATCCGACAGTGCTTCAACAGAACCGTCCACGTCACCTTTCACAATCACGTTCAATTCCTGGAAGCTTCCAACCGCTATGCGGCGGCCGATATCGTCCAACGTAAGCATTTTCTGCGTACGAAGTCCCAGTTCACGTTGCAACTGTTCGCGGCGCGTAGCGATTTCGCGAGCCTCCTGCTCTGTTTCCAGTACATTGAAGGTATCACCTGCCTGCGGCGCGCCGTTCAGACCGAGTATCAGTACCGGTTCGGAAGGACCTGCCTTCTCTACCCGTTGATTACGCTCATTGAACATCGCTTTGATACGTCCGTAATGTGTTCCGGCAATAACAATATCGCCCATCTTCAGCGTTCCGTTTTCAACCAGTACGGTAGAAACATATCCACGTCCTTTGTCCAAAGAGGATTCGATAATCGAACCGGTAGCACGTTTCGTCGGATTGGCTTTCAGGTCTAAGAGGTCGGCTTCGAGCAATACCTTTTCAAGCAACTCTTCAACGCCTTGTCCCTTCTTAGCAGAGATATCCTGGCTTTGGTATTTACCACCCCACTCTTCGACGAGGTAGTTCATATTCGCCAGTTCCTCTTTTATCTTTTCCGGATTAGCACTCGGCTTATCCACCTTATTGATAGCAAACACAATGGGAACGCCTGCTGCAGAAGCATGATTGATCGCTTCCACCGTCTGAGGCATCACACTGTCGTCGGCAGCCACAATGATGATCGCGATGTCGGTCGCCTTCGCACCACGGGCACGCATCGCCGTAAAGGCTTCGTGACCCGGTGTATCCAGGAAGGTAATGCGTCCGCCGCTCGCCAGCTTCACATTGTATGCCCCGATATGCTGCGTGATACCACCGGCTTCGCCCGCGATCACATTCGCTTTACGGATATTGTCGAGCAACGATGTCTTACCATGGTCTACGTGTCCCATCACAGCCACAATCGGCGGACGTGATACCCAGTCCTCTTCGTTGTCATTTTCATCATCTTTGATGGCTTCCACCACTTCCGCACTCACATATTCGGTCTTGAATCCGAACTCATCGGCAACGATATTGATGGTTTCCGCATCCAAGCGTTGGTTGATCGACACCATGATACCGATCGACATACAAGTCGCGATAACCTGCGTCACAGGCACATTCATCATGTTAGCCAAGTCGTTCGCCGTCACAAATTCGGTCAGCTTCAATACGCGGCTATCCATTTCCTCCTGTTCCATCAGTTCGTGCTCACGGCGAACAGCCGCATCACGTTTATCCCGACGGTATTTGGCACCCTTACCCTTATTGCCTTTATTAGTCAGGCGGGCAAGTGTTTCTTTGATTTGCTTTTGTACATCCTCTTCGCTCACCTCGGCTTTCACCGGACGTTTAACGCGCGATTTGTGATGACTGTCGCCACCACTGGCACCGCCATGCGGGCGTGAAGGACGTGTGTTGGTACCCGGTGTGTTGTTGATGTCTACCCGGTCTTTCTTGATACGGGTACGTTTCTTCTTCGCATTCGGGTCTTCTCCCGGTTTCTTTTGTCCGGCCTGGTTGCCTTGTCCCGGTTTAGCATCACCCTCTTTGCGGGGAGGATTCTGTCCACCAGGGCGGTTGCCCGCTGCCGGTTTATGTTTCTCGTCGCGTTCTTTGCGACGTTCTTCTTTTGTTTTCTTTTTCGGGCGAGTCGATTGATTCAGGGCTGTCAGGTCAATATGGCCTTTTACTTTGATATTCGACTCGATCTTGGGGGTGTTCAGGCGGAAAGGCTCCGATGAGTCCTCTTCCACAGCCACCGTCTCTACGACCTCTTCCATCTTGGGTTGTTGTGGTTCAACAGGTGTTGTTTTTTTCTCCGGCTCAGGCTTTCTCTCTTCTTTGATCTCTTCCTGAACAACGGCTTTGGGAGGTTCCGGCTTAGCGATCTCTTCCTGCTTGGCAGGTTCCTTTTTCGCCTCTTTCTTCTCTTCTTTTTTCTCTTCAACCACTGCGGCAGGAGGGGTAGCTACCGGCTCCGGCTTAGCCACCGGCTTCTCTTCCGGTTTGGCTTCTACCTTGGGCTTCTCTTCCACCACAGGTTTTTCTGCCACTTCCTCTTTTTGAGCTTTCTTCTCCAGGTCAATATGTCCTTTGGTGACGATCTTCGGACGATACTCATCCGGAACAACAGTCTTTATCTCTTCTCTTTTTTCTTCTTTTCGGGGAGATTGCGGTTTCTCTTTCGGTGAACTTTGTTCGGTCAATAAGGCCATACGTTCACTTTCCGACAAATCTTTTCCAAACTCCTTTACGAGCAAAGCATACTGTTCATCACTGATCCGGGTATTGGGGTTGTCCTCAATATCATGACCTCTTTTATGCAGGAACTCCACTACGGTGCTCTTTCCTACGTTTAACGTTCTCTGTACTTTTATTAATTTAATAGGCATATTTCACTTTGTCGTAAAAACTTATTCTTTTTCATCTTCGAATTCAGCCGATAAAATCCCTAACACTTCGTCGACCGTTTGTTCTTCCAGGTCGGCACGTTCGATGATCTCTTCGCGCGAGATGGCCAATACCGCTTTCGCCGTGTAGACGCCGATGTTTTTCAGCGCTTCAATTACCCAGCTATCGATTTCGTCCGAGAATTCGTCCAGATAAATATCTTCCTCATCAGCTCCGTCAATATCACGGAACACATCTATCGTATATTCGGTCAGCATACAGGCAAGTTTAATATTCAACCCTCCCTTACCAATAGCCAACGACACCTCTTCCGGCCGCAGATATACTTCGGCTTTGCGCTCTTCCTCGTTGACACGGATCGAAGAGATCTTCGCCGGGCTCAACGAGCGCTGAATAAACAAAGCCACATTGGCCGTATAATTGATCACGTCAATATTCTCATTGCGCAACTCACGCACGATGCCGTGGATACGCGAACCTTTCATCCCCACACAGGCACCTACCGGGTCGATGCGATCGTCGTACGACTCCACCGCCACCTTGGCACGCTCTCCCGGGATACGGGCGATGGCTTTGATGGTGATCAGACCGTCGTTGATCTCCGGCACCTCCAGTTCGAACAACCGTTGCAGGAACACCTTGTCGGTACGCGAAAGGATGATCTTCGGGTTGTTATTGATATTATCTACCCGTTGTACGATGGCACGTACCGTCTCGCCTTTGCGATAGAAGTCCGAAGGGATCTGTTCCGATTTCGGAAGCAACAGTTCATTGCCTTCGTCATCCAATAGGAGGATCTCTTTCTTCCACACCTGATAGACATCCGCCGCTATGATTGTACCAACCTTGTCGCGGTATTTAGCGAACAGATTGTCTTTTTGGAGCTCTAATATTTTCGAAGCTAATGTCTGACGCAGATTCAAGATAGCGCGGCGTCCGAATTTAGCGAAATGAACCTCATCGGTCACCTCTTCGCCAATCTCGCAATCCGGGTCGATCTCCCGAGCCTGTGATAAAGTAAGCTCCAGATTCGAATCTTCCAGCTCATCATCGGCCACCACCGTGCGGTTGCGCCAGATCTCGAAGTCTCCCTTTTCCGGATTGATAATCACGTCATAGTTTTCGTCTGTCCCAAACATTTTGGCGATTACATTCCGGAAGGATTCTTCCAAAACGCTGATCATCGTGTCTTTATCGATATTTTTAAGTTCTTTGAATTCCGCAAGGGTATCGATCATACTGATTGCTTCTTCTTTCTTAGCCATAATTTTTTACTTGAATCTTATTACGTATTTAGCATATTTTATCTCTTCGTACGCGAAACGACAATCCTCTTCAATCGTCACTTTTCGCTTAGCACCTTCTTCCTTCACCTGCTTGGTCACTGTCAATACAAAGGCTGCCTCATCGGCTGCTTTCAGTATACCCGTCAGCTTTTTTCCGTCCTTTGTCAGGACTTCGATTTCATTACCTATATTTTTCTGATACTGACGAAGCACCTTAAAAGGCGAGGTGATACCGGCGGAACCTACTTCCAATTCATAATCTTCCACTTCCCGATCCAACCGGCTTTCTATATATTTTGAGAGGGCTACACAGTCGTCGATTCCCAATGCCTGATCGCTATCGATCTCCACTAGAATCAGATTGCCCGGCTTCACCGCCACCTCTATCAGGTAGTGTTCTGTTCCGGCAAGTCCCTCTTCTACAATTTGTTTTATTTTGTCCTTATCCATCCTTTATATGGCACTATAATAAAAGAAGGGGACGACCCCGCCCCCTCCTCAACTTCTCTAAATCGGGTGCAAATATACATATACTACCCGAATTTTCCAAAATATTGATCTTTAATTCGCTAATAGACACCAAAAAAACAACCTCTTCCCTTTCTTTTTATTCTTTTCGGAATTGATAATAACAAGTAGAGAGATAGGGGTAACCATCGTTCTTGATATGGCTCGCGTCGATAGCCCAGAATGAGGAATTAAAGGTCAAGCCAGAAAAAGAGCTCTTCTTACCTTTGTCGGAGGTAGTGAATTTCTTGGCTTTCCAATCACTTCCGGAGCCACTCAGGAAATACACATTATTGATGTCATAAGTGGCACCGGTATGTGTTCCGACACCTCCGTTGCCATAATTCACTTTCCCGATATTAACACATTCGTTTACATGCCCATAGTTCTCCAACGTGCCCACAATGCCTCCGTTGTCTTTATTGGAATCTCCTACGACCGTGCCGGTGTTGTAGCAATTATGCACCCGAGCGGAGGTGAGATCGCCCGGATAGCCGAAATAGAGCCGTCCGACAACACCGCCGATCGCCCATTTCTTATTACCGGTTCCCATCTTAGTCGTAATGGTTCCAGTATTACAACAATGGTGTACGTTTATCTGATTGTCACTGCTTTGAAGCGTTCCGTCATGCCCGGCGACACCAACGATTCCGCCAACGCCATTGTAGGTCGTATTGGTATCTGCCGTCACAGCGCCGTGGTTGGCACAACGAGTGACCTCCACACAGTATTCTATCGCCCCGGCGATACCGCCCAAGCCGCGTAATACACTTCCTCCTTTATAGCTTCCGGTGATGACACCGTAATTGACCGATTCTTTGATCGCCATCAGAGAGCCCCGGTTGTGCCCCTTCTCTTTGGTCGATATCTTGCCAACAATACCCCCGATTGATTCACCTCCGGTGACTTTCCCCCGATTGATCGCGTTGGTGATCGTGATCACGTTGGGATCGGTATATCCGATAATGCCGCCGGTATTATGGCTATTGCCATTGCCTACCACCGATGAGAAATTAACCAACAATTCCAGGTTCCCGGTCTCGTTGGTCAGCGTGCCGCAAATGCCTCCCACGTTACCATCACTACTCCTTACCTCTTCGCCTTTCCGGGCAATGGTTTTTAAGGTAGCAATAGTACCCAGCCCAACGATCCCACCGACCCGGTGTTTCCCTTTTACTACCCCGTCGGCCATCACATGGGAGACGGTACAACCGAGTAAACGCCCAAAAAGCCCCCCAACATCTATCGCGCTGGTTTCATACTTGGAGCCTTCATTCACCTTCCCGCCAAAGAGCGATTCGCCGGTGATATCGGTCGTTTTAATTATATCCTTATCGAAATAGACATCCCCTTCAAAATCGATATTATCAGCGGAGCCGACAAATCCGCCCACATTATTTGCGCCATTGACCGAGGTCGAAGTTGAAAAAACAAACGCTTTCGTATGAGCCGGCACGACCGATGAACCGCCTGAAATAGAGCCAAACGCACCACCTACATGGTTGGTACCAGTGATGCCATCGGCTGGCTGAATCATCACCCGCGTAATCTTTTCTTTCTCCCAGGCAATACTCGATATTTTTCCGAGCACTCCTCCCGTGTATTCTTTTCCTATCAGGGAAGATTTCATATCGAGTGAGTCTATTCTCAGTCCTAAACTCACCCAATGGCCCGCGACACCACCTGTGTAGTTGGCGTTGTTCTGTATCTTATAGCCATTGATTTTTATGTTTTTTAATTCAAGCGTGCCATTCTTTCCCTCTACATAACCAAACAGGCCACCCACATAGCCATTGCCTTGTAAAGGCGCCTTGCATCTCACGTTTTTTACATAGCCATAAGAGGCGTCATGAGATAGGTAACCCGCAATAAATCCAAGATAAATTCCCTCTGCCTTCATGGTCGAGAGATCGCCATCCTCGTCATCTGTCCGGTAGACCGCCCCAATATTATTTATATCCAGATGGCTCTCTTTCGCACAACCGATAAGCCCTCCGACATATCTTTTCGCTATGATCTGGCTGCTTCTTTCGAAATCAACCCGGTAGATCGACAGTTCTGCCTTAAGCGCCTCCCCGATCAACCCACCGACAAAATCTGTCCCTTCAATATAGAGATTCGATTTGATATCCCGGATGGATACATGACCGTCGCCCGCGCGCCCTATCAGTCCTCCGACAGAGGAGAGAGCGTCAATGATATGGCCACTGACAGAGATATTATTCAATGTGACGTCACCAGACGAATAGCCGGCAACTACCCCCACATATTTCGCTGGTCGGGTGATATCCACATTGGTGAAATGCACATTCTCGACAACCGCTCCATCCAACAATTCACTAAAAAGTCCCACGTAGGAGTCTTTCTCCGCGTTTTGATCACCCCGGTGGACCAAGCGATCAAGAATGACCCCATCTCCATCGTAATGACCGGCAAAAGGGAACGGCGTATGCCCGCGTCCTTCCCAATCAGAGCCTTGCATATCGATCTGCTGATAGATATTGCTCTGCCGGAAATGGAGGCCGGCGGCGTGTTGCAGGCTGTCCTTATGAAGAAGACTGAAGAGGGTACTTAGTTTTTCAACGATATAGGGATCCGCCTTCGTACCCGAACCCTTGAATTTATTTCCGTAATCGATCTTTTCGACGGTAACGGCGGAGACCATTTCATTGGCAACCTTAATCTGGAATGTAGCCACCAACCGCTCCTCGGCTTTCGTCGAGAAACACAGACTGTATTCACCATCAGCCAGCTCTTCGCGCAGCGGGATCAACATCTCCACACGCAACATATCGCCCACTTCAGCCAAGCGACCTTCGAAGGTGTACTCCCTGCCGCTCTCAACGGAACGCAGGTGATGATTGAGGTGGCCCAATTTCTCTTTGATTTCTAATATCCTGTTCGAAATCGTATAGCGGCTGATTTTATAATCGCCACTGATCTCTTTGGTCGATCCGTAAGAGTTGGTTTCGATAACCGGATCCTTTTCATCCTGGCAACCGGCAAAACAAAAGGCCGATAATAGGAAAAGTACAAATAGGTTCTTTTTCATATTATTATATCTTATTTTTCTTTTTGCATCTGCGAATAATAGGGAATAGGAAAAGCACCCTCTGTCGATTCGGGGATATGCCAAGGCGATTCCTTTTCGTTTATCGACCAGCCATGGTATGTGGAGGCTTTGTTGAATCCCGATTCGAGCGGGGTACAGCGTCCTAAGCTTTCATTATTGTTTTTAAGCGAATAACAATTGGTGACCGTTTCGTATTCACCTGTCGTATCGACCACTTTTTTCCAGGACATACCGGCATTTAGGCAATTCTCCACCTCGGTATTGGAATGGATATGGGCAAAAGCAGGGCTATTGCCATTGCCGTTTCCTATATTGATGCAGTTCGCGATCCTGCAATTCTGCTCCAGTGTGCCGACCAACCCGGCGGTGTTGTCGCCACCGGTGATATCTCCGGCATTCATACATTGATCGACCACACAAACGTTTTCCGCAAAATCGGTACATACGCCATGAATCGTATTCGCACCGCCCACAATGGCTATCAAGCCACCCGTCACGCCAATCGCCACCGCGGTGAGTGTCCCGGCTGAAACGACCGTAGCCACAATACTAGCAACAGTGACAACCAATGCCAAACCGATGCAGATGCCCGATATGATGGTATGCGCCAAACTTCTATCGTCCTTCTCTTTGACTACAAGCAGACCTCTGTCGTCACGCGCCTGATTGACATTTTTATTGAAAAGAATAGAATTGGCACCTTCATTCGCCTGATTGGTATAGAACGATTTCAGCTGAAAAATATTCGCCTTGAAGTGATCCGCGATCACCGCTTTATTGAAATTCGTATCCAACTTAATATTCCATTTCCCCATCGCCTCATGAATAGCCTGGTCGTATTGGCTGTCTAACAGATGGGCTTTTGCCATCAGCTTTGCCTGAATGGCATCCGACCACAAATGCGCCTCTTCCGACAGACCGTAGTCCTCCAATAGAAATCCGAGCGTAAACAGCGTAGCGTCGCCAATCCAGATCGTGCCAGCGGTGACGATCCCGGCAATGCCGAGCCCCAATTTCAATCCGCCCTCCAACGCCTCTAAACCGATCGTCGCAAAGCTGATAGCCCCTCCTACAATATCGATAGCTCCCATAACGATGTTGGCTATATCCTCGTCGGTCCATTCTCTCATATCACCGATCATACCCACCAGCCCTGCGGTATTCTTCCCACCAGGGTTTTTGACTGAGGCAAAATTGCTGCAATAATGCACCATACTACTGCTGCCGCCCATGCCGAGAATACCACCGACACATTCACCGTTGGCCTGTATCTCACCAAAGTTGTTGGCGATTCCGATAATGCCGACATCTGTCTTTCCACTGATACCGCCACATTTACCTGTGCTGACGATCGTGCCGAAATTACTTACATCATAGATCGTACCTCCCGGTAGATAACCGATAATGCCACCCACATATCCGCTGGTGACCTGGACTGTCTGCTGGTTGAAACAGTCTGATATCATGCCTTGCGCTTCGCCGCAGATGCCTCCGGCATATTGGGTCGCTTTCACTTCGCCGTTGTTGTGGCACGATTGCATAGCGATGCTGTTGTAGATGCATTCGTCGACATTAACCAGGGTGCTGCCCAGAATGCCCCCTACGCCTCGCTCACCCTGGATCGACCCCAGGTTGGAGCAACCGGCATAGACTGCGTTGCCACTTCCCCCGGCAATGCCTCCGGCACCATATCGTTCGTGTTCGCCTTTTGGGCTTATAGCTCCCCGGATCAAGCCGTAGTTGTCGCATGTCACCACTAAGAGCGTATCCGCCAACCCGATGATTCCGCCCGCTCCGGTGTTATCAGCATGGATAGACGCGTGATTGTCGCTATTGGAAATAAACATAGAGGAGAAGGTCAAGCCCATACCTACGAGTCCGCCGATACCGGTATCTCCTTCGATCGTACTCTCCTGATCAACCGAGCAGGAATCGATAAAGACCAAGGCGCGACCGTCGATCGTGCCCAATAGTCCGCCAATGCCGACCCCACCTTTTTCCGACACGACACGACTCTGTTCAACGCGGCAGTTGCGGATAATCGTGCGGGCGCGTTCGTTGCCGTAGGTCACCACGTTGCCGGCCAAAGCCGCCACGCTGCTATTCCCCCCTATGGAGGCTCCCTCGATAACGATATTTTGAAGATAAGATTGACAAACATAGCCAAACAGCCCTACACCGGTGGTGTTCGGACGTGTCGTGTAGAGTCCGGTAATCGAATAGCCTCCACCGTCGTAGCTGCCGACAAAAGGGAGTCCCGGCTCTAAACCGATCGGCCGCCAGCCATATTTATGGTCGCTCTCATAACTGATGTCGTCCATATCGATGTCATCGGTCTGTCGGAAGAAACTTCCCTCTTTCAGGAGATATCGCTCATCGTTCGTGTCGTTGACCAATTTAGCCAACTTCAACAAATGGTTGTCGGCACTGATAATATAGGGACTCTCTTTTGTGCCGGCTCCGAAAAAGCCGACCGATGGGTCGTAGTCACGCCTGTTGGTAATCCCTTCGGCAGTCACCTGAAGCTGGGCACCGAAACCGACCGACATCATACGGATGGTCGCATCTTCCTTTTTGCTCTCGTACTCCATGCGGAGAAACTCATACACACCCTCTTTCAAACCATCCCGTAAGAGGAGTGTCGACACCTGCTGTCGACGGGAATGATCCGCCACACGGCTGATGATCTCACCCTTATCCGTTCGCAGATAACAGACAAACTCACCCTCCTGCAACTCCCTCATTTCCTGTAGATAGGTGAGGATTTTGTGGATGCCTACATATTCATCCCGGGGAGGAACAGGCTCATCCGGTTCGTCATTATCTTTATTACAACCGGTTATCAGAAGGGTAAACAGACTCAACAGAAAGAAGAAGAAACAACGACTTATTTTATTCATCCCAATTGGTTTAGCTAATTGTTTGTACGTGACAAAGATAAGTTTTTTTTATTACTTTTTACATGAGCAGAGTATATCCGAAGAAGGAGAGGTGAAGGAGAGGTGAAGGAGATGGGAGAAAGGAGAAAGGAGAAAGGGGTGTCTTCAGATATTGTAAAATGTGAAGGTTCTAAAGTCCGCAAGGACTTAGATGTGGATAACCCCGTGCAAGCCGCTAAGGCGCAGCTCGGGGTTGATTGTGTCATAGAAACGAGCTCCGTAGGTGCTCAACAGTTGACCTCCTACGGAACTCATGATATATATATTACGTCTACCCCGAGCTGCACCTACGGTTTGCACGGGGTTATCCGGGTTGAAGCCCTTTCGGGCTTTCTAAAACCTTCCCATTTCCTCCGATTTGAAGAAAAACCTGCGTAATCTGTGTTCCCCTTTCTTATGAAATTCTCAAAATGCAAAGTGTAAGCAAAATCGCCATTTTGCTTTACAATATGATACGTTAAAAAGTGTTACTCCTGCGGGTAATTTTAAATACCCCTACGTTTACGGAAAAAAAGTCGGTCGATTTTGACAAAATGATAGTTGGGCTGATCTGCCTACAACTGTCTAATTCGATCGTCAAAACCTCCTAAGGCAAAAAAGAAAAACCCCCTCTTTTTGTGGTTTCATCCGAATCCTGTTATTTTTGTATCATAGTATGGAAACAGGTGAATATATACGGCAATCGCTTAGTGGTCTCTATCCGGCGGATGAGGCGGAGGCGCTTTTACGGCTTATTGAGGAAGATCTCTGGGGTATGCCCTACTACCGGATCCTGATGACGCGGCCTTCGCTGTCGGATGAACAGGCGGAAAGGCTTCGTATGATTGTCGAACGGCTGCAAGCGGGAGAGCCTATACAATATATAATAGGCGAAACGACTTTTTATAACCTCCTGTTTCAGGTGAATGCCTCCACCCTGATTCCCCGCCCCGAAACGGAGGAGTTGGTGGAGCTGATTATTGGTGACAACCGGCAGAGAGAGTCGCTGTCGCTATTGGATATCGGTACGGGAAGCGGCTGCATCGCCGTGGCACTGGCCAAACACCTGCCCGGGGCGACGGTCACTGGCATTGATATCGCTGAGGAAGCACTGGCTGTAGCCACGCAAAACGCGCGAAAGGCTGATTGCGACAATGTCTGTTTCAGACAGATCGATATCCTCGACTGCGGGCAGGCATTGGTGGGGTTGCCCGACAAGTTTGACATCATCGTCAGCAATCCGCCCTATATCATGGAGAAAGAGAAAAGTGCGATGAAAGAAAACGTATTTGCCTACGAGCCGGGCACCGCCCTTTTTGTGCCCGACGACGATCCGCTTCTTTTCTATCGCGCGATTGCCCGCTTCGGGAAAGAACGATTGAACCAAGGGGGATGGCTCTATTTCGAGATCAATGCCCTGTTGGGAAACGAAACGGTCGCTATGCTCCGCGAAGAGGGCTACCGGGCGATTGAACTGATCAAAGACCTTTCCGGCAAAGACCGGATTATCAAAGCCAAAATCGATTGATGCCATGACAGAACCCGAACTATTAAACCGTATGGCCGCCCTCTGCTCGGGCAGCGAACATTGCATACAGGATATTCAGAAGAAAATGGCTTCGGCCGATCTGCCACCGGAGGCCAAAGAGCGGATCATAGCCCGCCTGTTGCAGGAGAAATTCATCGACGAGGAACGCTTCTGTCGGAGCTTTGTCCGCGATAAGATCCGTTTCAACAAATGGGGTAGGGTGAAAGTGGGCTACGAGCTACGCCGGAGGAACATTCCTTATAGCTGTTATGCCGACGCGCTGGAGGGCTTCGATATGGAGGAATACCGCGCGATCCTGTCCGGTCTGCTTCGCGAGAAAAAACGATCGGTGCGGGGGAAAGACCAGCGGGAGGTGTTCTACAAACTATTGCGCTTTGCCGCCGGACGCGGATTTGAAAGTGGTGAAACGATCCGCTGCCTGAAAGAACTCGATATCGAAACCGACGACTATGAAGAAAATACTGATTAGCCTCATAAACCTCTTTTATCCAAACCTGTGCAGACTATGTAAAAGAGTATTGATCGAAGGGGAAACGGCCGTTTGCCTCGACTGTCTTTATCATTTGCCCCGGACGGGTTACCGGGATTATGCCGATAATCCGGTATTCCATCTGTTGATCGACCGCCAGGCATTGGAGGCCGCGACCGCGCTGTATTATTATGAACAGGGCGGACAGGTGCAAAAACTGGTTCATCTCATCAAATATTATGGCCATAAGGAATTGGGTTATCAGTTCGGACGCCAGGCTGCCAGGGAATGGCGGGAGGCGGATCATCCTTTCCAAAAGGCCGATTTCATCGTACCATTGCCTCTTCACCCCAAAAAACAACGACGACGGGGTTATAACCAGTCGGAATGGATCGCGCGCGGGATCGCGGAAGAGACGAAGATCCCTCTATTGACAACGGCCATCCGGCGCGATGTGATGACCGAAAGTCAGACCCGACTGAAAGGGTACAACCGCTGGCTGAATGTGAAAGATATATTTTCGGTGATCGAACCGGAGCGACTGGTGGGCAAACATATTCTCCTGGTCGACGACGTAATCACCTCCGGATCAACGATAGGTGCCTGCATGGATGCGCTCTCTGTCGTTCCGGGTGTCCGGATAAGTGTTTTCGCGTTAACAATGGCCGCGCAATAAAAATAAGCGTTAAGAAATAGACAAATATCCGTGAGTTTTGCCTATTTTTGTCGGTTGATACAAAAATATATATATTACGACTGTATGAAAACACTCGAACAATTAGTGGCAGAGAAATTATTAAAGATCAAAGCTGTCAAACTGCAACCGGCCAATCCGTTTACGTGGGCTTCCGGTTGGAAATCACCGATCTATTGCGATAACAGAAAAACTCTCTCTTATCCGGACGTTCGCACTTTTATCAAGTTGGAACTGGCCCGTGTCATCAGCGAAAAATATGAAAACGTAGATGCTATCGCGGGAGTTGCCACAGGAGCCATCGCCCAAGGTGCGTTGGTGGCCGATCTGTTGGGACTGCCGTTTGTATATATTCGTTCTACCCCGAAAGATCACGGATTGGAAAATCTGATCGAAGGCGAATTGAAGCCCGGATCGAAGGTGGTGGTGATTGAAGATCTTGTATCAACAGGGGGAAGCAGCCTGAAAGCCGTTGAAGCCGTACGCAATTTCGGTTGCGACGTGATCGGTATGGTCGCTATCTTTACGCATGGTTTCCCGGTGGCTGAACAGCAATTCAAAGAAGCGAAAGTGACTTTGACGACGCTGAGCAACTATGACGCTGTGATCGAAGAGGCATTGCGCACCGATTATATCGACGAATCGGAGATTGCTACCCTGCAGGAATGGCGCAAGGATCCGGCGCACTGGAAACCCTGATAATCTGACAAATAGAAGGAATGACAGAATTTGTGAGCGGGACAAAATCGATCCCGCACAAGGATGAATATATTTTTGCGACACTATCCGACCTGTCCAATCTGGAAAAGGTACGCGACCGGATTCCGGAAGATAAGATCAAAGATTTTACTTTCGACAGCGATAGCTGTAGTCTCAATGTCAACCCCGTCGGCACGATCACCTTTCAGATCGTTGAGCGCGAGCCTAACAAAACCATCAAATTTGCAACCTCCAATTCGCCTGTTCCCCTTTTTCTGTGGATACAGCTGAAAACGGTTGCCGAAGATGATACCCGCATGCGCGTCACTGTGCGTGCGGATCTGAGCCCGCTGATCAAGCCGATGGTCTCTAAACCGCTACAAGATGGAGTAGAAAAGATTGCCGACATGCTCGCCAGTCTTCCTTACTCTTCCATTCATAATTCATAATTCACCATTCATAATTAATCCACGTGGCTCAAAAGCTTTGGGAAAAAAACGTAAAAGTCGACCAGGAGGTTGAACGATTTACGGTCGGCAAGGACCGGGAGATGGATCTTTATCTGGCCAAGTACGATGTGTTGGGATCGATGGCACATAGCACGATGCTGGAGAGTATTGGCCTGCTCGAGAAGGAGGAACTAACGTTGCTTCTGAAAGAGCTGAAATCGATCTATGCGATGGCCGACCGGGGCGAGTTCGTGATTGAAGAGGGGGTAGAGGATGTTCACTCACAGGTGGAGTTGATATTGACCCGCCGCCTGGGCGATGTGGGGAAAAAGATCCACAGCGGCCGTTCGCGCAACGACCAGGTATTGCTCGACCTGAAGCTCTATACGCGGGCTGAGATCCGGGAACTGGTGGTGTTGGTGAATGAATTGTTTGAGGTACTTATCGAGCAAAGCGATGCATACCGGGAGGTGCTCCTGCCGGGGTATACCCATTTGCAGGTAGCGATGCCCTCTTCGTTTGGACTGTGGTTTGGCGCGTATGCCGAAAGCCTGGTCGACGACCTGCAACTGATGCAGGCGGCTTATAAGATAACGAACCGGAATCCGCTGGGTTCTGCGGCAGGCTACGGCTCTTCTTTCCCGCTGAACCGGCAGATGACAACCGATCTGCTTGGGTTCGACTCGATGGATTACAACGTGGTGTATGCACAGATGGGACGGGGTAAGATGGAACGGACGGTGGCTTTTGCCATGGCCGGTATAGCGGCTACGCTTTCCAAACTGGCTTTCGACGCCTGTATGTTCAACAGCCAGAACTTCGGATTCGTGAAACTGCCGGATCAGTTCACCACCGGATCGAGTATTATGCCGCATAAAAAGAACCCGGATGTGTTTGAATTGACACGTGCGAAATGTAATAAAATACAAGGACTGCCACAGCAAATCACCTTGATCACCAACAACCTGCCTTCGGGCTACTTCCGCGATCTGCAGATCATCAAAGAGGTATTCCTGCCGGCATTCGACGAACTGAAAGACTGTCTGCGCATGGTGACCTTTATGATGCGTGAGATTGAGGTGAACCGCCATATCCTGGACGATCCGAAATATGCGCTTCTCTTCAGTGTGGAGGAGGTGAACCGCCGGGTATTGGAAGGGGTGCCTTTCCGCGATGCCTACAAAGAGGTGGGACTGGCGATCGAAGCCGGGGAGTTTACGCCCGACAAGACTGTGCGGCATACGCACGAGGGCAGCGTAGGCAACCTTTGCAATGATCATATTAAGGTGTTGATGCAACATGTGATCGACGAATTCTCTTTTGAGAAGGTCAGCCAGGCCGAAAAGAAACTAATCGAAGGATAAGAAGAAGAATGAAAAGGGTGTTGTTGATATGTTTGGTGCTCCTTACTTTCGCCTCATGCGAAAAGTCGGAAAACCCGGATATGCCCTACGCTCCTGTTAATTTTAAGGTCTATCTGAGTGGACAGGATCATGATTTAAATGGCATATTAAGTTATAAGACATTTACCAAACCGAGGCTGGCCAGTGAATATGTTGGCTATGCGGGCATTTTGGTGGTCTGTGGCTTCGATAATGTGTATCATGCCTATGAGCTCTGTTGTCCGCACGAAGCCCTGCGAAACAAGACCATTGTGCCCAATACGGATGGCACAGCTACCTGCCCGAGTTGCAACACGGTGTACGATATCGGATACGGCACCGGAAGCCCCACGAGCGGCCCCTCCAAGTATATGCTCCGAAAGTTTAACACCATCCCCAACGGCCAGGAACTGATTATTCAGTATTGATTGGAAGTATCGTTATAACTTTTTTCACCCCGATAATTTGCACAAATAAAAGATTTCTCTACCTTTGCACACGCAAAACAAATAGAAGCATCTTCTGCTAATACGCGTGATGCACACGTTGACACAATGCGAAAGTAGCTCAGTTGGTAGAGCATAACCTTGCCAAGGTTAGGGTCGCGGGTTCGAATCCCGTCTTTCGCTCATCTCTTTTAAAGAAAAGGATGCTCGGATGGTGGAATCGGTAGACACGAAGGACTTAAAATCCTTTGGCCATTGCGGCTGTGCGGGTTCAAGTCCCGCTCCGAGTACCATATTTTAACGTCAGTAGCTTATTATCAAGCTGTTGACGTTTTTCTTTTGCCCTTCTGTGTCACTTAAATGTCACTTCGCTAATTTTATACCATGATACGACATAAAAAGAGCCGTCTATCACTCTTGACAAACAGCCCTTTTATTGCGATTAAAATACCGATTGGCATTTCACCTGTAAAGATATAAAAATCCCCCGAACCTCAACTGAAATCCGGGGGCATCCTGTCATACTTCTGTTAGTTCTCAATCTGCTTGTTGATCTCCTCTTCTGCCCTATCAAAAAAGAAAACACCTATCAGTTCCGCTATATCAGTCCCGAACTCGCATAAGGTGTCGCTTATGTTGCCGAGCTTCTCGGTTCGCTTAATATAAGGTTCTAACTCTTCTGTGTCCATAAGGGCATTAACTTTGTTGCGTGCTTCTTTTAATGCTATAATCACTTCGAGTAATCCGGTATGCACAGCTTCGATCTTTACTTTGTTGATGTCTATTGTTTTCATGCTTCTATACTTTTTGTTTTGATTGGAGTTTTAGCAGACGCTTCTTTCATCATATTATCTTTGAATTGGGAGAAATCGCTTTCAAGTCCACGGCTTTGTAAATAAGCAAGCACTATGCCGAGCGTTCTATCTTTCTTTATATTGTCAAGTTGAAAGAATACACTTTCTACAAAGTTGTTATTATACACAGCTAACAGATTGTTGATATTGGATTCAAGGCTTAACTCTTCGCTACTTATGGCGTAAGACAAACCACCTAAATAGCTATCAGGGGTTATGCCCATATCAATTGATTTTTGCCTCATTAGAGAACGTAGTTCTTTGTTCTTGCTTTTAATCTTAGAGACCAACTTGTTCTTTATTTCTTTTTCGTCTATTAGTATTGTTTCCATGTTGCTTTACTTAGTTGATTATTATTACTTCGTTGTTTATTGCGTTGCCTGTGGCTAAATAAGCCTTTTCTGTGACAAGGCGAACAAAGACTACCTCTGTGCCGTGAAAGTCGTTGAAATCTCTATCCGTAACCCTGTACACGCTTCTCTCGTGAAGAAACCTGAACCGGTCGCCCGGCTCAAGTGTGAATAGTGGTGTTTTCATAACCTTACCTCATAAAGTGTGCATTCGTAAACTTTACCTTCATCAATCGAATAATTGTAGATGTCGGTAGTTGTGATCTCTTTGATGTCATTACGCCCCAATGCCTTTAACAGTTCGTTGCTGTTTAGGTGGGTGGATGATCTAAATACTAACTTTGTTTCCATGTCTGTACTGTTTTTAATGTTGTTTTTTAATATGGGAAATCCCATCTTTAATTTATAAGCCATTTTAAGGCGATTTAAGACGTTTTCTTTTCAAACCATAACTTATACTGTAAATCCGAAATAACACCGCAAATCGCCCCTAATGGCTTTAGATTGATTGAATATTAAACCTCTTGAATGAGCGGAACGCTTGTTTCTCGGTATCCCAGTAAGTAAAAAGTAGGTCATTCTTTGCCCTTTGAGTCCCTTTCACCTCAACGTTGATATACTTATCAGACAAAGTGCCGAACGCCTGCCTAACCTCACCGTTTACCTTCTGATAGTAGAACTTTACAATACCTGTTCTCATAGCTGCTGCCAGCTTGAAGTTTGCCCATGCTTTACGTAGGCAATCTGCGAAGGCTTCACCCGTTACCCGGAATAAGCGCCATGCCATTGCCATGATTCCTTTTAACTCGTTTCTTTTTGATGTACTCATAATCGTTGTATTTAAGTGTTTGTATTAATCCCCTGAATAAGCCCAAGCGCTGTATGTTCTTTCCATTGAAGCGATGAGGCTTGCATCGACCTTTCTTGGTTGCGCCTGTAACGCTTTGTATTCGTCAGATGCGTGCCACTTAGCTAATCTTTCTTTCTCTGCTTCGATAGCTGCTTGCTTAGCGTTGTAGATGATAGTTTCTTTTTCGACCCACCAAGCTCTTGACAGACATTCACCGAAGTTCTTAGAATAACTTCCACGACGGTAGATGTTCCATGCCCGGTTCATTACGTCTCTCTTGCTTATTTTTGATGATGTTGTCATGATTATATCTTTTATGTTCTTTTCTATACTGCAAATATAGCGTATAAGATATATCCGTGCAAGCGTTTTGCCAACTATTTTTACCGTAAAAGCTATATTTAACATTATTTTATATCTTTCATGCTATTTATTGGTATTATTCTATTACTTTTGTGATATAACATAAAAGATATAATGATGAGTACAAGAATTAAAGAACTGTGTAAAGAGAAAGGAGTAACTATTAGTTCTATTGCAGAACAAATAGGCACAACTCAAACAAGCCTTAGCCGGGCATTAGGTGAAAATGGTAATCCCACATTAGACACATTACAAAAAATAGCTACTGCGTTAGGAGTTTCAATGTCTGATCTCTTCGAGCAACCGGCGAAAGACGTTGTGAATTGTCCGCATTGTGGTGGGAAGATAAAGATAGGAAAGGAGTAAAAGTTTTAAAACATGTAAATTCTTGCCTATTTAACACTTTTGTGACAAAACATAACTATATTTGTAGCGCAAAATTTCTTACAAAGATGCTTTTTTGAAGAGAAAGTTCTGCGGTATACTGTTAAATTAAGCTATGAAGCAAAACAATAGAACCTATTTAATTGTTTTATCTACAAGGAATTACAATCAATAATTTATTCTATGAGTTATATTGAGGTTATAAGTAATAATATTTCTACGGTAAAAGAGTCTTATGAAACCGTTGAGTCTATGGAGACTCAACTTAATAAGTTTCTTGATATTGTTTTAGATTATCAGGCATCACTCAAAAGCCTTTATGACACAATAGATGAACTTACTGAGAGTATTATCAAAGCACAAAACAAAATATCGATACAAGAATTTTATAAAATCGAGAAGGGCTTAGTTTCTTTGCATAAAAAGTTAGTAGAACTTTATGTGAAAGAACGGAACGATGAAAAGTGCTATTTAGTTGCAAAATCATACATCAAGAATCTACATTGTAGCATAAACAATCTAAAAGAGTCTATTGATGATTTCCGTATATTCCGAATCGAATTGGATGAAGATCGTGAGTACGAACACTTTGTTAACATAATAAACGATCTTTAAACAGTGTGCAAATTTTACTCTACATCTGATTTCAGAAAAAGCCTCAATTTACTAATAAAGAAACCTAAAGAAGGATATAGTTCTGTTAAAAATGACATTTGTGATGCACTATGCAAGCACAATCACAATGATATACTTCAATTTTACGACTGGATGCGTGATGAAAAGAATTTTCGAATTGTGAAATTGAGACTGCCTAATTCTGGGCAGAATTTATCAAAAGCAAATGGTTTTAGGTTAATTTATTTAATACACAAAGAAAAGAAAAGTATAATTTTGTTAGATATCTACCCTAAAAGAGGAAATCATAAAAAAAATAGCATAGATAAAGCTGAGATAAATAGATTGCTTGCAAATTATGTAAATGAAGGCGAGTCATTACAATTACATAATATCAACAGTGAATTACTGGAGATGGTTGAAGCATAAACTAAAACCACTCCTGTAAAAAGATTATTCTTTTTCTTTTCCTACCCTACCTCTTTTCATTACCCTCAATCCTAACCATGGAGAAGAAATCCATCGACATAACAATGCTTCCCAATGGAGTAATACTATGGGACAATCAAAGACGTAGAAAAGGCATTACAGATCAAGACAACGACTGTGTACGAACTGATTAAAAAAGGTCAGTTAAGAGTCGTAAAAATCGGTAGATCTACTCGTTTCCTTCCTTCTGATATAAAGAAGCTCATAGAAGATAATATCTACTAAATTATGCCAGCATCATCAAAGCGGTACTATGCAATGCAAGGTACGCATGCAGTAGTGTTGGGGCATCGGGCTAAAATCGTATTGGAGTTTCGGAAAATGAAAAAGGCAGAGGGGTAGTCTGCCTTTCTATAGTGCTTATTTTATCTGCTTTATTCAGATTCAGAAGACTGTTTAGTGGGATCATGTTTGTCGACCTCCTCTAATGAAATACCATGTTCTTTAAAATATTTATCCCTTATGATAATAGATGCGCCTTGTAAAAGACTTACAGAAGCAACCCCTATGGCAAAAGCTTTTGTTTTTAAATTATTATATCCTTCATCCGTCAGAACTGCTTCTGGATTTGATACAACAAAATTAAAACATAATTGCTGTATATCATACGGATTCATAGATGTTGAATTAGCTTCTATGTTTGCATGGATGTTATCCCAATTCTGGTCTACATAAAACTCAAACTTCAACTCTTTAGCTAATTGTTCTCCGTATGGTGTTAATTTTATAGGGCTTTGTGCCATAACAATCGCTTTTTCTTTGTTCTGTTGCAATGCTTGTATAGCAAGTAATAATCCGTCTATTTTAGCATTTACTGCGTCTATTTTGCTTACCTCAGTGCGCAATGCCTCCATTTTATCCCCATGTTTTTCGCACGGTAATTTCTCTATTTTAATATGAGCTTCTGCCGCAATATTGTTAGCGATATCAGCTTCCTTTTTAGCATCCTTGGAATGGTTTCTAATATTAAAATAAAGCCATACAATAACGCCACCCACAATTAGCCATATAGCTCCATGCCAGTTTTCAAGTAAATATGTTAATATGGATTCCATAGCGTGTACGTCTGTTTATAGAACATTTGTATTATTCTTATAGTTTTGCAATGTAAGCATAAAAATGAGTTTTTTTGCGCTTTTAAAGCACTTTTTTGCACGATTTAGGCTTAATTGTGCGCAAAAGTAGTACTTTTTCTTTCATAAGCAAGGTGCTTATAAGTAAAGAATACTTAATCTACCATGTTGTGAACACTCCACCTTTACAGGTAGCCCCTTGTAAGCCCCTAACTATGGATGGCGTTTAGGGCGGAATTATTCCACTCCAAAGAAAGGGGCATCCCATTACAGGACACCCCCTTCACGCTGAGTCAAAGCGTATATCATTTGCGATTATGATATGCCTTAATAACCTCCTCGTCCGTTGGTGTAGATCTTGTTCCTTTGTTGAACATTAATCGAATGTCATTCTTATCGATCTGAAAACTATCTACCCCCGAAAAGACGACGATCTCATTCTCTTCGTTGATAGAGTAGAATATAACATACTTGCGATCTTTACCTTGTGCCATGCGGATGATATCCCTTACTTTCTCTTCACTTGCCATCTTGCGCTGGTTTTATAATTTTCCATCCGAGCTTCTCAGACAGATCGTCAATTCTTGATTCTAATTCTTCATCCGTCAATCCTTCCAGTTCAAGGGCAACAGCAATCTTCTTGGCCATACCTCTTGACATCGGTTTTAATCCTGTAAACGCTTCATACCACTCTGGGAACTCGCTCGTATCCAAAACTCCAGTTGCCACAGATGACAACAATTTTGCTTTCTGTTCTTTTGATAGTTTAATCTTCATGATTCAAATTATTTAGTGTTTGTATTCGCTCTGCCAGCCTATCTACAACCTCATCAGGAGCAGATAGTAACAGCTTC
This sequence comes from Parabacteroides sp. PM6-13, assembly GCF_029892605.1. Lineage (GTDB taxonomy): Bacteria > Bacteroidota > Bacteroidia > Bacteroidales > Tannerellaceae > QVMG01. The sequence goes on from NZ_JARXWF010000009.1 coordinate 107,826, forward strand.
TCTAACTCTTTATATTCAGCTTGGATCTGCGCATCTACACTCACAGACTGCTGTTTGGGGATAATATACTGCATCAATCGCTCCATTACAGTAATGCGCTGTTGCGGCTCTAACTCGTTGAGGTCAGCCTCTATGTCGTAGCCGTTGATAATAGCCTGTAAACGTGCTTTAATGTCGCCTGTTACTTTATTAGGCGTTCCTTTAGTTCGCCCGCCTAACCTACCTTTACCGTCGTCTTTTTTTCTCATACTACTTAAAACTATTTTAGTAAGCTCTCCGGGAAGACTTAACCGCCCGGAGGCTATTTTATTTTTTATTATCTGTATGCGCAAATAATCACTTTTATTATTCAGGTGATACCGAGTACCATTTTAATCTGAACATGATTTTCGTTCACCTTAAAATCGCTCATACGTCATATTTCAATCCTTTATCCATGTGCGCCTTTGCTTGTTCATACTTCGGGAAGGTCAAAGCCCAAAATCCGAACGCCTCATCACCGGGATAACTCACGCAATTAAAACGTTTGTTTATTCTGCGTTTGAATACCTCATAAACGACTGCTCCACGTGGAAATGTACGCTTATAGAGATATACTTGTGTTTCAGGATTGTAGCCAATCTGTGTGAACACTTCTTTGTTCTTTGTGAATTCTTTAGGTAATTCTCTTATTTCCATAATATTGCATTTTTTATAATCCTAATCCGCCTCCGCCTTTCATTTTCACGTCCAATGTCCCTTTGAGCGAGTTGGCGACACTATCAGTATTTCCGGCAATAGCTTTGCCAGATTCTGCTATGCCCTCAAGCTGCGACAACTGCTCTGTGTTGGCAGCAATGGTATCAATTCCTCCGGCCATACGATCAGATATGCTGTTCAGTTGCGCTGTGTTTGCTTCGATCTTTGCGTTTAGCTCACGGATAGCAGTAAGCTCGCCAAAACTGTTGGTCATAATATCCTGACTCAACTGAAAACTTTCCTTTAGCGAATCTATGGCTGTCATATCAATTTCAAATCCTTTGCCGCTTAGTAAATCCCGGATGCTTTCAGCAGCATTGGCGCCACGTTCTAAAGCAACCCTTCCGGCTCCCATCTGTCCGGCGAGTAGGTCGATACTTTGTTGTGATGCTTTAGCTAACGCTCCTTTCATTGAGTTGTCAGACGAGGAACTCTCTTCACCAACCTTTCCGTTTAGATTGATCCCTGCCTGCCCAAAGGTAGACGCCAGGTCTTTCCAGACATCACCAAACCCGGAAGCAATCCCCATGACTGTATCTTTGAAGGTGGATAGAACGCTGGTCTCAATGTCTTTCACGTTCTTGAATCCACTTATATTACCGTCCTTATCATACGTGGCAATACCTTTCATCAGTTGGTTGACCGCATCGGTGATCGGCTGAACAAGCGCCATCTTGGTAATGATATTCTTTACAATACCGGCAATATACTCATCCATCTTATCTGATAAATCTTCCATTGCGTTATCAATGGACGGATCAGTCAGACTGTCTACAATAGTTTGCGTTATATCATCAGCGGAGAATCCGAGGAGCATATCTTGCAAGGTCTGTTGCATATTCTCTATTTCCTCGGTCGAGTTGATGATCTGCTCAATATACTGTCGCAACTCTTCAGGTAGCTTTGCCCATAGTTCTGGGATCTCCTGTAAAGACATCAACTGTTTAGCATTCATCTTTGACAGGTCGGTTTGGTAAATACCAATCCTCTTCAACTCCCTTGAGTATTCCTTTAGCGTCTTATTTGCTCCGTAACCAACCGAATGGCTGAATAAGCCCGATCCGGAAGCCATTGTTTCTTTGAATAACTTCTGGGCGGCGGTGATCTGCTTTTTAAGGTCAGTATAGGTCTTGCTTATCGCTTTCGTAAACTCCGATCCTCCGAGTGACTCCAAAGATTCGATTTGCTTATCAATTAGTTGATCCAGCACATCTATGTATGCTTTATAGTTATCCAGCGTCTCTTGTGATACTTCTTTTTTTGCTGTGATGAGGTCGGTGGTAATACTTATCAACTGCCCGGCAGCGGCACTAATACCACCAATCAGACCACCTTCGGCAAATCCCTTAGCGATATTCCCAACAGCATCCAAAGCCATGTCCAACTCATCACTTACACCACCGAAAGCACCTTGCATCGCCCCGGCCACATCAGAAGCTATCGCTCCGGCATTTGAGGTCGCTTGAAAGAAAGCGGTAGTTTTCCCTTCGGCTTCTTCTGCGTCTTTGGAAGTCTTTTCAAAATGCTTCTGTACAGATTTGAATACCTTCTCGTCAAATAGCTGCTTAATGCCCTTCGGCTTCTTCAATGCCGCATCGTAGCCCTTTACAGTTTGTTGTAAGGCTTTTACTTCTTGCTGGCTCTGCTGGTCTCCTACTTGAGATAATATGGCAATTCTCTCTTGGGCATACCGCTTGAGGATTTCTGTTTTCTCACGTTCGGCACTCTCTATCATTCCGGTGTTATCAAACTTAATGTCCACCTCACCGGTAGCTATTTCCTGATTGAAGGAATTGCTCTCTAACTGGCTTTCCAGTGCTGCACGCTTTCTCTTTTCTGTCCATGCAGCCTCTAATTGTGCAATCATCTCTTGATGTCCTTCAGCCTTTTGGATAGCATCTTCATAGTAGCGGTCAATATCCAACAGACGTTTATCAAGTTCGGAGGCAAACTCATTCGTGATGTCTTGCTGTTGTCGCTTTAGATTCTTGGCAAAGTCGGCCGTTTCCTTTTCCTGTTTGTTAAGGATTTCTTTATTCAGGGTTCCAAAGTAGAGATTATCCAAAGCATTCAGCTGCACACTACTTGCGTCAAAGGTCTTTCCCTTGTTGGCCGGATCAGCTTCAAACCGTTTGCGTTCATACTCACGGAGCTTCTGCAAATACTCTTCTTGTTGGGTCTCAAGATCGCTCAACTCTTTCTTGTGGTTCAATGCTAATTGTGCTTTCTCTTTTTCCCAACCATCGGCCATTGCATCAACCTTAGCCTGGGATATACGGTTCTGCAAATCCTTTTCCATCTTCATGCGCTGGAGGCCTTCTTTGTCATTTAGGGCATCAATCCTGTTTGAGTTGGACGAGGTGGTGGGCTTCCCGGCAGACTTGATCCCGGCGTTCTTTAAGGCTTCATTCGCCTTGTCTGTAAACTCAAGATACTTGGCAATATACTTATCACCTTCTTGTCGTATCTCCTCACCAGCCTGGCGAAGTTCATCCCCTTTCTTGGCAATATGTTTAGGCAGTTTAACCTTTTCGCCATCACGTTGAAACATACCACTCTGCCCAAAGGTGCGATCCAGCCAGCCAATGTTTTTTTCCGTGTTATCGGCTTCCATGCCTTTTTTCATCGCTTCTTTATATTTTTCGCTGGCGACCTCCATAGCAGCTACCGCATTAGCCCTCAACACAACAGAATCTCGAAAGGCTTGTGCGTTGGTGATAAACGCATTGTCGGCGTCATTGACGTTGTTTATCTCTATCCCCAGCTTCTTAAAAGCGTCTTGGTTCTCGGTGATAAACTTCTGTTTGCTTTGGATCTCATTACCCAACTTTTCATAACTGGCTCTCAATGCTTCATAATCCGCCATTGTCTGCTGAGCGGAAGAAGAAACAGAATCGGCAAACTTCTTGGCTTCTTCGGAGGCCTGCTTTTGCTTACTCCTGTATCTGTCGATCAAAACAACAATGCCGGTAATAGCAGCAGACAAACCTAAAGTAAGGGTAGCCATGAGGACCTGTGCCGCAACAGTTGACCCACCTAAAGCAATGGTAAGTCTGTTTTGTGCTGCTGACCAAAGCTGGGTAATCTTCGTTACTGTTGAGATCCGGAAAGCAGATGTCTGGTGCATGGTGTTTGAGATCTGTTGAAGGCCGATAGTCATAGACATTAAAGCCTGTAACCTGGTCTGCACCTTTATTAGTTTCTCGTTATCATCAACAAATAAAGACATACCGCCCTGTGCTGCTGTAAACGCTCCCATAACTCCTGTCATGCCCGAGAAGATACCGGCCAACTGTGTACCGGAAGTGGTAAGGGCTTTTTGTTCCTGTTGGATCTTCCGATAGGCCGTTCCAGTTCTCTCCAGTTCGGCTTGTAGTTCTCTGTATCTCGCTGTTTCGCCTTTTCCGGCCAACTCCAGTTTGATCATTTCTTCACGAACCATACGCAACTGGGTGAATACAGACGTGTCGGTCTTTCCGGGCTTACCTTGCTCTTTAGCAAGTTTCTGTTGTTCTTTTAATAGATCTTTGTATCCTTTCTCAAGTTCCTTCAATGCCTGCTTTTCACCCCTGACCTCATCCTTATAGTTAGCAACTTGTTTAACAAGGTCTTGGTAACTCTTCTGCGTTTGTTCGTTTGCGTTACGTCTCTTTCTTGCTTCGGGCAAACTGTCATTTAGCTTTGTTAATTCCGCTTCCAACCCACGGATAGCCTGTCTTTGGGCGGTGATAGCCTCTTTGAAATCGTTGGCGCTCTTGAGACCATCAAACGTGCTACTTATCGTAGTGCCCAACCGTTGGAAATCACTTTGAATAGCATTTGTTTCTTTGCTGACCCTCTCTGCGGTGGTCTCAATCTTCTTTTGCACTTCATTGAGTTCTTTTGTCAACTTCTTTGCGAGTTGCGGTTCTGCGCCTGTGTCAATGGTAGCAAGTTGCTTCTTTAACTCTTCCAGCTTGGCTTTTAATTTGGCCAATGCCTGAAAATCCGCTCCGATCCTAAAATATAATCCAGCCATGATTCTTCTTATTTATTGTTATTATTTTTTTATACAGTCCCCGAACAGTTCTTTCCCCGGATTCGCCTCTTTCCACCTGTTGATTCCGTCCAATCCCGCATCGCTGGAGAAATAATCTTTCATAGACTTATACCCCAGTAGCTGGCATACGTCATCAATAGAAAATAGAATCTCCTTAGTTACTTTATCAACGGTTGCCCTGATAGTCTTTCCACCGTTCACTAAAAAGCGGCAATAGTAGTTCTTTTCGTCCTCTTCAAATTCGATTAATCTTGGTTTCATATTGTTGAAAATTAAATTGATAATTGCTTATTGATTTCTTCGATACTGTATTCAATCCGTGGATTGTTCTTGTCAATTCGCTTTTCCGCTTGTATGGCAAAACATTGACTATCGTTAGTTATCGCTCCAACAGATTGCAGGCAATCCAAAACCGTTTTCAGCGAGTTGTCAAGATCGAACCTAACCGAGCTATGCCAGACAGTAACAGATAACTTAAACCGCCCTGAAATGCCTCTGCCTTTGTATATCTGACATTGGTTGATGAAAGACTTCTCATAGGCTCTGATCTTATCGTTTTTGATGATCCGCCGCTCTCCTGACTGACCGGGCACAGCAAGATAGTTGTTGCTTTTGCCGATACACTGGCCAAGTATTATTTCAGTATTATTTTCCTTCATTGTTTATCGAATTGTATGTTTATTTTACTTACCCTATGTTTTACCCTATATTCTACCCTACATTACCCTATTTTACCTTACCCTACCCTACCCTATATTTCTATATATAGAAAAATATAGGGTGGGGTGTAGGGTTCAAAAAGGTAGGGTAGTATCTTCATGGTAATACTCTTTATAATATCTGCCTACGGAGTTCTTTTTTATGATCCCCATGTCAGTTGCTTTTTTAATTCTATTCTCTGCGGCTGCAACCTTTACGCTTAACTTATCCATAACTTTATCCCTCAATTCAGAATAAGACAATGTTGTAGATTCAGGAAGCATATCAGAAAATATAGTTTCATACTTGGAAGCGCTTGGCGCCAAAGGTCCCACCTCACATAATTCCGGTAAACCAGTACCATCAATCATAAAGTGAAACTCATCCGGTGGTAGTGTTCGGTAGCTTCTCGGCGTTACAATAGAGTGATTGCCTTCTGATTTAACAGACAATACTCCTACACCCTTCTGTGCTAAGAATGACCCCAAATTACCCCGCATGAACCCATTCGTTTTATTCTCGTGGATCACGGTAATAAGTCCGCATTGGTACTGCGAGGTTAACCGTAGAAAGAACTGCTTAACTGTATTTGATTCCGAAATACTGTTGAAGTCGTCCAGTAGATCGACAGCGCCATCGATAATAATCAAGCTCGGCTTATACATTGCTGTCGCTTGCTCTATTGCCATGATTCGATCCTGTGTACTTAACTCACGGAGTGCAAGAATGATTAAACGTTTATTGTTGATATATTCCCATTCAAGCATCCTGTGTATACGCTTAGCCGCAAGTTGAACAAACGGCTTCGATTGTTCCGTATCAAATAGAATACAAGTACCGTCCATCATAGTCCCTTCAAAGCCTAAAGCATTATCCGCTCCTAAAAATGCAGCACATAGAGAGTGAACTAGAAACGACTTGCGTGACTTCTCCGCTCCGGATATGGTGATAAAGTCTTTTTTTGACAAAACGGTCTTGCCATTACGAACAATCAGCGGTTCCGGATCAGGAAGAGGCTCGGCAATATCAATCAGACACGGTTGTAAGTCGATCTCTGTATTTCCCTCCGCTTTAGCTGTGGCTCTAAAATCATATACTTGCACTTCTTTCATAGCACACAGTTTAGAGGTAAATTAATAGGAGTGACTGGGTAGCCGAAGCCGTCCATGTTATCAATACAGACTTCAATCGCTCCATATTCAAACCGTACAAGCTCCCGGCTATTGACTATACCAACGACTGGGCGTTCTTCGTACTGATCGCTTATAGGCACGTACATTAGCAATCCGTTGCATTTATAGTCAATGGCTGCATTGTAGGATCTAATAGCATACTTGGCAAAGTCATTGTGTGAGATCATCGTGTTGCCGGCGACTATCGGAAGGATATCGTTAGTTAGAAACAGAATCTCTTTCTCGGTATGCTGATAAGAGGTCTTATTCTGTATCTTTGATAGATATGTCCGCTTATTATCGATCAAACTCTTTAATCGCTCTACTTCGAGGCTGTCGTAGTATATCATAACTGTTCCCCCTCCTGTGGGAAGAGTTCATATTGTCTTACGTCCTTAGCTAACCAGTATAGTTTACATCCGCCCGGCAGTATCATATCCGTAATGTCCCAGCCATCACGACGGAGGTCGGATATTACTTTACGTGCGTCATTGCTGCCGGTAATCTCGTTGATTTGCTTCGCTGTATATCGCCCCATTGAAGAAAAAAGGGCTTTAACGGTGGTACGTATTCGAGAAGAATTACTACCTTTGTCTTGTCGAGGAAGGGTAGGCTGTTGTGGTCTGCTCTTTTTCATTTTATTAACCCTCCATCAATTTTTGAATGTCAGACATTCGATAACGAACCTTTGATCCAACCTTTATACTCTTTAGGTACCCACTTTTATTCCACCGCCATAAGGTGCTTGGGTCACAAGGTATTCTGTCTGCTGCCTCTTGCGCCGTGAGAAGGATTTCTTCCGCCGGAGATGCTTCTTCTTTCAGCTCCCTATGCCATGCTAAGAAAGCTTCTTTCATTTCAAACGCATTAATTGTAATAGATACATTAGCGTTTGTTTTCAATAGTTCTTGTATTGACATTTTCCTTTGTTTTTTAGGAAAGTCCTTCAGTGGCCACATCCTGACTTTCAGGTTTATACCACAAAGGAAAAGCCCATTATAAGCTTGTGCAAACATTCGCATAAGAGACCGAAAAACAAACCGAAAAACCGATTTTTCAACCGATTTTTTGCAATAAAAAAAAGCCGACACATAAATGCCGACTTGTTAACCTCAATTCTTACGATCTTATTGATATGCTTTTTTAGCTTCTTCTATTTCCCTTTTCCGCCTGAGTTTTGTATTTCCACTTCCAAGATCAAAAGCGCTGTTAAAAGCACTGATTTTCCCAATAGCGCAAATTTTTGATATTTCATCAAGGAGAAGTTGGTTTGATGTTTTGTCTGCTCCCTCCATCTTTTTTAGTTCCCGAAGTGCAATAATTTCGTTTACAACCTTTGTCCCCTTTTTCCCTTTTATTCGCTCAAAGAACTTATCAATGATAGTTGTATCATTCAAGAATATTCCTTGTAAAACCACGCTGTATTGTGATTTATTCTCTATTCCGCTAAACGCCGTTAAATCGATTTCCACCTCATCTCGATAAATGTTTATATCAACACTGCTGCCGGATGCGATCTTTAACCGATTCAATTTCTCCGATATATTTGTTAAAGTAATGGCCAGGCGCATTCCTACAACACCTAAAATATTTAGTATTTGTCTTTTTCTTTCAGTATCACAATTCAAAGCCATTATTATATCAGATATTTTATTCGGTTCTTGATACCGAATCAGTCCGCCTATACTCTTCTGAAATGAAATAGATTTGTACCAAACGCTATAATACTCATTAAAGGTATTGGCGCTCTGACACTCACATTCCAACTCTTCTATGATATCAGTAGATAGATAGTCATGAGCAAACAATGTTAATTCCTCTATTTGCTCCTGATTCAAATCCTTTATTGAATAATCATGAAATAAAGAACAACATACTATAATTTTACTATTTACTTCACTTTTCATCTTCTCAATCTATTAATTTAACAGCTTCATTCCTCATCTCTCTATCTACTTCCCGGTATCGGGCAAAAGCAGCACTTCCTACCTTATGCCCACTCATCGGGCAGATTATATTCGGGTCTTTCAGTTTTTTGTAAAGATTGCCAACAAAGGTGCGTCTTGCCATGTGGGAACTGGCGACCTCGTTTATAGGCTTCTTTTCTTCTTCTCCAGTAGTTGGGTTAATAACAGTTACTATGCGAGTTATTCCACACGTTGTAAATATGTCTTTGATGTCCTCGTTGTAATTTTGACTTGAAATGAATGGGAATAACCGGCCGGACTGATCCACACCTTTATACTTCTCCACCAACTTGGCCGCACGTTCGTTTAGTGGAACCTTGACTGTAACCGGATCTTTATCTTTTGTTTTACGGGCTATGTATTGTAGCTCACCGTCAATAATATCTGCCGGGGTCAATCGCATCAGGTCTGACACACGGCATCCGACAAGGCATTGAAATATGAAGATATCACGTTGAACTTCTAAAAATGGTCTACTAGACAAGTCAAAATCAGCGATCTGATTGCGTTCTTCTAATGTGATATAATAAGGCGTTCCGTACTTTTCCGTAGTTACACCATCATACCCGGCAAAGGGTCTGTTATGCGTAATGCCCTGTTCGTTCAGCCAGTTGAAGAAAGCACGTAGTTTATTGAACAATGCGCAAATAGTATTATTGCCTCTTGGTTTAGGCTTCGGGCTTCTCCGCTTCGTGTCTGTTGTTGCCGGTATCTTTTTGAAGATATTGGGGTATTCTTCGAGCAATGAGTGTTCGTTCCGGAAAAAGCTCTCAATATCGGTGATAGTATCTTTATCCATCGTGTCAACATCCAGCTTGAAATCTTTACGTTCTTTATCAAACAGAGGAATAAACTTCTCATACCTCATCAATGCCCGGATCAGCACCCGGAAGTTCTTTTCACGTACTTCTGAATATTTGGTACTTCTCAAATACTCTTCCATAAGGTCAAAGAATGATTTAGCAGAAGTTTTTTCAACCTCTTTCTTTTCCTTCTCGGTCAGTAACACAAGGTGCTGGTAGGTTATGTCCTCTATGTTAGTGTTGTCTTTATTGATGAGGTGTAAGGCTTCGTCAATCCATTCTTTTGTGAGTTTGTCTTTGTGCCTTTCTGCTGTAACGTCACATATCGCCTGTAATCGTTCAAGATAGAGGGCGAATTTACGCTTTACCTCTTTCAGATCTTTTATTTCCACAAAATTCTGTGTGCCTTCTCTTGGAATATCTATCTCATACCGTCTGCACCTATCTGTATCATCCAGAGATATAAACCTATCTGGATTGATAAACAAGCCACTTCGGAACTGTGGGCGAAATGTTTTTGAGATATAAAGTCTAACAATCAGTTCGGATTTACCATCATCACGAACCTTTGAAAGTTTAATGTAGTCAATCTTAGCCATGCCAAAATATTTTAATCGCATTACGAAGATACAGAGAATAGGTGACATGAAAAAGTTTTGTGTCACCAAAATGTCACTTCGATAAAATCCCATGCAATTTTAATGCAATCCCGTGAAATGCTGTATTTCTGTGCTTTATAGATTTAAAGAGGTATCCGATAGGATTATATCTCATAGGATTTCACTTCTTTTATTCCCGCTCCGAGTACAGAAGGGGACAAATCAGTATTTTCACTGTTTTGTTCTCTTTTTTTATTCTCAAAATCATCTGTAAACAAGCGGTTTAGCGCAAATATTTTATTAGTCTCTATGGGTTCAATATGCTTCATTTCCTTATTATGAGTGAAACCTTTGGGGAATATAACATTTTGTAGCTTTTGTTTGTCTGAAAGATTTAGCATTTCCCACATTTTCAAAGGATTACATATTACATCTATACCGTATTCCAGAAAATCATTGAGGTTCAATATAGAATTGTTTGTATTTGCTAAATCGATGTCAATTTGGCTGATTTTTTGTTCAGTCTCTTCTATTTGCCGCCATAAGATGTCTTTCTTTTTAGGATGACCTTCTATTGCCCAGTCTTCTTCCATCTTTCTCATTTGTCTTTTTAACAAGTTGGCTCTTTCTTTTAGCTTCTGAGTATCATGCTTTCTGTCTTCGGTCAAGGTATTAAATGTTTTGGTTAATTGAGATTTAAGGACGTCTTTATCAATATCAGTAGTAGTCAAGTTGGATAAGTACCGGCAAAATGATTCGTGCACATGAACGACACGGTTGTTATACTTGCATCCTTTTCGGGAGCAGACATAATAGTATATCTCTTTATTGTATTTTTTTTTCATTTTAGTTGACATAGAAGCCGAGATGTTATTACCACAGCAAGGACACTTTAATGAGCCTAAAAGTGGCGCCCATTCTTTTTGCTTTCTCTGCTCATACCCTCCAGTATACTTAGTATTTAAGACCTCATTAGCCATCAAAAACACTTCTTCACTGACAATAGGAGGGTGATTACCTTGCACAATCCGACCTTGCAAGAAATTATGAGCCATAAGCCCACAGTAAAAGGGGTTTTTAAGCATTTCTGATAATTTTTGCTTATTTATTTTGAAACCTTGTTTTTCCAGCCTTAGCCGTATCTCTTCATTCGACAATTTTTCATACGCTTTCCAATGGAATGCCCTTCTTATATAAGCTCCCTCTTGATTGATAGTAATTATCTGCTTTTTAAAAGTGGTTTTCTGCTCATAACCCCTAGGGGCTTTCCCAATCCAACGTCCTTCCATTAGCCTCCTAAGCCCATGGTCTTTTGTGAGTTGACTTTTTTCATCCGTTTCCTGTTTTGCACAGGCCAACTCCATTCGCTGGTTAAACCTTCCTGATGCCGTTTTGGGGTTGTAGTTGCTCATTGCGGATAATACTGCTATACCCATAGCCTCCAACTCTTCAATGATTGTTGTGCTGCCACTTCTACTAAACCTGTTAGTTCTATAAACAATAACATATCTGATATTGAGCCTTTTATTCCTTCTTATGAAGGACAGCATCTTTGTAAACTCTTTTCTTTCTTTATCAGATTTAGCACTTTCAAATACTCCTCCAAAATGTTTTACAATATTAAGACCGTATCTTTCAGCGTATCTATTGCAGGCTTCAACCTGCAATTCAAGGCTTTGATTATCTTCTTGTTTTTTTGTCGAAACCCTGTTGTATAGCACAGCATTCCCTGGGGTAATAAGCTGTGAATCATTTTTATCCCCTTTTGCAAACTTTTGAAAATATTTATTCATTTATGTTTGAATTTAAATAATTATTATATGCGTTATATGCTAATGCTGACAATAATGATAAATCAGCGATAAAACTCTGGCTTTCAGTCTCGTTAGATATGATTTCTTTGTTTTCATCATAAATTAAATTTTCCTCATCTTCTAATGTCATTCATAATTGTAATTACTGTGGTGCAAGCACCTTATCAAAGATATAGCCCTTATCGACGGCTTGACAATCGATTGTGTTTAACCCGATTGTTGTAAATATACAACCTGATGACACTGAATCAAAATGAAAAATCAATTATTTTTCAATAAAGCTCAATTTTTTTTAATTTTCTCAGTGTATTTGGTGATGTTCCTGTTATTTTATGAATATTTCTATATGAAATATTCTTTTTTAACAATCTTATTTCTTCTTTATATTGCTCTTTCATTATATCATCTGATTTTCGATAGCCAGCTTTCCTACCGACGCTTCCCCCGTTTTTTAGGTGGTTCTCGTATCCACTCTGCATTCTCTGTCGGATAGTAGTTCTTTCCATCCTGCCGACCTCCAGTAGGATGGTAATGAGAAACTGTGCCATAGGATTGATATTCCCTTTGCTATCTAATGTTTCTATGTTGTAGTTTTTTACGTATAGACATATCTGTTCATTATTCAACAGTTCAATCACTTTCAATGCCTCCAAGGTATCACGCCCCAAGCGACTGATTTCTAGAACCAAGACTTTATCCACATGATTTTTCTTGACAAACTGAACCATGTCTGTTATTTCAGGTCGCTCTTCGTTCTTCTTTGCCCCACTTACTTTATTTGCAAAGACCTTGAGTACCGTTATATTTCTTTCTGCTGCAAAATCTGACAATTCTGCTACCTGTCTGTCGTAGTCCTGACTTAATGTACTTACACGTGCTAATATTACTGCTGTTTCCATCTTTTTGAATGATTTGAAAGCGGAGGAGTAGCCCTGTGCTACAGTGGGATTTTACCAGATTCCGAGGAGACAGGACTTCCTCCCCCGCTAAGTAACTGCAAGCAAAAATAGTTGATATAACGGATATAACAACTATATGTTGTGTTAATTTTTTGGAAAATTAGTTGATATATCCGACATATTCTCTTTCTTTTTTATCTTTGAGTAAAAATAGGAACATGAAATCACCGGAACAAAAAAAAGCAATCACGATATATCATCTTCACTTTTTTGCAACAAAAGAAGATTACTATTTTGGCAGCATATCAGCAATATATGAATGTTTCGATAAAACCCTGATAGGAATAGCAGCCAGCAGTCTTTACAACCTAAACTTGGATGAGGCAACAAATCCTGTTTACGAAAACACGAAATGCCGAATAAAGAAGTCCCATTTACATACAAAAGCGAAAAAAAATGGCAAAATGTAAAAAAATGATTATGTTTGCATTGAAATACAGTAAAGAGTTATCGTATTTCGTTTTATTAGAACATTAGGAGCGTTAATATTATCCCAACCTCGGAATCTGGTAAATTCAAAATGTAGCTGGGTGATAGACAAGCGTTCCACGTCATAATTGGCGTAGGGCTGTGTCTATTTGCTACATGGGCTTACCAGAGCCTCGAGGTGAATAAGATTACAGTTCTCACGCTTCTTTTCTTATGGTAGTTTGTGAGAGAACTGACAAACAATTAATACATATTTGTCATGAATAAGCTAAATGTGATTACATTTTTTGTGTCAATTTGCGTAATCTACCAAATCTACACTGTTTTTTTTCAAAGTAAATGAAAAACCATCGACGGAAGTATATGATGGTGCACAGTATGAACAATCAACAAAAAGAGCTAAAGTAAGTAATTATTTAAAGGTTGAGGAGGAGTATTATGGCCCTCATGGTGTCTCAAAAAAAGCAAAAGTAAAAAACATCTCAAATAAAACTATAAATATAGACTTTCAAGTGAAAGTTCGTCTGAAAAATGGTACATCTACAACAACATCCTGTTATTTGCAGAATATGGAACCAGGCGAAATACAGGAAATCATTGTATACGTAGGTAATGCCGCTGATAAGTACAGTGTTGAATCATGGTCTTTTATCGATAATTCTTTTAGGTTATTGTGATACAAAATAAAGGTGTGTCAGATAGTCTTTTTCAGATTATTTTGACACACTTTTTTTTTGATACATTTATTTTTATTTAAACGGCTGATTTTTCAGCTTTTACCCTTTGAGGAACTTGTTTCGCAGGGGTGGTTGTTATATCCCCTAACAGAATGTCAGCCCAATCGATTTTCCGGTTTCCATCCTTGAAATATATAATACCGTGTAAGTGGTAGCTAAATATTTTCCACAGGAGCTCCTCATTGAAAATAAGTGAATAATAATGGAAATGCTCATCCTTTACATGGCTTTTCAGATAGTCCTTCACCTCATCGTTGTTGAGGTGAACCTCAACCCGATAAAGCGAAGTTGGGTTATCATAACAATCTAATATGTAGCTTTTCTTTGAGCTGTTGAGGATTTCTGCCCGTTTGTCGTATGCGACTATGGTAGTACCTCTGCTTTTATCTCTTATCGCTTTCCGTTGCTTAATCATAGTTGTCAGGTATTTATCCCTGTCCATGTCGCCACTTGTTTGGAACGTAATCTCAGGACGGTCTACTGACCTATCACGTACAACACATCCGTTCAGGATAGTTGTTATATTTTTATTCCGAATCAGCCTCTTCAGTCTGCGAGCAACATTTACAGAAACATCTGCGCAAATGTCTAAACAGGTGATGTTGTGCACTTCAAGCCCTAAGCAACAGGTTATAAAATCCAGATAATGGATTTCGTCGTTGTACAGAACCCGATTGGAAACATTTATCCATGCCTTAACACATCCATTTGTGTGTATATTGTTGGCTTCTGCATCTTTGTTAATGCCAAGCCTCAACTCACCAAAAAGAAGGTTTTCGCCGAACTCATTGTAGCGTACTTGGTAGACATAGTCAAAATGTTTCCCTGCAATCCGAAGGAGATAGAAGGTCTCAAACTCATCGTACGTTTCTCCTACCTCGACTTGTTTCAAAGCCTCAATATGAAAAGGTTCTACCACTTCGTAGCATAGACGTAGTGCATCAATGTGTAATCCGTATATTTTGCTCATCACTGTTTTCCGTATTATCTGTGTTATTATTCGTTGGCTTATTGGGTATTGTTGCCCAATAATCCTTCAGACCCTTTGAAATTGCCTGGGCGTGTGTGAAAGATTTCCCTTTCCCCTTCAGAGACTGGCTTATCTTCTTCTTGGTTGTATCGTCTAACTGACGATATGTGCGTTTGTTATTATCCATCGCTTTATATGTTTCTATATATAAATAGTAGGTTAGATAGAAAAGTAAAGACTAATAGGCGACTTTTTTGATATTTTTTTTTGCAAAAAGAATTTATACACCTAACCGCTTGGGGTCAAAATGCCCCCTATAGGTAGGCCTTAATGGAAAGGTGGGTTCTTTTGCTAATGGTTGATATACAGTTGTTTATGCTGCTGTTTTGTGCTTATTTTTATATTATGGAAAAATCCCCTAACCCAGGGTGTGGATTGGGCTTTTAATTAGTATCTAAAATAGATATGATAGAAGGGGTGGACTCAACAAAATGGAGGAGGGAAAGCAGGTCTTCCCAAAGGTTCAATAATTCAACCCTCTCGTGTACCATATTTTAACGTCAGTAGCTTATTATCAAGCTGTTGGCGTTTTTCTTTTGGCTATTTTCCCGTGATAATGATTTGATGGTGCTTTTGATGATAGGAAGAGGCTATGCTGTCCACTTCATTTGTAATACTGTTGATAGAATTCTTTGAACGGCTCAACGGAATCAAATAAAGAGTTGTTGCATTTCGCATACCTGTTGAAAAGCATTGCCTTTAATGAAATAGGGATGCCGTCGTGTTGCTCAAATTCTCCCAGGCCGACACTGATATATTCATCGGTCATTAAATGAAAAATGTGAATCTCCTAATATTTTTTTTGTTTTGTGCGTGATAATGTACATTTGTGTATACCTTTGTGTGAAAAATAAAATAGAATAAGAGGGTATGAACAAATATATCGAAGAATTTCATAAGCTTAAAATCTTCCATAAAAAAGATATTGTTTCCTTGACTGACAACGAAAATGCAGCAAAAGGACTCTTGCGAAGGTATAAACAGCAAGGATTAATATCACAAGTAAGGCGAGACCTTTACGTTGCAACGGATTTGGCTACAAAAACCAGTTCCGCTTCAAAGTACGAAATAGCCAGTCAAATAAATACTTCTTCTTATCTATCCTATCATGCTGCATTGGAATATCATGGCCTGGCTCATCAGGTATTTTATGAAATGCAGGTTTCATCCAAAGAGAGGTTCAACAACTTTGAGTACGATGGGATTAGTTATATTTATTCGGAATCGAAATTAGATGCTGGAGTTATTACTCCTCCTGCTGATACACTAATCAGAGTAACCGATTTGGAACGTACTGTTTTAGACTGTATTAATCAAATAGACCGAAGTGGCGGACTGGAAGAAATGATAGCATGTTTTGCCCTTATCACTTATATTAATGAGAATAAACTACAAGACTATTTGAAGCAATTCAATAAACAGGTTCTTTATCAAAAGACAGGATTTGTTCTTGGCTACTTTCAAAGGGAAATGAAGTTAAGTGATGCTTTCTTTGATTTTTGTAAATCCAAGATTGGGAAAAGTATCCGCTATCTGACAGATCAACAAGAATCCAATGTGTATTTTAGTGAATGGAAGCTTTACGCTCCTAAAAATATTCTTTCATTTTTAGAACAAGGAGGAAGCATCAATGTATAATTATAATAAAACTGATTTGGAGAGAATAGCTTCCGGTACGGCTTTTATCCGGGATAATCTGGAAAAAGTGTTCCGTCTTTGTGATATCTTGAAACACTTAAATGAAAACCCGTTATTTGCCGAGCATTTGGCATTAAAAGGAGGAACCGCAATTAACCTGACAGTTTTTAATCTTCCGCGTTTATCGGTTGATATCGACTTGGACTTTACCAAAGAGTGTTCACGAGAGGAAATGATGACAATCCGGGAAAATATCAATCAGGATTTTCTGAACTATATGTTTACGCAAGGATATGCCTTAAGTCCTAATATGAAAAGTCCGCATTCTCTTGACTCATGGGTGTTCTATTTCCAGAACGCAGGAGGGAATAAAGATAACCTGAAAGTCGAAATAAACTACTCTTTGCGAAATCATATCTTGCCAATAGTAGAAAAGAAAGTGAATATAGACTTTCTACAATTTGACTCTGAAGTAAAAACACTTTCGACCCTTGAACTATTTGGGAGTAAAATTAAAGCTCTTATTGAACGGAAAGCTCCCCGGGATTTGTATGATATTCACAACATGTTGAGGTATAATATCATCCATCCTGATGAGCTGGATATACTCCGCAAAATTGTATTATTTTATCTTGCTGTAGGAGGAAGTGATAAACCTTCAAGCGGTTATAGTTTTGAGAGTATTGATAACCTGAAATTTGCACAAATCAGAAGCTCTTTACTTCCCGTCCTCAAGAAAAGCGAACGATTTGACTTTGAATCAGCAAAAGTAGAAGTGAAAGTCTTTCTTATGAAACTGATGGTATTTACTGAAGAAGAAAAGTCGTTTATTGAAGACTTCAACAAGAATGTCTATCGACCGGAGTTACTGTTTGAAGATGCAGAAATTGTAGAGCGAATCAAAGATCATCCAATGGCTATTTGGAAGATGAGGAATAACAAATAGAAGGATTTATATGTCTGAATTATGGGTTCCCCATGATGGGCTATCCCTAATTGTATAGAAACCAAAAAAGTCTGTTAATCTTTCGACTAACAGACTTTTTTGTGGGCGTTGACGGATTCGAACCGCCGACCCTCTGCTTGTAAGGCAGATGCTCTGAACCAGCTGAGCTAAACGCCCGAATGTGTGTAATGATGAATTTGAATGGATTCCGTTGGGTGGGCGTTGACGGATTCGAACCGCCGACCCTCTGCTTGTAAGGCAGATGCTCTGAACCAGCTGAGCTAAACGCCCGGAATTTTGAATTCATCAAAATGAATAATTGCCTTTCGCTTAAGACGGTGCAAAGATAGGTCTTTTTTTGTTGCTGCCAAACATTTGGAAATAAAAAGTAGGCAGCAAACAAAAAAAAACAATAACTGCCTCTTATTTGCGGATATTCACAGCGACTTGCACCGGATTGATCATCCGATCTCCATCCTGATCTATCAGGCCGAGGAAATACGCTCTGTCAGCAAAACGCGGGTCGTTCAGCTCCCAGGTACCATACACTTTGTAGTTGTATTCGCCTTGGCTGTCGGGCTTCATCCTAACGCACCAGGTATAGTCAATGCCTTTGCCTTTTTCAGGTATATCATAGAGTTCCACCACTTGTTCTTCGGGCAACAACAGAGCCAATCCCATATAATATTCTTTATTATACGACTGTTTATCATGGGTAACCATGCCAACCATACCTCTATGCTGGTTTTGCCAAGTCTTTTCCACCAGCGGCTGATGGTTGTTGTTGCGAACCAATCCGGTCACCATAGCGCATCCGGCAGGCAGCGGAGAGGTGGTCATTTTGTTTTCATACGCATAGCTTCCGGCCCAGATCGTAACGGTCTGTTGCACATTTACCTTTTCGCCATCCACATCCCATCCGATATGTTCCAGGTTGAACAGACTTCTGACCGGCCCTTCCGAGATGATATGAAAACGGGCCGTATCCACATTGCCGTTCACTACGCCGGCACGAACGCCCAAACGGATCAGGCTATCCCCTTTTTGCACCGCCAGTCCGCCGGGACCGAAGGAGGTGGCTACACTCAGAATATCACGTCCCCATTCCTGCAATACATGATAGGTATCTCCGGGGCATCCGTCCGGCTTGATTCCCACGGTATCCAATACCATATCGGTCACCCGTTTGCCAAACACATCCCGGCAGTCTCTTCCATCAAAATAGTGACGGAATCCTACTTTATCGTTTTCCCAGGCGATCCCATCCATCTGAAAAGGATATCCTTCGCCACGGGGCAGGTTTTCTTTGGCCAGCCAATCCGATTGCAATTCTTCCACCTTGCCCGGGCTGGTCATTTTGCCATAACGGATATTGGTGCGTCGCACAAAGGAGGGCATTTCTCCCTCTTCCGCCCAGGTCAGGCTGATCTCCGCCTTTCCGTTTGCAGGCAGTGAATAAACAAAGGAAAGCTCATCCCATTGTCCGTCGCCATCGAGGTCGTCGGTTTGAGAAGGAATTACCATCCCATCTTTATCGATGAGAAGAGGCAGCAAGCCTGCTGCCTGCTCTGCCAACTGATCGCGCGCAATCACAACGGGAGCATCCGGATGCTCCAGATTCAATGGGTTAACCAACGTAATTGTATCCCCTTTGGGGGTACAGGAACAAACAATACATGCTAATAAAAAAAATAGTCCGTGTTTCATATCTTTATTTTATTTTGTGACGATTGAAGCAATCGATATACGATCAATCGACCAGGGGAGGAGAGGTGGATGGTGAACTGATCTGCCAGGGATTCGTTGAGTGTACCCTGCCACCAACTGTTTAAGCCTCTTTCTTGCAAAGGCCAGCGCAGTCCTTCCGTGGTGATTTTCGTATCGGGCGTAAGGGAAAAGATCGATACCTGCTGGCCGGGATAGCTGTCGAATGTCGCTGTGCGGTTGGTAGGCATAAACACCCCCCAATCGGTCAGCATCTCTACCCGGTCGAATAAGGGGCCGTAATCCGCCAATAGCGAGATGTTACCCAAGGTATGATCCTCGCGCAGGCCTGTTGCCCCCACGATTAACAGCTCTTTCTCGCCTGCCTCTTTGGCAAAATGAACCGCCTTGGTCAGGTCGTTGGTCTCCTGTTCCGAATAGGTGTGTATGCGATCGGCAAAGCGCTCTTTCAGCTCCTCCGGAATGCTATCCATATCGCCCACAATCGCATCCGGTGTCACCCCATGCGCCAGCAGCGTCACGACAGCGCCGTCACAGGCAATCACCCGTTTTGCTTCGCGCAATAGATCCGGGAGAAACGGCAGGGAGGGAAACAGTCCATCGGCCACCACGATGCAGGGAGCCTGTCCGATCATCCAGCCTTGATTCCTTTCTTTTTCCATGTGTACCATCCGATAATGGGCAATAAAGCGTAGCAAAGATAAAGAAACATCGTGGGATAGAGGTCACGCAGCCAATATAAATAAACAGATACCAGATTGATCACGATCCAGAATCCCCAGTGTTCGATGATGCATTTCGCCAGCATCCAGGTTGCTACGATGCTTGCCGCCGTCGTAAAGGCATCGCCTACCGGAATGGGTGAATCGGTATAATGCGCCAACACATACCATATCAGAAAGAAAAGGATGCCGATAGCCACCAATACCCCGACAAACATCCAGGGAGTTATATGCTTGTAGACAATCGATTCCTCTTTTTTCTCTTCCGCCTGCACGGCATTCTTTTGTCGGCTCCACTGCATAAAACCATAGATGCTGATCACCACATAATAGATATTCAGCCCCATATCGGCATATACCTTCGCAAAGAAAAAGACAAACACATAGGTCAGCGAGGTCAGGAAACCGACCACCCACATCGCCCGGTGCTGCTTTATCTCCAGCAGGAGATAAAGCAATCCGGTTATAACACCAAAGTATTCAAGGATTTGTTCCATCATTAGAATTTAAACGTTACGCGCGCCATCGCATGTGTCCCTGCTTGGGTAAATAATCCATCTTCCGTATACCGTTCGCCATCGACCATGGCCGAATAGACCCAACCGTTGGTTTCATACTTCTCGTTGAACAGGTTGTTGATTGTTACGTCCAAGGCAATCTCTTTCATAAACGAAGGCGTGAAAGTGTACCCCACCCGCAGGCTATTCACAAAATAGGGATCGACCGACCGGCTCTTGGCAGAGGTATTATCCAGGTATTGCCGTCCTACATATTGAGAGGTAAAGCTGGCAGAGAATTTCTTCCAGTTGAAATCAAAAATACTATTGGCAATCGTAGCGGGCGAAAAGGCGATATCGGTTGTTCCCAGGTTGTTTTCGATCACCTCCTGTCCCGCAATGGGTGTCCAGTTGGCATCATAGTTCTCTATCACCTCCGTAAAATGACGGATTTTATTCCGGCTCAATGTCATATTCCCGCTCCAACCCAGCCAATTGGTTATTTTGGCGCCGACCGTCAATTCGATCCCTGCCCGGTAGCTGTCTTTGATATTGCTTGTCAGGGCTTCTCCGATCTCGCTAATCTTTCCGGTCAGAATCAATTGATTGTTGTAATCCATATAATAGAGGTTCACTCCCACGTTGAAGCGTGGATGCGTATAGCTGTAGCCCAGTTCGTAGTCATAGAGTGTTTCATGCGTTGGGTGTTCGTTCGGTCCCGCTTCGGTGAAGTTATCGCGGTTGGGCTCCCGGTTGGCGATGGCAAACGAGGCAAAGGCATTATGCCCGTTCTTTTGGAAATTCAACCCCGCTTTCGGGTTAAAGAAATCCCAGTGTTTGTCGATATGCACATTGTCACCTGCCTTGTCATCGCTCCCGTCGATCGTATAATCGATGCCGCGGTATTGCAGGTCGAGATAACCGTGTAATGTCTTACTTAACCGATAATTCGCTTTGACATACACATTATAGTCGACCTTATCACCCCGGTTCCGGTAGTATTCATAATCGGGCTGAGGCAGGTTCTGAGCGGTTTTCATCCACATCACCCGTCCGAAGTGGTCGCATACGAAGCGATTGATGCCTCCACCCAGGGTAGCATGCAGGTTGGTATTCAGGTAATTAATCCCGAATATCCCGCCGTAGAAATCACTCTTCAGCCATTTGCGCCGCACCAGGTCGCTCTTCTTTACCTCTTTCCCCTCCGAATCGGTGAAACTTGGCAGTTTGTAGCTACTGAATTTTGCTCCGGCTTTATAGTCTTCATAATAGCCTTCTCCCGGTGTATAATGGAGTGTGACGTTCATATTCCAATAATCGCCCATCCGGTGGTTGGCGATCAGGTGATAGTGCTGCTGCCAGTAGTTATCCGTCTGGTTGTCATAATATTTGGTTACGCCATTCTCTTTATATTCGCCACAGGGGTTATAGGTCCGATTTGTAGAAAGCATCTCGGAGGGCACCCCGTTCCATGCCTGGTAGGTCGCTTCGCTACTGCCGAAGGTCTGAAAGCGGATCAGGGAGTTGTCGGCATAATAAGAGGCCGACAGGAAATAGGAACTCATCTTAGCCGAGGCGCGGTCGATAAACCCGTCACTGCGGATATCGGAATAGCGGGCATCGATCACAAAGCGATCATATAACAGTCCCGTACCCCCTTCCACCGTATGCTTGAGTGTACCAAACGAACCCGCCGACAACGAGTATTGTGCGTAGGGCTTCAACGAGGCCTTTTGTGTCTGCATAGCGACCGTGGCGCCAAAGGCCGCCGCTCCGTTGGTCGAAGTACCTGCACCGCGCTGGATCTGGATATTGTCGACTGACGAGGCGAAGTCGGGCATATTCACCCAGAACACCCCGTGCGATTCGGCGTCGTTCAGTGGCACCCCGTTTACCGTAATATTGATACGGTTTGCATCCGTACCGCGAATACGGAACCCGGAATAACCAATGCCTGTGCCGGCGTCGGAGGTCATAATCACGGAAGGTGAGGTAGCAATCAGGTAAGGAATGCCCTGCCCGTCGTTGCGACGCGACAGCTCCTGCTGCGAGATCTCGCTATAAGCAACGGGTGTCTCTTTGGTCACACGGGTAGCCGTGACCATCACTTCGTCCAGCGAGATATCTTTAGCAATTTTCAAGGAATCAACCGGATCTATAGCGTATCCGGACATACAACTCGCCATTACGACCGCGGCGATCATAGATAAAACTCTTTTCATTTTTTTCTGCTCTTTTTTTAAGTGAAACGAATCAAATGAATAAGAGGAGTGTTGTTTTTGGAAGGATATACCATGAAGCCCGGCCGGCACTTCATTCTTTTTCCCTACGACGGCATTACCCGCTTCAGGTTCTATGGGTATAATCTCAGCCTGTGAATTTTTCACAAGCACCCCTGTCTATTCGGGGGCAAAGGAAAGGAAAATAGGTGATAAATCCAAATACTTTTATTACCTTTGTGAAGAGAGGCTTGTCTTATTACACTATTAAAATGATTAAAAATGAATTACAACGTATCATTCTCGGAGATGAACAAGTTGGCGATGCAGGCAAACTCAAAGCCGTCCAAAATTTCCTTAGAAGAAATGCGGAAATCGGCTACGGAAGTAAAGAGCAAAAGCTTGTCAAAAAAGAAGAAGAAAAGCATTTAATACACTTCGCCACTACTCAAAAACTGTTTTATTCGGGCAAAATATCTGAAGAGAATTTTGTTGCCGAAGGTGCTGAACAAAAGGTTTATCGACTAAACGATACCCAAATCATTAAAACGAACGGAACCATTTTCTACGAAACATGGCTCGATTATTTGAACAGTCTTTTAATCCATAATTATTTTTTCTCGGCAACGGCATACAGTTTTATGGGATTTGTTCTAATTGAAAATACCCTGTCTGCCGTTGTTCGACAGGATTTTATTGTAGCTAACGAACCTACAAACTTGAACTCTGTCAGACAGTTTCTGGCATTTAACGGCTTTCAAAACACCAGAAATAACGACTATTATAATCCTGAACTTGGAATTATTTTTGAAGACCTGCACGACGAGAATGTTTTATCGCATAATAAAGTCCTCTTCTTTATTGATACCGTTTTTTATCTTACAGAAAGCTTCTTTACTTCTGATCTGACATCTATTCCCTCTTCACTCCGAAATTAAACAATGCAGACGGTTCTCGGGCGTTGTCCATCAGGAGGGCCAGTTCGGCTACTTTCTCGGGATAGGCTTCTGCTAAGTTGTTGTCTTCGTGGATGTCTTGGCTGAGGTCGTATAGTTCGACGATGGTCTCGCCGACGATCGGCTGACGTATTAGTTTCCAGTTGCCACTGCGTAGGGCTTTGCGTCCGTTGCGTTCATGGAATTCCCAGTAGAGGTAGTCGTGCTCTTGTTGCCCTTCTTTGGATAGGAGTGTTGGCAAGAGGGAGATGCCATCTGTTGCGACGGGTAGGGTGGTGCCGGTCAGTTCGGCCAGCGTCGGCATCATATCCCAGAAAGCGCCTACATGATCGTTTTTCACGCCTCCTTCGATCGTGCCCGGACACCAGGCAATCATCGGTACGCGTATACCGCCTTCGTACACATCGCGTTTGGTGCCTTTCAGCGGTCCGTAGCTTTGGAAATAATCAGGGTTGGCGCCCCCTTCGCTGTGGGGACCGTTGTCGCTGGTAAAGATCACGATGGTATGTTGATCGATGCCCAGTTCTTTTACCAATGCCATGATCTCACCCACATGCATATCCAAGCGGCTGACCATCGCGGCAAACGAGGCGTAAGGCTTTTCCGAAGAGTGATAGGTGCCGTTGGCCGGTTTCTCGTAAGGCACCTCCTCGAAGGCATTTTCGTAGATCGCGTAAATGGAGTCGTGCGGCAGGTTCATCTCGGCATGCGGCAGGGTATAGGTCAGCATCGCCAGGAAGGGCTTGTCTTTGTTGTCGCGGATAAAGGCCTTTGCCTGTTCGTGGATGATATCGTGCACATAGGTCTGCCGTCCGTTATTATCGTTCTCCGGATAGTCCACCCGTTCCTCATTGCTCCAGAGATGATCGGGCCAATAGCTATGCGCCCGGGTCTGACAGTTGTAGCCGAAGAAACGGTCGAAGCCCATCTTGGTCGGCACCGACTCCGATCCCGGATGGCCTAAACCCCATTTCCCAAACATACCGGTCGTATACCCGGCCGATTGCATCAGGCGCCCTATCGTATAGGTGCCCGCCTCCATCGGCTGTTGCCCTTCGGGTTGGATGCGCACATTGCCGCGGATCTGCGCGTGTCCGGTGTGCAGGCCTGTCATCAACGCACAACGGGAGGGCGCACTCACGGTGCATCCGGCATAATGCTGCGTAAACTGCATACCTTCGGAAGCCATCCGGTCGAGATGAGGTGTCTTGGTTTTCTGTTGTCCATAGCAACCTAAGTCGCCATAACCCAGGTCATCTGCCAGGATATAGATCACATTCATGGGCATTTGTTCGGGTGCTTTCTCCACACAACCAGTCAGCGCGGCCGTTGCCGCAAGCGGCATACAAGCCCAGGCTATTTTTTTCATCTCTTTCATGATACGTTGAATTTTATGCAAATATAGTGAAAAAATGGTCGAATGATTCTTCGTTTTTAAGGTCCTTAAAGTCTTTTTGCTTTACGCCTTCGGCTAAGCGATCTTCGATTGACAATTTGCTTTACGCTTCGCTAAGCGATTTACAAATTGTCAAAATCGCCCGAGAATTTTTCCGAAAACGTAGGGGTATTTAAAATTAGTCCCGCGAGTAACACTTTTTAACGTATCATATTGTAAAGCAAAATGGCAATTTTGCTTACACTTTGTATTTTGAGAGTTTCATAAGAAAGGGGGAACGCAGATTACGCAGGTTTTTCTTCAAATCGGAGGAAATGGGAAGGTTTTAGAAAGCCCGAAAGGGCTTCAACCCGGATAACCCCGTGCAAACCGTAGGTGCAGCTCGGGGTAGACGTAATATATATATCATGAGTTCCGTAGGAGGTCAACTGTTGAGCACCTACGGAGCTCGTTTCTATGACACAATCAACCCCGAGCTGCGCCTTAGCGGCTTGCACGGGGTTATCCACATCTAAGTCCTTGCGGACTTTAGAACCTTCAAACTTTACAATATCTGAAGACACCCCTTTCTCCTTTCTCCTTTCTCCTTTCTCCCTTCTCCCTTCTCCCTTCTCCTTCAAATCTTCCAAAACCCGAATATACCTCCTGGTTCCTCCCCTCCATCCCCTAAAAATACTTAACAGGAAACCGGAATCGTACCGAATTGCTATCTTTGTAGAAATACACGGACAAAGGATACTATGAGTAAAAAGATTTTTACATCATTCGTTCTGTTAGCCACTCTGGTTGGATGCCAGCACAACACGACGGAAATTCAGACCTTGTGCTTACGCGACGGGATTGGTAATTATATGATCAAATGGGAAACGACACCTCCTATGGAGGGAGTCGCTAAGATCTATGTATCAAATAATCCGGATAGGTTTGCCCGAAAAGATCCCTCCATTTACGCGGATATCAGTCAGGGTGTGGCTACCTACATCACCAACGATAATGTGACGCGCCAGTATTTTTGTCTTACCTTCAACGATAAACATGCGCAGATTGTCGGCGCGCGCTCCGTATTGATGGATAGTGTGCAAAACCTGCGCGACCTGGGTGGTTACCCGGGAGAAAAAGGGCGAATGACCCGCTGGGGAAGGGTCTACCGGTCGGGCGATGTGAGCCGTTTAAGCATACAGGACTCCTTGCGGATGAGCGATCTGCATATCAAGACTATTATCGACCTGAGAACCGCCGCCGAGATAAACGCTTCGCCCGTCACCTTCGAGGAGGCGCAGATCGTAGCATTGCCCCTGACCGTCGGGAACCTGGATAATATTGAGCCATTCCTGCGCGAGGGCAAGATGCGCAAAGGCGACGCAACGGTCTATATGCAGGATATGTACCTAAAATTCATTACCGACAACCACGAAGCCTTTGCCCGGGCCTTGCAGGTGTTCCTGGACAAGGACAATTATCCGATCCTCTTCTCCTGCTCGCTGGGGAAAGACGCGACAGGCTTTCTCTCCTCTCTATTGCTTCAGCTGCTGGATGTCCCCGATCAGACGGTGATAAGAGATTACCTGGCTTCCAACGAATACATCATTATGCAGCGCTATGCCTATATGGTGCGCAATCTGAGCTTCGAATCGCAGGAGGCGATCACCACGCTGCTCTCTGTAAACGAGCTCTTTATGCAGCCCGTACGACAGAAAATATTGCGGGATTATACCTCGTTTGATAATTTTGTAGAAACGGCACTCAGTTTCTCAGAAAAAGACCAGGAGCGGCTAAAAGATATTTTGCTTTATTAGTGTGAATTCGAATAATTTAGCTACCTTTGCGCCCTCTAGACATTTATAAATCATATTTTTTTGAAAACATTTGAAGAATTAGGAGTTGCCTCACCGATTTTGAAGGCAATTCAAGAAATGGGTTACGAATCGCCCATGCCGGTACAGGAGGAAGTGATTCCTTTACTACTGGGAGAAGATAACGATGTGATCGCATTGGCCCAGACGGGTACGGGTAAAACAGCCGCTTTCGGGTTGCCCATCCTGCAGAAAATAGAAATCGATCAGCTCTATCCACAAGCTTTGATATTATGCCCCACACGTGAACTTTGTTTGCAGATTGCCGACGATCTGAACGACTATTCCAAGTATATGGAAAAGCTGAAGGTATTGCCGGTCTACGGGGGATCGAGTATCGATAGCCAGATAAAGACATTGAAACGCGGCGTGCATGTGGTAGTAGCCACACCGGGACGTTTGCTCGACCTGTTGGAACGCAAAACAGTCGACCTGGGCATGGTCAAAAACGTGATCCTCGATGAGGCCGACGAGATGCTCAATATGGGCTTCACCGAAAGCATCAATGCCATCCTGGCACAGGTGCCTGAATCACGTAATATGCTGCTTTTCTCGGCTACCATGCCGCAGGGGATCGCTCAGATCACCCGCAAATACATGAAGAATCCGAAAGAGATCGTGATCGGGAAAAAGAACGAAGGCAATAAGAATATCCGCCACATCTATTATATGGTGCGCGCGCAGGATAAGTATTTAGCGCTGAAACGTATTGCCGATTACTACCCCAATATCTACGGGATCATTTTCTGCCGCACGCGGAAAGAGACACAGGAAATTGCCGACAAGCTGATACAGGACGGCTATAACGCCGATTCATTGCATGGCGAACTGAGCCAGCAACAACGCGACTATGTGATGCAGAAGTTCCGTATCAAGAACCTGCAACTATTGGTGGCTACCGATGTGGCTGCACGCGGACTGGACGTAGACGACCTGACGCATGTGATCAACTACGGATTGCCCGATGAGACCGAATCCTATACCCACCGTAGCGGACGTACCGGACGGGCGGGCAAGACAGGGATCTCCATCTCGATCTGTCATGTCAGAGAAAAAGGAAAGATCCGCGAGATCGAACGCATCATCAATAAAAAGTTTGAAAAAGAGAATATCCCAAGCGGAAGCTCGATCTGCGAAAAGCAGTTGATGAACCTGGTCGATCAGATCGAAAAGGTGAAGGTGAACGAGGAGGAGATTGAAGGCCTGATGCCCTCGATCTATCGCAAGCTGGAATGGCTCGATAAGGAGGATATCATCAAGCGGGTGGTGTCGTTGGAGTTCAACCGGATGCTCGACTACTACCGTGACGCCGATGAAATCGAAGAGGTCGACGAGCGTCAGCCCCGGAAAGAGTACGATGAAAAGGGAAATTCCGGACGAAATAGCCATGCCGGACGTCGTGTTTTTGACGCGGAAGCGGGATTCACACGCTTCTTCCTCAACTTCGGGAAAGCGGATGGGCTCTATCCGAATCAATTGATCGAACTGGTCAACCGTTGTGTGCCGGGTAAGGTGCGCATTGGCAAGATCGATCTGATGGAAAACTTCTCTTTCTTCGAAGTGGAAGAATCGGAAAGCCGGCGTGTGATGGACGGCATGAACGGTTTTGAGATCGACGGAAAGCGTATCTCCGTTGAGCCTGCGCAAGGACGCAAAGGCGAGGGTGGCGGACGCAAAGGCGGCGGCAGTTATGCCCGCAAAGGAAAAGGTGGTCGGAGTGACGATGGCCATTTCTACGACCGTTTCGACAAGCGCAAAAACAGCGATAAACCTTGGAGACGTTCACCATCGGAAAGAGAAGCGCGGAAGAAATCTTACAAACGTTAATTTCTTTTCATTTTCATATCATTAGAGGTAAACTTTCATTACCTTTGCGAGATTTTAAGAGAGAAAAAAATATATTTAGAGTAAAAGAAGATTATGCTTAATCCAATTAACAAGACGATCGATTTAGGTGATGGAAGAACCATCACGATCGAAACCGGGAAATTGGCGAAACAGGCCGACGGTTCAGTAACCGTACGCATGAACAACACCGTGTTGTTGGCCACTGTAACTGCCGCAAAAGATGCAAACCCCGGTGTGGACTTTATGCCACTACAAGTTGAGTACAAAGAAAAATTTTCCGCTTTCGGACGGTTCCCGGGCGGTTTCACTAAGAGAGAAGGGAAGGCTTCCGACTACGAGATCCTGACATCACGTCTGGTTGACCGTGTTCTTCGCCCATTGTTCCCGGATAACTATCACGCAGAAGTTTTTGTAAACATCATACTTTTCTCCTCCGACGGGGAAGATATGCCGGATGCGCTGGCCGGATTGGCTGCTTCGGCTGCTTTGGCTGTTTCGGATATTCCGTTCAACGGACCGATCTCTGAGGTGCGCGTAGCGCGTATCGATGGTCAGTTCGTGATCAACCCGACATTCGCAGAACTGGAACGTGCCGATATCGACATGATGGTTGGTGCGACGATGGACAACATCATGATGGTGGAAGGCGAAATGGACGAGGTACAGGAAGTTGAAATGCTCGAAGCGATCAAGGTAGCTCACGAAGCGATCAAACAACAGTGCCAGGTTCAGCAAGAGCTGATGGAAGCTGTTGGTACCACCGTGAAACGTGAATACGACCACGAGGTGAACGACGACGAACTGCGCAAGGATGTACGCGAAAAATGTTTCGATAAAGTATATGCCGTAGCCGTTTCAGGAAGCGACAAGCACCAGCGTGCAGATGCTTTCAAAGCGATTGTTGACGAATATAAAGCCACGTTTACAGAAGAAGAACTGGCTGAAAAGGCTGAAATGATCGGTCGTTACTACCACGACGTAGAGAAAGAAGCCATGCGTCGCGCGATTCTGGACGAAGGGAAACGTCTGGATGGTCGTAAGACAACAGAAATTCGTCCGATCTGGATCGAGACCGATTACCTGCCGGGACCTCACGGCTCTGCCGTATTTACCCGTGGAGAAACACAATCATTGACTACGGTTACCCTGGGAACCAAGTCGGATGAAAAGATGATCGACGATGTATTGAACCATAGCAAGGAACGTTTCTTGTTGCACTATAACTTCCCTCCGTTCTCAACCGGTGAAGCCCGCCCGCAACGCGCCGTGGGACGTCGTGAGATCGGTCACGGAAACCTGGCTCATCGCGCCTTGAAACGCATGATTCCGGAAGATTATCCATACGTGATCCGTGTTGTTTCTGATATCCTGGAATCAAACGGTTCCTCTTCTATGGCAACTGTTTGTGCCGGTACACTGGCCTTGATGGACGCAGGGGTACAGATCAAGAAGCCGGTATCGGGTATTGCAATGGGATTGATCTCTGAAAATAAGGGACAAAACTATGCGATCCTTTCTGATATCTTAGGCGACGAAGACCACTTGGGTGATATGGACTTCAAGGTGACAGGTACTGAAAACGGTATCACGGCCACGCAGATGGACATCAAGGTAGACGGACTTTCTTACGAGATCCTGGAAAATGCATTGGCACAGGCGAAAGAGGGACGTATGCACATCTTGGGTAAGATCACTGATGCAATGCCTGAAGCACGCGAAGACCTGAAACCGCACGCTCCGCGTATCGAGAAGATGACGATCGCTAAGGAATTCATTGGTGCCGTTATTGGCCCGGGTGGAAAGATTATTCAGGGTATTCAGGAGAAGACAGGCGCTATCATCACCATCGAAGAGGTGGACGGTGTAGGTGTGATCGAGATATCAGGCACCAACAAAGATACGATCGACTCGGCTATCCGCTCGATCAAAGCGATCGTGGCTGTGCCGGAAATCGGCGAAGTGTACGAAGGAAAGATCTCTTCGGTGATGCCTTACGGTGCCTTCGTTGAGTTTATGCCGGGCAAAGATGGCTTGTTGCATATCTCGGAAATCGACTGGAAACGTCTGGAAACCGTAGAACAAGCCGGTCTGCAGGAAGGCGACATCGTAGAGGTGAAGCTGGTGGATATCGATCCGAAGACAGGCAAATTCAAGCTTTCTCGCAAAGTATTGATGCCGAAACCGGAAGGTTACGAAGAACGTCCTCCTCGTGCTGATCGCGGAGACCGTGGTGATCGTGGCCCTCGTCAGGGTGGATTCGATCGCGGACCACGCAACGACCGTGGTGACCGTGGCGGAGATCGCGGAGGAAACCGCGGACCGCGCTATTAAAAGAACACCTCTCCCCCGCCCCCTCTCCACAAGAGAGGGGTGTGTTCGGAGAAATGATAATAACACAAAAAGACCTTAAGGACTTCAACGTCTTTAAGGTCTTTTTTTATATTTTACCCCTTCCCTTAGAAAGCCCGGAAATGCAATTGCAGGTTTAAGACCGGGTAGACATCAAAGTTTTTCAGGAATTTATTGAAGCTGTCGAGTTCTTCACTTGCTTCCAGGTTCACCAAGTCGGTGACGTCCTTTCCCTCCTTGATAATAAAGGTAGGGGTTCCATGAAACATAGCGCCCAGTTCGAATTTGAAACCGACCAGGTTATTCTTGGTGATCGATCGTCCGAAGCCGAGTCCCACATAGGGTTTGAAGCCTTTGGTTTCGATATCCGCGGAGACCCTACCGTTTTCAGGATTAATAATCAGGTCACCAATCTCTATCGGACGGCCAGCCAAAGCGTCAGTCGAGACTTTTATAATATCCGTTTTACCGACATAGAATCCGCCGGTGATATGGATCGGCACGTTGCGAAACGGGAATATATCCGCCAGCAATAAGCCATTCACCATATCCGCCTTGGCTGTCATTGGGATAGGTGCGGTGCCTTCATAATCTTCATAACGAATGATTCCGTCGTACTCGTAGTCGTAGCTGTACTTAAACATCATCACACCGGCGCGCAGGGTAAGGAAACGGGTCATCGGTGTTGCCACCTGCACACCCACCCCCATGGTCCCCGCGTTGGCGGAGATCGACAGATGTTCAAACGGTTTTGCGTCGTCCTGCGCGGACACTTGTACGGCAAAGATGGCTAATAACACAAATAACAAACTTGATTTCTTCATGTAATCTTTCTATTAATGTAACAATATGTGAGTTTCAATTATACCTATACCTATCGTCCAAACATAATCCCCATCCTTTTTCCCTGCGTGATCAGTTCATGGTCGGGGGTAACGACGCGCAATTTGCCGGCCACCTCTTCCAAAGGAACAGAGCGAACCTTGTCGCCACACATGCACACCATACGCCCAAACTGGCCGTTGGCAACCAATTCCGTAGCATATCCGCCCAGGCGGGTCGCCAGGTTGCGGTCGAAAGGCGACGGGTTGCCTCCGCGTTGCGTATAACCTAACACCGTATCGCGCGTTTCAATGCCTGTGCCCTCTTCGATGGCTTTGGTGATATAATCGGCCGGTCGGCTTCCATCCGGTGTGGCAACACCTTCGGCTGCTACCACAATCGAGTAGGGTTTCCCACGGCGTGTACGATCGAGGATGGCTTCGTTTACCCTATCCATATCGTACCCCAGCTCCGGCAAGAGGATCACATCCGCCCCCCCTGCCATGCCCGCGTACAGGGCGATCCATCCGGCATGATGCCCCATCACCTCTACCACCATCACCCGCTTATGCGAGCTGGCGGTGGAATGGAGCCTGTCGATCGCTTCGGTTGCGATATTCACCGCCGTATCAAAGCCGAAAGAGATATCGGTGCCCCATATGTCATTGTCGATCGTTTTGGGCACACCAATGATATTCAATCCCATCTTCGAAAGCAGATGGGCTGTTTTCTGGGTTCCGTTGCCACCGATGCAGACCACGGCATCCAGCTCCAACTCCCTATAATTATTCCATACGATCTGTGGCAGATCACTGTCGGGCGACTTCAGCCGTTTGCGCAGTCCCTTTTCACGGGAGGTACCCAGGATGGTCCCCCCCAGGTTCAGGATACCTGAGAGGGTTCGCTCGGTAAACATCTCCACATCTTTGGTAATAAGCCCTGAATAACCCCGGTGAATACCGACCACCTCCATGCCATAATGCATCAAAGCCGTCTTGCCGACTCCCCGGATCGTCGCGTTGATACCCGGGCAATCACCTCCTGCAGAAAGAATACCTATTTTCATTTGATTCGCAGCATTTATGCTACAAAGATAAAAAAAATGAATAAATCCCGGTTTAAGACAGGGTGGCGTTCCTATCATTGTGAGCGGTAAACTTATCAAAGGTCGAAAATAGGTAGAATCACCGCTGAAAGATGAAGTTTTCACCTATCTCCCTGCGATGAAACCCACCATATCTTTGCATCAGAAAGTTTAGACAAAAAGAAAATTACCGTTTTAATAATTACCGTCATGAGATTCTTAAATGTATTATTAGCTGTTTCATTATTCTTAGTAGCTGCCGTATCATGTTCTATGGAAGATGATATGCTTATCGTTGCTTCTACTTCTGAAGCTGCTACTGTTTCTGCTGACGACACTCAACTGTATGTTTCTTTTAATGTATCTGGCGAAATGGCAACACGTGCCAGTAGCTCTTCTTGGGATGGCGAAAAAATGGACACGTTCGAAAACGCTTCTGTTGTTGTTTTGGAAGGCAACAATGTATTCTTCGCTAAAGATAACGTAACAAACTTCAACGAACTGAACGTATTAGTAAAAACAGGCCGCACTTACCAAGTATATGTAATCGCGAATACAACTATCTCTTTCGCAAGCATGACAACAAAAGATCAGGTAGAAGATGTTGTTTACGGCGCTGCTGATCTTTCTAACATGGTAAAATTCGGTAAAAGCAAAGAGTTTAGCTTCAATAAAGGACAAGGTTTCGAAACAATCGCTGACGCAAAGAACGGTAATGTAGAAACAATCGCTATCGTATTGAAACAACTGACTGCTCAGGTAGAACTGGTAGAATTCAACTCAACCATCACAGAAGGTAAAGAAGCAACAGTTGCTTTGACAAGCGTTGAATTAGTAAACAAGAACACAACAAGAAAACTGAACGAAACCGTTTCTTCTTTCACAAACGAAGTAGTTACTGCTGATGATTTCGGTAAAGACGCTTACGCTTCTTTCGTTACTTATCCGAACGCTGACACAAGCAACCTGACTTCTCTGAAGCTGACTTTCAACGTAGGTGAAAGAGAAGAAGTAAGAACATATACAATCAATCCGAACGGCTTAGCTGGAATCGGTCACAACTACGTGGAAGCTGGTAACATCTACCAACTGTATGTGTCTGTAAAAGTAGTAGGTGACAAGGTAGAATGTTCCGT
The DNA here is from genome assembly GCF_029892605.1 of Parabacteroides sp. PM6-13. GTDB lineage: Bacteria > Bacteroidota > Bacteroidia > Bacteroidales > Tannerellaceae > QVMG01. The sequence goes on from NZ_JARXWF010000009.1 coordinate 142,003, forward strand.
TAAATGCTACACACTGGATTGGCAGTACAACGAATTCGAAACTACATTGGTAGAAGTACAATAATAAGAAACAAAAGAGATATACAAAAATTGAGAAATTGAGGGAAATTGAGGGAACAATCAGCTCAATAAGGTATACAAAAATATAATAAACAGCGATAAAGAAAGGGTTAATAAAATATAGATCTGCGGAATGAGGGCCGCGGAGAGCGATAATAAGGAACTATGTAAATCAGATTAGAATAAGAACAAAAATTGTGACGAACTAACTTTCTACTGTCCCCCTGCTCCAGTGATGGACCAGGGGGATTTTTTTGTTTCATAGGAGAAATGCGGCTGCCTTATTAAAGACCGTTTGGAAGGCATCTTCCACCAGCTCTTTATCCTTGGTTGTTTGCATGGGGAACGGCACCTGATGGGTATAAGCAAACGGGAAATCCAGTTCTTCTAATATCTTATGCGCCGCCCTCCCCAAGGCCTTCCGGATGCCCTCTGTCGGCATCACCCGATCCTGTTTCAGGGAGATCGCCCGGATGCGGTGGCATGCCTGTGCGAAAAACGATTCACGCTCCGTCTGCATATGGTCCGGACGTATCATCGCCTTAAACGCTTTTTCAAAATCATCTTCACGAAAGGGCTGAGGCAGATTCCCCTGCTGTAGGAAATCGGTCATATAATAATGGGTTAACCGCCCGTAAGCCTCTTTGTCCATAATATCGCGGGCGTTGCCATTCATCTCGGAGAAAATAGAACCTCCACAAAACATAAACAACCGAGAGTCACGAAAGAGGTTGTTCGGATTGGCCAATAATACCACCTGCGACAACAAGGCTCCTATGGAATAGGCCAACAGATCAATATGCGTATTCTTTTCAAACAACGGATGTTCGCCATCGGTTATCTCCTGTGCTAATTGGCAAAGATTGAACACCGACTCGCGCCCGGAGGCATAGAAACGTAGTGGATGGCGCGACAGACGACTGCTCAGGGCCACATTAGCAAAGGTCAGGTTGTCGTTATCGGCCACCTCCCGCTTTCGCAGATTCACCCAAGGAAGGATATCCCGCGGGTTCGACCAAAACTGCGGACTCCGGTTCATATGGAATGCAATCGGAAAAAGAATCACGGGCTTACCCGTCTCCCTGACCAGAAACTCCGCCCAGGGGAGGTATTTGTTCCAGTTGCGCTCGTTCAGACCATGCAACAGGATAATTGCCTGTTCATACTGTTTCGTTCGACAAGGAGCAAAAACGGTATAATTAAACGCCCTGTTCTCGAGGATATGATCGTCGGTCTGCGGACAGAACCCGGCGGTTGCCAGCTCCTGTTGGAAAGCCTGTATCTCCCGGTCGCCATTCTTTTGCGTGAACCGGAAGGGTATGATCTCCTGTCGGCTGTCGCCCACAGAGACCCTCTTTTCATACGAAAAAAGTCTACTCAGCAATTGGGAACGGGTGAAAAGATCCATAGGCTCACGATTGTTTGAGAGCAAATAAAGCGTAGAAAAGAGAATCTGCCAAATGAAAGGTGCCGGCCTACGTTAAGGGGGACAAAAGAGGCAATTCAGGGATGAAATTCGTTTATACGGGGTGAAAATAGGGGGCGCTGGAAGGGAGTGGTAGGATTTGTTTTCGTATGTTTGTAAAGTAAACAGACAAAGTAGGCGCATGGACGAACTCCTGAAGCAAAAGATCCCTCCCTATATCTACAGCCGGCAGAACAGCATCAAGTTGATTCTTTGGACGGCTCTTTTTGCTTTGGTGTTTATCAATATCTACAAACCGTTTAATTCCCCCTCTTGGTATCCGGTATCGGAGTTTAAATTCTTCGTCTTTTCGAGCCTGGTAATCCTGACGGGGGTATTGGTTGTGGTGATCAGCCGTATCATCATGTATCATTGGGGGAAGAAACACGCTATAACAGCCGGGAAATATGGGGTATGGATATTATTGGAGATAGTCTGTATGTCGCTGTTTTATACCATTTACACCTTATCATTGAATCCGGAGCGCGAGTGGCTGAGCGCCTTCAAAGAATCGGCCATCAATACCAGCCTGGTGTTACTGATCCCCTATTTTGTGCTTCACCTGATCTTCTCCTACCAGGAAAAAGAGAGCCGCTTGCGACAGTTGGAAGAGGGAAACGCCGAAACCACCCGCAAGCAAGAGGTGATCTCCTTTTACGATGAGAAAAACGAACTGCGCCTTTCGGTCAGGCGCGATCACCTGCTTTACCTGGAATCGGCCGACAACTACGTTTGCATCTGGTACCTCAACAAAGGACAGCTCGCCAAATTCATGTTGCGCAACTCACTAAAATATATGGAAGAGCACTTGGTGTCGACCAATATACTTCGTTGTCATCGCTCCTATATGGTCAATTTCGATCAGGTGAAAGTCCTTCGCCGCGAAAAAGACGGCATCTACCTGGAATTGGGCATCGAAAAAGTGCCCGACATCCCCATCTCCAAAACATATAGCGAAAAAGCCACTCATTGGTTTATGACCTGGTCATCCTGAATCTTTCATTTTCAGCATATCAGTTCATCCGGCAGATGTTTGGGTTATAATCTTCAGATGGGAAAGGTCACTAAACAGGACTCTCCTACCGAATGGAACAATAACATTTTTATTATATTTTAAGAGTGAGAATTACGTTTAATTCGTAGATTTGGAGCAAGAAAATATAAGCGGATGAAACAGGTTTCTTTCAAATTGATTTTCCGAAGCTGGCGGCGCAATAAGTTGTTTACGGTTATTTCCGTATTAAGTCTGGCCATCGGCTTGGCATGCACCAATATGCTGGCGGCGTTTGTAATCCATGAATATAATGTGGAAACCGAAAATCCGAACCGGGATCATATCTATTTTATGAGCCAGGACTCGCCCCTGCAATCCGGCGAGCAGGTGGCTTATATCGTGTCTGATATTGCACCGAAATTGAAAGATGGCTATCCTTTTGTCAAGGATTATTTGCGGTTAGGTTCTGTCTATATGCAATCGGTTTGGGTGGGTGAAAACAGCTATCCACCGATCCTGTCCATGCAGGCGGACAGCTCTTTCTGGCAGTTTTTTCCGTACGAAGTGGTTTATGGCAACCTCCGGGAGGCGTTGACTGAACCCAATAAGATAGCACTAACAGAAGAGGTGGCGAAGCTTTATTTTGGCGGTGAGAACCCGCTGGGACAAACGATTTCCTATACGATAATGGAAGAGGATTTCTTTGGTGGCGGAAAAGAATCAACTGTTGATTACCAGGTTGTGGCGGTTATCAAAGCGCGCGATCAGTCGATCCTCTCTTTTGATGCCATCGGCATGATCCCTTCAGACTATCAAGGAGGAACCGCCATATTGCTTACGGAACATCCGATCGATACGGAGGCATTCGCCCAACAGGTGAAGGCGGATGGAATACCGACCATACAAGGCGATATCGGGCAATACTATTTTATCCCGCTTCGCGAACGTTATTTTCTTTCCTACACTATGGAAGGATTCAATTTTGTTGTTACCCAGCAGAAGCCGTTATTATATGTAGGCGTTTTCTCCTCCATACTGATCCTGTTAATCGCCTGTTTTAACTATGTCAACCTGAATTTCTCCCGCCTGTTACAACAGGTGAAGATGATACATACACAGAAACTGATGGGCGCCGATCGAGGGCATATCATCGGGCAGTTGTTTTTAGACACCTTTCTGACGGTCGTGGTCGGCTTTCTGTTTTCGCTGTTGATCATATACACACTCCTGCCTCATTTCAACGCGATTGTCGGGGGACGGATGCAAACGGCCTTCCTGTTGAACCGGCAGGTATTTCCTATTTTGTGTGGGTTTGTATTGATCCTGTCGATCGTGCCGGCACTCTATGTCGGTCGGAAGGTGACCCGCTTTTCGCTGCAAGGCTATTATGCCTTTTTCAGAGGAGGGAAACGGCAGGTTATTGTGGCATCACTGACGGTTCTGCAGTTCGCCATTTCGATCGGGCTGGTTATGGGCACCTTGATTGTCAACCAACAGGTGGGGCTGATCAAACGAGGCGGCGAGGCGTACCAGGGACTGATCGAAGTGGGAGAGTGGAGCGATAAGGACATTCGTCCGTTAGTACAGGAGATACAGGCGATTCCGGGCATCGGAAAGGTCACCGCGACCGGGTTTGCCGTGTTGAATAGTGGCCTGCAACAGGTCGTTACTACCGATGAACATGGAAATGAATCCTATTACCCCTTATTGTTTTTCAAAGGCGACACAGATTATCTGGAGACCTTCCGTATTCAACTCAAACAGGGATTTGCTCCGGAAGAGGGGCTTGGACAATGGGCGCGTCCCGTCTATGTGAATGAGACGTTTGTTCGACTATTTGTTCCCGAAGGAGAGAATCCGGTAGGACAGCCACTGCAACATTACCAAGAGGTGGTGGGCAGAGATCGAAAGGGAGAAGAGGCACCGCCTTTCGTCGTGGCCGGTGTGTTGACAGATTTCTACACCAATACACTGGAGGATGCCGTATTTCCTTCCCTTATTCAGATAGAAAGAAACGCGGAGGATGTGTATTGTATCTATTTCCGCCTGAATCGCGACCGCCCGGAACTGCTGTCGGAGGTGAAGGCGGTGTGGGAAAAGCATTTCCCGGGTAGTTATTTCAGTTACCGCCATGTGTGGGACGAGTTTAAAGAGCGCAATCACAAGGTCTTTTCCATGTCGCGATTGCTTTGGATGTATTCCCTGATCAGCCTGTTCCTGACCTGCTTTGGTTTGTTCGGCATGGCGCTTTATGCGATGGAACAACGCACAAAAGAGATTGGCATACGGAAAGTGAACGGTGCCACAACGACAGAGATTATGCTGTTACTGAACCGGCAGTTCCTGGTGTGGGTGGGCATCGCCTTTCTGATTGCCTTGCCTCTGACCTGGTGGCTGATTGGTCGCTGGCTGGAGAATTTTGTCTATCGGGTACATGTATCGGTGGGAGTGGCTTTATTGAGCGGATTACTTGTAGGCTGTGTCACCCTATTAACGGTGAGCTGGCATAGCTACCGGGCGGCTTCGCGCAACCCTGTCAATGCCTTGCGGAGTGAATAAAGAAGCGATTCAATAAAAAAACGGCTTTGCGTCAAAAGATGCAAAGCCGTTTGAAAAGTGTTTTTCATGTGGTTAAGTAATTCATTTTTTCATCGTTATGGCATCAAATCGAATAAGTACCAACCTATCATTATGGTTATCCAAAGGTATTGGTTTTCATCTCCTATAATAGAACGTAATCAGACAGTATCAGAAATAGTCCTCCCTATTTTGTGTAAAACAAATTAGTTGTAGCTTCGTTTTCCGAAATTAAACAAAAGAGCTTTTTCTAATATTGCAATTTGTTAGGTAAGAAAGTGTGTTTCCATACGAATAAAATGGAATCTCCTGAATAATGGTTACCTTTGCCGCCGGTTTTTAATAAAGGTATATATGGATTGGTTTAATGAGTTATTATGGGGGCAGGGCGTAGCGCATTCTGTCCTTCTGTTGGCAGTTGTGATTGCGGCAGGAATTCAATTAGGGAAAATCAAGCTGTTTGGAATCTCCCTGGGTGTTACTTTGGTCCTTTTTGTGGGGATTCTGTTGGGGCATTTCGGGTTTCAAATGGATCCGGAAGTGCTTCATTTTGTCAAGGAATTTGGTTTGATCCTATTCGTCTTTTCGGTAGGGATGCAGGTTGGTCCCGGTTTCTTCTCTTCTTTCAAGCAGGGTGGAATCACCTTAAACCTATTGGCAACCGGCATTGTCCTGTTGGGTGCGCTGGTCACTCTGTCGATCCATTTCCTCACCGGCACGCCGATGGCCACCATGGTGGGTGTGATGTCGGGAGCTGTTACGAATACGCCCGGTTTGGGGGCGGCTCAACAAGCTTTTAGCGACCTGTTCGGACAGGTAGACGATACGATCGCTCTGGGATATGCGGTAGCCTATCCGTTAGGGGTGGTGGGTATTATTCTCTCTATGTTGCTCATCCGTTACCTGTTTCGTATCAATTTGCAGAAGGAAAACGAGCGATTGGCGCTGGAGGAAGAAAATCTCTCCCAAGAGGCCAAGCCCATCTCTTTGGTGGTGAAGAATCCGGCCATCTGCGGCAAAACCCTTATGCAACTCTCTGAACTGTTGAAACACCGCGAGTTTGTCATATCACGTATTATGTATAACGGCAGCAACGAGGTCGACATCGCTTCCGCCGATACGGTCTTGCATGAAGACGATAAGATCTTTGTCGTTACCACCGAGCAGGACGCGGAAACCATCAAAACCTTTGTGGGCGAAGAGATACAAATGGATCGTAAGCAATGGATTCCGGGTAAGAGTCAGTTGATCAGCCGACAGATCGTGGTCACGAAACCGGAACTGAATGGCAAACGCTTAGGCGATCTACAGCTTCGTCGCCTGCATGGGATCAATGTCACTCGCTTGAGTCGTGCCGGTGTTGATCTGGTGGGTACCCCTCGCCTGACGCTGCAAATGGGCGATAAACTGACGGTGGTAGGGAGTGAGCCTGCCGTGGGCAAGGTAGAAGAGCTGTTGGGCAACTCCTTGAAGCGGTTGGATCATCCTAACCTAATCACGATCTTCTTAGGCATTGCCCTGGGGGTATTGTTGGGAAGTATACCCATTTTCTTCCCGGGTATTCCGCAGCCGGTGAAGTTAGGGCTGGCAGGAGGTCCGCTGATTGTGGCGATCTTGATCAGCCGTTTCGGATATAAATACAAATTAGTCACCTACACCACCCAAAGCGCCAACCTGATGTTGCGCGAGGTGGGTATCACGCTCTTCCTGGCTTGCGTGGGACTGGGTGCCGGTGGTGGTTTTGTGGATACGATTGTCAATAAAGGCGGCTTGGCCTGGGTGGGCTATGGTTTTGCTATCACAACGATCCCTTTGTTGATCATTGGCTTTATCGGACGCCACTTCTGCAAACTCAATTACTTCACCCTGATGGGGCTGATGGCCGGCAGTATGACCGATCCGCCAGCCCTCGCCTATTCCAACGCAACAGCCGGCAACGACGCGCCCGCGGTGAGCTACGCCACGGTCTACCCGATGACCATGTTCCTGCGCGTATTGGTGGCGCAGTTGTTGATATTACTCTTTTATGTATAATCACATTTAAAAATAAAAAACCGTTCGCGTGCGAACGGTTTTTATGCTTTCTCATGGGACAATCTCGCGACTCTCTCATGACAAAGACTTGTTAACCTTAGATCTAAAATACTATGAAAAAAACTCGTTGCAAAGATAATGCAAAATTCCTGTTTGCATTGGAATTTCACATCAAATATGGACGCTTATATTATATATTTGGACTATTTCAGCCCTTCAATTTCAATAGATGAGGAATATTGTCCATGATATCGAACAATTGCTCCACCGTCTCCGCGCGAAGCATGGCGATCCGGGTTGATTTAAAATCAGGAATCCCTTTGAAAAGAGGGGTCGCCGCCAGGTGACGGCGGATATGCAGAATGCCTCTTCGCTCGTCTAATCGTTCCACACTCTGTACCACCTGTTGCTTCAGTATATCCAGGTACCATTGAAATTCCCTGCCGGGCAACGCCTCTCCTGTCGTAAGAAAATGTTTTATCTCTTCGAATATCCAGGGACGGCCAATGCTTCCGCGCCCGATCATCACGCCATCGACCCCATAGCGATCGAAGCACTCCCGGCATCGTTCGGCCGATGTCACGTCGCCATTGCCGATAATCGGTATATGCATCCGGGGGTTATTCTTCACGGCGCCGATCAGTGTCCAGTCGGCCTCGCCGGTGTACATCTGCGAACGGGTGCGTCCGTGGATCGAGAGCGCCGCGATGCCGCAGTCCTGCAACTGCTCCGCCAGGTCGACAATCACCAGGTCGTTCATGTCCCACCCCAGGCGCGTCTTCACCGTTACCGGGATATTCACCGCTTTCACCACCTCCCGCGTGATCTCAAGCATCAGGGGAATATTGCGCAACATACCGGCTCCGGCACCTTTGCCGGCCACCCGTTTCACCGGGCATCCGAAGTTGATATCCAATATATCCGGACGTGCTGCTTCGCATATCCGCGCCGCTTCCGCCATGGCGTCGACCTCCCGGCCGTAGATCTGTATGGCCACCGGGCGTTCGTCCTCCGAAACAGTCAGTTTCTGCTGCGTTTTATTGACATGGCGAATCAGGGCATCGCTCGACACAAACTCGGTATACACCATATCTGCCCCAAAGCGTTTGCACATCAGGCGAAATGATATATCCGTCACATCCTCCATCGGAGCCAATAACACGGGTTGCTTCCCCAAATCTATAGAGCCTATCTTCATTATAGCTTGTTTTAGAGGGACAAAAGTACAAAAAAAGGCTATCCAACCGGATAGCCTTTTCGATATATATGTTCGGGAGACGGAGTCATCCCGGAATGCGGATGGATGAATTACATCATGCCACCCATGCCTCCACCCATGCCTGCCGGACTCATCGGCATGGCAGGTGTATCTTCTTTCTTTTCTGCGATCACACATTCGGTGGTCAGGAACATACCGGCAATAGAAGCGGCATTTTCCAACGCAACGCGTGTTACCTTCGCCGGGTCGATCACCCCTGTTGCGCAGAGGTTTTCATACACATCCGTACGGGCATTGTAACCGAAGTCGCCTTTGCCTTCTCTTACTTTCTGTACTACCACAGCACCTTCTTTGCCCGCGTTGGCAACGATCTGACGCAACGGTTCTTCGATCGCGCGTTTCACGATCTCAATACCGGTTGTTTCGTCTTCGTTATCACCTTTCAGGCCTTCCAATACTTCGATCGCGCGGATATAAGCAACACCACCGCCAGGTACTGTTCCCTCTTCGATCGCCGCGCGGGTAGCGCTCAACGCGTCATCCACACGGTCTTTCTTTTCTTTCATTTCCACTTCAGAAGCAGCACCTACGTAAAGAACCGCTACACCACCTGCCATTTTAGCCAGACGTTCCTGCAGTTTTTCTTTATCATAATCAGAAGTTGTTGTTTCCATCTGCGCTTTGATCTGGGCAATACGTCCCTGGATAGCCTCTTTGTCGCCGGCACCGTTTACGATGGTGGTGTTGTCTTTGTTTACCACAATCTTTTCGGCTGTTCCCAGCATATCCATCGTAGCACCTTCCAGCTTCATACCAGTCTCTTCAGAGATCACCGTACCACCGGTCAGGATAGCGATATCTTCCAGCATCGCTTTGCGACGATCGCCGAATCCCGGAGCTTTCACTGCGCAGATCTTCAACGAACCACGCAGACGGTTTACTACCAGAGTAGCCAGCGCTTCGCTATCGATATCTTCGGCGATGATCAACAACGGACGTCCTGTTTGTACGGTCTGTTCCAGAATCGGAAGCAGTTCTTTCAATACAGAGATCTTCTTGTCGTAGATCAGGATAAACGGATTCTCCATCTGAGCTTCCATCTTTTCCGTATCGGTTACAAAGTACGGAGAGATATAGCCACGGTCGAATTGCATACCTTCCACCACGTCTACCGTTGTTTCCGTTCCTTTTGCCTCTTCTACGGTGATTACACCTTCAGTTTTCACCTTCTGCATAGCTTCAGCAATCAGTTTACCGATGCTTTCGTCGCCATTGGAAGAGATCTTCGCTACGTTTTCGATCTTATTCAGGTCGTCGCCTACAGCTTCCGCCTGGCTGGCGATGCATTCAACTACCTTCACCACCGCTTTGTCGATACCGCGTTTCAGGTCCATCGGGTTCGCACCGGCTGTTACATTCTTCAAGCCTACGGTGATGATCGACTGTGCCAGGATCGTAGCTGTTGTTGTTCCGTCACCGGCATTGTCATTGGTTTTCGAGGCCACCTCTTTCACCAACTGAGCACCCATGTTTTCAAACGGACAAGCCACCTCTACCTCTTTAGCCACGGTCACACCGTCTTTGGTGATATGCGGCGCGCCGAATTTCTTTTCAATAATCACATTACGACCTTTCGGGCCTAAGGTTACTTTTACGGCATTCGCCAATTCGTCCACACCTTTCTTCAAAAGGTCGCGGGCTTCCATATCATACTTGATTTCTTTTGCCATGATGTTTATGATTTATTTTTTTGTTTTTGTTGAATTAAATAATTGCTAAAATATCAGACTGACGCATGATCAGGTATTGCTCGCCATCCAGTTCGATCTCCGTTCCGGCATATTTGCCATACAATACGTTGTCACCCGGTTTAACCACCATTTCTTCATCTTTTGTTCCGTTACCTACGGCTACTACTTCTCCTTTCAGCGGTTTTTCTTTGGCTGAATCAGGAATAATAATGCCACCCACTGTCTTCTCTTCTGCTGCAGCCGGCTTTACAAGCACGCGGTCTGCTAATGGTTTAATGTTCATCTCTTTGATATTTTTAATTAGTTAATATGTTATATTTTTAACCTGTTATGAGCCACATGCAATGAGCCCATTTCAAGCATCCTGAAAACAGCTATGCGAATTCTGTGCCAAAAAGGGAAAAATGGCATACGACTGACAACCGGGCCTCTTTCGACTGTCAGTTTTTTGCTCTCAAATGACAGCGTATGTCGTTGACAAGTCAGGAAAAGGTGGCGATCAGCTCGTCCACGGTGAGTGGCGTCTGTTCTCCTGTGTGCATATTTTTCAGGGTGATCCTGTTTTCACTCATCTCTGTTTCGCCCACAATGGCTACAAAAGGTATTTTCTTCGTATCAGCATAGCCCATCTGTTTTTTCATCTTAACAGGCTCGGGATATAATTCGGTGCGAATGCCCGCCTGACGTACTTGTTGCAAGATGGGCAACAGCCAGGTCTCTTCGCGGCTGCCAAAATTGACAAACAGGAGCTGTGTCGTTTGCAACGACTCCTTCGGATAGAGATCTAATTGGTTGAGCACATCGAAAATGCGGTCGGCTCCGAATGAAAATCCGACACCCGACATTCCATCCATGCCAAACACACCCGTCAGGTTATCGTAGCGTCCACCACCGGTGATGCTGCCGATCTCTACATCCAATGCTCGCACCTCGAAGATAGCTCCGGTATAATAGTTCAATCCGCGAGCCAATGTCAGGTCGATCTCCAACCGGCTACGAATAGGTGCGTGTTGCAGGCGTTCCAGGATGAAATCCATCTCTTCGACCCCCTGCAGGCCTGTTTCCGATCCGGCCAATGTCTGTCTCAATATCTGTATCTTCTCCGCGTTCGTTCCTTGTAGGCTGATGATTGGTTGCAGGCGATCGATCGCCTCCGCCGGGATGCCTTTACTGCTCAATTCTTCGTTTACCTTGTCCAGTCCGATCTTATCCAGCTTGTCGATCGCCACCGTCATGTCGATAATCTTATCGGCGGCACCTATGATCTCCGCGATGCCCGAGAGGATCTTGCGGTTGTTCATCTTGATCGCCACGCGGATGCCTAACCGGTGGAACACCTCGTCCATGATCTGAATAAGCTCCACCTCGTTCAGAAGCGAATCGGAACCGATCACATCAGCGTCGCACTGGAAAAACTCACGGTAGCGCCCTTTCTGTGGGCGGTCGGCACGCCATACGGGCTGTATCTGATAACGCTTGAACGGAAAAGAAATCTCGTTACGGTGTTGCACCACGTAACGGGCAAACGGAACGGTCAGGTCGTAGCGCAGTCCCTTTTCGCACATCCTGGCACCAAGCTTAGCCGGGTTCTTCTCTGTCAACTCTTCATCGCTAATGCCTGCGAAACAATCCCCGGAGTTCAGTATCTTAAACAATAATTTGTCGCCCTCTTCTCCGTATTTACCCATCAACGTGGATAAATTCTCCATGGCCGGTGTTTCAATCTGTTGAAAGCCGTATAGATGGAATACGTCGCGAATCGTGTTGAAGATATAATTACGTTTCGCCATTTCTTCCGGCGAAAAATCTCGGGTACCTTTGGGGATCGATGGTTTCTGCATATCTCGAATTGTTCTATAAATTAGTAAAACCGCGACAAAGGTAGCGTTTTTTTTATTCTCACCCGCATGAGAATTTTTTCTCACGCGGGTGAGAATTTTTTCTCAGGCTCAAAAAAGTCGTGAGAAAAAATGCTTAAAGCCTAAAATTGCAGGCTGATTTCTTCTTTTCTCTTTGGCTTATTTGGGGGTGTTTGTTATGTATATAATGTAAATGATGTATATTTGCAACGAAAAAAATAGGATACGAAGTATGAAAAGAAGAACGTTGCAACTGGTTTTGTTTTGCGGGATGTTTCTCGGGTTATTGTTTTCCTCTTGTTCGGGCGATTCCGAATTTACGGTGACAGGAACGGTTTCCGGTGCGGATGGACAGACGATGTACCTGGAGAATGTGCGGGTGGCCTCTGTTGAGCTTCTCGATTCGGTGCGTTTGAAGGCGAACGGGAAATTCAAGTTTAAGAAACCACGGCCGGAGGCTCCTGAATTTTACCGGTTGAGACTGAATGATAAACTGATCAATTTCGCGATCGACTCGACGGAGACGGTTTCGTTTATTGCCGATGCCGGCACCTTTGCGGTGTCCTATTCGGTGGAAGGATCAGAAAATAGCCAGGCAATAAAGAGCATCACCCTGGCGCAGCTCGATGCCAATCAGGCTTTGAACCGCTTGCGCAAAGAATATGAAAACAAAGAGGTAAGCGATGAGGCCTACGAAACAGCGGTACAGGAGATTGCCAAGAGCTACAAAGAGGTGGCTCGTCAGTATATCTATGCGGCTCCCATGTCGACAGCAGCCTATTTTGCATTGTTCCAACAGATCGATGGCATGCTTTTCTTTAATATGTACGACAAGGAAGACTCCCGCGCCTTTGGAGCGGTAGCCACCAGCTATGATCATTACTACCCGAAAACGGAGCGCTCCGTACACCTGCACAACCTGGCGCTGCAATCGCTGAAAGTAACCCGTGCGCAACGTGAGATCAACCTGGACGATGTGAATGTGCAGACGGTCAGCTTCCTGGATATTGCCCTGCCCGATGTGAACGGCAAGGTGATCAAGCTCTCGGAGGTGTCCGACAAAAAGGTGACCCTGGTAAACTTCACCGCTTACCAAACAGAGTGGTCCCCGGCGTTAAATATGGAGCTGGGTGAGCTGTATACAACCTATAGTGACAAAGGCCTGTTGATCTATCAGGTATCGCTGGATACGGATAAGCATCTGTGGCAAAACGCGGCGATCAACCTGCCGTGGGTATGTGTGCACGACCCGGAATCGGTCTACTCCCAGATCGCGGCGCTCTATGCCGTGCGTCAGCTGCCGGCGCTCTTCCTGATCGACCGTGAAGGCAACCTAAGCAAGCGGGTAGAAGATATCGCTCAACTCGAGGCAGACGTCAAAGCTCTTATGAAATAAGGCAAGGCGGATCGGGGCGAATATGTTATAAAGCACCTGTAAAGGTTTGCTCCGATTGAAAAGAAAGACTACTTTTGCATACTAAGGACATAGTGAAATATAGGGAGTTCCGGCTACGACGTGGCCGGGATTCTTTTTTTATTTGCGTATTATAAACAATTAATTTAATCTATAAAAGGAGGAATTGATATGGCTGTTAGTTATATGACAGAGGATGGCTACAACAAATTGTTGGAGGATATTGCTTATCTCGAAAATGTAAAACGTCCGGAAATTTCAGCTCAAATTGCGGAAGCAAGAGACAAAGGAGATCTGTCTGAGAATGCAGAATATGATGCGGCCAAGGAAGCGCAGGGAATTATGGAAGCCAAGCTGGCCCAGTTGAAGGGGTTATTGGCCAACGCGCGCCTGATTGACGAAACAAGGCTTCAGACCGAAGAGGTTCAGATATTGAATAAAGTGAAAATCAAAAACACCAAGAACAACGCGGTGATGACCTATACCCTTGTGGCTGATTCGGAAGCGAACCTGAAGGAGGGAAAGATTGCTATCAGCACCCCGATTGCACAGGGATTGCTGGGACGGAAGGTAGGCGACACGGTCGACATCAAGGTGCCCTCGGGTATGATGAGTTTTGAAGTGATGGACATCTCAATCTAATCTGCATCGCTATGGCAACTATATTCAGCAAGATCGTAGCGGGCGAGATCCCAAGTCATAAGGTAGCGGAGAACGATGAGTTCTTCGCTTTTCTGGATATTAACCCCTTGGCAGAGGGACATACCCTGGTCATTCCCAAAGAGGAGGTCGATTATATTTTCGATATCGACGATGCGAAACTGGGGCGTATGATGGTTTTTGCCAAGCGGGTAGCTGCCGCTTTGCAGGCGACCATCAGCTGCAAGCGGGTCGGGCTTACGGTGATCGGGTTGGAGGTGCCACATGCGCACATTCATCTGGTGCCGATCAACAAGGAGTCTGATGTATATTTTGGAAAAGAAAAAGGGCCGGCCGACCATGCAAAAATGGCCGAATTGGCAGCTAAAATACAGGAGAACTGCAAATAATTGAAAAAAGTTTTCAATGTAAAAAAACAATCCGTATATTTGCAGACTATAAAATTTTATTTTATAAGATTCATTAGTGGTTTTTACTCATAAATTTGTTAACCTTAGAAGAAAGGCCCCTCTGAGACAGAGCGGCCTTCTTTTTTAAACACACAATACATAAACCATATATAAGTAATAAAAATAGTCTGTTACCAAAAACGGATATGCCGGATTGGATGATACGAGTTCCAATGCCAACCTTGATTGTCAATAATAGGCCAGCCGAAATTAATTCCCATGACTATCGTTGTTGCGACAGAGACAAACCAAAGGATAAGCAAAATCCATTTGGCGGCTGTTGGCATCGGCTTCCATTTGAATAATTTTCCGCAGAGCAGATAAGCCAACGAGAAAAGCGGAATGCCTATGGCCAGGATCATGGTGATCGTCGCAATGATCAATGTCGTTTCGGGATACGCGCTGACGGAGCTCCAATCGGCGAATGGGAACAGGCTGTAGAGAAGCCCTAATCCTCCTCCCAGGAGTCCGATACTTCCACCGATCAATCCGATAAAGATGGCAAATAATACGATAACCAGTATGATCAACGCAAAGCCCACAGGCGGAATCAGTATAATGGCAAAGAAAATACCCACCACCTTGATCAGGAAACCAACAACGGCGACAAAGCCATCCGCTATTTTCTGCACCGCCGACCGGGGCTTGCCCGAGTTGATATAGTCGTTCACATTGTTGGATACATTTTCAAATCCGTCGGTGACGGTCTTCCCGATATTCTCCAGCGTAACGCTTTCACCACGCATCTGTAACTTCTCAGTCGCCGTGCGGGCTACCGGGATTATCAGCCACAGGAGAAGATAGATAGGGATGGATATAAAATAGAAAAACATCAATAAGAGCATCGCTATACGCACAGCCGTCGGATCCCATCCGAGGTAGGCCGAGAGACCACCGGCTACCCCGCCGATAATGCGGTCGTCCGGGTTGCGGAAAAGGCGTTTCTTGGCCGCTGTCTGAGGATCAGCCTTGGTTTTGAATTCCTCTTTGCGCTCTTCGGTATAATCGTCTCCGAAGATCTCTTCCGGCTTACCCATCCGCTTAATCACATCTTCCACATGCTCCAGGGTGATCACCTCGTAGCCCAGGCGTATCCGGTCGTTAAGCAGCTCGGAGATGCGCTGTTCGAAGTCGTTCATGATTTCGTCCGATCCCTCTTCCTTCTGGAAATGGATACGCAAATTGGACAGGTATTTTTCTAATAGCTGGTAAGCATCCTCATCAATATGGAATACAGTTCCACCTAAATTCACTGTAAGTGTCTTTTTCATTTTCGTTCCTTTTAATTGTTTCTGATGTGGTTGATTGTATTATTTAAATCCTGCCAGGCATTTTCCAACTCGCCGAGAAAGGCCTCGCCCTCTTCCGTTAGTCGATAATATTTCCGGGGAGGCCCCTGATTGGATTCGACCCACTGATATCCTAACAAACCACTATTCTTCAAACGGGTTAAGAGAGGATATAGCGTGCCTTCGACAACGATCAGTTTCGCTTCCTGCAGCTTCTGAATAATGTCCGACGTATAAGCCGGCTCTTTCTTCAGTAGAAGAAGGATACAATACTCGAGTATCCCTTTTCTCATCTGTGATTTCACGTTTTCTGCGTTCATTTTTTCTCCTTTTATGTTGCAAATATACAAAAGACAAGGTACTTTGCAATACATACTACTGTGGTTTAACTATTATTAACCGGTTTACGGATAAAAAGAGCTATCGTCGTGAGCGGTGACCTTCGGTTCAGCCAAAGTCCGAGAGGACTTTCATTTGGATAACCCCGGGTGCCAACCCGGGGCAGCAGGTCACTCCCTCGCTGAACCCCGAAGTGGGTTCAACCCGCTCCGGGGTTGTATTGTGTGGGATAGACAGCCACCCCGAGCCGCGCCTGACGGCTTGCACGGGGCTATCCACATATAAGTCCTTGCGGACTTTTACTGAATCGTTACAGATAAAAACTGCACAAAACGGGAGATAGTGTGTAAAAAAAGAGTTGAAAAAGAGGGTGTAAACGAAGAATACCCTACCTTTGCAACGACATAAAAACAGAAAGATATGGTTTATTATCATTACGCTGAACTCATTCATCGTCAAGCAGAAAAGTATGGTCAGAAAACGGCCTTGAAATATCGTGACGATGCGACTGGAAAATGGCTTAAGATATCCTGGCGTGAGTTTTCAGACAAGATCATGCAAGCGGCGAAAGCGATGGCCGCCTTTGGCATAGAAGAGCATCACACATTAGGGATCTATTCGCAGAATATGCCCCAGTATCTTTACGCCGACTTTGCGGCTTATGCCAACCGGGCTGTTTCGGTTCCGATGTATGCGACGAGCTCTCCTGCGCAGATCGACTATATCATCCGGGATGCATCCGTTCATACCCTGTTTGTGGGCGAACAGTTGCAATATAATAACGCCTACATGGTGCAGAAAGAATCGGATGTGTTAAAGCGCATCATCGTCTTTGATTCGCAGGTCAAGCTGAATCCGGAAGATAAAACATCCATCTATTTCGATGACTTCATCAAATTGGGCGATAACGCCCTGGCGGAATCGACCGTCAAGATACGCATACAAGAGGCGTCGACCGAGGATCTGGCTACGATCATTTATACCTCCGGCACCACCGGAGAATCAAAAGGGGTAATGCTTCATCATTCCAATTTCCTGGAAGCAATGCGTATTCATGATATCCGTTTGCCGATCGTGACCGATAAAGAGACCTCCATGTGTTTCCTCCCGCTGACACATATATTCGAGAAAGCCTGGACCTATCTCTGTCTGCATAAAGGGGTAACCGTAGCGATCAATCGTGATCCCAAAATGATTCAACAAACCTTGGTAGAGATCCAACCCTCCATGATGTGCAATGTGCCACGTTTCTGGGAGAAGGTCTACATCGGTGTGCATGAGAAAATCGACAGCTTCCCCGGCCTCCTGCGCAAAATGGCGATGGATGCGGTGAAGACAGGACACGCCTACAACCTGGAGTATAAGAATCTGGGCAAGAAAGCTCCCTTTGGCTTGTCTTGTAAATTTAAGTTTTATGACCAGACCATTTTCCGGGTATTGAAGCGCGTATTAGGCGTGGTCAACGGGCGTTTGTTCCCTACGGCCGGCGCGCCTCTCTCCGATACGATCAATGTGTTCCTGCAGTCGGTGAATATACCTATTGTCTACGGATACGGACTGAGTGAGACCACCGCAACCGTCTCTTTTTGCCCGATGCAGGGTTTTGTGATCGGTTCCATTGGCGAGGTGATGCCGGATGTGGAGGTCAAGATCGACCCGACCAACGATGAGATATTGGTACGAGGCAAGACCATTACCAGCGGTTACTACAAGAAACCCGAAGAGAACAAGAAATCCTTTACGGAAGATGGCTACCTGCGCACCGGTGATGCCGGTCGTTTGGAGGGTAATGTGTTGTTCTTCAAAGAGAGAATCAAAGACCTTTATAAAACCTCTAACGGAAAATACATTGCTCCGCAAGCCATCGAAAACGCGGTGAGTGCCGATAAATACATCGCGCAGGTGGCTGTTATTGGCGATCAACGCAAATTTGTCGGTGCCCTTATCGTGCCCGATTTCGATAGCCTGGAAGCCTATGCGACCCAGAAAGGCATTGCTTATGCCTCCAGAGAGGAGTTGATCAAGGATCCGCAGATCTTACGTCTCTACGGATCCCGCCTGGAAGAGCATCAGAAGGATATGGCCTCCTTTGAAAAGATCAAGCGCTTTGTCCTGCTCTCGGAGCCATTCACCTCAGCCGGTCGCGAATTGACCGATACGCTGAAACTGCGGCGCCCGGTGATCCTCGAAAAATATGCCGACCGCATCGAAGAGATGTATGCGGAATAAAACAAACGAGCCGTTGTGTTAAGCAACGGCTCGTTTGTTTTACCAAGGTCGCCCGGGGCCTCCGCCGCCCGGTGAATTGGTGGATCCGAGTGTCGATACCGATCCGTTGTCTGTTCCGTTTCAATCCAACACATCATCCGTTTCACACGAATACAGGCTGCACGTCAACCCCAACAAACAAAATAAAACTACTTTCTTCATTTAAATTTCTTTTGATAAATAATGCGAAGGTAAAGATAGAGGAGAAGGCTGGGGAGGGGGAATGAAATCGACGAATCGCCAATTTTTATAGATAAATAGTGACTATATTTGTAACATGTGTAGCCAGCCATATATATAGGATGAAGAATAAACCGGTTTTACTATTACTTCTCTTCGCAGTTTGTCTGTTCTCCTGTCGGGAGGACGCGCCTTCGCAGGCGCTGTTGGATCAGGCAAAGGCATGGATGAACGAACACCCCGATAGCGCCCTCTGGCTATTGGAAAACGACATATTGCCCGAACGACTCTCTGCCCGGCAACAGGCCGACTGGGCTCTCTTCCTCACCCAGGCACGTGATAAAAACTATCAGACACATGCCAATGACTCTCTTATCCGCTTAGCAGTCAACTATTATGAAAAACAGCCCAACCCGGAACGATTGATGATGGCCTACTATTCTCAGGGACGTATCTATCAGAATAACGGGGATGCGCTGCAGGCACAGGAATTCTATCTAAAAGCGTTGGATGCCGGCGGCACGGATCATGCCATACTGGCTCGCATCTGTAATAACCTGGGCATGTTATACACCTATCAGGAGGCCTATGAGTTGGCCCTGCCTCAGATGAAACGGGCGATCGATCATTTGCAGCAGATAGGCGATTCCGCTTCACAGGCTTTTGTATTGCGCGATATGGGACGCACTTATTATCAAATGGATAGCTTAGAACAGGCTATTGCTTCTTATCAACAGGCTTTGCAGGTGGCAAGCGCTTCCAGTCGCGCTTCTGTTATGCAAGAATTGGGAAGTTGTTTTATTGATACGCAGCAATATGATAGCGCTTATGTGTATATCTCCGCGGCCTTACAAAACTCGTCCCATTTTCATCGCTCATTTCCCGTCTATCTGACTCTGGGGAAATATTATATAGAAGTGGGCAACACCGATTCTGCACATTATTACTTGCAGAAGAGCTTGGATAGCCCTACGAAAAACACCCGGGCCTCTGCCTATTATCACCTCTCCCGGATAGCCCGCCAAAACCAACAATGGGAAGAACTGAGCTTATTGAAAGATCAATACGAAGCATTGCGCGACTCCATCACGGAACAAAATCATGCCGAGTCGATACGACGCATGCAACACCTGTATGATTATAAATTGGTGGAAAATGAAGCCAATCTATACAAATACAAACATCTGGCCAGCCAGCGAAAGATGTATGTGTTGATTCTCTCCTCCTTCCTGATAGCCTTTTTCTGCCTGCTTTTATATATCTATTTCCATAAAAAACACAATGAATGGGTCGACCGCTTTCAGTCTTTATTGAATAAGCTGGAAGAAAAAGAACAGGAAAAAGCCTCTAATAAAGAGCGGATCCAGGATTTGGAAGAGAGCCTGACAATGGAAGAGAATCAAGAAGATGATCTGTTCCTGTTGGAAAAACAGATATTGGAATTGAAAAATAGCTTAATCGACCTGGAAAATAAAGAAAAACAAGAGTTAGACGCACTTCTCCATAACACGTCTATTTATCACTTTTACCAGAACACAGCCAACCTGGGAACTATCACAAATGAAAACAAAATGGAGTTAATCCAAACGATCGACATGATCTATCCGGCTTTTAAGACTACGCTTACCCGAATTCTCCCTGTCATTTCGGAAAAAGAGTTGGAGCTTTGCTATTATATAAAAGCGGAAATTTCGCAAGCCAACATAAGTAAAATCTCTGCCGTTTCCGTTTCCGGCATCGCCATGCGCCAAAAAAGACTACTCGATAAGATACAAAACAGGGGATTTGACGCTAACGATTTGAAGAGAGTGATCCGTGCTATCTATTGATTTATAATTCGTTACAAAAATGTGAATACGAGTGTGAATACGGAGGTTCCGTTTTTCTCATTTAGAAGATATTTTTTTATTAGGTTTGTCCCAGTCATAATTCTAAATTCACATACAGTCATGAAATCTACACATCTTATCATCCTGCTTCTTTTTACCTGTTTGTTTTCACAATCTGTTTTAGCCGATAAAATACCAATCACGGGAGAGTGGGATGAGAGCGGTTTACGTTCTTCCATGCCTTCCCCACCCGAAGTTTATCTGGAAAATGGTATCCTCTCTGTCTATTTTGTAGATGCCCTATCCGATCTGACAATAACGCTGCGGGACTCCAATGGCAACCTGGTTTATCAGGCACCTATCTCTTCTCCGACAAGCGGTAAGTCTTTTATTGTTCCGGTTTCACTCTCTGCCGGGGAATACACGATCGTACTATCCCATTATTGGGGCATTTTAACAGGACAGTTTGAAATAGAATAAATAGCATACCAAATAATACAACATACCAAAACCCTGACTTATACAACAGTAATAAACGACCCTCTCTACTCTACCCTTTTCTCTGGGTCGTTTATGCTGTTGTTTGTTCTGATAATTATACATTTACTGTAGATATAAAATTCTGAAAACCTTAAAAGAGAAGAATACTATCCATGAATATCAAATACTGTTTGAAGATTGGCCTGAATACCCGATAATCCTTGATGCGGAGATGATCAATTATAGTAGCCGGAATGACTATGGGGTGGTGAATTTAGATATTGTATCGTTAGTCGATTATTACAACGCAGACCGATTTACCGGTGCACTAAAAGAGCTTGCTTCGACTCTGGATGAAGAGGATAATGGTGTAGTTATGGTGTTAAAATTCAAATGATTTAGTGGCCTAACTACTTGAAAAAACCCCGAAAGCTTTTACAACTTTCGGGGTTTAGTCATTCTATTTTATTTTGCTAATGGGCAACGGGGTTTCAATTGCTTGAAGAAGTCATTGCCTTTGTTGTCGACCAGGATAAAGGCCGGGAAGTCTTCTACTTCGATCTTCCAGATGGCCTCCATACCCAATTCGGGGTATTCCAGACATTCTACCTTTTTGATGCTGTCTTGTGCCAGGATAGCCGCCGGGCCTCCGATGCTTCCCAGGTAGAAGCCGCCGTGTTTGTGGCAGGCATCGGTCACTTGCTGGCTGCGGTTTCCTTTGGCAATCATGATCATGCTGCCGCCGTTTGCCTGGAACAGATCCACGTACGAGTCCATACGTCCTGCCGTTGTCGGGCCAAACGAGCCGGAGGGCATGCCTTTCGGTGTCTTTGCCGGGCCGGCGTAATAGATCGGATGGTCTTTCACGTATTGCGGCAGACCTTCTCCGCGGTCTAAACGCTCTTTCAGTTTGGCATGCGCGATGTCGCGACCAACGATGATGGTGCCGTTCAATGAGAGACGGGTTGATACCGGATATTTATCCAGCTCCTTCAGGATATCCGCCATGGGCTGGTTGAGGTCGATCTTAACCACTTCGCCTTCGCCTGCTTTGCGGTATTCTTCCGGAATCAGGCGACCGGGATTGGTTTCCAGCTTCTCGATCCAGATTCCCTCTTTGTTGATCTTCGCCTTGATATTACGGTCGGCCGAGCAGGAAACACCCATACCCACCGGGCAGGAAGCGCCATGGCGCGGCAAACGGATGATGCGGATATCGTGTGCAAAATATTTACCGCCGAACTGAGCACCCAAGCCCATGTTCTGTGCCTCTTCCAACACTTTCTTTTCCAGTTCGATGTCGCGGAAAGCCTGGCCGCCTTCGTTGCCTTCGGTTGGCAGGTTGTCGTAGTAGTGTGCCGAGGCCAGTTTCACCGTTTTCAGGTTGGTTTCGGCCGATGTACCACCGATCACAAACGCAATATGATACGGAGGGCAGGCAGCCGTTCCCAAGGTCTTCATCTTTTCCACCAGGAAAGGAACCAAGGTGTCGGGATTCAACAGCGCTTTTGTTTCCTGGAACAGATAGGTCTTGTTGGCCGATCCGCCCCCTTTGGCTACGCAAAGGAATTTATACTCCATCCCCTCTGTGGCATAGATATCGATCTGTGCCGGCAGATTGGTTCCGGTATTCTTTTCGTCGTACATATTCAAAGGCACATTCTGGGAATAGCGCAGGTTGTCTTCGGTATAGGTTTCATAGACCCCTTTCGACATGGCTTCCGCGTCGTTATAACCGGTCCATACCTGTTGTCCCTTTTTGGCTACGATAATAGCCGTTCCCGTGTCCTGGCAGAAAGGAAGCTGTCCTTTGGCCGATACTTCTGCGTTCTGCAAAAAGGTAAGCGCCACAAACTTGTCGTTATCGCTTGCCTCGGGATCAGACAGGATGTTAGCCACCTGTTGCTGGTGATCCGGGCGAAGATAAAACGCCACATCATGGAAGCAGGCTTTTGTTAGTTTTGTCAGCCCTTCCGCTTCTACTTTCAACATTTCTTTTCCTTCAAACTCACTTACCGAAACATGTTCATCTGTCAACAGATAGTATTCGGTCGTGTCTTTCCCCATAGGGAACGGTTCCTGATACTTAAAAGGAGGTGTTGCCATATTACTTAACTATTAGTTTTTTAATTGATTTTTCAATAGCTGCAAAAGTACGCAATTATTCAGATAATAGCTACCCCGATAGGGGGATTTAGGGGATAGGTTCTTTTAAAGTCCCCAGCGTCTTTAAAGTCTTTAAGGTCCTTTTTGCAAAGTGTAAGCAAAAATGCCATTTTGCTTTACAATATGATACGTTAAAAAGTGTTACTCGCAGGACTAATTTTAAATACCCCTACGTTTTTGGGAAAATAGTCGGGCGGATTTGACAAAATGTCAGAACCGTGATTACGCTGATTGGGGGATTTTCGGGATGTGATTGAGTTGATTTAATATGATTGTTCTGATGGATGCGGATCAAAAATAGGATCTTCCAATTTGGGAAGATTGGAAGGCGGGGATATTATATTCATGGCTGAAGGCCACAGCGGGCCTGGAAGGCCGAGTCCCGAAGGGACGAAGACTTAGCCCACGGGTAAGCAGGCTGAAAGACTGCGCCACCCTGGGATTCCATGGATATATAAAAAATGAGTTCTGTAAGAACGAAAGAAGAAAACCAATATTTACAGGCGCTATCCTATCATAATATCTATCGTTCTTTCAGAACTCCATTTATTGTATTGTTTTGATACCCAGGGTGGCGCAGTCTTTCAGCCTGCTTACCCGTGGGCTAAGTCTTCGTCCCGTTGGGACTCGGCCCTTCAGGCCCTCTGTGGCCTTCAGCCATGAATATATATCCCAATTCCTTCAAATCTTCAATTTTTACAAAATTTGAAGGTGGGGATCGCGCTGCAAGCGCGAGATTATGCATAACCGTATACAAGCATAGCGCAGCTTACGGTATAGCGACTCTCTATCAATCAAGCGCCGCAGGTGCGAGATCTGCCATAATCCCGCCCCATGCGGGGCTTTTTATAGAGAGGATTCACTACCGTAAGCTGCGCTACGCTTGCATACGGTTATGCATAATCTCACGCCTGCGGCGTGCATCCCCGCAATCTTCACATCTTCCCCCTTCCTTTCTCCCTTCTCCCTTCTCCCTTCTCCCTTCCAACTCCCCTCCTATCCGAAGCCCCTCCCTCCTTCTCCATCTTTTCCGATTTGATTATAATGTAAAAAACACGCATTCAGCGGATGAGCCCCTTTTTTTTGTAAAATAGGCTTACACAAAGCATTATGTAAACTAAAATAACATAAATATTAGTAGGTATGGGTGATAAAGCAAAAAATGTTTCTACTTTTGTGCCTTAATATGCAACAACTTTTGTTTGGATGAAAAAGAATTTAGTACTGTTAATAACAGGAGGTTTTGTTTGGTTGATGTCTTCTTGTTTGGGCGATAGTAGCTCTACGATAGAAGCGGAGGCAGCTAAGGACTGTCAGATCACGGAGTTTACGCTGAATAGTGGTGATGTAGAAGAGTTGAGCAATGTTAAATTTACGATAGACCAGATCAACGGATTGATTTTCAATCTGGACTCCCTTCCCTATGGATCGGATCTGAAGATGGCTGTTTGTAACCTGACGTATGCCTCTACCGTGTTGAGTCTTGAATATACGCCGGAGGCTGTCGGAGACACCGTGATGACCTATTCGGAGACTGATTCGATCGACTTCTCGAAGCCGGTCAAATTTATTGTGACGGCTTACGACGGGCTGACCAAGAAGAATTATACGGCGCGGGTAAACACGCATCAGATCATCCCCGACACTTTGGAGTGGGAGTTCTATGCTAAGGAGGAAAGCTTTCCCATTAAAATGAAGGAACAACAAGTAGTTCCTTTCGCATATAACGGACAGGAGGGCTACCTCCTTTACGGACAACCCGCCGGTGCCGGTTTGCCCTATCGCCTTTATTTCTCAGCGCTCGACGATATGATCAACTGGGAACCGATTGCTCTGGAGGGATTGCCGACTGATGAGATTATGCTCTATCAGATGGTTTGTTTTGACCAGGCTCTTTATGTCCCCTCTGTCAATGGAAAACTCTATAAATCAGTGGATGGGCAGCGCTGGTCGGTGGTTGGTGACACGCCTTATGTTGCCTACATTATCAGCGATGTGAAAGAGGGTGGCCGCTCGAAGGCTGCTTTGGCTGTCGTGATTGAAGAGGCTGGCGAACTGAAATTCGCGGCGATGGACGGCGAAGGCCTCTGGACCGTGGGTGAGACTATTCCGGAAGACTTCCCCCTGATCGGTTTTGGCAAAGAGTATTATTCCTCTCATTATAATTCCTATTTGATGATTGTTGGTGGACGTACTCTGTCTAATCAGTTGACTAATCAGTCGTGGGGCACGATGGACGGCGTGTTGTGGGCTCGTTTGAGCGACATCAATGCCAGCTATTTTGCTGCCCGCGAAGGGGTGATGGTGACCGCCTATGACGATAAGATCTACTTGATCGGTGGTATCGATGCCGCGGGCAATGCCTATCGTGACATCTACGAATCGATCGATAAGGGGGTAACCTGGCAAAAGGTGACGGCGCTGATTATCCTGCCCGACACCTACCGCGCGCGTGGGTATGGTTCCGTGATTGTTGATAAGAATCAATACATTAATATATTTGGAGGGAAAACGTCAGCGAATGGGAACGTGCTTCGGGAAATATGGAGAGGACGTATCAATCGCTTAGGCTTTTAATCTCACTACACAATTCTTTCCGGCAAAGGGGGAATCCGTGGTGCAAATATAATTTTATGAGGCTTTTAGCGTTAAGAAAAGAGGTGTAGATTATAACAACAGCATATGACTTCGACTTTTCTTCAACGTCTTTTCCTCATTATTTTAGGAGTAAACCTATTCCTGGCATCGTATGCGCAGGAATATAAATACGAAATAGGCGGGATGGCCGGTGGCAACCTCTATATGGGGGATGCCAACAAGACCTCTCTTTTCAAGGAGATAAACCCTGCTTTTGGAGCCGTGTTCCGGTATAATGCCAATTTCAGGCTGGCTTTTAAGGCCGATCTGATGTGGGCGGGGGTGTCGGGCACGACAGCCGGTTTGAAGAATGTCTTTCCTTTTGAGGAGGAGATTTCTTTCAGCCGCAATATCATAGAGTTTGGAGGGCATGTGGAGTTCAACTTCCTTCCTTACAGTGATAAATTCGGTTATCTGAACACGCAAAGGATAACCCCATACCTATTGACCGGGTTAGGCGTAACCCTGGCGCCGGGTGGCGATGAGACCTTTTTTAGTGTGCATATTCCCTTGGGGGTAGGTGTGAAATACAAGTTAAAAAACAGGGTGAACCTGGGCTGTGAGTTTGCTTTCCGGAAGCTATTCAAAGATAATCTGGAAGGGAACGCGGCGCTGGAGGATCCGTATGAGATAAAAAGCAGCGTCTGGAAAAATAAGGACTGGTACACAAGCCTGATGTTTTCCATCACGTGGGACTTTGGACCGCGCAACAGGCCCTGCAACAATGCCGAGAGCATTTCTTTTTAGAGAAACCGGCGAATAGCCGGCTGATAGATGGACAGCATGTCGTTGATTGAACAGATAGACAGAAACGGATTGCCGCAACACGTGGCAATTATTATGGATGGAAACGGTCGCTGGGCCAAGGCTCAGGGCAAAGATCGTTCGTTTGGTCACCAAGAAGGGGTGGTCTCCGTTCGGCGTGTACTGGAAGCTGCTTCGAAGATCGGGGTGCGCTACCTGACGGTGTATGCCTTCTCGACAGAGAACTGGAACCGTCCGGAAGCCGAGGTATTGGCCCTGATGGCTTTGTTGGTATCCGCCATCCAGAAGGAAACACCGGATCTGATGAAGAACAACGTGTGCTTGAAAGCAATAGGCGACTTCTCCCGTTTGCCGGAAGAGGTCTATGCCAATTTGATGAGTTGCATCGAGGAGACGTCCGCTAATACAGGCACGACGCTTGTGTTGGCGTTGAGCTATTCTTCGCGCTGGGAGATCACCCGGGCGGCTCAAATGATAGCGGCTGATGTGGCCGATAAGAAACTGGCACCGGAAGACATTACAGAAGAGCTGTTTGCCGACTACCTGACGACCAAAGGGATCCCCGATCCGGATCTGTTGATTCGTTCCGGTGGAGAAAAGCGGATCAGTAATTTTCTGTTATGGCAAGGATCCTACGCGGAGTTCTATTTCACCGATATCGCGTGGCCAGCCTTCAGAGAGGAAGAACTGTATGAGGCGATCTTATATTTCCAGAAACGGGAGCGTCGTTTCGGAAAAATAAGTGAGCAATTAAACTATAAAGAATAGTTGTCTATGTACAAAAAATTAGTGCTGTTATTGATTGTCGTAAGTTGTGCTGTGGGTGCTTTTGCCCAGGAGATTGATACGACACAGGTTGAGAAGCCGGCGGAGGTGCCGACCATTTCGTATACCCTTTCACCCCGAAAATACCGCATTGCGGATATTCAGGTGACGGGTATGCCCAATTATGAAGATTATCTATTGATCGGCTATTCAGGCCTGTCGGTAGGCGATATGATTTCTGTTCCGGGCGATGAGATCACAAGTGCCATGACCCGCTTTTGGCGACATGGACTGTTCTCCGACGTGAAAATATTAGCGACCAAAATCGAAGACGATCAGGTGTGGCTGGAGTTTCGTTTGCAGCCGCGCCCCAAGCTTTCGCAGGTCAACTACTCCGGCATAAAGAAGGGCGAACGGGAAGACCTGGAAGCCGCGTTGAACATGCGTAAAGGGATGCAGATTCACCCCGCCGCGGTCGATCGCGCCAAGGTAGTCATCAACCGCTATTTCGACAACAAAGGATTTAAGAATGTAGATGTTGATATCATCCAGCAGGACGACCTGACAAACGAAGGCGAGGTGATCCTGAATATCAATATCGACAAAAACGAAAAGACGAAGATTCACCGGATCCATTTTGCCGGTAATGAAGCGCTGAAAGACAAAGATCTGAAAAAGGCCATGAAAAAGACCAATGAAAAGGCCAACTTCAAACATGACTTTATGACCAGCTTGCGGGAGCTTTTCAGTACGAAGAAGTTTACGACCGAAGAATATGTGAACGACAAAGCCAATATCCTTTCCAAATACAACGAACATGGTTACCGCGACGCGGTGCTCTTGGTCGACAGTGTGATCAATATCAACGATAAGTATGTCGATATCTACATCGACATCGACGAAGGGGAACAATATTACCTGAAAGATGTACGCTTTGTGGGGAATACGCAGTATGCGACCGAGCAGTTGGAATACCTTTTAGGGATGAAAGCCGGAGATGTGTACAACCAAAAGAAGCTGGACGATCGCCTATTGGTGGAAGATGACGCGGTAGCCAATCTCTATATGAACAACGGCTATCTCTTCTTCAGCGCCGACCCGGTGGAGGTAGAGGTGGAGAACGACTCCATTTCGTTGGAGATCCGTATTCAGGAAGGACCGCAGGCAAGTATCAATCGTATCATCATCAACGGGAACGACCGTTTGTATGAAGATGTGATCCGCCGCGAACTGCGCACCAAACCGGGCGCTCTGTTTAGCCGCGAAGAGTTGATGCGTTCGTTGCGTGAGATTGCCCAGATGGGGCACTTCGACCCGGAAAATATGGATCCGCGTCCTATTCCCAATCCGGACAATGGAACGGTAGATATCGAATACAACCTGGTATCGAAGGCGAACGACCAGATAGAACTCTCTGCCGGGTATGGGCAGACAGGTATTATCGGTAAGTTGAGTTTGAAGTTTACCAACTTCTCGATGAAGAACCTCTTCAACCCGACGACCTACAAAGGGGTGATCCCGCAGGGTGAGGGGCAGACACTTACGCTCAGCGGACAAACCAACGGGCGGTATTACCAGGCATACAGCCTCTCTTTTATGGATCCCTGGTTTGGAGGCAAACGCCCAAACACGCTCTCGGTCAGCGCCTACTATTCGAAGATGACCAATGTAAGTAGCCGTTACCTCAGCAATACAAGCTATGGATACGATCCCTATACCTACGGATATGGTGGTTATGGAGGTTATGGAGGCTACGGCTATGGCTATGGAAACTATGGTTATGGCAATAGCTACTATAACAACTATGAGTTGGCCTACGACCCGGATCAATACATTGTTATGATGGGGATTGCTGCCGGGTATGGGAAACGTCTGAACTGGCCGGATGACTATTTCCAGTTTATGGCTACGCTGAATTACCAGATGTATAAGATGAAAGACTGGGATTACTTCCTGGTTCAGAATGGTGTTTGCCACAATATCAACCTGGAATTGATGCTTCAGCGCAACTCTATGGACAACCCGCTGTACACCCGTTCCGGTTCGCAGTTTATGTTCTCGGTGAGTGCTACACCTCCCTATTCGTTGTTTTCCAACAAGGATTTTGCCTCCATGAGCGACCAGGATCCGGAAAAGAATCGTTTCATCGAATACCATAAATGGAAGTTGAAAGCAAAAACCTTCGTACCGTTGATTCCGATCACCTCAGGCATCAAACGTACGCCTGTATTGATGGCACGCGCCGAATACGGACTGTTGGGATCATACACCAGCGCTAAGAAGACACCGTTTGAAACCTTCTATATGGGGGGTGACGGTATGAGTGGCTATTCCAGTACCTATGCGACCGAAACGATCGGGCTTCGTGGGTATGCCAACGGTAGTATCGCCGGTAATGGAGGATATGCCTCGTATGGATATGCCTATTCCCGCCTGAGCATGGAGCTTCGCTATCCGTTCCTGTTGGAACCGACCTCCACGATCTACGGGCTTGTTTTCTTAGAAGCGGGTAATGCCTGGACCGACCTGAAAGACTTCAATCCGTTCGACCTGAAACGCTCTGCCGGTGTAGGTGTGCGTATCTTCCTGCCGATGATCGGGTTGATGGGTATCGACTGGGCATACGGTTTCGACAATGCGAATTACGGTGGTGGCGGACGTAAAGGGGAGTTCCACTTTATCTTAGGGCAGGAATTCTAAATTAACCTAATTTAATGACCAGGCAATAAACCCTTGGATCTGTTTATGAGTCCTATGTATATAATTAAAAAAGGAGAAGTTATGAAAAAGAGTATGATTGTATGCATGTTGATGGTATTAACTACTGTCGGTGCAATGGCGCAGAAGTTTGCCTTGATAGATATGGAGTATATCCTGAAGAATATACCGGCTTATGAGATGACCAATGAGCAGTTGGGACAACTCTCCCAGAAATGGCAGAATGAGGTCGAAGCCATCCAGCAGGAGGCGCAAAACATGTATAAGACCTACCAGAGCGACCTGGTATTCCTTTCCGCGGAGATGAAAACCAAACGCGAAGAAGAGATCATCAAGAAAGAGCAGGAAGCGCAGGATCTGAAACGACAATATTTCGGACCGGAAGGCGAACTCTACAAAAGACGTGAAAGTCTGATGAAGCCTATTCAGGACGAGATCTATAACGCGATCAAGGAGATATCGGAAAACCAGGGCTATCAGTTGGTGGTCGACCGTGCCTCAGCCATGAGCGTGCTCTATGCTTCACCAAAGATCGATATCAGCAACGAGGTATTGGTGAAGTTAGGATATTCCAAATAAATATGTACATTTGTGCACTTTAGACTTAAAATAGTTGAAATATTAATCATAAATAATTGAATACAGATGAAGAAGATTATTGCCCTTGTGGTTGTTATGTTATTACCCTTAGGCGCGTTCGCGCAGAGTGGTGCGAAAATTGCTTGTGTAAAAGCGAATGAGGTTTACATGGCTATGCCGGAATTAGAAGCGGCCATGAAGAAACTGGAGGCTTTGAACGAAGAGTATATGGTCGAATTGAAGGGTATGCAAGAGGATGCTCAGAATAAATACCAGGCCTTTATGGCGCAACAAGATTCACTGAGTGAAAATATCAAGATGAGACGTATGCAGGAAATCGAACAGATTAATGCTCGCTCTGAAGAGTTGTACCAGTTTGCTCAACAGGATATTCAAAAGAAACAAGGCGAACTCCTGGCTCCTGTGAATCAGAAACTGCAGAAAGCGATCAGCGATGTAGGCGCGGAAAAAGGATTTACCTATATCATCGATGTGGCCAATTTGATTTATGTCGGTGCTGATGCCGAAGATATCACCCCGTTGGTAAAAGCCAAATTGGGTTTGAAATAAACCGCTTCTAACCGGATGAATGAAAGGTCCTATTGGTATTTTTGATTCAGGCTACGGCGGACTTACCATCTTCGATAAGATCCGCAAAAGGCTTCCGGCATACGATTATGTTTATTTAGGAGATAATGCGCGTACCCCTTATGGGGTACGTTCGTTTGAAGTGGTTTACCATTTCACCCGCCAGGCAGTCATGCGCCTCTTTGAAGAGGGCTGTCCTCTGATCATCCTGGCATGCAATACGGCATCCGCCAAGGCATTGCGCAGTATACAACAAAAAGACCTGCCGGAGCTCTATCCGGATCGACGCGTACTGGGTGTTATCCGCCCTACGGTCGAAGTCGTCGCCTCCCTGACGAAAAGCCGCCACGTCGGCGTATTGGGCACGACAGGCACCATCTCTTCCCAATCCTACACTCTCGAAATCGATAAAATATCTCCCGACCTGACGGTGACGGGTGAGGCATGCCCCATGTGGGTTCCCTTGGTAGAGAATAATGAATTCAATAGCCCGGGTGCCGATTATTTCGTACAGAAACATATCGACCATATCCTGGGGAAAGACCCCGAGATCGATACGCTGATCCTGGCATGTACCCATTACCCGCTGTTGATCGATAAGATCCGCTCTCACCTGCCTGCCGGGGTGACGCTGCTGTCGCAGGGCGAATATGTGGCGGAGAGCCTGGCGGACTACCTTAACCGCCATCCGGAGATGGAGACACGCCTCGCCAAAGGCGGACATAGCCGTTTCCTGACTACCGAATCGGCAGAGAAATTCTCGGAAGCCGCCTCTCTCTTCCTAAGCGACCGGGTGGATGTCGAACAAATAGCCATCGACTGATGCGTCCCGCTCTTCTCTTAGCCATTCTTTCCCTTTTCCTGTCCTCTCCCTTGTCGGCACAAAAAGGAGACAGCCTGTTGGCTGAAAAAGGCTTTGTCGACATCGCTGCCTTGGACTCAACCATCCGGGTTGAACTGATCTATGCGCGTCCCGATAACTTTATGGAGAAAGCGGTGTATGAGGGCATCACCAAAGCCTGGCTGCATCCCGATGCCGCTGCCAAACTGGTTAAAGCGCGAGAACGACTTCGTGAGATCGCTCCGCAATACAGCCTGATTGTCTATGACGCCGCGCGTCCGATGTCTGTTCAGCGCAGGATGTGGGCGTTGGTCAGGGGAACGGATAAAACCAACTATGTGGCCAACCCGGCTAATGGGGGAGGACTTCATAATTATGGCATGGCGGTAGATGTTTCGTTGATCGACCGCGACGGGCGTCCATTATCTATGGGAACGGCTGTCGATCATTTTGGGCGGGAGGCCCATACCGATGATGAGGAGGCGTTGGTCAATGAAGGCCTTATCAGCCGGGAAGAGGCGCGCAACCGTCAATTGCTTCGTTCGGTCATGCGCCAGGCCGGCTTCACCTCCATCCGCTATGAATGGTGGCATTTCAATGCCTGTTCCCGCCCTTACGCCCGAGAGCATTACGCTGTGATAGAGTAAGGAAGCGGAAACAGGTATCTTTGTTTATTCCCCTTTGTCGTTGATGATCCGCGTCTTGCCCCCTTCGATCAGGATGCCGCGGCTGCCCAGGCGGTCGTAGTTTTTCTTGTTGTCGACATTGACTGCCACCACCTTGCCATCGTAAAAGAAGGATACTTCGGGGAAGATGGTATGCCCCACGATGATGCGTTTCACGCCATAGCGTTCCAACAGGGCATCGAGAATCGCTTCGTCGAGCTCAGGCTCTTCGCCATCACGACCTACCATACCACGGTACCAGATAGGTCCCGGACCTCCTTCGCGGCTACTGCTGCTCGAGAACAGGAACTCGGAATGTTCGGAAAGTTTGTTTCTTCCATCTTTGTCTAAAAATATCCCCTGGCTGATCTGTTCGTTCACATACGGGATCTTATAGTCTCCCTTATAGAAGGCTTCGCCCAGCCCGGCATGCACAAAGAGGTCATCACCAATGATCTGCATCGTATTGCCGGCGGCAATCCAACGACCCAGTTCTGTGTCGGCGCCAAAGAATTTCGCGTAGTCCATCTCGAAATGGGCAGCGATCTGGGTATATTTCTCGGTCATATAGCGCAGGTCGTTGCGCAGGATCATCGATTCATGGTTGCCAATGATAAAATGAACGGCTCCACCGGCCGCACGTGCTTCCTGTTGCAATTTGTAGGTGAGCCAAAAGATGGTCACGGCATCATCCCCCCGGTCGAAGATATCGCCGATAATCATCAGACCGTTCTTGCCGTACTTCCAGGCATAGTTATCGTCGACCACGCCATTAGCCTGCAACACGCTCAGGAAACAATCCCAGTTGGCATGCGGGTCGGAAATAACCAATAGCTTTTCGGGTGCCTCCTGCTTCCACGGTTGGCGTTCGAAGGGTTGCAATCGGACGGTGAAACGGTGTTTTTTGTTGTGCGATACCACCTGCATGATATAGTCTTTCGGCCAGGCGGCAAACAGGGTATCGATCGCGTAGCCCGCTTCGTCGGCACCTATCATACGAACTGATCCATCCGCCTGGTGAAACAGATAGGGACCGTCGGGGGCGCTGAATACAGGTTTAGGCTTTTCAACCGGTTTGATTGGCTGAGGCGCCGGCTCCTGATCGGAGCCGCAAGCCATCAGACAAAACAATAATGTGAAAAAATAGATGTTTAGACGATTTAGTTTCATAACGTTTTAATTAAATACCATACCCCGGATTCTGTACCATATTGGGGTTTGCATTCAGTTCGGATTGAGGAATCGGCAATACGATCTTGTAGAAATTCCAGTCGAATTCGCGTGTCTCGGGCGTCAACAGGGCTGAGCTATGCGACTTGCCTGCGCGTACAATCTTTTTGCCGTTGCGCATGGCATCATAGAAACGGTGTCCTTCACCCACCAGCTCTTTGCGGCGTTCCAGGAGTACCCGGTCGAGGTCACACTCTTCTTCTGTCACACTCTTTTCCGGATTGGCGCGGCTAACGATGGCATTCAGGTATTTCGCTGCATTGACCTTGTCGCCCAGTTTAACAGCCGCCTCGGCAGCGATCAGGTAAGCCTCGGAGATACGCAATACCGGGATATTAGATACCTTATAGTCGGGCGACTCATATTTCTTCAGATAGTCGCGATCGGTTTTATATTGCTCGATGATTTTGATGCGCACATCGTTGGGATCCTCTTTAATCAGTTTCATAAAGTCGGTGCTCAGGCTGATATCATCGTAGCCCGAACGGTGCATGAGGTAGCTGACAAACTCTTTGGAGTCGGAGATCTCTGCCGCGTCATTCAGGATCACATAGAAATATTCCGAACCGGTCTGCTGTTTCCAGGCGCTGGCATATTCCTTATTGGTAAACAACTTGTAGGTACTGCCCTTGTCGGCTTCCGCGATCAGGTCGGTAGCGGTTCTATACGCAAAGGTATCCAAGCCCATATAGAGGTAGGCACGTGCCAGCAATAGCTGGTTGGCAAACCAGTTTACCTTGCCATCGTTTCTCGACTTAGAGAGAAGACCTGCCGCTTCTCTCAGGTCGTCGATGATCTGTGAATACACTTCGGCCACCGTATTGCGCGACAGTTGCGCATTATACTCTAATTTCTCAGTCACAATAGGTACACCCAGCGAAGCGCCGTTGTCTTTGGTGTAAGGCATTCCGAACACCTTCACCAGGTCGAAGTGAGCCATCGCGCGAATGGTCAATGCCTGTCCGCGAATGTCTTTCAGGGTACTTGTCATCTCCGCCTCAGAGAAACCATCGGTAAAACGGATCACATTGTTGGTGTTGCGGATAATGATGTAGGGATAGCTCCAGAACGAGCTGGGCACATCCACCGGATTGTGGCTAAACAGGTAGTATTTCGCTACGCGCTTGGAGTCGCCGCGAGCCTGCATATCATCGCCTTTGGCATCGGCATAATAGGTCTGGCGGGCGCCATAATACTGGTAGTTGCGAAATACGGTATAGATACCGTTCAGGGCATATTCGGCTTCTGTCGGAGTATTCAAACTCTTATCTGTCTCCACCTGTGTTACTGGAGTCATATCGTCCAGCCAGTCGTTGCCGCAACCGGAGAAAAGAAACAAGAGGCTGGTGATTGCTGAAAATAAATATATTCGTTTCATTGTATTCTTCATTTTAATGGTTTAAAACTTAACATCCACACCAAACGTAAGCGTCTTCATCTTAGGTGCTCCAAAGTCTACGCTGCCGCTACGCCCTACTTCCGGGTCGTAGTTTTTATACTTGGCAAACGTCAATAGGTTCGTACCCGAGAAGAAGAAACGGACATTCTCTAAGTAGGCCTTTTTTGCCCATGTTTTCGGAATAGCAACACCGAATGTCAGGCTCTTCAGACGAAGATGGTCTGTCGAGTGGATACGACGGGAGTTGACAACGCTGGCCATGCTGTAGGGGTTACCCACCATAAACATTTCGATATTGGTCTGGTCGCCCGGCTGACGCCAACGGTCACGATAGAGTGTTTGGATCGCTCCTTTTTCCGATTTTCCGGCATGTTCCAGTTTGCTTGCTCCCGAGTCATAGGAATGACCACCCAGGGTAAATGTCCAGAGGAAGCTGAGGTCGAACCATTTGTAACGCAATGAGTTGGTCCAACCACCGCTGATTGTCGGATCGGCATGTTTGTAAAGGATATAATTGGCTTTACCGGCATCGTTGGTGGTACTGCGATCGGCCAGATTTTCCGGGTCGTTGATGTAGTAGGTTGGGTAACCTGTTTCGCTGTCGATACCGGCAAACTCTTTCACATAGAAGCTGTAGTAAGACTCACCCACCCGGCGGATGGTAGACGATCCGGTGATTTCTGTCTGGTCGTTACCCAGGGCAATGATCTTATTCTTGTTATGTCCGAAGTTCAACGCCGAGTTCCAGGAGAAATCTTTTGTGCGGAGGATATCGGCATTCAGGTCTACTTCGATACCGGTGTTTTCAACCTCTCCGATATTGGTCAACAAGGAGCTGAAACCAGTTACGCTCGAGAGGCGCAGGTTGTTCAACAGATCGGAAGTTCTGCGCTGATAGCCTTCCACGGTGATGCCTATGCGGTCGAACAGGCGGAAGTCAACCCCTACGTTGAGGTTGTAGTTCTTTTCCCATTTCAGGTCTTTATTACCGATCTGGCTTTCCAGCATACCCGGTTTGGTATTGTATTTATAACCAAACTGCACCAGGTCCAAATAGCCATAATAGTCGGAAGGCAGGGTTCCGTTGCTACCGTAAGAAACACGGATACGAGCATCGTTCAATACATCTTGTATCGATTCCATAAACGCTTCGGAGGAGAGTCGCCAGGCACCTGATACCGACCAGAACGTACCCCAGCGGCTATCTCTGTGCAAGCGAGAGCTACCATCGACACGGGCACTTGCCCCCAGGTAGTATTTATTGTCGTAGTTATAGTTGACACGACCCAGGTAAGACACCAGGCGCCAACCGCTATCGGTATAACCGGAAAGGCCGCTGATATTGGCTCCGTTAGAGATATTGTGCTTCTCAACCGTTGCGAAGTCTTTGATAGAACCGCTCAGGTATTTGCGCTTCTGCTCTTCTATTTCATAACCGAGTAGGAAGTCTGTATTGTGTTTGCTGCCAAACTTACGGTCATACATCAGGTTGTTCTTCCAAACCATCTTGTCGTATTGCGAAGAGTGCATGCTCATCGAACCATTATCACTTTTACCGTCGGTCGAACGCGGGTCGGTCCATGATTTATAGGCTTCGTTGATCCGGTCGATGCTAAAGGTGGTATTAAACACCAGACCTTCTATAAAGGTATAGTTAGCAAAAATAGTATTGAAACTGCGGTCGACCGTTGTCTTTTTGTAGTTCAGGTCTAACTGCGACTTCGCATTACGCTTGC
The DNA here is from genome assembly GCF_029892605.1 of Parabacteroides sp. PM6-13. Lineage (GTDB taxonomy): Bacteria > Bacteroidota > Bacteroidia > Bacteroidales > Tannerellaceae > QVMG01. The sequence continues at coordinate 178,959 of NZ_JARXWF010000009.1, forward strand.
CGTTTTCCAATAGGTTCTCATTGTAGGTTCCGTCCAGGTTATAGATCGGATCGGAAGGCGAATTCTTATGACGAGAAGAGTACATTGGCGAGGTATAGGTCAATGTTTCCGAGCTGGAGAGCTGGGTCATTTTCGAATAAAGCACATTGGCACCTACCTGCAGCTTGTCGGTCATCTTATACTTCACGTTTACGCGTCCGGTGATACGTTCAAAGCCCTGCTGGCGCACGATACCATCCTGGTTGTTGTACGACAGGGAGGTATAGTAAGAGGTCTTTTTGTCACCCCCTGATGCAGAGAACTCATAGTTTTCGTACGGAGCGCTATCGTTGAACAACGCCTTTTCCCAGTCTTCCCAACCGGTCTCAACGATTGAGGCCCATTTGTAATATTCGGGATGTGATTTATTCATTCCTTCCGGAGCTTGTGGATAGGGAGCCCAGGCGTCGATGTTCTTGTCGGCATAACTCCGGGCATCTTCATCGGAGAGCTTATTCAGGTAACGTCCCTGGTTGTAGAGTCCTTCCCAGAAGGTATCGCGTCTTTCCTGTCCACCCATCACTTCACGGAACGGCATGGAGTATTTAGAGAATCCCCAGTCAGCCTTTAGGTTGAATTGCGGTTTTCCCTCTTTACCCGACTTGGTAGTGATTACCACGACCCCGTTGGCGGCACGTGATCCATACAACGAAGCGGCTGCCGCGTCCTTGATCACGGTGATATTTTCAATATCGGAGGTATTCAGTGAGCTCATGATATCTGTTCCTGCGTCACTGCTGGTCGAGATACTGGTCATTACCGGCACGCCGTCGATCACATAGAGTGGGCTGGTAGAGGCATTAAACGAACCCAATCCGCGAATGGTGATGCTGGTGCTACCACCCGGTGCTCCGGAGGTGCTGGTCACCTGTACACCCGGCGCGCTACCTTGCATCAGCGATTTGAAGTCGGTCGCCGGCACGTCGATCTTGTCGTTCATCTTAATGGTAGAAGCTGAACCGGCGAAAGCCGATTTCTTAAACGTACCATATCCGGTCACGACCACTTCTCCTAATACTTCCGCATCATCTTTCATCACGATGCGCATGGTTTGTCCCGGAGAGACACGGAGTTCCTGTGTCTGGTAACCGATATAGGACACCTGGATGGTCACCGGCTCGTTTTTGTTGAGGGTAAGAATGAAATTACCGTCGATGTCGGTCACGGCGCCCAGGGTAGTGCCTTTCACCATGATATTCACACCTAACAAGGGTTCGCCCGTCTCATCCAATACCGAGCCCTGCAGGGTTGGTTTTTGCTGTTGCGGAGCCGTCCGTGCCGGTTCGGTTTTCGGAGCCGCTTTGCGGATAGCGATGACGCCGTTGTGCAGCGTGTAGGTCAGGTTGGTGTTTTCCAAACATTTGTCAAGGATGTTGGTTACATCTTCTTCGGCTACGTTCAACTCTTCAATTTTCACCTCTTTCACATCGTTGGTGCTGTAGATAAATGTAAAATCCGTTTGTTTCTTCAGTTCCCAGAGAACGTCGTTCAAAGTTACATTGTTAAAGCGGGCTGTAACGGTCGTTTGTGCCATTACATCATCCGATGCCTGAGCAATTCCTGAGGCCAGGAATAGAAAGAGCAGGAATGCACCCATGTAATGCTTCATGTTCTTGTTCATTTTCAGTCTCTTTTTCATAAACAATTAGTATTAAGTTAGTAAGAATTATTTTCTTGATTGAATAATAATTCGCTTATTATCCATCGAAATCTTTACCTTTTCGGTCTTTTCCAATAGTTCCAGGAAGGGGTTGATATTCTCATACCGATCCACATTGCATCCGAAGCGGATGTCGCGAACCTCCTTATCTTTATAGACAATTTCTATATCATACCAGCGAGAGAGGGATTTCATAATGTCTTCCAGACGTTCGTCTTTGAAATGTATTTTCCCATTGATCCAGGAGGTATAGAGGGAAACATCAACGGTGGCTACGCTGAAATCGTCTGTTTCCGTGTTGAATACCGCCTGCTCGGAGGGTTTCAGAATTACCTCCGCTCCGTTCTCATGTGCCAATACCTTAACGCGGCCATCCACCAGGGTGGTATAGGCCTGTTCACCCGGATAAGCCGCGATGTTGAAGGTGGTACCCAACACTTCGATCCGCATCTCGCCGATCTGCACAATAAAAGGTTTGTCGCTCCGCGTCACCTCGAAATAGGCTTCTCCTGCCAATTCAACGGTACGTGTGTCGCCCGTGAACCGGACAGGGTAGCGCAGTGAACTCATGGCATTCAGATATACTTTTGTCCCATCGGCCAGAAAGAGCGAGTATTCGCCGCCGTGTGGGATATCGATTTTATTGTAGATAACCTCCTGTGATTTGGCTTTTTTCTCTACCGTTTGGTAGCTGAGTGTTGTTTGGTCGATATCGATGGTGGTGCCGTCGTCTTCGTTCACCTCCATCTGCTCGGTTTGTTGCAGGTCGATCACCTGCCCGTTGCCCAAGGTCAACATCGCTTTGCGTTCGCCCGGTAGGATAGTGACGGGTTGTGTCGTATGGGCAAGTTGCGATTCCTCCTGTTGTTTATTCAGGGTGATCACCATCGTGCCGATCAGGAGAGGGAATAGAATAATGGCGGCATAACTAAGGATACGAATGATCTGTTTACGACGAAGGGAGGTGTGAATCCGGCTGTTCACCACCTGCCAGCCCTCCTCTTTCGGGAATTTCCCGGTATCATATAGGTAGGCGGCTATATTCTCTTCTTTCCGGATTTGCTGGAACAGGTGTTCATGCTCTGCCGATTCATCGCGCCAGGCGTGCAATTCCTGTTGTTCTTCCGGCGTGAGCGTCTCCGCAATATGTCCGGCAATTAGGTGGGCTATTCTGAAGTTGGGTGTAAGCATATAGTATATAGATTAAATATCCTTTATACTATACTAACAGGCAAGTCAAAAAAGAGGGTGAATGGAAAGGGGAATTAAACAAATAAAAAGATCAAATAATAATATTCTTTCAGGTAGACACGTAGTTTTTTGTAGGCATTTTTCTTAAGTGTTTTCACCGTGTCTTCCGAAACGCCTAAGGATTCGGCGATTTTCGCGTTCTTCATGCCCTCCATGGCCAGACGCATCACGGCGGCCGTTTGGGGTGGCAAGCGATCGATGGCTTCGGTCAGGACACGGTAGGTCTCCTGCTCGATCAGGTGATCGTGGAAGAAGCTCTCTTTTTCTTTTTCTAAGAATTTATGAGCGTATTCATCGACCACTTTGTTGTGCTCGAGCTCGTTGAGCGCTTTGTTACGCACCGAGGTATAGAGGAATGATTTGACCTGATGGAGATAGAAGAAATCCGTGCGGATCTGCCAGAGTTTGACGAAACAGTCCTGTACGATATCGGCAGCCACGGCATCGTTTTCCACATATTTATTGGCAAACAGACAAAGAGGAATATAGAATGTGTCAAAGACATCCCGAAAAACATCTTCTTTAGCTAAATTAATATTGATATGGTCGTTTTGTTCTTCCACCGGACAGGTTTAAGTAGATAGATCTCTGTTACTACAAATATAGTACAACAAAACAAAAACACCATATTTAGACAGGAAAAACTAAGTACATGACAAAATCCTGAGAATTTTCTCAGCGCTTAAAAAACCGTGAGAAAAAATTCTCACCGGCGTGAGAAAAAATTCTCAGAGGGTGAAATTTCGTGAGAAAAGTGGAATAGTCCTGTTTTTTTGACAAAATGATAGTTGGCCGGTGAGGCGGAATAGGTATTTTTTCTACATTTGTTTTTCCATCAAAACAAGAAATGAAAAGAATCACCCTGTTAGTAAGTATTTTCTTTCTTTTCCGGCTGATCGCGACAGCGCAAATCAGCTCCGGAGGGAAGCCGTTGCCGCTGACACTCACCCGGAGCGCGGTACCCGTTTTGTTCGAGGAGATGCCTGCCTTCGATGTGGCGGAAGAGCTGCGCCTCGATTCCCTTACCGGGGAGGATATGCGGGGAAGCTTTCGGTTCGCCTATAAGTTTATGACGGATTTCACGCCCCAGAACTCCGGCACCTCTTTCACCCTGGCCGACGGCACCCGCGTCTGGCGATTGGGTATTCGTTCCGTGGGTGCCTATTCGATCAATCTCCTCTTTTCTGAATTTGAGATACCTCCGGGCGCGCGCCTTTTCCTCTATAATAAAAGCCAGACGCATGTATTGGGCGCTTTCACGCATCGTAACAATTCCGAGCTGCGTATTTTGCCGGTTTCACCGGTCGATGGCGACGAAATCATCGTGGAATACCAAGAGCCGGCGAATGTGCCTTTTGCCGGTATATTGCGGGTGGGGGAGGTCAATCATGCCTATCGTTCCTTCCGCGACCGAGAGCCTACGGATGTCAATGGTTCTTATTCCTGTATGCTACCGCTGGCCTGCCTGCCGGATGATCCGGTCGTGACCGATGAGCTGGGACGAAGTGTGGTTTTATTGATTATCGACGGACAGCGTTTTTGCACGGGGGTGATGGTGAACAATACGGATAACAATGGCAAACCCTATCTGTTGACGGCGTCGCACTGCATCAATTATAATTTCAGCATTACGGATCCGGAAGAGTTTCATGTGCAAGCGGGCACTGTTGTGACCTTTTTTAATTACAACAGCCCTCTTTGCGAAACAATTGTTCGAGCTACCGAAGAGTTGACAATGGCCTCCGCGAAACTGGTAGCGATGAATGAGGCGCATGATATGGCTCTCTTGGAGCTGTTGGAGACTCCGCCAGCCTATTACCAGCCCTATTACGCGGGGTGGACCCTTGCCGAAGAGCCGGAAGCACCTTATTTTAACATTCACCACCCACAGGCGTCGTTGAAACGCTATAACTGGCTGGACGACGGAATCTCTTTGACTACCTATAAAACGATGGGCTTCACCACCGATGCCCATTGGTATGTAAATCGATGGACACAAGGCAGTACGGCAGGAGGCTCTTCGGGCTCTCCGCTGTTCGATAACGAAGGAAGTATTATCGGACTGCTGACTGGCGGATCTTCTTCCTGCGCGAGACCTGAAAGCGATTATTTCTACGCGTTTCATCCCTGTTGGCAGCCTGATGAGGAGAAGAGCCTGCAGTTGAAACACTGGCTTAACCCGTCGGGTAAGGCGGTGACGAAATGGGGCGGATTGAATCCTTATACCGAATCGGAGACCTGTGAGCGGTTGAGCCATGTCAAACAAAGTGGTATTCAGGAAGAAATAACAATGACCACCATCCCCGATAGCCATGAGACGATCCCACTTTTCGGGAACAATCCGTATGACGCCACGACCTATGTAGAGGGCTATGATGTCGCGGGTAATGCGTTGGTCTATGGGGTCTATCTGGTAACACCTTCCGTAGGCAACTCTTATGAGGGCTTGGAGGTGGAAATACATCTGTATGGCGGCGGGGAAACGCCGGGTGAACTCCTGCACGCGGAGCCTTTCCTGCCTACCTATACCGATTGGGACAGGGAAAGCGGCTCTTTCACGGAGCGAGAGAAGAGCCTGAGACGAACGCAGGAGAACTTCGTACGCTTCTCGAAACCGGTCGAGGTAAAAGATCGGTTTTATATCGGATACCGTATTTTGTCGGCTCCGGAAAAGTGCTACTTCGCAGCCTTCAACCTGCCGGAGAGAGAGGGGGCGGAGAACACTACCTGGCTCTTTTATGACAAGAAGTGGATAGAGGCATCGGCGCATCCCAAGCGGGCGATGGCAACCTCTTTGTTTGTCGATCCGGTGGTTCAACGAGAAGATAAAAGCGGCAACACGGGCATGGATCGAGACGACCAGGTATTGGTGTCGTTGAGTGCCGATCGCTCTCAATTATACCTGCTTTTACCGGACGGAATCAACCAGGGTGAGCTTGCTGTTATGGATATACAAGGGCGCGTTTTGCAGACCTCTTCGCTGCGCAATCAGCAGGAAACGATCCCCCTCATTTCGTATTCTCCGGGCGTTCATCTGCTGAAAATAACATTCAATAACAATCAGGTGGTAAAGAAGGTGTTATTTTAATCAAAATAGAAAGATTTTATACCTTATTTGCTATCCATAACGAAAAAAAGGTTTAGTTTTGCATATTGCTGTTATTGTGCAGTAAAGGGCTAAACACAGATATGAGAAACACACTAAGCACATAAATATTTAATATAAAGTAACATTTAAACTTACATCGAATTATGAACAAAAAAATCTTATTGCCATTATTTACATTGGCAGCCATTCTGACTCTTTCTTCCTGCTCAGGCAAGTTGAAACCGTTAGCTAGTGACTACATCAAAGCGGAACCGCAACCGCTGGAAGCTATTGGCGGACAAGTGCCGGTAACTATCAATGCCACTTTCCCTGCTAAATGGTTTAACAAAAATGCAACGGTTACAGTAACGCCGGTATTGCGTTATGCTGGTGGCGAAGCTTGGGGCGACGCCTTTACCTATCAGGGCGAAAAAGTAAGCGGTAACCATCAGGTGATTCCGCAGAAAGCAGGTGGTAACGTAACGATGCGTACCCAGTTTGCTTACAAACCGGAAATGAAGAAATCTGAACTTTTCCTGACCTTCGATGCTAAGATCAAGAACAAAACAATCCAATTGCCGGATCTGAAGATCGGTGAAGGTGTATTGGCTACTTCTGCTTTGGCGGATGCCGGTACGGCTTCTGCAGCAATTGGTGCTGACAAGTTCCAACGTATCATCAAGGAAGCACACGATGCTAACATCATGTTCCTTATCCAACAGGCTGAACTGCGTTCAAAAGAATTGAACAAAGGTGAAATCGCTGACTGGAAAAACCTGGTGAAAAATGCTGACGAAGCACCTAACCAGAATGTAGCTATCGAAATTTCGGCTTACGCATCTCCTGATGGTGGTGTGAAACTGAACACAGGTCTGGCAGAAAGACGTGAAGCAAACACTTCTAAATACCTGAACAGAGAATTGAAGAAAGCGAAAGTAGACGTGCCTGTTGACGCTCGTTACACCGCTCAGGACTGGGACGGATTCCAACAATTGGTTTCTAAATCAAACATCCAGGACAAAGACCTCGTATTGCGTGTATTGTCTATGTACACAGACGCAGAACGTCGTGAACAAGAAATCAAGAATATCTCTTCTGTATTCAGCGTATTGGCTGACGAAATCCTGCCGCAACTGCGTCGTTCTCGTTTGACAGCTAATATCGAAATCATCGGTAAATCTGACGACGAAATCAGCGCTTTGGCTAAGAGCAGCCCGAAAGAACTGACAGTAGAAGAAATTCTGTATGCAGCTACTCTGACCAACAACGCAACTGAAAAAGAAGCTATCTATAAGAAAGCAAGCGAATTGTATCCGAGCGACTACCGCACATGGAACAACATCGGTATGATGCGTTTTGCAGCTGGTGACCTGGCGCAGGCAGAACAGATGTTCAACAAAGCTAACTCTGTAAAGAGCAATCCGGAAGCTAACATGAACTTAGGTTTGATCGCATTGACAAAAGGCGACAAAACAAAAGCACAACAGTTACTGGGTAGCGCTTCAGGCGTTGCTGAACTGAGCGAAGCACTGGGTGTTCTGTATCTGGAACAAGGCGAATATGCGAAAGCTGTGAACTCTTTCGGTTCAATCAAGAGCAACAATGCTGCTTTGGCTCAGATCATGGTAAAAGACTATAGCAAAGCACAACAAACGCTGAACGCCGTAGCCAACGCTGATGCTGTTACCGATTACCTGAAAGCTGTTGTTGCTTCACGCACAAACAACTCTGCAGGTGTGGTTAGTAGCCTGAAAGCCGCTATCGCGAAAGATCCTTCTTTGAAGAAAGAAGCAGCTCTTGACCTGGAATTTGCTAAGTATGCTGCTGATGCAGCCTTCTCCGGTTTGATCAAATAAGCGGATTATTCCAATATCATAGAAAAGCCGTCCCTTTTCGGGGCGGCTTTTTTTGTGATCTGCCGGAAGATAATATCTTTGTAAGGCTTTAAACCGAAAATACTATTTATGGAACATCTTGGTAGTTGGATTAACGGAATCAACGACTTTCTCTGGACCTATCTCCTGATTGGGCTTCTTTTGGGTTGTGCGCTTTGGTTTACACTACGTACACGGTTTGTGCAGTTTCGCATGCTGGGCGAGATGGTACGCCTCTTGGCCGACTCGGGAAGCAAAAAAAAGGGCGAGAAGCAGATCACTTCTTTTCAAGCCTTCGCCGTGTCGCTGGCCAGCCGTGTCGGCACCGGTAACCTGGCGGGAGTAGCCACGGCGATTGCCGTGGGTGGCCCCGGAGCGGTATTCTGGATGTGGGTGATCGCCCTGTTTGGAGCTTCCAGTGCCTTTATTGAATCGACGCTGGCGCAGCTCTACAAGGTACGAGGCAAGGATTCCTTTGTCGGTGGCCCGGCCTATTACATGCAGCGCGGATTAGGCAAGCATTGGATGGGCGTTCTCTTTTCTCTGTTGATCTGTGTCACTTTTGGCTTTGCCTTCAATTCGGTACAGAGTAATACGATCTGTGCCGCCTGGGCGAATGCCTTTGGAGCCGATCCGACCACGATGGGGATTGTACTGACAGTAGCTACGCTATTTATCATCTTTGGAGGTATCCAGCGGATAGCCAAGGTGAGCAGTATTCTGGTGCCCGTGATGGCCGTAGGCTATATTATCCTTGCCTTGGGTGTTGTTCTTTTGCATATCACGGAGCTTCCCGCAGTCATCAGATTGATCATTGATAGCGCCTTTGGCTGGGAACAGCTGGCCGGGGGCGGAATAGGCGCCGCCTTGATGCAAGGCATAAAAAGGGGACTCTTCAGCAACGAGGCAGGCATGGGTTCGGCACCCAATGTGGCTGCTACAGCCGACGTCTCCCATCCTGTCAAGCAAGGACTGATCCAGGCCTTGGGCGTTTTCACCGATACCTTAGTGATCTGCACCTGTACGGCTTTCATCATTCTCTTTAGCCGGGTGCCATTGGATGGTTCGCTGAACGGCATCGCATTGACACAGACAGCATTGACCAGCGAAATAGGCAGTAGCGGAAGCATTTTTGTTGCCGTGGCGATCCTTTTGTTTGCCTTCAGTAGTATTATCGGCAACTATTATTATGGAGAGGCGAACATACGCTTTTTTACCTCCCGGCGTTCCGTCTTGTATGTTTACCGGATCTTGGTGGGCGCGATGGTGCTTTTTGGCGCCTTGTCGAGCTTAGAATTGGCATGGAGCCTGGCTGATGTAACGATGGCACTGATGGCCGCCTGCAACCTGGTGGCTATTCTCCTGTTGGGCAAGCAGGCCTTCCGCCTGTTGGACGACTATCTGACACAGAAACGTAAAGGAGTGAAAAACCCTGTCTTCCGAAAAGAGTCCTTTCCCGATCTGAAAGATAAATTGGATGCCTGGTAACCGAATAGACTCTGATTTGTTATACATACATGAATTACCTGGCTCATATATTCCTTTCCGGTGCTGACAAGAAAAAGCAGCTTGGGAACTTTTTTGCCGATGCGGTGAAAGGCAGCTCCTATAAAAACTATCCGCCGGCTATACGGGACGGTATCCTTCTGCATCGGGCTATCGACGATTTCACCGATAACCACCCGGCTGTCAAAGCAACGATTCAGCAGATGCGCCCTTATTTCGGACGTTATTCAGCCGTATTACTCGATATCTATTTCGACTACCTATTGGCTTCCCGGTTCGATCTCTTCTCGGATATTCCCCTGAAACGATATGCCAGAGGCTTTTATTTTACGCAGATCCGCTACCGAAGGTATCTTCCGGATCGCTTTAAGCGTTTTATGTGGCACTTTATCCTAACCAACCGCCTATATAAATACGCCAGCCGGGAGGGCATCAAAGAGGCCTTAGAGATCATGGTCAGCGTACACCGCATCACCATTTCCCCTTCGGAAGCGATCGATTACCTTCAGGAACACGAAACGGAGCTATGGAATGTGTTTCGCCCTTTCTTTACAGAGTTGCAGGAGTTTGCCAGCCGCTTTGCGACTTCTTAGAAGTTAAGAAGTCAGAGAAGTTAAAGAAGTCAAGTAGGATAAATTATCAAGTCGAAATTAACTTCTTTGACTTCAAAGGAGCGAAGCGACTGATAACTTCTTTAACTTCTTTGACAACTACTGATAAATCAAACTAAAGAGTTTCTCTTTGGCAAATACCTCATTGGCTACCTCCAGGATATCTTCGGCGGTGATCTTTTCGATCTTGGCAAACACCTCTTGCAGTGTATCGTAGCGGTTATAATGCAGAAAGCTCTTTCCAAAACCGAGGAATACCCCCTCCCGGTGGTCGCTCGACACACCCATTTGCCCGATCACCTGCTTTTTAGCGGCAGCAAGCTGCGAGCCGGTGAGTTTCTCCCGGCAGATCTTCTCCAACTCTTTATGTACCAACCGTAGCGATTTCTCCAGGTTCTTGGGATCGGTGCCGAAATAGATATTCGCCAGTCCGGTGTCGGTATAGGAGATAATGCTCGATTCCACATTATAAGCCAGGCCGTTCTTCTCGCGCAGAGAGACATTCAGGCGACTGTTCATGCCCGGCCCTCCTAATATATTATTTAATAGAAAGAGGGAAAGCCTTTTCTCTTCAAACATATTGAAAGCGCGACTACCTATCAAGGCATGCGCCTGATGGGTATCTTTCGTCACCTTTTTATGATAGGGAGCGATATAGGGCGGCGCCTCCCGATTGAGTATTTCCCCCGGCAGGTTGATGTCCGACAAGGCCTTTTCTACCTCCTTCAGTATCTTCGCAAACGGACGTCGTCCCATCGAAAAGAAGACCATATTGGATGGCACATAATAGCGCGACAGGAACGAACGTCCTGTCTCCGGGCGGAAAGAGAGCAATGAGGCCTCATCGCCCAGGATATGATGCCCCAGGGCATGGCCATTGAAGAGCTGGTTCTCGAACTCATCATAGATCAATTCCGACGGACTGTCTTCATACGAGTTGATCTCGTCCAGGATCACATCCACCTCTTTTTCGATCTCCTGCGCCGGGAACTGGGAATGAAACACCAGGTCGGACAATAGTTCAAAGGCACGACTGAAATGCTCTTCCATAAAAGCGGAATAGATAAATGTCTCCTCCTTGGTGGTATAGGCATTCAACTCCCCTCCGACATGTTCCATGCGATTGAGGATATGCCAGGAACGGCGTTTCTCGGTTCCTTTAAACAGCATATGCTCCACGAAATGAGCCAGCCCGAATTCGCCCGGACGTTCGTCGCGTGTCCCGGCGTTGATGGCAAATCCGCAATAGAAAACCGGCGATTCCATCGGCAGATGAACCACCCTGAGACCGTTCGGCAGTTGATGTATGTGATAGTGCATTTGTCGCTTTTTTATTGAGCGCGTAAAGATACGATAATTAGTCAGACAAAAGAAAAAAGTCGGTCGGTGGCTGTTATCCTAAGAGAATTCCCTACTTTTGTGGCAAAAAGTAAAATGCTATGACGAAAGAAGAAATCTCGAATATCCTGGATCAGGAAGCCACGGCTGTGCGTAACATACCGGTAGTCGAAGGCTATGGTGAAGCGGTAGCTCTTATTTTGGAGCATGTCCATGAAAAAGGCGGTACGCTGATCACCAGTGGTATGGGCAAAGCTGGGCAAATAGCGATGAATATCGCTACGACGTTCAGCTCCACGGGTACCCCCTCCTACTTCCTGCATCCCAGTGAAGCACAACATGGCGACTTGGGTATCGTACGCCCCAACGACCTGATGTTATTGATCTCCAATTCGGGAAAGACACGCGAATTGTTGGAGCTGGTCACGTTGGCACGCGGCATAGCCCCGGGCATTAAGTTTATTGTGATCACCGCGAACCCCGATAGCCCGTTGGCCGGGGAAGCAACGGTTTGTCTGCCTACCGGTAACCCTGCAGAGGTATGTATTCTCGGCTTAGCACCTACCACATCGACCACGGCGATGACGGTGATCGGCGATATTTTGGTGGTCGGCACCATGCGCCGCATTGGTTTCTCTAACCGCGACTACGCCAAACGCCATCATGGTGGCTACCTGGGCTCGAAGAGCCGCGAGCAAAGCGAAAAAGAATAACTCCGTCGTTTACCCTATTTTCTATGCGCAAAGTCATTGGGATTGGCGAGACCATCCTCGATATCATTTTTAAAGACGATCAGCCCCATCGAGCCATTCCGGGCGGGACAGTATTCAATGGATTTGTTTCTCTCGCCCGTATGGGGGTGCCCCTCTGTTTTATCAGCGAACTGGGCAACGATCCGATCGGCGATATCATCCGCCGTTTCATGCAGGAAAACGGCCTTTCCACCGACTATATTGATGCCTATCCGGACGGGAAAAGCCCCCTGGCACTGGCCTTCTTAGACGAAGAGCAAAACGCCTCCTACATGGTCTACAAAGACTATCCGGCACAGCGGCTGGATGTTGGTTTCCCGACGATCCAGGAGAACGATATCTTTATCGTCGGTTCCTATTACGCCCTCAACCCGGCTGTCCGCGAAAGGGTAGCGGAGTTTCTGCAATATGCCCGCGACAGGAAAGCCATTATCTATTACGATCCCAACTTCCGCAAGCCCCATGCCCACGAAGCGCTCCGGTTGCGCCCGGCGCTGATCGAGAACCTGGAGTATGCCGATATTGTACGCGGATCCGACGAAGACTTCTTCTGGCTCTACGGTGAAAAAGATATGGAGAAGATCTACGAACAACATATCCGCTTCTATTGCGAGCGGTTGATTTGCACCCACGGCTCCAAAGGCGTGACGATCTTTTCTAAAAACAATCGGGAGCATTTCCCGACACCCTGCATCACGCCGGTGAGCACGGTAGGAGCAGGCGACAACTTCAACGCCGGCTTTATCTACGGCTTATTGAAATACCATGTCACGCACGACAACCTCAACACCCTCGACAAAACGACAGAGGCCAATGTCATGCGCTGCGCCATCGACTTCGCCGCCGAAGCCTGCAAAAGCTACGACAACTACATCTCCCAAGAATTTGCCGAAAGCTATCGGTAGGAGAAGGGAGGTAGGAAATCTTCAGATTTTGGAAGATTTGAAGGAGAAAGGAGAAGGGAGAAAGGAGAAAGGGCGTCTTCAGATTTAGTAAAAAATGAAGATTTCTTAGTGATAAAGTAGTATCAAAATTTCTCCTCCTTTGCTAAGGAGGAGAAATTTTGTCACTACTTTTATACTCTTTATGATTGTAAAACCTTCCCCCTCTCCTCCGATTTGATTCCCAAGGAGCGCTGCAAGCGTGAGATTATGCATAACCGTATGCAAGCGTAGCGCAGCTTACGGTATAGCGACTACCTGTCAATCAAGCGCCGCAGGTGCGAGATCTGCCATAATCCCGCCCCATGCGGGGCTTTTTATATAGATGATTCTCTACCGTAAGCTGCGCTACGCTTGCATACGGTTATGCATAATCTCACGCCTGCGGCGTGCTTTCCCACAAACCTTCCCATCTTCTCCCTTTCTCCTTTCTCCCTTCTCCTTCCCATCTCCTCCTACCTGAAGAAAAATACCTGTTCCCTATGTCAAACTATTAATCACCAATCACTATACCCCCTCCTCCATCGATAGCGATTTGGGCAAATGTTAAAAACTAATTTTTAAGCAAAAAGGCCTTTTTTGTAACAATCTCATACGTTAAAAAGTGTTACTCGCCTGACTAATTTAAAATACCCCTGCCTTTTTGCACAAAAAGTCGGGCGAAAGTTTTAAATCGTAAGTTGAGGGTTTTCGAAAAATCTAACGAATTAACTCATATTAACAGTTCATTTGTTCCTTTAAAATGATCTTCTCATTAAACCTTTGGCATTCTTTCCTGTCAATGAATACACAAAGCGCTTTGGTAAGGTAAAAAGAATGTTGAATATTTTTAATAGATATTAGTTTTATGAAAAAGGTAATAGGATTGAGTATGGTTATCTTGTTGAGTGCTGTGTCGGTTTTTGCACAGGAGAAACAGCAGCGGAGAGGACCGGAGCAGAGAAGAGATGGAAACAAGCGTATGGAACGTATGGAGGAGAGGTTGAAACTCGATGAGCAGCAGATCGCAGCCTATCAGAAGCTCCAGGAGTCGATGAAAACGAAGAGATTGGCGGATCAGGAGAACCGAAAGGCGGAACGCGAACAGATGAGGGCCTTGCGCGACAAACAACACAGCCGGATGTTGGCTATGCGAAGTGAACGCGACGAAGAGATGAAAAAGATACTGACGGAGGAACAATTCAAACAGTATCAGGAGATGCAAAGGCCAAGGTTTGAGAAACAACGCCCGCCCCATGAAGGAAAAATGCGCAGAGCGCCCCGGGGAGAACGGCCTCCTCACCGAAAAGAGTTCCGCCACGAACGGAATATGGAAAAAGGATAATCGTTTTGTGGGTAGAGTATCTAAAGAGGGTATGACAAGGGTTCATATCCTCTTTTTTAAATTGTTTTTTGGGCGTGTCCGAGAAACTGTGTCAGCATCTTTTTTTAATAAATCAATACTCATCGGTCGGGGAGCGCCCTAGCGGCAAGGGGCGGGACCACCCGT